>NZ_JBVIYV010000030.1:0-1024 GCF_055592265.1 Streptomyces sp. NPDC041129 | reverse complement strand
CGAGGAAGTCGTGCAGGCGGCCCACGGCCGTGCGCAGCAGCTCGGGGGTGCGGGCGGAGACCAGGACGACCTGCGGTGCCGGGTCCGCCGCGACGGTGCGGACGGGAGCGGGCGGTGCCTCGACGACGATGCTGACGTGACTGCCGCCGGCCGCCACGGAGTTGACGAGGGCGCGGCGGGGCACGCCGCCACGGGGCTCCCAGCCGGTCGGCCCGTCGGCGAGCCGGAGGGCCGAACCGTCCAGGTCCAGACGGGGGTTGGCGGTCCCGGTGGCGACGAGGGGGGCGACCTGCCCGTGCCGGAGCTGGAGGACGACCTTGGTGAGCTGGGCGATGCCGGAGGCGGCTTCGGGGTGGCCGAGGTTGGACTTCACGGTGCCGACATGAACGGTTTCGGTGACACCGGCGAACACCTCGCGCAGGGCGCGCACCTCGACCTCGTCGGAGAAGGCGGTGCCGTTGGCGGCGGCCTCGACATAGCCGATGTCGGCGGGTGCGGTGCCGGCCCGCTCCAGGGCCCGTCGCATGGTGGCGACCTGGGTGCGGTGGCTGGGTGTCATGAAGCCGTTGGAGCGGCCGCCGTGCAGGGAGGCGGTGCTCTTGATGACCGCGTGCACGGTGTCGCCGTCCCGCAGGGCGGCGTCCAGCGGTTTGAGCAGGACCGCGCCGACCGCCTCGGCGGGCAGGTAGCCGTCGCCGTCGCGGAAGCTGCGCGCCCCGGGGTGCGTGCCGAGCAACCCCATCTCGCCGAGGGCCAGGTACTTGTCGGGGTGGACGTTGAGGTTGACGCCGCCCGCGACGGCCAGCTCGCACTCGCCGCGCAGCAGGTCGGCGCAGGCCAGGTGCACGGCCATCGCGGAGGACGTGCACATGCTGTCGACGGCCAGGCTCGGACCCTCCAGGCCGAAGAAGTGCGAGACGCGGTTGGCGATGAGGTTGTACGAGGCGGAGGCGGTGAGCGCCGAGAGCGTGGGGTCCTGCGCGGCGTCCGCCCGGTACATCTGGTAGGCGGCGCCGACGTAGAC
>NZ_JBVIYV010000029.1:0-1057 GCF_055592265.1 Streptomyces sp. NPDC041129 | reverse complement strand
CCTGGGTCCGCGGCACCGCCCGCCCGGACCGTCCCGCAGACGGTGCCGCCGTACAGTCCGCCCTGGCCGCCTGGCGCGAACAGGGCAGGCACGAGGCCCTGCTCGCGCTGTGGGCCGAAGGCGGCGACGTCGAGTGGGATCTCCTTGGTGCCACGGGCACCGGCCCGTACCGCATCAGCCTGCCCGGCTACCCCTTCGCCCGCGAACGCTGCTGGTTCGACATCGACACCGAAGGTGCGCCCCGGCGCTCCGCCGCCGGTGACGACGGCGACGTCGTCCTGCTGCGGCCCCGCTGGACGGACCTGCCCGGCGACGGGACCGCGGCGCCCGGCGAGCCGTTCGCCGAACGGCACGTCGTCGTCCTCGGCCGGATCGGCGCCGCGGACCGCGAGGCCCTGATCGCCGCGCTGCCCGCCGGTACGCACTGCACCGTCGTCGAACCGGCCGACGGCCCCCTGGACGAGCGGTACACCGACGCGGCGCGCCAGGTGTTCACCCTGACCCGCGATCTGCTGCTGCGTGGTGTCCGGCGGCCCACCCTGCTCCAGGTCGCCGCCGTGGGCACCGCCGGGGACGACACCGCCGCCTGCCTCGGCGGTCTGGCGGGGCTGCTGCGCACGGTCCATCTGGAGAACCCGCGGCTGCACACGCAGTACGTGGAGTGCCTGGACGGCGCCGACCCGGCCACCGTCGCCGCCCGCCTCGCCGCCGAGGCGGCCACCGGCCCGGAGCCGGAGGTGCGCCACCGGGACGGCCGCCGGCTGGTCCGCCGTCCCACCGAGGTCCCGCTGCGGCCCGCGCCGACGCCCTGGCGGGAGGGCGGCGTCTACCTGGTCACCGGCGGAGTCGGCGGGTTGGGCCTCATCGTGGCCCGGGACATCGCCGCCAACGTCGGCTCGGCCACCGTGGTCCTCACCGGGCGTTCCCCGCTGACCGACGCCCAGCGGGCCGAGCTGGACGCCCTGCGCGCCGCCGGCCTGACCGTCGACCACCGGCGCGCCGACGTCAGCGACCGCGACGCCCTGACCCGTCTGCTGGCCCATGTCGCCGACGAGCA
>NZ_JBVIYV010000028.1:0-1129 GCF_055592265.1 Streptomyces sp. NPDC041129 | reverse complement strand
GTGAGCCAGTACCGATCACGCTGAAACGCATACGTCGGCACGTCCACGAGCCGACCACCCACACACCACGCCCGCCACGACACCGGAACACCGGACACGAACAACCGCCCCAACCCCGACACCAATGCCCTCGACTCCGGTTCCCGGCGGCTCAACAGCGGCACGACCACAGGCTCCTCCGGCGCCCCCGCCTCCTCCAGCGTGCTCACCACGGCCGAGACCAACGCCCCCGGACCCAACTCCACAAACCGACAGACGCCCTGACCAGCCAAGTACGTCACGGCATCCCCGAAACGCACCGCCTCCCGCGCATGCCGCACCCAGTACTCCGCCGACCCGAACCCACCAGCAACATCAGCCAACCCCCCCGTCACATTCGACACCAACCCCACACCACTATCAGGAGCCGACACCACCACCTCCGCCGCAACCCGACCGAACTCCTCCAACACCGAATCCAGCAACGGCGAATGAAACGCATGCGACACCGCCAACGAACGGACCTCGCAACCAGCACCCTCCAGCTCGGCAGCAGCCGCATCAACCGCCGCCCGCGCACCCGAGATCACCACACTCCCCGGCGCGTTCACCGCCGCCACCACCACCGGACCCAACTCCGGCGCCACCCCCGCCAAAACCTCCCCCACCAACCCCACCGGCCCCGACACCGCGACCATCACCCCGGCCTCGGCCTGCTGCATCACCCGGCCACGCGCCACCACCAACCGCGCCGCATCCCCCAACGACAACATCCCCGCCACATGCGCGGCAGCGATCTCCCCCACCGAATGCCCCACCACGAAATCCGGGACCACACCCCACGACGCAACCACCCGGAACAACGCCACCTCAACAGCGAACAACGCCGGCTGCGTGAACTCCGTCCGCCCCAACACCCCCCCATCCCCACCCCACACCACATCCAGCAACCGGTGATCCCACCACCGGTCCACCTCCCCAGCAACCACCTCCAACTCCCGAGCAAACTCCGGAACCGCCTCCGCCAACTCCCGACCCATCCCCAACCACTGCGCACCCTGACCCGGAAACACAAACGCCAACCCACCAGCACGCACCGACCCCGCCACCACACCAGAGCCCTCCCGCCCCCCAGCCAGGCCGACAACAC
>NZ_JBVIYV010000027.1:0-1259 GCF_055592265.1 Streptomyces sp. NPDC041129 | reverse complement strand
TGTTCGATCGGGGTGTGGCGGAGTTGTTGGTGGGGCGGTTTGTGGGGGTGTTGGAGCAGGTGGTGGCTGTGCCGGGGGTGTCGGTGCGGGGTGTGGATGTGTTGGGTGCTGGGGAGCGGTCGTTGGTGGTGGAGGGGTGGAACGGTTCGGGGTTCGGGGTGGGTGGGTCGTTGTTGTCGGATGTGTTCGAGGGGTGGGTGGCGAGGTCGCCGGGTGCGGTGGCGGTGGTGGCTGGTGAGGAGGCGTTGACGTATGGGGAGTTGGATGCTCGGGCGAATGCGTTGGCGTTCGAGTTGATCGGGTGTGGGGTGGGGCCGGATGTGGTGGTGGCGGTGGCTGCTGGGCGTTCGGTGGATTTGGTGGTGGGGTTGCTGGCGGTGGTGAAGGCGGGTGGTGCGTATCTGCCGGTGGATCCGCGGTATCCGGGGCCGCGGTTGGAGTATGTGTTGGCGGATGCGGATCCGTTGGTGGTGGTGACGGATCGGGTGACGGATGGGGTGTTGCCGGCGGTGGGGGTGCCGCGGGTGTATCTGGATGATGAGCGGCCTTCAGTGGAGCGGGCTCCGTCGGATGCCGATCGGGTCAGTCCGTTGCGTGCGGATCATTTGGCGTATGTGATTTATACGTCTGGTTCGACGGGTGCGCCCAAGGGTGTGCAGGTGTCGTTGCGGAGTGTGTGGTCGTTGTTCGCGGGGATGGGGCAGTGGGGTGCGGGGTTCGGGTCGGGGGATGTGTGGGCGTGGTGTCATTCGCAGGCGTTCGATTTCTCGGTGTGGGAGATGTGGGGTGCGCTGCTGCACGGGGGCACGACGGTGTTGGTGCCGTGGGATGTGGTGCGTTCTCCGGCTGATTTGTGGGAGGTGTTGGTTGAGCGTCGGGTGACGGTGCTGAGTCAGACGCCTGCTGCGTTCTATGCGCTGATCGATGCCCGTCCGGAGGGGGTGGTGGGTGGTTCGGCGTTGCGGATGGTGGTTCTGGGTGGTGAGGCGGTGGATCCGGCTCGTCTGCGGGGCTGGTGGCGGGTGGGGGTCGATGCGCCGTCGGTGGTCAATATGTATGGGATCACCGAGACCACGGTGCATGTGACGAGGCTGGAGCTCGGGCCGGGGGTGGGTCTGGGTGGTGGGTCGCCGATCGGTGTTCCGTTGGCGAACACCCGCACCTATGTGCTGGACGCGTCGTTGTCGCCGGTGCCGCCGGGTGTGGCGGGGGAGTTGTATGTCGCGGGTAGCGGCGTGGCGCGGGGGTATCGGGGTCGT
>NZ_JBVIYV010000026.1:0-1659 GCF_055592265.1 Streptomyces sp. NPDC041129 | reverse complement strand
CCGGCACCCGTGCGTGACGGTGACATCGCGATCATCGGGGTCAGCGGCCGGTATCCGGAGGCGGCCGATCTCGACGAGTTCTGGCAGAACCTGCGTTCGGGCCGGGACAGCGTGCGTGAGGTCCCGGCGGATCGCTGGGACCGGCAGCGGTACGCGGATGCCGGTGCTGGTTCCTGGGGTGGTTTCCTGGACGACATCGACCGGTTCGACCCGCTGTTCTTCCAGATATCGCTGCTGGAGGCGGATCATCTGGACCCGCAGGAGCGTCTGTTCCTGCAGTGCGCCCACCACACCCTGGAGGACGCCGGATACACCGCCGACCGTCTGTCCCGGGGTGGCAGGGTCGGCGTGTTCGTCGGGGTGATGTACCAGGAGTACCAGCTCCTCGGCGCGCAGGCGCAGGAGCGTGGAGCGCCGGACGCCTTGTGGGGCAGTGCTTCCACGGTCGCGAACCGGGTGTCGTACTTCTATGACTTCCATGGTCCGAGTCTGGCCGTGGACACCATGTGCTCGTCGTCGTTGACGTCGATCCATCTGGCTTGTGAGGCGATCCGTGGTGGGCAGTGCGACACGGCGCTGGCGGGCGGGGTCAATCTCACCCCGCACCCCAACAAGTATCTGGTCCTGGGCCGGCGTGACTTCCTGTCCAGTGACGGGCGGTGCCGCAGCTTCGGTGAGGGCGGTGACGGGTACGTGCCCGGCGAGGGGGTGGGCGCCGTCCTGCTCAAGCCGCTGGCGCGGGCCGTCGCCGACGGCGATCGGATCCATGGGGTCATCAGGGCCACCGCCGTCAACCACGGTGGCCGTACCTCGGGTTATTCGGTGCCGACGCCGGTGGCGCAGGGTGAGGTGATCGCCGACGCGCTCATCGCCGCGGGTGTCGAGCCGGGCGCCCTGGGCTATCTGGAGGCGCACGGGACCGGTACGTCCCTCGGTGATCCCATCGAGGTGGCCGGTCTGCAGCGGGCGTTCCGTCGCACCGGTGGTGCCCCCGAGCGTCTGGCGATCGGCTCGGTGAAGTCGAACATCGGGCACTGCGAGAGTGCTGCGGGCATCGCCGGGGTCACCAAGGTGCTGCTGCAGATGCGGCACGGCGAACTCGTGCCCAGCCTGCACTCCGCCACCCTGAACCCGCACATCGACTTCGACCGCACTCCGCTGCGCGTCCAGCGCACCCTGGAGCCCTGGCGGCGTCAGGTCCGGGACAGCGGCGGTGAGCGGCGGACCCTGCCCCGGCTGGCCGGTGTCTCCAGCTTCGGTGGCGGCGGCTCCAACGCCCATGTGGTCATCGAGGAGTATCCGCAGCCGGCCCGCCCGGAGACCGTTCCTGATGGGCCGTTCCTGCTTGTGCTGTCCGCCAGGAGCGAGGCCCAGCTCGTCGAGCAGGCCCGCCGCCTGCACGCCCGGCTCGGTGAGTTGTCCGACGCCGACCTGCCGGCCGTCGCCTGGACCCTGCAGACCGGGCGCATGGCCCTTGAGGAGCGCCTCGCCTTCGCCGCGACCTCCCTGGCCGAGGCCCGCGAGCGGCTCGCCGCCTTCGCCACCGATCCTGCCGCGGCCGCCTCCTGGGTCCGCGGCACCGCCCGCCCGGACCGTCCCGCAGACGGTGCCGCCGTACAGTCCGCCCTGGCCGCCTGGCGCGAACAGGGCAGGCACGAG
>NZ_JBVIYV010000024.1:0-1727 GCF_055592265.1 Streptomyces sp. NPDC041129 | reverse complement strand
CACCCACCCGCAACGCCTGCGCAGCGAGATGCAACGCCACCAACGACGACGAACACGCCGTGTCCACCGTCACCGCCGGACCTTCCAGCCCCAGCGCATACGACACCCGGCCGGAAATGACGGAGCCCATGACACTGGTGCTGAAGCCGTCGGCGCTGTCACCGGCCGCGTCACCGAGCCGACCGTAGTCCTGGGACATCACACCGGCGAAGACACCGGTCCGCGAACCCCGCAGACCCACCGGATCCACGCCGGCCCGCTCGATCGCCTCCCAGCACACCTCCAGCAACAACCGCTGCTGCGGATCCATCGCCACCGCCTCACGCGGCGAAATCCCGAAGAACCCGGCGTCGAAGCCCGCCACATCGGCAAGGAAGCCACCCCGGTGAACGTACGACTTCCCCGGTGCGTCAGGGTCCGGATCGAAGAGCCCTTCAACATCCCAGCCACGGTCAGAGGGGAACTCGCCGATGCCCTCTACTCCGGACCGCACCAGCTCCCACAAGCCCTCCGGGGACACCACACCGCCGGGATAGCGGCACCCCATCCCCACCACGACGACCGGATCGGAGTTCTCGGCGAGCAGCCGCTCGTTCTCGGCCCGTACCGTCTCGATCTCGAGCAGAGAGTTGCGCAGCGCTTCGACCAGCTTCTCTTCCCGGGTCGTCATCAGATGTCACTCTTCCTGCTCTGAGAAAGGCCAAGCCCCATGTCGATCAGTGCGTCCACATCCATCTCCTCGATGGACTCGCGCCGGTCACCGAGGTCTGGTGCGCCTTCGGACCAGTCGCTCTCGGCTTCCGCGAGCTTCAGCAGGCGCTCGATGATCACCGAGTCGCCGGGGCGGCTGAGCGACACTGATTGCAGCAGCCGCCGGACGTCCGTCATGTGTGTGGGCGCCGTACTCGATTCGCCATCCCCGGGCATGAGTTGTTCGAGCAGGAAGCCCGCCAGCGCCTGCGGGGTCGGGCAGTCGAACACGAGGGACGCGGGAAGAGTCAGCCCGGTCGCGGTCTGGAGGCGGTTGCGGACGTTGATACCGCCCAGGGAGTCCAGGCCCAGGTCACGGAACGCGGCCGTCGCTGCCACGGCCTCGGCGCTGCCGTGTCCCAGCGCCGCTGCCACCGACGCGGCCACCAGCTCGGTCAACAGCTTGTGCCGACCGGCCGAGTCGGTTGCTCGGAGCCGTGCCTCGAGCTGGGAGACACTTTCCCCGGCCGCCGCTGTCCGCCGCACCGCGGGCACCAGATCGGCGAGCATCGGCGCCAACTCACCTGCGCCGGCGAGACGGCTCAGTGCGGAAAGGTCCCACCGCACGCCGACCAGGTGACCCAGGCCCCCGGATATCGCCACGTCGAACAACTCCACGGCCTGCGCTGGACTCATCGGCAGCACACCACCCGTACGGAAGCGGGCCAGGGCCTCGTCGGTCAGCCCGGCGCCCATGCCTCCGGACTCGGCCCACAGGCCCCAGGAGACCGACTGTCCGGGCAGTCCCGACTGCTTCCGGCGAACGGCCAGTGCGTCCAAGAAGGCGTTCGCGGCTGCATAGTTGGCCTGGCCGGGGCTTCCCAACACCCCGGACAGTGACGACACCACTGCGAACACCGTCAGGGGCAGATCGCGGGTGGTCTCGTGCAGGTACCAGGCCGCGTCCGCCTTCGCCGCCAGGACCCGGTCCACACGCTCGGGGGTCAGCGAGCCGATCACACCGTCGTCCAGCACAC
>NZ_JBVIYV010000023.1:0-1846 GCF_055592265.1 Streptomyces sp. NPDC041129 | reverse complement strand
ACACAGTGGACGCGAGCAACTGAGGACAAGCCCTCGGCCTATTAGTACCGGTCACCTCCACCAGTTACCTGGCTTCCAGATCCGGCCTATCAACCCAGTCGTCTACTGGGAGCCTTACCCCATCAAGTGGGTGGGAGTCCTCATCTCGAAGCAGGCTTCCCGCTTAGATGCTTTCAGCGGTTATCCCTCCCGAACGTAGCCAACCAGCCATGCCCTTGGCAGAACAACTGGCACACCAGAGGTTCGTCCGTCCCGGTCCTCTCGTACTAGGGACAGCCCTTCTCAAGACTCCTACGCGCACAGCGGATAGGGACCGAACTGTCTCACGACGTTCTAAACCCAGCTCGCGTACCGCTTTAATGGGCGAACAGCCCAACCCTTGGGACCGACTCCAGCCCCAGGATGCGACGAGCCGACATCGAGGTGCCAAACCATCCCGTCGATATGGACTCTTGGGGAAGATCAGCCTGTTATCCCCGGGGTACCTTTTATCCGTTGAGCGACGGCGCTTCCACAAGCCACCGCCGGATCACTAGTCCCGACTTTCGTCCCTGCTCGACCCGTCGGTCTCACAGTCAAGCTCCCTTGTGCACTTACACTCAACACCTGATTGCCAACCAGGCTGAGGGAACCTTTGGGCGCCTCCGTTACTCTTTAGGAGGCAACCGCCCCAGTTAAACTACCCATCAGACACTGTCCCTGATCCGGATCACGGACCCAGGTTAGACATCCAGCACGACCAGACTGGTATTTCAACGACGACTCCACCCACACTGGCGTGTGGACTTCAAAGTCTCCCAGCTATCCTACACAAGCCGAACCGAACACCAATATCAAACTGTAGTAAAGGTCCCGGGGTCTTTCCGTCCTGCTGCGCGAAACGAGCATCTTTACTCGTAGTGCAATTTCACCGGGCCTATGGTTGAGACAGTCGAGAAGTCGTTACGCCATTCGTGCAGGTCGGAACTTACCCGACAAGGAATTTCGCTACCTTAGGATGGTTATAGTTACCACCGCCGTTTACTGGCGCTTAAGTTCTCAGCTTCGCCCTGACGAATCAGAGCTAACCGGTCCCCTTAACGTTCCAGCACCGGGCAGGCGTCAGTCCGTATACATCGCCTTACGGCTTCGCACGGACCTGTGTTTTTAGTAAACAGTCGCTTCTCGCTGGTCTCTGCGGCCACCCCCAGCTCACGGAGTAAATCCGATCACCGAGTGTGGCCCCCCTTCTCCCGAAGTTACGGGGGCATTTTGCCGAGTTCCTTAACCATAGTTCACCCGAACGCCTCGGTATTCTCTACCTGACCACCTGAGTCGGTTTAGGGTACGGGCCGCCATGAAACTCGCTAGAGGCTTTTCTCGACAGCATAGGATCATCCACTTCGCCACAATCGGCTCGGCATCAGGTCTCAGACACAAGAGCGGCGGATTTGCCTACCACTCGTCCTACACCCTTACCCCGGGACAACCACCGCCCGGGATGGACTACCTTCCTGCGTCACCCCATCACTCACCTACTAACCGCTTGGTTCGGCGGCTCCACCACTCCCCTCAACTCCGAAGAGATCAGGGCGGCTTCACGGCCTTAGCATCACGATGCTCGATGTTTGACGCTTCACAGCGGGTACCGGAATATCAACCGGTTATCCATCGACTACGCCTGTCGGCCTCGCCTTAGGTCCCGACTTACCCTGGGCAGATCAGCTTGACCCAGGAACCCTTAGTCAATCGGCGCAAACGTTTCTCACGTTTGTATCGCTACTCATGCCTGCATTCTCACTCGTCAACCGTCCACGACTACCTTCCAGTGCCGCTTCACCCGGCAGACGACGCTCCCCTACCCATC
>NZ_JBVIYV010000022.1:0-2594 GCF_055592265.1 Streptomyces sp. NPDC041129 | reverse complement strand
GCGGCCCACGACACCGCATCCGCCGCCGGCACCGACACCTCCCGCCACGCCACCTCGAACAACCCATCCGGAGCCGTACTCGCGGCAGCGGCCGCCATGGCGCTCTTGGACACCGGACGTGTGACCAGTGAATCCACGCTCAGTACCAGGGCACCGCTCTCGTCGGCCACCTGCACCGACACCGCGTCCGCCCCGGCCGGGGCGATGCGCACCCGTACCGAAGTGGCCCCCTCCGCGTGGAGGGTGACCCCTTCCCAGGCGAAGGGAACACGCACCTCGTCCGTGCCCGTGTCACCGGCCCCACGCGTCGTGCCGAGAAGCTGTGCGTGCACCACCGCGTCCAGCAGGGCGGGGTGCATTCCGAACCCGTCGGTGTCCACGCCGGACGGCAGCTTCACCTCGGCGAAGACTTCCGGACCGCGCCGCCAGGCCGCGCGCACGCCCCGGAACGCCGGCCCGTACTCGTATCCCTGTCCGGCCAGTTCCTCGTAGGCGGAGTCCATGGCGACCGGTCGTGCGCCGAGAGGCGGCCAGCGCTTCAACCCGAACGCCGGTGGCGATGTGGGTGTCCCGGCCGCGAGCACGGCCTGCGCGTGCAGCGTCCAGGGCCCGTCGGTGTCGTCCGCTCGGCGGGAGTGGAACGACACCAGGCGGTCGCCGGACGGGTCCGCCTCGGCGACGGTGACGTTGAGCTGCACACCACCGGTCGCCGGGAGCACGAGGGGCTGCTGGAGGGTCAGTTCGCGTACTACGGGGCAGCCGGACCGGTCCCCGGCGTGCAGCGCCAGCTCGACGAAGCCGGCGCCAGGTACGAGCTGGTGGCCGAAGACCGAGTGGTCGGCCAGCCAGGTGTGGCTGCGCAGTGAAGCGAGTCCCGTGAGCAACATGCCATCCAGAGCGGGTAGTTCCGCCACCGCGCCCAGCATGGGGTGCTCGGCCGAGGCCAGTCCGGCGGACCCGACGTCCGATGAGCGGGTGGACACGGCCGGCCAGTAGCGCCGGTGCTGGAACCGGTACGGGGGCAGGTCGAGCCGTCGGCCGCCCGCGTGGAAGGCCGTCCAGTCCACGCGGCCGCCCGACGCGTGCAGCGCGGCGGCGGAGCGTACGAACTGGTCCAGACCGCCGGCGTCGCGGCGCAGCGTGCCCACGATGGTCACGGGTCCGACGGACTCGCAGATCTCCTCCATACCCACGGTGAGCACGGGGTGCGGGCTGATCTCGACGAGGTGTCCGTGACCCTCCTGGAGGGCGGCGCGGGTGGCCTCCTCGAAGCGCACGGTCTGCCGCACGCTCTCGTACCAGTAGGTGCTCGTCAGTGCCGCCGTGTCGAGGGCCGCACCGGTCACGGTGGAGTAGTACGGGATCTTCGAGGAGCGGGGCATGACCTCGGCCAGTGCCTTGAGCAGACGCTCGCGCAGCGACTCCATCTGCGGTGAGTGCGAGGGGTAGTCCACCGCGATGCGCCGATACCTGATCCCGGCGTCCTCGCAGTCCGCCAGGAAGGCGTCGATCTCGTGGTGGGCACCGGACACGACCGTCGTGGACGGGTTGTTCACCGCGGCCACCGCCAGCGTCCTGGCTCCGGTCAGTCCCGCGCGCACGGCGGCGACCGGAGCCATGACCGAGACCATCGTGCCGGTTCCGGCCACCTCGGTCAGGGCGATGGACCGCAGCAGCACGATGCGCGCCGCGTCCTGAAGGGTCAGGGCTCCGGCCACGTAGGCGGCGGCGATCTCTCCCTGCGAGTGGCCGATGACCGCGTCCGGCACGACTCCGAACGACCGCCACAGCGCCGCCAGCGAAACCATGATCGCGAACAGCACCGGCTGGAGTACGTCGACGCGGTCGATGTCCGGGGTGCCCGGGACTCCGTGCAGGACGTCCAGGAGGGACCAGTCGACGAACTCGGTGAAGGCCTCGGCGCAGCGGGTCATCTCCGCGGCGAAAGCCGGTGCCGAGTCCATGAGTTCCCGGCCCATCCCCAGCCACTGCGAGCCCTGACCGGGGAAGACGAACACCACACCGCCCGTGCCGGCGGTTCCGTTGCGGGCGAAGCCGGTGATCACACCGGGGTTCTCCCGCCGCTCGGCGAGGTCGGCGAGGCCGGTGAGGAGCTGCCGCCGGTCGGCGCCGAGCACGACCGCCCGGTGGTCGAACGCCGAACGCCGGGAGAGGGAGAACGACACGTCGGCGACCCGGGAATCGGAGCCGTCCCGGCCGAGCCAGTCGGCGAGCACGGCGGCCTGGTCGGCCAGCGCCTCGGGGGTCTTGGCCGACAGAGGCCATATGCCTGCGACGGCGCGGCCGAGTTCCTCAGGGGATGCCGCATGCGGTGCCGCGGGCGCGGCAGCGGGGGCTTCCTTGGCTTGTTCGATGATGACGTGGGCGTTGGTGCCGGACAGTCCGAACGACGACACGCCCGCCCGTCGGGGACGGTCCTGCTGCGGCCATGCGCGTTCGGTGGTGAGCAGCTCCACCCGGCCCGCCGACCAGTCCACATGCGACGAGGGCGCGTCCACGTGGAGCGTGCGGGGCAGGGTGCCGTGCCGCAAGGCCTCGATCATCTTGATCACACCGCCGACACCGGCAGCGGC
>NZ_JBVIYV010000021.1:0-2945 GCF_055592265.1 Streptomyces sp. NPDC041129 | reverse complement strand
TCCGGTGTTCCGGTGTCGTGGCGGGCGTGGTGTGTGGGTGGTCGGCTCGTGGACGTGCCGACGTATGCGTTTCAGCGTGATCGGTACTGGCTCACACCGGCCGTGCGGGCGACGGATGTGCGGTCGGCAGGTCTGGTCATGGCCGATCATCCGTTGCTGGGTGCGGTGGTGGCCTCGCCGGGTGCGTCCCAGGTGGTGTTGACGGGGCGGTTGTCGCGGTCCGGGCAGTCGTGGCTCGCTGAGCACGAGGTGTTCGGGCATGCGATGGTGCCCGGCTCGGTCCTGTTGGAGCTGGCGGTGCGGGCCGGTGACGAGGTCGGGTGCCCGGTGGTGCGGGAACTGGCGATGACGGCTCCCCTGCTCCTCCCCGAGCGCGGCGGAGTCCACGTGCACATCGTCGTGGGCGAGCCGGACGAGGCAGGGCACCGGGGTCTGGAGATTCACTCGCGCTCCGATGCCGTGGCGGCCGACGGTCAGGGGTGGATGCTGCACGCACAGGGCGTGCTGGCTCCGGCACCGTCCGCCGAGCAGGGATGGCCGGAGTCGCAGTGGCCGCCGGCCGGGGCAGAGGCGGTCGACGTGGAGACCGCCTACGAGGAACTCGCGCAGCAGGGCTACGGGTACGGGCCCGCGTTTCGTGGCGTGCATGCGGCCTGGCGACGCGGTGACGAGATCTTCGCCGAGGTGAGGGTTCCCTCCGGGACGGACGTGAGCGGGTTCGGGATACACCCGGCGCTCCTGGACGCGGTGGTCCACGCCCCACTCCTCACCGCTCACGACGGAGCTTCGGAGCTGGACGTCGTACGGGTTCCGTTCCTCTTCGAAGACGTGTCGCTGCATGCGGTCGGTGCTTCCTCCGTGCGGGTCCGGATCGCGCCTGCCGGGTCCGATGCCGTGTCGGTGCAGGTCGCCGATGAGAGTGGCGCCCTGGTGCTGGGGGTCGGCTCGCTCGTGACGCGGCCGGTGTCACCCGAAGCGCTGACTGCGGCAGCGGTGGCGGGCACGGCTGCGGACGGGCTGTTCGAGTTGGTGTGGTCGCCTGTCCCGATGCCGAAGCGGGGTACCGAGACGGCGGCGTACGCCGGTTGGGATCCGGACGCCGAGTCTGTGCCGCCTGTGGTGGTGTGGGAGTGGCCTGCTGAGGCCGGTGCCGATGTGGTGGCCTCGATGCACGACGGCGCGCATCAGGCGCTCGAAGTGCTTCAGTCCTGGCTGGCCTCACCCCAGTACGAGGGTTCCACGCTTGTGGTGGTGACCCGGGGTGCGGTCTGTCTCCCCGGTGAGGCTGTCATGGATGTGGCGGCGTCGGCGGTGTGGGGGTTGGTGCGCTCGGCGCAGTCGGAGAACCCCGGCCGGATCGTACTGGTGGACACTGACGATGAAGTCGACTCGCTAGTGGTGGAGTTCGGCGAGCAGCAGCTCGTGGTGCGGGATGGAGTCGTGCACGCGGCGCGTCTGATGCGTACCGGTCCGGCGGAGTCCGTCGAGACCGGGATCGGCGCGGAGGCCGCCGTGATCGTCACCGGTGGGACGGGTGGCGTCGGCGGTGTGCTGGCGCGGCGGTTGGTCGAGGCGCACGGGGCGGGTTGTGTCGTGCTGGCGTCTCGTCGGGGCGACGCTGCCGATGGTGTCGGCGAGTTGGTGGCTGATCTCCAAGCGGCCGGTGCGGTGGTTCGGGTCGTGTCCTGCGATGTCTCGGACCGAGCCGCGGTGGCGGGCCTGGTGGGTTCGGTGCCGGACGGCTTTGAGCTGCGTGGTGTGGTTCATGCGGCCGGTGTGCTGGACGACGGTGTGATCGGCTCGCTGACCCCCGAGCGCGTCGACCGGGTCCTGGCGGCGAAGGCGGACGCGGCCTGGTACCTGCACGAGGCCACCCGCGATCTGCCCCTGACCCTGTTCTCGGTCGTCTCGTCGCTGTCCGGAGTGCTGGGCGCCCCGGGGCAGGGCAACTACGCGGCGGCGAACACGTTCCTGGACGCACTGGCCGTGCACCGGCGCGGACTGGGACTCGCCGGACAGTCGGTCTCCTGGGGCCTGTGGGCCGGAGCCGGTGGCATGGGCGCCGGGCTCGCCGACGAGGGTGTGGCACGGCTGCGAGCCGGTGGCGTACGGCCGTTGAGCTCCGCGCAGGCCGTGGAGTTGTTCGACGCGGCGATGTCCGGCGGCGTGAGCCACGTGGTGGGTACGCGGTGGGACCTTCCCGTCCTGCGCCGCCTGGCCGGGGACGGTGAGTTGGCGCCGGTGCTGGGCGAGTTGGTTCCCACGGTCCGGCGCACCGCCGCGGCGGGGGAGTCCGTGTCGCAGTTGGTGTCCCGGCTGCGTGGCCTCGATCCGGCCGGCCGGCGCCGGCTGCTTACCGAGCTGGTGGCCGCGTCGGTGGCGGCGGTGCTGGGGTACGGCAGCGCCGAGGCCGTGGCAGCGACGGCCGCGTTCCGTGACCTGGGCCTGGACTCCCTCGGCGGTATCAACGTCCGCAACCGCCTCCAGACCGCGACCGGACTGAGCCTTCCCGCATCGCTGGTGTTCGACTATCCGACCGCGCAGGTACTGGCCGACCACCTCCTCGAGCGGTTGCTGCCAGGAGACACGGGAGCCGCGGCGGTCACGCCGGCGATCCCTTCCCCGGCGGCATCGGGGATGGACTCGGATCCGGTCGTGGTGGTGGGGATGGGATGCCGTTTTCCGGGCGGTGTGGTGTCTCCGGAGGGTCTGTGGGATCTGGTCCGCTCAGGCGGCGAGGGGATCGGTGAGTTTCCTGCGGATCGTGGCTGGGATGTGGAGGGGCTCTTCGATCCGGATCCCGATGCCTCAGGGAAGTCGTATGTGCGGCGGGGTGGGTTCCTGGCGGACGTGGCGGGCTTCGACGCCGGGTTCTTCGGGATTTCGCCGCGTGAGGCGGTGGCGATGGATCCGCAGCAGCGGTTGTTGCTGGAGGTGTGCTGGGA
>NZ_JBVIYV010000020.1:0-4503 GCF_055592265.1 Streptomyces sp. NPDC041129 | reverse complement strand
GGCCTGCTCCGCCACCTCAACCCCGACACCACCCCCACCCTGGCACAACTGCCCACCGGACAGATCGGCTTCAACTACCTCGGCCGGTTCTCCGGCGACGTCGGCGTACCCGCCGACAACGGGGACCAGGCCTGGACGCCGGTCTCCCTGTTCGAGGACGTGTCCGCCGAGTTCAACGCCGACATGCCCCTCGCGCACGCCCTCGACATCAACGCGGTCGTCACCGACTCCGCTCAAGGGCCGCTCCTCAGCGCACTGTTCACGTTCGCCTCGGGAGTGCTGGCGCGCGAGGAAGCCCAGCGACTCGCCGAGCTGTGGGTGGAGGCGCTGACCGGTCTCGCCCGGCACGCCGCCGGCGGCGGCGCAGGTGGGCTCACGCCTTCGGATCTCGCGCTGGTCCCGCTGAGCCAGGCGGAGATCGAGACCATGGAGGCACGGCACCGGGACCGCAGTCCGGTGGACGTCTGGCCGTTGACGCCCATGCAGTCCGGGTTGCTGTTCCACGCCATGCTGGCCGGGCAGGAGTACGACCCGTACCAGATGCAGTTCACGCTGCACCTGGACGGCCCGGTCGAGGCGGACCGTATGCGGGCCGCAGGACAGGCGCTGCTGGACCGGTATCCGAACCTGCGCGTGGCCTTCGACTTCACGGCGGACGGCGCAGCGGTGCAGGTCGTGCCGGACCGGGTCGAGCTGCCCTGGGCGGAGATCGACCTGCGGGACCTGCCGGAAGCCGAACGCGGCGGCAGATTCGAGGCGTTGCTGGCGGCCGACTCCCGTACGCACTTCGATCCGGCGGCGCCACCGTTGTTCCGGCTCACGCTGATCCGGATGGCCGAGCGCAGCTTCGAGCTGATCGTGACCAGTCACCACCTGATGTTCGACGGCTGGTCGCTGCCGCTGGTCCTGCGGGATCTCATCGGGCTCTACGAGGATCGCGGGGACGCCTCGGCGCTGCCCCGGCCCAGGAACTACCGTGACTTCCTGGTCTGGCGGTCGCGGCAGGACCATGGCGTGTCCGCGCGGGCCTGGGCCGACGAACTCGCGGGCGTCGCCGAGCCGACCCTCCTGGCACCACAGGCGCGAGCCGCCGACACCGCCGGGGGCATCGGCCGGGCCGAGGTCGGGCTGTCCACCGAGGGAGCCCGGGAACTGGTGCGCCGCGCGGCCGACATGGGCGTCACGATCAACACGGTCGTGCAGGGCGCGTGGGCGATCCTGCTCGGGCAGCTGACCGCCCGTAACGACGTGATGTTCGGTATGACGGTCTCCGGCCGGCCGCCGCAACTGGCGGGCGTGGACGAGATGCTCGGCCTGTTCATCAACACGCTGCCGGTCCGGGCCCACTACAACCCCGGGGACTCGCTCACCAAGGTCCTGACGGACCTCCAGGACCGGCAGACGGGGCTGCTCGACCATCACCACCACAGCCTGGCCGAGATCCAGGAGCGCACCGGACTGCGCACCCTGTTCGACAGTGTCGTGGTCTTCGAGTCCTACCCGTGGGACGGCGCGGGCGCCCAGGCGCTCTCGGACTCCGGCGTGACGATCAGCCGGTTCCGGTACTCGACGGGCACGCACTACGCCATGACGCTGATGGCGGCGCCCGAGCCGCTGCGGATGTCGCTCCAGTACCAGCGCGGCGTGTTCGAACCGACGGCCGTGGAGCGCATGGCGGAGCGGTACCTGCGGGTGCTCGAACAGATCGTCGCCGACCCGGACGTCCCGGTCGCCACGGTGGAGGTGCTCACCGCCGAGGAGCGCGAACTGCTGGAGCGGAAGCGGCCTGGGAAGGCATCGGCGACGCCACGGGGGACGGCGGTGCACGATCCGTCCCTGCTGCCCGGTCTGTTCGAGGCCGCGGTGGCCGCGTCACCCCACGCGGTGGCCGTGGTCGACGGCAGCCGGTCGCTGACCTACGCCGAGCTGGACTCACGCGCCAACGCGCTGGCCTTCGAGCTGATCGAACACGGTGCCGGTCCCGACCGCCCGGTGGCCGTCGCCGTGTCCGCGCGGCGATCGGTGGAGTCGGTGGTGGCGCTGCTCGCGGTGGCCAAGGCCGGGGGTGTGTACCTGCCCCTGGAGGCCGGCGCGGGCCGTGCCGGCGATCCGGCCCTCGATGCCGGCGCGGTGAACGGCGCCGACCCGGTGGCCGTTCTGTCCGAGCGCGAAACCGCGTCCGTCCTGCCGGAGTTGCCGGCTTCGTACCTGTACCTGGACGAGCTCCGGGCGGGAGTGGAGCGCGCGCCCGTCGACGCGGACCGCCTCCGGCCGCTGCGTCCGCAGCACCTGGCCCTCGTCGCCGGTACTCCGGCGTCGAACCCCGCTTCGCCCGACGGTACGGGAATCACCCACCACAACGTCACCGCTCTCGTGGCACGGCTGACCGCCCAGCTCGGCATGGGCCCGGGCGTGCGACTCCTGGCATGCCCGGCTGCGAGCATCGACGTACGAACGGTGGAGGTGTTCACCGCGCTGTCCACGGGCGCCACCCTCGACCTCACCGAGGAGCCGGCCGGCGCCGGCCGGGGCGGGCTCTGGGCCAGGACCGTCCACAGCACGCGAGCCTCCCGCTTCACCGCGTTGCCCGGCAGCGTGACGCAGGACATCGACACCGTCCTGTTCTCAGGGGAGCCACTGCCGGCCGAACTGATCGCCAAGGTGAGGGCCGAGCTGCCGGGAACACGGGTGCTCCACTGGCACGGGCACCCGGAGACCGGAACCGCCACCACCCTGACGATCCCGCACACCGAAGAGTGGGCCGGGACCGGACATCCCCCGCTGGGCCTGCCGCTGCCGGACGTGCAGGCGCTGGTGCTGGGCCCCGGGTTCGCTCCGGTCCCGCCCCGGGTCACGGGCGAGCTGTACCTCGCCGGCCCCGGCCTCGGCCGCGGGTACCTGGGCGCTCCCGGCCGGACGGCGGCCCACTTCGTGGCCAACCCGTTCGACCCGGCCGGCGGCCGGATGTACCGCACCGGCGACCTGGTCCGCCGTCTGCGAACCGGCGAACTGGTCCACGTCGGACGCGTCGACGACCACCGGCCGGCCCATTCCGCCGAACCCAGCGGCCCCGTGACACCGGCATCCGCACCGCCGGTGTCCGCGCCGGTGACCGAACAGCCGTAGCCAGGCAACGACAGGGCCCGGGGCGACCGCGCCGGTGTCCATCGATCCTCGAGAGGTAATGTCATGATCCCGTTGTCGTTCGCGCAGAGCCGGCTGTGGTTCCTGTACCGGTTCGAGGGCCCGTCGGTGACCTACAACCAGCCGGTGGTGCTTCGCCTGCGGGCCGATGTGGACGCCGGTGTGATGGCCCTCGCCGTGCGTGACGTGGTGCTGCGGCACGAGAGTCTGCGCACGGTGATCGGTGAGGACGAGCGGGGCGTGGCGTTCCAGCGGATCCTGTCGCCGCAGGACGTCTCGATCGAGGTCCCGGTGCGTCCGGTCACGGAGGACCAGGTGGCGGACGCGATCGCGGAGGCGGTGGCCCACCGGTTCGCGTTGGAGTCCGAGATCCCGATCCGGGTGAGCCTCCTCGCGGTCGGACCGCAGGAGTTCGTCCTGGTCATCCTGATGCACCACATAGCCGGGGACGCCGCGTCCATGGCGCCACTGGCCCGTGACCTGACGACGGCGTACGTGTTCCGGGCGCAGGGCCAGGAACCCGAGTGGGAGCCGCTGCCGGTCCAGTACGCCGACTACACGCTGTGGCAGCAGGAACTGCTGGGTGAGCTGGACAACCCGGAGAGTATCGCGGCCGCCCAGGTCGCCTACTGGCGCCGTGAACTTGCCGGCTCCCCGCAGCCGCTGACCCTGCCCACCGACCGGCAGCGCCCCGTGCACCGAAGCCACCGCGGCGAGACGGTCGAGTTCAGTGTCAGGCCGGAACTGGCGTCCGGCATCGAGGCATTGGCGCGCAAGCACAACGCGACCGTGCCCATGGTGCTGCAAGCCGCCTACGCCCTCCTGCTCTCCAAGCTGGGAGCCGGCGAGGACGTCGTCATGGGTTCGCCGATCGCGGGCCGCACGGACGAGGACCTCAACGATCTGATCGGCTTCTTCGTCAACAACTGGGTTCTGCGGGTCGACCTGTCGGGTGACCGGTCGTTCGAGCAGGTCGTGGACCAGGTTCGGGACAAGGCTCTCGCGGCCTACGACAACCAGGACGTGCCGTTCGAGCGGTTGGTGGAGTTGCTGAACCCGGAGCGCTCCACGTCCTACCACCCGCTCTTCCAGGTCGCGTTCGTATGGCAGAGCACCATCGCGACCCCGGACACGGTGGTCGAGATGCCCGGCCTGGAGTGGTCGGTCGTTCCCACGGAGAACCAGGTCGCCAAGTTCGACCTCAGCCTGATCATGGCCGAGGTCGGCGGGGAGTTCCGCGGATACCTCGAATACGCCCTCGATGTGTTCGATCGGGGTGTGGCGGAGTTGTTGGTGGGGCGGTTTGTGGGGGTGTTGGAGCAGGTGGTGGCTGTGCCGGGGGTGTCGGTGCGGGGTGTG
>NZ_JBVIYV010000019.1:0-9152 GCF_055592265.1 Streptomyces sp. NPDC041129 | reverse complement strand
GCGGTGTCCTGGCCCGGCAACTCGTAGTAGCTCACGAGGCCGGCTGTGTTGTGCTGGCCTCTCGCCGTGGCGCCGCCGCCGACGGAGTGCCGGAGCTGGTCGCGGACCTGGAGGCCGCCGGTGCCACGGTCCGTGTCGTGGCCTGCGACGTGTCGGACCGTTCCGCGGTGGTGGATCTCGTGGGTTCGGTGCCGGACGGCTTTGAGCTGCGCGGTGTGGTGCATGCGGCCGGTGTGCTGGACGACGGTGTGATCGGCTCGCTGACCCCCGAGCGTGTGGACCGGGTCCTGGCGGCGAAGGCGGACGCGGCCTGGTACCTGCACGAGGCCACCCGCGATCAGCCGCTGACCCTGTTCTCGGTCGTCTCGTCGCTCTCCGGGGTGCTCGGCGGTCCGGGCCAGGCCAACTACGCCGCGGCGAACGCCTTCCTCGACGCACTGGCCGTACACCGCAGGCAATCCGGCCTGCCCGGACAGTCGACCTCCTGGGGACTGTGGGCGCTGGAGAGCGCGATGACCAGGCATCTTGGAGCCGAAGGGGTCGAACGCCAGCGGGGCGAGGGTGTGCTGGCCCTCGGTACAGGCCAGGCCCTCGAGGTGTTCGACGCCGCGCTGACCGGGGGCGCCGCTCACGTGGTCGCTGTGCGCTGGGATATGGCGGCGCTGCGTCGACTGGCCGGGGCGGGGGAGCTGGCCCCCTTGCTGACGGAGCTGGTGCCGAGGGCGCGGCGGAAGGTGGCGGGAGGTGAGTCGGCGTCACAACTCGCCTCCCGGTTGCGCGCCGCAGATCAGGGGGAGCGGCAGCGGCTGCTGCTGGACCTGGTCACCTCGCAGGTGGCGGCCGTGCTCGGCCATGAGCGTGCCGACGAAGTGGACGTCGCTGTTCCCATTCAGTATCTGGGTCTGGATTCCCTCGGCGGCATCCAACTGCGCAATAGGCTGCGCGGCGCGACCGGCCTGGCCGTGCCCGCGATGGTCGTCTACAGTAATCCGACGTCCGAGGAACTCGCCCATCACCTTCATCAGCAATTGATTCCGGCGTCTGATTCCGGAAGTTGATTCCAACTGCTGTTTGCGGCGAGGGCGCCCGGCGCCCGGTCAGGACCGATATCCGGTCGATGGCGGGAGCGGCCTGGGCATCTGCCGGTCGGCCCCTTCGGACAGTGCCTCCGGGTCGGGTGCGGAGCTTCCGCACCCGGCCCTCGCGCATTGCCCGTGAATCGCGATCTTCGCAGGTCAAAGGGTCATTGGTGGCCCCAGGCGGGCGGTCGGGGCCGTGTCGGCCAGGGTTGATGGGGTCGAACCGGCGGCCATAAATTACGGCGGCGGCCGTGAATGCGTCATGCCACGCGAGTTCCGAGATGCCGCGCGACTTCCGAGAGGGTAGAGATGCATCCTTCGCGTTCGTTCGGTATGTCGTCGGCGCAGAAGGAACTGTGGCTGGCACAGCGTCTGATGCCGGATATCCCCAACAACCCGAGCCTCGTGGCGGATGTGCGGGGTGTCCCGGACGTCGTACTGTTCGACACCGTATTCCGTACCCTCCTGGAGGAGGCGGAAGTCCTCCGGGTCAACTTCCGCGAGACCGAGGAAGGGCTGCGGCAGATCGTCGTCGACGCCGGGGCGTGGGCGCCGTTCCACAACGACGTGAGTGCCGAGGCCGACCCGGAGGCGGCGGCGCGGGCGCTCGTGGAGTCCCTGGCGGCGCGGGTCTTCGACCTCGACCACGACATCCTGTTCCGTGCCGGGACGATCCGGCTGTCGGAGTCCCGCTTCTGGCTGTTCATGGGCTTCCACCACCTGGTGACCGACGGCTTCGGCATGTCGATGCTCGTCTCGCGGGTCGCCGAGCTGTACGCGGCGGCGCGGGCGGGGCACCCGGCACCGCAGGCGGCGTTCGGGGACGCCGGCGTGATCGCGCGGGAGGACGATCGGTACCGGGCGTCCGAACAGTTCACGGCCGACCAGGAGTTCTGGCGGGAGTATCTCGCCGATCTGCCCGCCCCGGTCCTGCTGCCCGGTGAACGCAGTTCGGACCGGCCCGACATGGTGCGCCGCACTGCCGTCGTATCGCGGGACGAGCTGACCGAGTGGGAGCAGGTCGCCGAATCGATCGGGCTGTCGGTCAGCGGTCTGCTCTCGGGCGCGGCAGCCGTGTTCTACGGCCGGATGTGCGGACTCCAGGAGTTCGTGTTCTGTGTCGCCGGGGCCAACCGGTCCGGTGTGACCGCCACTTCGCCCGGACTGATGTCCGGGCTGGTTCCGGTGCGGCTGTCCGTGCCGGTGGACGCGAGCTTCCACGACATCGCCCACGCCATGACGAACCAGCAGCGGGCCGTCGCCACGCACGGGCTGATGCAGATCTCCGACATCCGCAACGCGATCGGTGTCTCCAACGCAGGCGTCAACGTGTTCGGGCACAACCTGAACATCATTCCGTGGGTGGACACGCTGGACTTCGGCGACGCCCGCGGCCACATCGACACCATCCGGTTCGGCGCCGTCCAGGACCTCACGATCACCGTGCTGGGCGACGCGCGCCCCGGTCACGGGATGTCCGTGTACGTCGACGGCAACGCCACCCTGTACGGGGAGGCCGACCTGGACCTGTTCCTCGACCAGTTCCTCGGGCTCGTCCGCTCGGTCGTGGACGACCCGTACGTGCCGGTGAGCCTGGTCGAGATGATGGACGAGACACTGGCCCGGCGGGTGCTGGTGGAATGGAACGACACCGCGTGCCCACCGGTGCCGGGCACCATCCTCGACGTCTTCGGCCGGCATGTGCGACGGACCCCGCAGGCGCCCGCGATCGTGTCCGGCGACCGCACGCTGACCTACGCCGAGCTGGACGCGTGGTCGAGCCGGCTGGCCCGCGAGCTCGTACGCCACGGGGTGCGGCGGGAGGACCTGGTGGCGCTGGCGTTCGCGCCGTCCGTGGAGTTCCTGGTGGCCATGTTCGCCACGCTGAAGGCCGGCGCCGCCTACGTACCGGTGAACCTGCACTACCCTCCGGAGCGGATCGAAACCCTGCTCAGCGGTACCGCCCTGGTACTGACGGCCGCCGAATCGGCGCCGGCACTGGCGCACACCGCCGTCACCGTCCTCACGTGGACCGACCTCGCCGGCACCGCAGCCGACGCGGACGACGCGGAGGGCGCGTACGAGGACCTCGTGGCGGCGGCCGCCGAGGACACCGGTCCCGCCCTGGCGCCCGGCGGCCCCGCCACGCCCTCGGGCCTGGCCTACGTCATGTACACCTCCGGGTCCACGGGCGGCCCCAAGGGTGTGATGATCACGCACGAGGACGTGGTGGCTCTCGCCACCGACCGGCGGTTCGCCGGCCTGGATCGCGTACTGCTGCACTCCTCCCTTTCCTTCGACGCCGCCACCTGGGAGATCTGGATCCCGCTGCTGACCGGGGGCAGCGTGGTCGTGGCCCCGCCCGGGAACGTCGACGCGGTGGCCCTGCGGGAGCTCATCCACCGGCACCGGCTGTCGAGCACACTGCTGCCGACCGGGCTGTTCGCGGCCGTCGTGGAACAGGACCCGACGAGCCTTGCCGGCATGACCCAGCTCTGGACCGGCGGCGACGTGCTGCCGGTCACCACCGTGGAACAGATGCGCGTCCACTGCCCGGACACGCTGATCGGCAATGCCTACGGCCCGTCGGAGATCACGACCTGCTGCCTCACCCACGAGGTGCGGCCCGGAGAGGACGTGTCCGCGGGCGTGCCGATCGGGGTGCCGATGGACAACGTGCGGGTGTACGTCCTCGGCCCCGGCCTGGTGCCGGTGCCGCCCGGCGTGGTGGGCGAGCTGTACATCGCGGGCGCCGGCCTGGCGCGCGGCTACCTGTCACGGCCGGACCTGACGGCCTCGCGGTTCGTCGCCGACCCTTTCGACCCGGCCGGCGGGCGCATGTACCGGTCCGGCGACCTGGTGCGCTGGAGCACCTCCGGCGAGTTGCTGTTCGTCGGACGGGCCGACCACCAGGTGAAGATCCGCGGCTTCCGGATCGAGCCCGGCGAGGTGGACACCGTGCTCGCCGGACACCCGGAAGTGGTCCGGTCGGCGGTGATCGTGCGGGACAGCGCGGGCGACCGGGCCCGGGGCGAGGTGACCAGGCAACTGGTCGCGTACGTCGTCGCCGGCGGCGCCGGGGACGACGGTGAGGTCACCGGGAACGACGACGAGGGCGTGGTGGCCCATGACGATGATTCCCTGGTCGACCGGCTGCGGCTGTATCTGGCGGAGCGGCTGCCGGAGTTCATGGTGCCGGCGGCGTTCGTCCTCATGGACAGGCTGCCGTTGACGGTCAACGGCAAACTGGACCGGACGGCCCTGCCCGCCCCGGCGCTCGCCGACGGGGAGTACCGGGCGCCGGGATCGGTGGAGGAGAAACTGCTGGCGGGCGTCTTCGCCGAGGTGCTGGAGGTCGAACGGGTCGGCCTGGACGACGACTTCTTCGCCCTCGGCGGGCACTCCCTGGCGGCGGCACGGCTGATCGGCAAGGTGCGGCGGGCCTTCGGGACGGAGGTGCCGATCCGCGCGGTGTTCGACCATCCCACGGTGGCCCGGCTGCTCCCGCGCATCGGGAGCGGGCCGGGCGGGGCGTCCTCCGTGCCGGTGCGGCCGCGGGTCGAACCGGTGGCGCGCCCCGAGCGGCTGCCGCTGTCGTACGCGCAGAGCCGGCTGTGGTTCCTGTACCGGTTCGAGGGGCCGTCGGCGACCTACAACCTGCCCGTCGTCCTGCAACTGCACGGAACCGTCGACGCGGAGGCGCTGGCGGCGGCCTTCCGCGACGTGGTGCTGCGGCACGAGAGCCTGCGCACCGTGTTCGACGAGGACGAGGAGCACGTCGCCCACCAGCGGGTCCTGCCGCCGCACGAGGTCACCGCAGGCCTGGTGACCCGTACCGTCACGGCTGACGGCGGCGTCGACGCGGCGATCACCCGGGAGCTGGAGCACCGCTTCGACCTCCGCACCGAAGTCCCGGTGCGCGCCACCCTGCTGGGGGACGGGCGGGGCGAGAACGTGCTGGTGCTGGTGATGCACCACATCGCCGGTGACGGCGCCTCGATGGCCCCGCTGACCCGTGACCTGGTGGCGGCGTACACGGCCCGCACGGCCGGACACGCACCGGCCTGGACGCCGTTGCCCGTGCAGTACGCCGACTACACCCTCTGGCAGCGCGACCTGCTGGGCGAGGTGTCCGACCCCGACAGCCTGGCGTTCCGGCAACTGGAGTACTGGCGCGCGGAGTTGACCGGCATCCCGCAGCCGCTGGCGCTGCCCGCCGACCGGCCGCGGCCCGCCCGGCCCAGCTACCGTGGCGACACCGTCGAGTTCGCCGTGGACGCCGGGCTCGCCGACGCGGTGGAGCGGCTGGCGCGGGAGCACGGCGCCACCACACCGATCGTGCTGCAGGCGGCGCTGGCGGTGCTGCTGTCCCGGCTCGGCGCCGGCGACGACGTGACGATCGGCTCACCGATCGCCGGCCGCACGGACACCGACCTCGACGACCTGATCGGCTTCTTCGTCAACAACTGGGTGCTGCGCGCCGGCCTCTCGCGGCACTCGTCCTTCGCCGAGCTGCTCGACGGCGTCCGGGACAAGGCGCTGGCCGCCTACGCCCACCAGGACCTGCCGTTCGAACGGCTGGTGGAACTGCTCAACCCGGAGCGCTCCACGGCCTACCACCCGCTGTTCCAGGTGATGTTCGTCTGGCACGACGGCCTGTGGCCCGAACTGGCCGCACCCGGACTGACCTTCGAACCGCACATGAACATGGCAGACGGTCTCCAGGTCGCCAAGTTCGACCTCACCCTGACGCTGTCAGCGGCCGACGGCGGAGGACTCCGGGGTTTCCTGGAGTACGCGCGGGACCTGTTCGACCGGAGCACCGCCGAACGGCTCACCGCCCGCTTCGTCCGGGTCCTGGAACAGGTCCTGGCCACCCCGGCGAACTCGCTCACCGCCGTCGAGATCGTCGACCCGGACGAACGGCGGCTCGTACTGACGGACTGGAACGACACGGCGCGCGAGGCCGAACCCCGCACCGTCCCGGAGGCGTTCGCCGCCCAGGTGGCCCGCACCCCCGACGCCCCCGCCCTCACCGGGGCGGACGCCACCCTCACCTACCGGGAACTCGACGTCCGCTCGGATCGCCTTGCAGCGGCGCTGACGCGCTGGGGCGCCGGACCGGAGACCCTGGTGGCACTCGCCGTACCGCGCTCGGCCGACCTGATCGTGGCCCAGCTCGCGGTGCTCAAATCCGGCGCCGGATACCTGCCGTTCGACGTCGAATACCCGGGCGAGCGCCTTGAGTTCGTCCTGGCCGACGCCCAGCCGGTCCTGGTCCTCGCCACCCCGGAGTCCGCCGCCGCCGTGCCGCGGACAGGCGTCGAGGTACGCACCCTGGACGAGTTCGAGGCCCCGGACGGCGCGGCGGCCCCGGATCGGCCGGCCGCCCCGTCCGGGGCGGCCGGCGTCGCCTACGTCATGTACACCTCCGGGTCGACGGGTGTACCCAAGGGCGTGGTCACCACCCAGGAGGACATCGTCGCCCTCGCCACCGACCACCGGTTCGCCGGAGCGCACCGCGTACTGGTCCACTCCTCCCCGGCGTTCGACGCCAGCACCTTCGAGATCTGGGTCCCACTGCTCACCGGCGGCTGCGCCGTCGTGGCACCCGCGGGAGGCGACCTGGACGCGCCGGCACTGCGCGAACTGGTGGCCACCCACTCCCTGACGGCACTGTGGCTGTCGGTCGGCCTGTTCGCCACCGTCGTCGACCAGGACCCGACCTGCCTCGCCGGCCTGTCCGCGCTGTGGGCGGGTGGCGACGCCCTGCCCGTCGCCACCCTGCGGCAACTGTGGCGGCACTGCCCCGGCGTCCAGGTGATCAACGGCTACGGCCCCACCGAGACCACGACCTTCGCGGTCACCCACGCCTTCACACAGGACGAGGATCTCTCCGCGGGCGTGCCGATCGGCCGGCCGCTGGACAACATGCGTGTCTACGTCCTCGACGGCGGCCTGCGCCCGGTGCCGCCCGGCGTGGTCGGCGAACTCCACCTCGCCGGCGCCGGACTGGCCCGCGGCTACCTCGGCCGTCCCGGCCTCACCGCCGCCCGCTTCGTCGCCGACCCGTTCGGCGAGGGCCGGCGTCTCTACCGCACCGGCGACCTGGTGCGCTGGACCCGCTCCGGCGAACTCGTCTACGTCGGCCGCAACGACGCCCAGGTGAAGGTGCGCGGCTTCCGGGTCGAGCCGGGCGAGATCGAGGCCGTGCTCACCGGCGACCCCGCCATCGCCCAGGCCGTCGTCCAGGCCCGCGTGACCGACGCCGTGAACGGCTCCAGACAACTGGTGGCCTACCTGGTCCCGGACCCGGCGTACCCCACCGACGACCTCGCCGCCCAGGGCCGCGCCCTCCTCACCGAGCGGCTCCCGGAGTACATGGTCCCGGCGGCCTTCGTCGAACTGGACCGCCTGCCCCTCACGGTGAACGGCAAGGTCGACCGCGCGGCCCTGCCCGCACCGGTGTTCACCGGCGGCGACTACCGCGCCCCGCGGTCGGCCACGGAGGAACGCCTCACCGAACTCTTCGCCGAGGTGCTGGAGGCCGAACGGGTCGGCGTCGACGACGACTTCTTCGCCCTCGGCGGGCACTCGCTGCGCGCGACCCGGCTGATCGGAAGGATCAGACGGGCCTTCGGGGCGGAAGTGCCGATCCGGGCCGTCTTCGACCACCCGACGGTGGCACGGTTCGCGGCCCACCTCGACTCTGCCGCGAAGGCCCGGCCCCGGGTCGCGGCCGCCCCGCGTCCCGGGCGACTGCCGCTGTCGTTCGCGCAGAGCCGGCTGTGGTTCCTGTACCGGTTCGAGGGTCCGTCGGTCACGTACAACATGCCCGTCGCCCTGCGACTGCGCGGCCCGCTCGACGTGGCCGTGCTGACCGCCGCGGTGCGTGACGTGGTGCTGCGGCACGAGAGTCTGCGCACGGTGATCGGTGAGGACGAGCGGGGCGTGGCGTTCCAGCGGATCCTGTCGCCGCAGGACGTCTCGATCGAGGTCCCGGTGCGTCCGGTCACGGAGGACCAGGTGGCGGACGCGATCGCGGAGGCGGTGGCCCACCGGTTCGCGTTGGAGTCCGAGATCCCGATCCGGGTGAGCCTCCTCGCGGTCGGACCGCAGGAACACGTGCTCGTCCTGCTCATGCACCACATCGCGGGCGACGGCGCGTCCATCGCCCCGCTGGCCCGCGACCTCGCGACGGCCCACGCGGCACGCACGGCCGGCTCCGCCCCCCAGTGGGGGCCGCTGCCCGTCCAGTACGCCGACTACACGCTGTGGCAGCAGGAACTGCTGGGAGACGTCTCCGACCCCGACAGCCTGGCAGCACGGCAACTGGACTTCTGGCGGGCCGAGCTGGCCGGCTCCCCACAGCCGCTGGCCCTGCCCACCGACCGGCCTCGACCGCCACGCCCGAGCCACCGCGGCGACACCGTCGAGTTCCGCATCACACCGGAACTGTCCGCCGCGGTGGAGGCGCTGGCCCACCGGCACGCCGCGACACCGCCGATCGTGTTCCAGGCCGCATTCGCCGTCCTGCTGTCCCGGCTCGGCGCCGGCGAGGACGTCGTCATGGGTTCGCCGATCGCGGGCCGCACGGACGAGGACCTCAACGACCTCATCGGGTACTTCGCCAACAACTGGGTCCTGCGGGTCGACCTGTCGGGTGACCGGTCGTTCGAGCAGGTCGTGGACCAGGTTCGGGACAAGGCTCTCGCGGCCTACGACAACCAGGACCTCCCCTTCGAGCGGCTGGTCGAGCTGCTCAACCCGGAGCGTTCCACGGCCTACCACCCGCTGTTCCAGGTCGCGTTCGTCTGGAACAAGGACGTCCTGCCCGCCACCACCTCCCCGGACCTCCAGGTGACGGTCGAACCGATCCCCAACGACACGTCGAAGTTCGACCTGACGGTCCGGCTCGTCGAGGACGACTCGACGGACGGGGACGGCCTGCACGGCAGCCTCGAATACGCCCTTGATCTGTTCGATCGGGGTGTGGCGGAGTTGTTGGTGGGGCGGTTTGTGGGGGTGTTGGAGCAGGTGGTGGCTGTGCCGGGGGTGTCGGTGCGGGGTGTG
>NZ_JBVIYV010000018.1:0-27650 GCF_055592265.1 Streptomyces sp. NPDC041129 | reverse complement strand
GCACGATCGCGAAGCTCAGCGGGGTAAGGGGACGGACGTGCCATGACTCGATCCTCTCAGGGAATCGAGCCTCCATCAGACCCGGAGCGGTTCAGTTGTGATGATGGGCTGCATGTCTGAGTACGGGGGAACGGTCAACGGGCCGCAGCAGATTCCACGGTC
Organism: Streptomyces sp. NPDC041129; assembly: GCF_055592265.1. Lineage (NCBI taxonomy): Bacteria > Bacillati > Actinomycetota > Actinomycetes > Kitasatosporales > Streptomycetaceae > Streptomyces > Streptomyces sp. NPDC041129. Next base: position 27,488 of record NZ_JBVIYV010000018.1, on the reverse strand, counting down.
ACGCATCGCTGACTACGCGGAGATGACAACGCCGGCAACCGCTCGGGAGGCGCAGGCGCCTTCACGAGAGCATGACGCCGAAGATGGAGCACGTGGCGAACAGCCGGCGGCACACAGCCAGGAATCCGATCGCGAAGCTGCTGGGGCCGAGGCGCGCAGGCGGGAGTTCGTCGCTCTGCTCGGTGAGTTCCGCCGCACCCCGGTGCTGGTGCCGCTCGGCGACGGTCCGGGACCGGAGGACGAACGAGGCCTGCTGACCGCCGATCTGGGCGGCATACCTTTCATCCTGGCCTTCTCCGACGAACAGGCGCTGGCCCGCTACGCGGTGGCACGCGGCCAGGCAGCCCGCGAGTGGACGTACCAGACCGTCCTCGGCGCGCGCCTGCTGGACGTAGCCGTCCCCGCGGCCGGAGTCCCCTGCGGGGAGGCCCTGGACTGCGCGGACGGCGAGGAAGGGATGGTCTTCCCGCCGGTGCGCGACATCGTGCCGGACGGGGCGGCGCTGGACTTCGACGCGGACACGGGGGACACGAATTGACCGACGGCGGCAAGGACCTGAAGACCGAGGGGCTCGCGTTGATCGCCAAGGGTCTGACCGATGCACTGGGCGAGAATGACGTCGGCCCACGCGTCGATAACCACAGGCGGGACCGACGGAATCGGAGCAGCGACCGCCCGCGCCGACCAACTCGGTCCGGACGCACGATGCGTCGAGGACTTCGAAGCCCGGGCCCGGCCAAGATCAGCAGCGAATGACGCGCTCATGGCAGCTGAGGAACGCAGGCGGGTCGTCATCGATCGCCTCGAACTAGCACCCTCGGCCGAAGGGGCAGTCCCGTAACTTCCACGGTCCCTGGGTGCGGGGCCGGCCGTGGCCTGCCGACAGGACCAAGGACATCACCGCTCGTGATTCAGCAGCGAATACATGAACATGTCACGGCGTTCGTCCCCCACCTGCTGCCATGACCGCAGGAGCCCCTCGCGTTGGAACCCGGCACGCTCGGACGTGCGTATGGAGGCTGTGTTCCACGGCTCCACCCACAGCTCGAGGCCGGGAATTCGCAGATCACGCAGGGCCCAGTCGACCACTGCGTCGACGGCAGCCGCGGCGGCGCCCTGACCACGCGCCGACTTGACGACCCAGTAGCCCAGGGACGCACGGCCCTCGGCCAGGTTCTTCAGCCACAGCCCCACATGGCCGACCGGCCTATCGTCGGAGGCCACGATGACGAACGTGTACCCGGCCCTCGTGGTCGCCCGGCTCCACTGCCGCTCGATGAACGCGACGCCCGAATCCTCGGAATAGGACGACGGCACCGTCGTGATCAACGGGATGTAGTCGTCTTCGGACGCCTCACGCACAAGCTGAAGGTCCGAAAGCCGCCACGGTCGAAGCGTGAATCCACCAGCAGCGAGTTCAGGCACGTCAAGAGGTTGCTCCATGCGCCCATCCTGCCCCCAGATGCCTTCCGCTGAGCGTGCACCTCGCATCCGCACCCGGAGGCCTTCCCGAACAGTGCTTGGGTCCCGCACTCGTTGGGCACATCCGGGTCCAGTCCTGCGGCCTCCTGTCTGCGGTCGGGGCCCGCTCGGGGCCGCGCGTGGGCGGCACGTCCGGCGGCAAATGCTTGCACGGCCGATGGACGGATATCCCATAGTGGACCGGACACCTACATCGAGTAGCCAGAACGGACAGCCGCGCTGTGACCACCGCCTACCGTGAAACCCCCACCCAGCGCGTCCCCGGACGGGCGTGGACCGTCCGGATCACCGGGCACAGCGACCGCTCCGCCACCGTCTCCTGCAGCACCCCCACGTGCCGGGTGCCGCCCCGCTCCCAGGACCTCACCGCGCTGCGCGCCTTCGCCGCCGCGCACGCCGCCGCGCACGCGAAAGCAGCCACCCTCAACCCCACCGCCTTCTGCCACTGCGGCTCCCAGCGATGCGACGCCCATCCCGACACCAAGACGTCCTGCGGGGGCGGGACGGTGATGATCCTGCGGCACGATGCGACCGTGCGGCGTGTGTGGAGCGTGGAAGAGGTCTGCGAGATGTGCGCCCCGCTCATCCCGAACGCCACCCTCCTGACGCGCGCCGCACGCTCGAACCGCACCACCAGCCCCACAAGCCGGCCCGCCCCGACTGGCGAACAGGTGCCAGCCCCCGCCCGGCCGAGCATCCCGGGCGGCTTCTCCTCAGCCCCCGCCGCAGACGATCCGGCCCCACTCCGGCGCCGCACCCCGCAACGATCCTACCGCCGGCGGTCCGGACGTTGACCGTGCAGCAGGCGCGCACCACGAACCTCTGACGCGCGGCGTCATCAACCCCGAAGCACGATGAACGACGGCGCGCGCGAGGTGACGGTCGTCCGCCCGATACTGTCCGGCGTGGACGTCACCTCTGGCGCGACGGACGGGCCGCGACTTGACGCCGCTGCCGTGGCTCAACTTGATCTCGGCAACAACGTCTGGGGATCCCTGACCGGCACAGCCAGCGCCCAGAGTGCAGCTGAGCTGTTCTTCCGCGCCGGCTGGCGGGTCCGTCGATCGAGCTGGACCGGGTTCCAGGTCGAGAACGAGTGCGCGGAACTCGAGCTGACTCCACTCGACACCGTCGTGTTCAGCGGGTTCGTCGATCCCGATCGCATCACGGATCCGTTGGCGGCATTGAACGGGATGGGCCTGTCCTTCACCGTCGAGTTCGAAGACCGCGAACAGCGAGAGCAGACCTGGCGCTCTGCCGACCAGTGTGACTGACGAGCTCAGCTGTGGTGAGCCGGTTCGCCAAGAGCTCGCATCACTGGCGGGTTCGGTAGGAGTCGCCGGTCAAGGTGAGTGGCTTTCGACCCGCGAACGGGAGCCGTTTGTTCGCGACTTCGGGAGTCGCCCCGGAGCCGGTGCCGTGATCGATGTCGATGAGTTTGAGAGTCACTCATGGCGACCAGGCCCCGAAATCCCGGCTCGGACACCACGGGGCAACTGACCGGCCAGTAGCTGGGGCGATCCGGGCGTGACGCCGCAGGTGCCGAGCGCCGACCTGCGGAAACGATCCCAAGCCCGGGGCTCGGGGTGGAGAACTCAGAGCGGGGCTCTGGATCTGGCCGATACAATCAGGCTGTGCCGTACGCCGAGCACCGGCCGGCTGCGGTCGCCGGTGCTCGGCCTTGTCCGTGATGACCTCCGGCAGGGCGTTGCGGTACCCGCTTCTGCGGGCCGCTCGGTGCCGCTACGACTCGGCTTGGGTCACTCCGGCCAGGTCTTGGCGGTCTCGTCGTCTCCGCGCTCCGGCCAGGACGCCGCGTCGCCCGCCCTGGGCCAGCCGTCGAGAACCGAGCTCCTCTTGTCGCGGGTACGCCATTCCGCGACCTGGCTGCCGTCCATGCGCTGCAGGACGAAGTGATCGCCCCGGTACCAGAGGGCTTCGGTGACCCGGTCGCCGACGAAATACGTCCGGGTGATGATGTCCTCCTTCTCGCTGGTCTCGGTCTCCTCCGTGGCGCGCAGGACCCGCAGCTGGTCGGTGACGGTGGTGCTGATCCCGGCGGAGAAGCCCTTGAATACGAAACCCGCCTCCGCCGTGACGGAGATACTCGTCGTCCGCTCGACCTCGGTCCTGTTCGACGTGGTCAGCCCAATGGTGGTCCGCTGCTTCTCCTCGTACTGGGAGAGACCGGAGTGCTCGTAGTAGAACACCCGCTCCCAGTAGCCGTACTGCTTGAGGATCAGGTACGGGTTGTGCTGCGCCTGCTGGTCGGCGGAGCCGCCGCCGTCCTGGACGGCGAAGGGAACGGCCACCTGGCCGATCAGCACCTCCGGAGTCCGCGCCGGCTCCGGCATGGTGTGCCCGGTCAGGCGGATCACATCACCCACACCGTCCGCAGGCCACGGCACCGGCTGCAGATCCGTGACCGGCCTGTACGTGTCGATGAGCTGGAACTTCCACAGCTGGGAGTCGAAGTTCGCGTCGCCCGGCTGCTGCGCGTAGTACACGTCCACCGCCGACCGCCCGCCGGACCAGCGCTCCGGCGTGATCGCGAGGCCGCTGACCGTGTTGATGATCTGGTACCAGCCCGAGCCCCGGTCGACCAGGTTCCACAGCTGATGGGGACGCTTGTCCTCACGCTGGATGTGGTACTGGTCCAAACCCGACGGGCCAGTCGACCAGTACTCCGGCGTGAGCGCCATACCGCCGCGCTTGTTCACCAGGAGGTAGTCGTTGCCGTCCATCGGGAACAGGTGCCACGTCTGGCTGATCGCGTTTCCCGCGCCGGAAGCCTGGATGTCGTACTGGTCCACCGTCGACGGTCCGGTCGACCACGACTTCGGAGTGAGCGCCAAGTTGGACCGCTTGTTCACGATTTGGTAGGTCTTGCCAGGAGCTAACGCCATGGTGTCTCTTTTCCCGCGCGGCCGGGCCTACCCCGGCCCACGCGTGTCGTGTCCGCACTGATCCGGCTGGGCCTTGCCCATGAGGGGGCAGCCACGACGCCCCCCACGCCTCCCTGAGCTGGCATGGCAGGGCGACAACCGGCGGGAAGAATGCCCTCCCCCCGACCCCCACAAACCGCTCCCAAAGAACATAAGCCACAGAAACGTCACATGTGGCTGAACTGCGGCACCATCCGCCGGCCACGCGCTCCGGGGGAAGGAGCACCATGGTCCGCCGGTTCAGGTGCCCGCGGTGGGCTTGGGGGCTCGTTCTGCCAGGTCAGGGTGGGCGTCGTCGGAGTCCTCACCCGCGACACACCGCGCAGTTTGCACTCTGGGACAACGATGGGCGTCCCGGGCTTCCTCGCCACACGCGGATTTCAAGCGGCCGTGGAGCTAAGCCCGGGACGACTGCCTCCCGTTCTCATGAACACTGCATATTCGCGCGAGCGTGCGACTCTCAATGTCGCGTCAAAACGACGTCGCGACTCGTGTACAAAGCCAGGGTGAGAACGTCGGCATGGTGAACTAGGCGGCCACCGATCCCTGTTCATAGCGCGATGCTATGAGCTGGAAGAACAGGTTCGCCGCGTCCTGGTCGAACCAGCATCGTGAAATCATCAAGCGATGACCGGACCGAGCAGCGACGACGGCCGCACCTTCCGACGCGAGATCGAGCGGGTCGTCAACGAGATCGCGCAGGAGCTGCGTACTTTGGACGATGGTGCGGGCTGGTTCTCCGGCCTCGTCCCTACACGCCAGCAGGAGGTTCTGCAGGAAGTCGCCGGCTATGCGATGCAGTCGCACATTACTGCTGCGGACGGTAGTGCGGGGGTGGCGCGGTCCGGTGTGAAGCCCACGGCTAGCCCCTCGGTGATGATCTGCATGGACCCGCCCCGCTACGGGTTCGCAAGCCTTCCCATCGCTGAACACGTCAAGGCTTTCCGCGTCCTCGTTTCCGTATTCGCCGTTGCTGACACTCGCCGCCGCGAGACGTACTGCAAAGGCGGCTGAGGACATGCATGGCACAACCTGCCAGCGGCGAGCGAGCATCCGTAGCACCCGTCTCGTCGACTTGGTGAACATCATGGACCCGTAGGCCACTCGCATCTAATTTGCTGATCACATCGACCCAGGAAGCCTGCCCGACCAGCACCAGTAGAGGAATGAATCCGTGATGGTTCGGCTGCCTGCTCGATGACGCCCTCGACGACAGCGATCAGACGGTCGCGTCCCTGTGCCCCTGTCGGGCCCCGTCGCCAAGACCCGCCTGCCGGGCCCGGAACAATGAGGCGATCGTCACCGGGGCGGGGCCGTCCGTGGCGGAATCACCGACAGGTGATCAATGGGGTGCTATGGCGATTGCGCACGGCTGCTCCGTGGCGTGACCTGCCAGAACGCTTCGGGCCGTGGCAGACGATCTATGAGCGGTTCGCCCGCTGGGAGGCGGACGGAACCCGGGCCCGTCTACTCGAGGAGGTCCAGGTCCACGACGACTCGATCGGAGCGGTGGAGTGGACCGTGTCGGTCGACTCCACGACCAACCGTGCTCACCAGCACGCCGCCGGCGCCCGCAAAAAGGGGCACCGGCAGGGGACGAACTGGAAGATCCGGCACGCGCGGCGGCTGACCAGGCGCTCGGCCGGTCCCGCGGCGGGCTGACCACCAAGGTTCACCTGGTCTGCGACGGCCGGGGCCTGCCTCTGACCATCCTCATCACACCGGGCAACGTCAACGACTCCACCGCCTTCGTCAACACCTGGCAGCAGCGGCGTTATCCGCTCCCACGCAACATCCGTCAGCTCTCCGCGACCCACCACAAGATCAATTATCAGACAGGCCCTAGCGGCGATCCACGACACGGTCACCGCCGCCCCGGCCGGTCTGACGTGCGAGACACCGACCCGGCCGCCGCGGCCGCGCTCAACTACGGCCTGTCCCAGCGCGCCCTGATCGACGTCTCCGGCTGTACGGACGCCGTCCCAGAGCTTGATCACCCGCCTCGCCGTGCTCGCCCACAGCGGCCTCCGGGCCCTCGATGACCCCACGGTGCGCGCCGTGGTTCGCCAAGCTGTCCGCGACGCCCGCACCGCCCCGCCACCACCGCCCACCGACCCGCCGGTGGGCCCGGCCGTCGCCGCGCTGCGCGCCGTCGGCGACGACCTCGCCCCCAGGCGTCAGTAGTACAGCGTAGGACTGCAGCTGGTGCGGTGCAGGGCGCCCGTGCTGGTGTAGACCTTCACGCAGGAGTAGGCGCTTCCGCTGGTCGCAGGGAGCGTGGCGACGTTGTAGTTGATCGGCCCGAACCGTCCGGTCCGGTTGAGGGCGTACGTCGCCGACTTCGCCGCTGCCCCCTTGTTGTAGAGGGTAAGGACAGCCTTGGTGCTGCTGCTGTCCGGCGTGGCGTTCTGGTAGAAGTCTGCGTAAACGTAGTTCCCCGTCTTGCTGATGCAGGCATCGGTCGTTTCCTTGGTGCCGCATCCTCCTCCTGTCGCGGCAGTTGCGGGCGCGCTGGTGGCGATCATGAGGCCAAGGATTATCGCGGCCGGCACGAGCGTGGGTCGCAGTTTCGAGATCATTTTCGTCCTCCGTGCGAGAAGAGAGCATCGGTTTCGGTGCCTCACCACTTTGTGTCGATCCCCCCGCCGCCGCGACGCTCTGTGGCAGCATTCGACCAGGTTCGAATGAATCGTCGTGGCGTGAGAGGGCAGGACGGGGCATGAACGAGCCCACTGAGTGCTTCAGTTGGCGGATGAGCGCGCTACCTGGCGGGGCTGAGCCGTAGATGGCGGTCGACTCGGCTCAGGTTAGTGCCGCTACGGAGCGCACGGAGGGAGACGGGCTCTTGGTCGCGGGCCGCTCCCATAGCAACGGGCCCGCTTGTCGTTGTCGAGCAAGGTGACTTGCTCGCTGTACTCGTCGTGTTTGTCGTCGATCACGCACTCGACTCTGGGTCTGATCTGTGAAGCGGTTCTCTGGCGCGTTGTGCGTGGACGCGGCACGCGCGCTTCACCGTCACCGCCGCCGGGAGACCGGCCAGGAAGAGAGACAGTCCCACCGGGAGCACCCCGGCCCACACCGTTGGTGAGACATACGCGGTGCCGGATGTGCCGTCCACCAGCCATGCGCGGACCGGTTGCGAATCGATGTCGCCCTCGACGGGGACTTCGAACGACGAGTGGCCGTCGTCCGGGGTGAAGGTGCCTGAGCAGGCCGTTGAGGTTCCCGCATTGGCCACGGTGTTGTCGTACGTCCGGCAGTCGGCTTCGGTCACGGTGCCGGGCTTGCCCCACAGCGCTGCCCGAAGCTCTGCGGTGAAGTTCGTCAGTACGACGTAGGCCAGCAACAGCCCGACCAGACAGGCCAGTGCCAGCCACGGGGCGGGTCCGACCTGCTCCCGCCTGCTCTGTTGCCCGTTCGGAGCGTTCCCACCCTCGCTCATCCCCACCCTCGGATCGCCGACGGACCTCCATGGTGACCGATCCGAGACGCCCTCGGAAGTCCGCCATGACGTGCTGGTGGGCTCGCACGATCGTCGAGTCGACCGACACCGGGTCAACGCCCTTACCCCACCAACAAACTTCCCGGGCACCGCACCGCCGGCCGAGAAGCCGGGCACCAGGAAAAGCGGACCTCAGCGCGCCGCGAAACGCAGCCGCGCCGAGCGCAGACGCTGCCCGTCCTGCGGCCGCGGCAACGCCCTGCACACGGGCGCCGACAACTGGCCCGACCTCGACGCCCACGCCTGCGTGACCGTCACCGAGTGCCGATGGCGCGATCAGGGCCTGTGCGACTACCGCGAAACCAGCGAGCGGCGCGTGCCGCCATTGCCTCCAGGACCGGATCGGCGAAGTTGCTGACGTCTGGTTCCGTCCGCCCGTGCGCACACGACCTGGCCAACTTGCTCGGCAGGCCCGCGGACGACCCGGGCCACGGTCACCGGGTCCGTGGCACCTGCCAAGGCCAGGGACCCCATGATTTCCGGGTGCTCGGCCGGCAGGAAGGGCTGAACAGAGACGTCCAGGGACCCTCCACAGGTCAGGCCGATGGCGAAGGCGTCAGTACCCAAAGGACTCCAGCGTGCAGGCGCCGGATGCCAGGGCTTCCTGCCACAAGTCGTACACGGCGCCCTCCGCAACTGCCGGACGCACTTCCGATGACAGCCAACACCTACGGCCAGCGCTGAACCCGGTGACCGGGGAGCGCTCCCGTGGACCGCCACCACAGTCGCGACGGCGAAGGCCCGCCCCTCCTCGTACCAACGGAGCAACTGGTCTCTCAGGTCCCAGCACGGTGCTCATTTCCCTGGTCGGATGGTCCTGAGACGTGCAGACGCGCCTTCACATACGTTCCGCGCCCGCCTTGATCGCTTCCCGGATGCGGTTGTAGGTGCCGCAGCGGCAGATGTTGCGGATCTCGTCGAGGTCCGCGTCGGTGATCTCGTGGCCGGCCGCCCTGGCCTGCCTGACCTTGGCGACGGCGGCCATGATCTGTCCGGGCTGGCAGTAGCCGCACTGTGCCACGTCGTACTCGAGCCAGGCCTCCTGCATGGGGTGCAGGTCGGCGTCGACGGTGTCGGCGAGGCCCTCGATCGTGGTGATCTCGTCGTCCGGGCCGATGTCCTTGACCTCGACGGAGCAGGGGTTGAACGCCTTGCCGTTGACGTGGGACGTGCAGGCCTTGCAGACGTTGATGCCGCAGCCGTACTTCGGGCCGGTCACGCCGAGCACGTCCCGCAGGACCCACAGCAGCCGGACGCTGTCGTCGACGTCGACGGTGACGGGCCTGCCGTTGAGGATGAAGGTGTGGGTGCTCACGTGGGCTCCTCAGAAGGTGTGGCTCAGGCCGTCGGACGGCGACTGGGGGACCGGCGGGACGAACGGCTTGACCTCGAAGCCGACCGTGCTGTGGTTGACCGGGAAACGCGTCGGGACCGTGCCGGTCGCCCGCGCGTAGGCACACGCGACCGCCGCCACGGACGCGGCCACGCCCGCCTCGCCGGCGCCGCCGGGCTGCTGCGAGTCGGAGGGCATCACGACGCACTGGAAGTCAGTGGGGACGTTCCACTGCCGGGTGTAGAAGTAGTTGTCCCAGCTGGCCTCGAGGAAATGCCCGTTGCGCAGGTGCAGGCTGCTGGTCAGAGCGAGCGCGATGCCGTCCGAGACGCCGCCCATCATCTGGGCCTCGAGCCCCTTGGGGTTGATCACGAGTCCGGCGTCGACGGCGATGACCGCCTTTGTGACGCGTGGCCCGGTCGCACCGTTCGGCACCTTCCGGTTCACCGTCTGAGGGCGGCAGTCGATCTCGACGAGCACGGCGGTCGCGCCCTTGTACTCGCTGTGGATCGCGATGCCCTGGGCCGTTCCCGCGGGCATCGACCGGCCCCAGTCACCCACCTCGGCGACCTTCTTCAGCGCCGCCTTGACCCGCGCGTTCTTCAGGAACGCGAGCCGGAACTCGAGCGGGTCCTTGCCCATCTTCTTCGCGAGCTGGTCGACGACCAGCTCGTTCGCGCACGCCACGTCGGGGGAGTAGATGTTGCGCATGCTCCCGGTGTTGAACCGGGAGTCGGTCTCGCTGAGCAGTTGCGTGACGACACCGAAGTTGTACGGCAGCTCCTGGGTGAGCGTGAAGATCGTCTCCGAGAACGCCAGCCCGCCGAGCCCGGTGGGCAGCCGATCCGCCGTCGCCGTGATCATCTCGCCGAGCCCGTGACTGAAGTCGGTCACCACACTCGTGTGCCGCTGCTCGAAGGTGAGCACCTGTCCGGCCAGATACGTGGCCCGGATCCGGGACGTGGCCATGGGGTGCACGCGGCCCTGCCGGGGCTCGTCCGCGCGGTGCCACATCAGCTTGACCGGCTTGCCCATGGCTTTTGAGATCTTCGCGGCCTCGATCGCGGCGTCGCCGAAGAGTTTGTGCCCGAACGAGCCGCCACCCGTTATGACGTTGACCGTTACTGCGGTCTGCGGCAGTCCGACGGCCTTGGCGATGTCGCCCTGCGCCACGATCGGTGACTTCAGGCCCGCCCACACCGTCGCCCGGTCGGTGCGGACGTCGGCGATCGCGCAGTTCGGCTCCAGCGCCGCGCTGCTGCGGAACATGAATGTGAAGTCCGCCTCCACGGTCTTGGCGAGCAGCGGGATGTCCGGGACCGCCAGCGGCAGTTCGGCCTTCCGCAGCCGCGCTAGGATCGTCTCGTCGGACTCACCCTCCACCGAACCGGCCGCCCACTCCACTTGGAGCGCCCGCACCGCGTCGATGCACTGCCCGAACGTTTTCGCGCGCACCGCGACCCCGGTGTCGACCACGGCCACGTCCGTGACCCCCGGCAGCGCGAGCACCTCCGCCTTGTTGCGCACCGACTTCGGCGATCCGTTCAGCGTCGGAGGCCGGCACACCATGGTCGGCAGCGCGTCCGGCACCTGCAGATCCATCGCGTACTTCTTCTGCCCGGTGACCGCGAGCCGCGCGTCGTCACGACCGTGCGGCTTGCCGATCACCGAGAACTCCGAGACCGGCTTGAGCTCGGCCTCGACCATCTTGACCGTGCTGCTCGCGGCTCTGACCGCCAGCTCCCCGTACGACACCGACGATCCGTCCGGCGCCGAGATCACCCCGGCCTTGGACTTCAACAGGCCCACGACCGAGCCGAGTTCGATCGCCGCGGCTTCGAGTAGCGCCTTGCGGGCGATCGCCGCGGCCACCCGCACCGGGGTGAACATCGACACCGTGGTGTTCGACCCGCCCGTCAGCTGGTTGAGCAGCAACTCCGGACGCGCCGGTGCGAGCGTCACCCGTACCTTGTCGACGGGCAGGTCGAGCTCCTCCGCGATGATCATCGCCGTGGAGGTGGTGATGCCCTGTCCGACCTCCATGCGCGGCAGCTCGAACGACGCCGTGCCGTCCTCGTGCAGCACGATCTTGATCAGTGCGGACGTCGGCCGCGCGGCGTCGGTCTGCATGTCCTCCAGGTCGTACAGCTCCGGGATCTGCGGCACGGAGGGCACCGCCGCGTGAGCGGGCGCGCCCAGCGGGAGTTCGGCGGCGACAGCCAGCGTGGCGCCGGCCAGCACATACCCCATGAACGTGCGGCGTCCGATCGGCGCGCGTTCACCGCGACCAGAGGTGCGGCTCCCCTGGGCAGGGATGTCGGTCATCGGGCCTTCCTTTCTGATCCGGTCGTCCGCTCTGCTGCCCTGTTCGCCGGCGCACTCGGGCGGGACAGGGGGCGGGCTGTTCCTGGGCAACGAGAGATGCAAGGGCGACTAGGCGCGGGCAGGCCGGTGTCAGCCCTCATCGGCGAACGGAAGGAGGGTTTCCGTATGCGGGCGGGTCAGAGACTAGGTCCGCAGCACGTCGTGGTCTAGTGGCCGAGCACCAGTGAACTAGGCCAGTGAACTGTACAGGGACACAACAGGTCGCGATCGCTCGACGCTGATCGGCGAGCCACCTCAGTCAGAGTCCGCCAGCCGAATTTCCCGCCTACCAAGGCCTCACAGAACGACGGTGCCGAGGACTTCGCCGAACTGGTTCGCCGCTCGGTCAGTTCGGTGATCCGATTGAGCCGATACAGGACAGTGTTGCGGTGGCATAACAGATGCTCGGCGGCGCGTGTGGTCGAGCCGCCGGTGGACGTGCGGCCTGCAGGGCTACGTAGAGCTCTGCGGAAAGGTCACCAGTCGCTCATGTCGTCGTCTCCAGTGTCAGCGAGCCGCTCTTCCTCCGCGAGCCGCCGTATGTCCTCGTCAACGCGAGCCGAGGTCAGTGAGGCACCTTCGCCGAACCGGATGAGCTTCTCCGCTGGGCTGTAGAAGCGTGGGGTGGCCGCCGAGGCTGGCGCGGCAACCGCGGCACCGCCATGGCCTGCGCAGGGTGACCCAGTGGGCGCGGCCGCACGACGGGCACTCGGTGAGGTAGGCGCTCGGCCTGTATGCCGCGGCCCACCATGTGTGACCGTAACGGCCGCGAGAGCCGATCGGGTTCGCACTACGGAGGGAGGGCGAGCCCGGTAGCACCAGTCGGCCGCCGGGCCACCGGCCCTTGCATGCGCCGGTGCACTGGCAGGCACGGGCGGTGCCGAGCTCGGTCGCCTTCTCCCGCCGTGGCGTGTTCGGACCTTTGACTTCCAGCCATGTCCCTATTTCGGGAAGCCAGAAGTCAGGCATGTACCTGGTGCCGGACGCAAGGGTGATCAGCTCGGGCTCGTACTCCCACGCAATGCCGAGGCAGTTGAGCGTGACGGCCTAGTCAGCTACGAGACGCGAAGCGGGTACCGGCGTAGGTGGTGGGCACGGCGTGTATGGGCTCGGACATCTCAAGGCCCCCTGTCAGGCGTGCAGCTGCACGGAGTAGCCCTGGTCGTCGATCTCGCGCAGAACGCTGACAGCGAGCGTGAGGGCGATCACGGCGATGGCAGCGCTGTACTGGACGGCGCCGGCAGCGCGGGCGGTGGCGTGCCGGTTGAAGCCCTCCGGGACGGGGTGCTGTTGCTGGAAGTCCTCCAGTGTCCGGGCGAAAGGCAGGAAGACAGCTGCTCTGCGGAACTCGCCAATCATGGCGTCGTCGTCCACGTCGACCGTGGGGACGCTCTGCTTGATCCTGGCGTAGCCGGGCCACCAGCCCTGGTTGGTGAGCCACGCCGGGGTGGCGAAAGCCAGACCGCGCAGGAAGGTGTCCCGGACATTCGCGGCAACGGCCTGCGCACCGCTGAACATGCCGCCCGAGATCATCCGCACGCACTCCTCGAGCAAGGCCCGCTGCGCGGCAAACCGCGCGTCGGCGACGGGCCAGGGCCCTGCTGCAGGAGGCGAGGATCTCCGTCCGGGGGTCGTCGAGGACCTTCGCGAGAACGCACGTCACCCGCAGCGAGCAGCTGCCGGATCACATCGGCCGGGGGAACCCACGCCAGGGGCACACCTTCCAGCATCAGCCGGACCTTGTCCTTGTGGTTCAGGCGCTGGCCCTGCCAGTTCTCCGGCATCATCGCGTCCAGGCGTTCCAGCACTGGCTGCAAGGGCGCGACAGCCTTCGACAAGCCCTCCAGCAGCGCCGTCGGAAGTGCCACTCTGGGCGCCGGTATCAAGTTCGCAGCCACCATCCGCCGGATGTTCTCCGTAGCCGCGCTGAGCACCTCGGCCATCCGGGCATTCCCAGCGGGCACGGTGCGGGAGTCAAGGGGGGAAGGACGACGAGCGTCAACCGCGTTGTAAGTAGGGGATGTTGACGGACCTTACGGGTACTGCTTCACTGCCTCAGTGGCTCATCCACTGGACCACTGAACCATTCCAACACGACCTGTGCGGTTGCAACTTGTCATGAACGGGTCGAGATCGTCATCGTCAATCCAAGGAGCATGGTGAGCAGACCACTGAAACGGGGCGCCACCTTGATCGGCATGATGCTGTGGCTGGCCGCCGGCACCGCCCAGCCGGCGCTCGCCTCCACACCGGCGTACGCGAGCGACACGACCACCGCATCTCACCCTTCCCCGGTCCACGAGGCCGAGCAGCAGATCGCACAGTCGCTGGCCTCCTCATTACGCGACCCGCACTGGCGGGCGCGAGTGCGCGAGGCCGCGCTCAGCGCTCAGGACATCGACCTGCAGAGCCTGGCCGCCAGGGCCGGCGATCCGGCGGGCAGACACCTGCACGCCTCCGTCGCCGCCGCGAACCGGAGCATCGTGAGATGGAAGGGACTGCCCGCGTCCACCGGGTCGCTGCTGCGCGTGCGTCTCGGCGCACCCGCCATGCGCCCGCGTCTGACCCCCGTCAGCGCCCCGTGGGTCGCCGTCGCGGCGGCCGACGATCACGCTAAGACGCTCAGGGCCTACGACAGCCAGGGTCTCCCTCACGCCGTGGATACCTCCCGCGTACCCGAGCGGCCCCTCTACGTCCTCGACATCGACGTGTCCAAGGCACACCGGGCCGGACTGGCTGTGCTGCATAAGGCACTCACCGACAAGGGGCTGGCGTCGGCCGAGCCCGGCTCCGCGAACTCCCCCGACGCGGCGGGCTGGTGGGCCACCAAGGTCACCGCGGTTGTGGTGAAGGACGACCAGGAGCCCTGGTTCAAGGGCGGGGCCGAAATGTTCTCCCTGGTGACCGGCTTCGGCACGGACGGTAAGGCACGCGTCGACTCGGTCGACATGCCGTACCTGGACCACGACGACACCGTTTACCACCCGAACCAGATACTAGTCAACTGGTCGAACTACAAGTACAACCTGGCCGATGTCGTCATGATGGAGGACGACGACGGGACCAACTACAAGGCGCTGGCCCAGGCGATCACTACGGCCCTGCTCACCGTCACCGACCAGGGCACGTACATACCGCTGGTGAACGCCCTGCTGAGCGCCATGCCCGACTCCTGGTTTACCGACGACCCCGACTACGTGGAGTCCTGGTACACCCTGGCCAAAAACTCCACGGGGCAGCTCGACGGCGCTTCGGGCAACGGCTGGATGACCGTCGAACCGTACTTCGTCGAACAGTTCTGACGACTGCGGTGAGGTCGCGGGGCGCAACGGTCGTCGCCGCGCGTACCAAGCCAGTTGACACCGCAGCCCTCGCAAGCGGCCCCGCCCCGCCCCTGGCACCCCCGGGGGGGGCGGGGCCGTGGCCGACCGCTACGGGGAGGCGCACATGGCCGTGGTGTTCTTCGTCCTGTACGCGGGCTTCACGGCAGGCCGCCGCCGGGCCGCCGCGTTCGACCGCGCCCAGGCCGCCACCCGCGCCTAACGCCAGGCCCCGTCCCCAGCCCCGGTCGCCCAGCAGGAAGCGCACCTGACACCCACTGGCGTTCCTGGTCCATCGAGCGGCGACGGTCCGACGAGGTCCGGCAGTACGACGCTGCGGCACTCGCCGTCGTGCTGTGGGCTCCGCGTCCTTCCTGCGTCGACGGACCAGCGGCCCTGTGGGCTCCGCCCGTGGCGGTACGCCGCCCCCCCCCGCCCGATGTCCGGGCCCGGGGGCTCGGTAACGCCAGTCGCTCGGTGGGAGGGGCGGCTCAGGGCGGCGCGTCGGGCTGGGTGCCGACCGTGTAGGTGTCGTAGATGTCGAGGAGGTCCTCCTCGGCGTCCAGCCACACCTCCGGCGGCATCCGGCAGACCAGGGCCGTCAGCCGGAGCAGGGCGGTCAGCCCCGGCAGCCGGTCCGCCTCCTCGGTCAGCAGAGGCTTTGTGCCGGGCCACTCGGCGGCCAGGGCGCGCAGGCAGTCGTGCCGCGCGCGGTCCTCACCGAGGGCCGGACGGTCGTCCGTGACGTGCCAGAGGCCCGCCGTCGGAACCGGCCGGCACGCTGCGACGAGGTGCCGCCGCAGTGCCGGGTCCGCGTTCTCCCACGAGGCGGGGAAGGGCAGGCCGGTCAGGGCCGCCGCGGCCTTCTCCTCCGCCTCGGTCAGCCGGTCCGGGGCGATGCCCAGCGCGGTCAGCCCGTAGGGGGACTCACCGTGCCAGTGCAGCAGGCAGAGCACCCGCGGACCATGGATCACAGGCACATCTCACACCATCCCTTCAGGTAGCGCTTGTCGTAGTTGTAGACCGTGCCGTAGATGCGGGAACCTGACGCTACAGACTGCAGGGTGCCGCCCCTGCCTGCCAGGGCCTTGCGCGGCTCGATGACGCCCGGGGCAGTGTCGCTCTGCCCGGAAGGCTCCCGCACCATCGCCTCACCGTGCGTTCGAGCCCTCGGCCGCGGTGCCGGCCGTCCTGGCGTAACAGGACGCGTCAGGGCGCGGTCAGCGGGTCCTGCCACAGTCGGTCTTGTGAACGGCAGCCGGGCAGTACCGGCGGCCGGGAGCAAGGGAGAGGTGCCCGGAGTGGTTGATCGGGGACCAGCGAGCTCGCCTCACGGTCGGGCCCCCTTTCGGGGTCCACGCAGGTTCGAATCCTGCCCTCTCCGCAATAACCCCTCCAGTCCCTCCTGGGGCACTGAAGGGCCGGGGCGGTCCACCAGTCCTCGAGCCCGCGGCCCCTCATCGTGTCTGTTACTCACTTTCGGGTGAACGCGATCACGGGGCGCCCAGCCCGGACGGGAAGCGCTCTCTGCGTGGCTGAGCGAACCGACCGAGCCGGAGAGGGTGCGGCACGACCTGGCGGTGAAGATCCGGGGTGCCGCCTTCGACGATCCGGCCGCCGAGTACGGTCGGAAGCCCATGGCGATCGTGGTCACGGCCGGTCAGCGCGGCGACTCGCCTCCGTTCGAGCCCGTGCTGGGGAAGATCCGTGCCTCGCATCGGGCCGGGCCGGCCCCGCCTCCGCCCCGACCGGGCGCGGGCCGACAGGCGTACGCCTCCCGCAAGAACCGCGCCTACCTGCGCCGACGCGAGATCCGCTGCACCATCCCAGGCAAGGCCGACCAGGCGCTTAACCGCCGGAAGCTCGGCTCCCGCGGCGGCTGGCCGTCGCGATTCGCCCCGGGCGACTACCGCGAGCGTCACGCGGTCGAGTGCGGGATCAACCGCCTCAAGAGACATTGCGGTGTCGCCACGGCGATACGACAAGCTCGCCGTGCGCTACGAGGAGACCGTCCTCGTCGCGACCATTAACGAGTGGCTGTGACCCGCGGTCTCACGCAGCGGGATCCACGTTCCACGCCGCGGGCGGATCGCTCACGCAGAAGACGCAGACGAAGTCGTCCTCACGCACGATGTTGCCTCGGCACCAGCCCGAGACCCCGGTTTCTGCTTCCTCCTCCCAGGGGCTGCGACAGCCCCTGAGCCTGAACCCCGCCCATGCATGTCCTGGCCCCTTGTCGCCCGACTACGCCGAGGCCTCGGCCCCTGCGCGGGGGGCGAACCCGCTCCCCTGCTCGGCGAACACCTTGATCGCGGCGCCCAGGAACTCCACCATCCCGGGGTGGTAGGAATCGTGGAACGCCCTCATAGCATCGTCCTCGGCGTAGAAGAGCGACATGCCGACGTAAGCCTCCCTCGAGGGGGTGTAGAACCGGCTGACGATGTCGAAGTGCCTGCGGACGAACTCCTGGATCTGCTGGTCCCCTGGCCGGGAGCCACCGTCCAGGAAAGCCGTGATCTCCCGGTAAAGGACGTCCCAGTCCTGGTGGACCCGCTCCCTGTCCACATGTTCCCAGTTGTTGGTTCGGGCAAGGCTCTTCGCCTGTTCCTCGGCCAACGACCTGCGGCACTCGTCCTCGTAACTGTTCCCCACGGCACCGGTTCCCATCGTTTCGTCACCTCTTCGGTGGATCCCCGAGAGGCCGCCGACATGTCGACGTCGACCGGCCGTCGATGATCAACTGCCGGTCCAGGCCGAACGGTGACACAGAGCCACCGGGTCGGCAAACCATTTCTTGGGCCCTCCGGCGCTCCGTCCCGGTCAGCCGGCGGCGGAAAGGCGCAGCTTGAACGGCGAGCCGTCGGGGCGGAGCCTCAGCCGCTCGACCGCGCGGCCCGGATTCCCGCGGCGACCTCGCGCGGCAGGACGAGCTCGGCCGGCACGGGGTCCGGTTCCATGACGGCCGGTCGACCGGTCTCCACGACGGAACACCGGTCCGGACCCGGAACCGTATGCCGTCGATCAACTGCCGCCGAGGCCAAGCAGGCGCGCCCACTGTCGTCCGCTCCACCACCAACGGCGCGACGACAGGCCACAAGCTCAACGTTCTGATCACCGACCCCTTGGCACGGCCAACCTC
This sequence comes from Streptomyces sp. NPDC041129, assembly GCF_055592265.1. Taxonomy (NCBI): domain Bacteria; kingdom Bacillati; phylum Actinomycetota; class Actinomycetes; order Kitasatosporales; family Streptomycetaceae; genus Streptomyces; species Streptomyces sp. NPDC041129. The sequence continues at coordinate 9,403 of NZ_JBVIYV010000018.1, read as the reverse complement.
ACGACCGGTCAGTCCACGCAGAGCCTTCAAGCCGTACGGGGAGATACGCGGCGCCAAACCCGCCAACTGGCCCAACAAGCGCAGCTACCTCGGCTCGGGCATCGACGACGCGGCCACCGGCCTGACCCACCTCGGTGCCCGCGAATACGACCAGAACAGCGGCAGGTTCCTCTCCGCCGACCCGGTCATCGACCTCGCCGACCCGCTCCAGATGTACGGGTACGCCTACTCCGGCGCCAACCCGGTCGCACACTCCGACCCCTCCGGCCTGTGCATGGCGGACATCTGCGGCATCGGATACCCCATCGGCGGCACCGGCTCCAACGGCGGAGATAAGCAAGACGTGACCACCGCCCCCCAACACCCAGGCGGAGTCGGCCTCCAGCACTCCAACGGGGCCGGATACACAGGAGACCTCCCCGCCGCCGCCCACGGCGACTCCAACCAACTCGTACGCAAGAACAACGAGTGGTACCTCACCCTCTATCCGGGCATTTATCTGCCTGCCCACCACGCGCAGATCGACTCCATTGCGGGAGAAGTCCGCAGTGAGATGGGGAAGCTTTGCGACGGCTTCGACTAGTACTGCGCCGCTCCACGCGACGGCATCGACGTCAATGCCCAGACCCGCGTGACCGTCAAAATGCGGGCCTGCCCCAAGAGCTGCAACGGTGGCGCACTGTGGATGAGCCCCGCCGCCGTGATTGATGCATTGATGGGCAGCGCATCGCTTGGTAACAGCAAGAGCGTCTCTTCGTACGCTGGCCGGCCAAACAGAGCCCGCAACGTGTCGGGGATGAAAGTCGGCTGCAAGTGTTTCCTCGCCGGCACCGACGTTCTCATGGCCGACGGTTCCACCAAGGACAGCGAGGACATAGAAATCGGTGACAAGGTCCTGGCCACCGACGCCAGCACCGGCAAAACCGTTTCCGGCCGGTCACCCGCCTCATCAGGACCGTTGGCGACAAGTACTTCAACGAACTGTCCGTCGCCACACAGGACGGCATAGAAATGCTCACCGCCACACACGAGCACCCATTCTGGTCCCCGTCTCAGCGCGACTGGATACCCGCAGGCTCACTGGAAGCCGGCATGACCCTGCGCACCGACACCGACCGCACCGAGATCGTCACAGGCAACCGCCCGTTCACCAAGCACGCACGCACCTACAACCTCACCGTCGACGACCTCCACACGTACTATGTACTGGCTGGTGCGACGCCGGTCCTAGTCGTTCTGGCTCACGCGGCGTGTCCCCGCTCCTGCTGCTCCGCTAGATCACGCCGCGCCTGCAGCTCCGCCAGGCGTTGCTCGTCAACGGACTCGGCAGTGCCGGCCTCCTTTGCGAACGCGTCGCCACTGCGGGCCATCGATGCCCGGAATGCGTCGAGGAGGCGCTCCTCCACGGCGGTGGCCCGGGCGTAGGCCGCCGACAGGATGTACTCCTGCAGACTGACACCTTCCTGTCGCGGTCCCGCGCCCCGCGCCGACCGCGCTTGGCGCCACGGTCGCGTCGGTTGATCGTCGCGGCTCGGGGTAGCGAAGCGGCATGGCAACCCAGAACAGCTCCGCCCCTGCCAGCGGCCGGCTTCAGCCCGAGATCGACGTCCCGGCCCTCACCGCCGTCCTCGACGGCGAGTACGCCGGGATCCGGGACCTCGTCCGGACCAACTTGGTCACCCATGCCGCCGTCCTCGACGAGGCCGACGCGCTCAGCATCGACGCGTTCCGTGAGAGGGTCCGCGATGTCGTCGTCCAGTTGGCCGCGACCGGTCAGACCGGCATGGGCTTCCCCGGCGCGTACGGCGGCGGCGACGACGTCGGCGCGTCGATCGCCGCCTTCGAGACCCTGGCATTCGGCGACCTCTCCGTACTCGTGAAGGTCGGCGTCCAGTTCGGGCTCTTCGGCGGAGCCATCCTGCATCTCGGCACCGACCACCACCACAAGACCTACCTGCCCCGCCTGGTCACCGGAGAGCTGATGGGCTGCTTCGCCATGACCGAGGTGGGTCACGGGTCCAACGTCCAGGCGCTCGGCACCATCGCCCGCTACGACCCCGAGAACCGGGAGTTCGTCCTCACCACTCCCGACGACCAAGCCCGCAAGGACTACATAGGCAACGCCGCCCGCCACGCCGAACTCGCCGTCGTCTTCGCCCAGCTGGAGGTGGACGGCCGGACCGAGGGAGTCCACGCCTTCGTCGTTCCCCTACGGTCGGACGGCCAGGTCATGCCCGGTGTCGCCATAGAGGACGACGGCCGGAAGATGGGCCTCAACGGCGTCGACAACGGACGCATCCGCTTCGACGGGGTACGCGTCCCCCGCGAGGCGCTCCTCGACCGCTTCGCCCAGGTCACCCCCGAAGGTCGCTATGAGAGCGCCATCGAGAACCCCGACCGACGCTTCTTCACCATGCTCGGCACCCTCGTGCAGGGCCGAGTCAGCGTTGCCGGAGCCGGAGTCAGCGTTGCCAAGGTCGCACTAGCGGTCGCCACCAAGTATGCCGACCGGCGGCGCCAGTTCACATCGTCCCGGGACACCGAGGAACAGGTACTCCTCGACTACGGCCTCCACCAGCGCCGGCTGCTCCCCCTCCTCGCCCGCACCTACGCGCTGCACTTCGCCCAGGACGTCGTACGAGCTCAGTTGCACGAGGTTTTCTCCAGCATCGAAAACGACCCGCAGGCACGGCGCCGCCTTGAGTCGCGAGCCGCCGGCATCAAGGCACTCGCCACCTGGCACGCCACCCGCGTCGTCCAGGAGTGCCGCGAGGCGTGCGGCGGCGCGGGCTACCTTGCCCGGAACCGCTTCGCCGCCCTCAAACGGGACAGCGACGTCTTCACCACCTTCGAGGGCGACAACCACGTGCTCCTCCAGCTCGTGGCCAAGGGCCTGCTCACCGACCACGCGACCGAGTTCGAGGACCTCGACCAGCTCGGTATGGTCCGCTACGTCACCGGCCTCGCCGTCGAGACCGTCATCGAGCGGACCTCGGCGCACAAACTCCTCGAACGTGTCCGCGACCTGCTGCCCGGGGGAGACGCATGGGACCGGGAAGCTGGACTCCTCGACTCGGAGTACCACCTCGCCATGGTGCGCTTCCGCGAGGAGCACATGCTCGCCGGCCTCGCCCGCCGCATAAAGCGCGGCATCCAGCAGGACGAGCCCGGCGAGGTCTTCTCGCTGATCCAGGACCACGTCATCGCCCTCGCCCGGGCCCACGTCGAACGGCTGGTCACGGAGGCCTTCGTCGACAAGGTGCGGGCTCTTCCCGAAGGCACAGAGAAGGATGCCCTGGGCCTGCTGTGCGACCTGTTCGCGCTCTCGACCATCGAAGCCGACCGCGCCTGGTTCATGGAACACGGCCGGCTGACCGTCCAGCGGTCCAAGGCGATCAGCCGCGAGGTGAACGACCTCTGCCGCAAGGTGCGCCCCCTCGCCGTCGACCTCGTCGACGCCTGGGGCATCCCGGCTCCTGTCCTGCGAGCACCGGACCTGGTCGGCCCCGCCGACTGACGGCACGGACGAGCAGCGCAGTGACGACGGCTGCGGATCACCTGGACGGCCGGGTCTACGGCCCCAGCTGCACGACGTTCTCGGCGGACCGTTCCTGACCCGCCGGGCGGGTCCACCGGGGCGAGCCCTCGCGCACGGCGGCCACCGGCGGCTACGGGGTCGGGCGGTGTGCGTGAGTTGGAACCCTGTGCGTGACCGGGCCGCCCGAAGACGTCGCTGCCCCGGCCGGTGCAACCGGTCGGGGCGGAGCGCTGCAGGGGCAGAGGTCAACGGGTGGGCTCGCGGTCGAGGACCGTGTCCTGGCGAATGATGCCGGTATCGGCTTGGGCACCGCAGCTGGCCCCGACGCAGTTTCGGGCCGGTAGCTCGATGATGCCGTGATGAGGCATGTTCACGTAGTTGGGGCGTTGGAACTGCGTGAAGAGGGACCCGAAGTCGGGGCGGGGCGGGGCGGATCGGCGGCTACGGCTGTTCCTACGCGGGGGCGGGAGCCGGCGCCTCGAGCGGCGTCACGCCCAGGGTCAGCAGTTCTTGCTGCTCGGCCGACAGCGTCTTCCAGGTGCCGGGCTGCTTCTGCCGCTGCAGCCATCGTCCGAGGTCGTCGCCGTCGAGGTGGACGCCGTGGGCGATGTCGGGGAGGCGGCCGTCTGGCTCGTCGGCGGCGAGGTCGGCGAGCACCCGGTGGTGGCGCTGCCAGTCCAGCGGGCAAGGGCAGTTCCAGTCCGTATCGATCGCGGTCAGCTGCTCGGCGCGCACGGCGGCCCGGTCGGGGTTTTTGCCGAGGCCGTGGGGGCGGCGGAGGTTGGCGATCAGTTGTCCGATGGCGACGGGCTGTCCGGCGGGGTGGTGATCGCCTTGTCCGGCTGCGCCGAATACTCCCGACCGACGCTCTCTCGCCAGGTTTAACGGCGGTACGGCGATGCTTAGTTCCCGATAGAGATGTGACGTTTCGCCCAGCAAAATGACCTGTCGCAGTACACAGTGGCGGCCCCATACTCCGGGACCTGACGAACCGACGGGTAAGGAGCACGGTGAGCGCAGCAGCGGCAGCAGGGACCTGGAAGCTTGGGGATCTGGAAGTGAATCGCATCGGCTACGGCGCGATGCGGCTGACGGGCAACGGCATGATGGGCAACTCCGACGGCGCGCCGATCGACCGCGATGTCGCTGTCGGTCTGGTGCACAGCGCGTTCGAGCAGGGCGTCAACCACATCGACACGGCCGCCTTCTACTTCTCCCCACTGCGGTCCGCGAACGAGCTCATTAACCGCGCCCTCTCGTCCTGGCACGGCGACGTGGTCGTGGTGACCAAGGTCGGCCCGGCACGCGATCCCTCCGGCGAGTGGCTCGACATGGTCCGCCCCGACCGGCTGCGGGGCCAGGTCGAGGAGAACCTGCGCCAGCTCGGCCGGGACTGCCTGGACGTGGTGAACTTGCGCGCCGGCGGCCCGCGCACGGCATCGATCGCCGAGCACTTCGGCGCTCTCGCTGAGCTGCGCGAGGCCGGCCTGGTCCGGCACCTCGGGCTCTCCGCTGTCCTGCCTGAGCACGTGGCCGAGGCCCAGAAAATCGCGCCCGTGATCTGTGTGCAGAACTCCTACGGCTTGGACTGGCGCCGTGCCGACGAGAGCGGGCTGGTGGACCTGTGCGGGGAGCAGGGCATCGCCTTCGTGCCGTTCTTCTCAGTCTCCGGCCTGCGGCGAGAGGCAGCCGCAGGCCAGGAGCACGACGCGCGGGTCCACTCCGTCGCTCGCGCACACAACGCCACCCCGGCCCAGGTACGGCTCGCCTGGACCCTTCACCGCGGTCCGCACGTGCTGGCCATTCCCGGTACCACGAACCCGGCTCACCTCGCGGAGAACATCGCCGCCGGAAGTTTGCGCCTGACCGAAGGGGAACTGTCTCTCCTCGGCAAGCCGGACGAGGGCACCGTCTGAGACTCCGCGCGCGATGCTCGGTGAATGGGTCCGGTCCGTTGAGTACCGGACCGAGTGGGGCGAGGAGTCTCACTGAGTTTTCGCGGCGTTCGGTGACGAAATGGTCCCCCCCACAGCCACGCCGACCACCCCCGGTCCGCAGGAAAGTGCCGGCCGGCCTCCGCGACGTCACCCGGCTCGGCACCGAGAGGGGACCGCGCCCGGTCGGCAGCTTCTCTCAGGGCGTGGTCGGTGACCTCGTCCGCATACAGGTCCGCGGCGGTTTGGGGCAGAAGGACGGCGAAGGCCTCGGCTTCCTCGACCCGGCTGTGCAAGGTCATCATCGTCTTGATGTTGCGGGTACTGGCGTGCTTCACAGCGCGGTCTGCAGCAGCGCGAGCCGCCGGCCACGCCGCGCCTCGTCGGTCAGGCCGACAAAGTAGTCGAGGTCGTCTCGGTCGTCTTGGATCCCCCGGCCGCCGTGGCGCTTTACGCCCCGAGGGAACCTTCGGGTGATCGGCAGCATTGGGCGTGGCCCGGGGCATGTCTCTGTGGAGAGGCGTTCGGGGTGGTGCGTGTCGCGCCTCGCTCGCTCTCGGCCGCGGGTCCACGTTTGCGTGAACCCGGACGGAAGTGTCCGCTCCGCCGGGCATCATCGCCGACCATAAGACGTTTAGCGTGGTCACCGCCTGCCCCATCTTGCGCACGGGAACCGCACGCAAGATGGACGCAATACGTTCGTTTCGGGTGCTGCAGTAGGTCACCACTGCAGCCGCACCGTGACTCGCGCTGCACGCTACGGCCCGGCCGGAGCAGCGGGAGAGCGCCGCGGGCCGGCCTGCGGCGCCTCGAGCGCTCGCAGGGGCCCCTCGCGCTCGAAGGCAGGGCGAGGACCAAGCCTCACCTCTCAGCCGCGATCACCTCCACGGAGTGCGGGCTGCGTGGCACTGGGTCAGTAGTGGACGTTCCAGCCCAATGCCTCGGCGACGACCTGGAGACCCACCTCCACTCGCCCAGTGGCTACCAGACCACTTCTGTACCGGAGTGCTGAGCCGATTCGACGCCGAGACCGGGCTGCTGCGCTGGGTGAACTGCGGTCATCCACCACCACTGCCAATTCGCAAGGGCAGGGTACCGGCCGGGGCACTGGACAGTGCCCCGCAGCCACCGTTGGGGCTCGCCGGCCCACTCGCCCCGGCAACTGGCAGGTTCAGGAGACGGAACTCGAACCAGACGACTGCGTCCTGCTCTACAGCGACGGCGTCGTGGAGGCCCGGGACGAGAGCGGCGGAGAGTTCGGTCTCGACCGATTCACCGACTTCATCATCCGGTCCAACGCTGCTGGCGAGCGCCCAGCAGAGGTACTGCGGTTGCTCATCCATGCGATCCTTGACTACCAGGGCAACCAGCTGCGGGACGACGCGACCATCCTGCTCTTCGATGGCGCTCCCAATCCCACGGATTCGTACTGTGCTGAGCCCGACGCGTCTGATGGGCTCGGCCGTGTCCGCGGCAGCCGTGTTCGGGCAGCAGGCCAAGGTGACTTCGGGAACATCTGGAGCGACGAAGCCGTATCCGGGCTCGCTCTCGGGGAGGTGCCGTGCCCAGGCCGCACCCATCGGTTCGCCGGCGTCGGTCTGCGCCATGACCCCGAAGTCGTGCCTGCGAGGCCAGCCGACGAGGTAGTGCGCGGCGTGCGGCTCAGCGGCGAGCTGCTCAGCAGTGAGCCGCTGCTCGCCGTTCCAGTTGTACGCCTCGAGCCACAGGAAGTCGGTGTCGGCGGCAACGGCGAGGCGGACAGACATCAATGGCCTTCGGGGTGGGAGCGGTGCGGGCCGACCGACGATAGGTCGCCACCCGCCGCTCGGCAAGCAGTGCTGTCGGGGGGCACCTGCAGTACCGGTCGGCCGACGGTACCTTGCCACCATTACTCACCACCGAAAGGGCAATGCTGGCCAGGCGCCCATCTGCCGTACGGGACGACCTCCCCGTACGCCTCCCCAGACAACTTCCGCTACCCGTATCCGCCGATCATCAGACTGTCCGGGGCGTGCAAAGCCCACATCCGCAGGCTCGAACACCGGCGCTTTCTGGCCAGGCGCCACGGAAAAGGCCTTCTGGCACTGGGCTGCCCTCGTTCACGGCCCACCGAAGAGGATCGCTGATCCTTTCACGTCGACCAGGTGTGGGATCCCAGAGTGTGGTTGCGATCCGAGCTACTCCCGCGATCATCTCGAAGAGATCCTCCGGCAGCACCGGGTCTTCGATCAACGCGACGGGAAAGACCGACGGCCTCGCGCCCCAGCGGGCCGAACTGACGGCGGCGAGGGCGGACGAGTTGGATGCGGACACCGTCAACCGGGAGCTAGCCATCGTGCGAAAGGCGCTCGGCCGGTGGCAGCGCCAGGGTTGGATCGAACATGATCCGACGATCGGCATCGAGCGCCGGCCGGCGCCGCCGGACCCCAACAGAGCCCTGGAGGAGAACCAGACCGCTGCCCTGCGGCGCCCGGATGCTCCCGTGATGCTCCTGCGCAGGATCGGGGCTTCGATCCGAGGCCATCGGGCTTCTGGCAGACCCTGATCGATGCGCGTGTTAGCGTCGCCGTAGAGGCTCATAGGTGCCTGCCCCGGAGGGGATGTGCGCCGTACCCGGCCCGCTAAGACGACGCACTCAAGGAGACGTCATGGGTGCCGACAGTTTCCTGATCGACTTCGAGGGAGCCAAGCCCAGGCCTAGTGTGCTAGATGTGCGGTGGATTCACGGCTCGCCGTCGGCCAAGCACAACGCCGATCCGGACATCCAGGTCCACGGCTATGACGAGCACACGTACATCCTCCGGCAGAACATGGCGATCGACTACGAGGCGCCGTTCTTGTTCCTGTTGTTCGGCAATGAGCGGGCGGTGCTGATCGACACCGGTGCCACCGCATCCGCCGAGTTTTTCCCTCTTCGTCAGGTGGTCGACGAGCTCATGGAGTCCTGGCTCGCGCGTCACCCACGGCACGGCTACCAATTGCTGGTGCTGCACACTCACCCGCACGGTGATCATGTCGCAGGCGACGGCCAGTTCTCCGATCGTCCTGACACCACGGTTGTCGGTGCGGAGGCGGCCGCCGCCTGGCCGTATTTCGGATTTGCCACCGACCCTGATGCTGTGGCGCACATTGACCTCGGGGGGAGAGTGCTGGAGTGTCTGGCGACCCCGGGCCACCACGAAGCGGCGGTGACGTTCTACGATCCGTGGACCGGGTTCCTTCTCACCGGTGACACCGTCTACCCCGGCCGGCTCTACATTGATGACTGGCCGGCATTCATCCGGACGATAGATCGCTTGATCGACTTCTGCGACCACCGGACGGTCACCCACGTGCTCGGCTGCCACATCGAGATGTCCCGGCAACCTGGTGTGGACTATCCGATCCGTACCGTCTATCAGCCTGACGAGCCCCCGCTGCAGATGACCACCGACCACCTGCGCGAGATCCGCAAAGCGCTGGAAGAGATCGGCGACCGGCCGCGCCGTCGGGCCTTCCCGCTCTTCGTCCTGTGCCCTAGCAGATGAGGGGCATGAACAGACCGGGTTCCCTCCCCAGTGCTTCGGCTGGGAAGGCATCGCTCCGCGCTGCGCCGACGCGCGCCTTGGCGAGGTTGGCCGGCAGCATGAGGTCAGAACACGTCGCGGCTGGGGCGGTCTGCCTGACAACCTCAGCCAGGCAGTATGGCGCGAGCCTCGAAGATGGTGGCTCCAACATCGTGCTTTACCAGGCAGGTCCACGACTGCCCGACGCGCCGGAAGCTTACGGGGCCGTGATCACTCGCGCCAAGGCAGCTCCTGGGCAAAGCTGCTCCGCCAACCTCGGGCCCGACTGTGGCGCGGCCCGACGTGGTGTCGGGCCGCGTCTTCGGTCCTCGCCTTTTTCGAACCTGCTGGCGCGTTCCGGCTGACGGTGAGCGAGTAGCAGGCCG
>NZ_JBVIYV010000017.1:0-35902 GCF_055592265.1 Streptomyces sp. NPDC041129 | reverse complement strand
ACCCTGACCCGGAAACACAAACGCCAACCCACCAGCACGCACCGACCCCGCCACCACACCAGAGCCCTCCCGCCCCCCAGCCAGGCCGACAACACGAGACAACAACTCACCCCGACCAGCACCGAACACCACCGCCCGATGCTCGAACACCGAACGCCGAGACAACGACAACGCCACATCAGCGTCACGCGCACCGGACCCCTCACCGCCGAGCCAACCCGCAAGCCCAGCAGCCTGCTCGACCAGTGCCTCACGGGACTTGGCCGACAGCACCCAGACACCGCCGATCGGGCCCGAGGCATCAGCGGCAGGCAACTCGACGTCGGCAGCATCCTCCGGGGCTTGTTCGATGATGACGTGGGCGTTGGTGCCGGACAGCCCGAACGACGACACACCCGCCCGTCGGGGACGGTCCTGCTGCGGCCACGCGCGTTCGATGGTGAGCAGCTCCACCCGGCCCGCCGACCAGTCCACATGCGACGAAGGCGCATCCACATGCAGGGTGCGTGGCAACACTCCCCGCCGCAGCGCCTCCACCATCTTGATCACACCGCCGACACCGGCAGCGGCCTGCGTATGCCCCACGTTCGACTTCAACGACCCCAGCCACAACGGCTCCGCATCCACCGGCCGCTGCCCGTAAGTCGCCAGGAGCGCCTGCGCCTCGATCGGATCACCCAGCACCGTGCCGGTGCCGTGGGCCTCGACCGCGTCGACGTCCGACGGAGTCAACCCAGCCGACGCCAACGCCGCCCGAATCACCCGCTGCTGCGAAGGACCGTTCGGAGCAGTCAACCCGTTCGACGCACCGTCCTGATTCACCGCCGAACCCGCCACCACCGCGAGCACGGGATGCTGGTTACGGCGGGCGTCCGACAGCCGTTCCAACAGCAGCACACCGACGCCCTCACCCCACCCCGTCCCGTCCGCCCCCTCCGCGAACGCCTTGCACCGCCCGTCCACGGCAAGGCCCCGCTGCCGCGAGAACTCCACGAACGTCTCCGGCGTCGCCATCACCGTCACACCACCGGCCAACGCCAGATCACACTCACCCACCCGCAACGCCTGCGCAGCGAGATGCAACGCCACCAACGACGACGAACACGCCGTGTCCACCGTCACCGCCGGACCTTCCAGCCCCAGCACATACGACACCCGACCCGACACCACGGACTCCATGACGCCCGTGCCGAAGCCCTCGACCCCGTCGGCCGAGCCGCTGCGGCCGTAGTCGTGTCCCATGACGCCCGCGAAGACACCGGTCCGTGAGCCCCGCAGGGTCAGCGGATCGACGCCGGCCCGCTCGACGGCCTCCCAGCACACCTCGAGCATCAGTCGCTGCTGTGGGTCCATCGCGCCGACCTCGGCCGGTGAGATGCCGAAGAACCCGGCGTCGAAGCCCGCCACATCCGCCAGGAACCCACCCCGCCGCACATACGACTTCCCTGAGGCATCGGGATCCGGATCGAAGAGGCCCTCGACGTCCCAGCCACGGTCCGAGGGGAAGTCACCGATCCCCTCGCCGCCCGAGCGGACCAGATCCCACAGACCCTCCGGAGACACCACGCCGCCCGGAAAACGGCATCCCATCCCCACCACCACGACCGGATCCGAGTTCCTGGCGGTCAGCTCGGCATTGCGCCGCTTCAGTGCGGCGACCTCCTTCGCCGCACGGCGAAGCGCACCGACGAGGTCTTCCTTCGAGGCACTCACTGCGGGATCCATCTCTGTGATCGGGTTCGGGTTCATCGGTGCCGGCGAGCGCCTGGCCGCGTCGAGTCGTTACCGGCCACACCCGGTTACTACCGGCCACCACCGGTCGCTGCCGGCCAGTACGGGTCGCTGCCGGCCACTACGGGTCGCTACCGGTCGCCGCCGAACGGTGTCGCCGAGGACGGGAGCAGGTCGACCACCTCGGGGGTGAAGAACTCGGAGCGGTCGATGAGGCCGGCGAGCAACGCGAAGTAGCGGGCGGTGAGTTCCGGCGTGCGGGCGACGGCGCGCAGCAGCGCGATGCGGGAGTCGGTGATGCGCAGCTTCGCGAGGTCCAGGGCCATGCGGTAGGGCTCGCGGAGGAGGTCGTAGGTCTCCTTGGTGAAGCCGGCCAGGCAGGAGTCGACGCCGGCGGTGTCGTCGAGGTCCTGGCCCGCCAGCGCGTCGGAGAGGAGCTGGGACTGGGTGAGCGCGTTGGTGATGCCGCGGGCGGTGATCGAGTCGAGGTGGTGGCCGGCGTCGCCGAGCAGCGCCCAGCCGGGGCCGTCGGCGCGGCGGAAGAAGTTCTGCTGGTTGCCGGTTCCGGTCAGGCCGTCGACGCGTTCGGCGTCGCCCAGTTGCTCGTGCAGGTCGGGCGCGTTGCGCTCGACGGAGGCGAGGTGTTCGGCGAGTGGGTCACGGCGGATGCGGTCGAACTGTTCCTGGGGGAAATAGGTGGTGACGAGGGTGATGCCGTCGTGGGTGGGGATGCGGACGATCCAGCTGTCGGGGCGCTCGTGGTAGCCGAAGCCGGTCTCGATGCCTTGCCAGGCGCTGTAGTAGACGCAGCTGACGGGCTGGTCGGCGGTCCGGAACGGGGCGTCCACCAGGGAGGCGAGCCGTGATCCCTGGCCGTCGGCGCCGATGACCAGCTTGGCCGGTATCGTCCGCAGGCCATCCGCGGTCTGGACGCGCACGCCGACGACCCGGTCGTCGCGGCGGACGACTTCGCGCAGACTGGTGCGATCGTGGAAGTCGGCGCCCGCCTCCACCGCGGCCCGCACCAGCAGTTCGTCGAGGACGCGGCGGCGCGGGGCGTAGGCGGCGTCCGAGTACGGGGTGGGCGGTGTGGCAGCGGTCAGCCGGAGGCCGGCGACGTCGTAGCCGACCGTGGTCAGGGGCGGGCAGCCGGATGCGACGACGGCGTCGAGGACGCCCCAGCGGGCGAGCAGGGCCACGCCCGGCGGGTGGACGTAGAGGGTGGACATGGTGTCCGAGGGGAATCGCATCCGGTCGATGAGCAGTACCTTGCGCCCCTGCCGGGCCAGCAGCAGCGCTGCCGAGGCTCCGGCGCAGCGCGCACCGACAATCACGATGTCGTACGTGTCGCGTCGGCTTCCGTCATCCATGTCGCGTCGACTTCCGTTCGTAGCCTCGGGTGGACATCTGGGGAGACATGCCTGCCGCCGCCCCGGCAGGCGTCTCCGGCACCGTCTCGGCGGGCATCCGGTCTAGCGCTCCCTCATCCGGCGCAGCTTCGGGCGGGCGGAGGCCGCCGACGTCCGCAGTACGGGTTCGAGCTGTGCCACCGTCGGGTTCTCGAAGATGGTCCGCATCGTCACGGTGACCCCGACGACGGAGCGGATGCGGCTGACCAGCCAGGTGGCGCGCAGCGAGTGCCCGCCGAGTTCGAAGAAGTCGTCGTCGAGGCCGACCCGTTCGATGCCCAGCACCTCGGCGAAGAGTCCGGCCAGGGTCTCCTCGCCGGGGGTGCCGGGCGCCCGGTAGTTCCGGGTGGCCGCGTCCGCGGCGCCGCCGGCGTCGGCGGGGCCGATGTGGACCAGGCTGTCGGGGAGGCGGCGTACCAGGTGGCCGGTGCGGTGCAGCCGGGAGCCGGGGACGGCGGAGAGCGGGTCGGCCACGAGCCGCGTCGCCGTGACGGCGGGCTGCTCCTGCTCCGATCGGGAGCTTCCTGGCCCGGAGCCCTTCGCCCCGTTGACCGCCCTCTCGTCGACCGTCCCCCCGGCGGCCGGTCCCTCGGCTACGGGCCCTTCGGTCACCGGCTCGTCATCGACCGGCCCCTCGGTGACCGCTCCCTCGGTGAGGTACAGCTCCCCGATCGCGCCCGGCGGTACGGGCTGCAGGCCGGGTCCGAGGACGACGGCGGCCGGGCCCGCGGCGAGGAGGCCGGGCAGCGGGTCGGGGAGGTGGTCCGTCCCGGCGTCGGGGGCCGCCGGGACGGACGGCAGGAGGGGCCTGTCGGCGAGTGACCGGACGACGTCCTGTCGCTCGTCCGGGCCGAGCAGGTCGATCGCGGCCAGCCGTGTGGCCGGATCGGCGGCCAGCGCCTGGCAGATGCGGACGAGTTGGGCCGCCGTGTACTCGGCGACCGGCCGCGGGATCTGGTCCGTGCGGAACTTCAGCAGGACGCGCAGGTCCGGGTCGGCCGCCGCGACCACCGCCATCGGGAAGTTGTTGGCGGCGATGGTGCGCAGGCCGCTGACGGTCATCCCGGTCTCCTGGTTGGCCTGGACGAGGCCGGCCTGGTCGACCGGGTAGGAGTCGAAGCTCAGCAGGGTGTCGAACAGCGACCGCATCCCGGTGGCCTCGTAGATCTCGGTGAGGCCGATGTACTGGTGGTCGAGCAGGGCGACCTGCCGGGTCTGCAGGTCGGAGAGGTACTCGGCCAGGGTGAGCCGGGGTGCGCAGGCGACCCGGACGGGAACGGTGTTGATGAACAGGCCCGGCATCGCGTCGACGTCCGGTACGTCGGCGGGCCGGCCGGACACGGTGGCGCCGAAGACGACGTCGGTGCGTCCGGTCATGGTGGCGAGGAGCAGGGCCCAGGCGCCCTGGACGACCGTGTTGAGGGTGACGCCGAGGTCCGCGGCCCGGCGGGCGACCATGCGGGCGGTCTCCACGGGCAGCGGTACGTCGATCTGCTCGACCTCCTCGACACCGTCGCCGGGCCGGTGTCCGGTGCCGGCCAGCAGGGTCGGCTCGGTGACCCCGGCCAGCTCGGTCTCCCAGGCGCGCAGGGATTCCTGCCGGTCGCGGGTGGCGAGCCAGGCCAGGAAGGTGCGGTAACTGGGCACACGGGGCAGCTCGGTGTCGTCGCCGTCGGCGTAGACCCACAGCAGGTCCTTGAGCAGCAGCGGCAGCGACCAGCCGTCGAAGAGCACGTGGTGCGCGGTGAGGACCAGCTCGTACCGGCCGGGTTCGAGGGTGACCAGCATCAGCCGGAGCATCGGCGGTGCGGCCATGTCGAAGCCGGAGTCGCGGTCCGCGGCCAGTAGTCGCTCGAAGGCGGCGGTGCGCTCGGCGTCGTCGAGGCCGGACAGGTCGCGGTGCTGCCAGGGCAGTTCGACGGCCTGCCGGATCACCGACACCGTGGTGCCGGACTGGGTGACGAACCCGGCGCGCAGGTTGGCGTGCCGGTCGAGCAGGGTCTGTCCGGCGGCGCGCAGCCGGTCGGGGTCGACCTCGCCCTGGAGGTGGAAGACGTACTGGACGTGGTAGGCGTCCGCGCCGGGGCCGGCCAGGCTGGCGTGGAAGAGCAGGCCCGCCTGCATGGGGGTCACCTGCCACACGTCGGCGAGGCCTGGCTGGGCGCGCTCCAGTTCCTCCAGTTCCGGCTGGGTCAGGGAGACCAGCGGTACGTCGGAGGGGGTGAGCCCGCCGGCGTCCGCGGCGGCGAGGTGGCGGGCGAGTCCGGTGAGCGCCTCGACCCACAGTTCGGCCAGTTCCCGCACCGCGTCCCGGCCGATGGCGCCGGCGGGGAAGGCGAAGGTGGCGCGGAGCGCGGGTCCGTCGGGTCCGTCGGTGACGGCGGCGCCGATGTCCACGAGGGCCGAGACGGGCATGTCGGCGTCCAGGGCCGGGGCCAGCAGGTCGCCGTCGGCGAGCGGGAGCCAGGTGGCGCCGTCGCCGCGCCGGGGCGTCGTGCCGCCGGTGACCCGGCCCAGGTAGTTGAAGGCGATCTGGCCGGTGGGGTGGCCGGCGAGGCGGGGGGCGGTGTGCGGGTTGAGGTGGCGGAGCAGGCCGTAGCCGATGCCCTTGTCGGGGACGGCGAGCAGTTGTTCCTTGACCTGTTTGACGGCACGGCCCGCCGAGGGTCCGCCGCGCAGCGCCTCGTCGAGGTCGACGCCGTCGACGTCGAGCCGGACCGGGAACAGCGTGGCGAACCAACCGACGGTGCGGGTGAGTTCGGCGCCGGGGACGACCGCCTCCTCGCGGCCGTGTCCTTCGAGGCGCAGCAGGGTGCTGGTCTCGGGCTCGTCGCGGCGGCGGCGCCAGGTGGCGACCGCGAGTGCCAGGGCGGTGAGCAGGCCGTCGTGGGCACCGGCGCGGAACCGGGCGGGCAGCGTGGTCAGTACCGCGTCGGTGGTCTCGGCGGACAGGCTGACCCGTACCTGGTCGACGGTCGACACGACGTCGACGGCCGGGTTGAGGGGACGGTCGCCGAGCAGCGGGTCGGGGCCCCGCACGGTGTCCAGCCAGGGCGGCAGTTCGGCGGTGCGGCGCTCGGTCAGCGCTTCGTCCCGCAGGGCGTGGGACCAGCGCCGGGCCGAGGTGCCCACCGGTTCCAGCGCGGGGGTACGGCCGAGGCGTACCCGCTGCCAGGCCGTGGTGAGGTCGGTGACCAGGATCTGCCAGGACACGCCGTCGACGGCGAGGTGGTGGGCGACGACCGCGAGCCGGCCGCGCCGGGCCGGGCCGTGGTCGAACCACACGCAGCGCAGCAGGACGCCCGCCGCCGGGTCGAGTCGGTCCGCGGCCGCGTCGAACTCCGTGCGTACGGTGTGCAGCGCGGCCGGGTCGTCGGGGTCGCCGGTCATCTCGATCCGGTGGATCAGTTCGGCGGCCCGGACGGTGCCCGGTGCGCCGGTCTCGAGTTCGGTGCGGCTCTCGGCGTCGGTGACGAGGCGTGCGCGGAGCATGTCGTGCCGGTCCAGGACGGCGTCGAGGGTGACGGCGAGCCCGACCGGGTCGATGCCGAGGGGCAGTTCGAGCACCATGGACTGGGTGTAGCGGGAGATGTGCGGTCCGGACTCGGTGAGGAAGCGGGCGATCGGCAGCAGTGGCATCCGGCCGACGCCGCCGCCGTCGAGTTCCTCGAGGACGGGGCGGTCGGCCGTCCGTCCTGCGACGGCGGCGAGTTCGGCGACGCTTCCGTGGGCGAACACGTCCTGGGCGGTGATGTCCAGTCCGGCCGTGCGGGCCCGGGCCACCACCTGGATGGAGCGGATGCTGTCGCCGCCGATGGCGAAGAAGTCGTCGTCGGCTCCGACCCGGTCGATGCCGAGTACGTCGGCGTAGATGCCGGAGAGCAGGACCTCGGCGGGGGTGTGCGGCGCGCGGTATCCGGTGCTCTCGAAGGCGGGGACGGGCAGCGCGGCGCGGTCGAGTTTGCCGTTGGGGGTGAGCGGCATCCGGTCCAGGACCATGACCGCGGCGGGCACCATGAACTCCGGCAGCCGGCCCGCCACGTACTGGCGCAGACCGCGCGGGTCGAGGGGGGCGGTCTCGAACTCCATGTCGATACTGGCGCCGGCCGCCGTGTGGCCGAAGGAGCCCGCCGTGCGCAGCGGCACGACGTGACCGACGAGCCGTTTGCCGTTGTCGGTGTCGACCACGACCACGGTCGCCGCCGACACCATCGGGTGGGCCAGCAGCACCGCCTCGACCTCGCCGGGTTCGATGCGGATGCCGCGCACCTTCACCTGGACGTCGGCGCGGCCGACGTACTCGAGCACCGGCCCGTCGTCCGAGCCGGGCTGCGGTGCGATCCAGCGGACCAGGTCGCCGGTGCGGTACAGCCGCCCGCCCGGCTCCTCACCGAACGGGTCAGCCACGAATCTCGACGCCGTCAGGTCCGGCCGGCCCCGGTAGCCACGTCCCACCACGTCGCCGGCCACGTACAGTTCGCCGGTCACGCCGATGGGGTTGGGGGTGAGGCCCGGTCCGAGGACGTGCATGCGGACGCCGTCCAGGGGGCTGCCGATCGGCACCGGTCCATCGTCGTGGACCCCGGCGGGCACCTCGTGCGTCGAGTCGTAGAACGTCTCCGACTGGCCGAACGAGTTCACCACCCGCACCCCCGGCCACACCGCCCGCACCCGGTTCACCAGAGACATCGGCAACGCCTCACCGGCGAACACCAGCGTCTCCACCCGCACCCGGCCCGCGATGTCGTCCAGCAACTCGGCGAACACCGACGGAACCGTCGACACCACCGACCCCGACCACGACTCCCGCTCACCCAGCACCAGCACATCACGCACGACCTCGACACAGCCACCACTGACCAGCGTCGCGAAGATCTCGAACACCGACACGTCGAACGACACCGACGTCGACGCCAGCACCCGCGAACCCGGCCCGATCCCCACCCGAGCCGCCAACTCCCCCACAGCCGCCACCACATTGCGCTGCGTGACACCCACACCCTTCGGCTCACCCGTCGAACCGGACGTGTACATCACATACGCCAGGTTCTCCGGACGTGGGCCGGGCAGTGCCGCGTCCCCGCCGGGGGCCGCCGGATCGTCCACGTACAGCCTCGGGACACCGCCCGGCACCACGTGTTCGGTGGCGCGGTCGACGAGCACCACCGGCGGCTTCGCACCCGCCAGCACCGCGTCCAACCGGGCACTCGGATAACGCGGATCGATCGGCAGATACGCACCACCCGCACGCCACACCGCCAGCAACCCCACCACCAGATCCACCGAACGCGGCAACGCCAGACCCACCACCACATCCGGCCCCACACCCGCCGCCACCAGACGCCCGGCCAGCACCGACGCCCGCGCGTCCAGCTCGCGATACGACAGCTCCACCCCGTCACACACCACCGCCACCGCACCCGGCGACACCCGAACACGCCGAGCCACCAACGACACCACCGTCTCCCCGGCGGCCTCGGTCGCGGCGGGCGGTACCGGTCGGGTGGCGGGGAGGAGGAGGCGGCGCTCGTACGGCAGCAGGACGTCGGCGGCGGTGACGGGGAGCGCCGGGTCGGCCACCACCTGCTCCAGGACCCGGGTGAACCGCTCGGCCAGCTCCTCGGCGGTCTCCCCGTCGAACAGGTCGAGCGCGAACTCCAGATGACCGGCCAGCGTCCGCTCCCCGGACTCCGCCCGCACCTCGTTCATCGTCATCATGAGGTCGAACTTGGACGTGCCCGTGACCGCCGACTCCAGGGACCATCCGGACTCGGCGCGCGCCGGTTCGACCCAGGCGGCGTCCTGCAGCACGAACATCGCCTGGAACAGGGGGTGGTAGGCGCGTGAGCGGTCGGGGTTGAGCAGCTCGACGAGCCGCTCGAACGGCAGGTCCTGGTTCTCGTACGCCGCCAGCGCCTTGCCCCGGACCCGGTCGAGGACCGTGCCGAAGGAGGGGTTCCCGGACAGGTCCGCGCGCAGCACCCACGTGTTGACGAAGAAGCCGATCAGATCGGTCAGCGCCTCGTCGGTCCGTCCCGCGATCGGCGAGCCGATGACGACGTCCTCACCGGCGCCCAGGCGTGAGAGCAGCACCGCGAACGCCGACTGCAGCACCATCGACGCGGTCGCGCCCCGGCTGAGCGCCAGCTTCTCCAGTTCCGCGAACAGTGCCGGCCGCAGCTCGAAGTCGACCATGCCGCCGCGGAAGGTCGCCACGGCGGGGCGCGGGCGGTCCAGCGGCAGAGCCATCGGCTGCACCACGTCCGCCAGCTCCTCGCGCCAGTAGGCGAGCTGCCGCCCGACCAGGCTGTCGGGGTCGGACTCGTCGCCCAGGAGTTCGCGCTGCCACAGTGCGTAGTCCGGGTACTGCACCGGCAGCGGCGCCCAGTCGGGTGCGCGGCCGGCCTGGCGGGCCTCGGCTGCCCGGGCGATGTCCCGGGCGAAGGTGGACATCGAGCCGCCGTCACCGGCGATGTGGTGCACGACCATCACCAGCAGATGGGTCGGCTCCGCGTCCTCGCCGTCCGCCGCGACACGCAGCAGACGGCTGTGGATCGGGAGTTGGGTGGCCAGGTCGAAGCGGTGCTGCACGACCTCGGTGACCGCCGCGTCCCGGTCCGCCGCCGCGACGTCGATACGCGGCAGCTCGAACCGGACCTGGTCCGGCGGCATGACGTGCTGGTGGGCGATGCCCGAGGCGTCGGCGACGAACAGTGTCCGCAGGCTCTCGTGCCGGACGATCACATCGGTGACGGCGGCCTCGAGGACGGCCCGGTCCACGTCGCCGGGCAGCCGCACGGCGAGCGGGATGTTGTACGTGGCCGACGGGCCCTCGTACTGGTGGATGAACCAGAGCCGCTGCTGGGCGTAGGAGAGCGGCACCCGCTCCGGGCGCTCGGCCGCGGCCAGCGGTGGGCGGGTGGCGCCCTCCGTCAGCCGGGCGGCCAGGCCGGCCACGGTCGGGGACTCGAAGACGGCGGTGATCGGGAATTCGGCGTCCATGGCGGCACGGACCCGGGCCACGAGACGGGTGGCGCGCAGCGACTCGCCGCCGAGCGCGAAGAAGTCGTCGTCGATGCCGACCCGTTCCCGGCCGAGGACGTCCGCGACGATCTCCGCGAGGACCTGCTCACGCGGGGTGCGGGGCGCGCGGTAGGGGCGGGCGGTGCTCTCCGGCTCCGGGAGGGCCTTGCGGTCCAGCTTGCCGTTGGGCGTCAGCGGGAAGTGGTCCAGCACCATGATCACGGCCGGGACCATGAAGTCGGGCAGGCGTTCGCCGGCGTGGTGGCGGAGCTGGTCCGGGTCGATGCCGGGGGTCGCCTGGCCGGCGGTGCGGGCCGGAAGCACGTAGGCCACCAGTTGCCTGGCGGCGTCGGCGCCGTGTGCGACGACCACGGCGCGGTCCACCGCCGGGTGGGCCTCCAGGGCCGCCTCGACCTCGCCGGGTTCGATGCGGATGCCGCGCACCTTCACCTGGACGTCGGCGCGGCCGACGTACTCGAGCACCGGCCCGTCGTCCGAGCCGGGCTGCGGTGCGATCCAGCGGACCAGGTCGCCGGTGCGGTACAGCCGTCCGCCCGGCTCCTCACCGAACGGGTCGGCCACGAACCTCGACGCCGTCAGGTCCGGCCGGCCCCGGTAACCCCGCCCGACGACCTCGCCGCCGACGTAGAGTTCACCGGCCACGCCCACCGGCACCGGACGCAGGCTGGGTCCGAGGACGTGCATGCGGACGCCGTCCAGGGGGCTGCCGATCGGCACCGGTCCCTCGTCGTGCACTCCGGCGGGCACCTCGTGCGTCGAGTCGTAGAACGTCTCCGACTGGCCGAACGAGTTCACCACCCGCACCCCCGGCCACACCGCCCGCACCCGGTTCACCAGAGACATCGGCAACGCCTCACCGGCGAACACCAGCGTCTCCACCCGCACCCGGCCCGCGATGTCGTCCAGCAACTCGGCGAACACCGACGGAACCGTCGACACCACCGACCCCGACCACGACTCCCGCTCACCCAGCACCAGCACATCACGCACGACCTCGACACAGCCACCACTGACCAGCGTCGCGAAGATCTCGAACACCGACACGTCGAACGACACCGACGTCGACGCCAGCACCCGCGAACCCGGCCCGATCCCCACCCGAGCCGCCAACTCCCCCACGGCCGCCACCACATTGCGCTGCGTGACACCCACACCCTTCGGCTCACCCGTCGAACCGGACGTGTACATCACATACGCCAGGTTCTCCGGACGTGCGTCGCTCAACTCGGGGAGGAGGCCGTCGAGTTCGGGTTCGTCGACGTGGATCCGCGGCAGGTTCTCGGGGATCACGTGTTCGGTGGCGCGGTCGACGAGCACCACCGGCGGCTTCGCACCCGCCAGCACCGCGTCCAACCGGGCACTCGGATAACGCGGATCGATCGGCAGATACGCACCACCCGCACGCCACACCGCCAGCAACCCCACCACCAGATCCACCGAACGCGGCAACGCCAGACCCACCACCACATCCGGCCCCACACCCGCCGCCACCAGACGCCCGGCCAGCACCGACGCCCGCGCGTCCAGCTCGCGATACGACAGCTCCACCCCGTCACACACCACCGCCACCGCACCCGGCGACATCCGAACACGCCGAGCCACCAACGACACCACCGTCTCCCCGGCGGCCTCCGGGACGGTGTCGGCCACGGCGACCGCCGTGGGTGCGGAGGCCGGTGCCAGGTAGTCGCGCTCGTAGGGCAGCAAGACGTCGACCACCACGACGGGCAGCGCCGGGTCGGCCACCACCTGCTCCAGGACCCGGGTGAACCGCTCGGCCAGCTCCTCGGCGGTCTCCCGGTCGAACAGGTCGAGCGCGAACTCCAGATGACCGGCCAGCGTCCGCTCCCCGGACTCCGCCCGCACCTCGTTCATCGTCAGGCGCAGGTCGAGGGTGAGCGGCTGTGCGCCCGCCGGTTCGGGACGCTCGGTGTCCTCCAGGGCGAACAGCACCTGGAACAGCGGGTGGTGGGAGGGCCGGGTGCCGGGAGCCTGGGCGCCGGGGGCGAGCGCTGCCACGAGGTGGGCGAACGGCACGTCCTCCTGTTCGGCCGCCGCCAGTGCCTTGGTGTGGACGCGGTCCAGGAGCGTGCCGAAAGAGGGGTTGCCGGAGAGGTCGGCGCGCAGCACCCGGAACGCCTCGGCGCCCTGGACCGCCGGGGCGGGTGAGCCGATCACGATGTCGTCGCCGGCGCCCAGGCGGGACAGGAGTACCGCGAGGGCGGACCGGAGGACCGTGGACGGTGCGATTCCACGGCCGGCGGCCAGCTTCTCCGACGCGGCGAACAGCTCCGGCCGCAGTTCGAAGTCGACCACCGCGCCGCGGGAGCTCGCCGCCGCGGGTCGCGGGCGATCGGCCGGCAGCTCGATCGGCCCGCGGACGCCGGACAGTTCGGCCCGCCAGTACGCCAGCTGCTGCGCCGGCCTGCTCTCGCCCGCGGAGGATGGGGTCACGACAACAGCTCCGTTTCTGGTTGCACCGTGTCATCGGACACGCATCGATCGTCTCGATCCGGACCTGCGGATCCCCGGTCACCGTGCGGACCGGCGTCACCGGCCCCGCACGGCTCGGCTCGGACAGCCGTCCGCGCCGCCGGTCGGCCTGCCGCGGAAAAGCGGCGGGCCCGGCGGCCGCGACAAACGTTTAGCGATAAACCGAAGTGAAGACCCGAGGAATCACGGCCGACCCGACGGAAAATGTCAGTCATTGCTCTCGCCGCCGGAGATTAGCGGGCCCGAGCGGCGGTTGTCTGCGGTGGTCGGGAGCGGAATCCGGAAGTGCGGATTCCACGGTAAAGATTTGGTTCGTTTCACGACCGGGGAACCCTGATCCATACCCCGCCACGGGGTGCGGCATCCGGCCGGCCGCCGCGACGATCAGGGTCCGGACCAGTTGGTTTCATGACGCACCGTACTGAAAGAGGAGTCCTGTTCGAACCGGTCCCCGGAATGCTCCCTCGCGGTACCATCCGGACGTCCCACTATCCGATCGGGGCGCCGAAGGGAAGGCCGCGCGCCGCACGGCGTGCCCGGTCTTTCCTGCGAGCACCGGCAATCAGACCAGCTTCGTCACACTGCGCTACAGAGCATCAACACGGGGGAATGGCGATGCACGAGCACCTGCGCCTTTGCGGATCACGCCAACCACGACCGACTGACCCTCGGTCACACCAAACCCGCCGTCCCGGATTAAATCCGGCATCCCCACCCCTCGGACGATATCGGCACGTCAGCGAAATGCCGGAAAACCGCACAACCGACATGCCAGGGCGGTCGGAATGACAATAGAGCCGAAAGGTGACATCCGGATAGTTCTGGTCGACGACCACCGGCTGTTCCGGGAGGGCGTCCGGGTGATCCTCTCCGTGGAACGCGACCTCCACGTTGTCGCTGAGGGCGGAGCCGGGGAGGCGGTGGGCATGGTGGCCGCACACCACCCGGACATCCTGCTGCTCGGGGTGCAGCGGCCGGGCTCGGCCCCGGTGATGACGATCCGCCAGGTCACCAGGGTCTCGCCCGCCACACAGGTCGTCATCCTCTCCACCCACTCCGACAACGACCTGATCCTCAGCCTGGTGACCGCGGGGGCCGCCGCGTATCTGTCGAAGAACATCGGCGGGCAGGAGCTGCGGTCCGAACTCCGGCTGGCGGCCTGCAACAGCAGGATGTTCACGGTGCGGGTACCGCGGGCCAGGATGGCCGGCCACCAGGCGCCCGTACGGCCCCTGGTCGCGCTCACCGACCGGGAGACCGAGGTCCTGCGGCTCGTCAGCCAGGCGATGACCAACTCGCAGATCGCCGCCAAGCTCTTCGTCAGCGAGGCCACCGTCAAACGGCATCTGACGAACGTCTTCACCAAGTTCAAGGCCCGCTCCCGGCTGGACGCGGTGAACCGGGCCGTCGCGCTGGGCCTGCTCGACGGCCACGAGGGCCGGGCCGGCATCGGCTGACCCGGCGCCCACCGCGCCGGACCGCGTCCCCTACCGGACGGTCTTCTTGCCGAAGACGGACCTGGCCCACGCGTAGCCGACCACGGCGATCCCGGCGCACCACACCACGGACAGCCAGGCGTGGTCACCGACCGGCTGATCGGTGACCAGGCCCCGCAGCGCGTAGATGACATGGGTGATCGGCTCGTTCCTGGCGAACGCCAGCAGCCAGCCGGGCATGCCGTCGAGCGGTGCGAAGGCACCCGACAGGAACGGCAGGAGCGAGACCAGCGACGCCATGCTCGCCGCGGAGGACGTGTTCGCCGCGGCGAGTCCCATGCCGGTCGCCAGCCACGAGATCGCGAACAGCATCAGCACCACGATGCCGGCCGCCGCGAGCCAGCGCAGCGGGCTGCCGCTGGGCCGGAAGCCCATGCCGAGCCCGGCCAGCACGACCACCACGACACCGAATCCGGTGCGGATCGTGTTGCCGACGACATGCCCGACGAGGACCGAGCCCCGGGAGATGGCGAGGGTGCGGAACCGGTCGATCACGCCCTCGTTCATGTCGGTGCTCACCGCGACGGCGGTGGCGCTGCACGAGTAGGCGGCGCCCATCACGACGACGCCGGGGATCAGGTAGTCGATGTAGCGTCCGCCGCCGACGTCGAGCGCGCCGCCGAAGGCGTAGTTCATCAGGCACAGCAGTACGAGCGGCAGCGTGATCGACATCAGCAGGGTCGACGGGTTGCGCCGGGTGTGCCGGAGCACCCGGCGGATCATGGTCGTCGAATCGGACACCGCGTAGCCGATGGCGCTCATCAGATGGTCGCTTCCTGTGCGTCGGCCTCGTCGGCGCCGCGGCCGGTGAGCGCGAAGAACACGTCGTCGAGATCCGGGGAGTGGATGGAGAGGTTGTCGACGTCGATGGACCGGCCGTCGAACTTGTCCAGCAGGCCCTTGATCGAGGCCACGCTGCCGTCGCTGGGCACGTCCACCGAGAGGAGGTCGCCGTTGCTCCTCGGGTCGCCGAGGATGCCGCGGGCCGCGTCCAGGCTCTGCTGGTTCGCGAAGGTCAGCGTCACATAGCCGCCGGGCACGCGCTTCTTCAGCTCGTCCGGGGTGCCCTCGGCGACCAGCCGGCCGCCGTCCAGCAGGGCGATCCGGTCGGCCATGTGGTCCGCCTCGTCCAGCATCTGGGTGGTGAGGAAGATGGTGGTGCCCTCCGCGACGAGTTCGGAGACCAGTTGCCACATGGTGCGCCGGCTGCGCGGGTCCAGGCCGGTCGTCGGCTCGTCGAGGAAGATGACCGCGGGCCGTCCCACGAGGCTCATCGCCAGGTCGAGCCGGCGCTTCATGCCGCCGGAGTAGTGGGTCGCGGCCTTCCCGGCGGCGTCCACCAGGTCGAACCGCTCCAGCAGTTCCGCCGTCCGCGCCCGGCCCTCCCGCTTGCCCAGATGCGCCAGGTCGGCCATCAGCTGCAGGTTCTCCTCGCCGGTGAGGAGCTTGTCGACCGCCGAGAACTGGCCGGTGACGCCGATCGCGGCGCGCACCGCGCGGGGCTCGCGGGCCAGGTCGTGGCCGGCCACCCGGGCCTGCCCGGCGTCCGCGCCGATCAGCGTGGTGAGGATCTGGACGGTGGTCGTCTTGCCGGCGCCGTTCGGGCCGAGCAGGGAGAACACGGTGCCGGCGGGAACCTCGAAGTCGATGCCCTCGAGCACCGTCTGCGGGCCGAACGACTTCCTGAGCCCGGCCACCTCGATCGCGTTGGTCGAGGGCGCGCTTGTCATGTTGTCCTCATCTTCTCGTCGACCTCATCGACGGACGCTGGATGGCCTGCGAAGGCACCTGCCGCACGGTGCGAGGGGGGAGGGCTGGACGGCTCGTCGCGAGCGGGTCCGCCGGACGGGCTCCGGCCGGTCGGGGGGGCGGGCTGCCCGAGGTCGGCCGCCCGGCGCAGCCAAGGTAGGGCGCCCGCGGAATTCGAGCAATATCGCGACGTGCGCGACCACCGCCCGGCAAGTCGGTTCGGACCGAGGGGAGTTGACGGCCGCATGCGGATATTCCGCAGTCGGCCGCCGCACCGTCGGCGGCACGGATCGGCCACCGCGCCGGTGCCGCCTCCCGGTCCGGCGCGAGACGCTACCGGGCCGGCACTCGCGGAGCCAGCGGCGACCGTGCGAAGCCCCAGGCGGCGGGGCCGCGCCACCACCTGGTTCCGGCCACCGTCGGCCGGCCGACGTCTGCGCGGGGGCGCGGTTCCGTAAGGGCCGCGCAATGAGACGAAAGTCGTAGGCGGCGTACCACCCCCCGCTCAACTAGGAGCCAAGGAGCGCGGAGCGGATCGCGGAGTCCGGAACTCGCTGTTTTACTCACGGCTGGCGGGACGATCTCGGCGCCAGGCGGCCGGCAGGGCGCCGGAGGTCCGCACACCTCCGACGGGAAACGGGGGTCCGCGATGTTTCGAAACGGGGGCAACACATTGGGCGTCACATACGTAAGTTCCCTGCGGCAGAACCGGGTGGCCGCACGGCCCCGGCTGAGCGAGGTCCGCGACATCCGGGACAGCGACATCGTCACGGTCTCGATCGCCTCGCTGCTGCCGGCGAACTCCCCGCGGCTCACGGAGGTGGACGAGCACATACAGGTGCTCTCCGAGACCGACTCCGAACTCCCTCCCATCCTGGTGCACCGCGACACCCTGCGGGTGATCGACGGCATGCACCGGCTGCGCGCCGCGCAGCGGCGGGGCGCCACGACGATCGCCGTGCGGTACTTCGACGGGGACGAGCGTGAGGCCTTCGTCCTGTCGGTACGGCTCAACAGCGCGCACGGCCTGCCCCTGACCCTGGCCGACCGCAAGAACGCGGCGCTGCGCATCATCAACTACCACCCCGAGTGGTCGGACCGGTCCATCGCCGGACTGGTCGGCATCTCCGACAAGACGGTCGGCGCCATCCGGCGGCGGGAGGGCGACAAGCTCCCCCAGTTGACGAGCCGGATCGGCCGGGACAACGAGAGCTATCCGCTCAACGCCATGCAGGGCCGGCTGCGCGCCAGTGAGCTGTTCCGGCAGAACCCCGGCGCCAGCACCCGCGAGGTCGCGCGGCTGGCCGAGATCTCCGCCACCACCGCCAAGGACGTCCGCAACCGGCTGCTGCGCGGTGAGGACCCGGTGCCGCCGAAGCAGCGCGAGCGGCAGGGCGGCACGGCGCAGCCGGTCCGGCCGGCCCAGCCGGTCCGTCCCGTGCCGGCCCGGGCTGCGCGGGCCCGGCGCCCTTCGGCCGTCGAGCTGAGCCGGCTGCGTACCGATCCTTCGCTGCGGATGTCGGAATCGGGCCGTACGCTGCTGCGCTGGCTGGAGGCGCTGGGCAGCGGCGAGGGCGAATGGGCGGCGATCGCGGACTCCGTGCCCAGCCACTGCGCGCCGGCTGTCGCGGAGATGGCCCGGCGGCGGGCCGACGACTGGCAGAGCTTCGCTATGGCTCTGGACCGGCGCGTTCGGATAACTTCCGTTTAGCCGGCGGGTTTCGGCCGGCTCGCCCGTCACCGACCAAGCCTGACTTTCATTCAGCCGGACTTACGCCCCCAGTCCGACTTCTGTTCAGCCGGACTTCGTTAACGGTCCGGCCACCGTTCGACTCGACTTGGCGCGGCCTGACTCAAATTCAGTCGAGCCGCGTATTCACCCGGCCGCGATTCGACCGGACCTGGATTCGGCGGATAATCCAGCCGAACCCCTTCACTCGGACAATTCGCACCACCCTGCGGAGAGGCATCATGAGCGTGAACCCATTCGACGACGAGTCCGGCCGGTTCTTCGTGCTCGTCAACGGCGAGGAACAGTATTCGCTGTGGCCGGCGTTCGCCGAGATCCCCAAGGGCTGGCGGGCCGTGTTCGGCGAGGAGGGCCGGGCCGAATGCCTGGACTTCGTCGAGAAGAACTGGACGGACATGCGCCCCAGGAGCCTGCGGGTGGCCATGGAGGCCGACAGCGGCGGCGCCGTCGCCTGATCACCCGGCCACCGCAGGGCCCGGTTCGCCTCACCCGGACAGAACCGGGCCTTGTGGTGGTTCCGACCTGGTTCCGACCCGCAGCGGAAGACCTCCGGGCATCCCAGAAAGGGCCCTCACGCGTGCCTGGCATCTCCAGATCCGCACGGCGCCGGCATTACCTGCTGTGCGCGCCGACCCACTTCGACGTCCGCTACTCCATCAACCCATGGATGGACCCCGGGCAGCCCACGTCCGGCGATCTCGCCGTCTCCCAGTGGCAGCGGCTGCACGGCCTGCTCGTCGACCTGGGGCACACCGTCGAACTGATCGAGCCGGTGCCCGGTCTGCCCGACATGGTGTTCGCCGCCAACGGCGCGATCGTGGCGGACGGCCGCGCGCTGGTGGCGCGGTTCCGCCACCCGGAACGGGCCGGGGAGGCCCCCGCCTACCTCACCTGGTTCCGCGACCGCGGCTACCACGACGTACGCCAGGCCACCGTGGCCAACGAGGGCGAGGGCGACTTCCTGACCGCCGGCAAGCTGATCCTGGCCGGCCAGGGGTTCCGCAGCGACCCCGCCTCGCACGACGAGGTACGCGCCTTCTTCGGCAAGGAGGTGCTGAGCCTGCGCCTGGTGGATCCGCGCTTCTACCACCTCGACACGGCGATAGCCGTACTCGACGAGGAGGAGGTCATGTATCTGCCGCAGGCGTTCTCCCCGGAGAGCCGGGAACTGCTCGCGGAGCGCTACCCCGACGCGATCACCGCCACCGAGGACGAGGCCTGTCTGTTCGCCCTCAACGCGGTCTCGGACGGCCGTCACGTACTGTTGCCGACGGCGGCCACCCGGCTCGCCGCCCAATTGCGGGAACGCGGTTTCGAGCCCCTCGGCGTCGACACCACCGAATTGCTCAAGGCGGGCGGCGGCGCGAAGTGCTGCACTCTGGAACTGCACGAGCCGGCGCCCGGACCGGCCGTCCCGAACTGAGCACGCTCGACGCGCACCCGCGGCCGGTCCCCCGTGGACCGGCCGCTCGTCGTTGCGGCCCTCGCGTCGTGGCCCCCGTCGGCCGTTCGGCTCCGGCTGTTCATGGCCGCTCTCAGTCGCCGGCGGCGAGACGCGCGGCCAGTTGTGAGCGGCCCCTGATGCCCAGTTTCCGGTAGACGCGGGTGAGATGCTGTTCGACGGTGCTGACCGTGATGGACAGGCTGCCGCTGATCTCCAGGTTCGTCCTGCCCAGCGCGGCGAGTTCGGCGACGCGCAGCTCCGCCGCGCTGAGCGTGTCCGCGCCGCCGGTCTCCGGTTCGGTGCGCGCCGTCGCCGACAGGCGGGGCAGTACCGACACCGACGCCACACTGCGGGACACCACTCCCCGGTCGGTGCCCGGAATCCGGAGTGCCTGCGCGGCGACGCGCCGCTGGGGCAGCAGGTCCATCATCCGTGACGTCCGGTACGCCTCCCAGCGGTGACCGCACTCGGTGAACTGCCCGGCGGCCTGCCGCAGCGTCCCGCGCAGCTCTCCCGGTTCCCCGGCGAGCGCCAGCACCCGCAGAGCGAGGCCACGGGTGCAGCCGTCCGTCTCGGCGGCCAGCGCCAGCTGCCCCGCCGCGAGCCGGCGGGCGGCGGCCTGATCGCCGAGCGCTAGATGGGCCGCCGCCAGGTCGGCCCGCCAGGGCGCCACGGCCGGCAGGTCGGTGCCGCGGGCCGCGAGCAGCCGGCCGCACTCGGAGAAGTCGTGCACCGCGGCGAGCAGTTGACCGGTGGCCAGGAGGTATTGCCCGCGGGCCCTGAGGAACCGGATGCCGGGCAGGGTACGCAGCACACCGTCCGGCAGTTCGTGCGTCAGCAGATCGGCGGCGCGCTCGTACTCCTCGGCCTCCGTCCACGCGAGCAGCAGCGTGCCCAGTGGGTCGCAGATCGCCGCCCCCCAGTCCTCGGCCGGGAGCAGGCTGAGCGCGTGCCGGGCCAGATCGGCCGCGTAGGAGACGTCACCGCCGCGGAGCACCGCCGAGGACCACATGCCGGTGAGCACCGCCTGCCAGGTCACCGCGCCACGCCGGTCGGCCTCGGCCTTGAGGGAGCGCCACCAGGTCTCGGCGTCCCGCGTCCGGCCGGCGTGCACCAGCGCCAGGACCGCGGTCATCAGGGCTTCGAGGGTGTCGTCGGCGAGCCGGCAACTACGCAGGAGGCGTTCGGCGGCGGCGGTCGACGCGGGAGCACCGGGCCGGGCCCAGACGCCCGAGAGCGCCGTGGCGGCGAGCCGCCACGGGTCGTCGGCGGCGGGTACGGCCCCGGCGGGTACGGCGGCCTCCGCAGCGGCGGGTGCGCCGTCCTCGCCGGGCCCGAACCACCAGGTCTGAGCGAGGTGGAGGCCGGTCCGGGTCCGGGGGTCGGGTGCCATGGCGGCCAGGGTCCGCCGGCTGGCCCGCCAGGCCGTCTCGTCGCCCTCCCACAGGGCCTGGCGTGCGGCGGCGGCCGCTTCGGTCCGGGTGGGTGGCACGGGTTCGCCGGCCGGGAGTTCCCGCAGCGCTTCGAGGTACCGCCCGCTCGCCGAGGGTGCCGTGCGCCAGGTGTGGTGGGCCAGTTCGGCCAGCAGGTGCCGCCTGCCGGTGGTCGTGTCCGCGGCGGTGAGGGCCAGTTCGAGGCACTGCACGGCGAAGTCCGGGTCGTTCTCCGCCACGGCCCGCTCGGCTGCCCCGCGCAGCACGGGCACCGTCCAGCGCCCCGGGGCCGACCCGGCGGCGACGAGGTGGGCCGCCACCTCCCCCGGCGGTGTCGTCTGCCGGAACTTGGCTTCGGCCGCGCGCAGTTGTGCGGCGGCGCGGGCCTCGGGCGGGAGCCCGGCGAGGACCGCCGACTCGATCATCGCGTGCCGGAACCGGCCGTCGGCCAGCAGCCCGGAGCGGGTCAGCGCGTCGAGGGCCTCCTCGGCCACGCCGGTCTCGATGCCGACGAGGGCGGCGAGGCGCGCGGCGGGAACCGTGCCGCCGTGCACCGCGAGGACACCGGCCACCTCGGTCAGGGGCGGGTCCCAGCGGTCGAGGTAGGCGGCGAGGGCGCGGGTGAACGCGGGCCCGGCCGCCGGAGCGGCGGCGATGTCACCGGTGGTGAGGTAGTCGTCGATCAGTGCGTTGACCAGGAGCGGATTGCCCGCCGCGAGCTGGTGGATCCGGGCGGGGACGCCGTCGTCGGCGCGGCCGTCGAGCATGTCGCGCACGGACCGCTCGGACAGCGGCGCGAGCCGGAGGTGGTGGTGCGGGTGACGGGTGAAAGCCGTCTGGCAGTCGATCCGTGCCTCACCGCCCTTCGGAGGCGTGGTGTCCCGGAGGCCGAGCACCATGGTCAGCCGCGTCGGGCGGAGTCTGCGCTGCAGGTGCTGGAGCAGCAGCAGGGAGGTGTTGTCCGCCAGGTGCACGTCGTCGACGACGAGGGCCGTCGGCCGTTCCCGTGCCGCTTCCAGGAGTACCTTGGCCAGCCGCCACACCGCGTGCGTGAGCGCCGGGGGCGCCGCACCCGGTTCACCGCGGGCGCCGTCGCGTCCGGTGTCCACACAGGCCGCCATGATGTGCGCGGCCTCCTCGGCGGCCGCCGGGGGCAGGTCCGGGCCGGCGAGCAGCTGGTCGATGACGCCGCCGGCGAGGGTCCGCTCGTCCGCCGATCCCGTGGCGCTCAGCGCACGCACGCCCTCCCGGACGGCGCCGTCGAGGAACTCGTCCAGCAGCCGGGTCTTGCCGCTCGCGACTCCCCCGCTGACCAGGATCAGCCGGCCCGGGCCCGTTCGGCCCTCGGCCAGCCGCTCCCCCAGGAACGCGAGCGCCCGGTCCGGGGCGCGCTCCGTCACCGTCGTCCCGGTCGAGGGAACGCGCGCCGCGCTGTCACTGTCCGTCTTTCCATACACCCTGGAACCCCGTCGATCCTCCGGGAAACCCCCGATTCCCCGCGCCCAATGGGGGGATGGCGCCAATGGACGGCCGACGTTTCCAGATCGGCCGGAGACTGGCAACTTCCGCACCCGACCACTTTGTTCAGCGGTGACGCGCGGCTTCCGGGGAGGGCTGGGGGGCAGCGGCGGGCGACGCGCGGGACGTCAGCCGGCCGCCCGGCGGCCCCAGGCGGTCCCGCCGAGCACCAGTACGCCACCGACGACACCGAGCGTCCCGAGCCGTTCCCCGCCGAGGGCGATGCCGGCCGCCGCGGCCCACAGCGGCTCCGTACCGAGCAGCAGGCCGACGCGGGACGGCGAGGTGCGGCGGACCGCCCACATCTGCACGAAGAACGCGAACAGCGTGCACGGGGCCGCGAGGAAGAGCAGCCCGGCCCACTCGCGCGGGCCGAAGCCGGCCGCGGCCGCCCACGGTGCCGGGCCGCCGGTCCCGGCCGACAGGACCGCGAAGACCGCGACCGCGGTACCGAGCTGGACGGTGGTGAGCGGAAGGGCGCCCGCGCCGCGCACGGAGCGGAGCCGGGACATGACGAGGACGTGCAGGGTGCGCACGAGCGCGGCGAGCAGCATCAGCAGATCGCCCCGGGACGGCCGGGTGAAGCCGCCGCCCTGGGTGAGCAGTACGACGCCGAGCACCGACAGGGCCGCCGCGCCGAGGAAGGCGGCGGTGGGCCGGGGGCGGGTGACCGCGGCCTCGGCGAGCGGGGTGAAGATCATGGTGAGGCTGATGATCAGACCGGCATTGGTCGCCGAGGTGTGCACGACGCCGTACGTCTCCAGCAGGAAGACGCCGCTGAGGATCAGCCCCAGCAGGGCCGCTCCGCGCCACTGCGCGCCGGTCAGGGCGCGCAGGGAACGCGGTCCGGCGGCCGCGAGGGCGGGCAGCACGAGCGCGAACCTCAGCACCAGGACGGCGAGCACCGTGCGGGCGGTGGTGACGTCCTTCGCGGCGAGGTAGCTGGCGCCCCAGCAGACCGCGACGAGCAGCACGGGCAGGTCGGTGTGCCAGGCGCGGCGGGGCGCGAGGGCGCCGGGTACGGCGATCGACGACATCGGGGCGGCTCTCCCGGTCTTCCTGGGGGGTGCGCAGACGTCGGCGGCTCGCACGGGGGCGCGATCACCGTACCGGCGGGACGAGCTTCGGGCGAGGGCGCCCCCGCCGCGGGTGCCCTCCGCCTCCCGGGGCGGTCAGAACGACCCGTACTCGGGGCTGCCCAGCAGGCCGTAGCTCTGGATCGAGACGCCCGAGGCGGTGACGCGGCCTCCCAGGTGCCCGAAGCGGGTGGGGACGGCGCCTTCGGCGAACAGCCGGCGGCCGGTGCCGAGGACGACCGGGAAGGTCAGCAGGTGCAGGGTGTCGACCAGCCGCAGGTCCACCAGGGAGCGGACCAGGGCGCCGCTGCCGTGGATCTGGAGTTCGCCGTCGGTGCGCTCCTTGAGGGCGGCCACCTCCTTGGCTAGGTCGCCGGAGACGACGGTGGTGCCGGACCACCCGGGTGCCTGGAGGGTGGAGGAGACGACGTACTTGGGCAGGGCGTTGAGCCTGCCCGCGATCGGGTCGGCGGGGTCGGTCATCTTCGGCCAGTAGGAGGCGAAGATGTCGTACGTGCGGCGGCCGAGCAGGAAGGCGCCGGAGCGGTCGAAGCTCTCGGTGACGAAGCGGCCGAAGTCCTCGTCGCCGTACGGGAAGGTCCAGCCGCCCTGGTCGAAGCCGCCGCTGGTGTCCTCCTGGGGGCCGCCGGGCGCCTGGTACACGCCGTCGAGGCTGACGAAGATGGTGGAGACGAGCTTGCCCATGACGGGTGCCTTCTTCCGGGTGCGGGGTCTGTTTGCATCGGATCGGACCCCGCCCGCACCCGGAACTCATCGGTTCAGCCGGCGTGGGTCGAGAACAGTCCGCCGGTCGGACCCTGCTTGTCGCCACCCTGGGCCTTCTTCAGGGCGTTGGCGAGGCTCTCGACGGTGAGGGACTGGAGGATCACCCGGCCGTTGCCCTCCAGGGTGGCCAGGGACAGGCCCTCGCCGCCGAAGACGGCGTTCATGATGCCCTGCCGGTTCAGTCCGCCGACGCGCTGGACGCCGTACTGGATGCCCTCCTCGAAGGCGACGACGCAGCCGGTGTCGACCTCGATGCGGCCGCCGAAGTCCGCCGGGTTCAGGTCGATGAAGTTGCCCGCGCCGGCGATGATCACCGTGCCGTGCCCGGTGAACTTCTCCAGGACGAAGCCCTCGCCGCCGCTCATGCCGGTGCGGCCGCCCTGGAAGGCGATGCCGAAGTCGACACTGGACTCGGCGGCCACGAAGGCGTCCTTCTCGGCGAACCACGCGCGCGTGCCGTCCAGCTCCAGGGCGCGCATCTCGCCGGGCAGCACGCCCGCGAAGCCGACGGTGCCCTCACCGCCCTGGGAGGTGAAGTACTGGAAGGCCAGTGACTCACCGGCCATCATGCGCTGGCCGACCTGCATGGCGGTGCCCATGGCCTGGCGCAGCATGCCGCCCATGCCGCCGGAGCCGTTCTGCTGCCGGCCGCCGTTGCCCGACGGGCCGGACAGACGGGTCTCCATGGTCACGTTCGTCGTCTTGAACAGGAATTTCCCCGCCTCGCAGTACACGGTCTGGCCGGGGCGCAGGTTGACGACCGCCATCTGCATGGCGTTGCCGACGATCTCTTGCTGAAGGGTCACGCGGGGAGAACGCCGGAGGTGGAGCGAAGAGTTCCGGGTGTGACGGGGTCGATGTCCGTACGCCGCCGGTGAACGGTGCCCGTGGCGGCTGGGATGGAGGCATGACGACGACGAACGGATCTCTCGACGGCAAGGTGGCCCTGGTGACCGGCGGCAGCCGGGGTATCGGGGCGGCTGTCGCGCTGCGGCTCGCGCGCGCGGGTGCGGATGTGGCGGTGACCTATGTGAACGGCAAGGAGGCGGCGGACGGCGTGGTGCGGTCCGTGGAGGCGCTGGGGCGCCGGGCGGTGGCGCTGCGCGCGGACTCCGCCGACCCGCGGGAGGCGGCGGGCGCGGTGGGCCGGGCGGCGGAGGCGTACGGCGGTCTCGACGTGCTGGTGAACAACGTGGGCGTGGGTCTGCTGGGCCCGCTGGACACGCTGACCCCGCAGGATGTCGACCGGGTGCTCGCGGTGAACGTGCGCGGGGTGTTCCTGGCGTCGCAGGCGGCCGCCTCGGTGCTGGCGCAAGGCGGGCGCATCGTCACCATCGGCACGTGCATGACGCAGCGGGTGCCGGGGCCCGGCGGGACGCTGTACGCGATGAGCAAGTCGGCCCTGGTGGGGCTGACCAGGGCCCTGGCCCGGGATCTCGGCGGGCGCGGGATCACCGCGAACATCGTCCATCCGGGTCCGACGGACACGGACATGAACCCGGCGGACGGCCCGTACGCGGCGGCCCAGGCGGCGATGACCGCGCTGGGCCGCTTCGGGACGGCCGACGAGGTGGCGGCGACGGTGGCCCATCTGGCGGGGCCGGACGCGGCCTATGTCACCGGCGCGGAGTTCTCCGTGGACGGCGGGCACGCGGCCTGAGCCGGGGGGCGCCCGAGGCGTCCGGCGGGGCGCACCGGTGCCGTCCGGCCTGGTGCGCCCCACGCGCGCGTGCCGGTGCGCCCCACGCGTGCCCGGGGGTGGGCCTGCCGCCGTGGCGCCGCTGCCGGCACGGGCCGCCGGGGCCGCCGCCGGGGCCGCCGCCGCGCGCGCCGCTGGGCACGCGCGTGTGGCGGCACGGCGGCAGGGGTGCGCGCGCCTGGCGCCGGGTCAGCCGCCGAGTTCCTGGTGGCGGGCGGCGAGGGCGGTGGCGCCCGCCTCGGTCGGGGTGCCGAAGACGCGGAGGCGGGAGATGCCGCCGTCGGGGTAGATGTCCACGCGCGCGTGGGTGCCGACGGCCGGCTCCGGCAGGACGAAGCGGTGGTTGGTGTCGGGCTGGAGGCGGGTGCGGGGCAGGATCTCCCGCCAGTCGCCGTCCTCGCCGTCCCTGACGGACACCGACGCCCAGCCCGCGCTGTTTCCCTTCAGGTACGCCGTGTCGATCTCGACGGCACGGATCCGCGCCTGGGCGGCCAGCCGGTAGCGGATCCAGTCGTTGCCCCGGTCGCGGCGGCGGCGCGTCTCCCAGCCGTCGTCCATCTTGCGGGACCGGCCGGGCTGGATGGTGTTGGTGGCCGGGGAGTAGAAGAGGTCGGAGGCGTCCTCCACCCGGCCGCCGTTCTCCAGCGCGACCACGTCGAAGGTGCCGAGCGCTGCCAGCCACTGCGGGTCCGGGACGACCTCGCCGTACACGCGCAGGCGCGCTATGCCGCCGTCGGGGTGCTGGTTGACCCGAAGGTGCGTGAAGCGCTGCTCGGTGGCGACGGCGAAGCCGTTGGCCGCGTGGCCTCCGACCTGGGTACGCGGGACGAGCGTCGTCCACTTCACGTCGTCGCCCAGCAGTCGCTCCGGGGACGGGGAGCCGGGCACCGACGTGCCCTCCACGGAGACGGCCTGCGGGTAGTTGCCGCGGAAGTGGGCGGTGTCGACCACGATCCCGCGGATCACGCCGGGCGCGCCGAGCCGGACCAGCGCCCAGTCGTGGTCCTCGTCCGTCGGCCAGGGGTGCCCCGCGGAGGCGCCGCGCCGGCGCCGGGTCTCCCAGCCGTCCATGATCTTGCCCTTGTGCCCGAAGTGCTCGGGGTCGAACTCGGCCCGCTCGGGCACCAGCAGGTTCTCCCGCTGGGCGAAGAACTCGTCGTTGGCGGCGATGACACCGGCGCCGAGCCGCCGGTCGGCGAGGTTGGCGTACTGGGTGAAGGGGAAGTCCGCGGTGCGGTAGTCCGCGTAGGGGTCGCCTCCTCCGTAGGGATTCGCGTCGCCGGTGAAGCTCGCAGTCGCCGTCACTGTGATCAGGGTTTCCTTTCGGTGGTGGGCCGCCGCGGTCGCGGGGGTCGGGGGGATCAGGGGGTACGGGTCAGCAGTCGGCCCTTCGGTTGGGTGAACTCGCCGTCGGCGGCGATGCGTTCGCCGCGCAGCCAGGTGGACTTCACCACGCCGGACAGGGTGCGGCCGGCGTAGGCGGTGACCCGGTTGCGGTGCTGCAGGCCGGCCGGGTCGACGGTGAAGGTCTCGTCGGGGGCGAGCACGGCGAAGTCGGCGTCGCGGCCGGCCTCGATGGCGCCCTTGCGGGTCAGGCCGGCCAGGGCGGCCGTCCGGGTGGACATCCAGCGGACGACGTCCTCCAGGCCGTGGCCGCGCCGGCGGGCCTCGGTCCACACCGCCGGCAGGCTGAGCTGGAGGCCGGAGATTCCGCCCCAGGCGGTGGCGAAGTCGGCCGTCTTCAGGTCGGCGGTGGAGGGCGAGTGGTCGGTGACCACACAGTCGATGGTGCCGTCGGCGAGGGCCTGCCAGAGCAGATCCTGGTTGGCGGCCTCGCGGATGGGCGGGCAGCATTTGAACTCGCTGGCGCCGTCCGGGACTTCCTCCGCGGTGAGGGTGAGGTAGTGCGGGCAGGTCTCCACCGTGAGGCGCACGCCCTCGGCGCGGGCGGCGGCGATCAGCGGGAGCGCGTCGCTGGAGGAGAGGTGCAGCACGTGCACGCGCGCGTCGAGGCGTTTGGCCTGCGCTATGAGTGCGGCGATGGCCGAGTCCTCGGCGTCGCGCGGGCGGGAGGCGAGGAAGTCCGCGTAGCGGGGGCCGCCGTGCT
Source organism: Streptomyces sp. NPDC041129 (assembly GCF_055592265.1). NCBI lineage: Bacteria > Bacillati > Actinomycetota > Actinomycetes > Kitasatosporales > Streptomycetaceae > Streptomyces > Streptomyces sp. NPDC041129. Next base: position 8,167 of record NZ_JBVIYV010000017.1, on the reverse strand, counting down.
GGGGGGCGGCGGCCAGCCGGTGCGGGTCCTCGGCGTGCACGATCAGCAGGCCGCCGAAGCCGGCGATCTCGGTCAGCGAGCGGCCGAGGGCCTCCTGGTCGAGGTGTGGGAACTCGTCGACGCCGGACGGGGAGAGGAACGCCTTGAAGCCGAAGACACCGGCGTCGTGCAGCGGGCGCAGGTCCTTCACGTTGCCGGGCAGGGCGCCGGCCCAGAAGCCGACGTCGATGTGCGCCTTGTCGGCCGCGACCTCCTGCTTTACCCGCAGGTTCCCGACGGTGGTGGTCGGCGGCAGGGAGTTGAGGGGCATGTCGACGAGGGTGGTGATGCCGCCGGCCGCGGCGGCGCGCGTCGCCGTCCAGAAGCCCTCCCACTCGGTGCGGCCGGGGTCGTTGACGTGCACGTGGGTGTCGACCAGGCCGGGCAGCAGCACGTGCTCGCCGAGGTCCTCCAGGCGTGCCGTGGCCGGTACGTCGGCGTCGTACGGCAGTACGGCCGTGATGGTGCCGGCGGACACGGTGACCGTGGCGGCCCGCGTCCCCTCCGGTGTGATGACGCGCGTCGAGCGCAGCACCAGTTCAGCGTCGGACACCCGGACCCCTCTCTCTGCCGCCGTTCACGTCCAGGAAACTGGATTTACACCCCTGTAACGGACTTCAACGTTCTGTTGAAGGAGTCTTCACTCCCACTCCCCCGCCGTCAAGGGGCACACTTCTGAACGGCGTCGCGGGGGCGACGACTCTGGACTTTTCCACAAAGCGGAATTAGAATTCCGTTGAGCAGAACGTAGCTACGTACAAGCAGGGAGTCAACCGGCCGCCGGGTAGGCTTCTGCCCTCCCCGCCAGTCCCGAAAGGAACGCGCCGTGCCGACGTCCAGCGCCAGCACCACCGACTCCGCCAAGTCCTCCGCCGGCGGCGGGGTCCAGTCACTGGAGCGTGCCTTCGATCTGCTGGAGCGGATGGCGGACGCGGGCGGCGAGGTCGGCCTGAGCGAACTGTCCGCGACCAGCGGGCTGCCGCTGCCCACCATCCACCGGCTGATGCGCACCCTGGTGGCCTGCGGCTACGTACGCCAGCAGCCGAACCGCCGCTACGCGCTCGGCCCACGACTGATCCGGCTCGGCGAGTCCGCGTCCCGGCTGCTCGGCACCTGGGCCCGGCCCTACCTCGCCCGGCTGGTGGAGGAGACCGGCGAGACCGCGAACATGGCCCTGCTGGACGGCGACGAGATCGTCTACGTCGCCCAGGTGCCGTCGAAGCACTCCATGCGAATGTTCACCGAGGTGGGGCGCCGCGTGCTGCCGCACTCCACGGGGGTCGGCAAGGCCCTGCTGGCCGGCGTCCCCGACGACGAGGTCCGTGCCCTGCTCTCCCGTACCGGCATGCCGGCCGCGACCGAGAAGACCATCACCACGCCCGACGGATTCCTGGCGGCGCTGGAAGAGGTGCGCCGGCAGGGGTACGCGGTCGACGACAACGAGCAGGAGATCGGCGTCCGGTGCCTCGCGGTGCCCGTGCCCGACTCCCCCACGGCGGCCGCGATCTCCATCTCCGGACCGGCCGGGCGGGTCACCGAGGCCGCGACCGAGAAGATCGTGCCGGTGCTGCGGGGCATCGCCGTGGAGCTCTCCGAGGCCCTGGCGAGCTCGGGGGCCTGAGCCTGCGGCCCGTACGGTTCAGAGGCGGCCGCCTGCGGCCGGTAACCGTCGCCCAGGGCGTCGAGCGGGGGGTCGGAGACAGGCGCGCGGGCGGCGTATCCGGTGCCGAACACGCCGCGGAGGCCAGGGGCTCACCTGCCCGGCGGCTCCCCGAAGAGGTCCACCGCCTCCCGGACCACCGTCAGACCGCGCGCCAGCGCGCTGACCGAGCCGATCGCGCCCGCGATCAGTAACAGGGAGCGGCGCAGGCGGGGGATCTCCGGGATGCCGCCGGCGGCCATCGCCGCGAGTACGGCCAGCTCGTCCTCGGCTATCCCCCGGTCGGGGAAGTCCGCCGGGAGGGCGGCGAGTTCGCGGCGCAGCCGGGACACCGCGGTCCGCAGTTCCGCCACTCTCACGTCCTCGTCGCCGCCGGTCACCGGCCTCTGCTCCAAGCTCCGCGACACAGCTCCCCCTCACACGCCGTCGTGCGCGGGTCAGTAAACGCCACGCCGCCCTGGAGCGCCACCACGCGGACCGAAATTCAGCCCAAGGGGCCCGCCGGCGCGGCCCGCGTCGGGTATGCAGGACGCATGAGGGACAACCGGCACCGACACGAGGAGAGTGTCGCCGGGCTGCTGCTGGCCGCCGGCGGCGGCAGGCGGCTCGGCGGGCGGCCCAAGGCACTGCTGGAACACCGGGGGCGGCCCCTGGTCGAACACGCGGTCGGAGTGCTGCGCGCGGCCGGGTGCGGACGGATCCATGTGGTCCTCGGCGCCGCGGCGGACGACGTCCTGGACCGGGCGGACCTGAGCGGCTGCGTCACGGTCCGCAACCCCGGCTGGGCCGGGGGCATGGGCTCCTCTCTGCGCACCGGACTCGATTCGCTCACCGGTACGGGGGTGAGGGCGGCACTGGTGAGCCTGGTCGACCAGCCGGGCATCGGACCGGCCGCGGTGACCCGGGTACTCGACGCGTTCGAGAACGAGAACTCGCTGGTCTCGGCCGCCTACGAGGGCGTGCGCGGGCATCCGGTGCTGTTCGGCGCGGCGCACTGGGCGGGCATCGCGGCGTCCGCCACCGGTGACCGCGGGGCCCGCGCCTACCTGCGGGAGCAGGCGGCGGCGCTCAGGCTGGTGGAGTGCGCGGACGTGGCCGAACCGTACGACATCGACACCGAGGCGGACCTGAGCCACCTTGAGTGAACGGGGTGGCACCGAGCGCCACATTGCCTCGACCCGGAGATTCTCGACATCAACAAACCATTGAAGTTCCACGATGAGGAAACTACTATCCACTGTTCAGAAGCGCCCGGTCGCACAACGGGCGCCGATCGTCCGTTTCGTGCCTCTTGGCACCCGGTGCCACCGCTGAAGGAAGTGACAGCTCATGTCCGCACCAGCGCCGTCTCCGCTGGCCATCGTCGACGCCGAGCCCCTGCCCCGGCAGGAGGAGGTCCTGACCGACGCGGCGCTCGCCTTCGTGGCGGAACTGCACCGGCGGTTCACCCCGCGCCGTGACGAACTCCTCGCCCGCCGCGCCGAGCGCCGCGCCGAGATCGCCCGCACCTCGACCCTGGACTTCCTGCCGGAGACGGCCGCCGTCCGCGCGGACGACTCCTGGAAGGTCGCCCCGGCCCCGGCCGCGCTGAACGACCGGCGCGTGGAGATCACCGGCCCCACCGACCGGAAGATGACCATCAACGCGCTCAACTCGGGCGCGAGGGTCTGGCTCGCCGACTTCGAGGACGCCTCCGCGCCCACCTGGGAGAACGTGGTCCTCGGCCAGGTCAACCTGGTCGACGCCTACACCCGGAACATCGACTTCACGGACCCCGGGTCCGGCAAGTCCTACGCCCTGCGCCCCGCCGAGGAGCTGGCCACGGTCGTCATGCGCCCGCGGGGATGGCACCTGAACGAGCGCCACCTAGTCGACGCCGACGGCAGGCCGGTCCCCGGCGCGCTGGTCGACTTCGGCCTGTACTTCTTCCACAACGCCCAACGCCTGCTGGACCTCGGCAAGGGCCCGTACTTCTACCTGCCGAAGACCGAGTCGCACCTCGAGGCCCGCCTGTGGAACGACGTGTTCGTCTTCGCACAGGACCACGTGGGCGTCTCGCAGGGCACCGTCCGCGCCACCGTCCTGATCGAGACGATCACGGCGGCGTACGAGATGGAGGAGATCCTCTACGAACTCCGCGACCACGCCTCCGGGCTGAACGCGGGCCGCTGGGACTACCTGTTCTCCATCGTGAAGAACTTCCGGGACGGCGGACCCAGGTTCGTCCTGCCGGACCGCAACGCGGTCACGATGACCGCGCCGTTCATGCGGGCGTACACCGAACTCCTCGTCCGCACCTGCCACAAGCGCGGCGCGCACGCGATCGGCGGCATGGCGGCGTTCATCCCGTCCCGGCGCGACGAGGAGGTCAACAAGGTCGCCTTCGAGAAGGTCAAGGCGGACAAGGACCGTGAGGCGAACGACGGTTTCGACGGCTCCTGGGTCGCCCACCCCGACCTGGTCCCGATCGCCATGGAGTCCTTCGACAAGGTGCTCGGCGACAAGCCGAACCAGAAGGACCGGCTGCGCGAGGACGTCCACGTCGAGGCAACCGACCTGATCGCCGTCGACTCGCTGGACGCGAAGCCCACGTACCCCGGTCTCGTCAACGCCGTCCAGGTCGGCATCCGTTACATCGAGGCCTGGCTGCGCGGGCTCGGCGCCGTCGCCATCTTCAACCTGATGGAGGACGCGGCCACCGCGGAGATCTCCCGCTCCCAGATCTGGCAGTGGATCAACGCGGGCGTCGAGTTCGAGAACGGCGAGAAGGCCACCCCGGAACTGGCTCGCAAGGTCGCCGCGGAGGAACTGGCGGCCATCCGGGCGGAGATCGGCGAGGAGGCCTTCGCGTCCGGCCACTGGCAGCAGGCGCACGACCTGCTGCTCCAGGTGTCCCTCGACGAGGACTACGCCGACTTCCTGACCCTGCCGGCGTACGAGCGGCTGGAGGGCTGACGGGCTCCGCACTTCGACGCCGGTCGGCCGGGGCCCGTCCGGCCGGACGGGCCCCGGCCGACCGGTGGCCCCGGCGGCTTCCTGGGGCCACCGGTCAGCCGAAGTGCACCGCCCCGTCCTGCTCGACCCCCGGCCTGCCATGCAGGTCGGGCACGCGCTTGAGCCAGTCCGGGCGGCCCGCTTGCGTCCTCGCCGCGCGTGCGGTCTCCTCGGCGGCCAGTTCCGCCCGGCTCGGAAAGTCGGTCGGCAGCCAGTCTGCCGACAGCCGCACCCGCCGCAGGAGGTGGTCGACATAGGCGGCCCGGACGTCGTCGGGGGTCGCGAAGCCGGCGTCCTCGGCCAGCCAGGCGTCCGGCACCTCGGCGACGACCCCGCGCAGCAGCTCCTCGGTCACCCGGGGCGCCAGCTCCGCGTCGGCGGCCCGGACGTCGGGGCCGTGGTTCCCGAGGGCGTGGTGGCGGAAGTCGTACCGCTTGCCCGGGGTGGTGGTGTCCCAGCGGTGGTGGAAGACCAGGGCGGCACCGTGGTCGATGAGCCACAGGCGCGGCGGCACGGTGCCGAGGGTGGGCCACACCATCAGGTTGGAGCTGTGCACGGTGCGGTCCACGTTGACGGTCAGCGCGTCCAGCCAGACGATCCGGCCCGCCTCCAGCGGATCCACGGCGAAGGACTTGGCGATCTCCGCGGTGAAGTCCGCTGCGCCCGGCAGGTAGTCCATGCCGAGGTTGACGCCCGCGCTGGCGCCGTGCAGCTCCCGAACCTCCTGGTGGGGCTCGTCGGCGGCGATCGCGGGGTCGAAGTGGACGAGGACCAGTTCGGGGAAGCGCAGGCCCAGCGCCCGCGCGAGTTCCCCGACGATCACCTCGGCGACCAGCGCCTTGTGCCCCTGCGCCGAGCCGGTGAACTTCACGACGTACGTGCCGAGGTCGTCGGCCTCGACGACGCCGGGCACCGAGCCGCCGGAGCGCAGGGGCGCGACGTAGCGGGTCGCGGTGACCTCTTTCAGCATTTTCTCAGGCCGCTCTTCTCTCTAGCCTCGCCAATCCACGGCCAACCGCAGAGGCGGGCCCTCGGTCTGCCGCATGAAGTGAGCATAGTGACCGAGCGTGACGGTTGGCGAGCAGTAGAACACCACACGGCTCAGCGCAAAGCGCAAACCCCCCAGGCCACCGGCTCGGTTGAAGTCAATCACCACATGGAGACCAGGCAGAGGCGCAGGCGGGTTCACTTCTCTGAGCAGGAGAGGTGGGGCGGCGGGCGTCATGTCCGCCTTCGGAGTCCCAGGCCACCTCCCCGGCCAAGTCCGAGTCGGCCGTTGCCTCCGCCGTGCTCCGGACGCGCTCGGCCTCATGGATCAGGCCCGTCGCCGTCAGTCTCCGCGACGGGTCGGCCGCCGCGGCCATCAGCGACGATGCAGTGGCCGGCTCCGTCTCCGGCGGGACCACCAGGAGGTCCCAGCGACCGGCAGTGTAGGAGAGCAGGAGCAACTTGTGGGGGTCCTGCTCGGCCTCGAACCAGCCGACGTGCACCATGTGCCCGTGGACGGGCACCTTTCGCGGCACGACCGGCCAGAAGGTGGGGTTCACGGTTACGCGGGTGATCCTCCCCCACAACGGGTCGAGGAACTCGACGAGCGCCGGAAGCTCCGCCTTCAGATCACGGTAGCGGGGCCACCAGGCACCGTCGATCAGGGCCGGGGCGCTCCCGGCGGGTGCCAGTACGAGCCGGAGCGGCAACAACGGAGGAGTCCGCTCTTCGGTCGCGGGCGTCAACGAAACGGTCGCCGTCATGATGCGGACCCAACTCCGGGCCGGGCGCGGCCGACCCGGTTGTCGTGAATCGCCGAGAACGACATCTGCGTGGAAGCCGGTGTACGAGATGCTCTCGGTAATCACCAGCGTACTCCTCGTCGAGGCACGACGGAGCGAGGCGGAGCCGCGGGCCGGGGAGTGGCCAGGAGGCGCCGCTTGCGCCGCGGTGAAACCTCTCAGATATCACTCAGCGGGCGGTCGACCTCCCAGGCCTCATACGGAGCCTTTCGGAGCCTTCTCGCGTGCGCCTTCGCTCTGCCAGTGCCGTCATGTGCTACTCGTCGGGGGAGAACTGTCTTTTTCGCAACGCGCGGATGAGGTGTCGGTCCCCCGAATGGGGTTGGCATCACTCCTCCAGGGCGCGCGACCGCACCATTTCCCCGCCTCTCCGTCAGCCTGGTCTGGGACTTTGCCGCACGGCCCGTCAGAGTCAAGGAGATAGGGCCATCCAGCCCATTAACCCTTTCTTTTCATTTGCGATCGGCTCGCCAGGGTGAGAAAAATTCACTCGAATGGATCCCGGCCCGCCCCACATGCCTAAGTAATATGCCAGCCTCAGAAAGTGGCGATTCCGGGCAGTGGGGAACCGCCAGAAAAGCCACCATCCCCTCAAAGGAAATGGGCCCTTAATGAAAGTGACTATCCCCGTCGCGCAGCTACGGCGCGCATGGTCGGTTTGGACCGCGGCGCTGCTTGCCGTGGTGACCGCCGCTGTCGTAGTCGCCACGACACCGACGCAGGCCAGCGCCATCGCCACACCCGTACCTCTGGGTACGGCGGACAGCTTCGCGGTACTGGCCGGTTCCGCAGTCACCAACACCGGCCCCTCAGTGGTCACCGGAGATCTCGGAGTGAGTCCGGGGACGGCCATCAGCGGATTCCCGCCGGGCCTGGTGCTCGGGGCTCAGCACTCCGCCGACGCGGTAGCCGATCAGGCCAAGACCGACCTGGTCACGGCGTATAACGACGCTGCCGGACAGGCGACCGACGGGGCCCTTCCCCCGGACGCCGGTGGCCTGACGCTGGTACCGGGCGTCTACACCGCCTCCTCCACTCTCGGGCTCACAGGCACCCTCACCCTGGATGCCAAGGACGACCCCAACGCCGTTTGGGTGTTCCAGATCGGTTCGGGTTTGACGACCGCGTCCGCCAGTGAGGTGCTCCTCATCAATGGCGCCTCACCATGCAACGTGTTCTGGCAGGTCGGCAGTTCTGCCGTCCTCGGCACCAACTCCACGTTCGTGGGCAACATCCTGGCCCTGACGTCCATCACCGCCGCGACGGGCGCGACCATCGACGGGCGGGCGCTGGCCCGCAACGGGGCCGTGACGCTGGATACCAACACGATCACCCGGCCGCAGTGCGAGGCCGGAACCACGGGCACCACCACCGCCGGCACCACCGCCGGCACCACCGGCACCACCACGACGGGCACCACCACCGCGGGAACCACGGGCACCACCACCGCCGGCACCACCGGCACCACCACCGCCGGCACCACCGGCACCACCACGACGGGCACCACCACCGCGGGAACCACGGGCACCACCACCGCGGGAACCACGGGCACCACCACCGCCGGAACCACGGGCACCACCACCGCCGGAACCACCGGCACCACCACCGCCGGAACCACCGGCACCACCACCGCCGGCACCACCGGCACCACCACCGCCGGCACCACCGGCACCACCACCGCCGG
>NZ_JBVIYV010000016.1:0-61820 GCF_055592265.1 Streptomyces sp. NPDC041129 | reverse complement strand
AAGGACGCTGCCGTCACGGATCCACCGCATGACCGCGGGGTCGGCATTGACGGCAGCCATGGGCGCAACGTCTTCCTCGCGCCAGCGACGCAGGACCAAACGGGGAGTCTCAAGCGTGATCATCCAATCATTCTGGATCACAAATGGGCTCTCCTCCATCCTCACCAGGCACTTTCGATACACGCCCTAGCACATCCCCTGGTCCGACCACACACCCTGACCAGACCAGGGGAACGCTACGGAAGCGTCCGCTGATCGGCGTCACCCTCTGCCGCCGCCCATCTGGTTCACCCCGGAGGCCTGGCAATTGTCATCAGCTACGCCCAGGTCGCCGACGCCGTGGCGAGGAAACTGCAGCCGAAAGTCGTCCACGTGGATGGTGACAACCGCATCGTCGCCCTGAGCACGGACACGGCCGAGCCGGTGACGGCTCGGACCAGGAACGCAGCCCGCTGGCATAGGCGGCGAGGTGGCCGGCGGTCAGGAGGGTACTGTCGTCGTACATGCGCGGGGCCGCCGACCCTTACTCACGAGGACAATGGCTCTTTCGTCACCGCAGCAGGACGTCGATACCGCGATCCGTGAAGATCGCCAGGAGCACCTCGAAGAAGGCGTCATTGGCTCCGTGGTCACTGAGAAGACGCGCCCTTGCGGACTCTGAGTGCTGCCATTCCAAGGTGAACGGAGGCGCGGCACCGAACCCTCCGCCGAGACAGTCGTCCACGGCAGCGAGGTTCCAGCCGAAGTATCCCCCGGGACCGTTGATGGCTTCTCCCAGCGTGCAGTAGAAACTGTCGGGATCGACGACCTGCAGACCGTCCAAGGTGAACACCTGCCCTGGCGCCGTGTCCTCGGGGTGGTCTCGACGCTGGTACTGCCGCGACAACAGCGCTACGAACAGCCAGGCTTTCCAATCTTCCGGAGAGAGGGAGTGCCACATGCCCTTCCGGTTCAGCTGTCCACTACGAAGCAATTCCCACACCCATTCCGAACCGGGGAGGAGCTGATCGCACCACAGACGCACAGTGATGTCGAGAAGCCCATCATCGCGAAGAGAAGGCGTGGCGGCGGTTGCTGTGAGGTCGCTGACGAAGTAGGAACCCATCTCCCTGCCCTTGGCGTCGAGGAGAGCCAGATGGGCACTTCCCGCGCTGGCGCGGCGCCCGCCGAGATGGCCGAGGCAGCTCAGTAGCGCGCCTCGAGGCGAGCACCCCAGAAGTTCGATCTGGCGATGTCCATCATCACTAGCGATGAACAACCCTCTGGCTTCCTGCGCGAAACCCCCGAAGTCGCTCTCATCCTCGTCGCTGGTCAAGGCGTGCTTAAAACCTGCTCCAGCACGGCTCAGCATCTCCACGCACAGAGCCTACAGAGAAGCCGTCTAGCGCGGCTTAGCCAGTCGACAAGGCGGCCTGACATGCAGCGACACTCGCCACCCCCCTCCTACAGAGGAGGCGCCGTTCACGCCCGGTCCGCGGCTGGCGTCCGTGCCACCCGCTGCCGCCCCACCCCCGGTAACAGCTGTTACCATGCTGGTATGGCGAAGACACAGCTGGGCGCGCGCGTGGACGAGGACGTGGCGGAACTCGCGAAGAAGCGCGCCGCCGACTTGGGGCTGAGCATCGGCGACTACCTCGGCCGGCTGGTGCAGGACGACACCAGCGGCCTGCGCGCCCGCGCTGTGGACGCGGCCGCACGCTTCCTGGCCGAACACCAGGCACTCTTCGACGAGGCCGAACAAGCCCAGCAGACGCCTCGAGGAGCGCGCGCAGCCTGATGGACCTGAACATCGACGTTCCCTGGATCCTGCAGGTCGCCGAAGCCGCCGGGGCGAACGATCCAGCCCCCGACGACTACGGCGTGCCCGTCTCTGCGGTCGCCCGCCACCGGGCGGAACTGTTCGAGCAGCCCGTCTACGACGGCCCCTACGCCAAGGCCGCCGCCCTGGTGCACACGCTGGGCCGCTGCCGCTGGCTGGAACGCTCCAACCTAGCCGTCGCCGCCGCGTCCGGCGTCATGTACCTCGAAGCCGCCGGGATCACCGTCAAACCGGCCCGCGAGGACGCCATCGCCCTCAAGGACCTGCTCCTCGACCCCGCCTGCACCGCGGGGAAGATCGCCGCTCTGCTGCGTAACTGGCCCACCGCCACCTGACGCCCAAGACTCAGCACCGCCTCCCGCAGGGCTGAGAGCAGTACCGGTCACGTCAGTGCGGTGGGGAGTGCGCCGAGATCGACCCGTGCGAGCTGTGCACCCAGGACGCGGACGCGGACGCGGAAGCCGAGGCGATCGAAACCTCCATGGGCCTGCGGAACTAGGCGGTTTCGTTTGGATCATCGGGCGGACCAGAGGAAGATGCCTGCGATGTGGAGTCCGGCCCGGTAGATGGTGGCGGTCTTCTCATAGCGGGTGGCGATGCCGCGCCACTGCTTGAGGCGGTTGATGCACCGCTCGACAGTGTTGCGCTGTTTGTAGGTCTCGCGGTCGAAGGCCGGTGGCCTGCCCCCGCGGCTGCCGCGACGTAGCCGGTGACTCCGCTGGTCCGCCGGGATTGGGATCACTGCCCGGATGCCGCGCTTGCGCAGGTGTTCGCGGATGGCGCGGGAGGAGTACGCCTTATCGGCCAGGACCAGGTCCGGCCTGGTGCGGGGCCGTCCTCGCCGACGAGAAACGCGTAGGCGGGCCATGACGTCGGTGAAGGCAGGTGCGTCGCCGGCCTGGCCTGCAGTAAGAACGAACGCCAGAGGCCGACAGCGGCCATCGGCAGCGAGGTGGATCTTCGTGGTCAGTCCGCCGCGGGAGCGGCCGATGGCATGGTCGCCGGGTTCGTCTGCCGGGGCCCCTTTTTCCGGGCCCCGGCCGCGTGCTGGTGGGCACGCACAACCGTAGAGTCCACCGAGACGGCCCAGTTGAGGTCCTCGTCCGCGTCAGCCTGGGCCATCAGCGCGATGAACACCCGCTCCCAGGTGCCGTCGATGGCCCACATCCGCAGCCGGTTGTAGACGCCTCGCCAGTTGCCGTACTTCTCCGGCAAGTGGACCCATTGCGTTCCGGTATGGAACTTGAACGCGATCGCGTCGATCACTTCCCGGTGGTCCCGCCAGCGGCCACCCCGCTTCGGCCTGCGGTCCGGGAGTAACGGCTCGATCCGTGCCCACTGCGCATCGGTCAACGACATGACCTGACAACGAGGTGGATCACTGCCGGACGCTGCCCTATTCAGCCACGTCTAGCATCTGACGCCGTGCTTCCGACATCCACAGCCCTTCACCGCCACGCGTCATGGACTCATCGCGTCCCTCGGCTGCTGACTCCAGATAGTCCAGGCGTGCCTGCGTCAGGCTCAGCCTGCCGTTGGGCCCACCCCGCACGACGTGCGCGTCCGCGTCATCCTGTCCGTCGTCTTCCCAGCCGCACTCCGGACAGATTTCGAAATTGGCCCGTTCCTCCAAGGGTCCGCCGGAAACAGCAGGGACATGCGATGAGGCCGCCAGCGGCGTCGTTCGACGGACTGGAGAGCGATTCTTCAGAGACCATGGCTGACATCGTTCCGCACTCTTCATGATCCAAACGAAACTGCCTAGTGGCTGCCCGGCTGGTAGCACCTCGTTGATGGCATACAGCGCCCGGGGGCGCACGGCATACGGCAGTTCGTCCAGGCCGTCGAGGATCGGCAGGATCAACCGTTGTTCAAGCAGGGCGCGGGCCCGGGTGCTGGGGTCGGTCTCTGAGGAAGTGGCGAGGGAGTGTAGGGCGGGGTGGTCTCGGGCGAGTTGGTCGGCCATCCATGTGTAGAGGTCCTTCTGGGCTGGGTCCCACGAGGCCAGGGAAAAAAGGACCGGGACGGGGCCGCCGGGCGCGCGGCGCTCGAGCAGGGCAAGGAGGAGGCGGATGAGTAGCACGGTCTTGCCGGTGCCGGGCTCACCGAGGATCACCAGGCGGCGGGTGGGCACGCGTTCGAAGACCTGAGCGATGTCTCCTCCCTTGCCGGCCAGTGCGTTCGGGCTGTCAGCCCATGTGCAGTTGGCTGCGGACTGGCCGGGCCACCCCCGAGCCAACTCCCTCAACTGAGGCCATGACTCAACCAGGTCCGCGGCGGCCGCTTCCCACTCGACCGCCAGCGGGAAAGGGTCGTTGAGGCGGCGTACCTGCGCCTCGGCCTCCCACTGCTGGCGCATCCCCTGGGCGAGGTGGTCGGCCATGTCCTCCAGCCGAACGGGCGCCGACCCGCTCTTGCCGGGGCGGAGCACGGCGATCACTGCGGCGGGTAGCGCGAGCAGGCTGGTGAATGTGGAGACGACGGTACCCACGTCGCCGACTGGGTGGCCGCGTGCGATGGCGTACGCCAGTAATGCCGTGACCAGTGCCACGTACAGCAGTCCGACCCGTTTCGGTACACGTCTCACGCGGTGTCATGCGGCAGCCCGGACGACATTCCCAGCATCCGACATCGCCGACAGCGCCAGACCGGTGACGGCAACCTGTAGGTCGAGGATCGCCAGCGCCCGAAACCCACCGGAGCGACACAGAGGCCGTATGCGAATAGCGGTCTCGGCGCGGCAGTAAGAGCCCCACCACTGCCTGACGTCAACGGTGCATGATAAGAGGTCCCAACGCAGGCGTTGGATGTGTCGGTGAGTGATCAGGCAGGTGGCGAGGCCGAGGAAGGCCTCGTGGATGTCGTCGCGTCGCTCCCAGCGGATCCGCAGGCGGCGAAGGCCGTGCAGCCAGGCGATGGTGCGCTCGACGACCCTGCGGAAGATGCCCAGGCCAGAGCCGTGTTCCACGCCTCGTTCGGCGATGACCGGGCGGATGCTGCGCTGCCACAGTAGGCGGCGGTATTTGTCGTGGTCGTAGCCGCGGTCGGCAAGTAGGGCGTCGGGTCGATGTCTGGGGCGGCCGACGACGCCGGTGACCGCCGGGATCTTGTCGAGCAGGGGCAGGAGTTGGGTGACGTCGTTGCGGTTTCCGCCGGTCAGCGGCACTGCGAGCGGGATGCCTTGGCCGTCGGTGAGGACGTGGTGCTTGCTGCCCGGCCGTGCGCGGTCGACCGGGCTGGGACCGCTTTTGGGCCCCGTCGAGCGGCCCGGACGTGGGATGAGTCGATCACCGCCCGGGACCAGTCCGGCTTCTTCGCCGCCCGCAGCTTCTTCAGGAGCACCAGGTGCAGTTCGTCCCACACGCCGGCCTCGTTCCAGGCGGCCAGGCGCCGCCAGCAGGTCATGCCTGAGCCGAAGTCCAGTTCCTGCGGCAGGTACTCCCATTGGATGCCCGTGTGCAGGACGAACAGGATCCCGCACAGCGCCTGCCGGTCCGGCACTCGCGGGGCGCTGGCTCGAGGCGGCGTGTACGGAGGGCCGTGTGAAGCGCAGGCCGCGCGACACCGGCCAGTAGTGGGTGTTCCAGTCCAGTGCTTCGCCGACGACCGCGAGACCCGCCTCCAGGGTGAAGCAGACACCCACTGTTGACCGGTCACACGTGAGGGCGTTGCGCAGTCGGCGTGCTTACGGTCGGGGCAAGGTTCCTTCGCACGCATGCCATGCCTCAGCGCGCGGGCGAAGTGCCCGTTCGCAGGGTGTTTGATCAGGCGCGTCAGGTGCGGCTCCGGTCGGCTGCCGGGTACACGGTGGCTTCGCGGAGCTGGTCTACGAGGCGCGCGCCCAGGCCCACTGACTGCATAACAGGCCCGGCCGCCGTTGATCAACGCGGTGAGGGTCCGCACCCCGGGGTGCGGACCCTCACTGTCGCCCGGGTCTCAGACGGCGAAGAGCTGGTGGTAGTGCCAGGAGCCGCCGTAGTACTCCTGCCAGCCCTGGCTGCCATACCGCGGGTTACCCCCGCCGCAGGCGACAACGCTGGTTCCCGTGGAGTTGATGGTGTTGCCGTACGCGTAGTACGTGCCATACGGGAAGTTCTGGCAGTGCGCTCGGGCTCGCGTCGGCCGGTTGCACGGGTTCCAGTGGACGTAGACCTTGTGCCCGTAGTGATTGCCAGCGATATCGGTGTACGAGTAGTAGTCCCAGGTGACGCTGGGCGTGCATGAGTCGCTGGCGGCTGCTGAGCCCGTGCCTATGAGGGGCAGCAACATGGTTACGACCGCAGCCGTAACAGTGGCGGCGAGATTGAGTCTGAGTCTTCGCAACGAGATCTCCTGTCGAGTGCCACATGGGGGGCCTGGCGTATGCAAAGGTCAGGTATGCGGATCGTGTGCGTTGGTGTTCCGCCCACCACCAGATTGAGTCAGCCAGGCATGTTGCCGCGACGTTCCGTGCAAGGATTCGAGCAGGTTCGAAGGGGTGGCTGCCAGACCAGCAAAACCAAACAGCGGGAGGTCCCTTGAAGGAGATCACCGCGCCCGGAAGGACGACGAAGACGCACAGGACGACAATCAAGCTCGGACCGCCATCGGCGACCATCGACGCCGCCACTACCGTGCTGGCCCCGACATACTCGGCTCGCGCCCTCAAGGCCTCGACGGCGGCGAATGGGACGTCCTCACCGACGCCATCGACCTCTACGGTCCGCGTCCAACACCGCCTGGAACAGATCCGGGTCCGCACCGCCGCCGACCGCGCCACCCGCCTTCCGCCCACCTCGCCACTGCGCCGGCAGCCCCCAACGCCCATCAACGGCCCTGGCCACCATCCCCCTACCCGGTGGCAGGGAAGCTACGTCGCCAGCGCGCCTTGCTCGGCCGGTGTCCGGGCCCGGTGCACCGCCGAAGCTCAGGCCGGCAATGCTGCATCCGATCAGTGGCTGCTTCGGAGCGGGCGCCGGGTGGGGCGGCTGGACGGCGGAAGACCTCGCCAGGCCCAGCGGCGCCGACGGAACCACCACCGGTGTCCGCCGTAACATGCCCTCGCAGCCCGGTCGGCGGTCATCGCCTGCCCGGCTGCCGTCACCGCGCCTGCGTAACGCCCGCGTCTACCTGGCTGCCTCTGGGCGCTGGGGGTCACTTCCGCAAGTCGCCGCCGTTGCAGGCCATCGGTGCTCGGCTGAATGACTGTCCGGCCAACAGATGCAAATGGCATATGCCATGGTCGCTCGAAATGGTGTTCCGGGGCCGAACCGGCTGGTGAGAGGCCGTGGGCTGGTAACACTCGGTCTGGACGAAGCAAGTGCTGCCTCTTGAAGGGAAACGCTCGATGGCTCTTCTTTCGGCTGGTCGCGTACGGCCTCTGGCTTGCGTCGGGGCCGCCGTCGCGGCTGCTGTCCTGCCCGTGGTGTCGGCTGCTCCCGCCAGCGCCACGACTCAGGAGGCGCACGTCTCGTACATCCAGCGGGACGGACTGGGGAACATCAAGTACGACGTGCGCTTCAACGGCACGGTCCGGTCCGACGGTCCGACCCGGTACGTGATTCAGGGGGTGCTGGACGCCTACTGCCACGACAGCACGATCACCGGCCAGTCCATCACCTTCGGCTACGGGCCTTCGAAGAACGGCTGGCAGTACAAGAGCTACTGGTGCACCGACGCGCCTGTCCAGATCAACATTGAGGGTAGCCGCTCCGCCGGTGACAGTGTTGACCTGATCGTCGGTGCTACCAGCGGCGTTTTCAACACCTACAACTACGGCAGCAAGCAAACCTTCGACATCGGCACTGACTGACCCCTCCCGCAGGAGCCGGCACGCTCACCGCACGTCGGCCGCCATCTGCTGGGCAGCTCTCCACCATGGAACCTGTCGATGCGGCATCGGCGGTTTCCGGGTATACGGGCACCATGATCTTCTTCAGCAACCGGATCGGCTGTCTCGGTTCCCTGCTCATCAGCGCGGTAGCGACCGCCATCCTCTTCATGATCTTCGCGCACTGATTCAGCTCCTCAGGTCCAGCGCAGGAAGATGGCGGCCAGCTGTTGTCCAGGAGCGGTTTTTCTGATCAGTGGCTGGTGGCCTGGCCTGCACTGATCAGTTTGTGGTGCGGCGGCGGGTGAGGGAGTGCCAGTGGCTGAAGTGATTGTGGGCGCTTGCTGGAGCAGGGGTCTGGACTGCGGATTTGTCAGTTGGCTGGTTGGGTGATCAGGTCGTGTCATCTGCGCTGCGCAGGGTTCAGATTCGGTGGTCGTTCGTATGCGGCGGCGCTTGGACGAGCTGTCTGCTTGAACTGGACGGTGGTCAGGTGCTCGAGCTGCTCGAGGCGGGCGAGCCAGTCCGGGACAGCGGTCGTGCGGGTGCACAGCCAGGTCGCCCTCGCTGAAGCGGGCACCCACGGCGAGCACGGTGAGCAGGGGCAGGTCACCACCGGTCCGGGCGGCACCGCCGAGTGGGAGTTCACCGCCGATACCAAGGGCACGGCCACCGTCCGCGCCACCGCCAAGGACCTGGCCGGCTCCGGTCTGAAGATCCTCACCCCCCGCGACAGCAGGGCGCAGCGGATGCTGCTGGCCGGTGACACCACCGCGTGCGCGGGCGCCGCCGTCAAGGTCACCGCAGCCCCAGGGGGTGTGACCATCCACAAGCGGGACCCGGGCGGCGATCGCCTGGCCGCCGCCGCCTTCCAGCTCACCGAACCCCCAGCGGCCGCGTCGTCGCCGATGGCACCACCGGCGCCGACGGCACCCTGGCCTTCGACGACCTGCCGCCGGGCGTCTACCGGCTGCGCGAGACGGACACCGGCAGCCGCCTGCGGGACCGGCGCGACGCCCCAGTTTCCGGGGGGGGGGCGGTCATGAAGGGCGCCGGGTGCGCCGGTTCGCCGGGCGTGTGGGCGTGTGGGGGCCGGCTGGCTGCCCGGGGACGTGTCCGTGGTGAGGGGGGTGGGCCTGCAGGGTGGTGCGGCTGGTGTGGTCGTCGGACGTCGGCATGGGCCTCTTCTGGGCGCAGTTGACGGTTCGGCTCATGGGTGCGGGTGTTGCGGCGCGGGCCGGTGGGAGAGTTCGCGCTGGGCGGCCGCCCACGAGGGTAACGCCCGCACAGTCGCGGTCACCGGGCGGCGGCGGGCGCGTGGTGTGGTGGGGTGCGGGGGAGCGGTCCCGGCGCGGCGGGTCCGACCGTTGAGGGCCGGTGCGGTGGTGCGTGTACGGGCGGTGCTCTGGTCCACTGCGTCGGTACTGAGTCTGTTTGATGCCCCGTCGGCCGTGACGTTGCGTGGTGCACCGGTGGGGGACATGGGAGTTGCGCGTGGTATCGCCGCCCTGCCCGGCCTCTTCTGCCTGAACGCTCGTCAGCAGCGGTCGCGACGACCAGTGGCGCGCTCGTCGCCGCGCGGGTTGCGTGGGGCCGGGGGTGCCGGGTAGGGCTGGGTTCGTCCATTGGCCCGGTCCTGCGCGGCTCTGGTGTGTTATTGCTGGATGCTGATGCTCTGGGTGGCCTTGGTCTGGGCGACCGCGTAGGGCGAGCACTGGTTGAGTGCGGCTGGCTCGTTGTGTGCGTCCGCGTGGGCCACCTTCTTGGTGACGGTGGTCATCTTGGCGAAGTTGAACGAGAACTTGCCGAGTGCCTCGCGTCCTGGCAGCAGTTCCGCGGTTTCGGTCTCGAGCTGGTCCAGGTTCATGAAAATGAGTCCTTTCACCCTTCAAGTGGTCTGTGAACAAAGAGAGTTCCGGTGTGAGCGCGGCCCGACGTGGTGTCGGGCCGCGTCTTCGGTCCTCGCCTTTTTCGAACCTGCTGGCGCGTTCCGGCTGACGGTGAGCGAGTAGCAGGCCGTCCGCACGGTCCGCGCGGGGAGGTTCGAGGGACGGCGCGAGGTGCGTGACCTGTCGGTGCCGGGTTATGCGGAAACCCGGCTGCTCTTGTCGGGGCATGGCGGAATCGGGGGAGAAGCCGCCCAACCGTCCGAAGTCTCCGAACGATTCGTTCGGAGGGCCTGGACACTAACCGAAGCCGAAGGAAAAACGCAAACAATCCTAATGCGACATTGGTTCAAAGTCGGACGGCTGTTCCTCCGTATGGCATCAGCGAGACCGGCTGTGCTGTCCGGCCCGCGTCCTTATCGGATCCGGCCGTGCCTGCACGGCACCGTGGCGGGCAGGCGGGCAGGCGGGCAGGCGGGCAGGCGGGCAGGCGGGCAGGCGGGCAGGCGGGCAGGCGGGCAGGCGGGCAGGCGGGGAGGCGGACCGCTCGCCGGGCGTGCCGGCCGGCGTGCGGGACCTGGCCCGTTGCGGCGTCAGGGAGTGCGGCCGGCACCCCGCACGGCTGCTGCACGCCGCCACCCCGCAGTCGCGTCTGGGTCGGGGTGGGCGGCCCTGCGCCGGAGTTGCGGGCTCGGGGAGGTCATCGGCTGTCGTGGGGGAGTGGTGCTTCCCTAGGATTGGGTCATGATGGCCGATGCCCCGCTCATCGGAGAGTCGTTCCGGCGCCTGCACCCGATCAGCGTGCTCCGGCCGGTGTCCCAGGTGCCGGACCGAGTCTGGACGGAGGAGGAGTGGGATCGGATCCAGCGCGGCTATCGCGCCGCGGGCATGGATGAGAAGTGGAACGTCTTCGCTGAGGGCGATGTTCTGTTCATGCACTGGAGTTGGACCGGTCACGGCGTCTACGAGGTGTCCTTCACCCCCGCGGCCGGCCGTGGCAGGAGGATCGTCTCCGCCGTGGTCGAGGGCGACGCCAAGCGCTACCGGAACATGGGCGACGCGTACGACTGTCTGATGATGGAGCTGAT
The DNA here is from genome assembly GCF_055592265.1 of Streptomyces sp. NPDC041129. Taxonomy (NCBI): domain Bacteria; kingdom Bacillati; phylum Actinomycetota; class Actinomycetes; order Kitasatosporales; family Streptomycetaceae; genus Streptomyces; species Streptomyces sp. NPDC041129. The sequence continues at coordinate 51,218 of NZ_JBVIYV010000016.1, read as the reverse complement.
CATCAGCGTGATCGTCCTGGGGGAGCCCGCCGCGGAACTCCGTTCCAGTTTGGTGGAGTTGACTGCCAGGGCTTCGGGAAAGAGTGATCTTCCCTCGGGTGCGGTGCAGCACAGTGTGCTGGGGCTGCGCTCCGGATCGTGAGTTCCGCAGCCCGGACGGTGCCGTCACGGCCCTGGGCCCGGGTAAAGAGGCCGGACACGACGAAATACCGGACCGGTATGCACGGGGCTTGGCCGGATGCCGGAGCGTGCGTCACCGCTACGCACACAAGGGCCGAACTCTTTGCTGCCTTCGCCGGTACGGTCGCCGCTCGTGTCGGTCACCGGCTCACGTCGATCGGCAGCGGCGACTAGCATCTGCCGTGATATCGCGTGTCGGTCACCGGCTGGGTGAGGCATGGAGGGTCAGGAGATGCCCTCGGAGGCATTCCTTGACAGTGCAGTTGAACCACACGATCGTCCACGCCCGGGACAACCGGGAGTCGGCAGAGTTCCTCGTCGGCCTGCTGGGCCTTGAGATCACCGCCGAGTGGGGCCCGTTCATCGGGGTCGGTTTGAGCAACGGCGTCACGCTGGACTTCGCCGCGATCCCCGCCGACAAGATCGCTCCTCAGCACTACGCGTTCTTGATCTCCGAAGAAGAGTTCGACGCGGCATACGCCCAGATCACCCAGTGCGGCATCGAGCAGCACGCCGATCCGCGCCGGCAGCAGCTCGGCACGGTCAACCACAACGACGGGGGCCGCGGCGTCTACTTCATGGACCCGGCCGGCCACGCTATGGAACTCATCACCGTGCCCTACGGCGGCTGGCCCGCGTATGCACAGACGCCGAGGGCCGCACCCGGGTGCCGGGGTGCGGCCCTCGACCGCTGCCCGCGCTCGTCGTGCTCGTCGTGCCGTCGTGCCCGGGACCGGCGTCCTGCGACCACCTGCCCCACAGCCCGTCTGGAAGCCCCCTCAGTGGATGGCGTCGCGCACCCGCAGAGGCCCCGTGAACCGGCCCCGGCATCAAGGAAGCGGTTTCTGAGGAGAGGGGGAGACTCTCTATAGCTGTGGCCCCGTGGTCGTGGCCCGGTGGTGTCGTGGTGCCACGGCCACGGCTACGGCTAGGGGGGTGCCGTGCTGGTCGCGGGTGAGGTTCTACCGTGTGACGCGGTAGCGGAGGTAGACGATGTTCGAGTGGAAGGTGCGGGTCTCGGCGAGTTCGAGGTTGACCCGGCGTTCGTGTCGGGGGAAGAACGGGGTGCCGCCGCCGACGAGTACGGGGTAGACCACGGTCCGGTATTCGTCGATCAGATCGGACGCGGCGGCTTCGGCGGCGAGGGTCGCACCGCCGATCGCGATGTCGCCCTGGCCCGGTTCGGCTCGCAAGCGTTTGATCTCGCGCGCCAGGGTGCCGGAGGCGAGGCGGGCCTGGCCCTGCACTGTCTCCAGCGTGGTGGAGAACACCACTTTGGGAAGCGGCTTCCACAGCGCGGTCCACTCGCGTTCGGCGGCGCCGAGCGTGGGGTCCTGGTCGGCGCTCTCCCAGTACAGCATCGTCTCGTACAGGCGTCGTCCCATCAGGTGGACGCCGACCTCGCGGATCTCCTCGATCCAGAAACGGAAGACGTCCTTGTCGGGGGCCGTCCAGCCGAATTCACCGTCGGGTCCGACGATGTAGCCGTCGAGTGAGACGCCCATCGAATAGGTCACGCTGCGCATCCAAAGTCCTCCTCCGTGACACCGGTTCGACCGTAGGACCGCTTGGCGCCGCGAAACTCATCACGGCTAGCGACATCCCCCTGGGGGCCGGGCCGTTCCACGAGATCCTTTCCCGGGAAACCTTACGTCGCCCCGGGGCGGGCTTCGCCGCGAAGGACCGGCTGCCGCACAGCGAAAAGGCAGGGGAATGCGTCGTGTTCGGCGGCCGCAGGAGCAGCTCAGTTCACCCTCAGTCGGTAGACGGTGAGCTTGTTTCCGTCGACGTGGGCGTGGAAGTCGGGGGGTGTGGTGCCGAGTGTGGGATAGGCGTTGTTGACGGTCTTGAGTTCTGCGGCGCTGAGGACGGCGGTGGCGGCTTTGATCATTTCGGTGAACGTCTTCTCGGGGGCCTGGCGCAGTGAGTCGCCGGAAAGCAGGACCACGGCTTCGCCGGTGCTGCTGCGCACGACGGCGGTCGTGGGGGCTCCGTGTACGACAAGCACCTGATACCCCTCTCGGCGTGGCCCTTTTTCGACCCGCTGGATGTGGCGCGGCAGGAGGATATTCCCCGCTCTTCCGGTGACCGTGAGCTGTGGTGAAGGCGCTGGTTTCCGGGAAGATTCCGCCGAGCTTAGCGGGAGAGTCATGGCCGAGAGGGGCGGACCCGGCGGGCGGGCATGTGCTCGATTTCGGTGCGGCTGCGGGCGTGGTGCTGCCGGTGATCGGGGTGCGCGGTGTTTCGGACCGGGTCCGGCCGGGTCGTCGCGCCGGCCGGGGGTGGCGTCGGGCCGCCGCCCCAGGGCCGCGACGGATGACGCCCACCGGCCCCGCGCGCTGGGCGATACCGGCCCGCACATCTGGCGACACCGGCGCGCGGGCTGGGCGACATCGGCGCGCGCTGGGCGATACCGAACCCGTGCGTCTGGTGATACCGGCCCGCGCACTGGGCGACACAGGCCCGCACATCTGGCGACATAGACCCGCGTGCTGGGCGATACCCCCTGCGTGCTGGGCGACACAAACCCGCGTTTGGTGATACCGGCGCGCGTGTTGGGTGATGCCGGGTCCGTGTGTCTGGCGGCAGGGGGCCGTGCTCGCGTGGTGGTATCGGCTGGTGTGTGTCACGTCCCCTGCGGGGGCGGTCGGTTCATGTCGTGACGGTTCGGTGTGGGGTGTTCCACGAGGTGGGGGAACGTGGCGGGAGCGGGGTCATCTGCGGGTGCGCCACGTGGTGTTGTCTTCGTGTGTGGCCCGGGATCGTGTGGCCGCGTCGATTTCCGCTTGGAGTGCGATCGCGTGGAGGATGCTCCCGTTCAGTGTTCTGCGGATGATCGGGTCGGTGATTCTCCAGGCGGTCATGGCCTCGTCCGGAGAAAGCGTTGCCGGGTTCGGTCCCCGCCTCTGTGATTCGGGTCCGCGCTGCTCGGGAATGAGGCCGCTTTCCACTAGAACCCTGCGGTGATCGAGGTTGAGGACGGTCGCCCACGTGCTCAATTGGGAGGACAGCGGCAGTGTTTTGCCGTCCAGCGTCCGGCTGATGGTGGTCAGGCTCAGACCGGTCGCGGCCGCCAGTTGTGCCCGGCCGCCGTGGCGCCGGCGGACGTCGTATCCAGCTGCCGTCGCGGCCTGGGTGAGATACGCGCCGATCCGCTGCGCCTGAGCCTGTCGTTGGGTCCGGCTCTCATGGGGGGAATCCTTCGCACTCCGCATGGTCGGAGGGTAGCGCGCAGGCATGTTGTCACATGCTGGTTGCACGCGTGCACCTTTGCAGGTCAAAACCTAGATCGGCATTTGTGCAGGCCACATCCCGATTCTCGTATTGGTGTGCGAATCAAAATACCCTTGCGTCACTCATTTCCGGCAACTTGCATATGTTGCGCGCGTGTGGGTAAGCCGCACGGCTGCACGTTGCTGAGGGGGTCTTTTGACCATGCTTCGCCTCCATATGGCCACGCTCCTGCTCAAGGCCGGGGAGCTGGGTGACGAAAGCGTCGCGGACATGGCGCAGCGCACCGGGATCAGCAGGTCGACGTTCCACCGGCTCGCGAGTGGAACGAAACAGCCGAGCCTGGCCACGCTCTGGACGCTGCGGGACGCCTACAGTGTCCGGCTCGACGCGCTCGTCTACGACGACCCGCACACGATGCAGCGCAGCCTTCCGCAGCGCCGGCGGGTGCCCGCCCGGGAGCGGCACCGCCTGCGGCACGGGGCCGCCTGCCGGCCCGCGGCCGATTGAACACCGGCCCGGATCCTCAGCAGGCCCGGATCCTCGGCCGGTCCGGGGGCTCGGTCGGCGCGGGGGCCGCCTGGGGAACCGGCCCGGATCCTCGGCAGGCCCGATCCTCGGCAGGCCCGATCCTCGGCAGGCCCGATCCTCGGCCGGCCCGGGCCCTCGGCCGGCCCGCCCGGATCCTCGGCCGGCGCGGGGGGCCGTCCGGGGAACCGGTCCGATCCTCGGCACGCCCGGGGCCTCGGCCGGCGCGGGGCCGAGCCGCGGGCGGGCCTGATTCCCTTCGTCCCCGGGGCCCGCGGGCCTGCAGGGCGGTCTTCGCGACCCCCGCCTCACGTTCTGCCGGCAGCCCACCTCACCTTCTGTCCCTACGACCGGGAGCAATCCTTTGACCACTCAGGCCCACGACGCTGCCGTCGACGGCGGCACCACGGGGGAATTGGCCCTCATCAGCCGTGCCCAGCAAGGCGATCGCGAGGCGTTCGCCGAGCTGTACCGGATGCACCACGGTGTCATCGCCACACTCATCGGCCGGCGCGTTGACTCGAACTCCGCGCTGGCCGAGGACCTCACCGCGGACGTCTTCATGAAGGCATGGATCAAGATCAAGACTTTCACCTGGACGGGTACGTCGATCCGTGCCTGGCTGTGCACCATCGCCCGTCACGCGGTCGCCGACCACTTCAAGACCGCCACGACCCGCCATCTCACCTTCGTCGACCAGATCACCCAGGTGGGAGACGCCTGGGCCCCCTCGGTGAGCGACCCAGAAGAAACCGTTCTGTTCTCCCTCGCGCTCGACGACCTGCATCACGCCCTGTCGGAGATCACCCCCCGTCAGCAGGTCGTCATCCGGCTGCGGTTCCTGGGGGAGATGTCCGTCCGCGAGACCGCCCGCACCATGGGCACCACCGACGGCGCCGTGAAAACACTCCAGTGGCGCGCGCTCGATTCCCTCCGCAAGGCCTACCCGGGAGCTGTGGCATGACCATCGCCTACAACAAGGACGGCGACCTCGAGCGGGAACTGACCGCGCGGCTCAGCGAACTCGCCCACGCCTTCATCGCCGATCTCAACGCACAGGGCCGTCTGGTGGAAACCGGTGGCGCCGACACCCTCAGACGCCTCAGACAACAGCACCCCACACCGCCCCCCGCGCCCGACGCGGAACCCGGCGACCCCGCAGGCGAGGTCACCGAGATCCAGGCGCATTCCGTACCGGGCGCGCCGACCCTGTGGGAGGCGGTCACAGCGCCCCGCTTGGGTGAGGACACCCCCGGCCCGCCCGCAACGCGCCGCCCGCTGCGTATCCTCGGCGCGTCCGAGCCGTGCCCCGCGGGCCTGACCATGCCCGAATCCCGCGACGTCCCGGCCCCGGCGCTCGAACCGGCCCTCGTCCAGCAGCCGTCCGCGCCCGGACCGGTCACCGGACACGGCACCGGTGTCCAGGAGCCGCGCACCACCGACGAGAGCCAGACCCAGCCCCAACCCCTGGCCCGGCAGGCCGCCGTGCCCGCTCCGGCCTCCGCCCGGCAGGCCGCCGTGCCCGCCCTGGCTGCCACCCGGCGGCCGGTCGCGCTCGGACCGGTCACCGGACAGAACACCGGCGCCCAGGGGCCGCGCACGGCCGACGGCGGCCAGGCCCAGCCTCCGCCCTCTGTCCAGCAGGCCGAGGGGCTCGAACCGGTCTCTGTCCAGCAGGCCGAGGGGCTCGAACCGGCTCTCGTCCAGCAGCCGACCGCAGTCGCACCCGAACCGGTCCGGCACACCGGCGTCCAGGAGTCGCGCAGGCCCGGCGAGGACGGGGCGCGGCCGTCGGCCGCGGTCACGGCGGCCAGGCTGCGGGCGGAGAACGCGGCCCGGCTCGAGGTCACCGGGATCACCGCAGAGCATGACCGCGTCGACGTCCGTATCCACGCCGTGTCGCTGAGCGACTGGGAGTACTGGCTGGCCGCGATCGGTGCACCGTTGAACGCGCCGACCCACCGCAGTGGATGGGTCCAGACCGCCACCGCGGACCTCGACGGGGTGGAGGTTCATCTCACCGCGGAGGCCGTGCCCCGTCTTCTTCAGGAGGCGGCGCAGCGGGCAGCCGACCCTTTCGTTCTGGGGGGCCGCGTCTACGACCTCGCCCTCAACCACACCGACCGCCTCGGTCAGATGTGGCTCTACGACGGCCTGCGTCAGGAGGACGACACCCCCCTTCTCACCCTGGACGGGACCAGCGGCCCGCCCTACCCGCTGACCTCGATCGTGGTGGCGAACGGGCCCCTCACCCCCGCCGCCGTGAACCCCGACCGCCACGAGACGGGCTGACCACACCCCGCACCGCCGGCCGTCCCTGTGCGGCCCCGGGGCCTCGACGCGGGAGCGCCGCACGGCAGTCGATGGCCGGGCCGCCCGGCCCGCGCACTAGCCCGTCTGCCAGGGGAGGGGGAGGGGTGTCCGATGAGTGTTCGCGTCTGACGACGACCAGCGGCGTGACGCCGCTCGCCGCCGGCTTCGGGCATAGGGACCGAACCGGGCGCTGGTGCGAACCCTCACCCGGTTGCGGCGGGTCGGGGTTCGTAGAAGGTCTTCGTCGCGGAGCATCGCGAAGAGGGCATCGGCCGGCGGTGTCGCCGGGCTGGGCCGCTTCGTCTGGATCAGTGAGCCCGACCGCATCGGATGCCGCGCCGCCTGGTGAGGCAGGCCCTCTGCTCTGCGCCGTTGATACGTCGCGCGGTCGAGGGGCGTGCGGATGCCTCTCCTTGGTGCGCGCTCTGCCGGGTCTGGTGAAAGGGGCGGTGGCGGCCGATGAGTTCCTTCATGATCGACAGTCAAAGATCACGGTGGGTGCGCGGCGGCCGCGAGAGCGGTCGAAGCACGCGCCGACCGAGTCGGCTCGCAAATTGGACACGAGACACCGAGGAACCATGATGCGCACTTTGATCAGTACCGCCTTCATCTCGCTCGACGGTGTCGTGGAGGCCCCGGGCGGCGAGCCCGGTTACCGGAACTCCGGGTGGACCTTCAAGGACGTCGAGTTCCTCCCCGAGGCGTTCGACCTCAAGGGCCGTGAGCAGAAGGAAGCCACCGCGATGCTGATGGGCCGGACGAGCTATCAGTCGTTCAGCCCGGTGTGGCCCGACATGGCGGACTTCGCCGACTACAAGGTGATGCCGAAGTACGTCGTCTCGACCACCTTGATGGAGGATGATCTGGTGACGAACTGGGGTGAGACGGCGATCCTGCGCTCACTCGACGAGGTCGCCGCGCTGAAGAGGACCGAAGGCGGCCCGATCATCATCCACGGCAGCGCCTTTCTGAACCAGGCCCTCGCGGACGCCGATCTCATCGACCGCTACCACCTGCTCGTCTTCCCGCTCCTGCTCGGAGCGGGCAAGCGGCTCTTTTCCACCACGGACAAGGATGCCCAGAAGCTGAAGCTGGTCGAGCACGACGTCTACGCCAACGGCCTGCAGAAGAACGTGTTCGACGTCGTCCGCTGAACCGGACCCCCGGGCTCGCACCACCGCCGTGTCCGGTCTCCTCGTAGCGGGTGGCGATGCCGCGCCACTGCTCTGGGCGGTTGACGCATCCCTCGACCCTCGGCGGTGTGGCGCGCTGTTCCGGCGGGTGGCACCCCAGGCGCCGCCGCCCCGGCCGCAGGGCGGTGGCCGACGCAGGCACGGGGCCCGGGAAGTGCCGGCCGCGTTTTTGTGCGCACACCACCGGTTCCCTCCTGCCGCGCACGACGGCGACGACGTCGGCCGGGCCAGCTCCACCCCGGCAAGGGCTACGACCCCTCCTTGTGCGGTGAGGGTGACGTGGGCGGGGCAGCACGCACCGCACCCCGGCAAGGGCCTTGAGACGTCGGTGCGAGGCGGCCGTCGTCGCTGGACCGTGGAAGGCACCAGGGCCTGGCTCGCCGGCGGCCGATGTCTGTGGCGAGCCACGATTTCACGGCGGAACACGTTCTCGCCTTCACGAGCGTCGCCTGCATCCTGATCCGCTGTCAGGGTCGTGCCCCACCGGTACCGCACCTGCAGACTCGGGTGTGGGCGGGGCCGTGGTGCAGGAGGCCGCCGTGTGGCAGCAGGTATCGGATGTGCCGCGTCGGCGGCAGCGTTCCTGAAAGCGTGGATGCGTCGGTGCATCCGCAGACCTCGAAGCCGATGACGCCCAGGCTGAAGGAGGCGTTCTGGAACGTCTTGGCGGCGATGGCCGCCCGCCAGTCGTCCCTCACGGGGGACGGGAAGAACGGCCGACCGTCCGGGGCAGCTGCGATGCGGTGATGTTGATACGGTCCGCCTCTACGGCGAGTTGAGGGGGGAGACGATCGTGGGGGCGCAGCCGTCGGGTTCCCCGAGCCGCTGGTGGGGAGGGGTCGGCTCGGGCGCTGTCCTCGGTTCGCTGACCGCGGTGGTGACCGTTGCCGTGATCGGGAGGGCATGGGCTGCCTGTGACATCGGCAGCAGCCCGGCGGCCAATGGTCTGACGCTGTTGCTTCTTGCGCCTCTCATCTGGATCGCCGCTGCGGTGTCGTGGGTGGTGCTGCACCGCACCCTCGGCAGGCGTCATCGTGGGGCGGCGCTGGCCGGCTGGCTGGTCCTCACTCTGTGGTTCGCCTGGTTCCTCGTCACATGGCTCGGCATGCCGGACTCCTACCCCGCCCCGTCGTGCCCGGACGGCGTCCCGCCCTGGTGGCCGGGCTTCCTCCCGGCCTGAGCGCGAGCGGGGCCCGTGGCCGGCCTCCGCCAGCGGCAACCTGGTCCACGAAGCCCCGCCCCGCCGCCGCACGCCGGCAGGAGCGTGCGGTGCGAGCCGGCCCTGAATTCGTGCCCCCCGCGCCGGTGCAGCGGATGCGGAGCCGATCAGACGGGTGCAGCGCCGGGCGACGAAGCTCGGCCGACAGCGGTCCCGTGAACGATCTCCGGGGCCGGCGGTGCGCTCCTCCATGACCGCGCGGGCTGCGTCCAGGAACGCGAGCCGGTTGTCCTCCAGGTAGTCCCGCACGCTCTCCCCGTCCGGCGGGCCTTCCCGCACCGTTCCGTTGAGGTCGAGGACGTACGCGCGTGCCGCGTCGTGCACGGCCAGGGGGAACTGGATGCGGAGGAGCCGTTCCGCGCCCCACAACCTGATGACGTCCCGGGTCGTGCGGAACCAGTCGTGGGTGTCGTCCCACTCGTAAGGCCGGCTGAAGGCGGAGCGTTCGGCCTCGGCCCTGACCTGACACGGCCGTCATCGTCCCATGCCGTCCTCGGGCTGAGGCCCGCGTCGCTACGGCCGCCCGGCCGCCCGGCGGACCGGCCGCCCGGACGGATCGAGAACGCACGGGAAGACCCCGGAACCTGCCGGTGAAGGACCGGCTGCCGCTGGTCGCCGCATCATGGCGGACCACCCCCGGCACGACGCCGGCCGGGCCGGCCCGCACACGGTCGATCATGACGAGAAGTCGGCGGGCAGCGTAGCGCAGGGCGGCGGTGGAAAAGAAGGTGCAGAACGCCCCGGCGGCAGGGCCGTTAGACTCATCGACAGGCGGTCACTCCCTCTCCACAGGAAGAACCGGCGTGCCCAACACACTGCAGGAAATGATCAAGCACAAGTTGGACCAGAACGGCTGGTCCTACAGCGATGTAGCGCGCCGCGGTGGCATCTCCCGTTCGACGGTCCACCATCTGGCGACGTCGGCGCGGCTGGCGCAGATGCCGCAGCAGACCACTCTGGAGGGCTTGGCCAAGGGACTGGGCATCCCGGTGGCGCCGGTGCAGCGGGCCGCCGCCGAGGCCGCGGGCGTCCACCTGTATCTCGAGGACGCCCCCGAGGCCGCGGATCCGGAGGTGGCGATCCTCATCGCGAGCGTGCACAAGCTGAGCCCGACGGACCGCCGTCATGTGGCCGTCCTCGTCGAGTCGCTGCTGCACGCGAACGGCACCCCGTAGGAAGGGATGCGTTCCGGTCCCACCGCCCGGGGCCCGCCACGCGTCACGACGGGTGCGCAAGAGGTTCGAGCGTGTGTGCCGTGGTGATCCAGTCGATGACGGCGTGCACGGTGACGCAGTCGAGTTCGGCCAGTTTGAACACGGCCTGGACGTCCGCGGCAGCGAGGGGAACACACACCCGGTCCAGCGCACCGTACAGGCGCAGCCGGTGGGCGTGGGCGGTGGAGGTGTCCTGCCCGGGGTGGATGTCGGGCCTGGGACCGCCGGCGGCTGTCCCAGATGCTGTCGTTTCCAAAGGATCCGCCTTACGGGGTGGGAGGTGGCGCTGGAGGGGCAGCCGGGGCCTGCCCGGCGAAGCGGTCGAAGATCTCGCTGAACCGGCCCTCGGCCGACTGCCGGTCCGGCCAGGGGGACGGGCCGTGCAGGTCGCGGTGGACGCCTTCCCAGAAGGCGCCGACGACCGCATGGTCGTACCAGTCCCCGACGGTTGCGTGGACGGGCGCGCACTGCAGTGAGCCGGCCCGCTCGGTGAAGGAGCAGCCCGGCAGGCTCTCGCACCCGGCCCGGGCGGCGGGTTCGGCGTGGTCGGCGCGGGTGACGGCGGCCATGAGAGCGCGGTGCACGAGCGTGCGGTGGGCTGCCGCGGCGGTGCTCCAGCCGATCAGGCGGCGCGAGCCGGTGTCGAGGACGACGGCCGTGTACAGGGGGCCCTGAAGCGTGGTGACGGCCAGCACGTCGGCAACCCAGCGCCGGCCGGGCGTACGGGCGCCTTCGGGCGGGATCTGTTCGCGCGGCCTTCCTGCCTGGCCGCGGATCCCGGCCCCCTTCATGACGGCCTCCACGGTGGTGTGGCCGACGTCGATGCCGTAGCGGCGGCCGAGTTCCTGCATCACCCTGCGGTATCCGTAGGCGGAGCCGGACTCCGAATGGATGTCCAGGATCAGACGGGTCAGCCACGCCCGGCGCAGCGCGCGGGGGAAGGGGGTGCGGGCGCGCCAGGCGTAGTATCCGGACTCCGAGACGTCCATGAGTGCGGCGAGGTGGCGTGCGGTGAATCCGTACGACGCCAGGCCGTGGATCACCTCGTAGCGTCTTTTGGGGGCATCATCTGCCGCAACGTGGCGATGACTTCGCGGCACAACAGGATTTCCTTCTCCAACTCGCCGATGCGGGTGCGGGCCCGTGCCAGGTCCGCCCCCGACGAAGCGGAGCGCCGCCAGCGGTACACGGTCTGCGCAGAGATGCCCAGTTGCCGCGCCACTTCCTTCACCGGACGCCCCTCCAAGGCCAGTTGCTCTGCGCGGGCGCGCAGTGCTGGGGGGTGAGGACTGCTCACTGGATCTGGATCCCACTCGTTCATGCCGCCGCCGAAGGACGGGTGATGAGGACCTTGCCCCGGGAAACGGTTCACTGCCTGGCGCCTGCCTGAGGCCTGCCTGAGGCCTGCCTGACGTCTGCCTGACGTCTGCCTGGCGCCTGCCTGGCGCCTGCCTGACGTCTGCCTGAGGCCTGCCCGACGTCTGCCTGGCGCCTGCCCGAGGGACGCCGACGGGCCCCGGCGCCCGCCCGACGTGCGAAGTCCGACGCACCCCGCGGTGCGTCCTTCGCTCAACGGGCGGGCGCCGCAGGGACCCTGGCACCGGCGGCAGGCAGTCTCCGTCCGGCACCGGCACCGGCCGTGTCCACCACCCGGCAGGCCGTGTGCCTCGATCCCCGCGGCTCCGCGCCACAGGGACACGCCCTGACGGGCGTGCCCCCGCGGCTGCGTCAGGGGCCGTGCTACTGCCGGACGCTGATGGCCTGGGAGGCCTGGGACTGGGCGACCGCGAACGGCGAGTACTGGTTCACCGCCGCCGACTCGTTGTGGGCGTCCACGTGCGCGATCTTCTTCGAGACGGTCGTCATCTTCGTGAAGCTGAACGAGAACTTGCCCAGCGCCTCGCGGCCGGGGAGCAGTTCGGCGGTCTCGGCCTCAAGCAGGTCGTTGTTCATGAGGAAGCCTTTCAATGAAGGAGGGGATGTACGCGAAATCAGGAGCCGGGCCAGACGGCGAACACACCAACTGCCCGCCGCCGACTGCGCTCCACCCCCGTCCGGCGCCACCGGCCCCGGGTCTGCCGGCCACTGCAGAAGCCGCGGACCGGGCGCGATGGCGTCGCACGGATCCCGTACGGGAACTGTCGCTGCGGACGGCAGGGCCATGCGCAACCCCGCCGTCCGGAGCCTCCGGACGATTCGTCCGGAGAGCGTGGACGGTAGCGGAAGGGGAACGCTCAACGCAAACCGCTTATATGCGACATACGTTCAAAAGCGTGTGCCTGTTCCCTTCCTCGCCTCGACACCTCAACCACCCGCCCTCCGTGGCGCGTTGGGGTCGCCGCTCCTGCCGGCCGACGGCGTGCGGGCATGAGGGCGGCACCGGCCGGGCCCGCCCGCCACCCCTGCCGCAGCATCGAGACGCCCCCGTCCCGGAATCAGCAGTCGCAGCCAGCCGCAGCCAGTCGCAGCAGCGCCGTGAGGCCGGCGGCGGGCCCAGGCTCCCGCCGTTCGAGGGCATGGCCCGAGGTGCACCACCGTCGACGTCCCCCTCCTGGAGCCCCGGCCGGGCCCCTGGACGGTCATCCCCCTGTCTGCTCGACGCCGCGCCGCGCCGGAGGTCTCCTGGTGGCCCTCCTCCTGCGTGGCCGCCGTGCGGCGGCCGGACGGCGACACGCCAGGCTCTGCGTGTCCTTCCCTCTGCGGGGGGCCGGCAGGCATCTTTCAGCGAGAAATGCACTCCACGAAAGTCAGGGCAGTACCGAAACCCGCCTCATCGGTTTCTCTGCGGGCCGCCGCACACTTTCTCATCGCATGACTCCGAAAAACCGAGGCAATTCCTGACGGTGTATCAACACCATCAGTCTCAACGTGTCGCACTCTTACGAACCGGCTTATGCGGTCGGGGAGTTCACCTGGTCGGACGCCTTCGCCGAGCAGGGCACAGATTCCCGAAAAGGGCAGGGCGGCGCCACTGAGCTGCCGTTCTCGACATCACGGCCCCATGCCCGACGAAATTGATGGGAACTCAGTCCGCAACGAAGGGCGAGGCATTTGTGTAGCGTCTGGATCAGCGGCAGGGTTAAACCAGCCCTGGTGTTTGAAAGGAGATCAGGTGAAGACCATTGCTAAGGCGGTAGCAGGCACGCTTATTGCGGCCGGCGCTGTCATGGCGCCTCTCTCGATGGAGGCATCCGCGGCCCCGGCGGCGGTCCACACGACGGCAGTGGCGCCCTCGTTCCACCCGGGCAACCACCACGCGTACGGCTACCGCCACGTCGATGACTGGCGGCGGGGCTGCGACGACGACCGCTACGACGGCTACGGCCGGTTCGACCGCCGGCATCACCGCAACCACTGCCGCTACGACCGCTGGGACGACTGGGGCCAGTACCGGTACGGCAACCACCACCGTGGCTCCAACTGGGACTGCGACTGACGGTCTTTGAGTCCACACCACGTCCGAGCCGCCCGCGGTCAGCGCCCCTGACCGCGGGCGGCGGCCCGCCCACGTCGCCCCGCCCTCCGGGCCGTTCGCGAAGCGGCGCGCTCCCACGCCCCGCTCCGCTCCACGGGCTGGCCGATCGGCGCACGGGAGGGCAGCGGGGGAGAGAGGCAGGCAGTCGGGTGACGTGTGCGGGCACTGCCGTAGCGTGGGGGCATGGCGAGGTTCGACGCTGTCCAGGTGAACCGGTGGTGCGACGACGTCGACAGCCTGCACCGGGCGGCACTCGACGCGGGAGGCGAGCCACTGACGACTCCCACCGACTCCCCGGACGGCCGCCTTCGATATGCCTGGCTGCGTGACCCCGAAGGGCACCGAGTGAAGCTCGTGCAAGAGCGCGGCTGAGCCTGCGCCACCGCGCACGCCCGCCTCGACGGTGTCGACGCGGAAGGCGGCGTGTTCGTGGCCCGGCAGGCAAGCCCTCGCCTGCGGGCCTGCGCGAGCCGCGCGTTCAGGCTGAAGCAATGGGACGAGCCGGTTCTGTGGCATTCCCGTGCGGTCGGGGCCGCGATGATGCAGGCGATGGCCGCGGTGTCGGCCTCGGCGGGGTTCAGTGTCGAGGACGCGCGCGACGCATACCGGCCGCAGCAGTTGCGGGCCCCTGCCGGACCGCCGTCCCCACAGCAGCCGCTCTGGTCGCTTCGCGATGACGAGATGATCTTGCCCGGCCGGCAGACAGCCCGTCGGATCGCTCAGCTGCCGGCCCTCGCTGCCGGCCTGGTGGATGCGCCGACGACGCCGTAGGCACGGTCGCCCAGGGTGAACCCTCCCAGGGGGACCATGCCGAAACCGTCCACGTGGACGTGCCACGACACCTGGTTGGCCAGTTCGATGAAGGCGACCATCACCTCGGCTCGTGGTGAGGCTGCCCGGAGTGCCGCCGTGAACAGTCCCCTCGCCACTCCCTTCCCACGGTAGGCGGCGGCGACCACCACGGGCCCGTAGAGCAGGAAGGAAGTGGAACGCAGCGGGCGTTGCTGCCACTGGAGTGAATCCTGCGCGTCCAGCAGTGCCTGGACCGGCGGGGGCGCACCGTAGGTGTTCTCCGGGGAGACCAGCCCCAGCAGGCCGGCCAGGTGCCCGTCGTCGTCCGCGACGAGCAGGCTCCCCTCCTCAGCCATCGCGCGCAGGGTGCCGGCATCAAAGCCGCCCTGCACGAAGCCCTGCTGCTCACGCTCCTGCTCCGTGAGCGCGTCATGGTGGTGGGCCGCGAAAAGCTCGGCCATCGCCGGGGCATCGGCCGCAACGGCATGTCGATAGTTCATGACATAAATCCTGCCGGGTGCCGCGGCCCGTGCGCAGCCCCGCCACTTTCGGCGGGGCGCCGCACGACACGGCTGGAGCCCCGGGTCGGTTGTCACGGCCCCAGGCGGGCTGACATCAGTGTCTGCCATCGACCAGCGCGAACGGTGCCGACCGACGTCGAAGGTCAACGGCTGACAGGCCGGGGCCTCGAGCGGGTCGACCGACGCCGCCCACCCCCCCCGTGAGCGTAAGGACGAGGGGGAGAGCGGTGTGCAGATCCCAGGACGGACGCTCGGTGCTGCCGGCGACACCTCGACCGGCCGTCAGCGTCCCCGTCGGCACACCGCCAGGACGATCCCGATCACAGCCAGTACCGCGACCAGGACGACGAACCATGTGGGCATCAACTCGAGCCCTTTGTAGGCGATGGGGCCGGTCATGGGCATCGGACCTCCGTAGGCGGGGGAGCAATCTTCGCCTGCCCGTCACCAAGATCGAGATGCGTCGCCCGGCAGACACCACTGCACAGCAAGCGGTATGAGGCTGCACATGGCGGAGCACCGGCGCCCGAGCGGGAATCTCGCCCGCGGAGCTGATCGGGCGGCTCAGCGGACCCGGTCGTGGACGAGGGCCGGCGTGCCGTGCTCGCCCGCGGCCTGGCTGACGAGTGTCCGCTGCCCTGCCGGCAGGCCGTCGAAGAGGCGGGGCCCGCCGCCGAGGAAGACCGGGAAGTCCGTGAGCGCCATCGCTGGACGGACCCGAGTTCGACCGGGTGGCCTGATGACCTGCGGCGGTTTCGCCGGCTGCTGGAGCGCTCCCTGAGACGGTTCGCAGCCGACGGCGAGCCTGGCGCCGGGATGCCTGTAGCGGGGTCCTTTGCACTTCATGGTGTGAGCCGCTGCCACTGCGGCGAGCTTTCGGCGCACCGGGGGAGTGGCGATCCGTGCCGGCCGTCAAGAACGCCGTGCCCGCCTCTCGTCGCTCATGCCGGTAGGGGCACGGGCACTGGGCGCTGCGCAGGCTGCCGGTTCACTCCGGGTGGGCCACTGCCTCTTTCTGCAGGTGCACCGCCGCGAGCAGGCTCAGTTCCGGCTCCGCCTGGCGCAGTGCCTTCACCGCCGTGACCGAGGCGATGTCACCGGTGAAGCCGACGGCGGCCAGCCGCAAGCGGACCCAGCGGGCGCGCAGTTGGCTCTCGGTCGCGGCGGCGGTGGCCTCCACGAGAGCGGCGGCATGTTCCAGACCCGGGCGCTCCTGGGGTGAGGCTTGTTCCAGCGCCTGTCGCAGGGCCGCCGCGACCACGTCCGCGTCCCGTACCGTCAGCACGACGTTGTTCTTCTTGCCCAGTCCCATGAATCCCGTCATGCACATCAGCGTGACGGTCATGTCCGCGGCAGACCAAGTGACTTGAGGAGCTTCAGAGGAGCGCGTCGCCCTTGCGGCCCCGTGCACCCGTTGACGGGCACAAAAGTGCGCGGGCGACGGCACCGGCGTCAAACTGCCGGCACGGTGTCCTCGACGGGGGTGCCCGCGCCGCAGTGCGCCACCACGAGTGGAGGCCGCGTCCGCGTCGTCCCCGGAGTTCCGGTACGAGCGATCAGCGCCGGCGTGGATCGGGGTCGGGTGCGTCGTTCACGCTCAGCAGGGGACGGTCAGTCCGGCCTCGCGCAGGCGCAGCAGGGGCCGTTGTCCATGCACTCGGCGACCGAGGCCCCGTCCGCTCTCAAGCCGCCGGCCAACGGGCCGCCGCCGGCGGCGAAGGTCCACGCGGGCCGCCCTTCTCGCGGGCGTTCCGCATCGACCCGGATCATGGCTGCCACACCCTGCTCGCCGAGCCACTCCAGAATGAGCGGCGTTGCCTCCTCCACGCCAACAGGTCAGGGCAGCAGCCGCCGGGCCTCGATCCGCAGCAGAAGCCGGTCCCGTGTCCGACCGGACGGCGGGTGGCTGATGAGCAGGTGAATCGGGCGGGCCGGTTCAGCGCTCTGCGGGGGCCGTGCGCCGGCGGACGTCGGTCATCAGTTTGTCCAGCAGTTCGATGAACGCGGTGCGTTCACGTGCCGACAGGCAGCTGACGAGTGCGGCCTCCCGGCCGAGTACGGCGTCGACGGATCGTTCGATGAGCGCGTGGCCTTCGGCCGTGAGGTTCACCAGGACGGTCCGGCGGCCGGTGGTCCCAGGTGCTCGCTGGACGAGGCCGTCGCGTTCGGCTCGGGCGACGCGCTGAGAAATCGCTCCCGCGGTCACCAGCGTCCTGGTTGCGATCTCTCGGGTGCTGAGGGTGTAGGGCGGCCCGGATCGGCGGATGACGGACAGCAGGTCGAGGGTGGCCGCGTCGATCCTCGCCTCGCGCAGCACTCGGTTGCGGTCGTCGGCGAAGAGCTTGGCCAGCTGCCGGACGGGGGTGACGATCTCGATCGATCCGGTCGGGGTGCCCGGTCGTTCCCGCCGCCAGGCCGCGGCGATCTCGGCGGCGGCGGAGTGGGCAGGCGCGGGGTCCCCCGAGGCGATGGCGGCGTCGGACACGGTGCGATCCCCTGTCATCGTCAGCTATGTTTAGGTCTAAACGTAGCAGTGAGCAGGAGGATCCTTGACCCGCACCGTGCTCATCACCGGAGGCACCAACGGCATCGGCCGTGCCATCGCCCGAAGGTTCGCCGCCGACCGGGCAGAGGTCTTCATCACCGGCCGCACCCCCGACACCGTCGAACAGACCGCCAAAGAACTGGGCGTGCACGGCGTCGTCTGCGACGCGTCCGACCCCGGGCAGGTCGAAGCGTTCGCCGCCCGGCTCAACGAGCTGGACGTCCTGGTCAACGCCGCCGGCGGCCTGCCTCAGACGACCTCCGGCGAAGGATCGGCACTGGAGGTGCTGCTCGCCCAGTGGCATGCCAACCTGGCGCAGAACCTCCTCACCGCGGTGCTGACCACGACCTCGGTCCAGGACAAGCTCACCAGCGCCAGCTCCATCATCAGCATCGGCTCGATCGGCGCCGAACGCCGAGGCGGCTCCTACGGAGCGGCCAAAGCCGCCCTGGGCGCATGGAACGCCTCACTGTCCGCCGAACTCGCTCCCCAGGGCGTCACCTGCAACGTCATCTCCGCGGGCTACATCACCGACACCAACTTCTTCCACGGCCAACTGAGCGACGAACGCCACCGCGCTCTGGTGGAAGAGACCCACAACAAGCGACCCGGCACGGTCGACGACATCGCCCAAACGGCCTACTTCCTCGCCTCCCCAGGAGCCCGTCACATCACCGGCCAGACCATCCACGTCAACGGCGGCGCCTTCACCACGCGGTAACCCCAGCAGGCCGGGGGCGTCAGAACAACGCTCACGAACCCGATCACTCACGAGGGCAACGTCCCGGCCGTCAGGCGGCCTTCGTAGGGATCACGTGGCTCCCCAAGACACACGCGATCACCACGAAGGCCGTGCGGGTGAGCCCGCCGCACCACGGCATCTCCGAGGAGGCGTTCGCTCAACCATCCCGCCTGCAGGGCGAGTTCACGACCCGTCCGTCCGCTCGCGGCGATGAACTGCTCGAACCGACCGACGCGTTGTCGTGTGCGGCTGGGCCGGTGGCTCCGGCCCGCGCGGCGGCTGCCGCCTCCAGCAGGGACCAGCCGTCGATCTCCACCGCCCGCCGCGCCCCCGGCTGCCACCCGCGGGTCGACGCCGCGTCGAGCAGGGCTCTCACGGCGCCGGGCTCGTGCAGGTTCAGGCAGGCACCCCGGACGTAACCCACGTCTCCAGAGCCCAGGGGAGCCCCGCCCGGAACGTACCGGCCCGGGCCTTCGAAGAAGACGATGCGCAGTGGGGCACCCGTGCCGGCAGGCTGCGGGTACAGCATGAGGGCCTCGCAGCAGGACCGGCTGCCGTCCACCACACTCCGGCTATGACGGTGGCGGAGCGTCCACAGATACGTGCACCCGTCGGCAACCAGCCGACGCGGCCTCTTCAACTTGCGGGGCACAAAGCCGAGAGTACGCGGCCCGATCCACAAGGTCCTCGCTGTGCCCTCTTGTGAGGTGGGATCCGAGGTTGGATCCGCCGGCGGCAACGGCCTGCGCGTCTGCTCGGGTGATCGTCACATCGCGGCGTGCCGGTCGAAGAAACTCCGAGGAGGGCTGTCGAATCCGGGCCGGCCGATCGACGTAAGGGTGTCAGGTAACTCCCGTCCGCCGATCGGTGAACCTGAAACGGCTGGACCACGCGTGACGAGGACGGCCCCACCTGCGCCTTCCACCCCGTCCGCCTGGACGGCGGCTCCACCGTCCGCGTCCCCATCGGTATCGGCCGCGCCACTCACAAGGCCTGCACCAGGACCGGGCAGGCATACGGGTGAGCCAGGTGAGACAGGAGATGTCGGCTGCGAAGGCGAGCCGCTTTCAGCGGCCTCCTGGCAGGTGACCGGATCGTTCCGGTCTCGGCCCCGATCATGCCTGTCGGCCCCGAGTCTGCCCAGGCCAGACTGGTGGACATGAGACGAGCCTTGATCGTGATCGATGTCCAGGAATCCTTCCGCGCCCGCCCCCTGTGGGAGCAGATCGCCAACCCCGATATCGCCGAGCCGGTGAACCGGCTGGTGCGCACCGCGCGGAACAACAATGATCTGCTGGTCTGGGTGCTGCACACCGAGCCCGGCAGCGGTGACGTGTTCGACCCGGAACGGGGACACGTCCGGCTACTGAAGGAGCTGGAGCAGCCGAGGCCGGGAGAGCCCGTGCTGTACAAGACCTCGCACAACGCGTTCACCACCACCGACCTGCAGCAGCGGCTCACCGAGGCCGGGGTCGGCGAGCTGTGGGTCTGCGGCATCCGTACCGAGCAGTGTGTCGAGACCACCGCCCGGATCGGCAGCGACCTGGGATACGAGGTCGTGTTCGTCGCCGATGCGACCACGACCAACCCGATCGGCGACCTCAGCGCCGAGGCGATCACCGAACGCACCCTGGCCGTCCTGCGGGACCGCTTCGCCCGGATCGCCACGGTGGATGAGCTGGCAGCATCACCGGTATGAGCCGTGTCGTCTTCGTCCTGCTGCCCGCAGTCCACCTGCTCGACCTGGCCGGCCCGGCCCAGGCATTCTCCACCGCAGTGGCCTTCGGGCAGCCGTACGACCTCGACTACGTCGCCGAGGAACCCCGGATACGCAGCGCCCAGGGCCTGCCGCTGACCGCCCGCACCACCTGGCCCGAACTCGGCCCAGGCGACCTTCTCGTGGTCCCCGGATGGAGCGCGCCCACCCTCAGCGGCGGGCCCCGCATCAGCCGTGAGACCGCCGGGCGGCTGCGCGCGCACCACGCCGCGGGCGGCACCGTCGCCAGCGTCTGCGCCGGAGCGGAGGCCCTGGGGCAGGCCGGGCTCCTCGACGGCCGCCGCTGCACCACCCACCACCAGCTCCAGGACGAACTGGCCGCCCGCCACCCACGGGCGACGGTGGTCCGCGACGTCCTGTTCTCCACCGACGACCGGATCGTCACCTCCGCCGGCATCGCCAGCGGCATCGACCTCGCCCTGCACCTGCTGGCCACACGCCACGGCCCCGCCCTCGCCGCCCGCGTGGCACGCGAGATGGTCATCTACACCCGCCGCAACGGCAACGAACCCCAAGCCAGCGCCATGCTCCGCCACCGCAGCCACGTCGACGACACCGTGCACCGCATCCAGGACCTGATCGACACCCACTACGCCGAGCCGCTGCCCCTCACCCGCCTGGCCGCCCACGCCGGCGTCAGCGCCCGCACGCTCACCCGCCAGTTCTCCCGGGCCACCGGCGGCCTCACCCCGCTGCGCTACCAGCAGACCCTGCGCCTGGAGCGAGCCGAACACCTGATCAGCCAAGGCTCCACCATCGAGTCCGCGGCCCGGCAGGTGGGCTTCGAGGACGCCCGCATGGTGCGCCGCCTGCGATCCCGGCCCTCCTGACACGCCGGCGCGGCGTTCACTCCGTCTCGACCCGGCCGAGGTGTGCCGTCTGACGGGGACGGGACCTGCCTGGTCGCGGGCGGTGGGCTACCTCGCCGCCGACCCGCCCACCCCGTGCTGGAGGACTCGGCCGGGGGAGGGGGGCAGACGGGCGGCTTCAGGCTCGGCACCCGGGGACTTCAGACCCCGGGTGCCGACGCCCGCCGATCTCGACCAGACACGGCGGCACTGTCGTGTCCACGAACGTGAGGCGGCCGGCCTCGTCAGCGCGGCCACCCCTCCAAGGGGGCGCCGGAACCGGACTCGAACCTCGTGCCGAGGTCGTACCGCGCGATTCCGAACGGCTGAAAATCGACATCGGCAAGGACTCGGTAGAGGAACTCAGAGGTGGACATGCCATACCGATCCCATCCGTCGACGTCATTGGACCGCGCGAGAACAGGACACTCGCCCGGCCGCTCGGCATCGATCAGCCAGAAGTACTCGTCGGCCCATTGGGTGGAGCCCCACCCGACCAGCCCCTGGCCGTCCGGCGCGTAGATTCGCATACGGCTCGACGGCGGAGACGCCTGCGAACCTGCTGTCCTGGTCGACGGACAGGTGGACCCGCCACTGTCTCAGGAAGTCGAACGTCCCGAGACCCTCGTCGCGCCCCAGGAAATAGACGGAATCACCGAAGACGCCGCCACCGAACACCTCGTAGAGCTCCTTGTAGTCCGCCGGCAGCGGACCCCCCCGGCTCTGCCTCGATCGCCGCCCAGTCGACGGAGATCCCGAGCGGCTCCCACCCGGTCAGCTCGATCACTCGCTGAACCCACATGCACCAGTCTTTTAGCACCGATCTTCGTGTGGCTCCCTCGAGCCTCGATGCGGCAGGTGTGCCGGACCCGGACGCTCACGTCCGCGCAGCGGTCCGCCTCCTCGGCCCGTCCGCCTTCCGGGGGACTTCCGGCCCTGCTGGTGGCTCCGCCGAGGTCAGGGGAGGGCGTTGCGCAAGTAGGCGGGCAGTATCTGGCAGATGGCTGGATCCGCTTTCCAGCCGGGGTCGGTGAGGTGGCCGGGAGTGATGACGGACTGGCTGCCGTCGTCGGCGCGCACGACGACACGGAACGTCTCACCCCGGCTGTCCCGGCCGGCGAGGTACGCGGCGAGGACGGCCCGCCCCAGCTCGGTGGGGTTCGCACCGGTGGTCGCGCGGCCGAAGTCTTTGCAGATCCGGAGTGCCGCGAAGCCCTGCGGACCGTGCAGCAGCAGGCTCTGCTCCGCCGCTGCGACCTGGTCGCCCGCTACGAGTCCTGGGCCGCCGCGAACAACACCTCGTTCCGCGTCGTCGGCGGCGCCGACAAGGCCCTCGAAATCGCCGTCCTGCGAGCTCCGTTCATGTTCTGGCAGCGTACGGGTGGCTGGACGACATCACGGGCCTGGCCCTCTACGCCGACACGGCGCTGCAGCGCTACATCCCCTACTTCCACCAACTCGGCACCCAGCTGGGGTATGTCAGTTCCCCCACCCGGCACCTGGCCGGACTCCTGCGCTACCCGGACGCCGGCGAGCCCCGTACGTTCGTCCCGCGCGACATCCCGATGCGTTTCGATCGTGACGCCATGCCGGACATCGACCGCTGGGTCCACCGCCACGGCAGCCGGCTGCTGTTCGTCAACGGCGCCCAGGACCCCTCGGTCGCCGAGTCCTTCCGGCCCGGCGTCAGGGACTCCCGCCTCCTGTGGGCGCCCGACGCCAACCACAGCACCGCCATCGCGGAACTGTCCCCCGCCGACCGCGCGGAGGCCATCGGCATGCTGACCCGCTGGGCAGGGGGCACGTCACCCTCGGCGTGAATGAAGAAGAGCGCAGGGGGTCCTCGACGTCGTTCTCGCGGAGTCGGCTGACGCTGCAGGGCCTCAAGGCCATCTGGACGGCGCACAAAGGCAGCGGGTCTTCGGCCCGGCTCCACCCTTGCGGCTCTCCGCAACCTCAACACCATCACGGTCATGCGTACCACCTCCGTGTCCGGGGGAACGGGTGTGCCGCCGCCCTAGAGGAACTTGTAGAGAGAGGAACACGGTCGAGGGTCTGATCAACAAGCTCGAGGCCCGCAAGGCATCTCCGCCTGGTACGACAAGACCCCAGACAGCCACCTCGCCAGCCTCCACCTGCGCGCCTCGACGATCAGAGCAAAAGACCTCACCCGGAGTCTCCACTCCCAGGTCCGGGACGGCCGCCACAAAAAGCATTCAAAGTGCAACGGTTCGATCTCTGTACGCGCCAGGGCTGACACCGGGGTCCTGGTGCGCGATACCGTGCGCGCTCGGCCCGATCATCGTACTGTCCGGGGACTGTTATGCCTGATCCTTCCATGCCGCCGGACGACCGGCCGGCGTCACCCGTGACGCCCCGTGTGACGGGCGAGCCGCCGGCCGGATCCTTGAGGCGGCGCCTGGTGCTGTCGTCCGTGCTGCCGGCGGGCGTGGCCGCCGTGACCGGTGCGGTGGCCACCGCACCGGTCCACGGCGGCCACCTGGACCAGGCGTACCAGGGCGCGGTGTTCGGCGCCGTGCTGCTCATCGGCACCATGGCGGCCGCGATCGCGGGCATCCGGTCTTCGGCACAG
Organism: Streptomyces sp. NPDC041129; assembly: GCF_055592265.1. Lineage (NCBI taxonomy): Bacteria > Bacillati > Actinomycetota > Actinomycetes > Kitasatosporales > Streptomycetaceae > Streptomyces > Streptomyces sp. NPDC041129. The sequence continues at coordinate 28,047 of NZ_JBVIYV010000016.1, read as the reverse complement.
GCACGAGCAGTCACCAAGCACTGGGCGGAGCTGTCCCGCGCAGCCGACCGAAACCGTGCCGAGCTGGCCGAGCTGACCCGCACCACAGCCGAGGGCAGGGCCGAACTGGAGTCGCTGTGCCGACGGTTGCGGGCCGGGGAACGGCCTGTACGGCGCCGGCCGGAACTCCCGCCGCAGACCGGCCCGGACGAACTCTCCCGCCTCCGATTCGAGATCGCAGTGGCCCGACACGAGGCGCAGACAGCCCTGCTGGAGACCGCCACCTCCGCGATCGGTGCGGAACACTACTCCCGGCTGGAGCAGTTCGAGGTATTCGCCAACCTGGCGCGCCGCCTGGAGTCCCTGGTGCACCGCGAGATCGGCCTGCTCGACGACCTGGAGAACGAGGTCGAGGACCCCGACCTGCTCAAGGGACTGTTCCAGGTGGACCACCTGTCCACCCGCATCCGCCGCTACGCCGAGAACCTGGCCGTGCTCGGCGGCGCGAACACCCACCGCCAGTGGACCCGCCCCGTCAGCCTGACCGACGTGCTGCGCTCCGCCGTCGCCGAGATCGACCAGTACGCCCGCGTCAAGCTGGTCCCGCCCGTCGAGGGATCGGTCAGCGGCCACGCCGTGGTCGACGTCGTCCACCTGCTGGCCGAACTGCTGGAGAACGCGACGGTCTTCTCACCGCCCCAGACCACCGTCCACGTCCGGGTCGAGCCCGTCGCCGCGGGAGTGGCGATCGAGGTCGAGGACCGGGGCCTGGGCATGTCCCCGGCCGAGCGCGGCCAGATGAACACCGTACTGAGCGCACCCGACAAGGTCGCGCTCGGCGAACTCCTGCAAGACGGCCGCATCGGCCTGTACGTGGTCTCCGTCCTGGCGCAGCGGCACGACATCGCCGTGCAGCTGCAGAGCAACGTCTACGGCGGCACCCAGGCCGTCATGGTGCTGCCCCAGGCACTGCTCGGCCCGCAGCCGACAGCTCCCGCGCCGACCCTGCACACCGTCCCGGCCCCGGCCACGCAGTCGCACGACCCAGCAAAGACCGAAGCGGTGGATTCCCAAGCGACAGAGACGACCGCCGCCGCGGATCCGACCGCGCCCGATCCCGGACCCGAACCCGCCCCGCTCCCCACCGACGGCGAGGACGACCGCCCGCGGCTGCCTCAGCGCCGCCGCCAGGACCACGCCGCCGAAGCACCGCAGCCGGTCCGTGACGTCGGCGCTGCCGAGGACACCGCACACGACCCCGGCCTGATGGCCGCATTCCGGACCGGACTACGCAGGGCCGAGGAAACCGAGGCGCCCTGATGGCCGAGGCCGCCCCGAAGACCCAAGGCCCGTGCAGCACAACGTTTCCTTCTGCCGAAGAGGAGTACACGATCGTGGCGAGCGAAGACCTTTCCTGGCTGTTGACGGGTCTGGTGAACCGGGTGCCGCACACCCGAAGCGCGTTGTTGCTGTCCTCGGACGGGCTGGTGAAGGCAGCGGAGGGACTCGAGAAGGACGCCGCGGACCAGTTGGCCGCGCTCGCCAGTGGGCTGTACTCGTTGGCACGCAGCGCGGGCCGGCACTTCGACGACGGCGGTGACGTGCGACAGATCGTGACGGAGCTCAGCACCTCACTGCTGTTCGTCTCCTCCGCCGGACACGGCGCGGTGCTGGCAGTACTGGCCGGACGCGATGCGGACGCCGCGGTACTGGGCTACGAGATGGGGATGATGGTGAAGAGCGTGCGCCCGCACCTGGCCACACCGCCCCGGCACCCGGTGGGGTGAACGATGACGCCGGTCCTCCCAGACGGACCGCAACTCGACGAAGCGGCCGGCCGGCTGGTCCGCCCCTACACCGTGAGCGACGGCCGGACCAGGGCCACGTCCCACTTCACGCTGGTCACCACGGTGCGGGCCACCGGCGCCCAGACCCAGGGCACGTTCGGCCTGGAGCATGCGCAAGTGCTGACACTGTGCGAACAGCCCGTCAGCGTTGCCGAGGTAGCGGCCCGGATGCGGGTGCCCGCCGCCGTGGTCAAAGTACTGCTGTCCGATCTCGCCGAGGGAGGCGCGGTGGTCACGGGCGATACGCACCCGACACCCACGGGCCACTCCGCACGACCTGATCGAGACCTCCTGGAAGCGATACGCGATGGCCTCCTCAAACGACTGTGACCCGCTGCCCGCCGAACCCCTGCCAGCAGGCCTCAAGGTACTGATCGCCGGCGGGTTCGGCGTCGGAAAGACCACCTTCGTCAACGCGCTCAGCGAGATCGAGCCGCTGAGCACCGAGGAGATGCTGACCGCCGTCAGCGCGGCCACCGACCGGCTGGACGGAGTGGAGAACAAAGCCACCACCACGGTGGCCCTGGACTTCGGCCGGATCACGCTCAGTCCGTCCCACATCCTCTACCTGTTCGGCACACCCGGGCAGGAGCGCTTCTGGTTCCTGTGGGACGAACTCTCCGAAGGAGCGCTCGGGGCGGTGGTCCTCGCCGACACCCGCAGGCTGGAGCACTCCTTCGCGGCAGTGGACTTCTTCGAGCGGCGCGGCATCCCCTTCGTCGTCGCCGTCAACGAGTTCGACGGCGCTCACCGCTACCGCGGGGAGGAGGTGCGGACCGCGCTCGACCTCCGGCAAGAGGTGCCGGTGCTGCTGTGCGACGCCCGCGTCCAGAACTCGGGCATACGCGTACTGCTCGATCTGGTTCAGCATCTGATCACGACAAGGAGTTCCCATGGCAGCCACACCGACCAACCCACCGTCCGGGCCTGAGTCCGGGATCGCCCTGCGCCACCTGCTCCTCCCCCCCGAGGATCCACAGGTGCGTACCCGATCCGAGCGGCTGCGCGAGCTGGGCGTCTCCGCTCGCCCGGATGCCGAACTCGACGCCTTCGCACGGGAGCTGGCACACCGTACCGGCGGCTGCTACGCCGGAGTCAACTTCTTCCTCGACGCCGACCGCCAGTACTTCGCAGGCCTGTACAGCGCCGCGCAGGAAACCACGGCTCACGTGGGGCCGCCGTTGCTCGAGGAACCGGTGCCCGGCCGCATCATGCCCCGCGACATCGACATGGGCATCTGCCCGCACGTGGTCAAGCGCCGCCGGGCGCTGGTACTGGAGGACATCCGGGACTTCCCCCGGTTCGCCGGCAACCCGGTGGTCGACGCGATCGGCGTTCACTCCTACCTTGGCGCACCACTGATAGACAGCACCGGCGTGGTACTGGGCACGATCTGCGTGGTCGACCAGGACCCACAGCCATGGGGACGCCAGGGACTGGAAACCATAAAGGCCATGGCCGCCGAACTGGTCGAGCGACTGGAGAAGTCGGCGAACCACCACAGCTGACCGACGTGTCGGACTCGCACGCGACCGCCCCGAAACGGCGCCCACGGTGTTCCCCTCTCAGCGGCTGCCCGCCAAAGGGCAAGGGCCGAGCAGATTGTGCAACCTGCTCACGACCACCCACACACCGAAGTCACGGACCTGGTGCCCCCCGGGCGTCGGTGCCGGCGATGCGGCTCGACCCAAGGGACCTCACTCGCCGACGCGTTCGCCGGCACCCGCCATGTCCTCGTACCCGCCTCCGGCCCCCGATCGTCGAGGCGGGAGCCGGACGCGGCCTCACCCGCCTGACATCCGCGTCATCTGACGCCATCAGCCCTGCGGCGGTCAGGGCGTACTCGAGAGGGTGCCGGCCGGGCGACGCGGTGCAGTGGGAGGCCCCCCGGCACCCCGCACCGCTTCCGCAACGCCCCCGCCACCGAACCGATGCGCACCCTGTGGATCCACGCCACCGCCGACGCCCCCCGGCACCCTCGTCGAAACCGGCGTCACCGCACGCGCGGACGCCGAACACGCCAAGACCGCCGCATGCCGCGCCTGAGTCCACGACGACCCGAGCACACGAAAGAACCGGACACCGTGATCACCGAGATCACCCAGATCGAGATACCCCCCGTCCAGGACCAGGACTTCGACGGGGCCTTCGCGCAGACCCTGCCGTTCTTCTCTTCCTCGCCGCCGGGAGCCGCCACGCAGCCGAGCCGCACCACAGTGCCGAACACCCCTCGCGCTACCGGCTCCTGGTCCGACGGACGACGGACGACGGACGGCGGACGGCGGACGAACACCACACCGTCACCTCCCGTGCCTCACAGGGGCTGCACCGATGGCGCACACTGACCCGACCGCACTTCGCCGCTGCACCACAGGTCAAGCACCTGCACACGCCCCCCCCGGCTCCGTGACGACGTCCCGCGGCGGACGGTCGATGCCCCGACATGGGCACCCGCACCGGGCCAGGTGCCCCCGGACAGATCGACAAGAGGTCAGTCGGGCCGCCGGGCGCGGTGACGGCGCTGGACGAGCAGCACGCCGGCTCCCACCGCTACCGCCGCAGCAGCCACGCCGGCGGCCGGCAGCGCCGAGGAGCCGGTCTCCGCGAGGTTGCCGCCGCCCGTCGTCCCGCTGTCCGCCGTCCCGCCGGCGACCGCGGAGGACGATCCGCCGTCCGAGCCGCCTGCCGAGGTGCCCGTCGAGCCGTTCGATCCGCCCACCGATCCGTCGGAGCCACCCGACCCGTCCGACCCGTCCGAGCCACCTGCCGAGCCGGAGGAGCCACCGCCCGCGACGTCCAGGGTGATGTCGGCCCGGTCGTTGGCCTTGTCCGGATCGAACGGCCGGGCCTCGGTGCTCAGGGCTATGGACCCCTTGGCGCCGGGCACCCGCTTGTCGATGCGCAAGTCGAAGGCGTAGGTCTCCCCGCTGCCTTCGTAGAGCGACCGCATGCCGCAGACGTACGCCCCGTCCTCGACCCGGCAGAAGGTGCCCCGCTTGACGACCGACGTTCCGGCGGGAGGAGTGATCACCACGCGGACGGCCTCGTCCCCTTCCCTGGGCCACACCCAGGCGGGCCCGGCGTTGGTGAACGTCACCTTCATCGTGACCGTGTCCCCGACGCTCCCCCTGAGCGCCGCACCCGTCACCTGATAGTCGGCCGTGTTCACCGTGGTGACGGGCACGTCGACGACGCGCGCCGACCCCACGCCCCCGGCCTCCGCCGCAACGAGCCTCACAGGCACTGCGGTTCCCGCCACCGGGTCACTGCCGTTGTCATCAGCTCCCGGATCAGCACTCTCGACACGCAGCCGCAGTTCGTCGTTGAGCGCGCGGTCCAGAGCCGTGACGCGCAAGGGCCTGTCGGTCGTGTAGACGGCGCCGGGTTCCACCGCCTGGTCGAACGCGCACACCGCAGTCCACCGCTCGGGCATCTCGTCGTAGGGCCGCACGTGCTGCACCTGGCAGTTGGAGGGCACCTGGGCGAAGTCGAGTCCTCGGGTGACGGAGTAGGCGACCCACACCTTCTCGGCCCTCACCGTGCCCTTGTTCGCCACGGTGGCCGGAACGTCGATGCCGTCTCCCGGCCTCAGCCCGCTGACCGGCGCGACGCCCCCGACGACCAGATCGGGGGTGTTCTCTTCGCCGTGGGCCGCAGGTGTGCCGGCCAGTGCCAGAAGACCTGCTGCGCCGAAGGCGGCGACAGAAGACCAGAAAGCGCGACGGGCTGGTGAGGGTGTCGGCACGGGGAAATCCTTTGCTGGGGGCGCGAGTGAACGGACTGTGTCTCCGAGGGAACGGTCCCCGCTCGCTAGACTCCCGCCGATCGCGAACGGTTGCCCAACCGGCGCAGGGCAACCGCGGCCGGCCCGTGGATCAAGCGGTGAGCAGCCCCGGCAGGGCGCCGCGGGCGAAGCCGGTCCACTGTTCCCAGGCGTGGGCGAGATCCATGAGGGAGAAGTCGTCGTGATTGCGGTGCGATGACCTGCAGTCCGACGGGCAGGCCCGCCTCGTCGAGCACGCCATACAGAACGATCTCCGAGCGGTCGTACGGCACGGAGGTTGCCCTGGCCGTCGAGCCCTTCGCCGAACAATACGTATCCCCGGCCGGGCCGGGACCGAGATCGCGCGCTTCTGCGCGCCGGCCGCTCGCGAGTTCCCCGGTCGCTACAGCACGATCATGCAACTGGCCCGCTGAGCGGACCGGGTACGGCCGGGGCGCCAGGGCACCCCGACTACCTACGCCCACCGTATGCCGATGGCGGAGAGTTGCTGTCCAGGAGCGGTTTTTCTGACCAGTAGTTCGTGGGTTCGCCTGGGCTGATCAGTTTGGTGCCTGGTGGTGGTAGCGCTTCATGCCCCGGTTGTTACGGCTCGGTGACGGAGGGAATGAGGGCTTGGGCTCTGTGCTGAGCTGACGCTTTGTCAGGTGGAGTGAGTCTTGGCCATGTGTGGTCAGTTTCTCCGCATGGTGATCAGGTTCGTTGAGTGTTCGTATGCGCTGGTTGTGGTGTTGGTGGGGTGGTTGAGCCAGTACAGGGCAGTGTCCATGGATCGAGGCTGGGGCGCGGCCTTCCCAGTTGCGGTGCAGCGCGACGCCCGCTCCCTACCTGCACCAGTACCCCGTCGCCATCATGAGGACGACGTGCGTCAACGGCATCGTCGTGAGCTCTGCCTGACCCAGACGCTCTGCACCGCTCGACAGCGGCCCGGCTTCCTCGCCCGGGGCCGCTGCTCGTTTCGGAACGATCCCGGGCCACCGTCAGCCTCGCGCGCTGCGACCATGCAGCTGGACCGCGTCCATACGCTCAGGGCATGACGATGACGCCGCAGGAGCTCAAGGACCAGAAAGAGGCCCGGGATATTGCCTGATGTGGCGACGAGCGCGGCGGCTGCGGCTCGGGGGCCGGGACGGGCCGGGTCTGGTTGCCGGAGGCCGGGTTCGCCGGACTGGATGATGGTTCGGCGAACCCGGCCAGGGACGGTCAGAAGTACTGGTGAGCGCCGGGCATGAAGGCGGGCGTGGGGGTCAGTTGACGAATGTGAATTCCTGGGCGTGGCTGGTCAGCACGACCGGGGCGAGCAGTCCGGTAGTGCTCCACTCCCTCGATGCTCTCCTCGCTCTCCGCCAGAGCCTTGACTGCGGCGCGGCCCAAGGAGCGGGAAAGCCAGCCCTGGCCGTGGCAGCCCGCGCCGTGAGACGACGTCCTCGGCTAGGAGTTCTTGGAACTCGGCGACTTCCTCGAAGACAGCGGCGGACGACCTCAACGCTGCGCTTGCTGATGGCTTCGCCTGACTCAGGCACGAAGGGACCGCATCCATCAGCCGATCGGCGGGGTGAAAGCGATCGGTGGCCCCCGCGCGCATGCCGCTGCAGACGCTTGGCCCGGCCGGGAGGAGGCCGCTCGGACGCTGTGGTGGTTGCTCGAGGTCGTCTGCTTCACAGCGCGCGAGAGATTCGCCGGTCATCGGCCAGTTGGTAGTAGAGACGCGCTCCGTTTCGGTCGGGCGAGCAGCGCTAGCGACCAGGCCATCCGAAGGGCGGCCTGCAGGGAGGCATTGATCAACCCCGAAGCAGCGGCGGCCCAGCCCAGGAACGGGGCCACAGGCTGCGGTGATCGTCGTGAGGGTCAGGGCTGATTGCTCTTGGTGGGAGCTTCGGCTGTGAGCGAGGCGCCATCGTCGATGGGCGGGAGCTTCATCCTCTCGTCCTCGGCCTTTTCTTTGCCGAACAGGTAAAGATCCATCTCGGTGCTTGCCGACATCTGGCCTCGGCACTTCTCGGGTGCTTCTTCTTCGCCTGGGTCCCAGTCGTGAGGGTGGGCGAGGATGACCTCGGCCCACGCGTCTATGCATGCCTTGCGCCAGGCTGTGTCGTACAGCTCGGGCGCGGTCCTGATGCTTTCGGTGGGCTGCGCGGCCTCTCCGTCGGCTGCACTGCTGCATCCGGCGGTTGCGACAGCGACGGCAAGTAGGGCCGTAGATACAGCACTTCGAGCGAACATGGCTGCCCTAGGGGTTCTTGATCATTTGGGAACAGTACGCGTGTCTTTGCCTGGCTTCGTCGGTGCTCAGCGCATGCTCGCGCTGCTTCAGTAGCTGTGCGTAGGTCTCCCGCCGGGAGCGACGTGACGGTACGGAACGTCCTTGGTCCAATTCGATCGACAGGTCCGCACTTCTTCAGCAGCGATGGGGTGCTGCCGTCGCACTCTCATCCAGGCACTAGTTGTGTCCAGGACCGCAGGCATCGACTTTGCGTTCGCCCGCGAGTTGCGGGTCGGGACCACCCTCGAGGCCCGTGCGAGCACAGGGGGCGTGGGAGGAGCCGCGTTCATGGTGAACGGCGCCGGCCCGTACGGCTGCCAGTTGAGGCTTTATGTTGTTGTGCCCCACTGCTTAGGGGTCGTGGGGCACAACAACATCACGGGAGTTCGTCAGCCGACGGTGATACGGGTCTTCCAGTAGTCGTGCGGAGTGATGATCTCGGATCCGGAGCCGGTCAGACTGGTCTTGCTGCCCGAGTAGAAGCGTACGGATCCGTCGGACCGGATGGTCCAGATGTCGGGGACGGTGTCCCCGTCGGCGCTGGGAGTGCCGATGACGAAGGGGAGGCTTGTGCTGGACCAGCCGGACGCACCGTACTCGAGGTCGACGCCGCCGGAGCTGTTCGCCGCGGATGCGAGCGAGTTCAGGTTGACGCCGCCGCCGCTTGCCGCGATGCCCTTGCGCAGGAGCAGCCGGGCGGACACATCGGTGCGGTAGAGAAGGTCGGTGACGCCGTCGCCGGTGATGTCCTGAACAGTGACGAGGTCTCGGTCCTTCCAGGCGGAGGCGGACAGCTTGACGGCCTGGTCGATGGTGGCACCGTGGTAGCCGGTGAAGGCCCAGAGTTCGTCGTCGCTGCTGCCCTTGACCGTGGCGAAGAAGTCAGTGCGTCCGTCTCCAGTGGCGTCGCCGGCACTGACGATCTGGGTGAAGGCATCTGGACTGGGGGCGCCGTCGGGCAGGAGGATCTCGCGCCGTTTGTCGATGTCGACGGCGCCGTAGCCGTCTCCGGGGTAGACCCAGAGTTTGCCGTCGAGGCGGACGACGAGGTCCTGGAGGCCGTCACCGCCGATGATGTCGCCGTTGTGAGCGATGAGTGCGCCCTTGAAGTGACCGGAAGGCGCGGCGACATACGGTGGCAGTTCGTCGCCGTTGGGATCCTTATCGGGGTTGGCCCGGTAGGCGCCTGCCATGGAGTAGTCCAGGTCGCCCGTTCCCTTGACCAGGTCCTTGTCGGCTTGCGACGGGTAGAGGGCGAGGTTGCCGCCTTCCGTGACCACCATGAGGTCGGGCAGCTTGTCGCCGGTGAAGTCGCCGGGGGCGTCGGCCTGGTCGCGAGGCGTGACGTAGAAGAAGTACTTCTGCGGGTCGGAGTAGTTGCCCGCGCTGTCGAGGGTGCGGACGTAGAGCACGTTGGGGCCGGCGGTCGGCGGTTTGGCGTCGGTGATGGTGGCCTTGACGCTCGTGGCGGTACCGGCCGTGCGTGCGATCTGGCCTGTGTAGCTGGGGGAGTTGAAGCCGTATTCGTAGCGCACGACATCGGTGTTCAGGGCGCGGAAGGTGAAGGAGCCGGGTGTGCCGAACTTCTTGGTGCTCCAGATGGCGTCCTCGGCACCGCTGCCGAATCCGTTCTCTGAGCCGTCGGCGTCGGGGAAGTCGGCGGATGTGACCTCGGGCGGCCGGGGGGCGGCGGTGTCCAGGACGAAGCGGCAGGCGGTCTTGCTCGGGTAGAAGGCCGACGAGCTTCCGGCGTCGTCGACGGCACGGACCCGCCAGGAGTACGTGGTGCCGTTCTTCAGCCCGCTGGTGGAGAAGCCGTTCGTGGTCTTCAGGGCCGTGTCGGTGTCGCCGCCGACGGATACCTTGCCGGTCGTCTTGAGGAGGTCACCGGTGCTGTTCAACTCACCCATGGGCCACAGGTCGAAGTCGAGGTAGTTGAGGTTCTTGTCCTTGTCCGTGGCCTTGGCGGTGAAGGTGAGGGGGCTAGAGCCCATGCGGACGTAGGGCTTGGTGGTGGTGCACTTGGCGTCTGGTCCCAGGTCCAGGGAGTTGGAGACGATCGTGGGCTTGCGGTTGTAGACGAGCTCCAGGTACGGGGGGAAGTCGCCGTTGGCCTGGAACTTCTTCCACGCGTATTGGGAATGCTCGTCGCGGGCGCGCAGTCCGAAGGTGATGTTGTCGTCGCCGTCGTCGGCGGTCTTCTGGGCGCCCTTCTTCACGTCGAACGCTTCGTAGGCGTCGCGGCAGCTGGAGGCCTTCCAGCCGTGCGCGAAGCTCTTGGTGGCGAGCTTGTTGCCGTCGTGGAGCTTGGGCGCGTTCCGCCAGTTGGTGTGGGCGTTGATCTCGCCGGTGATGTGCACGCTCATTGAGCGGGCACTGCAGGACCAGGAGTAGGTCTCCAGCAGGTGCAGTTTCGCGCTGGTGATCTTGGTTCCCTTGAGGTCCTTGTCGAAGGTGATGTTGAAGAACGAGCGGGAGGTGCCCCAGGTGTCGGATTCGAAGCCGACCCGTGCCTCGTGCGTCCCTCCCCTGTTGAAGCCCTTGCCGTTGTAGAAGGTGGCCGTGGGGTGCCGGTCGTAGGCCGTGGTCCAGTTCTGGACGTGCTTTTTGACCGAGGGGTCGATGAACACCGGGTAGGTGGTGTCCGGGTCGGTGAGGAAGTCTTGCCCCGGAGTGATCGTCCACTGTCCTGCGGAAAGGTCGGTCTCCAATAGTTCGCCGCGAGAGTCGGGTGAGGGGCCGTCGAGGGAGGGCAGGCTCAGCGTGGCAGCGGGGCCGGTCTGTGACGGTGCGGGGGTCGGCTCCGGAGGGGCGGACGGCAGTGGGGACTCCGCCACAGTCGGTTCGGGACCGTCGCTCGCGGAGGGCAGGTCCTCGATATCGGTGTCGCTCTGCTCGTCGGATTCGACGGGCTCGTCTGCCGTGGCGGTCGGAGTTTCGCTGGGGTCGGGCACGGCGGAGTCCGAAGGGTCTGGAGACTCGGGCTCGGTGGGCTGGGCGGTGGCGCCGACGTCGCCGTCGGTGTTGGCCGGCGTTCCGCTGCTGTCCCACATCAGCGGGGTGGGTGAGACCGCGACTTCCTCGCCGTAGGGGTTCTCGGCGCTGACGATCCCAGAGGTCGGGTCCAGGCGGAAGGTGAGCTCGGCGGAGTGCAGACCGTAGACGAGCTGCTGGACATGCGGGTCGGAGGCTGCCTGGCGGTTCTTCAGGACGACGAGCTGGCCGAAGCCGTCGTCGTCGGCGGTGAGCACCAGGTCGCCGCCGGGGAAGATGTCCGGGTACAGGGCGCGGTTGCCGTCGATGATGGGGGTGGGGACGGTGCCGGGCCAGGTGAGCTGGATGTCATAGGTGGTGCCGTCGCCGTCGCCGACGTGCAGGGTGACCAACGGGGTCCCGGTGTCGGCTGCGGCTGCGCCCTTGAGGAGCGAGATCCGGTGCGTGGCCGAACGGGACCCGCGCTGCTCGCGGGGTGCGGCGGAGCCGGGCGAGAACACCATGCGGGTGTTGGTGGCGACCGGTTCCCATCCAGCCTTGGTGCGGTGCAGGCTCGCGTCGATCCTCTTCCATGCGCCACCCACCTTGGCACGGATGGGTGACGAGTAGAGCTGTTTTGCCATGAGGCCGTCGGGGCGGGCCCAGGTGGTGGAGTGCGTTGTACGCGCGGAGGTGACCTCGACCGGCTTCCCAGTCCGGGCCGCCTCGCCAGCGGCTTCGGCTTCTGTGACGGTTCGTGCGGTCCGGCTGTTTCCGGTGGCCCCGCGGTCCGGGGTATCGATGTCCAGCCGGAGCCCTGCGTAGATGATGCCGGTCGTGGCGACTGCGGTGGCGAGCAGTGCCGCACTGGTCCGGCGGCCGGGTAGGCGGCGCCAGTTGCGCGTCATCGGACGGCTTCCCTTTCCCCCAATGGAATCCGGCGCGTGACAGGGCGCTGCCGGGCCTGCCGATGATGACCTATGAAGGAGCTGTCGTCATCCTGTGCGGGGCTCACGCGCGAAGCAGGCGGATCCGTCATCCGGATTCCGTACGCGCAGCAGGGATCGGTTCTGGCGACGAGAAGTTGCTACATCGCCATCCCGCAAAGCAGACAGTAACTCACCAATCATCCCAATCTATCGGTGAATTGCCCCGGTAACGCTCCATCAAGCCCTAAGGGCGTTGACCATCCGTCAGGTGTCCTTTCGACGGGTTCTCCACGTTCGATCATGTTCGTGCGTGGCAGCACTGTTACCGCCCGTGATCATGCTCACATCACCTTTACATGTCTGGCATTCCTCACAGCGTGATCACAGAATCTCCGCTGTCTGATGCATCATCCGCGTGGTCCGTCACTGGTCCCGCTCCAACGGTTTGGGGGGACCACACCGTGTTCGGTGGACTTCCACGTATTCGTAAGCGTCGCCTTGCGCGAACGGCCGTGCCCATTGCGGCCGCCGCGCTGCTAGTCGGCCTGCTGCCTGCGCAGTCGCTGGCAGTGCCGCCGGATCCGGCGGCTGCGGAGACCGGACGCGAGACACTGGACCTGGCAGACCTCGAACGTGATCTGCCCATTCCTGGCAAGGCGTTCAGCCGGCATCTCGACACGTTGCGGGCCGACGTCCCCGACGATCTGCTCGCCGCACCTGCGGGAACGGTGACTCCACCCTCCAACGTCACTGGCTCCGTCAGCTTCGGCGGCAGCACAACGTCGCCCGCCTCGGCACGGACCGCTGCCGTAGCCGTTGCCCCGGCCGCCCTGTCGCCCGTGGGTACCCTGCCCGTTAGCCTTGGTCAGGCCCCCGACCAGCCCGCTCCCAGCGGTACCTGGCAGGTCACCATCCCCGAGCGCTCGGCCCCGGTCAGCCAGGGGGTGGACGGCACGGTCCTGGTCGTCCAGGCCCCCGCCACCGGCTCCGTCCCTGTCTCCGTCAAGCTGGACTACTCCAAGTTCAAGAGCCTCTACGGCGCAGACTGGGCGTCGCGCCTGCGGTTCGTACAGTTCCCCGACTGCTACCTGACCACGCCGGACGACGAGGCGTGCCAGACCTATGAGGAGCTGGAGACAGCCAACGACCCCAGCTCGACGTCCCTGACGGCCACCGTCGATCCCGCGGCCGAGGACACCGTAACTCCGGCCTCTGCACCATCGGCCAGCTCCAAAAGCTCCGGTGTGACACAGGCGGCCTACCGGACGTCCTCCCCGGCAACTCTGGCGGCCGCCGGCACCACGGCGGTCGTTGGTGCCGTCGACTCCGGCAGCAGTGCGGGCGGATCGTTCACGGCGACACCGCTCGCCTCCGACGGCAAGTGGGCGGCCGGAGGCTCATCAGGCGGCTTCAGCTGGTCCTACCCATTGGCAGTGCCGCCGGCACCGGCGGGACCGGCACCCAAGATCTCGTTCGAATACAGCTCCCAATCGGTCGACGGCCGTACCGCGGTCTCCTCACCCCAGGCATCGTGGATCGGAGAAGGGTGGTCCTACGACCCCGGACACATCGAGCGTCGCTACCGCACCTGCAAGGACGACCGCAAAGCCCTCGACGCCGGAACTCCCAACAACACGGCGAAGAAGGACAAGACGTCCGACCTGTGCTGGGTGTCGTACAACGCCGTAATGTCGCTGGCGGGCCGGACCACCGAACTGATCCGGGACGCCGCCTCCGGCAGTAAGCCGGAGACGGATACCGAGATCTATCGGCCTCAGCAGGACGACGGAACCCGTGTGGAGCACCGGGTCGGCGCGAGCAACGACGACAACAACGGCGAGTACTGGATCGTCACCACCACCGACGGCACCCAGTACTTCTACGGCCAGAACAGCGTCGGCGGCGGTCACGCCGACACTCACTCGGTCTCCACCGTCCCCGTCTTCGGCAACCACCCCGGCGAGCCCTGCCACGCCGACACTTTCGCCGACTCCCGGTGCGGCGCAGGCAAGCAGCAGGCCTGGTACTGGGGTCTGGACAAGGTCGTCGACGTCCACGGCAACACAATGGTGGTCAACTGGAAGCAGGAGACCAACTACTACGCGGTGAAGAAGAAGTTCAAGTCACCTGAGCAGTACGACCGCAACGCCTACCCAACCACGATCGAGTACGGCATGCGCTCGGACCTGACCAAGCCGTCAGCCACCATCGATTTCGGGGCCAAGCAACGCTGCCTGAAGTCCGAGACGGCTTGCGACGCTGCGAACTTCGCCAAGACCGACGATCCGGGCGCCTACCGGCCCTGGTGGGACACCCCCGGCAACCTCAACTGCAAGTCCACCTCCAAGCTGTGCGCGCCGTTCCCGTCCTTCTGGACCCAGATGCGCCTGGACACCGTGACGTCCAAGGCGGCACGCGCCGGGCAGAGTGGCCTCGGCCCCGTCGACAAGTACACGCTGCGGCAGTCCTTCCCCGAGGACTGGTACGACACCGCCCCCGGCCTGTGGCTCAACTCGATCACACGCACCGGATACGCCCCCGGTGACACCACCGGCACGCTGCAGTCCGCGGACGGCATCAGCTTCGCCCCCTACACCGTCGGCGCCGACTCCCCTCTGCACACCCGGCTGAAGGATAGGCAGCTGCCGAACCTGGTACTCAACGGCAAGAGCGACCCCCGACCCGGCTTCACCCGCCCTCGCATCGGCACGGTCTCCACCGAGAACGGCGGGGACATCGAAGTCGAGTACACCGGCGGCTGCGCGACCACGCCGGCGGAGGACAAGGGCAAGTCCAACGGCACCTGCTACCCGGTGCGCTGGTCGCCCGACGGGGACGAGAAGACCCCGGCCAAGGCCTGGTTCAACAAGTACGTCGTCGACTCCGTCACCGAGAACGACAAGGTCACCTCGCACGGAAGGCCGGTCCTCACCAAGTACACCTACAAGGACGCGGCCTGGGCCAAGAGCGACGACGAGTTCACGCGCCCCGCCCTGCGCACCTACAGCGACTGGCGCGGCTACCGACAGGTCACCGTTGTCAAGGGCAGCAAGATCAGTTCCGAGGAGGGTGTCCGACAGCCCCAGTCGTACACCGTGACCCGCTACTTCCAGGGCACGGGCGGCGCGGTCAAGGACTCCACCGGAACCTACACACTGCTCGCTGACGATGCGCCCCAGTACGCGGGCATGACCGCGGAGACCATCACCTACCGCGACTCCGACGGCAAGATCTTCAAGCAGGGGTTGAACTTCCCTTGGTCACAGCAGACGGCCTCCCGCTCCCGGGAGAACGAGGACGGCACAGCCGCAGAGCCGCTCCTCGCCTACCGCACCGGCATCAAGCGGACCGACGAAATTCAGATGGTCGACTCGAGCTGGCGCAGCGTGCGCACGCTGACGACCGTCGACGACACCTACGGACTGCCTCTCGAGGTGGAGACTTCCGTCGTCAAGCCCAACGGGAGCGGCGAAACCCTCTCCGACCAGTCCTGCACCAAGACCTCCTATGTGCATAACACCTCGGTCTGGTTGATCGGCCTGCCCAAGGAACAGCGCACCATGGCCACATCGTGCGCCGGCTACGACACCGCAGACCCCGCCACCCGGCTTCAGGGCGCAGAGCGAACCTCCTACGACAATCTCGCCTACGGTGCGACACCGACCAAGGGCCAGGTGACCTCGACAGCACAGAACAACGCTGCCGGAACCGGCTACGACCCTGCCGTGACCACGACCTACGACCCGCTGGGCCGGGTCCGCACGGTCACAGCCCCCGGCCTGGGCACCTCCGAGAAGCAGTACACCCCCGCCGACACCGGAGGCCCTGTCACATCGGTGAGGTCCATCGACGCCATGGACCATGCGACGGTCACCACCTACGACCCGGGCCGAGGGCTTCCTCTGACCACCACCGACGTCAACGGCAGGGTCGAACGGCGCGAGTACGACGCGTTGGGACGTCTGGTGAAGGGCTTCTCTCCCTCGCGTTCCACCGGCGGAAAGTCCCCGAACGTCGAAATCTCCTACCAGGCGGCGATCGCCACATCCAAGGAGAACCGTCCGGCCTCGGTCACCGTCAAGTCGCTCCAGGACGACGGCTCCTACTCGCGCCAGATCACGCTCTACGACGGGCTGACACGTCCGGTCCAGACCCAAGCCGAGGCCCACGGCCCCGGCCGGGTCATCACGGACACCACCTACAACGACCACGGCCTCGTCGATGAGGTGACCAGCGCTTACCTCGCCAAGGGGGAACCGGCCACCGATCTGTTCACCCCTAGGTCGAAGTCGTCCATCCCCAGCTGGACCAAGCACCGCTACGACGGCCTCGAGCGCGAGGTCCGCGCATCGGTCTACCAGGACGCCGACTTCAAGTACGCCACCTACACCGACTACAACGACACCAGCACCTGGGTGAACCCGCCGGGGTCGACCACCCCGACGACCCTGACGTCCTTCGACGCACTCGGACGCGTCACATCCGTCAAGCACTACACCACGACCGACTCTTCGGCGAGCACTGGGCGCACCACGACGTACGAGTACGACGCGCGCGGCAATCAGAACAGGGTCACCGACCCGGCGGGCAACGTCTGGTCCTACGAATACGACGCCCGCGGCCGCGTCACCCATGCGACTGACCCCGACACCGGCACCACAGACACCTGGTACGACGACGCCGACCGCCCCAACCATGTTCACAACGCACGCCAGCAGGACACCTTCACCGAATACGACGTCCTGGGACGCATCCTCAAGGTGAGACAGGGCTCTGCGACCGCGGTCCCCGTCAAGGAGTACACCTACGACAGCCTGCCGGGCGCGATCGGCCTGCCGGTGAGCTCGACCCGGCACACCGCCAACGGCGACTACATCAACCGCGTCACCGGCTACGACACCGAATACCGCGCCACCGGCACCGAGACGGTCATCCCCGCGAACTCGATGACCACCGGACTGGCCGGCACCTACGCCTACGCCTACACCTACACCCCCACCGGCGCGCAGCAGTCGGTCACCCTGCCCGCAGCGGGCGGACTGGCGAGCGAGCGCGTCGTCAGCCGATACACCAGCGACGGACTGCCGGAATCCACCTCCGGTAAGACCTGGTACACAGCCGACGCCACCTACTCGCCCTACGGCGAGCCGCTGCGCACCGTCTCCGGATCCCAGCCCAACCGTGTCTGGACGACCAACTTCGTCGACCCGCACACCGGCCGCCTCCAGCGCACCGTGGCGGACCGGGAAACCTCCGGCCCCCACCGCATCACCGACAGCTACTACTCCTACGACACCTCCGGCATCATCACCTCCAACGCCCGACAGCTTGGCGACCCGGCGGACGGCACCTGGGACAACCAGTGCTACACCTACGACGCCCTGGGCGAGTTGGTGCACGCCTGGACATCGAAGACCGCGCCGGATGGAAACGGCACCGGATGCAAGGCAGCAAACGGCACCGCCTGGGGTTACCGCACCTCATACGCAGCCTCGTCGGGCCCGGTAGCCGAAGCCCCCACCAATGCAGCCGACGCGACCAGCCTGAACACCTCGCTGACGTCGACCCTCGCGGCAGCGGCACCCGACACTGCAACCGTCGCCACCGGCACCACCGCCTACCACCAGTCCTTCACCTTCGACTGGATCGGCAACCGGGCGACGCACACCGAGTACGACACGGCCGACCCGTCCAAGAACGTCACGTTCACCTACGGGTACGGCAAGACCGTCACCGGCAACGGAACAACCCCCACCTACAAAACGCAGCCGCACACGGCCACCTGGATCAGCTCCAACCCCTCCGGCAAGGGCAGCGCCTACACCTACGACGAAAGCGGCAACACCACCGTCCGCGACCTACCCAACACCACCCAAGACCTGGTCTGGACATCCGAGAATAAGCTCGACACGATCACCGACGACGGTAAGAAGACGACTTACGTCTACGACGCCGCCGGCAACCGGATCCTGGAGAACTCACCCTCCGGCTCAACCCTGTACCTGGGCGAAACCGAACTGACCACCAACGCATCCGGCACGATCACCAACGCCTCACGGTCCTACAGCCAAGCAGGCGCGCCCACCGTCGTCCGCTCCACCACCAACGGCGCGACGACAGGCCACAAGCTCAACGTTCTGATCACCGACCCCCTCGGCACGGCCAACACATCCGTCGACCTCACGACCGGTCAGGCAATCACGCGCAGAGCCTTCAAGCCGTACGGCGAGACACGCGGAGCCAAACCAGCCAACTGGCCTAACAAGCGCAGTTACCTCGGCTCGGGCATCGACGACGCGGCCACCGGCCTGACCCATCTCGGCGCCCGCGAATACGACCAGAACAGCGGCCGGTTCCTCTCCGCCGACCCGGTCATCGACCTCGCCGACCCGCTCCAGATGAACGGGTATGCCTACTCCGACAACAACCCGGTCGCACACTCGGACCCCTCCGGCCTGTGCATGGCAGACATCTGCGGCATCGGATACCCCATCGGCGGCACCGGCTCTAACGGCGGAGACAAGCAATACGTCACCACCGCCCCCCAACACGCAGGCGGAGTCGGCGTTCAGCACTCCAACGGGGCTGGATACACAGGAGACCTCCCCGCCGCCGCCCACGGCGACTCCAACCAACTCGTACGCATCAAAAACGAGTGGTACCTCACCCTTTACCCGGACATTTACCTGCCCGCCCATCACCCGCAGATCGACTCCATTGCAGCAGAAGTCCGAAGCGAGATGGGGAAGCTCTGCGACGGCTTCGACTACTACTGCGCCGCTCCGCGCGACGGCATCGACGTCAATGCCCAGACACGTATGACCGTCAAGATACGGGCCTGCCCCAAGAGCTGCCACGGTGGTGCACTGTGGATGACCCCCACCGCCGTGATCGATGCATTGATGGGCAGCGCATCGCTCGGGAACAGCAACAGCGTCTCTTCGTACGCTGGCCGGCCAAACAGAGCCGGTAGCGCCTCGGGGATAAAAATCGGCTGCAAGTGTTTCCTCGCCGGCACCGACGTCCTCATGGCCGACGGTTCCACTAAGGACATCGAGGACATAGAAATCGGTGACAAGGTCCTGGCCACCGATCCCAACACCGGCACAACCGCTTCCCGGCCGGTCACCCACCTCATCAGGACCGATGGCGACAAGTACTTCAACGAACTGTCCATCGCCACAAAGGACGGCGTAAGAAAACTCACCGCCACACACGAGCACCCATTCTGGTCCCCGTCTCAGCACGACTGGATCCCCGCAGGCTCACTGGAAGCCGGCATGACCCTGCGCACCGACACCGGCCGCACCGTCATCGTCACTGGAAACCGCCCCTTCACCAAACACGCGCGTACCTACAACCTCACCGTCGACGGCCTTCACACGTACTATGTGCTCGCTGGGGCGACACCAGTCCTCGTCCACAATTCCGGAGGAGATGCCAGGTTCAGGCACCTTGATCGCCCTGGATACAGCAATTACGTACTTGTCGATCGCGGCGGTACCGTTTACTACTCCGGAATGTTTGGTCCGGGCGATACGCCGGCGGGTGTTCAGTATCGTCACGGCAACAACAACAATCGGTTCAATGCCGCAAACGGGGACTCGATGAGAGTGATGCCTGGTACGAGGACGTATGGCGAGTCGCGCCTCATGGAACAGCGACTCTCCGAGCAGTACGGTACGTACATCGGCCGCGACGGTAGCAACTACCGTGGCAATCGCCAAAATCCGCTTGCTGGAAGCAAGCTGGCGGAGTACAAGGGCTACGAGGCCAAGAAGCTTGGAGGATGCTAGTGGGTGACGTCGATGCTTTGGCTCCCAAACTTGCTGCGCTCGCAACCGAGTTCCAGGAGCAAGTCGGCAAGAGGCCGACCCTTGGAGAACTTCTGGAACTCCTCGGATGGGCATCCCATGGAATTTATCCGGCGCCGCTCGCTTTCAACGTGAAGTTGAAAGGGGGTAAGCGTTACTCAAGTCTGGGCCGTTCGCTTGTAGGTGAGCTGAATGACTCAATCTTTGTTGACGCGGCTTCATTTCTGTCCGCCATGGCGAAAGGGGCAAGTGGTCGGCTTCAGTCGACGTCGGAGCTGGCCTCGTCCCTGGTGCTGACTCTTAAGGGTTCCAGGATCTCCCTGGAGGATGTCGCCGGCGAAGAGGTTACGGAGCTGACTGTCGACACTGCAAAGAAGCCCATTAGGCCTAGGATCGGCGACGTCCTGGCCATTCCCGTTAGTGGTGGCGGGTATCGTATGGCTTCGGTCGTGGCGCGAAACCGCTTTGGTACTGCACTTGGATTCGTCCGTGGGAGATTTGCCGTTCCGAGGCCCGCAAGCGGGGAACGTTTGGTGGTGCACCAATTCCCTATCTACACGGATGATCGGCTTGTCGCGACTGGAGCCTGGAGGGTTGTTGGCCACGACGAGAACCTACTGTCCCTATTCCCTGCGGAACCGGAGATCTATCACGCGCCGGACTTGCAGTGGCCTGGTATTGACCTCGGTGAGTTTGGTGCTGCCGAAAAAGCGACTGGGGAGATCCGCCTAATCGAAATCGATGAGGCTCGCGCAGTGGGCCTTCTTGATGGCGCCTACCGGCAGTCGTACCCTGGCGAGTTCTTGGAGCAATTCATGGAAGGTCCACTCGATCGCTAAGCTGAGCTCCAAATGCCCTGGAGCGCTCAGCATCGTAGTTGGTGAGCGACGTTGAGATGGAATGAATTACTGGCCGCTAACGCAGGACCCCCTGGGGCAGAACCTGGACGGATGGGCCCCGCTTACGGCCAGGCACTCTGTGATCGACCGTGTACGTACGCGGTGCAGCATGCGGAGAGCCCTGGCACGACCCTGGTCGTCACCACGAATCAGCCTCATGCCAGCATTTGGTTCGGCGCGCCGAGTATCGCGGTTCTACCAAGGGACGTTGCCGCCGCGATCGCGTCGGCTCTTTCCCAGGGCTGGTCCCCTCGCGGCAGGGCTCACCCACCTGGGCCAGTCCGAAGGCTCGCCGCTGGCCCCGGCACTGTCCTCGGCTGAGCTGATCTAGGTCTGATGGGAGCGCTCCGTGCGCCGCTTCCGCCACCTGGCAGACGAGATCAACGCGGTGGACTGGCTTACGATACCCACGCCTCGGCTCCATGTGCCGCGGGTCGGACGCGATGTCCCCGAGTGGTTTGATCTTCGCAGCCCGGCTCCGGGACTTCGAGACCTCGCCTCGGCCACCGACATCCCCGCGGTGGCCGAGGCGGCGACCTACCTGACGAGCAGTTCGATCCTCTGGGGCCATATGGGAGCCGTCTTCCCCGCCGCGGTCACCGCTGCCCCGTTTCTGCTGGGGATCGTCGAAAGGGATTACGTCCATGCACGTGACGCAGCGCTGAGCCTGCTGTCCAACATGCTGGACTCGGCCCCTTTCGAGGGCTTCAACCGGGTCGGCGCTGCGGACGGCTCCACTCCGGCCTTGTGCTGTGCGGTGGCAGAGTTGATCCGTGCGCGACAGGACCACCTCCTCCCTCTGGGCAGGCCCGGACGACTTTCCCTGGAGGAGTGCAGCCCGCATTGGCGGTTCGAGATCATGGAGGTCGCCCGGGACGGGGCGGATCTGATCGTGTTCGGACATCTGGGCGGGCGGATTCCCGCGTCAGGAGTGGCTGGAGAGCTGCAGAGAGACGGGATGATCGTCCGACTCGACCTGGTCGCATCCGAGTATCCCCTCGACGGCGTGTCCGGCGAGGCCCTGCTTGCGCATCGAACGCGCGATGAACTTCACTGCGTTCCTGGAGCCGTGATGTTCCCGGCAAAATGCGGGGACTACCTGCACTGGCTCGTCAGCACAGACAGCAGCCCGGCAGCATCCGTACGCTCTTCGTACGCCATATGTACGCTTCACGGTGCGGCCGCTGCGCCTGGGCGGTTCGGTTCTGGTGGCCGTCAGGTCCAGCGCATGGCGGTGGCGGAGAGCTGCTCGTGTGGCGGAGCATTGACTTCAGGGGCTTGGTCCTTCGGGTCTGGTGTCCCGTCTTTGGGGGTGGGACTCGGGATGGCTGGAGCGGCTGCGTTTAGGCATGTGGGCGTGGCCTTGGGTGTGTTCGGTTTGGTTGCTCGGGTGCTTGGCCTGCGGTCCGGTAGTCGTGTGGGAATGATCTTGGGTTTCCTGTCGATGTAGTGGTGCCTCTAGGGGGTTGGGTTCCGGTTGATGCTGGTCAGTGGCGTGTGTGGGTGAGGAAGGCCTGGAGGGGATCGTTCGCGTTGCTCGCCAGGCGGGGCAGTCCGAGTCGGTGGGCGATGAGGCTGAGGGCGTCATCGGTAGTGCGGTGTGGCTGGTGGAGGGCGGCGAGTGTGCGGGCGAGGGCGACGGTTTCCGGGTAGATGACCAGGTCGCGGGTCAGCAGGGCGGGGGAGGCACTACCGGCGGTAGTCAGGTGGGGGTTGGCCGCGATCAGCTGGTTGAGGCGGGTGTGCCAGCGGTGGGTGAGGTGTTGCTGGTGGTCGTACCAGCAGGTGGTGATGGCGCGCGCCGCGGTCCAGACAGTGAGGGCGCGGGGGTGTCGTCGCAGGCGCTGGTGGGTGTGGTGCGCGGCGGCGAGTTCGGGCACGCCTTGGGTGTGGACGGTGGAGGTGAGCCGCGGGTCGGGGGTGGCTTGCTGATGCCGGGGGCACACCAGCCGGTGTGGTGGCCGTGGACCCAGGCGGTGTCGGTGGCATTGTGGCTGCGGTGGCGGGTGCACAGGGTGCAGGCGCGGACGGGCTGCTGTGCGGCCTCGAGCCGTTTCCAGTGTGCGGCGGCAGCGATGTGGTGAGCGTCGTCGTTGCGGGCGAGACGGGTCAGGCGGGGGAGTGGGATGCGGGCCAGGGCGGCGAGGCGGTGGCAGGCGGCGGGGCTGATTCGGGGCACGCCGGCCCCCACGGCAGGACCATCTCCGACGTGTGATGGAACTGCGCCGCCGGGCCTGTGGCACACCGCCGACGCGGCTCCTCCTGAGCCCAGGCAGGCAGTGCCTTGTGAAGGTGGTGGGGCGTAACACGGCACAGCACTGCTACGCGATCGCGGGCCTCCTGATCGAGGTAGACCTCGCTGTCCGGCCGTGCTCGACCCATGACATTCGACAGCCCACCGGCATCGGCTACTGCCGGCAGCGGCTCTTTGATCTCCATGCCGTACCTGGCTGCCAACCTGCCCAGGAACGGCTGCGTCATCTCGCCGTGTACCGGCGCAACCCGCCATACGCCAGCGCTTAGCACCAACAGCTCAGCCTCCCCCGGCCCTTGATCTCTCTCGTCCGTCCGTACGCATAACCCTCCATGGACGTAGCTCGGTTACGGAATGCCGCTGCCGGATCGCTTCTGCTGTCCCGCCGGCCGGCACGCGCCTTTGCCCAGTGCAGTAGTCGGGGGGCCTGGCCTGTATTGATCATTCACGTGGGCGGAAGCCAGCAGGGCCGCATTGCCTTCGGCTTGCATCCACACGGCGGATGAGCGATGCGGCCGTCTCTCCTCGCAGGGGAGCAGATCCGGACCGTGCTGTTTGTCGTCGCCCGACCCGCGCACGGAGGCGGGCCATGTGCGCGATATGTACGCCATGCGTACGCTTTGCGGGCACCGCGGGTACTCAACACGTTTGAGTTATGTCCAGCGCATACCGATGGCGGAGAGCTGCTCGACCCGCTCCGGAGATAGCGTCGCGGCTCGCGACCGTTGGTTCCCGATCCATGCCCCTAGCCGGAGCTCTCGGACCTCCTGGTCCTCGCCGTCCTTGCCGCCGCCGACGATCGTCTCTACATGCTTCCTTGGTACGCGCAGGTGCCCTTCGCGCTGGTAGTACTGCTGGGCGGCGGCGATGTTGAGCGCCCATTTGTCGGCTTGGCTGCGCCGCGGCTTGGGCTTCTCGTCCTCGGCTGCGGGTGTGATCCCGAGGACGTGCTCCAGCATCCACTGCTGGGCGCCTGTGAGCTTGTCGAAGCCGAGCTGCTGTGCTCGTACCCACCGTCCGAGGTCCTCGCCCTGGCGCACGACCGTGCCGGGCTCGGTGGGCAGTGTGCCGCCGGCGTCGAGGTGCTGACGGGTGAGGTGGAAGGCGCGTTGCCAGTCGATGGGCCAGGCGGGGCACCAGGCGGGGTCGATGTCGTCCAGCTGCTCGCGCCGTTCCTCCGGCAGTGCGCCGGCCGCGGATTGAACGGGCAGTCCTTCGGCTCGCCGCTGCTCGTTCACGGCCGCTCGGCGGGCGGCCGCCCGCGCGTTCTTCAGAAACAGCCCTACGCGGTAACCCTTGTAGGTGGCGTCCGTGGGGGCCAGGAGGTGGCTCGCTTCGGCGGCCCATCCGCGGGCGGCGGCGAGGCCTTCTTCCCACGCGACGTCGTAGTGTGACCAGACCATGCCGAGCCTCTCCAGCTGCGCGGCGCGGTCGGCGTCCATGTCCCCGCGGGCGTAGAACCTCCTAGCGTCGGCGATCCATTGCCCTAGTGGGAAATCAGCGAGTGCGGCCGGCCACCCCTCGGCCTCCACCGCCTGGTCCTCGCCGCCAGGCACCCGGTAGGTGAAGGGGACGCGCAGGTCGCCGTGGCGCTGGTGGTAGAGGGCGGCGGCTTCGATGCCGCGTCGCCAGTGCTTGTGTTCGGGGTTGAGGACGCGCAGGTTGATGAACGCGGCCAGCTGCGCCGGATCGCGGGGAGTGGAGAACCTCAGCAGCTCCCGGGCCGGCGTTGATACGTGATCGCTTCGCTCGCCTGCGGCTTCCTCGCCTGCGGCTCCCAAGCGGGTCTGGACGCCTCGCACGCGGCTGCGTGCCTGCGGCTCGGCGAGTGCTTCCACGACACGGGCGTCATGGGCGCGGAGGGCTTCCAAAAGCTTGGCCAACCCGCCGAACGCCCGGGAGGTGAGCATGTTGTCGGCGGTCTCGCCGGGCCCGAGCAGGACGGGTACGACGAGGGAGGCGGTTTTGCCGTCGCCGGGGTGTAGGCGGAGTGCGCGGCCGACGGCTTGGACGAGGTCGGGCATGGAGCCGCGGACGTCGGCGAAGTAGACGGAATCGCACTCCCGGGTGTCGACGCCTTCGCCGAGCACCCTCACCGAGCCCAGGAAGCCTTTCTCCACGACGGTGCCGTCTGTGGCGATGCCAGCGGCGAACTCGTCGAGGACGCGGCGCCGGTGAAGTGGCTTGTGCTCGCCGCACAGCCAGTCCGCCCACACCACGCGCGGGTACAACCCCGGATCCGCGGCATGCAGCCGGCCGGCGACGTCGGGGAGGCCGGCTGCGAACGCCTCAGCCTCCTTGACGACGTGGTGAAAGACCAGCGTCCGGCTAAAGCCTTCCTCGGCGGAGGCCTTGATCAGCGCGGTCTGCAGGGCGGCGAGCCGCGCCCCGCGGACCTGATCCGAGCGGGCCTCGGCGCCCAGGAGCTGGGCGGCCTGGAGGTGGGTGTCGGTGATGTCCAGGCACACCACCTGGTAGGGCGCGCAGATTCCCCGGTCGATGGCTTCGGACAGGGTGAGGGTGTAGCAACGCGACCCGAACGGGCCCTGCGGATCGTCCTCCATCGACGCCACCAGCTCACCCGGCACGCCCGAGGCAGCCTCCACGTCATCGTCCAGCTGCCACAACCGGGGCGTGGCTGTCATGTACAGCCGGCGCAGGGCGGGGATGCGGGCGTTGTCGTGGACCACCGCCCACGGCTTCCCGATCCGCCCGGAGGTTCGGTGCGCCTCGTCCACGACGAGCAGGTCCCACCCCGGCAGACCCGCGGTGTGGGCGCGCTCGAGCGTGCCGAGCCCGAGGGAGGCGTACGTGGCGAACACGGTGACCTTGTCCAGCGGCCGCGCCCAGGCAACCAGCTCGTCCACGTCCGTGGTGTTCGGGAAGGACGCCTCCGACCCCCGAAGGGACGAGACCCCGATCATCGGCCCCGTACGCCCGCCCTCACGCCAGCCGGCCTCGGTCTGCGCCAGCAGGTCCAGCGACGGCACGAGCACCAGCACCCGGCCCGCCCGCAGCTCCTCCGCGCTGCGCACGGCGACGAGGGTCTTGCCCGATCCGGTCGCCATGACCACCTGCGTCCGCAGTCCCCGCTGGGGCATAGAAGATCTTGCAGGCAATTCGAGTGCCCGGAGTACCGCGACCACGGCTTCCCGCTGATGAGGCCGGACTTCCTTCACAGCCACTTCGATGCCTCTCTCTCAGCGAGCCGGACGGCAACTACCACAATCGAACCGCCACCAACTAACCAACACCACAAGGTCGTTGGGGCAGAAGTCACGGCACCCTCACCGACCACGGCTCTCCGCCTCTGGATGGAGACCCGCAGACGGCCACCCTCGAACGGGCCACACGACCCACAGAACCGAAGCCGCTCAATTCCAGAGTCTATCGCAAACACAGAATGATGCACCGAGTAGAGAATCAACCCGGATACCTCGGGTACTCCGCATGCATCACCGTCCACCCGACAGGAGAGAGAGTCATGACAGACAAGACCGGAATCAGTGAAGGCAACCGGTTCTGCAAGGCGTGCGGCACACCGGCCGAAGACGGGAAACTGTGCAGCCACTGCGGTGCCGCCCTGGACCTCCCGGACGGTGCAGGCCTGATCGAGGATCAGGGTGCCGCGATACGCCGTGACTTCGAGGACCGCCCCCAGCAGCAAGAGCAAGACTGAGCGAATCCAGCACTGAACCCGGCCTGCTGAACAGCAGGCGCGGGGGTACACGGGCCGGCATGGCATCCATGACTGAACGCATCCCTGCGGGCCGTGCGGCAACTGCGCCGCGTCCGCACCTTCTATCTGGTGGCGTCATGGTCTGAGCGGCATCGACCGCCTGGACCGGCTGGCAGAGCCCCGGAACCCGGCAGATGTGGGTGTCCGCCCTCCTCCTGGCCACTTTCACCGGCCTGCTGCTCACCACCACCGTGTGGCTTCACCGCCTCCAGGCGTCGACGGCGGCCTCGGCTGGCCCCGCGCACCGTGCCGTAGCGCGCCGGACGACCAGGCCCAAAGCATGCCCACGCCTGACCGACCGCGCATGCCGAACGCAAGGAACGGCCCTACCGGCGCTCGCGTCGATGCGGGACAGGGCAGCGGTACCGGCTGATCAGGCGTCTTCCGTGCGGACCGGTGCTCGCCTCGTGATCGGTCGGGGGCCGTCTCCTGCTCGCGATCGGTGCGCAGAATGTTCGGTTGAGATACGGAGACCCGCAGCCGTACGCCTCCGCGCCCACCGGCCCGCTCTCACCCGCACGGCATGCCCGGGCCAGGGAAAGTCCGTGTACGGCTCGGAGGCTGAACCCTAGAGTGGACAAGAGCAGAACGTGTCCTGATTGAGCAGGTGAGGAAGCGTTGAAACGGGCTTTCTACCACTTAGCAGCGATCGTGACGGCCGCCTTGATCACACTGGGTGTTCTGTGGGCCGTGGCAAAGATCCACTTCTCCGTCAGTCATGGAAGCACAACGCAGCCGTCCGATCCTTGGAACGACCCCTTCTGGCCCCCGGCGAACCCCGCTCCGCCACCGCCGCCTGTCCAGCCGCCACCGGTCTACCGGTAGCTCTCACAGCCCTAGCCACCCCTCCACGAGGCACCCCGACCGCGGCATATCGTCTGCCCACAGTCACGAAGGCGGGGGCAGGAAGGAACCATCGCCTGGCAGCCACAGTCCTTCTCTACCTCATCACCGGATGCTCCATAAAACCGGAAGCGAAGGACGTCAGCCGCTCCGACCTTGTGGGCCACTGGCACGCCGGCGAGCCATGCGACTCCTCTCTCGTGCTGGAGAAGGGTGGCTCAGCCCGGTGGGAACACTGGGCGACGGGCTACAGCGTGAGCGATGCGCGCATCACCGGCAGACAGGATGGTCAGGGGAGTTGGACGCTGGAGACCGTGAACGACAAGCAGTATTTCGAGGTGAAGAGAGGCAACACCTTTGAGCCGTTGACGATGCTGCAGGGTGATGGCCGACTGATCCTCCTTCAGGTCCCGGACAACAGCATCGGGTGCCGTTTCGAGCGAGTCGACGACCAGAAGCCCAACCGACCACACCCACCCCATCCTGCAGCCGCCCGGGCCGAAGGCCCGTTTCAGGCTCCGCACAGCGGGGCCGGCTCAGAGGGCGCGCAGGCCACCTCGCTCCGGGAGCGCAGCGGACGGAGCGTCACCCGGGTTGCGCAGCAACCCGGGTGAGCTGATCGCGCAGCGGTCAGCAGCCGCTTCCGCGAAGCGGAAGCGCAACACCCGCGCGCAGCGCGGGTGTTCGCTTGCATCGCGCGCAGTGCGATGGGACCCGCTCCGCGGG
>NZ_JBVIYV010000015.1:0-112129 GCF_055592265.1 Streptomyces sp. NPDC041129 | reverse complement strand
GCACGATCGCGAAGCTCAGCGGGGTAAGGGGACGGACGTGCCATGACTCGATCCTCTCAGGGAATCGAGCCTCCATCAGACCCGGAGCGGTTCAGCATCGACGACTGCCTTAGGACAGACGTCGAGGCCTGTCGGCGTTTCGAAGATTGGAAGGGCTGGGACGGAAGGCGAGACGATTTGGGCCACTGACTAACCGCCTCGATCGGGGAGGGCGGTCAGTGGGCTACCGCGGCGGCGGCTTCGTCGGAACGCGGACGCGGCACGCTGGCCAGCAGGCCCAGGCCGAGTCGCTTGTCCATGTCAAGGCGGAAGGTGCCATACGGGTTGACGTTCGACCAGAACAGCGCGGTCAGTCCGCGCCGGTCCTCGTCGGTCAGATTCTTCGCCCACTTCGGCTCGGCAAGGACCCGCTGGAGCAGCAGCGTGTTGACGTGCACGAGGCTGGACCGGAGCAGGTGCAGGGCGAGCATCGACGTCTCGGCGTGCTCCTTGTCCGGGCCGGTCAGGGCGCCGTCCTTGCCGTAGTGGAGCACAGTGTTCGCGCTGTTCCAGATCTCCACGACCTGGAGGCCGCCGTGGATCTCCCGGCGCAGGTCGGGGCTGGCGAGGTAGTGGCAGGCGAAGACCGTGCGTACGGCGCGGCCGAGTTCTTCGAGGGCCTGGTAGGTGGGGGGCTTAGGACCGCGCGGGTGAAGCGCCGCAGTACCTGCTCGGCCTCGGCCGTTCCCAGGCGGAGCGCGGTGGCGTACTCGACCATCTGGTCGTACTGCTGCGCGATCAGGTCCCAGCGGATCGGCCGGGTCAGGGAGCCGCCGAGCGCCGGCCAGCCGGGCGGGACGTGGTCGGGGCGGTGTCGATCGGATTGACCGTCAGGACGGGGGTGCCGTCGGACAGGTTCCCGGCGCGGTCGGTGACGGCGATGTAGTAGCGGATGGGCTTGCCGTCGCGGTTCAGTCCGGTGTCGGTCCAGGTGGTTTTGTCGGTCAGGACCATGGCAGACCAGTCGCCGACTGCGGTCTGCCGGTAGACCCGGTAGTAGGCGAGGTCCATCTCCTTGTTGGGCGCCCAGGAGAAGGTGGCGGAGTCGGTGTCCTTGTCGTACACGACCTTTGCCGCGGTGGGCGCGAGCGGCGCGACACGGTCCACGGATGCGTCGGTGCGGGGGGTGTAGGCGAACTTGACGGTGGCGGCGCCCGTCCAGTTGACGTAGTCGATGCGGAGGGTGTGGGTGCCGCGGGGGATGGTCAGGTTCACGGTCCGGGAGACGGTGCTGGACCCGTTCTTCCAGAGGTCGATCTTGCGTGCGCCGTCGAGGTATACGCGGATGCCGTCCTGGCCGGAGGCGGTGAACGTGAAGGGTCCGCCGGAGCCGAAGTCGCGGGTGATCTGCCAGCGGACGCCGAAGTTGTTCGTGGCGATGCCGGAGACGCCGGGAGAGTTGGTGCGCCAGTTCTCGCTGATCGCGGTGTCGGTGTCCGTGCGCTTCGGAGTGCCGGAGAAGGAGGTGTTCGCGAAGAACTGGCGCAGGAAGGTCGGGTTCCCGGTGACTGAGACGTCGGACGTCCCGGCGGACACGTTGCCGGACTTGTCGACGGCGCGGACCTCAGAGAGGTGGGTGGTGCCCCCAGCGGAGGTGTCTGTGAAGGTCGTGCCGGTGACAGCGGAACAGCTCCGGTGCCGGGCAGGCTTCCAAAGTCTCATCCGGACGGTCGGCCCAGCGCCACCAGGCTGAGGCCTCCTGGCTGGTACCTGACGGCAGGATGTCTCTGCCAGACCGTCCAGAACGTAGTCACGGGGAGGCCTTCCACCAGTGGCATCAAGGGTTACGACGTCTTCTACTTCGACAGCGACGACCTGTCGTGGGCGGCAGAGGACCCGGTGATCGGGGCTGTAAACGAGGCCTTCGCTGAGCTGCCGGCAGAGGTCGAGGTTCGCAACGAGGCACGCGTCCACCTCTGGTACGAGCAGTAGTTCGGCGTCAAGTGCCCTCCCTCCACACAGCTGCACCGACGCGGCCGTCGACAACTTCGCGGCCACGACATGTTGCGTTAGTGTGCGCCTGGAGGGAGACGGACCCGAGGAGCGTCTACGCACCGCACAGGCTCTCCGACGTGTTCAATCTGGTCGTCCGACCCAATCCCGTGCTTGCCCCACGCGCGGTTACGAGGCCAAGACGGCCCGCTGACGGCAGT
Source organism: Streptomyces sp. NPDC041129 (assembly GCF_055592265.1). Classification (NCBI taxonomy): domain Bacteria; kingdom Bacillati; phylum Actinomycetota; class Actinomycetes; order Kitasatosporales; family Streptomycetaceae; genus Streptomyces; species Streptomyces sp. NPDC041129. The sequence continues at coordinate 109,937 of NZ_JBVIYV010000015.1, read as the reverse complement.
AATGGCCCGAGCCGACCGTACTCGACTGACCCTCGCCCAGGGTCCTGGCTCCGTCATCCCGATGTGCGGAGTCGACACAGCCAGATGATGCTCCAGGCGAGGCAGGGGACAGACGATCGGCGTGATCAACTTTGTCTGCCACAATCAGCGCAACAACAAGTGCCCGCCTGGAAGCATCCGTGACAGACCCCGAAGACCGAGAGCAACAGGCAGCCGTCACCCGTCTGCTGCTGTACTACCTGAATGCCCCCATCGCCGACTACTGCCATCTGCGCGGTGTCCTCCCCGCCCCCGGGGCCGTACGGATCGCCGTCCGAGCCGGGGAGGCCGAGCACGCCAAGAGCCTCCTGTACGAAATTCCCCACGACGCGGTGACCCCCTACTACATCCCCGGCATGCTGCGCACCGTCCTGACCGGGCCCCAGATCTACAGCAGCAGCGACGTCGACGAGGTAATGGGGATGACGCTCATCCGCCTCCGCCCTCAGGACATCACCCCGACCCCGGAAACCGAGCGAGGTGAGGCGCTCACCGTCGTACGCGCCCTCTCCGACCCCGTAGACGACGAGAACCCGTTCCTTGTCGGCTTCCTCATGCACGGCGACGGCCTGATCCGTCTGTACGTGCAGCGTCCCGACCGACCGGGCATCATCGGGGTCGACATCCGTTTGACCGGGACGCCGACGACCGCCCTCCTCGCCTCCCTCCCCTCCCTCATCGGGGAGGAGCAGTACCAGCGCCCGGCCCCGGATGACCCGCACTGCGACCTACTGGTCGACCTGACCAACTGGTAGAGCTCCGCCGACTAGGGCGTGTATCAAAAGTGGATCTTGAACGTGAGATGATCTTGGTTCGTGACACGTGGAGATCTGACGGATGCGCAATGGGCGCTGCTGGAACCGCTGTTGCCGAAGGGCAAGAAGCCCGGACGGCCGCCGACGTGGGCCAGGCGGCAGCTGATCGACGGCATACGGTTTCGGGTCCGCACCGGCATCCCCTGGCGGGACCTGCCAGCCGAGTACGGGCCGTGGGGCCGGGCGTACGACCTGTTCCGCCGGTGGCAGCGGGACGGCACCTGGCATCGGATCTTCACCGCGCTGCAGGCCCGGGCCGACGCGAAAGAGCTGATCACCTGGGACATCAACGTCGACTCCACGGTGTGCCGGGCCCACCAGCACGCCGCTGGGGCGAGGAAAAAGGGGAGCTGCAGAAGGAGCCGCCCGGCGGCGTCGCCGTCGAGCCGGACGACCACGGGCTCGGGCGCTCGAGCGGTGGCCTGACCACCAAGCTGCACCTGGCCGTCGAACAGGGCCAAAAGCCCATGTCCATCGTGATCACGGCCGGACAGCGCGGGGATTCCCCGCAGTTCGAGCCTGTCCTGAACAAGATCCGTGTCCCGCGTCTCGGGCCGGGCAGGCCGCGTACCCGGCCAGGTCGGGTGCGCGCCGACAAGGCGTACGCCTCCCGGAAGAACCGCGCTTACCTGCGGCGGCGCGGGATCCTCTGCACCATCCCGGACAAGGCCGACCAGGCCCCAACCGCAAGAAGCGCGGTTCGCGCGGCGGCCGGCCGCCGAAGTTCGACCCGCAGGACTACAAGGCTCGGCACGCGGTCGAGTGCGGTATCAATCGCCTCAAGAGGCACCGGGCCGTGGCCACGAGGTACGACAAACTCGCGGTCCGCTACGAGGCCACAGTCCTCGTTGCCGCCATCAACGAGTGGTTGTGACGTACTGGTCCGACGACAAGCCGAACACCCGTACTCGCCGACCCCCGGTGGGATTGACCGTCTCACAGACCGGATGCATCCCCAGTTTGGTCATGATTCGTTCGGAGGCGTCGTTGCCCACTTGAGTGATGCTGACGATCCGCTCCAGCCCTCGCTCTTCGAACCCGAACCGTACAGCGGCCGCAGCAGCCTCGGTGGCCAAGCCCTGCCCCCAGTGGGAACGTCCCAGCCGCCAGCCGACCTCAACCGCCGGCAGTACCTCCGGCAAGAAGTTGGGCACCGAAAGGCCGGTGAATCCGGCCAGCTCGCCAGTGGACCGGATCTCCACGGCGAACAGGCCGAAGCCCTGTGACTCCCACTCGCTCTCCCATGCCTGGACCCGGCGACGAGTCTGCTGTTCGTCAAGGACGCTGCCGTCACGGATCCACCGCATGACCGCGGGGTCGGCATTGACGGCAGCCATGGGCGCAACGTCTTCCTCGCGCCAGCGACGCAGGATCAAACGGGGAGTCTCAAGCGTGATCATCCAATCATTCTGGATCACAAATGGGCTCTCCTCCATCCTCACCAGGCACTTTCGATACACGCCCTAAGGCGTGCCTGGGCCACGGAACGTCTCAGCATCCGTGTCCACTGAGGGACGGCTCCCACGCCGGCTCCGGGCCCGGCGCACGCCGCTGCCAGTCCGTAGGTCTCCCGGCTCTAAACGGCCGTCAACAGCGTCCGCAACAACGGTCCCCAACTCCTCGACCCGATCAGCTTGTGACCGCAGCACGATGAGCGGCCGAAGACGGGCCTCTGACTACTGACCCGGTGCCCGGTCTGGCCGGTGTTCCGCGGACATCGGTTCCTACTCAGGCGCGGCGCGCCGGGTCTGAGGCTGGTGCTGTGGACGCGGGGGCGAGGTGCGGGATGCTTGCTCCTTGAGGAGCCAGTCGGCCATGGAACGGACCCGCTCTGCGAGATCGGCGTCCCCGGCCGTAGACGCCTCTGCAGCTTGCGGAGCGCGCAGGAAGCCGGCCTCATAGCGGGCTGTGTATGCCGCGCTGGCACGCCACCGGACGCTTGGTGCGATGGCGGCTTCGACGGGGGTGTGAACGCGGCGGTGTGCGTGCGATGCATCTGGTGCGCGTCACGCCAGGCCACTTCAGTGAGCGTTTTCAGCGTTGCCTCTCCAGGGTGAGGACGGCTTTGGTGATGACGCTCATGCGGTTGGGGCTGATTCGGGATCTGCGGAGGATCTGCCAGGACTTCATTTGCTTGCTTGTGCAGTACCCCCGCGTGCTTCACCAGCGGCTCGGGAGTTTTCATGTTCACGACGCCCTGTTTGCGTCACGCAGGCTGGAGAGCAGGGCTTTCGCGTGTGCCGCGTAGGCTTATCGCCGCGCCGCTGAGCCAGCCCCAGCTCCGCCGGGCTACGCCCGCTCAACTGGCGACGACCCCCGCAAGCTGCTTGCATGGAAGAGGAGCCTCGATGCGGGGGAGGTCAAGTTGAGAACTTACTCCGGCCCGAGAGTCGATGGCACGGCATCCTAGCGTGCTCTCATGAGATCACCGTAGGGAGAGCTCTGATGGCTGACGTCAAGCTAGACAACCCCGCATGTCACTCCGAAATCGTTTTTGTCGGCAACGTGGCCCTTCGTTCATTTACCGAAAAGTCGACGTACCCGCCTCCTCACGCGGAGTCAGTCCTGGTAATCGACATCCTGGTTTCCAAAAATTACCTCAAAGCGGAATTCTTGGAGGCTACGCTTACTCTTGAAATTAAGAGCCCGGCGGGAGTGCAATTCGTCGATCACAGTGATCGCAATAATTTTATTTGGGGGGTGCCAACGAACGGGTCCTGGAATGAATCCACTCCAGGCGCACCCACGAGCAAGCTGCGAATCAGGTGGGAAAAAACTACGCTACTTTCCGGGGATGGAAACGGAAAGACCCATTACATCGGCGTGCATGGGCTTCCGAGTGGATCCGCATTGGAGATCAGTGCGGTAGCGACTGCAACCAAGGTTACAGCTGCCACGTCAAGTTGTCCCCTTCAGGTCCAGAACCTCCACGTTGGCGAACGGCTTGCCGGCTACCTGGGCTAACGGCCGCAGGGGGGTGCTATCGAGGCCCCGGGGAACGGTTTCCAAGGCCGGGGCGGTGCTTCTAATGGAGACGGTCCGCAAGGGCGGGCTGGACGGCGCGATATCGGCTGAGTGCGGGCGACTGTGGGATTCGGACCGGGAGCCGACTATCGCACGGTCCGCGCACTCGCCTGCCTTAATCCGCAGTGCCCTGATTGGCTGCAATAGCGGTCACGGGTTATAGATATCCCGACCGCGTGGGATCGCAAGGAGGAAGCGTCATGGCGCAAAAGGTAATCGACGTTACGTTGGCGAGCATAACCAACACGGGTACTTCTCACATATCGCCGAAAGGCGTCATAAATATTCAAACGGTACGCGCTGTAGACGACGAGCAAGTGTTTCAGTCGGAGAATCTGTACCGGAGGAATGATGGGCAGCCGATGCATCCAAGTGGGGTGCAATCCCTTGCGCCGGGCCAAAGTCTCACATATAGCGTCACGAAGCGACTTACCGTTTCCCACTTCTCTGAAGATGAGAGTGAGGGATTCAATCAAATGATGATATTTGACCCTGATTTGACGCAGGATATAGTAGATCTCGGCTCAGTCAGCACCGTCCACTATTTTGGTTGTTTCAAGCGTAAGGTTCGCTTTGATGAGCTCGAGGGATTTCAAACAATCGAGTGCCTGTACAACATAGCGGCAACCGCTGATCACAACTGTAGGTTCACGGCAACGTACACGATAAACCTCGCTTCCTCGTCCGGATAGCCGGACTTCCTGCGCAGGTGCCGTCCTGCCCAAGCGCAGCGCAATAGTCGCGGGGCTGTTTGGGCGACCGCCGTAGGCCGGAGGCGCTTTCCGCCGTCTTGAGCGCCAGCCGGATGGCCCGCCCCATGAAGGCGCGACGTGGGCAGCAGCCCCGCCGCCGGCCTGACGTGCGTCGCTGGTTGTGGGCCGGGCGGGGAGCGGGAGACAAGGGCAGGCCCGTGGCCACTCCCCCGTGGCCACTCGCAGCTTTGCGTTGAACACTGAGCGTTTTCAGCGTTGCCTCTCCAGGGTGAGGACGGCTTTGGTGATGACGCTCATGCGGTTGGGGCTGATTCGAGATCTGCGGAGGATCTGCCAGGACTTCAACCGTGCTATGCCGCGTTCGACCGGTGCCCTCGCCGCGGCCAGGGCCCGGTTGACGGTGCGTTGGGTGAGAGTGAGTTCACCGCCCGGTGGCCTTTTGAGTCCGGTGGTGACCCAGGGGCCGGCGCCCTGGTAGGCGCGGTCGGCGAGGATCGGGACGCCCTGACGCTCGCACATCCGGATGATGCGGTGGGTGCGGGCCGCGGTCAGGTCGTGGGTGCGGCCCGGCAGCGCCGGCGAGATCCATAGAACCTCGCCGGCGGGGTCGGTGACGACCTGAACGTTCACGCCGTGTCGACGGTGTTTGGCCGAGGAGTCGGCTCGGCTGTCGCCGACGCGGTCGCACTCGGCGAGGGTCCCGTCCAGGAGGACGAACTCCGGATCGTGCTCGCGCAGAGTCTTGAGCAGGCCCTGGGCCCGTTCGGCGAGCAGGCCGGTCACGGCGGTGATGTACGCGTGGGCGGTGCCGACGGATATCCCGAAGCCGGACGCGATCCGGGTGAGGGTGTCGTGGCGGCGTAGGTACACCAGAGCGACGAGCGCCCGCTGGTGCGGCGGGAGTTTGCACCGTCGGTCACCCTCTCGGGTGACGATGAGCATCGTGACCCACTCGACCAGCCCGTGCGGGAGGTCGAGTGCGGCAGGATAGGGAACCAACAAGGCTCCTGTGCCGGTGGGTAGAGACTTCGAACACCTCCCCCAACGGCACGGGGGCCTTGTGCGTTGCGGCCCTCACCTCGACCTCGCCGCCGTCACCCGATCAGTGGCCACGCTGAAAACGCTCAGTCACCTCGACCGGGATGTCGGCGGCGGTGGTGAAGTCCACCAGCGCGGGCGTCACGGTGTGGGAGGCAACAGCGGCCCGGGCCAGCTGGTACAGCGTGAACGTCATATGCGTGGCGCCCCGTGCAGGGATGCTGCCTTCGAAGATCTCTTGGTGGTAGGCGTCCTCGAACGCCTGCTGCCGAGTGGCGTACCAGCGAGTGCGCGGAAGATTGCCGTGGCCGAGGTACTCCAACAACACCTCAGCCCGCGCGGCGGCGTCCTGGCGTTCGTCGTGGACGTGCGCGTGCACTGAGGGCGGCAGAAACAGGCGCGTGGCCCCGTGTAAAGGCTGGGCTGCCGGATCCAGCATGGTGGTCTGCACCGGGCGGTAGAGCGCCACGTAACCGTCGGCTTCCTGCTCGCCACGCTCCCCGTACCGGTAGACGGCGTCACGGTGGCCGTGAAGGCCGTAGCGGCCGTTTCGGTGCGCGAGTTGCGCCCTGCCGGAGGCGACCTCGATCGGGTCGAAGTAGGCGGCCCACTCGCCGGGCGGCCGGTTGTGGACGTTGCGCAGAGGATCGGGTTCCCGATAGCCGTTCCACCAGTGGGCGCCGTCGCGGCTGCGGGTGCCGTGATTGATCCACGCGGTTGGATAGGCCGCGTACAGGGCGTCCATGAGCACACTTCCCAGGCCACGCCGTTGGAAGCCAGGGTTCACCTCGAGCATCCACACCCGCAGGGCCTGCCCGTCGGGGTGGACGTGGAAATCCAAATTCCCGGCGGCCCTCCGGCCGACCAGCGCGACCAGGCGGCGTCCCTGCCATGGCTCACCGACGTCCATCCGGTAGTCGGTCAGCCACAGTGACAGTCCTTCGTCGGGCAGGCCGCCTTCGTCAGCGGACACCGCTAGCGGCCGTCGGTCATCGGTGTGACGGCGACGAGCCGGCTGCGGGCCTCATGGACACCCTCCAGCCCGACCAGCGCGGCAGCGGCCGAATCTTCCCGCTGCCTGGCGGCCAGCTGCCCAACCGGTCCGGTCCAGCGGCCGACATCGATGCCGAGCACGCTCTGCACGACAGCCTCGGACCTTTCCGAAACCGAGGTCGGCCGGGAGATGTCGTAGGTGACCACCTGGGCTGTGCACGCCACATCCCCCCGCGCATCAGGCACGGCCCGATGATCGAAGTTGATCTGCCCTGCAGTTCCCAGAGCGGCCATGAGCCGGGCGACAGCCTCCGGCGGCCCACTCATCTGGAGCTTGGTGTAAGAGGGGTCCGGTGCCTTCGACGGCTCACTCACGACTGCTCCCTGGGCGCGGATCACTACGAGATACAGCTCCCTGAATGCACGCGGGGAGTTCCCGCCGTCTGGCTCGGCTGTGCCGTCCAGTCGGGACTGCGGCGTGTGCTCGCGGCCCACGCTTGGTCGTCCAGCTCACGTCCGGCGCGCCGAGTGCCCTGCTGCCGAGGGCGGTTGCGCCCGCGTTCGGTCGGTTGTCGGTGTCTGGGTCGCTTCGATCGCTGGTGTCCTCGGACGTCCGACCGCCGCAGCGGCCGAGTGGCTGGCCTGTCCCGGCTTCTGCGAGCCGGAACGCGGGCTTGCGGGGGGTCAGGCGTGCGGGAGCCTGTCGAGGAAGCCGAGGACGGCGGTGATCCGGCCGTCCTCGGTCAGGGTGATCACGTCGGAGCCGGCGACCGGAGCCGAGCCGTCGGCGGTGGCACCAGTTCCCAGCTGAAGCGGGCGATGTGGTGGTTGCCGTCCACGTCGCCGGTCAGCTTGAACTCGAAGCCGGGGAACTGGTCGTGGGCCGCCTGGATGACCGCGATGATCTGGTCGTGGCCGCGCACGTCGGCCACGGGTCGGTGTAGGTGCCGCCTTCGGACCACGCGGCGCCGACCGCCTTGGCGAGCGTGTCGGTGTCCGAGGCGTTCCACGCCTCGAAGTAGCGGGCGACGGCGGCAGCGTAGATCGACATGATGGGACTCCCGTTCCGGTGAAGCGACTCGTCTTGCATGCCTTGGGGCCGGGTTCGGACCGGAGTGTGCCGGCCCGAACCCGATGGCTCCCGTCACTGTGCCGTGCCGGCAGGCTGCCGCCCGCGGTACGAGGACAGTCGTCCCGCCTGGTGGCCCGCGGACCGCGTGCAGCGTCCCGCGTCGCGGCGCCTTGCCATGCCCCGGGCAGTCCGGGAGCAGGAATGGCCGTCCCCGCCTACTACCGGCCGGGCCCTCACCGGCCTGGTGACCGGCCCGCGGCGGCGTAGCGGGCGCCTCCGGCTGGGTTTCCCCCTGGTGTCACGTCACCAGGGCGATCCGAGTAAGGAGGGGCAACGGTACTGGCCTGCCTGAAGCTGCGCGACATTGCGATGATCGCAATGATGATTGTAGGCCTGCAGCTACCGTTGATGCTGCTCTGCTCTGGTACGACCGCCCCTACAGCCCGGCCGCCGCGCTCCGAGCAATTGTCGTAAGCATGCATTCGATTGAGGAACTCGCCGCTCTGCGCAACCCGATGCCCGAACCGGGCTCCGCCACCCCCGAGGACTGCTACGCCGACGCCTGCGACCAGGTACTGGAACAGCGCAAAAACGACGCCGCCGGCTTGGAGGCCGCGGGCGAGGAGCTGGGGACGGATCCGCTGCTGCTGGCGCTCGCCGACCTGAAGTCGAAGAAGGAGGCTGTCGACGCGCAGATCAGGCATTTGCTCGCCTGGGGGCGGGAGTTCCACGGCAGCCGCCCCTACGGGCTGGAGGAACTCGCACGCCGCGCCGGGTACAGCATCTCCGGAGTACGCACCGCCTACGGCGACACGGAGATCAGGCAGGTCGCCGAACAGATCGGCCGTCAGCCCAACCGACCGCGACGCGAGAGCGCCAAGGGCGGCCGGTGAGCGGGACCGCCCATCCACCCCCAGCCACCGCACGGCAAAAGGAGCGGCCAGGGCAGCAGCTCGGCCCGGCAGCAGGCGCCGACTCCGGCGCCGTCCTCGGCGCCGGTGACCAGGGGAGACCGTACGGAGTGAACCCCGACGGTTCACACTCTCTCCCGGCTTGTAAATCGGGTGTCGTCCCGGATGGGCCGACAGCACCGTCCAACGAAGGGAACTTCTCTCATCGAAGCGGGAGTTCATTGTTCATAGCCGTCGCAGTGCAAAGGAGCAGGTAGCCGTGAGTGAGCCGCCGCAGACACCAGAGCCGTCCTACAACAGAGTCCAATTGAGCGGGCCACCGGAAGCAGTGGCCCGGCTCATGGCGGCTCTCGGCGCAGCGGGAGAGATCATCTTCGATCACCGGTCGGAGCCGGACGTACGTGGAGACGTGGCGTGCACGGCCCGGGTGGTCACCTACAGTGCGCCGACGCCGCAGCCGGTGTCTTCCGGGCGGGCGGAGGCGGTCGTTCAGAGCACGCTGCGGCTGGATACGGCACGCTGGCCCGGGCTCGGCCAGGACGAAGGCGTCCAGCGCTGGAGAACGGTGCCGCGGCCGCGCTGGGTGCGGTCGACGGTGTTACCGAGGTGAGCAGCCGCCTGGTGGCCGTGGTCCCTTCGGTTGCCGCTGGCTAGCGTGGCCGCGGAGGCGGGCGGCCTGCCCGAGGAAGGTCTGGCGCTGTGGCTGACGGAGTGGAAGGTCAGCACGAAGATCCCTTGGCCGGGCCGTCACCTGGTCGCGTCCGTCGGCCGTAGCGTGGCGGGGCAGCTCGACTACTTCCTCCACCCGGACGGGCAGGCGGTGAAGGTGGTCATGCTGCGCGACCATCCCGATTTCCAGCGGCGCGGCCTGGCCGGCGTGCTGATGGACGCACTGTATGCGGCGCATCCCACGGCCTGGATCAACCACGGCTGGCGCACCGGGGACGGCGCGCGCTGGTGGAACGGCTACCAGGAACCCGATCCCGGGCGCAATGTCCACAACCGGCCGCCCGCGGAGTGGGCAGCGTACTTCGACGCGGTGGACGTCGCCTCGGACAAGGCGCACATCGCTCACCAGAACGAACGCTACGGCCTTCACGGCCACCGGGACGTCGCCTACCGCTACGGCGAGCGCCTGGAGTCGGAGGCAGCCTTGCACGCGGCGGCGTTCCGGCCGGTCACGCCGGTCCCCGTGGACCCGGGCGCTCAGCCTCTGCACGGTGGCTTACGTCTCGTCCTGCCGCCGGCTATCCACGCGTTCGTCCACGACCGCACACAGGATGCCGGTGCGCGGGCTGCGGCGCTGCTGGAGCATCTCGGGCACGGGAACCTGCCGCGGGACGCGTACTGGAACACCAGCGTGCAGGCCGCGTTCGCCGACACCCACCAGGAGCTTTTCGAGAGCCGGTCGCCCGGACCGCCGGCCACGCATGTGGTGTTCACGCTGGCCCGCTGGACGCCTCAGCTGTGTCCGCGGCCGACGCTCTCGCGACGAGCGTGGAGTTCACGCAACCAGGCGACGTCGCGGTCGACGTCACCCGCATGTCCTGGCGCCCAGCCGACCGGCCGTACCTGACTAATGCCGCCGCGTTGACGCCCGCCGTCGCAGCAGCCATCGCCCCTCTGTCGGCGCGATCCGTGAGTGCCGCCTACCCTAGCCGCTACAACGAGAGCGGCTTCCTGCGCGCCGCGGCCCGAGCAGGCGGGCGGCCCTTCACCGACCGGGCCGCCCAGATCCAAGCCATGGCCGAACGGCTCCTGCGCGGCCAGGCCTCACGCACCCGGACACCACGGCCGAAACCCGCACCACCGCCGAGCGCCGCACCGCGCCCGCCCGCGCCCGAGCAACGACCACCAGCACCGGGACGCCGCCCATGAAACGAGCATCTGTGGCGGGTGGCCCGTGCAGGGCTCCTGGCCGCCAGGCGGGACCGCAAGGCCTCGCCTGCTAAGTCATCACCTGCCGCCGCACCGCGACGGCTGCGAGTCGATACGGCCGAGGTCCAGGTCGGCGACGTCGAGCAGCAGCCAGATGGGGTGACACGGCGTTTGCCTGGGAGCGTGACTGGTCACACTGTGATCATGCCCGAGTCCCAGGGCGGCGGACGGCTGCGCCCGCCGAAGCGTCGGAGTCCGCGCGTACGTGTACCGCGAGTGGAGAGTCGACCGCGGCCAGGCCATCCACGGTGGATGATGTTCCTCGACAAGGCGGCATCCATCCTCGCGCCGGGAACCCTCGTCATCGGGTTGCTCTATTTCTTTGGAAGCACGTACACGGATGCGTACTACGCCTTCTTCGGTGTGCCACCGCGCGACCTCCAGTTCTCTACACAAGGCTACTTGGCCAATAGTCCGCGGGCGATCTTCTTCCCAGTGCTGTTCCTTTTTCTGACTGGCGTCGGCCTGGTGATAATGATGCTGCTGATTACCCATGCGTTGTCAGGCAACCGGCATGTGGCGAGGCGCCGTGTCGTGGCCAGATGGTTCATGTATCCCGGCATGGCTGTCTCGCTGCTATTACCATTGGCATTCTCGAACTTGGCGGTGGGATCATCGCGCCAGGACTCGGCGAGGAGTTCCTACTGGGTGTGGACGCCACTTGTTGTAGCCCTGGGAGCGGCCCTGTGGCTGTACGGACTTCGGCTGAGTCCCGGCGACTGGGGTAACCCAGAAAAGCGCGCACCGAGTGGCAGGCGGGTGTGGTTCACCGCTGAGGTATTGCTGGCCGGCCTGATGACGGCCACCTTGTTTATTTTTGCGACCCGCTATGCGACCTACAGGGGAAGGGCTGATGCTGACGTCGACGCCAATACTGGTTTTAAAGCCTACCCGTCTGTTGTGATTTATTCGAGAATGAAGATCGACCACGATATTCCGGAAGTCACCGTGGAGGACCAAGGTAGCGGAAGCGGCCCGTACCGCTTCCGCTACAAGGGCTTCGTCGCCCTCGCGAAAACGCCAACCCATTTCTATCTCGTCTCCCGCGACTGGCATGCCGGCCGAGCGGTGCTCGTACTGCCGGACGACGGCACCATCCGCGCTGAGATGCAGCCAGCCTGAGCGTCGCAATCCGCGCCGAGACCGCGACAGAGAGCCGAGGCCGCCGTCCGGGCCGCCGATGCTGACAGGAAACTCTCGGTTGGACAACCACGTCGCCTCGGGCGATGCAGACCATCTCGCCGAGCGGCAGGTTATCCCTGTCACGCCAGTCGGCGTGGATGGCTTCGAAGGCGAGGCGGCCGATGCCCGCGCCCAGGTCGATGATCCGTTCGCCCGGCCGGTCGCCGCCGATGTCGTTGGTGGCGAGCTCGCGTGCCATCTCGCGGGGCGTGAAAAACGCGCCGCCGAGAGCCTGCGTGGTGGACGCCGACGGCCGGTAATGATCGAGAACGAACTCCTTCTCCTTGCGGGTCAGGTCCCGGTCGGCAGCGACCAGGTCCATCGCTTTGTGGTGATTGCGGGCCTGCTCACGGGTGAGGGGCACAGTCGCAAGCGCTGAGGTATGCGGCGGGCGGCCCGAGAACATGGGGTGGTGGTCACCGCTCAGCCCTGATTATCACGGACACTGGCGCGGTGGCTGGCAAGCGGCGCAACCCGCACCGACGGCGGTTTCCGGCGGCTTCGGACCCTTCTGAGGACGGAGATTGGGGGGCCTGGAAGGAGGTGGGGCGTGAGGGGAGCGGGCTTCGGCACGATGCAACGCACTGGCCCGGCCCGGGGTAGAGAGCGGCCCCGGCACCGCGACGGGCGGCGCCGGGGGCCGTGAGGTCAGGCGGGGTGACAGTGTTCAGCCTGCGCTGTGGCCGCGGCATTCCGGCTCGCTGCCAGCGTGGGCGTCCAACCAGCATGCGGTGGCCGTGCCGGGTGCGCCGGCAGCGCGAAGCAGACCGACCAGCGCGTCGATCTCGGTGCACTGCAAGGCAGCTGCCACCTCGCACGCGGTGTCCTGGAGGCTGAACACGGCGGCGAACCGGGCGGCGGCCTCCTCGAGCGGTGCGCAGGCGCCGGTTTGGACCAGCGGCTGCTCGGAGGGGCCGTGACGGCACACGCCGGTCTCGTCGTGGTCGATCGCGGCGCCCCTGCAGTACTGTGCCCCATCCTCCGCCGCGTGCTGCTCGCGCTCGGCGCACTCGGCTTCGGCTCTCAGTGCGCGAGCTACTTCGGGGAGGCGGCCGGTGAGAACGACGACCGGCACCGTGCCGGCCGGCTCGTCATCTTGGCGCGAGTCACGGACGAAGGTGAACCGGGTCCAGTCGTCCGCGGTCTCGACGCTGAGCGTGTTGCCGACCACGTCGACGAACTCGTACCGGTCCCGCCGGTCGAGGTGGTCGGCCAGGGCGCGCACCTTGACCGCGGGCAGGAGCACGGTGACCGTGTCGCCGCCCAGGGCGAGGTTCTCCGCCTCGCAGGACACGTAGGGCCCGCGAGGACGGGTGGTGGCGCGAAGCTCCACGCGATGGCTCTGTGGGTCGGTGTAGCTGTACGAGGACACAGGTGCTCCTGTTAACGGTGGGATGGTCCAGGGGTGCGGCCGGGCCGGAGCCGACCAGGCTGTGACGGCACAGTGGTCTGTGGGGGCGTCGTGGTTGGTGAACCCGCGTGGTTTTACTGAGGCGGGATCCCGTCAGTCGGCGTGCTGGGCGGGGCTGTGGAGTGGAGTGGACCGTGCGCGGGGGGTGGCTTAGCTCCGCAACCTGCTGTGCTGACCGGCATTGCATCGGGTCGGGCGCGGCAACGCGCTCGGCCCCGTCCCCTCAACGGGGGCGGGACCGAGTGGCAGTCAGCGTGACTGAGGCAGGGACGGGCAGGGCCGGTTCAGGTGGCGGCTGGGGCCGCCGCGCTGTCGGAGACGGCCGCGGTGGCCGACTTGGTGGTGGTCTGCTGTTGGCCGACAGGGGTGAGGATCTCTCGGTGGTCTGAGGTGATGAGGGCAGCGACGCTGTCACGCCAGTTCGGAATGCGGCAGCGACTGCGATCGAGGACCAAGAAGCCGGCGCCCCGACCGCTTCGGGCGTAGATGAAGGTGTCGCTGCGAGTGCCGTTGGTGAACTTCAGGGTGTGGCTGAGGCGGACCTGCGTGCCCGGCTTCAAGCCGCGACGCAGGAAGTCGCGTTGCGCGTGATAGGCCCGGCACTGCGCGCGCCAGGCGAGTGCGTACTCGTTCGTGGTCGGGGTCAGGACGTTGAGCACCGACTTGGGCGCCTTGTGGTCCCCAGGACCACAGTTCTCGTCCAGGTCCTTGTAGCCGAAGTTGAAGTCCGGATCATTGGTCCAGCGGGTCAGGGCGATGAACGCGGTGACTTCACTGGTGGTCCGGTCGCGGACGGCGGCGTAGAAGACGCCTTCGACGGTGCCGTGCGCGATGATCTTGTAGCGGTGGTCGAGCTTCTTCGCGAAGTGCTCTTCATCGGTTTCGGCGTTCTTGTCGCGTCGGTAGAACGTCCATCCCATGACGTGGCCTCTCGATCAGGTGCCGGTTCTGTGGCCCGGCCGCCGGCGCAGCATGGGACGGGAGGCGGCAAGCGACGCAAGGGTGTGCCGGCAACCCGCGCAGGTGGTGCGGGAGGCGGCGCGTCTCCGGCAACCGCGTACACGCTCATGCCGCCGACGCCGGCGAACACGGGCACGTAGACGCCGATGTTGTCGCCGCCGTTGGCGAAGGGGACCGCGACGACCTCCAGCGGCCTGGGCCCGCCCTCGGCCTTCTCTTTCTCCTCCTCCGGATCGTTCCGGTGCCGCCAGGCCTGGACGGCGGCCTTGATGTCCACGGCGAGCGGCAGCAGACCGAGGTTTGGGATGGCCTTCTCGGGCAGGAAGGAGGCGCCGAACGCGGCGGCCACCGCGACCGAAAGGACGGCGGCGAAGCCGAGGTACTGGCCGATGGCGATGCGCCGGGTGGAACCGCGATGGCCGGCGTCCTGGGCGACCAACAGAGGATGTCGTCGATGTTGGTGACGGCGAACGGGCGCCGCCTGGCCAATGATGCCGAGATTCACGCCTGCACCGCCCAACCAGAGGTGTGGGAGAGGGCGGCCGGCCGTAGGCGCTGCGGCGGGCCGGGTCGTGCTGAAGATGCAACTTCATGATCACCCCTCGGTCAGGCACGTTAGGTACGTGCAGAGCAAGCGGTGATCTACCGATGCGGTCTCGTTTCGGACTGATACGTGCGCGACCGGTCCTGATTCCGCCAGGAAGCATCAGGGTCGTAAGCGGGGCTTGGGTCGGCTCGACGAGGGGAATCTAGACCGACAGGCGTCGCCATCGGGGGGTGGGGGACATTCGGAGATCACAGGAGACTCGGGTCAACGCTGGAGTTTCTGATATCGACGGCGTGGCCCACGCAGTACTCGTACTGGGCGATACGGCGTGGTGGCCCCTGTCTTCAATCATCGGCCGTTCACCCAGCATGCTCACCGGAGCCTACGAGGGAAGGCTCCCGCGCATCACGGCCGTGGAGCCAGAGACGTTCAAAACGCAGGCATTGGCTGGCTGGTCCGCATGGCTCGACCTCGACAAAGGTGAGCTGTCCGTCACCTCACCGGTCAACCCACGTTTCCACTACGGAGCCGTTCCGCCCTTGCCGCCCGGATGGCGGGAGACAGCAGCGCTGGCGGGACGCGTCCTGCTCTTGGTCACCGGCTATTTGCCGCCCTTGCCCGCCGGCATCGACAGCGTCGATCTGCTGGACCGGCTGGCGGTCCAGGGCCGCCTCCACGGCGCCATAATTGGCTACGCGGAGTCCGCGAGGCCCAAACAGGCACACCATGTCCTTCACCACCCGGACGAGGGCGACACGTGCCTGCCGACCGTCGTAGCCCCAGCAGACGCTCTTATGGAACTGTCGGAACTCGTCGCCGACCGGGTTCTTGTGCTGGACGAGGCCAAAGCCCGTGCGCGTCGTATCGCCTGGCTCACGGAGAAGGCACGGGGGAGCGCAAGCCGACCGGATTCGGCTCCAGCGCCCATAGTCGGCCCGCCATTCGCTATACCCGGCGAACCGCCCGTCCACCATCCAGCAGGAACACCGGACAAACCCGTGCGGGAGATGACGGATTCCGAAATCGCCGCCCACGCCTTCCCTGTCGGGTGGCCCCCGGAGTGGGCGCTACGCGTGCACTACTACTACCTACGACTGCTGGTGGAGGTCGCCGAAGCCCGCGGAGGGCCCCAGCGGTCGTCACTGTGGCCGGTCGCCGCAGCTCGCGCCATCGACGCTGCCGCCCATCTGTACTCCGTCACCGGTGATGAAACTCTCTTCGACGATGCCAACGAACTCTCCGTTCGACAGCTCACCTTGCTGCGCTCCCAACCGCCTGCACGTCCTCTGCAGGACGCGCTCCTCGCCGCGGCCGAGCTCCGCCTCGCAGCCCTGGGCCCGCTCCATCTCACCGGCGACCTGTACGCACGCGAGCGCCTTCCCTGCCTCATGGCCGCGCGGCGAGTGCAGTTGTACCAAGCCTTTGAGGACGATCGGCCAGAGCCGTCCAGCCTCACGCTCCGCATCGCAGAGGCGAACGCCTTCGTCGAGGAAGCCCTTGGCACGCTCGCTGGGCCGTCCCGTGGGCGGGCGCTCGTACTGCGCATCCAAACCGGGATCGCACGTGAGCAGCCATACTCTCTGTCCACAAAGCAGATCCGATCCCTCGCGGCAGAAGCCCGCGCGTGTTTCCAGGGCACTGAAGGGCCGATCATCGACCTCTTCTTGGCTCGCCTGCTGAACGATCTATCCCTTGACGAAGCGGCCGACGTTTTCAGGCTACCGCTGCAGGCGATCGTGACGGCGTACGGTGAGCCGGGCGCCCGTGCCCTTGTCTCCCAAGGCATTGAGTTCGCGCGTTTCGCCGGGAGCCGAGATCTTCTGCAGCATGTCCTTCGATGGTCCGCCAACTTGTCTGAGCCCACGTCTGATGCGCACCTCCGCCAGGAACTGGAAGCGAGCCTCCACTGTCTTCCGTGCGACGAGACTCCGTGTCCTGCCCCCGGTGCTGATCTCGCCGTGCTAGCTCGTCGGCACCTCTCACACCCTCGACGGCTGTGGTCCTCCCTCCGGCGTAGGGCACCTCAGGAGGCGGCCCGCGCACACCTCGCGGCGCACGCCCTGGCAGACGGCCGCATCGAGCTCGGTTTGCGGTTGCTGCCGCCTTTCGAGTCATTGAGCACCCTCGGGCACGGGTTCTCCCTGCTCTATGCTGACCTGCACTACGAGGCGGCCAGGAAGAGCATCGCCTGCCCAGATGCTGCCGGGCCTGGTCTTGCCTGGCTGCTGTGCCAAGCGGCGCAGAAGTACTCCCTGCTCGGCCTGTACGGGCTCGCCAGTTGGTGCCTAATACAAGTGCTGGAGCTTGTGGAGGAGTCGTCCGACGACGACCTTCCCGGCGTGGTCACAGCCGTCGCGGGGGTCATGCCAGTGCTTCACGCGAACCGGGACCCGCAGCTGGCCCGCATTTACCGGGACGTGGTGCACACCAGCACGCCGTACCCCGAGTCCCTGGAGGCGTTCCTGGGACTACACCACGCGGCCAAGGGCCCCACGTTCTCCCAGCTCTACGGCACACGCGAGCCCTTCGAGGTGCCGGAGGCCGTGACGCACCAGTTGGTGCGGCTGCGGGTGGCCTCGGCTTCCCGCAACGCTGAGCTCCTTGCTCCAGCGGAGGCCCCACCGAACCAGTCCGACACCCTCATCCCGGACACGGAATTGTGGGACTCGTCGTCACCCTTATCCGTCGAAGAGACGGCGCCGGGACGGACAGCCGCAGAGATCGAGCAGAACATCAAGCGGCACATCGACCGCGGCATCAATGAAGCACTGCTCCAGACCGCTGCCAACGGCAAACAGGCGATTCCCGATGTGCACCGACTACAGGAAGGCCTGGACGACCGGACTGTGTTCCTGAGCTGGTTCCTTCCAGCGGCCGCTGGACCTCGGTCCGTCTACACCATGCTGGCGGTCACCAGGGAATCGGCGGAGGTCATGGTCACACGCTCGGCCTCTGGCGACGACGACGTCCCGGAAACGGGCAACGAAGCGGAGCGACGCCCGGGGGAGCATGCCCTGGTCCGCATGGTGAGCGCCATGCGGTCCGAGGTGACCCGTGAGCCGTTCTTCGACGAAGTCGTCACGCCCGGCGGAGCAGCCCTGCTAGCACGGCCTCTAATTCCCTCAGAATGGTTGCAGCAGTGGCGCGACAGCGGCAAGGATCATCTGCGCATCTGGGCGCACGGACCATTGCACTACCTGCCGTTCCACCTGTGCTCCTACGGCCCCGAAGCGCGGCTGGTCGCCGACGACTTTACGGTATCGCTCGTCGCTGGCCTGGGCACTTCATCTCCCCCGAGCTCTCCAAATCCCCGCCCGGCGCGTACCGCGGTCATCGCATCGGCGTGCGGCGGTGAAGAGTTCGGCCTGAAGCGCGAGTCCATTCTGGAAGAGCATGCGGCCAAAATCGCCACGCTGATGGGCACCGACCCCATCATTAAGCAGGCGGCGACCCGGCAGCGTCTGCTCGACGAACTGTCCACCGCCGACGTCGTCCACATCGCCGCTCACGGCACCCAGGATGCAGGGGCGCCCTGGTTTCACTGCCTGTACCTGAGCCCAGATGAGGACGACGACGGCCGGGTCTTCGCGCACGACATCCTCGCGGCCAACCTGCGTGGTGTGCGGCTCGTCACCCTTGCTTCCTGTGAATCCGCGCTCGGTCGCTACGACATCAACGACAACTTGCGCGGCATGCCAGCGGCACTGCTCCTCGCCGGCGCGCAAACGCTCATTGGCTGTCTGTGGGAGGTACAACCCGATCCGGCGACGCGCTTCTTCGCCGATCTCCACCAGCGCCTCGCACAAGGCTCCGCCCCGCTGACAGCCTTCCGAGAGGCGCAACTTGAAACGAGGGCTGTCTTCCCTGCCTACCGGGACTGGGGGGCATTCGTATTCCTAAAAGGCTGGCACCACACAGCTCAGGAGGCGACATGACCGAGGCGAACGGCTGGACCATCCCGTTGAAGGAGGTTCCCCTTATCCCCGAACGAACCCTGGGCACGCCACCAGTGTCCGGAGATCTGGCGCGCAGGCTGTCGTTCGGCCAGGCCCTGTTGCCGGTGTCCGAGGCCTACGCTCCCCCCGAATGGTGTGCCTATGCCGCGGGGCTCACCCCAGAGCGCACGTTCCGACTACTCGCTCTGGTGTGCTCCTTCTACCCCGAGCAGCCGGACAGTCCCTGGACCATGAAGACGGGGTCAATGGGGCTGTCTCTCAGCACAGCCGGTGAGACACCCGCTAGGGCCGTCGCTCGCCGCATCGACCCGGGTCGGCGGACCCAACCCGTAAGCACCTCGCCCTCTACTGTCTCCTTCTCCTTCAACGCGGGATTGTTCAGCGCAGGGGTGGAGCACCCGGTCGGGGGATCCACCACCGGCTCGGAATGGGTCGTGCAGGGCTACGGGGCGCATCAATCCCGGCTGCGCTGGGATTTCCGCAGCACCAGGCGCCATCCACTCGTCGGTGATCATCCCCTGGCCGTCCTTGTCGAACTCGAGCCCGACAAGGAGCACCGTGCCGAGGTCATGTTCTCTGTCGAGCTCAAGCACCCGGTCGTCGGGCTGCGCAGGCACCGAGCGCAACTCCCTGCCGTCACGATCCCATTCGCTATTTGACTACACCGCGTCAGGCCTATCCGGGCGAACTCACCAAGGCCCGAGCCGTCGTGTAGTCATTTCTGGTTCTCGAAGCGGACCATGTGCCGCAGGCTGGCTCGCGCCGCGGCCAGGTCGTCCTCGGCCTCCTTCAGCTTGCTTTCCAGCCGCCTCACCTGAGCGTGAGCCTGATCGAGCTCAGTGCACAGCTGTTGGTTGTCGGCGGTGAGTTCGTGGATGCGGGTGCTGAGGTCGGAGGTGACCAAATGGTCGAGCTGCTGGCCCGTGGCTTCGGCGGACGGTGCCCTTGAGACGCTCGGCCTCTTTCCGGAGGCGCTGGTTGTCCTCCCGCAGGCGCTGCTGCTCGCCCTTCCACCCGGCCGACGCCTTAGAGGTCCTAACAGAAGCCGTTGATCATGTGACTTTCGGCTTGGTTGGTCGTTGGTCCGATCGTGGAAACGCCAGTCGCGGCCGTGGATCGTCTCGGACGAACTGTGGTCGCTCATCGAGCCGTTGCTGCCCGTGCCGGGTCCGAAACTGGTCGAGGGCAGACCGCGAGTGCCGGACCGGCAGGCGCTGTGCGGGATCCTGTTCGTCCTGCACACGGGTATCCAATGGGAGTACCTGCCGCAGGAACTGGACTTCGGCTCAGGCATGACTTGCTGGCGGCGCCTGGCCGCCTGGAACGAGGCCGGCGTGTGGGACGAACTGCACCTGGTGCTCCTGAAGAAGCTGCGGGCGGCGAAGAAGCTGGACTGGTCCCGGGCGGTGATCGACTCATCCCACGTCCGGGCCGCTCGACGGGGCCCAAAAGCGGTCCCAGCCCGGTCGACCGCGCACGGCCGGGCAGCAAGCACCACGTCCTCACCGACGGCCAAGGCATCCCGCTCGCAGTGTCGCTGACCGGAGGAAACCGCAACGACGTCACCCAACTCCTGCCCCTGCTCGACAAGATCCCGGCGGTTGCCGGCGTCGTCGGCCGCCCCAGACATCGACCCGACGCGCTGCTTTCCGACCGTGGCTACGACCACGACAAATACCGCCGCCTAAGGGCTGTCCCGTAAATGATCTCCTGGTCGTCTCAAGCGTGGTAGGCCGCCGTGCGGCCCGCTTCCCTATCCGGCGAGGGCGAGGTTGTGCATCCAGGCGATGCCGAGCATGGCGTGGTGGACACCGTCGCCCTTGAGGCGGCAGTCGCGGAGGATCTTCCATGTCTTCATGCGGGCGAAGACGTGCTCGACGCGGGCGCGGACCTGCTTGTGGGACTTGTTGTGTTCCTCTTTCCAGTCCGGGAGTTCGGCCTGGCCGCGCTGTCGGCGGTGCGGGATGACGAGTCCGGTGCCCGGGTAGCCGCCGTCGGCAATCGTGACGGTGTTGCCGACGGCGGCCTTGGCGCCGGATTCCTCCCATGCCTTGCAGTCGTTGCGGTTCCCGGCAAGCGGCCGGCCGACCACGACGACCAGGCGGGAGTCGGCGTCGATGACGACCTGGTGGTTAGTGGAGTACCGGTAGTTCTTCGACCGCTCGGCGATGGTGTGGTCCCGGGTGGGTACGAGGGTGCCGTCGACGATGAGCACGGTGTCCTTGGCGAACCGCTTGCGGGGCTGGAGGGCGAGCATCGGCCCGAGGTGGTCGATGATCCGGTCCGCCGCCGACTTCGAGATCCCGAACAGTGGCGCAAGCTGCCGCATGGTCAGGTTCGTACGCCAGTAGGCCGCGACCAGCAGTGCTCGATCCTCGAGCGGAAGACTCCACGGTCGGCCCCTGCGGACCACGTCTGCACCTGCGCGACGCAGCACGGTCACCAGCTTCCCGAACTGCTGCGGGCTGAGCCCGGTGAACGGGGCTATCCAGGACGGCTCCGACGCCGTGATCACACTCGCCACACCATGATCATCGACCTCATCGAGGCATGGCCACAGCTACGCTGATCGAGGCAGTCCACAGTGAGTAAAACCGGGGGGAACCGTGAACCGACCTCTGCTGTTCCTCGACGTGGACGGGCCACTCAACCCCTATGCAGCCAAGCCGGAGAGACGTCCCGACGGCTACACCACCCTCCGGGTCCCCCGGGGCGAAGCCCATCAGGATGACAGAAGCCTGTCGCCCCGACAACGCCCCCTGCGAGTCTGGCTCAACCCGGAGCACGGACGAATCCTGCTCCAGCTCGGCTTCGAGCTGTGCTGGGCCACAACATGGATGGACGACGCCAACCGGTGGATCGCACCGGTCCTGGGCCTTCCGGAACTTCCCTTCGTGAACTTCGGCGACGTCCTGCTCCAAGAACGCCCTGATGGAGTCCACTGGAAGACCGGACCGCTAGTGGACCACGCAGGCGGCCGTCCTTTCGCCTGGGTGGACGATGAGCAGAGCGAGCTGGGCCCCGGCGGGGGCAGTGTCGGGGGGCCGGAAGACGCTCCCCCCCGCCCCCTGGGGGCGTGGTCGAGCCACCGGCGGCCGGGCCGCCTCGCCCCCGCTCTGCCGGTGCCAGACGCGGAGCTCGCCGCCCGGGTGGCCCGACTCCACGCGTACAAGGTGGGTGACCGTCCTATGAACGCATCCGCCCGGTCGACTGCCGACAGACGGTGCGGGGCGCCATCACCCCGCACCGCCCGTCGGTCCTGTCACGTCACGCGGAGGAGTCGTCGAACGGAGCGTTCATCACCGACGAGGACTCGCAGGACCAGATGACACCGGTGCTCACCCTGATCTTGCAGACCTCGATGTAGGCGTTGTCGATGTAGCCGCCCGGCGAGGCGTACGTCGTCCATGTCGCGGTGTCTTGACCCGACGGAATGGTCCGCAGCCGCCACACGATGTGGCCGTTGTCGCCGTTGGTGACAAGGCGGGCACCGATGGCGTAGCCGTCGGTCGCGGTGTCCTCGACGTGGATTGTGACGGGGTCCAGACTGTACGGCCGGAGGCGCCAGCCGATGTCCACGCGGCCGGAGTACGAGTAGTCGGTCGCCCGCACGCTGGCCGACGTGGTCAGCGGGGCAGCGGCGGCGGGCGTGGCGGCGGCCGGGACGAGGACGGCGGCCAGAGCTACCGCCGCAGTGGCAGCCAGAGTGTGCTTGAGACGCAAGAATCCCCCGAAAGACGAGCTCAGTAGAACTGAGGTGCGGAATGATCATTCTAGTGCCGGTTGACTGGATCTGGCGCACACCCGACTGACGTCCGGATGCCGCTAGCGGCCGCCCTGGACGACACCCGGCACCTACAGCCTGGCCCCCTCCACACGGTGGTCGCCACCTGGACGGCCCGCCTCACCGCCCTGCCAGCCTTGACTGCCTTCCTGGCGAGCGGCATGGACGTCCGACGGCATCGACGCCCAAGACTCGCCTGTGAGTGACGCCTTCAGCGCCGCCTCTCCGCGAAGGCCCAGGACGTCCTGACCGAACTGCCCGACCACGCGCGGCAGATCGTGCGCGACGTACTCGACATCGCCGGCCGCGACCCTTGGGCCTTCCCGCCGTTCGACAGCCGCGACCCCGAAGGCGAAGACGATTGCTCCGCCTCGGCCGGCCGGCTCACCGCCGTGTACTGGATCAACCGACCAGCCAGGCGCCTGTACGTCCTCGACCTGATCTGGATCGGCTAGGTGTACGAGGCCATGACGTTGGTGACGCCCCGACATAGTTGAGCTGCCGGGGGCCTGTTCTCAATGGCCGTATGGGGTCGGTGGTAGTTGTAGTGGACGTTCCAGACTTCAAGGGCCTCTGTGCGCTGCTGTTCTGAGGTCCATGGCCGGGCATACAGGAATTCTTCGGCCAGGATCCGGTTGTAGCGCTCGACCTTGCCGTTGTGCCGTGGGGTGTACGGAGTGATCCGCTGGTGCCGGGCCTCGAGGAGGGCCCTGGCGAAGGCATCAGCGCGGTAACAGGAGCCGTTGTCCGTCACTATCCGTTCGATTCGGGTGATCCCGTGAGTGGCGAACCACGCTCGTGCCCGGTGCAGGAACGCGACCGCTGTCGCTGCCTTCTCGTCCGGCAGGGCTTCGGTGTAGGCAAGTCGGCTGAATCCGTCGATCGCTGAGTGCAGGTACGCGTAGCCGCCGCATTCGGTCTTCTTCTTGCGTTTGTTGACGGACTTGGCTTGTTCGCTCCCGCGGCCGTGAACGCGCCATCCGCCACCCTCGGGGATGCGACCGACCTTCTTGACATCGACGTGGACCATGTGACCTGGTCGACGAGCAATGATCTTTTGGGGTTCTCTGTTCGACGCCCCGCTTGGGTCGATGAACCGGCGCCGGTTCAGCCCCAGCTGAGCCAGATGTCGGCTCACAGTCCGTCGGCTGATGGGTGTCCCGGCCTGTGTCAGCTCGAATGAGATGCGGGCTGCCGACCACTTGTGGGCGCGTCGGAGAACCTCGACCTGGGCTACTACTTCGTCTGGGGTGGCCGTCGGCTGGTGTCGTGGCGTCGAGGAGCGGTCCAAGAGCCCGATCTCGCCGAATCTGCGGTAGCGGTTCACCCACTTTGAGGCACAGGCCCGGGAGATTCCCATCTCAGCGGCGACGTGAGCAATGGGGCGAGTTCGGCAGCGCTCGACGAGGCGGCGGCGCCCTTCAACGACAACGGTGCGTTGCGGTGAGTCACGCGGCTCATCGCGCTTGTGGGGAGGCGGGGCTCGTGGTGGCCTCCTTCGGCCGTGATACGTGGGCGACGAGGAAGAGCAGTACGCCACAGGTGGCGACCAGGATCCAGCCCGGGCGGGACGCGTGTGCGAGCCCCGTCGGGCTGGTGGCCGTGACCAGGGCGCCGGCGAGAGCGATGCCGAGGGCGGAGCCGAGTTGCCGTGCGGTGGAGGTGATCGCCCCGGCCACGCCGGCACGGGCGGGTGGCAGTCCATTGACCGCGGTGTTGGTGATCGGGGCGTTAGCGAAGCCGAACCCGACGCCTATGAGCGAGTATGCGGCCAGAAGCAGCAACACGCTCGTATGCGGGGTGAGCCGGACCAGGCAGAGCCCGCCGGCCGTGATGAAACCGCCCGCAAGGAGCAGCGGCAGCCGCGGTCCCGTGCGGCCGACCATGCGGCCGGACCAGGGGGCGCAGACCATCGCTCCGACGGCCAGGGGCAAGGTCGCCATGCCGGCGGCCAGCGGCGTCCCTTCCCGGGTGTGCTGCAGGTAGAGGGTGTTCAGCAGCAGTGTCATGTTCAGGGCGACGAAGACCGCCACCGCGCCCAGGACGGCACCGCTGAAGACCGGGCTCCTGAAGATCCGCGGATCCATCAGCGGCTCACGTCGGCGGGACTCGACCCGCACGAATCCGGCTGTCGCCACGGCAGCCCATGCGTATCCCGCCAGCGCCGCAGGCGACGTCCAGCCGATGCGCGGCCCTTCGATCAGGACGCCGACCACGACGGCGAGGACCATGGTCAGCAGGACCTGGCCGGGCAGGTCGAGGCGCCGGGCCCGCGGTGCCCGGGACTCCGGCACGAACACCGCACTGAGCAGCAGAGCGGCCGCGATGACCGGTGCGTTGATCCAGAACAGCGCCCGCCAGCCGAGCCCCGCGAGCAGCGCGCCGCCCGTGACGGGACCGGCGGCCATGCTCAGTCCGAACACTGACGCCCAGATGCCGATCGCCTGCGCCCGTTCCTTCGGGTCAGGCATCGCGTTCACCACGATCGCGAGCGCCACGGGGCTGAGCATCGAGGCGCCGATGCCCTGCAGGGCGCGGGCCGCGATGAGTACGCCCGCCGACGGGGCGAGCGCGCAGACCAGTGAGGCCGCGCCGAACGCGGCCAGCCCGCACTGGAATACCCGGCGGCGTCCGAAGCGATCCGCCAGTGCGCCGGAGGAGATCAGGCAACTGGCCAGGACGAGGGTGTAGGCGTCCACGATCCATTCGAGACCGCGCGTGTCGACATCCAGGCCGCGCCCGATGGCCGGCAGACCCACATTGACGATGGTGGTGTCCAGGCCCACCAGGAACATGCTCAGGCAGCAGACGGCCAGTACCGTCCAGCGTCTGCGCGCACTCAGCATGGGTTGAACAGGATGTGTTGTTGCGGTCACGGTCTACCTCTGATGTCCGGGAACAATGCCCGGCAAGGCTCGGCCCGCGCGACGGCCGCAGCCCATCAATTTTGCGAACACTGCAAAACTGGGTCCATGAACACAGAATCCGGGGACGCGGAGCTGGAGCAGATCCTCGATGGCATCGGGCCCCGGCTGCGCAGGCTGCGCCGGGAACGGGGACTCACGCTCGAGGCACTCGCGGCCACGACGGGGATCTCGGTCAGCACACTGTCCCGGGTGGAATCGGGCAGGCGGCGCCCGACTCTGGACCTGCTTATCCCGCTGGCACGGGCGCACCACGTCGCACTCGACCAGCTGGTGGCGGCGCCGGCCAGCGGTGACCCTCGGGTGCACCTCCGGCCCTTGCACAAGGGGCGCGGCAGCGTCCTCGTGCCCCTGACGCAGTATCCGGGCCGAGTGCAGGTCTTCAAGCAGGTACTGGCACCCCGCCAGCCGGAACTGGTCACCCACGAGGGCTACGAATGGCTCTACGTCCTCGCCGGTCGGCTGCGCCTCATCCTCGGGGCGCAGGACTTCACGCTGCGGCCCGGCGAAGTGGCCGAGTTCGACACCACCGAGCCCCACTGGTTCGGCCCCGCGGACACGAGCGCCGTGGAGATCCTGCACCTGTTCGGTCCACGAGGAGACCAAGCCATCGTCCGCGCCAGACCGTCCGCAACCGATCCCGCCCCGCCGACCGCCCCAAACCCACCGTCAACAACGTCATGACCCGCAACAGCTAGGCCACCCCGTTCGGATCTAGTGGCTCATCTCAATTCGATGACCAGGCAATTGATCGCTGTCTCAGACAAGGCTGCTTCTAGGTTGAGCGTGGCTATGTTCGTGGCCACCGAGCGGTGGGCACTGAACTGCGTTGTCGGCGGCAGCGGTGTGTGGAAGAGTCCCGGCGCATGAGTACAGCGGTTGCTTATCCCGTCGCGAGAACGACGGATCTGACCGAGGCCTTGACCGCGGCCCACAGAGTGCTGCGGATCGCCGACTTGAGTAAGGCGGAGGTTTACGCGCACGCGAAGCTGACCACCGTCGAGGAGCTGCTGCGCCTGCGGGCGGCTGTCCCCGGAGCCTGGTACTGCACAGAGTCTGCTGTGGTCGGAGCCGACGGTGAGCCCGTCTATGGGTTCCTGGAGGAGGAGCTGCCCGGCGACGCTGATGGCCTGGCAGGACTGCTGCCGCTGGAGTTCACAGAGGAGGGCCAACCGATCGGCGACGTCCCCGACGGCTACGAGGAAACGTTCCTGTCCGCCGTGGGAGCCGGACCCGCCTCGCTGGCGTGGTGGTGGACCACGTGGCCCGCCGTGCCGGAACTCAACCTGCATCCGGGGGCGAAGCACGCCGAAGTGCAGATCGCTGTCCACAGCGCGGACCTTCTCCGGGAAGTCCCGGCCGACACTCACACCCTGTACGTTTACGTCGGACCGCGCGAGGCCGCCCGCGCCCACTGGATCGCCGCACAGGCTGGCCTGCACGTCATCGGCCCCGGGCTGTGGGAGAGCTAGTGGCTTGTCGACCTGCCACCCGTCGGCCAGCAGGGCCTGCGCCTTGATTCCCCCATGATGGGCCTCCCTGTACCGCGGGGAGGCCCATCTGCCGTTTCCAGGCCACGTACCGTGCGGCCACGGCATTCACCCGTCACCGGCGGAGGATGTCGTCAACCGCACTTGTCAAGACTGCGTGCGGTGGCTGACACCAGTAGCTGACACCAACAAGCGCGAACAGCAACGGTTGGCGCCGGACCTCAGCGGACGATCGACCACAGCGCAAGGCCCGTCGGTCGACGTTGACAGACCCCGGTGATCGACCTGATAAGGATGAGGCCAGACCTCAAAATCAGATTCCTAGGCCGTCGCCCGCCGGACCTGGTAATTCCAACGTGTGAGCGACCGGACGACGGTCTCGGCGCCAATGGGGTTGGCGCTGTGCACGAAGACCGTTCCGATTCGGAAGGGCCGTCCATTGAAAGCGGCTTCTTCCATGAGGGTCACCACGGGCAGGATGCTGTCGTCGCCGCCGAGGTCGTGGTCGAGCCAGAGTTCGTTGATGAAGGTGTCGCGGTGCTCTCGCAGGAGCTTGACACCTTCGCCGCTGGTGCGCGCGATCTGTGTGGCCCAGGGCAGCGGCCGGAGGTCGTCAATGCCAAGGATGACGGGCGTCGGTGCGGGCGACTCTTCCTTCACCCGCCCATCATCACAGCACCGCCGCGGCGGGCCCAACAGCAAGGACGACGTAGGCGGCGCTACGGATCAGAAGGTTGCGCATCCGCTGCGGCGGCCCAGTCACAGGCCGGGCCGTCTCAGTTTCCGTCTCATTCAGCGACGTACATCGCCGTTCAGCCTGGACCACACATGGCAACTGAGTCATGGAACGGCCAGCCGTGAACGCAGGTGAACGGCACTGTACGAGCTCCGCGCCCCCACCACCACAGTTGGAAAGCGTGTTGGCCGGGTGATGAGGGGGGTGGGGTCTGGGGCCTGCAACATAGTCCCGAGGTGGCTCCCGGGGACCTTTGTGCCCACCCCCCTTTACCGCGGACCTCGAAGGTTCTCTGACCGGTCTCACTTCGCCAGGCAAGCTAGCAGGGGGGACTGACAACCGGATGCCGGCAGGGAGTTGCGGTACAGCAGCGAAGTACAGCAACCCCAGCAACCGGCAACGATTCGCATCGGTCCTTATGGGCCTCCCGGCAGCCTGTATGACCTTCAATGACCCATCTCTGTGGAGCTACGGACCAGAAGGTGGCCGCGCCCCAGTCGTGCCCGATCGAGCGGGGGACCACGGGGAACACCGGGCAGTCACGGCACACGGTCACATGTGCGGCTTCCGACCGAGAAACCAGGTCAGGGGCCATTCTCAAGACCGTCGCCCTCTCGGGCGCCTTACCTCCTTGACCTGCAGAGCAACCCTGAGGGCGCTCCGCGAGCCGTCCTCGGCCCATGCCTGGCCCCTGGGGGAGGGATTCCTCCACCGCGAGTCTCCTGGCAGCCGCCCGGATCCCGGGCACCGCACCGACCCCTCAGCCTCGCGGAAGGCGGGGATTATCTGATGCCCCATTGTGATTCGCGGGGGTACAACCCCGTGCGGATGCTGGCTGTCTGTAAGGCGCTGGAGGGATGAGCCTTCTGTGCCTTCGCGTAAGAAGATTGGGGATCAGGTGGGGAAGCAGGTTTGGAGAGTCGTCGTAGCCGGTGGTGCGGCGGCAGTGTTCACGGCCGTGGCCGCGGCGCCGGCCGGGGCGGCCGAGGGTGGGGTCTCGTTCACCCGTGTCCAGGTGAACGGCGGCAAGCCGATTGTGATCGGGGTGTCGGAGGTTGCGGTGCCCGCCTCCTTCCGAATGGCGACCACCCACAAGTGGAAGTGGCCAGCGGTGTTCCTGTACCGCGGTGGTGCGGGTGATCGACTGTGGCACGCCATCGAGACGAGCGACTGCATCACCGTGAGCTCGGGCGTCTGCGACTTCAACGAGACGATGTACTTCGACCCGAGCGTGTGGGACATGCGTAACAGCGAGGCCGGGGCCTGGAAGGTCGCAGCCGAGGTGTACTTCAAGGGCGGCGGTGGCGACACCGACGACAAGGGTCTGACGGTCCACGTCAAGCGCAACTCCCGCCTGACCGTCAACGCCTCGCCCGAACCGGTGTCCAAGGACAAGACCATCACCGTGACCGGAAAGGTCACACGGGCCAACTGGGAGACCAGGAAGTACGCCTCCTACGGAGGCCGCCTGGTGAACCTGCAGTTCAAGCCTGCTGGCACCGCCTCCTACACCACGGTGAAGAAGGTGTACGCGGACGGCTCGGGTGATCTCCGGACGACCGTGAAGGCCTCCAAGACGGGAACGTGGCGCTGGGTGTACCACGGCAACACCACCACCGGCCCGTCGGCGTCGTCCGGGGACAACGTCGTGGTGAAGTGATGTCCGCGGTGCTGGCGGGCTGGTGGGGGTCGAGCCGGCAAAACGGCTACGACGGTGAAGCCGCTGGGTCCGCCACGATCGCGACGGACACGACGCCTTGCGCCGGCCGACTGCGAGCGAAGAGGTCGTGCCAGATCGTGCGGTGAACCACGGGACACCCCGGGGAATCAAACGGCCTCGCACCAGGCATCTATACCCCCCAGCAGCAGGCATGCCTCAGATCACCTCAGCTTCCCAAGCGGAGGTGATCTGAGCGCCGGAGCCAAGGACGACGCAGAGAGCGCCGATCGCCTCATCCCGCCTGGAGCGGAGTAAAGCGATCCCCGGCTGCTGCGTGTCTAACTGCCTGACAACGCCGACGAACATCAGCGGCCAAGCGCGGACGCCTGCGGACCATCGCCGCAGATGAGAGGCACACGAGTCCAAGGCCAAGCACCCAGCTAAGTTGCTTCGGGACGAAGCAGTCCTGAGCTAGAGGCTGTCGCGCTCGATGAGTGAGCCGCCAGGGCCGAGAGAGAAGAAGCGCGGTGGGCCCTTGGTTTCCATGGCCCTTTACCGCATAGCTCCCCTCCCGATGCGAAAAGACGACGATGCCCCCGACAACTGCTGACTGGTGCTCGACCGGAGCCTCGGAGACCTGCTCATCCACCGTGATGTGGTCCTCGACGGACTCGATGCTCCGCGGCACGCCGCCCGCACCGTCCTGGCCGACATCCCGGACGGCAAAGCGGAGGATCACCTCTTCGACGCCATGCTGGTGGCCAGCGAACTCATCGCCAACGTCATCCAGCACAGCAGTGGTGCGGTCCTCACAAGGGTTGAGGCCTACGAGTTCGGCGTGGCATTGGGCGTCGTTGACCGCGTGGCCGACATCACCGCCGTCCCTATCCGACCTCCGAACTCACCTGACTGACCGGAGCAGGCGGCGAGTAGAAGAGCGTGTTCGGCCGGTGACCGCCAGTCCGGCAGGTCAGATAGCAGCGGCCCGCAGGTCCGCTGCCGTCAGCAGCGACAGCAGCGCGATGCCCTCGGCCGCGAGGGCATCGGCACCGCCTTGCTCCCGGTCGATCACGCGCAGCGCCTCAGCCCCTAGACCACGCAGGTCCGCGGTCGACAGCACGATCTGTCCTCCGCTGGTGACCACATCCTCAACGACCAGCACCCGGCGTCCCTCGATGTCGGCGCCTTCGGCGAGACGGCAAGTGCCATACGACTTGGCCTGCTTGCGCACGAAAGCGCAAGGCAGACCCGTGTGTCGGCCGAGCGCGGTCACCACCGGGATACCGCCCATCTCCAGGCCAGCCAGGACCTCGGTGCCAGAGGGCACCAGCGGAGCCATCTGCCGGGCGATGTCATCCAGCAGGACCGGATCCCCCTCGAACCGGTACTTGTCGAAGTACTCCGTGGCAGTACGTCCGGACCGAAGCGTGAACTGCCCGGTCAAATGGGAAACGGCATGGATACGGCGAGCAAGCTCGTGTCTGTCTCGGTCGGCTGCCGTCAGTGCTGTGTGCGCCGTGGTGAGGATCTCCTCGAAGAGCGGGAGCCCTTGGTGGCGCGGGCCAGGACGGGGTCGCCGACCATGGTGCACAGGCGGGTGATGCCGTTCGCGTTTCCGGCAACTGGAGCAGTTCACCGCCTGGACGGGGTCCCTGGCGCGCCGTGTCGGGCACGAGGTCACCCGCTTCAGCGTCGGGCCGAAGCCGGACGGGCTCGCGGTCGTCGCCCGCTACGAAGGCGGCCGCCTCACCCGTCTCATCACCCGTGGGAAGGCTCCACCATCACCTATGCCACCCTGCACAACCCGGCCGACATCACCCGGCGCGACCTGCGTCTGGGCGACCAGGGCATGGTCCACCGCGCCGGAGACGTCATTCCCCGGATCGAGGCTCCCGTCGCCCACCTGCGCGCCGGCGGCGGAAGCCCATCGCGTTCCCGGAAGTCTGCCCGCGCTGCGGATCGGCCATCGACAAGAGGCAGGAGCGCTGGCGGTGCGCGCAGGGCCGCAACTGCCACCTGGTCGCCTCCCTGTCGTATGCCGCCGGCCGCGACCAGCTCGACATCGAAGGGCTCGGCGGCACCAGTGTCGTCCAGCTCGTCGACGCCGGCTTGGTCACCGATCTCGCCAGCCTGTTCACCCTCACCCGCGAGGCGTTGCTCGGCCTGGACCGGATGGGCGAGACCAGCACCGACAACCTGCTCGCCGCGATCGAGAAGGCCAAGCGGCAGCCGCTGTCGCGGGTGCTGTGCGCTCTCGGGGTGCGAGGCACCGGCCGCTCCATGTCCCGGCGTATCGCTCGCCACTTCGCCACCATGGACGCCATCCACGCCGCCGACGCCGAAGCGATGCAGCAATGTCAGTGGGCGGCGATGCTGCTTGCCCGTGCGGCCGCGGCGATGGCGGCGGCTTCGTCAGCGTCGCGATGCCGCGCCTTGAGCGGGGGGCCACCGGCCAGACACCCGAGACCCACCTGTCGGCCTCCGTCTCCCTGCCTCAATGACTGGATCAACGACCTCCTCAAGGCAACTGGTTGATCAACATCACCCAGGATCTAGCCCCCAGGCACCCCTACTCGGCACCACGCCGCTCACCACCCAAGCCGACGTCGTCGTACTCGCCGCTGTGGGCGTGTTCGAACGGCCGAGCACGGCGAGCGAGCGGGCCGGATGCTGTGCGGGGAGGCGGCGGCCGCCGGGGTCTGGAGTCGCCGCCATCACTGCGGGTGGAGCGAGCGGGAGCACGGGCCGCAGGAGTGGTGGGGCGACCGCCTGGATGGTAACCACCCGGTGGTCTGGGGGTCTTATGCGTCGAGTGGCCGGTGCACGGCGCATATGTGTCGAGGCACTTGTGGCCGCCGCCTCCGGCCCGGACGGCGTCCATCCAGCGCCTGCGTGCCGCGCTGGTCGACGCGCTCGGCGCCGATTCTGCAACCGGGTGCTGGAGGAATGTCCGCACCTCACCGGGTCCGACCCTCTTCGAGGGGCTGCACCCGCCACGGGGTGCGCCAGCGTCTTCCGCCCGCTGCCGGACACGTGTGCGCCCCCACCCGCACGCACAGTACGCGCAGGTCTCGGGAGCGGGACGACGACCGGGCAATCCTGAGGAGGAGTGCCCGGTCATCCCGTTCGCCGGTGCGACCGGCGGCCGGTGCCGGTGTCAGTGTCCGCCGGACTCCTCGGGGCGCGCCTGGCGCGGCAGGAGGAAGGAGAGGAGGAAGGTCAGCGCGAGCATGCCGTCAACGATCCACAGCACCGTCTTCATGACCGATCCGAAACCGCCCTTGAAGGCCGAGGTCGCGGTGGCCTGCAGGGCCGCGGGTATCCGGGCCCCGGCCTCGGGCGAGGTCACCGCGGACCGCGTGTCCTTCTCCAGGCGCGCGCAGGACGCCGGGGTGGCGGCGGGGTCCTTGGCCACGGCGCGGTCCGAGGCGCATTCGCGCAGGTCCGCCACGACACGATCCTGTGCGGCGGGCGCGACGTGGGCGGCGGCCAGCTGCCCGCGCAGATCGTTCGAGCGGTGGTCGACGGCGGTGGCGATCCCGCCGCCCAGCAGGCCGAAGAACACGGTGCCGAGGATGGCCACGCCGAAGGCGCCTCCGAGCTGCTGCATCGCGGTCATCGTGCCGGACGCCGAACCCGTCTCGTGCTGCTCGACACTGGCCAGCACGATGTCGAAGAACGGAGCCATGAGCAGGCCCATGCCGATGCCGGCGACGAGCAGGGACGGCAGCAGCTGCCAGGGTCCGACGCCGCTGCCCACCATGTCGAGGGTCAGCCACACACCGAACACGCCGGCCGCCATGACGAGGGTGCCCGCCTGAAGGACGGCACGTCCGAACCGTGCGACACCCTGCGCGATCCCGAACCCGACGATCATGCCGCCGGACCAGGGCACCATGACCAGACCCGCCTTGAGGGGCGAATAGCCGAGGCCTATCTGGGTGTAGAGGTTGAAGACCAGCATGAAGCCCTGCATGGTCGAGAAGAAGACCAGTCCGAGGACCATGCCGCCGCTGAACCCGCGCTTGCGGAAGAGGCTCGGGACGACCAGCGGGTCGAGACCGGCGCTGCTGCGGCGCGACTCGTACCTGGCGAAGACCGCGAAGACGACGACGGAGGCGCCCATCATCACGAACGCCCACACGGGCCAGTCGTACTCGCGGCCCTGGACCAGCGGGAAGATGATGAGCAGCGCGGCCAGCGAGACCAGGAGCATGCCGGGGATGTCGAGGCGGGGCTTGCTCTCGGAGCGGCTCCGGGGCAGATAGCGCACCGCGCCGAGGAAGGCCGCGGCACCCAGCGGCAGGTTGATCAGGAAGATCATCCGCCAGCCGGTGCCGAAGTAGTCGGCGTCCACGAGCCAGCCCGCCAGGATCGGCCCGCACACCGCGGACAGTCCCATGACCGGACCGAACATGCCGAAGGCCTTCTGCGACTCCTTGGGCGGGAACATCTCCTTGATCATGCCGAGGCCCTGGGGCAGCATCACCGCACCGAACAGGCCCTGCACGACGCGGGCGCCTATCAGCATCTCGGGCGACACGGACACCGCGCACAGCAGCGAGCCCACGGTGAAGCCGGCGGCGCCCACCAGGAACATCGTGCGGCGTCCGTGGATGTCCCCGAGCCGGCCTCCGGTGACGAGCCCGACGGCCATCGACAGCGTGTACGCGGCGGCGAGCCACTGCAGGGTGGAGGCCCCGCCTCCGAGGTCGGCACGCATGGACGGACCGGCGATGTTCGTGACGACGGCGTCGAGGAGGTCCATCACCTCCGCCGCGAGGATCACGAAGAGCGCAGCCCAGCGCCACCGGTAGAGCGCGGGCGAGTCGGTGGGCGTCTCCGTGGACGCGACACCGGTGGTGGACATCGGAACTCCTCGCTGGGGGGTGCGCACCGCGGAGACGGGTCCGCAAGGCGCGCAGGAATGGGTGACGGACGTGGTGAACGATGTTCACCGTAGCAGAACAGTGCTCAGCCAGAGAACGCTGTTCATTAAGATATAGCGCAATCCGGCCGCACCGCACAAGATATATCGCGTCTTGGTTCGGCGGGGGCCGGGGAATGTCGCTCGCCGGTGGAGAACACTGTTCTCTCGTGTGCCTAGACTGGTCGCATGACAGACGCGGCAGCCGACAGCCCAGCAACCCCACCGCCGTCTCCGTGGGAGCGGGAGCGCCCCGCCCGTGTCCATGCCGCTCCCGCGCGCACACGGCTGTCCCGCGACCGCGTCGTCGAGGCGGCCTTCACCGTGCTGGACCGGCAGGGACTCGACGGACTGTCGATGCGTCAGGTGGCCGCCGAACTGGGCGTGACCGTCTCCGCCCTCTACGCTCACGTCAACTCCAAGGACGACCTCCTGGAGCTGATGTACGCACGTCTCTTCGACGGCTTCGAGATGCCCGCAGCAGATCCGGACCGGTGGCAGGAGCAGTTGCTGGACTACGCGCGGGCCGGCAGACAGCGACTGCTGTCCCATCGCGACATGGCCCGGATCTCCATGGCGCACGTCCCCTTCACCGCCGAACTGCTCCCACACGTCGAGGGGTTGCTCGCCATATTCCGCACGGCGGGCCTGCCCGACCGTATCGCGGCGGAGGCGGGCGACCTCATCTCCACGTACATCGACGGGTTCGTCCTGGAGGAGGGCATGTGGCAGGACCGCGCCGCCCAGCAGGGCGGCGACGCCTCCTCCCTGGGCCGCCCCGACTGGCGCGATATGGCCGACGAGATGCAGAACTACTTTGCGACCCTGCCCGAGGCCGAATTCCCGCACCTGCGCGCCCTGTCCGGACTCATGGTGACGGACTCCTCCGACGAGCGGTTCGACATCGGCCTGCAGATCATCCTGCGCGGCCTGGCGAGCTACCTGCCGGACCGGACGGACCACGCGACCCCGGAGGACTGATCGCCTCCGCAACCCCCGGACGTCAGCGGCAGACGGATGCCGCGCCCGGGTGCGCCCCCCTCTGTCGTGCGGGAACCGGCTGGCCCTGTCCTGGCATGAAGGGACGCTGGCTTTGGGACACGTTGGGGGGCGCGACGGGGTTCACCGCAATACACGCGGCTGGAGACGGCTGGGTGCATCGCTGGACGATCTCGGGTGCGGTTTGCCTGGGCGGACGTCCACCGGGTAAAGGGGCACCTGCTGGCGTGCCCGGAGTGCCGGGGCGGTCTTCGCGCGACTCTCCCCGCACCGTGCCCGGCACTTCTGCCACCATGAGCGGCCGCCCGCGGGCGCCGCCGCCACTCGGCGGCTGAGGACTTCGGACGATGCGTGAGTAGGACCTGAGCGGCGCCCGCCGGCGCAGGAGCACCTACAGCAACAGTGACGGCGGCAACTGCGTCGAGGTCGCCCACGGAGTCCCCGGTGTCGTTCCCGTCCGGGACAGCAGGTGGCCGACGGATCCGTGGTCCTCGTCGGGAGCGCCGCCTGGGTGGAGTTCGTCAGGGGGATGGTGGGGTAAACCCCAAGGCGTTTCAGGTTGTTGCCCGGATGGGGCGGGCCCCTGAGATCCGCGAGGCTCGTCGTATGACACAGCGCACGCGCACCATCCGCAACGTCGCCATCGTCGGCGTCTCCACCGCTCTTCTCGCCGTCACCGCGCCCGTGACCGCCTCCGTGGCCGCGATCCCCTCCGAGGGCCTCGCCTGGACCGCCTGCGAGGGCTCCGGCATCGACCCCCGTCAGCAGTGTGCCACCCTCCGGGTCCCCATGGACCATGCCGACCCCGACAGTCCCCTCATCGACATCGCCGTCTCGCGCATCCCGAGCGAAAATCCCGAGGCCCGGCGCGGCACCCTGTTGCTGATCCCCGGCGGGCCGGGCGGCTCCAGCCTGAACGACCCCTCGGCGAAGGGGCAGAAGCTCCCCCAGGGCGTCCTGGACGCCTACGATCTGGTCGGCTTCGCCCCACGCGGGCTCGCTCCGTCCACGCCCGTCGACTGCGGGCTGGACCACGGCGACCTCGCCACCTCCAGGCTCCGCCCCTGGCCCGCCGCCGACGGCTCGGTGGACGGGAACATGGCTACCGCCCGCCGCATGGCCGATGCCTGTGCCGCGAACGGCGGCGAACTGATCCGGCACCTCAGCACCGTCAACGAGGCCCGCGACATCGACCGCCTCCGTGCCGCGCTCGGCGAGCGCAAGCTCTCCGCGTGGGGCGTGTCGTACGGGACGTACGTCGGAGCCGTGTACGCGCAGCTGTTCCCGCACCGCACCGACCGCATCGTGTTGGACAGCAACGACGACCCCGACCCCATCCGCGTCGCCCGCGCCTGGCTGGCCGGGCACGAGCAGGGCGTGGAGGACACCTTCCCCGACTTTGCCGCGTGGGCGTCGAAGCCGGACAACCCGGACCGCGTCGCGAGCAGGGCCGCCGACGTCCGGCCGCTGTTCCTGCGGCTGGCCGCCCGGCTCGACCGGGAACCCCTCCCCTGGCCCGGCGCCAACCCGGAGGAGCTGAACGGCAACGTCCTGCGCCAGACCATGCTGGACAGCCTGTACTCCCCCAGCCGATATCCCACGCTCGCCAAGCTGATGCGGGCCGCGCAGCAGGGCACCGTGCCGCCCGCGCCCGCGGGGCCGCCCGAGGCCGTCCTGCAGAACGTCGCCGCCGTCGGCGCCGGCACGCTGTGCAACGACGTCGCGTGGCCCACGTCGAAGGCCGTGTACGAGAAGGACGTCGCCGAGAGCCGCGCCGAGTACCCGCTCACCGCCGGCATGCCCCGCAACGCGATGCCGTGCGCCGCCTGGCCGTATCCGCCGCGTGAGGCGCCTGTACGGATCGCCGGCCGGGGGCCGTCCAACATCCTGCTCGTCCAGAACGAGCGGGACGTCGCGACCCCGCTCAGCGGCGCCCGGAAGCTCCGGAAGGCGTTCGGCCGACGCGCGGTCATGGTGACGGTGAACTCCGCCGGGCACGACGCCTACCTCGCCAACGGCAACGCTTGCGGCGACCGCACGGTCTCCCGCTTCCTGGCGACGGGGCAGCGGCCGGGCGCAGACACCTACTGCGCCTGACGGTCGCCCGACGTCACCAGCCCCGACTCGTAGGCCGCGATGACCAGTTGCGCCCGCTCCCGCGCGCCCAGCTTGCCCATGATGTGGCTCACGTGGTCTTCGCGGTCAGCGGGCTCAGCCCGAGGGAGTCGGCGATCTCCGTGTTGGCGAGGCCGCGGGTACTGTTCGAAGCAGGGCTTGTCCAGATGCCGCCGTACCTGCCACGGTTGTGCCAGCGTGAACGTGATCTTCGAATACAGGCGCTGGTCCGCCACGGCAGGGCGTGGCCGCGTTCGTCCAGGGCGTCCGGGTCGCGGCCCCGAAGAACCGGTGTGCGCGCAGGGCGTCATCCGGGGAGGGGTACATGACGGGCAACGGCAAGCGGGGTTCGGCGGTCATCGATGAACGACCTTGGTACCTGGCGAACGAGCTGCTGGCTTTCCTGATCGAGATCGCTGCGCTGGGGCTGCTGTGCTGGTGGGGCTTCACCGCGAGTGGCAGTGCGGCAGCCAGCGTGCTCCTCGGCCTCGGCACACCGGCCCTCGCCGCGGCGCTATGGTGGCTGTTCGCCGCGCCCCGGGCGCCCCTGCGGCCGCCGCTGCCCGGCGTCCTGATCGTGAAGGTGCTGGTGCTGGGCGGTGGTGCGCTGGCGCTGGACGGGATCGGGCATCCGGTCGGGGCGCTGGTCGTGGCGGTGGTGACGATCGTGAACATCACTGTGGCGGAAGTCTTCCGCCGGCCCGCACCCGGAGGTGTGCAGCCTGTTCCCGAAGTGGCGCGCCCTGGCGGCTGAGGCATCCGCCGGCAAGCGGCACTCGTCGGCAACGGCGTCTTCACCTGGGGGGGGAGAACGTCGAAGGAGAGCTCGGTAACGGCACTACCGAGGCCTGTTGCCAGGAGATGAAGCTGCCCGGCGCTGACCGTCTCTCAGGCCGGGAACACCCCTTGTATGTACTGTAACCGCCACCGCAGCATCGACGAGGCCGGCCAGCAACAGGCGGTGTCAGCCGCCCAACCAGTCGACCATGCCGCCCCACCGAGTCGCACCATGCCCGAGTGACCGGCCAGATGCCGCAGGGTGCAGCCTCCCCGCCGGCCCCCTCATCCGGTCGCGGTAATACGGTCCACGATTGTCACTGGCATGCCATACGCTTCGTCTCCGGCAGCGTCCGGGCACCCGTCGCGGGGGCCAGGGGGACGCGCCGCCCGTTCCTTACCGCCCGGACACCACCGGGCTTCTTCTGTGGGGGGTCACAGTACTGTGCGCAGGCGCAGCATCTCGATCGCGACGGCACTCGCGGTCGTCCTAGGTTCCGCGTCCCTGATAGCGGGCGTGGCGGGTCCGGCGTCGGCCGACTCGGCCAAGGTCCTTCCGGTGAAGGCGGTCGGTGACATCATCGTGGACGGGGCCCACCAGCGGGTCTACGTCTCCGATCCGGCCGGCGGCAAGATCGTCGTCACCGACTACAGCGGCACAGTGAAGGCGACACTCACCGGTCTTTCCGGCGTGACCGGCCTGGCGCTGTCCGCCGACTCCGGACAGGTGTACGCGGCCGTCAAGAACGGCAATCGGATCATCTCGGTGGAGACGAGCACGTACACCCAGACCGCGAGTTATCCGGTGGGCGTGGCTCCCGGCGACCTGGAGGTGGTGGACGGCCGGATCTGGTTCGCCCACGGCACGAACTTCGGCTCGCTGGACGTCTCCGGCCCCGAACCCGTCGTTCACCTCGCCCAGCGGGGGGACGTCGACTTCTCCGGCGCCTTCGGCATGTTCCTGGCGTCCGACCCGGCCGTGCCGGGCGTCCTGGTGGCCGGCAACGGTGGCCACCTCGCCGTGTACGACGTCTCGGCCGACGGGGCCGTGCTTCGGGTCAAGGGCGACATGGACACCGCCGTGCGGCAGCTGGACCTGACGCCCGACGGCGAGCAGGTCCTCACCTCGTGGGGCGACCCGGAGTACGGCTACGGTCTCGGCGCCTACTCGACCACCGATCTCACGGAACGGCCGGGTTACCCCATCGACCCTTACCCGAACGCGGTGCGGGTCGCGCCCGACGGCAGCGTCGCGGGCGGCAGCTCCTCCTGGTACGAGCCCGACGTCCACATCCACCGGCCCGGCGACCAGGTGCCGGTGCGGGAGTACGACTTCCCCAACACCGGCAACAGCAGCGGCGCCGATACCCTCGTGGACGGAGCGCTCGCCTGGGCGCCGGACTCGAGCCGGGTCTTCGCCGTCTCCGAGAACACCTACGGCACGTACACCCTGCGCGCCCTGACCGACCCGACCAAGGAGCTGCCCACCCTGAAGGTGTCGGCCCCTGGTAAGTCGGAACGGGGCAAGAAGCTCACTGTCACCGGCAAGCTGACCTCGAGGATGCCCCTCGCCGCCGGCACCGCCCTGAAGGTGACCCGTACCGACGTCGACTCTCCGAACGGCAAGGCGCTGGCCACCGTCACGACGAAGGCGGACGGCGGCTTCTCCTTCACGGACGCCCCGCCCGCCGGAGGAAAGGTCACCTACAAGGTCTCCTACGCGGGCGACGCCACGCACGCACCGGCCTCCGGCTCGGACGCGGTGGACGTCTCGCGCAAAGCGACGTCGCTGAGCCTGAATAACAACGGCAAGCTGTACGCGTACGGCAAGGACGTCACCTTCACCGCGCACCTCGGCACGACGTACAAGAACCGCTCCGTCTCGATCTACGCGGACCCCTTCGGATCCGACAAGCCCAAGAAGCTGCTGAAGACGGCCAAGGTCAACTCCAGCGGCAACCTGTCGGTGACCGTCGACATGACCCGGGACACCGCCGTCACCGCGGTCTTCGCCGGCGACGCCCGCTATGCGTCGAAGACCGCGAAATCCACGGCGTACGCCCAGGTGAAGGTCTCCACCACCGTCTCCAAGCACTACAAGACGGGCCGGATCGGCTCCACGACGTACTACTACTTCCACAAGAACACCGACCCGGTGTTCACCACCGCCATGAGCTACTACGCCGGCCGCAAACAGCGCTTCCAGCTCCAGGTCTACTACCAGGGCTCCTGGCACGATTCCGGCTCGGAGTACTTCGCCCTGGGCTCCAACGGCAAGTCGGCCGTGCGCCTGGAGGCAGCGGGCACAGCCGGCGTCCGCGCCCGCATGCGCTCGTCGTACGTCAACGGCTCCTCCGGCGACAGCGTCAACTCCACCACCCACGGGGCCTGGAAGTACTTCACCTTCACCAACTGACCGCCCGGGCGGAGAGGGCCTCGGCCAGGCCTTCTCCGCCCGACCGCCGCTCACGCTGCTGGCCCGAACACTTCAGCGGATCCTCGCCTCTCGTGGCATCTGCTTCAGGGTGCGCAGGGCGTCGAGTCAAGGGTGGTGACGTGTGGAATAGCAACTGTCGCTCTCTCACGGTGACTGGCATCCGGCAGCAACAACCAGGTACAAGCAGTGCTGTCGTGGCCGACGAGCCCGCAAAGACCCCCATCCAGAACAAGTACGCGCAGCAGTACACGCCGACGACCTCGCGGGCAACCGCAAGGAGCAGAGCGAGGTCACCGCTCAGATCGCCGGTCTATCACGCAGGACCATCCCGGTCGAACGACATCCATCCAGACGGTACGCAACAACCCCGGCGCCCGCCCGGCAGGCGACAGCCACGCACGGCAGGCCGCTCCGCCCCGTAGACGGCGATGACCCCACGCCGTCGACCCCGACGCTCAACTCGGCGCGTGCCCCCAGGACAACGGCGGCCTGCACACAGACACTGAGCGCATCGGGGCACTCAAGAGGAGCGTCAAAGCAGGCGCAGCCCCTAGGGAATTGCCGACACTGAGAACGGCGGCACGCGAAAGGCTCTTCGATGGCCTGCTCGCGGCAAGAGAAGGCGGGAGCAGCACCGGCATGGCGCGGCTCATGTCGAGGGGGCCATCCGCGGTCGTTGCCGGGGCGGGCGTGGGCGATCGGGCGGTCGACGCCAGGTTCACGGAGAACTCGCGGGGCGTCAGGTGGGCGCCACATACCTGGTCCATGGCGCACGCGTTGCGGTGACCGGGGTGCGGCGGCTGACGACACGGACCTGGAGGGCCGCCAGGACCACGGCCGTGGACGTGCACGCCCACGTGACCGTGCGCTGCCGCCCCCAGCGGTCTACGACTGCGCGGTGCCGCGACGCGGCCGTGCGGGGCGCCGGCCTCACACTTACCTGGCCCTGCGTCCGACCGGTACGCCCGGCCGATAACCGGTGGCCGGATGCGTGCCGCAGTGCCGCGCCGGCGCAGCTGGCCCTGGTCATGCCGCATCGAAGGAACAGCCATGCGACTTTGAACGAATGTCGCATTTGGATTGTTTGCGCTTTTCCTTCGGCTTCGGCTACTGTCCAGGCCCTCCGGACGAATTGTTCGGAGACTACGGACGGCTGGGCGGCTCTCCCCCAGTTCCGCCGCGCCCAACCTCCGCAGCCGGGTTTCCGCATGACCCGACTGCGAAGGAAGGCACTTCGCGCCGTCCATCGAACCTCCGGCGCGGGCCGTGCCGACAGGCTGCTGCTCGCTCACCGTCAGCCGGAACGCGCCGGCAGGTTCGAAAACAAGGGCCGGAGAAGCGGCCCGCCGGCACGTCGGGACACACCGCAACGGAACCCGACTGATGCACACACCACTTGAAGGATGAAAGGACCCATTTCCGTGAACACCGACCAGCTCCAGACCGAGACCGCGGAACTGCTGCCAGGACGCGAGGCACTCGGCAAGTTCTCGTTCAACTTCGCCAAGATGACCTCCGTCACCAAGAAGGTGGCCCACGTGGACGCGCACAACGAGTCAGCCGCACTCAACCAGTGCTCGCCCTACGCGGTCGCCCAGTCCGAGGCCACCCAGAGCATCAACGTCCAGCAGTAACACACCAGAGCCGGGCAGGGCAGGGCCGATGGACGAACCCGGCCCCGCCCGGCACACCCCGGCGGACACGCACCGCAGCCACACCCTCCCCCTGGTGGACCAAGAAGCTTCACCGCAGACGCAGTTGGCAGTGGACGCCCACACGTACGCGTCCCGTCGCACCAGCCCTGAGCGATCGAGCCTGTTGCGCCAGAACCTCTCCCCCGCACCTCACCTCGCCTCACCGCACACCCGCCGCCCGTCACCGCCCCCATGCCACGCGGCCGTTGCCCTCGCGGGCGGCCGCCGGGGATGCGACAAACACCGCCACAGGCCGCCGCCGCACACCACGCCCACGTGTCAAACCGTCAACCGCGCCCAGGAGAAGACCATGCCGGCGTCCGCCGACCACGCCAGCCCCACCACGCTGCAGGCCCACCCTCCACACCGCGGACACGTACCCGGGCAGACCGCCGACCCCCTCACGCCCGACGGCCACGAGCCCGACGCCCTGACGCACCCGGCCCCCACCATGACGGCCCACGCCCCCGCAGCCCCGCACGCCGCGCCTGTCCCGCAACCGAGCCAGGGCCTGCAGACCCTCGGTGAGTACAAGGGGTCGGGCTTCACCGAACGCCGGTACATCGTCCGCCGCGGCGACGGACAGGTCATCCAGCTGTCGCGCCTGCTGTACCTCGTCGT
Organism: Streptomyces sp. NPDC041129; assembly: GCF_055592265.1. Taxonomy (NCBI): domain Bacteria; kingdom Bacillati; phylum Actinomycetota; class Actinomycetes; order Kitasatosporales; family Streptomycetaceae; genus Streptomyces; species Streptomyces sp. NPDC041129. Next base: position 67,174 of record NZ_JBVIYV010000015.1, on the reverse strand, counting down.
GGCGAGCATCGACGGCGTCCGCGACGCCGAGGCGATCTCCCACCGGGTCAGCGGCCGCTACGGGGCTGAAGTCACCACCGACAACATCGTCCACCTCATCGAGCACAAGCTCACCCCGCTCGGGATCACCGTCCCCCCAGGAGAGCACCCCGGTGAGATCGTCGCGCCCCGCTCCGATCTGCTGCTGGCCCTGCGTGGCCACAAAACGATCTTCCATGAGGGGCATGTGGCGCGCATCGCCGCCGCCCTGGCCTGGCTGCACCGCCCCCTGGTGGTGGTACTGACGCTGGCAGGCGCCGTCGTCATGGACGTCTGGCTCTTCGCCGTCCACGGCGCCATGACCGCCGTACTGCAGGTACTCGAACAGCCCCTGTGGATGCTCATCATCTTCCTCCTGACCGTAGCCTCCCTCCTCTTCCACGAGTTCGGACACGCATCCGCCTGCCGCTACAGCGGAGCAGTCCCCGGAAAGATCGGCTGCGGCATCTTCCTGATCTGGCCCTCCATGTACACGGACGTCACCGACGTCTACCGGATCGGGAAAGCGGGCCGCCTGCGCACCGGACTGGGTGGCGTCTACTTCAACGTCCTCTTCATGCTGGCCCTCACAGCCGTCTACCTCCTCACCGGCCAGCCCTTCCTCCTCGCCGCCGTCTACCTCGCCCACTTCGAAGTCCTCGAACAACTCATGCCCGTCGTACGCCTCGACGGCTACTACATCCTCGGCGACCTGGCCGGCGTCCCCGACCTCTACGGCAAGATCAAACCCATCCTGCTGAACCTGCTCCCCGGCAAGCACCACCGCGCCGCCGCCGCCCAGGTCGCGGACCTCAAACGCTCCGCGCGCACCATCGTCACCGTGTGGGTCCTGACCATGGTCCCGCTGCTCCTCGCCGAAGCCGCCTATGCCCTGTGGAACCTGCCCCGCCTGCTCACCACCGCCGCCCGTGCCCTGCACGACCAAACCCTGGGAACCATCGGGGCGTTCACCGACGGGCACACGGCGGCCGGGCTGGTCGGAGTCATCGGCACCCTCATGCTGCTGTGCCCGATGGCAGGAGGCGCCTACCTCACCGCCCGGCTGGCGGCCCGCCTATGGCGCGCCGCCGCGAAAGCGAGCCAAGGAAAACCGGTGGTGCGTCTGGCGCTGGCCGCCGCCACCGCCACGGGCTGCGCCGTCCTCGCCACCGCCTGGATCCAAGGCCTCACACCGGAGCCGCTTCCCAAAGCAGCCCCCGCCACCCCCGTGTTGCAGCCCAGCACACCCACCCGCACCCCACACCCCACCCCCACACGCCCCAGCGCAACACACCCCACCGTCCAGCCCTCCCCCGACGTCACAGCCCGGCAAAGCCACCCCGCACAACTCCCCCACTCCACCACCAGCGACCAGCACACCCTCACGGCCACACCGTCCACCGCATCCCCGGCCGCCCCGGCCCCCGGCACCCGCACACCAGGCGCCACAACGTCGCCCGGCACCACGCCCACCCACCCCACACCCAGCACGTCCCCGAGTCACACCCCCACCCCATCCCCCTCCCACACCTCCTCGCCCTCGCAGTCTCCCCCCACCTCGCCCTCACCTACGGCGACCACGCCATCGAACCCGAGCCAGTCCTGACACCACGTCACCGAACCCCCCTTTGCAGGAGAAGACCATGCACCACCGCAAACCGCGCACCCCCAAGACCACCAAGACGGCCGTCCGCCTCGGCGCAGCCGTCACCGCCGGCCTGGCCATGACCGCCGTCACCACCGCAGCACGCGCCACCCCTGCCCGCACCGGCATCACCCCCCGCGTCGCCATCGCCGTCGACACCGCCCTCAGCCACGCCGACAGGACCCACGTGAACCAGTCCGACACCTCCTTCGCCATCCACGAGTACGGCCCCACCATCGCCGTCACCGCCAACAACCGGGCCACCGCCGTCTCCGCAGGATGCTCCCCCCACAACCCCTGCCGCTCCGTCGCGCTCTCCTACCAGATCGTCACCACGGCCGGCCGCAACGCACGCCTCATCAACGCCACCAACCTCAGCCGGGCAGTCAACGAACACTGCCCCGCCTGCCAGACCGTCTCCGCCGCCTACCAGTTCGTCGTGGCCACACCCGGGCAGTTCAGTCTGAGCCGCCAGGCACGCGGCGAACTGAACGGCATCAACCGCCGGGTCGACGCCCTTCGGGCGTCCCGTCTGCCGATCGACCAGATCACACGCCAGGCCGACGAACTCGCCCGGCAGGTCAAAACCATCCTCGACCGCGAGGCGGCACGCGCGCCCCGCACCAGCGGCAGCAACGACCCCCTCGCCGACTTCATGCCGACCGTGACGGTGCACCGCCACGTCCGCTAACCCCCCAGCCCTCGCCCCCCCCACCCCGGACCCGACCGGACCAAACCAAACCGGACCGGACCGGGACCGAGGCCCGCACCCCCACCACGCGACAGCCACCCGCTGACCGCCTGAGCGCCTGACCGCCTGACGGACGAAACCGGCCCGACCCGACCAGCCCATCACGGTGTCCGTCCGCCTCGTCCGCCAGGCGGTCACAGGAATCAGGGAGCATGCAGCACCCAGCGGTGCGGCCCGTCAGGGGGATGTCCAGCATGTCCGAAGCTCCGTTACTGCCGGAGTCCCTGCACGAACCGAAGCGGCAGATCGGTGGGCTCGTCGACCCGCGATGAGGCCAGCACCCGTCGATGCCGCCCCGTTGTGTTTCGGTCGCCGAGGCCTGAGCGGCGTACGCACTCCTCGATCTTCGCTTCGGCCATGTAGATCCTGATGACCCGTGGACCTCCCAGGTAGCGGGTCTCTCCGTCGCAGAAGTCGCTGGACGTCCCGTCGCTGAAATAGACGTATCCCGACCATCCGCCGGCCTGGATGCTGTAACCGGAAGAGTTGAGCGAGTAGCTGCCGCTGCAGTTCTTGGACCAGTCAGCTGTGGCGCCACTGGACGTGTAGTACTTGTAGTGCAACGTCGCCGCGGGAAGCTGGCATTTCTGGGTCGCGCCCTGCTGGGCGGCTGAGGCCGCTCCCGGCACTACGCCGGCGAGCGCGACCACTCCAGCGCCCACAGCGATGATCTTTCCCAATACGCTCTTCGTCACGTACGTCTCCTTCGCTGCCCTGCGCAAGGCGGGCTGGTCGTCGGCTTGTCCCGGGCGGCCGCTCCCCCTTCCCCCACGCCGACCGACCCCGCGCATCCGTCCTCATCCGAGCTGCGGGGCTCCTCCTCACCAGGCGGTGCCGGCTACCGGCATGTGGGATCGGAGATCGCCGAGACGGTGTAGGGCGGATGCCCGGGCGGTTCGTCGAGCTGACTGTTGACCACGTAGAGGCGGCAGCCGTGACGAGCGAGGGTCGTCGGCAGGTCGAACCGGTCACCGGTGATCTGATGCTCCACCCTCCCGCTGCGGAGATCCCGACTCAGCCGGACGATGTAAACCCCGGCCGGTGCACCGTAGTTGACCACCGCATAGAGATGGCGGCCGCGCAGCAGCATGCCGTCCGCCCCGAACGACGTCCCACCGAGCTGCACCTCCTCGACGGCTTTCGTCCCGGTGTCCACCCGCCACACCGCCTCCGTGCCGTTGGACGCCACGAGCAGCGTCCTGCCCGTGCGGTCAGCCGTGATGCCGTTGAGCAGCCAGTACTGCGCCGGAAACTGCGGAGCAGCGCTGCGGATGTCGACCCAGGGCCGCAGCGGGCCCAGACGACCGGCGCGCAGTGCAGCTCGGTGGATCACGGGATTGGCCCAGTCGGTGACGTACACGGCGTCCTTGGTGATGACGAGATCGTTGAGATTCGCGGCGCCGAGGGGGCCGTCCTCAGCCGTGCGGCGGGCGACCAGCCGCCCTTCTCGATCGTGCACCGTGAGGATCGAGCCGCCCACGGAGAAGACACGGTGGCGGGCATCGGTGTGCACCCCGAGCGCGCTCGGGCGATCGGCGATGCCCTGAGCGGCGAAGGGCCGCAGCTCGGCGTCACCGATGCGTCCCGTGAACAGCCGGCCGGTGCCTTCGGACGTCACATACAGGGTGCCGTCCTGATCCACCGCGACTCCCTCCGGCAGGATGCCGGGATCCCGCGAGACGACGTAGACCTCGGGAAGGTCCCGAGCACCCGCGGGAGCGGCCTGGCCGGCCGCCGCCAGCAGTACCGAAGCCCCCAGACAGAACAGACGTGTCATGACGCGCATCCATCCACCTCCCCGACGATGTCCTGCAGGGCCTGCCGCACCAACCGCCCCCAGCCCGACCTGACCCCCGGTTCCTTCGGCGATCAAGCGCGGGCCACCAGGCTGCGCCAATCAGGCATGCCGCCGCGACGTTCCGTGCCATGATTCGACCAGGTTCGAAGGGACGGCAGCGCAAGCCAACGGGACCGGACGGTCGGGAGGTTCGTTGATCGAGCTCACCGTGGACGCCGCGGGGCTCGCCCGTTCCCGCTTCGCCATCTCACCGTTGCACGAGGCCGTCGCGACCCTGCTGCCCTGGGGCAAGCGCCCGGCCCCCGATGCCGATCCGTGGGTCGCCCGCGCCAGGCGTGTGCTGCGCCGGGCCCAGCTGCCACTGCTGTCCGAACTGGCCCTGGACACAAGCGGGTACGTGCCCGACTTCCTCAGCCCGCATCCCGTCCAGCCCTCCCCCAGCGTCGAGGAGGAACTGGAGCGGGTTCGGTGCACCCCGCCCGAGCGTGTCCTGGGCGAACTGGAAGCGCTCCGCAATGGGCGGCCGCGCAACGGCCTCGCCGGTACCGAGCTGTCGGCAGGAGTGCGGCGGGCCATGTCGCGGGGTGGTGCACACGTGGCCCGGCAGGCCGCGGACGAGATGCGGCGCTACTGGGAGCTGGCCTTCGCCCCGCACTGGGAGGCCGCCAAGAGCGCCCTCGACGCAGAGGTCGACCGGTGCGCCGGCGTACTGGCCCGGCACGGTGCAGCCAGACTCTTCAACTCCCTGCACCCCTGCATCCGATGGGCCGACGGCACCCTGCAAGTCAAGAGCCGGTACCAGATCGCGCTGCCCGTGCCCCTGGTGGTCGTCGTACCATCACTCGTCGCGCCGCAGCCTGCCGTGGCCGTGGACCCCACACGCGACGGCGCCAGGCCCCCCATGCTCGTCCATCCCGTGCGCGACAAGGCCATCGCCGACACCATCACCCCAGCAGTACCCACCACCGAGACGGCGCAACTGCTCGGCCCCACCCGCGCAGCACTCCTCGCCGCGCTGGCGCAACCAGCCTCCACCGCACAACTGGCAGCACGCCACTTCCTCAGCCCCGCAACAGTCTCATACCACCTCGGCGTCCTGCACCGGGCCGGCCTCATCACCCGCGCCCGATCCGGCCGATCGGTGCTCTACCGCCGAACGCCCAACGGAATCCGGCTGGCGCGAGGCCGGTAAGCAGGCCCCGGCCCGTGTGCAATGGGACCCCGAACGCGACCTGCACACTCAGCCACTTACCCACCGGTCCCTCCAGCTCGGCCTCTCCGGCGAAGCCGCACACCTCTACGCCGATGAGTGGACCGTCTCGATCACCGACACCACATCGCTCGCCCACACCATCCACGCCCATGTACAGAACGGACAACCGGACACCGCACGACAACTTCTCCCCACCGAGCGCCCCTATCCCATCAACGAAGACGCCCCTTCTCATCTACACCCATGAGCCCACCTGCCCTCTGGCGCCGGCAATCTCGACCCATTCCACCAACACGTGCTCGACCGAGGAGAACAGCGGCTCGTCAACTGCGGCGGCATGTCGTGCACGGCGAAGGACTGTCGAGAACACCAGCGTCCAGCCAGGCGATTTTCAGTGGTCGTACGCGGTCAGTGCGCGTACGGCTGGCATGCCGCGCATGAACCTGGCTCCACTCGTCAGGTCCCCCTTGGATCGATCATGTGGGGAACCGGGAGGCGCTCTACCGGCGGAACGCCGAGATCAGTCCGCCGGGCCGCTCCTCGCGCTGCGGCGGGGTGCTGATCGGACGGCCGTAGGCGGCAGCACGCTCGCGCAGGGTGTGGCTGTCGGCCTCCCAGCCGTGCCCGGCCAGCCAGCCCACCGGGTCGTCGGGCATCTCCGAGACCCACATGGACGCCGCCGATCCCGGCGCGGCGTCCGCGCCGAAGCGCTCGATCGCGCCGCGCGAGCCCAATGTCAGCCCCATCCGGCTGCCTGCCGCCGACTGCGCGCTGATCCGTGTCAGCAGCAGCTCCACCGCGTCCTCGGGCAGATAGATCAGCAGACCTTCGGCGATCCACACGGTCGGCACCGCCGGGTCGTGCCCTGCGGCGGCCAGCGCGCCTGGCCAGTCCTCACGCAGATCCACCGCGACGGTGATCCGCTCGCAGCGTGCGACGGCCCGCTCCTGGCGCAGGACCGAAGCCTTGAAGTCCAGTGGCGCGGCGGTGTCGACCTCGAACAGCCGGGTCCCCTCGGGCCAGTCCATCCGGAAAGCCCGGCTGTCCATGCCGGCGCCGAGCAGCACGACCTGCCGGACCCCGGACGCGGAGGCCTGCTGCAACAAGTCGTCGAGGAACTTCGTCCTGATGACGATGGAGAACGACACGGCCAGGCGGCGGCGTCGCGCCGTCTCGTCACCATCGGGCAGCGGCGGGGAAGAGGGCCACAGGCCGCCGGCGGTGGCGAAGGCCTGTGCCAGTGGGTCGCGGAACAGCGCGTTCTCCCGCTCGGTCTCCAGCGCCCGCACCCGGGCCACCCCCACCGCCGTGGCCCACACTCCCGACGGCCGCACCCGCTCCTGCTCATCAGTCACCGCGCCAGCCTAGATGATCGATTCCAACTGGCCTGATGGGCTGTCTTGTTGCCGTGGCCGCCCTCCCCTCGACGACGGGTCACTAGCCGAAGATGAGCCCAAGTGGACCGCGCACAAGGTGGCCCTGCTGACAGCAGGCTGGGTACGCACGGTCGGCCACGGCCATCTGGTGACGTCCACCGCGCCGTTCTCGGACGCCATGAACGCCATTGCCCGGCGGCAGCCGGGGCAGCGTCAGGGTCGGTCACCGGGTGCGGAGACTGCCGGTGTACACGTCCGTCCGGTTCAGTGGTGAGCCGGAGTGGGTCTCGGTGAGCACCGCCCGTACTCCCTTTCCGTCAGCCACCAGGCCTTGGTAGTCGCCGAGGAAGTAGCCCCCGGCGAACGGCGCCTGCAGCCAGTCGAAGACCCGCGAGATCCGTCGGTCGGTCCGGCGCCTCGGGTCTCCGTGCGGCAGTGTGGCCAGCTGGTAGGCGGTGGGCAGGGTGGTGGTGTCACCCGGCTTGAGGAAGCGCAGGTCGTAGTAGGTGAGCGCGACCGTGCCGCGTTCGTCGACCGCGATCGACGGTGAGAAGGCCGGCACGCCTTTCGGGCTGATCAGGTCGGGGGTCCCCCAGGTGCGTCCGCCATCGGTGGAGCGCACGAGCTGGACGGAGTCGAACCTGCCGCCGGAGAAGTCCGAGCCCTCGTAGGCCATGTACAACGTGCCGGTCCTGGGGTCGACGGCCGGGCTGGGCAGGGTGGCCGCGGCGCGCAGCGGTTTGGTGGGGTCGTTCGGGTCGACCTCCGGTACGGAGGTGTCCCGGGCCACGGTCGCCGGGGCGCTCCAGGTTTCTCCGGCGTCGGTCGACGTGACCATCGCGTAGTGAGCTTCGATGACAGTGCTCAGGTCGTCGGAGTAGGTGATCCGGTCGAAGAAGTCGTACAGGATGCCGGTGCGCCGGTCGGCGACGATCACATGGCCGATGGTCTGGGTGTTGGGCACGGTGCTGGTGTCGACGAAAGGGCGGCCCTTGCTCCAGGTGCGGCCGCCGTCGCGGGTGAGCGAGATGTAGCCGGGACCGTCGAGGGAGCTGGGGCCGGGCGGGTCGTTGTCGAGGCGATTCCAGACCTGGTAGGCGGTGCCCTCGCGGACCGGGTCGGCGGTGAGCGAGGGCTTGTCGTTGAAGAACGGCTGCTCGTCCACGTGTGTGGTGGTGAGGTTCTGCCAGGTGCGGCCGCCGTCGCGGGACGTGGCGGCGAGAAGCGCGCTGCGTGTGCTCCTCGCGAAGTCGACGCCCTCTCCGCCGGCGTAGACGGTACCGTCCGGCCCGGTGCTCACCCAGGGGTCGGAGGCCCGTTCGAAGTCCGCGCCGCCGGGGGCACACAGGCTGAACGGCAGCGTGCTCCGGTGGAAGGTGTGGCCGTCGGTGGTCCAGCCGGCTGCCAGCCCACGGGCGCCGCCGTCACTCCAGCGGTCCTGCTGGAACACGGTGACCACGCGCTTGGGGGCGCGCGGATCGACGGAGAGGTTCGGTTCGACCTCGGTGCCCGGGTAGACGATGCTGTCGGGGGACCTCGCCCCGATGGTGCAGTCCGCGTACGGGTCACCCTGGGACACCTTGATCAGTGGTGTGCCGTCGGGGTTCCGGTCCGCTGCGGCGGGCTTCGCGCCGGTGACCGTGAGGCACAGGAGTGCGGCGGTGGCGACGGCGGTCAGGGGCAGGAAGACGCGCATGCGGGTACTCCTCCGGGCCTGGCGGCCGGAATGCGGGACCGCCGTCATCGACGCGGCCTGGGGGCGCGGAGGTGTACTGGACTGGACCGGTGGGGGCGGGGCGACTCCGCTTGATCCTTTTCGGCGGTGTGGCCGGTGCCCTTGATGGGCCGAACGGCGGAGTCCTCCCCGGGGCCGTCGAGAGCAGGGCGGAGCCGACCGGCGGTGCAACGTGCCGGTCGGCTCCTTGGTCGTTCTGTTACGGCGCCGTCTCGGAGAGTGTTCGGTCAGGGCATCGCGAAGGCCACCTCGATGCGGACGGGGGCGCGATCAGCGCCCGCGCCGGAGGGTGGTCACGTCGTGCGCAGTGACGCCTCACAGCGTCCGGGGCATGGCGCCGCGGACCGTCTCCAAGCGGTGGCGGTTTCGGCTTCGAGGCGGTCGGCGTCCATTGTCGCTGGTGCCACGGCGTCGAGACGGGCGTGGGCGCGCCACCCGACGGTGGGCCGGGCGCCGTCACCCCCGTAAGTACCGCGCCGCGCGCACCGGCCGGACTGGTTGCGCGTGCACACCGATCAGGTGATCGGCTGCGTGGTCCCGTCTGGCAGTATGCAGTAGTCGCCGGCGTAGGGGCGTGATGTGATCTGTCCGCCGGCGGCCGTGCAGTCGTCTCTGCTGATGTTCGGAGACGAGGCGGCCTCGGCACTGACAGCGCCGACGGCGCTCATTCCGGCAAGGGTCGCCGCGGCGAGGGCGAGGCCCAGGAACTTTCGTATGCGCATGGCTTCCTCCTCCTGCCCAGTGCCTTCGTCAGGCGTCCGGGACACGTCTCAAAACGACGGAGCGGGGTGACGTCGATGTCCTGGCGTCGGGGCAGACCACCGGGCCGTGCTGTGTCCGGGGAGGCCGAAAGGCGGGTCCTCTAACGCGGTTCGTGGGCCGCCGCCCGGCAGGCACCGTTCGCGGCGCCGCCCGCCACTCCGGCCTCGGTCAGCCCGGCCACACAACTCTGCAGGTCTCCGACCACGCCACGGCTGCAGGCCGCTGTGACGGAGTCGGAGGCGGTGGCACCGGCCTGTGCGGCCATCTGCGTGCAGGCGGGGATGTCCGCCCGGACCGCGGGGGCGGCGAGGACCGCACCGCCGAGGGAGAGGGCCAGTGCTGTGAGGACACCGGCTGTACGGGTCGGACTGCGCATGGGGACCACCAGCTCTCCAGGACGTTCGCTCGGGACGTAAACAGAACTCGACTCGCATCGACTGCCGGTTGGGGGCCACCCGGCAGGCTTACTCGCCGCCCTCCCGTTGGTCACACCGCCCGCGATGGGGGCGAGGGTCGGGCTGGTGCGGACGTCGGCGATAAGGGTCGACGCGCGCACGGGACGCATCCGCCTTCCGCGTCGGTCGCACAATCCCGATCCCGGCCGGCCGGATTCACGCGGTAACGCCGCCCGACGACGCTCGGTGAGCGGTGCTCCCGGCCTGCGGGCTCACTGACCGGCGACCGCACGGTTCTGCGCTGCCGCCATTGAGCCCCGGCCAGGACATGGTCACCAGGCCGAAGGAGATGGCCCCGGACCGGATGAGACCTACTCGGACCTCCACTCGCGGGCTCCTCATCCAGCGTCGCATCCTCTCCCCCGCCCGTCCTGTGCAGCAGCGGCCCCACCCGGGCGTGAGCGCGCGCAGCGCGCGGTCCGGAGCACGCAGCGCCCCGGCCGCTCCCCCGCCGACGCGGCGGCCGTGCGCGATCGCTTGCCCGCCACGCGGCAGTCCCCGGTGTGCACACCTAGGTCACGGCTGGTCCTTCGTGCGTGCGGCTGAGGCTTGCCGGGTGTCTGCGCCGGAGCTGACGTGCCGCTGGGTCTCCTGGGGGCCGTGCCAGTCCAGGCACACGGCGGTGGCATCGTCTTCGAGCCGGCCGTCGGCGGCGTCCCGGACCGCGGAGGTCAGCGCCAGCGTGGTCTCCCTCGGGTGCAGGTTCCGGGTGCGCTCCAGCAGGGCGGACAGGTCGACCTGCTCGCCGTGACGTTCGAGCATGCCGTCGGTGAACATGAGCAGCCGGTCACCGGGCCGCAGGTCGAGGTCCTGCACACGGTACGGGTGGGGAGTCAGTTCAGACAGGCCGAAGGGATGGTCCACCTCGCAGGTGATCGCCTCCACAGTCCCGTCGCGCATGCGCAGCGGCCAGGGATGACCTGCGTTGACGAGCCGGGCCCGCCCGGTATGGAGATTGATGCGCACTAGCTGCCCGGTGGCATGACCGTGGCCATGTGCGATCAGCGCCTGGTCTGCCCTGTGGGCCTGTTCGGCCAGGTCGGTGCCCGCCCGGCGGGCACCACGCAGGGCGCCCACGAGGACCGTGGCGGCCAGGGCAGAATCGATGTCGTGGCCCATGGGATCGGTCACCGACACGTGCAAGGTGTCGCGGTCCAGGGTGTAGTCGAAGGTGTCGCCGCTGAGGTCCTCAGAGGGCTCCAGGTTCCCGGACAGGGTGAACTGTGCAGCCTCGCACGACAGCGACGGGGGCAGCAGCTGGTACTGGATTTCAGCTGCCAGGGTGGGGGGCTTGGAGCGTTTGCCCCAGGTGTATAGATCCGTGAAGCGACCGTTGGCGATCACGATGTAGGCCAGGATGTGGGCGGCTTCCCCAACCGCATCGAGGACGTCCTCACCAGGGCCGGTCGGCAGGAGCAGTTCCAGCAACCCGATCGCATCCCCCCGGTTGGTGACCGGCACGATCACCCGCTGCCCCTGGCCGGTCGCGTCCTGGTACAGACGCTGGGTACGGATCACCTCCTCGTAGACGCTGCCGAACAGGGATATCCGCTCTGCCTCGCGCCGACCCTCAGCGGGGGCGGTGGACAGCCGCGCCACCGCCCTCCCCGTCAGGTCCACGATGAGGAAAGAGACCTTCGTGGCCTCGAAACGCATCCGCAGGTCCTCCGCGATCACGTCGACGGCATCCGCCGGAGCCCCTGTCTCCGCCGCCGTCAGCAATCGGGGGAGTCCGCTCTGTCCACCACTCACGACCGCAGTCCCTTCCACAGCCCCCCACCAGCTTGGTGATCGCCACAGTGAGCGTCAATCGGTGAACAGTCACGCTCCGGCATTCGGCCGCGAACGCGGCCGCCACGGCTGCTGCGCCCAGCTCGCCGTGCATGCGGACGGGCGGGTGCTGGTGCGCTCCCGGCAGGGCACGGACGGACGCCTCGTATCCCCAAAATCCAGGGTTCGAGCGGCCACCCGCTGGCCGGTTGGCATCCCGTCAGTGGTCGGACGCTGCTTCCGTGCCCTCGTCCGGCCGGGGCATGTGGTGCCGCCGCTGGTCGGCGGGGCGGCGGACTTCATGGAGGTGGAGCAGGATGCCCCTGGAATGGTCGCGGGAGCGGCCTGGCGGGCATGGCACCTACTAGGTACCATCGGAGAATGCCATCACTGAACGTGTCCTTCTCCGACGAGGAAATGGAAGGCGTCCGTGCCGCCGCCGCCGCCGAGGGCAAGAGCCTGAAGCAGTACCTGCATGATCTCGGTGTTCGCGAGATGCATCGCAAGCGGTTCGTCGCCGGTGCCGCCGCCTGGGCCGACCGGCTGCGCGGCGAGTTCGACGAGGCGTTCCCCGAGGAGATTCCGCCGTCCCAGCGTGACGGGTTTGCGGCTGCCTGATGGTCCTGCACATCGATGTTTCCTGGCTGCTTGATGTCCAGGAAGCTGCGCTCGGGCACGAAGACGTGGCGGTTACGGACTACTCGGCGCTGGTGGCCGCCGTGGCGCGGCACAAGACCAAGATGCCGACGCTTGAGGCGTCGGATCCGGATGCCGCTTGGCGTGCGGCTGCACTCCTGCACACGATTGCGCGCCTTGATCCGCTCCCTCATCGCAATAGCCTTTTTGCCGCTTTTGTTGCCGCTCAGTACATGGATCAGTCCGGCGAGGGCATCGATCCGCCCTATGGCGCCCTGTCCGACCTCGTCCGCAAGGTCCGGGACACCCGTCTGAGCGTCTACGCCATCGCCGAGGCGCTGCGTTCCTGGCGGATCTGAGCCGCAGCGCGCCAGGCGACGGTCTCGGACCAGGCCCGGGCCGCCACTTGAAAGACGTACCGGACCGGACAAGGTTCGTGACGCGCAGGCCCGCGATCCCGGCGCGAAGGTCGTCAATGCCGTCGCGCCTCATCCCGGTCTCCACGAAGCGCAATGGCGGGCGTTGGTCGACCGGCGCGCGGGCGCGTGGACGGGCGTCGATGCCCGTCCACTCACTCTGCCCGCCCTTGTCAGCTCGCCACTCTCAGCTCACCGCCGTGAACGTGTAGCTGCCGGCCGGCAGGTGGTAGCTCGCTGGTCCCGCCGGGACTGCCTGGGCAGGGGCGACCACCGACTCCGGCCGTGAGGTGGGGACGGTCACGGCTGCGAAGGTGTTGACGGGCACGGTGACCTGAAGTCGCAGCTGTCCGTTGGAGATCGACCAACTGCTCGACGCGCTGCCGAACGGTGTGTCGTAGGTGCTGCGCGCGGAAGTCAGGCCGCCGCCGGGGCGCGGTGCGATCCGCAGCGAGGCGTAGCCGGGACTGGCGGGACCGAGTCCGGCCACGTGACGGTAGAGGAAGTCGCCGACCGAGCCGAGACCGTAGTGGTTGAACGAGTTCATCCCCGGGTCGTTGAACGAACCGTCGGTCCGGATGCCGTCCCAGCGCTCCCATATCGTCGTGGCCCCATGGTCGATCATGTAGCCCCAGCCGGGGAAGCCGCGCTGCAGCAGGATCTGGTACGCGGTGTCGACGTGCCCGTGGTTCGCCAGTACGGGCAGCAGGTTCTCGACGCCCAGGAAGCCGACGCTGAGGTGCCCGTTCGTCGCCGCGACCTTGGCGGCCAGCTTGTCCGCGGCCGGCCGTACCAGGGACGAGGGCAGCAACTCGAAGGCCAGGGCCAGCACGTAACCGGTCTGGGTGTTGCCGCGGAGGGTGCCGTCGTCCGTGACGAAGCGTGCGACGAAGGCCGCTGCCACCTGGTCGGCCAGCCGCCCGTAGGACGTGGCCTCGGAAGTGCGCCCGGTGGCCGCCGCCATGCGCGAGACCAGGCGGGCCGACCAGGCGAAGTACGCCGTGCAGATGAGGTCCTGCGCCGTGTTGTCGTTGACGTTGAGCCAGTCGCCGAAGGTCTGCTGATTGCGTATCAGATCGCTCCCGGCGGTACTGCGCAGATAGTCGACCCAGCTCGCCATCGCCGCGAAGTGCCGGTCGACGACGGCGACGTCGCCGAAACGCTGCCACAGCGTGTACGGGATGATCGTGCCCGCGTCTCCCCAGCCGGCCGTGCCGGAACCGCTGATCACGGCAGGCGCGACGTCGGTGAAGGCACCGTTGGACTGCTGGGCGTCCGTCAGGTCGTCGGCGAACTTGGCGAGGAAGGTGTGGGTGTCCAGGTTGAAGGTGGACGTCGCGCAGAAGGCCGCGATGTCGCCGGTCCAGCCCAGCCGCTCGTCCCGCTGGGGGCAGTCGGTCGGGATCGAGAGCATGTTGCTGCGCTCGCCCCACACGATGTTGTGCTGGAGCTGGTTGATCAGCGTGTCCGAGGTGGTGAACGTGCCCGGCTGCGCGGCATCCGTCCACACCGCGCGACCGATGACGGTGTCGTTGCCGGGTTTGAAGTCGGCTGGGACGCCGCTGAGTTCGACGTAACGGTAGCCATGGACGGTGAAGCGGGGCTCGTACGTCTCGGTGTGCCCCGTGCCGGCGAGGGTGAACCGGTCGGTGGCCTGGGCGGCGCGCAGGTTGGTGGTGTAGAGGGTGCCGTCGGGGTTGAGGACCTCGCCGTGCCGGACGGTGATGGTGGTACCCGCGTCGCCGCTGAGCGCGATGCGGTTCCAGCCGGTGAAGTTCTGCCCCATGTCGAAGATCCACACCCCGGGTTGCGGCTGCGTGTGCGTCACGGGATGGAACTCCTGCTGGACGGTGACCCCGTTGTCGACCTGGGCGACCAGATGGGGTGCGGTCCCGTCGCGGACGGCCGCGGCGGCCCAGCCGCCGTCGTCGAAGTCTGGGCCGTCCCAGCCGTCGATGTGCAGACGCGCGTCATAGGTCTCGCCGTGGTAGAGGTCGTCCGTCCTGATCGCTCCCGTGCCGATCTTCCAACTGCCGTCCGTCGTCACCAGTTGGGTGGTTCCGTCGGTGAAGGAGATGAGCAACTGCGCGGCGTACCAGGGCTGTGTGCCGTACCGCTGGGTGCCGGCGAAGCCCAGGCTGCCGGAGTACCAGCCGTTGCCCAGCCATGCACCGAGCGCGTTCGCTCCTTGCCGGATCTCTTCGGTGACGTCGAAGACCTTGTACTGCAGGCGCTTGGTGTAGTCGGTCCAGCCGGGAGCCAGCACGTCGTCGCCGACCTTCACACCGTTGAGCCGGGTCTCATGGAGCCCCAGGGCGGTGGTCAGGAGCCGGGCGGAACCCACCGGCTTGCCCACGGTGAATCTCTTGCGCAGCAGCGGTGCGGGCCGCGCGACCCGCACGCTGGATCCCCAGGGGCCGCTGCCGTACGAGGTGACCACGCGCGCCGCCGGCCACGCGCCGTCGTCGTACGCGGCGGCCTGCCAGCCCGACGGCGCGTCCTGGTACGACTTCCACGACGCGTCGGTGACGACGGTCGGGCCGCCGGTCACCGTCAGCTTGGCGACGAGTCCCGCCGGGGACTGACTGGAGTTCCGGCAGGCGATCGCGATCGTGTTGTCGCCGCCGGTGAGGTGGGTGGTCACATCGACCAGGGCGGCGCTCTTCCAGGAGTCGGTCACCCGGGGCGACGTACTCACCAGGGTTCCGTTGATCCAGACGTCCGCGGTGTCGTCCCCGGTGACGACCAGGCTCGCTCGGGTCGGCGCACCCGTCAGGCCGAAGGTGCGCCGGAAGTAACGGGTTCCGGCGGGAACGCCTGCCGCGGGATCGCCCTCGGCGTACCAGATCCAGGCAGCCCCCGACAGGTCCGGGCCCGACGGCCCGCCGATGAACGCGGCGCGCCACTCGTCGGCCGGCGCCAGCAGCCCGGTCTCGAACCACTGCGGCTTGCTCCACTCTCCCGCCCGGCCCTGGGCATCCCAGACGCGCACGCGCCAGAAGTAGCGTGCAAGGCTTGCCAGGGGACGGCCGGCGTAGGCGACGTCGATCTGCCGGTCGGACGGGACACGGCCGCTGTCCCACAGGGGGCCGGCGCCGTTGGCCCGCGACGAGACCTGGATCTGGTAGGCGGCCTGCCGCTGCTGCGGTGCCGTCGAGTCGAGCTTCCAGCCGAACCGCGGATGCGCTGCGTCGATCCCCAACGGGCTGGTGCGGTGCTCCACGGTAAAGGCGACCACGCTGAGCGGTGACGGCGCCGTGAGGTCGGGAGCGGCCACCCCGGTGTTCCAGGGAGCAGTTCCGTAGGCGCCGAGATCCTGGGCGGTGGGCCAACTTCCGTCGCCGAAGCCGGGCTGCTCCCATCCCTCGGGCGCGTCCTTGCCCGCCGACCAGCCGCTGCCGGTGACGACATCGGTCGTGCCACCGGAGGTCAGGATGCGCACCCGCCCGATGACACCCGCGGGGCCGCCCTGGTTCCGGCTCGCCAGTGCGATGGTGTTGACACCCGGTGTCAGAGCGGGCCGCAGGTCCACATACAGGGCCTTGCGCCAGGAGTCGGCGACTCTGGGGGAACCGGCGAGAGGCTTTCCGTTCAACCACACGTCGACGGTGTCGTCACCTGTGACGACGAGCTGCGCGTCGGTCACCTCGCCCTCGGCGACGGTGAATTTCGTACGGAAGTACCGGTGTCCGGCGGGGGCGTCGGTGCGCGGGTCCCCTTCCGGATACCAGATCCAGTGGGCCGGGGACAGCCCGACGGGCTCCGCCTGCGGCATGCGCGCACCCGCCTGGGCACGGGCCGGGAACGCGCCAAGGGCGCCTGCGGCGAGTACCCCCGCGGTCACCGCTGAGGCCGTGCCGAGGAAGTGCCTTCGGCTGACCGGCGGTTGGCAGTGGGGGGTGGGTGAGTCGGGAGTGGGGGGAGTGTTCTGGCTGTCCAACGGAGTTCTCCTTCACACGGGGTGGGCGAAGCAAGACGACTCGGCTGAGCGGCGGACGCGGGCGGGGGCCGTGGGTCCGGGGACAGGCTTGGCGGAGCAGAGGTTCGGGTGGAGCGGGCACGCGGTCGCCCAAGGAGCTGCTTGGGCTGCTTGAGCCATTTGAAACGTTTCAAATCGTTAATGCGGTCGCAACTTATGAGAGTTGGCGAGCGGCGTCAAGAGAGGCGTACCGCCGTTCCGGACGGCGCCCTCCCCGGCGTACCGGCCGAAACCCGCCAGTGAATTCGCGGGCAGCGCGCCCACAGACCGTCCTGTCGTGTACCGATGCCGTCCGCCCCGGGACGGCTCGACGAGGGAGGCGGCGGAGCGCCGGAGGCGCACGAGGCCAGGTCGGGAGACCGGACGATATCCCGAGACGCCGCGCGGTCTGGATGGCCGGCCCATGCACGAAGAGGCGGCGTTGCTGTTCCCGAGCGATGCGCTGCCCGTCATCGCTTCAATCACGGCGACGAGAAGCCGAGGTCGCGGCGGTGCGCCATCACTGCATGGAAAAAGGCCCGGATGACCGGGCCTTCTCCGTCCTGGTGGGAACAGGATTTGAACCTGCGACCTCTGGGTTATGAGCCCAGCGAGCTACCGAGCTGCTCCACCCCGCGTCGGCGGGGCCACTCCGCACACAGCTCCAGAGGCCGGCGGGGACGTCAGCCGCGGACGATGTTCTCGGCCTGGGGGCCCTTCTGCCCCTGCGTGACGTCGAACGTGACCGTCTCGCCCTCGACCAGCTCGCGGTACCCGTTGCCGGAGATGTTGGAGTAGTGAGCGAAGACGTCCGGTCCGCCGCCGTCCTGGGCGATGAAACCGAAGCCCTTCTCGGAGTTGAACCACTTCACGGTGCCGCTGGCCATACTGCGTCCTTCGATCTCGCCGGGGTTCCGGCCGGGGTGGGTAGCGGGGTCTTCCACTGTGGGAAGACTCCCGGCGTCCGTTCTACCCCGACCAGGGCTCCGTCATTCGATCATCTGTCCACGAGTTCTATGCGGTCCGGTTTCGGCGGCCCCGTAGGGCCGCCGAGCGAGGGTGAGGCCACGGACGTCCAGCGGCCGGGCATGGGCTGCCTGGTCATGCCTGCGGCTGGCGCAGATGCCTGGCGAAGAACTGGGCCGCGGCGTCTCCAGCGAACTGCGGGACGCCGGTGTGGCCGCCCATGTTGGCGTGCAGTGTCTTCTCCTTGGAGCCGAAGGTGTCGAACAGGTTTAGGGACGCCTGCCGGTCGTTCCCTTCGTCGTCCCACTGCAGCAGGACGTGCAGCGGAATGGTGACCCGGCGGGCCTCCTCGATCATGGCGGCGGGCAGGAGACTGCCGGCGAAGAGAACGGCGGCCGAGATGCGCGGCTCGACCACCGCCAGCCGGATGCCGACCGAGATCACTCCCCCTGAGTACCCGACCGGGCCGCCGATATCGGGCAGCGACAGGAGGGCGTCCAGAGCGGCCTGCCATTCAGGGACCGACTTTTCGACGAGAGGGAGGATGAGGGCGTCGATGATCTCGTCACCGACCGGCTCGCCGGCCTCCAAAGCCCGGCGCAGGTCGGCGCGGGCCTGCTCGGCGGCGGCCCAGCGGGGCCGGTCGCCGCTCCCAGGAAGCTCGATGGTGGCCGCGGCGAAGCCGTCCGCCGCGGCGTGCCGGGCCCGCTCCGCCAGCCGGGGGTACATCTTGCGCAGTCCGAGCGGAGGGTGGCCGAGCAGGATCAGCGGCACCGGTGCGGACGCGGATGCGGGCGTCCACAGGATGCCAGGGATGTCGCCGAGGGTGAATTCGCGTTCCAGGACGCCGTCGTCGAGGCGCTGTTCAGAAGTGAAGTGCACGGTCGTGCCTTTCGGGAGTGCGCTTGAACGGCGCTCCCGGACGACCTATCGCCCGACCGTGACCCCGGAGGGGAGCACCCATGTCGATACTGCGTTCACGGGTACCACCTCCTCGCTCTCTCGCACGGCCTCCGGGAGGCTAGCAACGGCCGCCATGGCCCGCCAACGAATTTTTGCGGCGGCTCCGTGGCCGGCTGGCATGGTGAGCTCCCTTGAACGCTGGTTACCCGCCAAGGTGCGCCCTCATCTTGCTCGAGGGCTACGGGGCTGGAGCACCAGGTCTCGCTGATACCAGGTGCCCGGCTTACCGCCGAGATGGGCCGGGTCGGCGGGGCCGACGGGCACGAATCCGGCTTTGGTCAGTACCTTTTGGGACGCGACATTCTGGCGGGCCGTGGCCGCTCTCAGTGTGCGCAGCCCGTCCTGGGCGGCCGCCAGTTGGCACAGTTCCAGGACGGTCGCGGTCGCCACGCCACGGCCGGCGACGTGCTGCGCGACCCGGTAGCCGAGTTTCGCAGTGTGGTCCTCGATGTCGACCAGGTTGAACCTGCCGAGTACCGAGCCGTCCTCGGTGACGAGCACGTAGAAGGCACAGAGGCCTGCATCCTGCTCAGCCAGCAAGGCGTTGTATCCGTCGGTGAACTGGGCGAAGAAGTCGTCGCCGCGATCGGAGACCGAGGCAGCGAAATAGGCGCGATTCGCCAACTCGAAGGCCAAGACCGCCGCAGCATGGTCGGCATGCAGCCGCTTCAGCTCGGGCACTCCTCAACCTTACCCAGGTGGAACGCCGCGGCCCCTGGCCGACCGCAGCACAAACCGGCGAAGGGTAAGGCCCCGGGCCGTTGTAACCGAGCGCCGTATCCGCCAGCGTCCGCCCTCTTGCGAGGAAATTCGGCCCACGGCTAGCCTCCGCCCGTGTCCTCCCTCGTCCCTTCCCTCCCGGTCGGCTACCGTTCGCGGGCCTCGACCACTGGCGACATCCCAGCGATTCACGCTCTTGTCACGGACTGCGAACGAGAGGTCTACGGACGGGGTCAGAGCGACATCGGGGCCGTGGCCGCCGATGTCGCGCGGCCGGACCTGGTGCCGGAGTCGGACACCGTCCTCGTGATCGATCCGGCCGGTCGCCTCGTCGCCCGCGCCTGGGTGGACCGGCGTTCCGAGGTGGATGTGCATCCGGAGCACCGGGGCCGGGGTCTGGGCGCCGCGCTTCTTGACTGGACGCTGGCGCGGGCTCGGCAGGCCGGCACCGCCCGGGTCGTGCAGACCGTGCCGGACGCGGACACAGCCGCCGTGGAGTTGCTGTGCGCGCATGGGTACGAGCCGCTGGTGACGGCCTGGCTGCTGGAGTTCACCATGTCGGCCGAGCCCGCGGTGCCCGAGCCCTCGGCGGGCATCACGGTCCGGCCCTTCCGCACCGGCGACGGGTCCGCCACGCACGTGCTCATCCAGGACGCGTTCGACGAGTGGCAGGAGCGGCGGCAGGCGTACGAGGAGTGGGCCGCCCACACCGTCGAGCGGCCCACGTTCGCACCTCAGCGCTCGGCCCTGGCTTTCGCGGGCGATCATCTGGTGGGCGCCGCCCTGGCGCTGGACCTACCGGGCACGAACGAGGGCCACCTCGAACAGGTCGCCGTACGACACGACCACCGCGGCCGCGGCATCGCCCGACTCTTGCTGCGCCACGCCTTCCGTGCCTTCCACCACACCGGCCTGCGCTCCTGCACCCTGTGGACCCACTCGGACACCGGCGCGCTCGACCTCTACCTACGAGTCGGCATGACGGTCCGGCACAGCTCCACGGTCTTCCACAAGGACCTCGGCGCATAGGACGACTCCGCAGGGGGGTCTCGCCCCAGCAATGCAAGTCCACCCGGGTGACCGGGCCGTGAGCTTCAGCGGCTGCCCGGTCCAAGCCTCGAAACCTTCCCATTCGCCCTACCCGTAGGCGACGTTGAAAGGCTGGCCGCCGGCCGCCCCCGCGTTGTGGCAAACAGCCGGATCTCGTAGAGTCACCAACCGTGAACACCGGACCGGCGCCAAGCCACACACAGATCGGCTATCCGGTGGAGAGCTGATCGTACGAGGGGGGCCAACAGGACACCCCCTCGGTTCGGCACGCGGACCTCCCGACGCTCGTGCACCGTGAGTCCCTTCTTCATGCCGAGCAACAACGAGGTCAGCCGAATGACAGTCACGTTCAACCACACCATCATCGCCGCCAGGGACCGCCACGAGTCGGCTCGGTTCTTCCGGGAGCTGCTGGAACTGCCGGAAGCACCGTCCTGGGGCCCGTTCATCAACATCCAGCTCAGTGACGGCGTACTGCTTCAGTTCGCCGAGCCGCCGGTGGACATCCAGATGCAGCACTACGCGCTTCTGATCGACGACGAGCTGTTCGACCGGGCGTACCGGCGACTGTGCGACAGCGGCATCGAACACTGGGCCGATCCGCAGATGCGACGTCCCGGTGAGATCAACCATGAGCACGGTGGCCGCGGGGTGTACTTCAAGGACCCTGCCGGTCACGCGATTGAGCTGATCACCCGCCCGTACCTGTAACCGAGAGCGTCCCTGGCCGGGCACCCACACATGGCGCCCGGCCAGGCCGGCCGTCTTCGTCCGCTGGGCGGCCCACTTTCCCTCGCGGCGGCTCGAGCAGGCGGCCTTCGGACTCACCTCGAGGACCTTCATCAGGTCTATGACATCGGTCGCCTCCCGCCGCGCCGTGCGCGATCGAGCGCTGCGGCGGCGGCTGCGGCTGCGTTCCACGAGCCGTTTGCGTCCTTCTGGGGTCAACGGGCTGTTGCGGTGCGTCATTCCGGTGCTTACGTCAGTAGTTCGGCGACGGCAACCGGGGCCTCACGCATTGCATTGTGGCCGGTTGGGAGGTCGTGCACTTGCCAGTCCGGATCCGCTTGGAGCCGGGTGCGGAGTTCAGTGAAGGGGGTGCGGTCTTCCCATCCCGAGCAGTAGATGAACTCGCGTCGGGGCACATGGTCGACGGCGCCGGTAAGCCGGATCGTTTGCATGAACGAGGCGAGTGGATGGGGACGGCGGCGGGGATCGCCACCGACAGGCGGAAGCACGGCGTAGCCGGTGCTCGCAACGCCGGTGACGAACGCTTGCCGGTAGCGCTCGGTGGTCAACATCCAGCACGACTCGCCGTCGCGCGGCACGTAGGCGTCGAGATACACAAGTCGTGAGACCCGGCCGCGGGCACGGTCGGCAGCGGCGGAGATCACCATCCCGCCGTAGCTGTGGCCGACCAGCGTCGCGTTGGCGATACCCGTGCGATCGAGGAGGCGTAATACGTCGTCGGCATGGGTGTCCAGGTTGGCGGCCGCGACCGTGGCGGTGTCGTCGTCGGGCCGCAAACCGGTCAGGGTCAGGGCGTGGACGGTGTGACCCACACGCTCCAGCAGCGGAACCACCGCGTCGAACGACCATGAGCCGTGCCAGCCGCCGGGTACGAGGACCAACGTCGCCATGGGCTTCTCCTCTCTTCAGCCGCTGCGTCGAGGGGCGCCGCCGGCGAGGTCCGGTTCTACGGGGCGCTGTCTGCGGCTCACAACCACTTCAGATCATCACGTCGAGGCACGGCTGACCACCGATAAGCTGCCACCTGATGCCCGACAGCCGCCAACCGCGTACAAGCACCGCCGTAACGTCAGTTGTGTGGCCGTCCGCCGGACGGCATCTCTGGGCGTCCGGCGGAGCAAGCGCAGTGCAGTCGCACTCACGTGGACACCTGGTGTACGCGGCCACCGGCGTCCTGGCAGTGCATACCGACCGCGGCACGTCGATCGTGCCCGCCAACCGGATCGCCTGGACCCCCGCCGGATACACCCATCGGCACCGCGCCCACGGCGACACCGATATGCGGATCGTCTTTCTTGCGCCGTCCCTGGCTCGGCGCATACCGGACCGTCCCGCGGTGTTCCTGGCCTCCGGCCTCGCGCGTGAGGTCCTGCTCGCCCTGACCGGGCCGCACGATCACGACCGTGCCGCACCGTCCTACAGCCGCACCGCCCGCTCCCGACTCCTCAGGGTCCTCGTTGATGAACTCAGGGAAACGCAGGAGCAGCCGCTGCACCTGCCGGAGCCACGGGACGACCGGTTGCGGTCCATCGCGCGGATGCTGTCCGAGAGGCCGGCAGACAACGCCTCGCTGACCGAACTCGGGAAGAGGACAGGAGCCAGCTCTCGCACCCTCAGCCGGCTGCTGCGCGACGAACTCGGCATGACTTTCCATGAGTGGCGCACCCAGCTACGCATTTACCACGCGCTCGTACTCCTCGCCGAGGGCCACGACACCACCCAGACCGCCTTCGCCTGCGGATGGGCCAACCCCAGCAACTTCATCGCCGCGTTCACCAACGTCATCGGCACCACCCCCGGCCGCTACCGAGCCAGCCGCCAGAACGCCGTTCGTGGCTCAGGTCTTTGACTCACGGCATTCCGCGGCCTCGGAATGCCTTCGCATGGACTCGACGGCTCAGTCCCGGCTCCGCGCTGCGAAGGGGTCCGCACGGTTCGCCGTGTCATGGTGCGTCCTGGTCCGCTGTAGCGAAGGCATGCTTTCGCGTGAGCGTGATCACAGTCAGGCTGAGGACTCCGAGCGCTGCCGCGGCGACGGCGTCGGCGGCGATGTCGACGCGCTGCAGGAGTATGCCGCCGATGATGCCGCCGAGTGCCATGGCCGCGTTCCACAAGGTCACAAGGATGGCTTGCGCGGTGTCGGCGATGGCTGGGCTGCGTCGCATCCCCGCCTGACCGGCTGCGGTCTGAAGGAGCGTGGGTGTACCGCCCCATCCCAGGCCCCACGCGACGGCTGCGACCCAGACGACGGCCTGTGCCGTGGTGGCGGCGAAGGCGGCCGTGGCGACGGTGAACAGGGTCGCGGCCGTCAGCGCGAGCCCACGAAGGTGTCTGTCGATGTGACGGCCGGTGTACCAGATGCTGACCAGGCATGCGATGCCGAAGGCCAGCAGGATCGCGTCCACTGCGGTGGCGAAGCCGGCGTGACGTAGGTACGGCGCGATGTACGCGTAGATGATCGTGTGGCCGAGGACGAAGGAGACGACGACGACCATGATGGCGGCCATCCCGGGGACCCGGAGCGTTTGCCGGGTGGTCGGCTTCGGCTCTTCGGCTGTTGTCGTCGGCCGGCTGAGGGCGGGAACGCTGAACCTGACCCATCCGAGGACGGCGGCGGTGATCACTGAAACGGCAGCGAAGGACGCTCGCCACCCGACCTGTTGCCCGATCAGCGTCCCGGCGGGAACGCCTAGCGACAGCGCCAGGGGGATCCCGGTCATCGCGATCGCGATGGCACGGCCTTCCTGACCGGGAGGCGCGATACGCCGCGCGTATCCCGCGAGGATGGCCCACGCGAGTCCGGCGGCGACGCCGGCGAGGAACCGTGCGACGAGCAGGACCGCGTAGCCGGGCGCGGCAGCGGTGAGCGTGTTCGCGACCAGGAAGACGGTCATGGCGCCCAGCAGCAACGGCTTGCGCCGAATTCCCGCCGTGGCAGCGGCCAACGGTATGGCGGTCAGGGCTGTCCCGGCGGCGTACACGGTGACGGCCTGGCCCGCCGCACCGGAGCTGACGCCGAGAGTGGAGGACATCTGCGGGAGGACGCCCGCCGGGAGGGTCTCGGTCAGGCTGGTGATGAAGACCGCGGTGCCCAGTGCCAGGAGCGCGGACCAGGGCAGGACGTCACGTCTTGTCGGAGAGGCTGTTGTGGTCGTCATGCACTGATCGTGAAACCCTCACATTGATGTGATGGTCAAGCTTGGGCCGCGCCGCTACTCTCGAGCTTGTGCGGATCGGTGAACTGTCCCGCCTGACAGGCGTGTCCCGGCGCCTGCTGCGGTATTACGAGGAGCAGGGCCTGATCGTGCCGGATCGGTCGATGAACGGATACCGTGACTACGATGAACGGTATGTGGACCGCGTGAAGCAGATACGAGGTCTGCTGGCGGCGGGGTTGCCGACCCGGATCATCAAGCAGATCTTGCCGTGCCTGGACAAGCCCAGGTCCATTCACTTCCCGGACGCGACCCCGGAGATGCTGGCGTTGCTGACCTCGGAGCGCGACAAGCTCACCGACCGGATCGAGGTGCTCACCCGTAACCGGGACGCGATGACCGAGTACTTGGCCGAGGTGGAGCAGCGTCGCGTCCCGGTCGCGCCCGGTCAACTGCGCGGCACTTGAAGCCAGTTCATCACCGGACAACCTCCTGGACGATCCTGTCGGCGTCGTCCGGAAGCACCGCGGGGCGCAGCCGAACCCCGATCAGGCCGAACTGCTCACGCCAGCGGGCGAGTTCCCGGGCGAGGCGGTCCGCGGTTCCGACGAACACGTGCGTGTCCGGTGCCCAGACGAAGCCGGCGGCTTCGTTCAGCCCGGCCAGCCTGGCCTCCGCGTGCCTGTCCGTGTCGCCCAGGACAACCGCCACGTCTGCGTACACCTCGGTCGCGGTGGCGTCGGGTGTCAGCTTCTCGATTTCTCGAAACGCCTTCAGGAGCACGGGAATCGGATGCTCCTGCGACGGAGTCACGAAGACCCGGTCAGCGACGGCCGCAGCGAGTCGATACGGCTCCAGGGCATGGTGCGCGAGCACCGCGACCTTCGGGGTGCTCAGCACCGGGACGGTCAGCGGGCCGGCCGCCGGGTACCTTTCCCTCCCGGTGAGCCGCAACGGCGCGACCATGTCCCGATGCAGGAACGTGTCCCCGGAGCTCAGGCTGTCGGCGGGAAACGTGCTCCACAGCTCGCGCACTGTTCGCACGTAGTCCTCGGCGTCACGAAAGAGATCCCGGAGCCGTCGCGCGATGCGAGTCGGGACGTACACGTCCTCGGGCCGCAGCTGAGGCGTCACCGGTCCACCGACCACCGTGGCATCGCGTGCATCGGCGGAAACCTGCGGCCGCCACACCACCCGGCCCGGCCCGATTGCCGCCAAGGACGCCATCTGAGCGGCGACGTGGAACGGGTTGGTGTGCGTCACGTTGCGCGAGACCACCACCTCGCTGATGTCTGTCGTTGCCAGCAGGACCGCTGCGGTGACAACGGGATCGAGCCTGCCGCGCACCCGGTCATGGCCCTGGTCGGTGGTACCAAAGCGGTCGGTCTGCAGGCTCAGGCCGTCCTCGAGCGTGACGAAGTCGATGCCGGCTGACGCGGCCGCGCGCCCCCAGTTCGTCCAGTAGCCGCCCTTGAAGACCTCTTCGGCATCCGTCACCGACGACAACAGCCACGAGGCAGGGTGCCAACCCGTGCCCTCCAACGCCAAGCCGAGCCGAAACGAGCCGGGGTTCATCGAGTCCCATTCCATGACTCGATTGCACAACCGTCACACCGATGTGAAGGTCAACCCGTCAACAGCCTTCTGACCCGTTACAGTCAGCGCCTGTTGCGGACCGAGCCGAAAAGGCTGTGGACGCGGGCACGTACCTGGTGCGGCAGCCGGTCACCGGTCCGGTTTTCGTGCCTCGACCAGCCTGTACGGATTACCGATGAGGCGCGTTCCTTCGGCAGGATGGGCGAATGACCGAGATCATCACGCCCCGTCTCCTTCTCCGTGGCTGGTACGACGACGACCTCGTGCCGATGGCGGACATCAACGCGGACCCACAGGTCATGCGCTGGATCGACGACGGCTCGGTGCGCGACCTGGACCACACGGCCGAGGACATCGAGCGGTGGGAGGAGGAATGGGACGAGGAGGGCTTCGGACTCTTCGCCGTCGAGTTGCTGGCCTCGGGCGAGCTGATCGGCTTCACGGGACTGTACGTGCCCGAGTTCCTGCCGGAGGTGATGCCCGCGGTGGCGATCAGCTGGCGGCTCGGCTCACAGTTCTGGGGGCAGGGATACGCGTCGGAAGCGGCGCACGCCACGCTGGAGTTCGCGCTCCAGGACCGCGGCCTGGACCGCGTGATCAGCATCAACCGGGTGGGGGACAACGCCTCCGAGAACGTCATCCGCAAGCTCGGCATGGTGCCCGAGCGGGAGACGGCACACCCGGTTCACGGCTACCCACTGCGCGTGCACGCCATCGATCTCACCGAGTTCCAGGCGTGAACCGGCCGTGGCGCCGATCGCCCCAAATGCGCTCTCTACGACGCGGATCCGCAGGGCTGGTCACAGACGCTGCGTGAGCGGGCTTCGCGCTCGAGCTGAGGAAGCGGGGGCCCGGCCGGATGATCAGGGCCGCAGCAGTGACCGTGCCCCAGAGGACTCAGCCGCGTCGGAGGCCGGGCCGGCAGACACTTTGCGGGGCCTGCCCGGCCACCGTGGACCGGTTCGACTGTGTTCCTGCCCTGCTCAGGCGGCGCGGCCGGCCTTGAGACGGGCTGCGGTGTCGACGACGCGGCGGGCCTGGTACCGGGCCGCCTGCAGGGCCAGTTCGCCGGGCGGGCCGTCGCCGGCTACGTGGGAGGTGCCGTACGGATTGCCCGACCGGAACTGAACGGGGTCGGTGTAGCCCGGGGGCACGATGATGCCGCCCCAGTGGTAGAACGTGTTCGCCAGCGCCAACAGGGTGGATTCCTGCCCGCCGTGAGCGGTGTTGGAGGCGGTGAAGGCCGAGTACACCTTGTCCGCGAGCTTCCCCTGGAACCACAGAGGGCCAGTGGTATCGATGAAGGTCCTGAGCTGTCCGGCCGGGTTGCCGAAGCGGGTGGGGGTGCCGAACAGCACCGCGTCGGCCCACTCCAGGTCGTGGTGGCCGGCCTCGGCGATGTCGGCGGTGCCCTCCAGGTGCCGGACCCACTCCGGCCTGGTGGCGATTGCCTCCGGCGGGGCCGTTTCGGCGACCTTGCGCAGTCGCACGTCGGCGCCTTGCTTCTCCGCGCCCTCGACGGCGGCTTGCGCCAAGGTGTGTACGGTGCCGGTGGAGCTGTAGTAGATGATCGCAACGTTCACGGGTGCCACGATGGGATTCCTCTCCGTATGGGTCTGATCGGTACGACGAGGCAGCCCTGCGGAATGTGAGGCGCCGTGCCGACCTCACAGTTCGGTGCGCCGAATCGTCGTAGACGGTGAGGCGAGGCGTCGAGGAAGTCGGTGACACCATGACGTCCGAGCCGGCACACGGCCGGCTGGGCCCGATGGCGATCATGAGCGAGCGGCGTCGGCTGACGAACCTCGCGTATCGGCTGCTGGGCTCCTTGGCCGATGCCGAGGACGTCGTACAGGAGACCTATGCCCGCTGGTACGCCATGTCGCCGCAACAGCAGGAAGTCATCGACTCCCCCGGCGCCTGGTTATCGACTGTCGCCAGCCGCATCTGCCTCGATCTGCTCGGCTCGGCGCGGGCAAGACGCGAGCGCTACGTGGGCGAGTGGATCCCGGAACCGCTGCCCGACCGTTCGGAGGGGATCGGCATCGCCAAGTGGCCGGGGGACACCACCGTCGACCCCGCCGACCGGATCACCCTCGATGAGTCGGTCGGTATGGCTTTCCTCGTCGTGCTCGAAGCGATGACCCCGGCCGAACGTGTGGCGTTCGTCCTGCACGATGTCTTCCGTTACTCCTTCGCTGAGGTGGCCGAGATCGTCGGCCGGACCCCTGCGGCCTGCCGCCAGCTGGCCACCTCGGCCCGCCGGCGCATCCGCGCGTCGCAGCCTGACGCGGCCTCGTCAGCCCGGCGCGCCGGCGTCGTCAGGGCCTTCATGCAGGCATGGGAGTCCAAGGACATCGACGCCCTCGTCGGCCTGCTGGCCCCCGACGCAACGGCGACAGGCGACGGCGGCGGACTGGTCACGGCCGCGCTTCACCCAGTTGAAGGCGCCGAGCAGGTCGCACACTTCTTCGTCGACCGGCGCGGTGCGGCGCCCGATCTGAGCCTGGTGGAGCGCAACGTCAACGGCCAGCCGGGGCTCGTCGTCCAACTGGACGGCGTCACCGTGTCGGTGATGGCCTTCGAGGTCAGCGGTGACCGGATCCGTCACATCTGGGCGGTGCTCAATCCCGACAAACTTCGCCCCTGGGCAGCGAGGTGACGGCTCGCCAAGGCAGCCGATGGAGGGCTGCGAACCCGAATTTCCGCGATGGGTTGGCGATGACGAGACAGACGATCAGTTCGGGGTTGACCTCAAGTCTGGTTGAGCTCCTAGGTTCGAGAGTGAAGATGTCGACGTATCGGAGAGGAACGGCCATGAGGACGCTGGTGCTGGGAAGGACGCCCGCCCGGGTGACGCAGGTGCTGGCCACGCTGCGTGCGGACGGCTTTGACGCGGAGGGAGCGAGCTCCGACGAGGAGGCCCGAAAGCTCCTGGAGACCGAGGAGTTCGGGGTGCTGATCATCGGAGGGGGCGTGGAGCCGGACTCCCGTGCCACGTTCAAGGAGATCGCGGCGAAGCACCGGGTGCGGCGGGTGATCGACGGCGCGCTGACGGAGCCGTTCGACGCCTATGTGCGGCGGGAGTTCGAGCCGCTGATCCGGGAGGCCGCCGCCCAGGGTGACGGTCATGGTCGTTCTGGACGTTGATCCGGGTGACGTCCTCACCGGAGCGGTCGTCCCATCTACCGGATCCCCGCGATCTCTTCGCCGATCTGCAGTCGGAGTGCGGTCAAGAGGTTCTCCACGGCGAGGTCTTCCACAAGGCGTCGGATCCCGCCACGCTGTGCACGCCCCATGCCTCGCCTCATGGCTCGAGTGAGCTCGTCCAAGCTTTGTCCGAACGGAGTCCCACCATCATGCCGGTCGCGTCCGAACCCACCCCTCGTGCAGTCCTGGCCCGCTATCAGCGGGCGATGCTTGACAGGTCCGCGGACGACCTGGCCGATCTCTACGCGCCCGATGCCGTCCATGAGTTCCCGTTCCTGTTCCCTGGGATGCCCGCGCGCTACCTGGGGCGCGAGGAGGTCCGCGCGGGCTATCGGGCGGCCTGGGGTGCCAGCCCAGCCCGACCGCAGCAGATCGGCGAAGTCGTCGTACACGAGAGCACCGACCCCGAGGTGATCACTGTCGAGCAGGTCGTGACCGGCACCGTGACCACCTCCGGGCGGCCCTTCAGATTCCCCGGTCTTCTGGTGATGCGCATTCGCGACGGCCAGATCGTGCACGTTCGCGACTACATGGACGGACTCGGCGTGGCTCATGCCATGGGCCGACTTGCCGCCGTCGCCGCCAGCCTCGGTGACCGCTCCTGAATGCCCGGCTCGGGCCTGTTGAGCTCCTCGCTCACCTCCCACAGCCGCGCCGCCGCCTCCGGCTCGACCGCGTAGGGCAGCACGCCGGGCGACTCGGCCGTGGCGTACCAGTCGGCCTCGGTTTCCGGGGCGACCAGTGGGCTGATGTCGCAGTTCTCGCAACGCCGCCTGGTCCGTCGAGCCGCGGGCTGGTGGCGCACCACACGCTGGTGGCCGCTCCCTGCTGGACGGTCTTGAGCTGCCGGGCGGGGTCGATGAGTCGCCCGGGTTCCGGCTTGTCGCCATATCGCCTCCGCACGCCCTGGGAACCCGTGGCGACGCGTGCGCCGGACCCGGAGCCTTCCCCGACCCGGGAGTCGCCTGTCACCGCAGTTGCTGGAATGCCTGGTCGGCATCGGCTACGGCCTCGGGGTGGACGTCTCGGGCGGCTCGACCGTCGGCGATCTTCTGCCAGTTGGTCCGGGCGAGCACCCGTTGGACCGCCAGTACCTGGGCGGCTCGCAGGCGTGCCTGGATGCCTTCGCCGAGGGCGCCCGCCAGCGCCTCCTCATCCTCGAGCTGGTACCGCGTGAGCCGTCCCGCCAGGCTCGGCGTGGTGAACACCAGCCGATGGAACGCCACCACCTCGGGATGATCGTTGAGCCCGGTGACGGGGTCGTACCGATCGAGGCCCGCCCGGAAGTGCTGGTGCAGCGCCGTCACCGGCTCGATGGCGGAGCCGCGGTCACGTACGACACGTGCCGCCTCGCCCTGGTGGTCCGCGAACCGGTGCAGCACCAGGTCTTCCTTGGTGGGGAAGTACCGGAAGAGGGTCGGCTTGGAGATCTCGGCCGCCGCGGCGATGTCGTTGACCGAGACGCGGTCGAAGCCGTGCTCCAGGAACAGCGAGACGGCCGCGTCGCCGATGGCGTCGCGCGTCCGCTCCTTCTTGCGGGCCCGCAGTCCCGTCGGCTCACTCATCTGACCACCGTAACATTCATGACCGCGTTGCTTTTTTAACCGAGTAACGTTTCTATGGACGGCGTGAATCAGAGAGACATTCCTCCCGTGCTCGTGACCGGGGCGACGGGCCGGATCGGCCGCGTCGTCGTCGACCAACTCCTCGACGCGGGCGTGCCGGTCCGCGCCCTCTCCCATCGCTCCGAGGCGGCAGCGACGCTGCCGGCGAAGGTCGAGGTCTTCACCGGCGACCTCACCGTGCCCGAGTCGCTCGACCCGGCACTGAATGGCGCCGGTGCGGTCTTCCTCGTCTGGACCGCCCCACCTCAGACCGCCGCGGCAGTCGTCGAGCGGCTGGCAGCCCACGTGCGGCGGGTCGTCTCCCTCTCCTCCCCACATCAGACGCCGCACCCCTTCTTCCAGCAGCCCAATCCCATGGCGGCGCTGCACGCCGAAATCGAGCGGCTCATCGCGGCCACCGGACTCGAGTCGACGATCATCAGGCCGGGGATGCTCGCGTCGAACTCGCTGGCCTGGTGGGCGCCCGCGATCCGGGCCGGCGAGGTCGTCCGGTGGCCTTACGGCGCCGCGGAGACGGCACCGGTCGACGACCGCGACATCGCAGCCGTCGCGGCGCGAACGCTCTATCAGGACGGATACGCCGGAGGCGACTACGTCCTCACGGGCCCCGAATCGCTGACCCAAGCGGCGCAGGTGGACGTCATCGGTGACGCCCTGGAGCGCCGGATCACATTCGAGGAGATGACGCCGGACGACTTCCGGCGCCTGTCGGAGGGGACGGCGCCCAGTTCGGTCGTCGAGATGCTGCTCGCCGCGTGGAGCGCGGCGGTCGGACAGCCCGCGTACGTCACCACCGCAGTGGCCGACATCCTCGGGACGGCGCCGCGAACGTTTCGCCAGTGGGCCGCCGACCACGCCACCGCTTTCACGGAAGGTTCGGAAGGTTCGTAACCTCGTCGACCGCGACCTGCGCCCCCGCCCAGCCCTCAGACCGAACGCGCACGGCAGGGACGCCGACTGGCGATCGTCAGAGGGCGAGCAGCCCGGCGAGCATCACTGCCCCCGCCGCGGAGAAGACCCGCGACTTCCGCCAGCCGGGACCCGAAGCCTGGCGGTTCAGCTCCCACATGAACACCAGACCGCCGCCAAGGCCCAGCGCGCTCCGCAGCAGGAAAGCAGTCGTGTGCACAGGGAAGCCTCCAGGGACCTTGGAATGGACGGGAACGTTACCCCGGGCGGAGGTCTGGGAGTATGTGGGGGGGCTCGTACGGGGCGCGATACTCACTGCGCCGGCCGCGTCGTGCATGCCCGTCGCAACGTCCACGACCACGAACGCTCCCGCAGGATGGCGAAGCCGCCTGACCGGGTCTCTCATCACCCTGATGGTCCGACGCCCGACCCGACCTCCGGCAGTTCAGAGGGCTGCCGGAGGTCGCAGATCCCGCGCCGTAGCAACCCGGGCCTCTCGCCGACCCGTCCGATCAGGGCGAGGGCAGGCGATGTGCCTATTCTCCGCTGTCGCGTATGACCTTTTCGAGCAGCGTGAACGATTTGGGCCTACCGCCGGGCTGCGGCTTGCCCTCCTTGTGTCCGACAACCTGGTAGCCGGCGTTGAGGTAGTACGCGTTCAGGCGGGCGTTGTCGGACAGGCAGTCCAGCCGTACCAGCTCTCGTCCCGCCTCGGCCACGCGGCGCTCCGCGACTCGCAGAAGACGCCGCCCTGTCCCGGATGGGGACCTTCGCACAGACGTCCGCACCCGCATCGGCCGGCTGGTCGGCACCAGCCGGCAGCTCCGGCCGCGGCTCACGCCTGGGACCTGCGCGGAGCACAGGGACTCGGCCTGCGCACCGCCTGTGTCGCCCGTCCCGTCGGCGACCCGCCCGCCCTCTCGGACGGAAGGGGTCCGGCGGGCCGGCCAGCGGGAGATCTCCTGGGACCCTGGAGAACCCGTCGACGGCTCCGTTCCCTCAGTCGTGGCCCCCGCAGAAGTTTCCGGAGGCCACGCCGAGGGCGTCGACTCAGCCGACGACCGTGATGTTCTCCGCCTGCGGACCCTTCTGGCCCTGTGTGACGTCGAAGGTCACGGACTGGCCTTCCAGCAGCTCACGGAAGCCGGAGGAGTTGATGTTGGAGTAGTGCGCGAAGACGTCCGGGCCCCCGCCGTCCTGCTGAATGAAACCGAAGCCCTTCTCGGCGTTGAACCACTTCACGGTCCCGCTGGCCATGCTTCTACCTCTCGGTCGAACCGGGTCCACGCCATGCGGACCCGAGGCGATGTTCCTGGCCGGTCCGCGCAACAAAACGCCCGCACCTGGCGGTACGGGCGGGAACGGCGGACCAACCAAAGCGACGCTACATGGCGTGTTCGGCCGGCGCCAGACAGCAGCAGACACTCGGGGTCGCGGTGCCGTCACGGAGACCCGCGCGCGAAAAGGACGTCTGGTATCAAGCTGGGGATCATCGGCCCTCCGTACCACTCCCCCACGTGCCGTCCACTCCCCCGCCCACTCCCGTCGGCCGGAACGCCGGCGCAGGCGGCGAGCCGCGCGCGGCCGTCACGTCTGCCTCGGTACCGCCGGTTCCGCCCAACCGTGACGCACGGCGTGAGCGCCCAACTGCATCCGGGTCCGGACCCCGGCCAGGTCCATGAGGTGGCGCAGGCGTCGTTGCAGCGTGCGCGGTGACAGACCGAGCTGTACCGCGGCCGTGGAGTCGGTCACGCCGGCCAGCAGGAGCGCGAGGATCCTTCGGTCGAGGTCGGACGGGCCGTCCGACCCGAGTTTCACGACGGGCTCGGCCTCCTGGACGGTCCCCGACAGCTGGAACGGGTGGGCGGTGCGCCACACCGTCTCGAACAGCGCGTCCATGGCGTCCAGCAGGCCGCTGCGGTGCAGCAGCACGGCGCCGGGCTCCCCGGCCGGCGTGGTCGCGAGCGGGACGAGGCCGAGTTCGGCGTCGGCCAGCACGAGTTTCATGGGCAGCCGGTCGGCGACCCGTAGCTGCACACCGTTGTGCAGGGAGTCGATCGCGTCATCGACGATGCCCGGCTCGGCCAGCACATCCCGGTCCAGCACCGCCCGGAAGCGCACGCCGCGGCCGATGGCCATGGGTTCGGCCGTGTTCTCGTCGGGCGGCAGGGCGACGAACGGAGCGGTGATGAAGGTGCGGACCTGTGTGCGGGCCGCCTGCTGCACCTGGAGGTAGCGGTGGCGGATGGCGTCGACTCCGGTGACCACCTCGATGAGGTCGACGATGCTGCTCCCTGTCATCGCCGCCCGGTGTTCCTCGGCGAAGGTCACCAGGGCATGCTCAGCCGCACGCAGTCCGTCCCGGCGCTGGCTGATGAGGGCGCCGAGCGCCATGGTCGGCGGCGCGGCGGTGAACAGCTCGTCCGCCGACCTGATCACCAGGCCCGACTCGACCAGTCGGCACAGGGCCCGGTCGGCCAGGGCCCGTGACAGGCCGAGCAGATCCGACAGCAGGACGGCGGTGGACTTGGGCCGTCCGAGCAGGGCCCGGTAGACGCGCTCGTCATCGGGCTCCAGGCCCAGAACATCCAGCATCGGCGACCGACTCTCTTTCACTTGCCGCAGCGGCGGAAGTATCCGCCATGGCAGCCGATCTTGAGAAGTCCCAGTTGGGATGGGGTGTGCCGGGAAGGGCCCCGAGGAGTCACCTCCCCGGGGCCCGACGCTTCGACTCACCGCAGGCCGTAGGCCCGGATGATGTCGTTCCGGACGCCGAAGCCGCCGTTCGTCCCGGCGCTCGCGCGGACCGAGAGGAAGCCGCCGGGCTTCTTCGCCGTCCTGAACGAACCCGTCCAGTAGCCGTCGGCGCCCTTGGCCAGGGTCACCTTCTGCCAGGTGCCGCCGTCGTCGTACGAGACATCCAGCTTCACCGTGCTGACCTTGCCCGGCACACTGCCGCCGTCCATCGACACCGGCTTGAGCCTGATCTTCTGGTTCGCGTTCGCCTTGACGTCTCCGTGCAGGTCGGACTCCAGCTCGTAGTCCAGGTTCAGCACGGAGAACCGCTCGAAGGAGTCAGAATCGACGGTGTCGGACGTGAACGTCCACTCCGTGTGGGTGCGTGTCGACAGCCGGAAAACGTCGCCCGGGCGCTGCGCGTCGAGGACGGCGCGATAGGGCAGCCTGCCCGCCGGCACCTCCTGCCATTGCATGTCCCCGCCGACCGGGTTGTCGTAGATCAGCGTCTTCCCCTGGAAGACCTGCAGGTGGGACGGCGTCTCACCCCAGGGCAGGTAGCCGCCCAGCCGCATGTTGCCGCTGGCGGAGGTCCACGCCTGCACGTTCCATGTCATGTAGTTCTGCCAACGGGAGTTGTACACACCGAAGGACTCGCCCTGGCCGGGCCTCGTCGCGGGGGCGAACCAGTCCAGACGGGTGGTGCTGCCCTTGGCATACCTGTTGTCGCCCGACACCATCGTCCACGGCAGGGTTCCGTCGGTGCCCTGCGTGTGGAACTCCCGCCAGACCTGGCCCGGTGTCACCCACTCGGTGCGCGTGCCCGGGTGCCACTCGCGCTCGGGCAGGTTGAACGACGGGCTGAGGGTGAAGTCGGACCGGTAGCCCTCCGCCGGACCACCGCCCGCGGCTGAGTGGTAGCGGGCGTCGACCCGGGCCAGGTCGGACTTGGCGGGCTGGTAGACCAGGGCCCGGTCCGGCACCCGGCCGGGGTAGTTCCGGGTGAGGTCGTAGACGAACGGTGTGTACTCGGTCTGCTTCACGGTGAGGTTGAAGGCGCCGGACCCGGCCAGCGAGAGGAGGGCCCTGCCCGCGCCGCGGTGCACGGAGGCCACGGGGATGGGCGACTCGCCCACGTACTCCACCAGCGCACCGGGGCCGTCGTTGACCACGATCAGTGCCTTCGCGCCGGCCGCGACGGCGGCCTCGGCGCGTTCCTGCGGCGAGACCTCGTCGCTGCGTTCGACGACGGCGACCTTGCCCTTGGCATTCACCTTCGTGTACGCGGCAGCCGAACCGTTGCCCGCGTGGACCACGCCCCACCTGTCCGTGGCGGTGTCCAGTGCGCTCCCCGGCTGGGCCAGCGCGTCGAAGCGGAGGCGGCCGCCCAACGCGCTCAGATCGAGCTGGGGTGCACCCTTGCGCCATCGGGTGGTCAGCATGAAATCGCCGTGCTCCATCGGCTTCGTCGGCGAGACGTAGACGTCGTCGTAGGTCTGCGGCAGCACGTACGCGCTGCGGTAGTCCGTGTACGGGTCCTGGCCGTCGTAGTGGACGTTGAAGTCGACCTTGCGCTGGCGGTCCTCGGTGCGCTGCGGGGCCTCGGTCCGGAGCAGCCGGGCCTTCCCGGCGTCGAGCACCACGTCCGCGGGGCCGTCCTCGAGCACGGTCTCCGGGTCGACCAGCACCGCCAGACCCGAACGGTCCGCCTTCTCACCGGCCACGTCGACGTTCGCCGTCACGGTGTAACGGCCGGGTGCCATACGCATGGTGGTCGAGCCGTCGACGTACACCGACCACGGCCAGACGTCGCCGGCCAGATTGACGCCGACCCAGCCGGCGGCGGGCTTGCCGTCCCGGCCGACCAGCTTGATGTTCAGGTCGTAGCGCTCATCCTCCTTGAGCAGCGCCAGGGCCGTGCGGGTCACCGGCTTCCCCGTGCCCGCGTCGATGGCCGTCACGTAGCCGACGTGGCGGCCTGCCGGGACGGACCGCGGGTCGCCGGTCACCGGGACGGCGGCCGTGCCGCCCGCCGGGACGGTCACCTCGGCTGCGCCCAGTGAGAACGGGCCGCCGTCGTCGCTCAGCGCCAGGTCCAGCGTGACATCGGTGGAACCGGTGTTGGTGAAGGTCAGTTCCTTCGTGACGGCGCCGTCGCTCGGTTCGTTCGGCCAGGTGTAGTTGCCGAAGAAGAGCGATCCGGTGCCGCGGACCGTGGTGCGCACGGCGGCGCCCACATCGACACGGCCGGTGCCGACCTCGTACGGCGAGTACCCGACCAGCCCCTTCGCGGTGCTCATCAGGTGTTCCTTGAGCCGGCTGCCGGTCCAGTCCGGGTGCCGCTGGGCCAGGATCGCCGCCGCGCCGACCACGTGCGGGGTGGCCATCGAGGTACCGCTGAGCGTGCGGTACATGCCTTCGCCCCCGTCCGTCATCTCCTGCGAGCGGGCCGCGGTGATGTCCACGCCGGGCGCCGCGATGTCCGGCTTCATGCCGCCGGAGTAGGCCAGCGGGCCGGTGCTGGAGAAGGACGCGAGCCGGTCCTGCTTGTCCGTGGCGGCCACGGTCAGCGCCGAGGCGGCCGCGCCCGGGGCCGAGACGCTCTCCGGGCCCGCGTTGCCGGCGGCTATGACGAACAGTGTGCCGTACTGCTCCGACAGGGCGTCGACCGTCTGTGACATCGGGTCGCTGCCGTCCGTCGGGTAGGAGTCGCCGAGGCTCATGTTGACGACGTCCGCGCCCGACTCGGCAGCCCACTGCATCCCGGCCATGACCCAGGAGTCCTGGCCGGAGCCTTCCTCCCCGCCGAGCACCTTGCCGACGTACAGGTCGGCGCCGGGGGCGACTCCCTTGTAGTCGCCGTGGGAGGCGGCGCCCGAACCGACGATCGTGCCGGCCACATGGGTGCCGTGGCCGTTGATGTCGTTGACGCTCTCGCCCGGCACGAAGCTCGCCGTTCCGTCGATCACGCCGGCGAAGTCGGGGTGGTTGACGTCGATGCCGGTGTCGAGAACCGCAACCTTGACGCCCTTGCCGGTGTAACCGGCCGCCCAGGCCTCGGGCGCGCCGATCAGCGGCACGCTCTCCTTGAGGTTGGCCTTCACACGCCCGTCGAGCCACAGCTTGGCGACACCCGCGCCCAGTCTCTTGTGGTCCTGGGGCGCGACGGCGGTCCAGAAGGTGCGGGCCCGCCGCTTGTCGGTGCGGAGCACGGCACCGTTGATGCCCTTGAACGCGCGGGTCAGCCTGCTGCCCCGGGGGGCGGTCGGCTCGGCGGTCGCGCGGGGCTTCGGCTTGGCGTACATCGCGATCAGCGGCAGCGCGGCCGACTTGGCGTCGTCGTAGCCCATCTTGATCAGATCGGTGACGTTGAACAGCCGCCGGTCCAGCTTGCCGGCGCCGAGCAGTGGCGCCGCCTCGTCCGGGATGACGTACAAGTCGCCCTTGATCTCCTGCAGTTTCACCCCGCCGACGGCGTTGTCCGGCCGGTCGACGTCGGCCATCTGCCGGCCGTCGGCCATCGTGGCGACCGTGACGACGTCGCCGGTGACCAGGGTGACCTTGTGGGTCGCCGAGGGGTCGACGGGAACCGCGGGCTTGCTCGGAGCGGCGTGTGCGGGCGCTTGCAGGACGGCGAGCCCGGACGCCAGCAGCGGCACCACGGCGGTGGCCGAGATCAGCTGCCGGCGTCTGCGCCGGAAGGCGGAATACAGAGAGGGGGAGAACATGCCCAGGGTCTATCGGCCGGTTCACGCCGCCGTGAAGGGCCGATCATGGCAAATCCTCGCCGTGGCAAGAACTCGTCAGCCACGAACCACGCGCATCCGGGCGCAGGGCGCACTTTTCGGGCCGGGCACCGGTTCGAAGTGGGTGGGAACCCTGCGCGATTACCGGGCGGTGATCGTGTCGGTGAGGTCGGCGAAGTCGGCGAGGTGCGGCAGGTCGGGCAGGTCTGCGACAAGAGCGACGTTGGGCGCAGCCGGGATTTCAACACTCAGTGGGGACCGGGGGGTTGGCAAGCCCTGTTGATACCTCAATCATCTTGTCATGAACCTGCGGTCCGACGGGCGGCTCGCGGTCTCATGGAGGTGTTGCGATGCACCGAAGACTTTCCGTAGGCCTTTCCGCCTCGGCCCTGGCCGTCATCACCGTCGTCGGCACAGCGACCGCCGCCGACGCCGCACCCGCGGACAAGCCCCAGGTCCTCGCGAACTGGACCCAGACCAGCGCGTCGAGCTACAACACCTGGGCCGCCGCCCGCGCGAACCAGGCCGCCTGGTCCGCGTACGCGTTCGACTGGTCCACCGACTACTGCTCCACCTCTCCGGACAACCCGTTCGGATTCCCCTTCTCCATGTCCTGCGCCCGCCACGACTTCGGCTACCGCAACTACAAGGCCGCAGGCACCTTCAGCGCCAACAAGGCCCGCCTCGACAGCGCCCTCTACGAGGATCTCAAGCGCGTCTGCCTCAACTACACCGGCGGCACGAAGACCACGTGTGACAGCACGGCGTGGACCTACTACCAGGCGGTCAAGGCGTTCGGCTGACAAGCACCTCCTCGCCGGACGGTCCGGCAGCGACGGGGATCACCAGGACCGAGGA
Organism: Streptomyces sp. NPDC041129; assembly: GCF_055592265.1. Taxonomy (NCBI): domain Bacteria; kingdom Bacillati; phylum Actinomycetota; class Actinomycetes; order Kitasatosporales; family Streptomycetaceae; genus Streptomyces; species Streptomyces sp. NPDC041129. Next base: position 28,357 of record NZ_JBVIYV010000015.1, on the reverse strand, counting down.
ACCGCGGAAAGGGATGTGTCATGGCGGACTTGAACGCAGCGGGGAGCGCGGACGCCGGAATCCGGCGTCGCTCCCTCCTGCGCGGCGCGGCAGGCTGGTCGGCAGTGGCCGGGATGGCGCTTGCCACCGGCGTGGGGACGGCGGACCCGGCTTCGGCGTACGGCTGGACGCGCACCCTCCAGCAGGGCATGAGCGGTGCCGATGTGACGGAACTGCAGGTGCGGGTCGGCGGCTGGGCCGCTTCCGGCGCCCAGCAGACCTATGTCGCCTGGGACGGCGCCTTCGGACCGGCCACCGAGAGCGCGGTCCGGCGGTTCCAGTCCGCCTACGGCCTGCCGTCGGACGGTGTCGCCGGACCGCAGACGCAGAGCGTGCTGAACAGCCTGGAGAGCAGCGACGGTTCGTCAGCGCACTTCGACTGGAGCGAGTTCTACTCCAACGACGGCTCGGGGTTCAGCGGCGGCAAGGTGAGCGCCGCCCAGGTCAAGGAGAACGTGCGCCGCCTGATGTACAAACTGGAGGCCGTGCGCAAAAAGGCCGGCAACAGCTCGATCACCGTCAACTCCGGCTTCCGCAGCGTCGCCCACAACTCCTCGGTGGGCGGCGCCTCGAACAGCATGCACGTATACGGGGTAGCCGCCGACATCGTGGTCGCGGGCCACACCACCCTCCAGACGTACAAGATCGCCGAGACCTGCGGCTTCTCCGGCCTGGAGGCCTACACCCACTCCTGGCAGCACACGGACAGCCGGGTGCAGTACCCCTCGTACGGCTCCGGCTCCTGGTGGTGGGAGAGCGGCGTCGTGTGACTCCTCCCCCGCCCCTGTGTCGACGGGCGTACACGACCCAGCGCGGCAGCCCCTGCCACCTTTGTGACAACGGGAGTTGGTATTCGGTGAAGACCTGGAACAAGACCCTCGCCGTGACGGCGGCCGCCGTCACGGCCGTCGCCCTGCAGCAGTCCGTGGCCCGGGCCGACGTCCCGCCGCAGCACGCGATCATCGTGTGCCAGACGGCGAGCTTCTACGCGAACTACAACAGCGCATCCGGCCCGACCGGCTATCTGCGAACCCTGACCTACGGCAACAAAGTCGGCCACACCCAGGGCGCGCATCCCGTCTACAACGGCTGGGCCGCCACCTTCGACTACGGCCCCAACGACTGGGGCTATGTGCGCTACGAGTGCATCGGCGGCTACGACTCCTGGTGAGCGCTGGTGACGGCCGCCCTTCCCAGCAACCGGCAGTGAAAGGACTCTCCTCGATGCCCGTCTTCCGTGGCGGCCGTGCGGCCGCCGTCGTCACCGCGGCCGGCGCCGCGCTGCTACTCGGCGCCGGACCGGCGCTCGCCTACTCGAACGGCACCGTCGGTGTGCGTGAAACGGTGTGCGCCACCGACCTCTACGTCCGCACCGAACCGGTCGGCGCCTGGATGGGCACCCTGTACAAGGGCCAGACCTTCCTGGTGGAGAGCAAGAAGAGCGGCTGGGCGTACGGCTTCGCCTACGGAGACATCAACCGCCGCGGCTGGGTCCAGGACGGCTGGTTCTGCTGACGTCACCCCGGTCCGGGCCCCCAGTACAGTACCGGGGGCCCGCCCTCTCGAAGCAGGGGCCCCGCCCCGCCGCCCCGTGAACCGCGCCCCCCAAGCCGCGGGCCCCGGCTTCCCCTGGTGCGCTACGGTCGTTCCGTTCCCTATGCGCGAGACAGGAAGGCGATCAAGTGGCCGAACTGCGTCTGGGGCCCCTGCTGAGGTGCACCGACGGCTCGTTCGCGACGGTGTGGGTCGAGACCAGCGAAGCCTGCACGGTACAGGTGCGCTGCTCCGACGGCGCGAGGGGCACGGCCCCCAGCTTCCAGGTGGCCGGGCACCACTACGCGCTCGTCACGGTGACCGGGCTGCGGCCCGGCGCGTCCCCCTCCTACGAGGTTCTCCTGGACGACACCCCGGTGTGGCCCCTTGCCGACTCCCCCTTCCCGCCCTCCGTCATCCGTTCGCCCGCCACCGGCGACGCCGTCCGCGTCACCTTCGGATCGTGCCGCTGGGCCGCACCCCCCGCCGACGGCAAGGATTCGGTCGGGCCGGACGCCCTGGACACCCTCGCGATCCGTCTGGCAGCCGACCCCGACGCCGAGCGCCCCGACGTCCTGCTCCTGTTGGGCGACCAGGTCTACGCGGACGAGACCTCCGAGCAGACCCGGCGCTGGCTCGCCGAGCGCCGCGACCTCGATCAGCCGCCCGGAGCCCAGGTCACCGACTACGAGGAGTACTGCCACCTCTACTACGAATCCTGGCTCGACCCCGAGGTCCGCTGGCTGCTGTCCACGGTGCCCAGTCTCATGATCTTCGACGACCACGACATCGTCGACGACTGGAACACCTCCGCCGCCTGGCTCGCCGACATGCGTACCACCGACTGGTGGCAGGAACGGCTGCTGAGCGGCCTGATGTCCTACTGGGTCCACCAGCACCTCGGCAACCTCTCCCCCGCCGAACTGGCCGAAGATCCCGCCTGGGCCGCCGTCCACGCCGCGCCGGACGGCACGCCGGCACTGCGCGCCCTGGCCGAGCGCGCCGACGCCGATTCAGCCTCGGTCCGCTTCAGCTACCGTCGTGACTTCGGCCGGGTCCGGATCGTGATGGTGGACTCCCGGGCCGCGAGAGTCCTCGCCGAGGACCGCCGCGCCATGCTCGACCCGGGCGAGGACGCCTGGCTGCGCGAGCAGGTGCTGACCGACGAGCAGACCTACGACCACCTCCTGCTCGGCACCTCCCTGCCCTGGCTCCTGCCGCACCTGGTCCACGACACCGAAACCTGGAACGCCGCTCTGTGTGCCGGGGAACGCGGCGGACGCTGGGCCCGCTTCGGCGAGTGGCTGCGTCGCGGAGCCGACCTGGAGCACTGGGCGGCCTTCCCCCGCTCCTTCGCCGGCCTCGCCGACCTCGTCGCCGAGGCCGGGGCCTCCCCGGCCGCCCCAGCGACCGTGTGCGTCCTGTCCGGCGACGTCCACCACGCCTACCTCGCCAAGGCGTCCTGGCGGTCCGACGGCCCCCACCTCCCCGTCGTCCAGCTCACCTGCTCACCCGTGCACAACTCCGTGTCCCTGATGATGCGGATCGGCTTCCGCTTCGGCTGGAGCTCACCGGCCCGTCTGCTGGGGCGCCTCCTCGCCCGGCACGGCCGCTGTCCCAGGCCTCCGGTCAGCTGGCGCAAGCAGGGCGGCCCCTGGTTCGGCAACCAGCTGATGACCCTGACTCTGCGCGGCCGCTCGGCGCACCTCCGCCTGGAGCGCACCACCTCGAACGCGACGCTGCACACCGTGCACGAGTCCGTCCTGACCGACGACCAGGACCTGTCCGGCCGATCACGTGCGGAGCCGGACGACCAGGTCCGGTCCGCCCGTTGGCCCGGCGTGACGGCGAGGGACGGGGGGCGGTAGCGGCCGTCCTCGCTCCCCCGTGCCGCCCACCGTTTCCGACTGCTTCAGGCACCGTTCCGGATGGCCGTGAGGAGCCGGGCGCAGCGTGCGCTCATGTCCTGCGCGGACAGTTCGGGGTGGGAGATCCACCAGCCGAGCAGTGCGCTGACCGTGCCCGTCCAGATGTGCTTGAGCGCGTCCGCGTCCCGGGCGTCGTCGTTTCCCTGGGCATGCAGCAGGGCGGCCGTGCCGGTGGCCGCCAGTTCGTCGATGGCGTCGCGATGGCGCCGGGCCGCGCGCCAGGGTTCGGAGCCAGGCGGGAGGGTCCGGTCGTACAGCACGAACCAGGCGTGCCGCTGCCCTTCCAGAGCCTGGAAGAGGGCGGTGAGCACTGTGTGGGGCAGCCCGCCTTCCGACGGGTTCGAGACCATGGCCCGTTCGACCGCCTCGAGCAGCTGCGGGCCGATGCGGTCGACGCAGGCCGTGCAGAGGCCGTCCTTGGAACCGAAGTAGGTGTACAGCAGGGGTTTCGTCACGCCCACGCGACGGGCGATCTCGGCCATGGACGCCGCGGCGTACCCGTTCCTTCCGAACTCCTCCACGGCGGCGCAGAGGATCTGCCGTTCCCGGTGGGCCCGCGGTACCCCCTTGGTCCCCGCGCGTGCTCCTGGCCGGTTCTGCTCCCGGTCGCCGTCCGGCGGATCCGGTGGAGTCGAGGTTCTTGCGGTTGCCATGACAGAACTATACGTTGCAGTAACTTACCAAGAGGTAAATTACTGGAAGGTCAATTGGCATGGCCGACAGCACCGCGACGAAGGCGTCATCGACCGGGACCACCCCGCGCCGCTCCTGGTGGGGCTGGGGCACGGAGAGCAAGGCGCTGTCCGACGCCGAGTGCGCCGAACTCGGGCGCTTGCTCCCCGGTGCGGCGAGCGCTCCGCTGCGCATTCCCGACGTCTCCGCGCTCGCCCTGCCGGAGGTGCGTGTGGAACCGCCCACGGCACTCGCGCCGTTGATGTCGGCCGCGCCCCGGGACCGCGCCTCGCACACGTACGGCAAGGCGTACCGCGACGTGGTCCGCGCACTCCAGGGGGACCTCTCGGCAGCACCCGACCAAGTCGCCCATCCCCGCACCGAGCAGGACGTCATCGACATCCTCGAATGGGCGGCGAGCGCCGAGGTGGCCGTGGTGCCGTTCGGCGGGGGCAGTTCGGTCGTCGGCGGGGTCGAGTACCGCGCCGGCCGGCACCGCGGCGTGGTGTCCCTGGACCTCGCAGCGCTGGACCAGGTGCTGGAGATCGACAGGACCAGCCGCGCCGCGCGGATCCAGGCCGGTGTCCTGGGCCCCGCCCTGGAGGCGCAGCTGCGACCGCACGGACTGACCCTGCGCCACTTCCCGCAGAGCTTCGAGTTCTCCACGCTGGGCGGATGGCTCGCGACACGGGCGGGAGGCCACTACGCCACGCTCCACACCCACATAGACGACCTCGTGGAGTCGCTGCGCGTGGTGACCCCGGTCGGCATCAACCAGTCGCTCCGGGTACCGGGGTCGGGCGCGGGTCCCTCCCCCGACCGGCTGTTCCTGGGGTCCGAGGGCACGCTCGGCGTGATCACCGAGGCCTGGATGCGGCTCCAGGAACGCCCGCGTCACAAGGCGTCGGCCACGGTTCTCTTCGAGGACGTCCACGCTGCCATGGACGCGGTGCGCGCCGTCGCGCAGTCGGGCCTGCACCCGGCGAATTGCCGACTCCTCGATCCGGGGGAGGCCGCCCTGGCCGGAATCACACAGAACGGTGAGAGCGTCCTCGTCCTGGGGGTGGAGTCGGCACACTCCCGCGTCGAGGAACGTCTGGCCGAACTCCTCGCCCTCGCCCGTGACCACGGCGGCACGCCCACCGTGAGGGAAACCGGCGGCGCGGACACCGCCGCGGACACCTGGCGCTCGGCCTTTCTGAAGATGCCCTATCTCCGCGATGGACTCGCCCGCATGAGCGTGATCAGCGAGACCTTCGAAACGGCCTGCGCCTGGGACCGCGCGCCGGAGTTGTACGCGTCGGTGCGAAGCCGGCTGGCCGAGGTCCTGAAGGAGGTGACGGGTACGACCGGCACGATCAACTGCCGCTTCACACACGTCTATCCGGACGGCCCCGCCCCATACTTCACCGTGATCGCACCGGGCAGGCGCGGCTCGGAAGTGGCGATGTGGGACGAGATCAAGTCCGCGGCCATGAGCGTCCTGCACGACCACGGTGCAACCGTCACCCACCATCATGCGGTCGGCCGCGACCACCGGCCCGGCTACGACCGTCAGCGCCCGGAACCCTTCGCTCTGGCCCTGCGCGCCGCGAAGCAGGCGCTCGACCCGGCCGGGATCATGAACTCGGGTGTACTGCTCGACCCCGCCGCCACTGCACCGGCAACCTGAGTACGTTCTGAGTAGCCGCGCTCATGCCCCTCGAGGTGGCGCGGCGCACACTCCTGACCATGACACATGTTCCGCCACCCGCCGAGGAGCTGCGGCTCGTCGACGCCGAGCTGTGGCAACTGGAGGCTCGCCGGGCGCAGTTGCTGGCGCGCCGCGCCTGGTTGGTCAGCCGTCTGCCGTCCCTGCCGCAGCCCGGTTGGGCGCCGCCCACGGCCGTGCCCGCGCCGCATCGCCCGGAGGCCACCGCGCCGCGCGTGCAGAATGTGCTGCTGCTCCTGGGCGGCCTGCTGCTGACCATCGCGGCGGTCGCGTTCACGCTGGTCAGCTGGGGGCACCTGGGGATCGGCGGGCGCTCGCTGGTGCTGGGGGCGGTCACGGTGGCCGCCCTGGCCGCTCCGCTGCCGCTGCTGGGGCGCGGCCTGCGGTCGACGGCCGAGGCGGTGGCGGGACTGGCGCTGGCGCTCACGGTGCTCGACGCCTATGCGCTGCACGCGGTCGCTCTCATCGGTATGGACGCCACGGCGTACGCGGCCGGAGCGTCGGCGGTACTGGCGGCCCTGTGGGCGGGTTACGGGCTGCTGCCGCGCACGAAGGCGCTGCGGCTGCCGCTTCCAGCCGCACTGGCCGCCGCCCAACTGCCGCTGCTGCTGGCGGCGGTGGCGGCCGGCGCGGGCCCCTACGGGATCAGTGGCGTGCTGCTCGTGACGGCTGCCTGCGACACGCTCGTGGCGCTGCGCGCTCCGGCCGGGGTGGTGCAAGTCATCGCCACGGTCGGCGCGTACGCCGTGGGGGTGGGCGGCGTGCTGGGTGCGGTCTGGCTGTCGTGGACGGCCGGCGGTCCGGGCGCCGCTACGCGGGCGGCTGCGCTGCTGCTGTTCGCGGCCGGTGTCTCGCTGGCGGCGGCATGGCGGGATCGTGCCGCGGGGCACGCCGTCGGGTTGTCCCTCGCGGCCGGTCTGCTCGCCGTCGTCGCGCTCGGCGGTATCGTCCGGCCCGCGCTGCCGGGTACTTGGACGGTTCCCACTCATCTCGTCTTCGGGATCGCGCTGCTGGCGGCGGTGCGGGCCGATCGGCTCCCGGAGGCGGTGCGGCGGGGTCTCGCCGTCGCCTGCGCGGCCGTGCAGGGCCTGGCGGTTCTGTGGGCGCTGCCGCTGCTCGCGCTGACGCTGCTGGGGCCGGCCGGCGGGGCGGCCCGGGTGTGGTCGGGGGCACCGGGCGATGCCCGTGAGGCCGTGTCGGTGGGCGCGCCGTGGCTGCCGCAGCTGCAGACGGCGCCGCTGGTGCTGGCCACCGTCGCCGTCGTCGTCGCACTGGCGGTGCGTGGTGCGACGTGGCGGCCTCGGGCGCTGACGGGTGTGCTGGCGCTGGGGTGGTCCGCGCTCATGGTCGTCCCGGTGGTGTGGGACGTGCCCTATCCGGCGGCGCTCGTGGTGGAGGTGCTGGTGACGGCTGCCCTGCTCGGGGTGGCGACGCGGTCCGGGGTGGCGGAGCGTACCGTCCTGCTCCCGGCGTTGGTGCTCGCCCTCGTCACGTCCGTCTCGCTCGGGTTTCTGTCGCTGGCGACGCGGTCCGCGACGCTGGGAGTGCTCATCGCTGTGACGGCGCTCTTCGCGGCCGTTTCCGTCAGGCGGCGTCTCACGGCGGTCACCGTTCCGGCCGCGCTCGGCTACGGCGCCGCGCTGGCCTGCGCGGTGGGCGCCGCGGCGGGGTGGGCGCCGCAGCACACCGCGCTGCTCGTGCTCGCGGTCCCGGCCGTGGCGGCGCTGTGCGCCGCGCGGTTCTCGGACGCGCGGACGACCGTAGTGGTCGAGGTGACGGGTGCGGCCACCGGTTGCCTGGCGATCGCCCTGGCGGTCGCCGATCCGGCGATGCTCTCCCTGGTGCTGTCCCTGTCGGCGGTGATCGCGAGCGGCACGGCCGTCCGCGCCGACCGACGTCCCGTCGCCTACGCGGCCACCGCGCTGTTCGCTCTGGCCGCCTGGGTGCGGCTGGCGGCCTGGGGGGTCACGGCACCGGAGGCTTACACGGTGCCGGTGAGCGCCGCGGCGCTCGTGGTGGGCGCGCTGCGACGGCGCCGGGATCCGCGGGTGTCGTCGTGGGTGGCGTACGGCCCCGGTCTGACCGCCACGCTCGTCCCGAGCCTCGCGGCCGCCCGGAACGACGCGTACGCCACCCGTCCGTGGCTGCTGGGCGCGGCGGCGTTGCTGGTCACCCTGGTGGGCGCCCGGCACCGGCTGCGGGCGCCGCTGCTGCTGGGCGGTGGGGTGCTCGTGCTGGACGCGCTGCACGAACTGGCCCCCTACCTGGTGCAGATCGCCGGGCTGCTCCCCCGCTGGGTGCCTCCCGCGCTCGCCGGGCTCCTGCTGCTCGCCGTCGGCGCGACGTACGAACAGCGGCTGCGGGACGTGCGGCGGGCGCGGGACGTGCTGGGCCGGATGGACTGAAACGTCTCTCGGCGGGCGCCCGGGAAACCGCACGTTGCGGCGCACCGGGCGGCACACCGCAGTCGCCTTGCCACCCGGCGGGCGCGCCCGAAGGCCCCTAGGGGGCTTCGGGTTCGGCCGCCGGCGGGTCGGTGTCGTCGTCCTCACCCTTGGCACGCACGTCCGGCGGGGTGGGTGCGGTGATGTTCCGCTGCTCGGCGGACCGCTCCCTCGTCTCCTCGTCGACCTGCGGGGTGTCCTTGTTCTCGGCGGTACTCATCCCTTTGCCCCTTTCACCGGTTCGGAGCGGACAGCGGCCCGGCGCACCGTCGCATCGGCGACCTGCGCGGCTGGGACGACCGCTCCGCACGTTCCTCTTCTGCTCATCGGGAGCACGGGTTCCCTGGGGCAGCCGGTCGACGCACGCTGCCGTGGATCTGATCGCTGCGAGCGGCCGGGGGGCCGGTACCCCGGGACCGGCTGCGGTCCTATTACCAGGTGAGGGCCGGGCGGCGGAGGATGCCGCGGACCCGGACCCGTCCGGTGGCCGGGGGCGGAGCCTGACCCAGGAGACGCAGATCGGCCGACCCGCCGCCGCGCTCGCCGAGGAGCGGCCGGGCCCGATGCTCATCGGCCGCCAGGCGTGGCTCGACGGCCTGGCCCGCGCCGCGTCCGGGAAGGCGGAGGTGCGACCGGTGACGTCGGGACCATTGGGTCCTACGGTCTGACTGGCGCCTCCCACCGGTGCGGGGACAAGGGCTTCTCCGCCCAGGCGTCGCACTCGCGGATCATCGATGTGATGCGCATCACCGTCCAGCCGCTTCAGGACGGGCGTGCGCGATCATGGCCGGATGGACGCCCGTTTTCTTGGCATCGCCGAGCTGGACGAAATCCCGTCCGTGGCGGTCGTGGTCGACGTCATGCGGGCTTTCACCGTGGCTGCCTGGGCCTTCGCCCAGGGTGCGGAAAGGATCGTTCTCGCCGGGTCGCTGGACGAGGCCCTGGCGCTCAAGGCTCGCCACCCGGATTGGGTGGCACTGAAGGACGGTCCGCCCGCGCCCGGGTTCGACACCGTCAACTCGCCTGGCCTGCTGCGGTCCTATGACCTTGGCGGACGGACCGTGGTGCAGAAGACCACGGCAGGGACGGTCGGCGCCCTTGCGGTCAAGGAGGCGTCGCTGGTGCTGTGCGCCGGCTTCGTGGTGGCGGAGGCAACGGCTCGGCTCTTGCGGGCACGCGAGTGCGACAGGGTCACGTTCGTGGTCACAGGCGACGACGGGCGCGCCGAGGAAGACCTGGCGTGCGCTCAATACATCGCTCGCCGGGCCATCGAGACCGGGACGGACGCGGCTGAGTTCCTCCGCCGCGCCGGCGAGTCGCGTGCCGCCGCCGAATTGGCGCAAGGTGAGCGTGGTGGAGCCCATCCTGATGATGTCGCGCTCTGTCTCGAGCTCGACCGGTTCCCCTTCGCCATGGTGGCGATCTCGGAAGGCTCGCTCATGGTCCTCCGTCCGTGCGCCGTGCCTTCACCGACCGACGAGGCTTCGCTCTAGTCGCCGGGGCCCCGCTCGAACCGGTTGAACGCGTGCAGCCGGCTGGTCCCACGCAGAGGACACCGGCGCCCGACGCCCACGGTCCGCCTCGGCGGCCACCTCCCCGTTCCACCCGGCACGATGCTGGACGCCACCCCCGTACACCCGGATGGAGGCAACCGTGCTCGTCGGCCTCCTCCGGTGGACGCCCTCCTTGCGAAGGCCGCGGCCGGCGCCTGATGTCCATGCTGGTCACGGGGAACAGCATGAGCGCACCGTCCCCGCTCACACCTCGTGCACCGGGCGGACGACGCCATGCCCGATCCCGTCGCCGACCCTACGGTGGTGGCATGGCGGTGATCAGCGACCGAAGCCGGCGAGCACCGGCCCGGAGAGGTGCCGTAGAAGCACTGGGCCTGGCCGTGCTGTTCCTGCTGTCCGTGGTGGCCGCCTCGATCGAACCGCACGAGCACCGCTTCTCGTTGCGCTGGAGCGCCGTGTTCCTGGCGGGCGTCGGCTGCTCCGCACTCGCCCGGCGACGCCGCCACCCGATCGGCGTACTGGCCGTCGCACTCGGCTGCGGGGTGAGCTTCCTGGTCCTCGGATTCCGGGAGAGCCCGCTGGTACTCAGCCCGGTCCTGCTGTCCGTCTACACCGTGGCCCTTCTCACCGACCGGCGTACCACCTGGATGTCCGCGTCCGCATCGGCCGCCATTCTGGTGGGCGCCGCCATCGTGTGCGCCCCCCGCTCATGGCTGAACCCCGACAACGTGGCACTGCTGGCCTGGACAGCGCTGCCGGCCGCTGTCGGCGACGGTCTGCGCTCCCGCCGCGCCTACGTGGCGGCCGTGGAAGAACGGGCGGTACACGCCGAACGCACGCGCGAACAGGAAGCACAGCAGCGGGTGGCGGCCGAACGCGTACGCATCGCACGCGAGCTGCACGACATCGTCGCGCACCACATCGCACTCATCAACGCCCAGGCAGGCGTGGCCGCCCATCTCGCCAAGCGGCAACCCGAACAGATACTGACGGCCCTGGAGGACATCCGCGACACCAGCCGGTCGGCGCTCGACGAGCTACGGGTGACCGTGGGGCTGCTGAGGCAGTCGGGTGACCCGGTCGCACCGCGCACCCCTGCGCCGGGGCTGGCCGACCTACCGGCACTCATGGCGTCCTTCGCCCGGGCCGGCCTGGCCGTGGACCACACCCGTCACGGCACCGCCTCTCCCCTGACCCCGGCAGTGGACCTGACCGCGTACCGCATCGTCCAGGAAGCCCTGACCAACGTGCGCAAGCACGCGGGAGCCGACCGCGCCCGGCTGATCCTGCACCACCACCCCGAGCGGCTGACGATCACCGTCGAGGACGACGGGGGTACCGCGCGGCATCACCCCTCGCCTGCCGGTACCGGGCACGGGCTGATCGGGATGCGGGAGCGCGTGGCCACGATCGGGGGCCGGCTGCACGCGGGCCCCCGCCCCGAGGGCGGCTTCAGCGTGACGGCCGATCTGCCGCTGCGTCCCGGCCGGCTGGTCGGCGAGACACCGAGGAGAGACGGGCATGACGATTCGCGTACTGCTTGCCGATGACCAGGCCCTGCTGCGGGGCACCTTCACCATGCTGTTCGAGTCCACCAGCGACATGGAGGCGGTGGGAGAGGCGTCCAACGGTCGCGAGGCGGTGGAACTGGCGCGGGCCCGGCATCCGGACGTGGTGCTGATGGACATCCGCATGCCGGAGATGGACGGCCTCGAAGCCACCCGGCTGATCAGCCAGTCCGAAGACCTCGCAGCGGTGAAGGTGCTCATCCTGACCACCTTCGAGGACGACGAGCACGTGGCCGAAGCGCTGCGCGCGGGTGCGAGCGGCTTCCTGGGCAAGGGCGCGCGTCCCGAGGAACTGGTCGAGGCCGTCCGCACGGTCGCCTCGGGCGACGCACTGCTGTCACCCGCGGCGACAGGAGCGCTGATCAGGCGTTTCCTCGCTCAGCCGGACCCCGTCCCAGGAGAGGTGCACGAGCGGCTGGAGTGCCTGACGCCGCGGGAGCGCGACGTCGTGGCGCTGGTGGCCCTCGGCCTGTCGAACGACGAGATCGCCGAGCGCCTGTTCGTCAGCCCGCTGACCGCGAAGACGCACGCCAACCGGGCCATGACCAAGCTGGCGGCCCGGGACCGGGCCCAGCTCGTGGTCATCGCCTACCAGTGCGGGCTGGCCACGGCGGTGCCATGACCAGGGGTTCTCGATCTGCGGGGGTGCCGGCCCGTCTGTTCCGGCTGTAGGCGGGCGCCCCGAGTACCGCGATCGCGGTAGGCGGGAAACGCTGCGGTAGGACGACGCGCGAGGGGCTGTCGCTGAGCGAAGGTGAGAGGGCGAACGGAGGTCTCACCATGATTGAAGCTCCCAGCCGGATCAGCGATGGCGACCGGACAGCAGTGGCGGGCCGTCAGGAGAGCGACTGCCTCGCAGCCGTGGCACCCCACCTCTCCCTCCTGCGACACTCCCTCACCAGCGGAACGCACCGCGACCAGCACCGATACGTCGACGACCGCGCCGGGCGCCGCCACCTGCCGTCCTCCCGCCGCAAGCCGGCCCCGACGGCCGGAGGACTCACACTGCCGCAATGGGTCAGCAGAACCAAGAACGTGGGCTGACGCCGGCCCCGGGGTGTGCGCGAGGGACGGCATCCACCGGCCATGCCCCTCCGCCTTGGGCAACAGGGGGACCGGCCCCGCAGAAACAGGAGGCGCAGGGTTCCACTGCGGCTTCCGCGGGGCCGGTGCATGGCACACATACCCCTCGACGCGCCCGATACGCCCGATCCCTCCCGGCCGCCTGGGCGGGATGCGCCCTCATCCACGACGTGGGGCCCGGCCGTTCCCGGCCGGGCCCCACGTCGATCTCCACTATCTGCAGCACTCCTCACACCGAGGGTCTGCGGTCACCAGCGGTACCAGCGACCCTTGCGGCCCGAGCCGTCCGCGGACCGGACGACAAAGCCCAGCAGCCACACGACCAGAACGATCACCGCGATCCACCACAGCGCCTTCAGGGCGAAGCCCGCGCCGAAGAGGATCAGAGCCAGCAGAAGAACCAGAAGCAGGGGAACCATTGTTATCAACCTCCTGGCCACCGGATGCCCTTGTCTCACCCCTACAAGCACGCGAAATATGAGTTACTTCTGCCGAGTGAAGGGCACGCGCACGCCACGCCCGATTCCCCCTCCTCGACTTCTGATGCACCGCGGCCACGCATTGATGAACACCCAGGGCGAATCTCTGGCCCCAGGTTTGCCGGAGCCGAGCGGGGTCAGGCGCACAGCCAGAACCTCACGCGACAGCCAAGGAGAGTGAACAGCATGGCCGCCAGTGAGAAGGCCCGGGCCAAGGCCGAGCAGGCCGTCGGGAAGGCCGCCCAGGCAGCGGGACGAGCCACCGGTAACGAGAAGCTGATCGCCAAGGGCCACGCAGCCGAGACCGCGGGCAACGCCCGCGAGGCGAAGGAGTCCGTCAAGGACTCGGGCCGGCCCTGACCGGTAATCATCAACTGCACGTGGGGGCGGTCCCGGTACCGGGGCCGCCCCCACACCTGTGCCCCGCTTCCGCGGAGGACCGGGTGCCGGACGCCGGCGGGCGAGCCGTTGCCCAGCGCGCGGAAGTCGGGCAGCTCCCGCCTTGAGAGGATCAGAACATGGCGGACTCACCCATGCGCGTCAATGCCCTCATCGTCGATGCCAACGACCCTGTGTGGCTTGCCGCGTTCTGGTCCGAGCGCGACGCCGAGGGACGTGCGCATTACCTCAGCTGACCGTGGGGCGTCTGGCAGGACCTGGGCGCCCCGCTGAACCGCCGCTCCACCACCTGCCCCGATACGATCGGCCGCCTCACGGCTGCACCTGCCCCTGACCGTGACCCGAGTCACGGGGGTCTCTGGGAACCCGGTGGCGCGCGCGGACAGGATCAGATGTGGAACTCTCCTTGCGCGCCCGGCTGCGCTCCGGTGATCCGGAGGCCTTCGGGTCGATATTCGACGAACATGCCCAGACCGTCCATCGGTACGCCGTCCGGGTCACCGGGAACTGGGCGACGGCCGAGGACGTGGTGTCGCTGACCTTTCTGGAGGCGTGGCGGCTGCGCGAGTCGGTGCGACCCGAAGGTGACGGCCTGCTGCCGTGGCTGCTGGGCATCGCCACCAATGTGCTGCGCAACACCACGCGGGCCGCTCGCCGCTACCAGGCCGCCCTCAGCCGTGTCCCGCCGCACGACACCGCGCCGGACTTCGCGGAGGAGGTCGTCGAGCGGATGGAGGACGCCGGGCGACTGGCCGCGGCACAGCGGGCGCTGCGGCGGCTGCGCCGCGGCGAGCGGGAGGTGTTCGCCCTGTGCGTGTGGGCCGGACTCGACTACGCGGCGGCGGCCGAGGCGCTGGACGTGCCGATCGGCACGATCCGCTCCCGCCTCTCCCGCGCCCGGAGCCGCTTGCGGAAGTTGACGGACGAGGAACTCGCTTCCGGAGGGACGGAACCGGCGTCCGGCTTTGGACAGCAACAAGGTGGCCGCACGATCGCGGCCCGGTCGATCCAGGAGCAGACCCGATGAACGCCAAGACGCCTCACCACGACGGCTTCGACGCAACGGAGTCCGCCGAGTGCGCGGACGCGGCACGGCTGCTGCCGGCCCCGCCTGCCCGGGATCTGCCCCCCGACCGCCTGCGTGTCCTCAAGGAGCACCTGATGAGCGAGATCCGTCAGTCCGTACCCGCGGCCGGTCCCGAGGCCCCCGCAGCGGACGCCGCCGCGCCGCCGCGACGCCGAAGGAGGCGCTGGGTGCCGGTCATCGCCCCGCTTGCCGCGGCCGCCGTAGCGGCCGCGGTCCTCATCGCCGGCGTCGACCACCACAGCCGGCCCGCCGACGCCGCGCATCAGGCCCCCTCCAAGGCGTCCATGCTGCTGGAGAACGCCGCCGCGGTGGTCTCCCGCGACCCGGCCGTCAACGTCGGCCGCCACCAGTACGTGTACATCCGCAGCGTGTCCACCGGAAGGGACAACCCCCTCCGGGCGAAGTGGACCGACAAGCAGGGCCATGTGCACAAGGAGTACTCCGAGGTTCCTGGGAAGCTCACGGAACCCGAGACTCTCCGGGAGTGGATTCCCTGGTCGCGGAACCAGGACGGCGCCCAGGCGTACGGCGACGACGCCCCTGAACGCCTCGAGTTCCCCGGCCCCGGGCAGGGGACGGTCGGAGGCCCCGGACACATGCAGAGCCCCTACGAGGACCTGGCCTCCCTTCCTCGCGACCCGGCCGCGGCGCTCCGGGCGATCGAGGCCGATCTGCACCGGCAGTTGGACAACGCGGAGAACACCAAGGGCAACAGGCGCCCCTCCGTGAGCATGCCGTGGGTCTTCGAGTACCTCGGCGGCATGCTCCAGGAGTCGGTGGACCCGCAGACCACGGCGTTCCTCTACCGTGTCGCCGCCCGGATCCCGGGCACCACGGTCATCCCCGACGCGGTCGACGCCGCAGGGCGGCACGGTGTCGCGATCACCCTGGACGGTCAGGCCGAGGACCGCCAGGAGTGGATCTTCGACAGGTCCACGTACGCCTTCCTCGGCTTCCGCGACGTCACGCAGGAGGACACGGCGATCGGCAAGGCCGGCAGCGTGATACAGACCACCGCGGTACTCCAGCGCGCCGTGGTGGACCGTGTGGGCGAGGAACCGCACGAGGAGTCATGACAAGAGCGTCGCGAAAGCCCGGGGATTCTCGTGCGCGGCGGGAACAGCCGATCCGGCCGGCGCTGTTGCACCAGCCGAGGGACCGGCGCGCGGGCGGGGAGCGGAGGGACTGTGAGATCGTCCGCTCCGACGCGTTCCGGGCTCCCGGGTCCGACCCCGGTACATATGTGCCGCGGACTCGGACCGAGATCCTTTCCCACAGGAGGAATGTCTTATGAGTGACCGACCCTTGACGCTCATGGCGGTGCACGCCCACCCCGACGACGAGGCCACTGGAACGGGAGGCGTCCTCGCACGATACGCGGCGGAGGGTGTCCGCACGGTCCTCGTGACGTGTACCGACGGCAGTTGCGGTGACGGACCGGGAGGCGTCAAGCCGGGCGATCCCGGGCACGATCCGGCAGCCGTCGCCTTGATGCGGCGTCAGGAACTCGAGTCGAGCTGCGGCATTCTCAAGGTCGGTCATTTGGAGATGCTGGACTATGCCGACTCCGGAATGATGGGCTGGCCGACGAACGACGCCCCCGGGTCCTTCTGGCAGACCCCCGTCGAGGAGGGCGCTGCCCGCCTCGCGGAACTGATGCGCCACTACCAGCCCGATGTGGTGGTCACCTACGACGAGAACGGCTTCTACGGCCACCCCGACCACATCCAGGCGAACCGCATCACGATGACGGCGCTCACGATGACCAGGCTGACACCGAAGGTGTACTGGACGACGGCGCCCCGCTCGATGATGCGGCGGTTCGGGGAGGTCATGCGCGAGTTCGGTGCGGACTGGCAGGAGCCGGATCCCGCCGAGGCCGCCGCGATGGCCGAGATCGGACTCCCCGACGAGGAGATCACCACCTGGGTGGACACCACCGCGTTCGGCGGTCAGAAGTTCGACTCGCTGGCCGCCCACGCCAGCCAGGGCGAGAACATCTTCTTCCTCAGGATGGGCCAGGAGAGGTTCACCGAGTTGATGGGCGTCGAGACCTTCGTACGCGTCCAGGACACCACCGGCGCGGCCGTGCCCGAGAACGACCTCTTCGCCGGACTGCGCTGACCAGGGCGGCCCTGCTCAGTGGCGTGGCGGTCGAGAGGATGCCCGTCCGCTGACCGGGCAGGGCCGTACCCCACCCAGGGCGACGGCCGACTCGGCCGCAACCCGGTGCGGCACGGTTCAAACCGGTTCGAGTTGCGGTTCCGGTCGCCGTGTCGGCGCGGCCATGGGTTCCCACAGTTCGGTGGTCCGTACGTAGCCGTAGATCACCGAGGTCATTGCCAGAATGAGCAGTGGCCCGCAAATCCATGGATGTCCGGCCATCTCCATCGGCAGCCAGCGGTACGAGACCAGGAGCGCGGCGAAGACCGTGGTGCCGTAAGCGACCAGCTGGATTCCTGGACGGTCCCAGCCACGGTCGAAGGAGCGCAGTGCTGCCTCGATGGTGAGCGCGAAGACCACGCCGGCGACGAGATCCGCGCCGTAGTGGTACCCGAATCCCAGCGTTGCGCTGAGCGTGGCGATCAGCCAGAACGTGCCCGCGAATCGCAGAATCCGTGGAGCCCTGCGGGAGTGGACGAATATCGCGGTGGCCCATGCGGTGTGCAGGCTGGGCATGCAGTTGCGGGGGGTGATCCCGTCGTATGACACCGGGTGCGGGGTGTTGATCGCCGGCGGCGTGACCGGCCACAGATCGGCCACCGCCCACTGCACGCCGCCGGTGCCGGAGGCGCCCGGGCCATAGGCGAAGACGGGCCCGACGACCGGGAAGACCATGTAGATGGCCGGCCCGAGGAGGCCGATCACCAGGAAGGTGCGCACCAGATGGTGGCGCGGGAATCGGCGCTCGACCGCCACGTTGCGCAGCTGGTACAGCGCGACGACGACCGCGGCCACCGCGAGCTGGGCGTAGACCAGGTGGAGAACGTGGGTGCCGATCGGGTCGGTGGCGTTGACGATCCGGCCCATCAGCCACGACGGGTTGCCCAGCGCGTGATCGGCGGTCGCCACGTACTGGTCGAGCACCGTCGGGCGGGTCTTCGCTGTGATGAGCAGCCAGGTGTCGCCGGTCTTGCGGCCGGCGACCAGCAGCAGGCCCAGGCCGACGCCCTTCAGCAGCAGGACGCGTTCGGCGCCGGTGCGCCGCGTGACGGCGAGGACCGCGCAGCCCAACATCACCCAGAGCGCGCCGTTGCCGAAGAGATGGCCGTCGCTCATCCGGGCGCCGACCGCCCACCGCACCAGCACGAAGACGGCGTCGATGCCGATGGCGGCTCCGGCCGCGATGAACCGTTGCCGCCAGGTGAGAACCACCATCATCAACGCCAGACCGCCGTACAGCGGTCCCGGTTTCGGGGCGAAGAACAGCCCGTTCAACTGGTCCGTGATCGGCCCCGGTTGGCCGTAACGGCGTGCGGAGATCTCCAGTGCGACGAGGATTCCCAAAGCCGCCACGCCCGCCACGGCCCACACCAGGGCCCGCCGTCGACGGCACGCGGCCAGCACAGGGCTGCCGTTTATTTGTGAGAACACCCGCGATGCTTTGGATATCAATCGCTCAGCCGATTTGTTCGATATGGATGAAATGGACAGAAAGCGATGACGGTCATCATCGCGAGCTCGAACATGTTATCGGAGCGATGCCTGGATTTCGCTGAGCACGGGTGATGTCGCCAGTCGCGCCGCTCCCCCACGACACCTCGCCGGCACGCGTGCGGACGGCTCACCCTTCTGGCTCCCGGAAAGCGCGCCGTACCGCTGCCAGCACGGTGTCCTCTTCGAAGCCCAGGGCGGCTGCCCAGGCGACGAAGTCCCGTGTTCCCGGGGCCTCGGCGGGTACGGATCAGGGAGGCCGCCTCCAGTTCGCGGTAGGCGCGGGCCACGGTGCCTGTCGCGAGGCCGAGGTCGGCGGCCAGTTGCCGTATGGTCGGCAGCCGCTCACCCTCGGCCAGCCGGCCGGTGCTGATCAGGTCTGCGAGCTGGGCGCGGATCTGCTCGTAGGGCGGGACCGGCTTGGTCGTGTCGACCCGATGGCTGCCCCGGCGGACTTGTGTCAACACCTTGCTACAAGCTGATGATCCCGTGCCTCGGCGGCAACGGCGGAAGCGGACAGGAGCGTCGCTGCGGCGAGGCTGCCCCAGAGGGCGGTCGGGCCGTACGGCGCGAGGGTGGTGATGGCCGCCGGGGAGACGGCGAGGCCGAAGCCCGTGGAGAGTTCGAAGCGGGCGAGGACGCGTCCCAGGGCCTGGGCGGGGGCGAGGTGGGTGACGAGCGCGGTGGCGCTGCCCGCGTAGATGATCTCGCCGACGGTGCAGATCACGGCCACCATGGCGACGGCCGGGACACCCCATCCGCCGCCCAGCGAGGTGGCCGCGAGGAAGCCGACATAGGAGACGGCGAGTATCACGCCGGCGAGAGCCAGCGCCGTCCGCCGGGAGAACCTCGACATCAGTACGGTGACCGGCACCTGCAGGGTGACCACGAGCACCGTGTTGCCTACGAAAATCGCCGCCGACCACACCGGGGACGCGTGCATCTCAGTCACCAGGATGAGAGGCAGCGCGATCTCCGGGACGTTGAGGCAGAAGGCGTACACGACGTTGGCGGCCAGCAGCGCGCGCATCCGGGGCGCGGGGCCGTCACCAGCCTCCTTGCCCAGGGCGGCGTCCGGACGCGCGCGCAGTTGTACCGACCAGGCCAGAAGCGCGGCGGCGAGGTAGGCGAGCCCGGTGACGGCCGCCAGCGCCCGCAGGGCGGTGGTGCCGCCCGCCAGAGTCACCGTGGCGATGAGCGCGCCCACGCCCAGTGCGGCGTTGCGCAGGGCCCGGCCCGCCGCGAGCGCGGTGTCGCGTTCCCGGCCGTGGGCGACCGTGGTCACGAGAGCAGCGTGGGCGGCCGGCCAGGCCTGGTTGCCGATGCCGAGGAGGAGTGCCGCCGCCGCGAACGGCCACACGTGCTGCGCCGGGGTGGCCAGCAGCAGTGCCACGCCGAGCACCCGTACCAGCATCGACGCCGCCACGACCGTGCTCCGTGCGCCCAGGTCCAGCCATCGTCCCACCGCGGGCACGCACACCAGACCCGCGACCACGCCGGCCGTCATGGCGGTGCCGGTGACCGGCGCGGACAGCCTCAGCACCGTCACCCCGTACAGCAGCAGGAACGGCCGCAGCAGCCCGGTGCCGAGCGCGTCAACGGCCAGGGCGACGGCGTAGCGAGGGCCTCCGGAGGCACGGACGAGGGCACGGGGGCGGATCTGGGTGGTGGTTGCCATGGCGTCAGACACTGCGGGCGACCGGGGCGCCGGTCACGTCGGTTGACGGGAACCGTCAACCGACGACGGCGACGGACGTCCGAGCCGCGATGATGACGGGATGACGCTGAGGATCGACATCGGCGGTCTGCCGGCCGAGCGGGTACGGTTCGCCGCCTCCCCGCTGGCCGAACTGACCGCGATGCTGCACGTGCTGGCCGAACCCGGGCATCACCCGCGGCTCGCCGGCTGGGCCGGGGACGTCTGGGCGGGGCTGCCGCCGGAGCTGGCCGAGCGGCTCAGGGAGGCGGAGTTCCTCTGGCGTTCCTCACAGGCCGACTTCCTGATCCCGGGCCGGCCCCGGCCGACCCTCGCCGAGGAGCTGGACGACGTGGACCGGATCGACGACGAAAGGTATGTGACCGCCGCACTCGTCACCACGTGCGGCAGCAACCGGGTGCACTTCGCCGGGACGTCTCCACTCACCGAGGCGACAGCGCGCCAGCGCGCCCTGGACGTGGCCCAGGCCCGGGGCGCAGGGCAGGAGGCCTTCGCGGAACGGCTGCTCGCGGACCCCGCCGCGGTACGGGCGCGGGTCCGCCACACCCTGGAACAGTGCGCCGCGGCGTTCTTCGACACCGCCTGGGCGGGCATCAGCGTGCGACTCGCCACCGACCTGCGCCTGAAGAACGACCTGCTGCGACGCGAGGGCCTCGGGGCGGCGCTCGCCTCGGTGTCCGGCGCGGTCACCCTCGCACCGGACGGCGATTGCATCGTCGTGGACAAGCTGCAGGACAAGGCGACCGCCGCCCGCGGCAGCGGGGTCACCTTCATCCCCAGTGTCTTCGGCCGCCCTCACCTGGTGGCGGTCCACACGCCCGGGTGGCATCCGGTGGTGCAGTACCCCGTGGCGGAGCAGTGTCCGTCGGAGCCGGTACCGCTGGAAACGATGACGCTACGGCTGGAGGCGCTCGCCCACCCGGTACGGATGCGGCTGTTGCGCACCCTGGCCCGCGGTCCGCACACCACCGGCGAGCTGGCCCACGCCTGGGAGCTCTCGTCCCCGGAGGTCTCCCGCCATCTGGCCGTCCTGCGCCGCGCGGGCCTCCTCACGGCCCGGCGGCAGGGCCGCTACGTCCGCCACACCCTCAACCTGACCGACCTCACGACGCTGGGCACCGACCTGCTGGCGGCCGTACTGCGCTGAGCCGCGCAGGCGCACGGCGTCGCGGGCATCGGACGGTTCACGATCGGACGCCCCAATGACAAAGGCGAGGAGAACCCTCTCCTCGCCACTCTCAACTTATAGCGCACTGGGGGGCTTGCGGCAAGGGCCCGGTCCTGGCGCAGAATCGTCGGCCGAGCCCACAACCTGCGGAAACGAGGCGCGACATGTGTGTGTCGTAGCCGACGCATGGGGGGCGAGGCGACGTCGAAGGGGTGTGGGAGGGTCATGACCGAGCAGTACGTGCTGGATCTTCGAGAGGTCGATGAAGGGCAGATCGGCGCGGTCGGCGGCAAGGGCGCGAACCTGGGCCGGCTGTCGCGTATCGCCGGCCTGAGCGTGCCGGCCGGCTTCTGCGTGACGACGGACGCCTTCCGGCGGATCATGGCGGAAGCGCCGTCGCTCGACGATCTGCTCGACGAGCTGTCACTGCTGCCCCTGGACGACCGGGAGGCGATCCGGACGCTCAGCGCGCGGATCCGCCGGGCCATCGAGGACGTCGCCATCCCCGGCGATCTCGCGGCACAGATCACGCGCGCGCTCGTCCGCAGCGGCGAGCAGGCCGCGTACGCCGTCCGGTCCAGCGCGACGGCGGAGGACTTGCCGACAGCCTCCTTCGCGGGCCAGCAGGACACGTATCTGAACGTCGTGGGGCCGACGGCGATCCTTCACCACGTCAGCCGCTGCTGGGCCTCGCTGTTCACCGAGCGTGCCGTCACCTACCGCCGGCGGAACGGCATCGACCACCGTTCGGTTCACATGGCCGTGGTCGTGCAGCGGATGGTCTTCCCGCAGGCTGCCGGCATCCTGTTCACGGCCGACCCCGTGACGGGCAACCGTAAGGTCGCCACCGTGGACGCCGGCTTCGGCCTCGGCGAGGCACTGGTCTCCGGACTGGTGAACCCGGACGTCTTCAAGGTGCGCGACGGCGAGGTCGTCGCCGAGGCGATCGCTGCCAAGCGGCGCGCCGTCCGCGCCGTCGCGGGTGGCGGTACGCGGGAGGTCGCGGTCGACGGGCGGCGGCAGGAGCACCCGGCGCTGACGCACGCGCAGGTGGTTCGGCTCGTGCGGCTCGGACGGCGGATCGAGGCATACTTCGGCCGCCCGCAGGACATCGAATGGTGCCTGGTCGACGACGACTTCCAGATCGTGCAGAGCCGGCCGATCACGACGCTGTTCCCCGTCCCCGAGACAGGGGACCAGGAGAACCACGTGTACGTCTCCGTCGGTCATCAGCAGATGATGACCGACCCCATGAAGCCGCTGGGGCTCTCCATGTGGCAGCTGACGGCCATGGTCCGGATGCACGACGCCGGCGGGAGACTGTTCGTCGACGTCACCAGGCGTCTGGCCTCGCCCGCGAGCCGCGCCGGCCTCCTGGACCTCGTGGGAAGGTCCGATCCGCTGATCAGGGACGCGCTGCAGACCGTCCTGGACCGCGACGGCTTCGTCCCGTCGTTCCCGGACACGGGTTCAGGCGGTCCGCCGGCCGGCGGTGCCGCCGCCACCGTCGAGACCGATCCCGCCGTCGTCACCGAGCTGATCGAGCGCAGCCAGAAGTCTGTCGCCGCCCTGGAACGCGACATCCGGACGAAGACCGGGCCGGCGCTGTTCGACTTCCTGCTGGAGGCCTTCGAGGAGCACAAGCGGGTTCTCGGTGATCCGCTGAACATTCAGGTGATCATGGCGGGGATGGAGGCCACGTGGTGGCTCAACGACAAGCTGCACGAGTGGCTCGGCGAGAAGAACGCGGCCGACACACTCACGCTGTCCGCCCCCGGCAACATCACGTCGGAGATGGGTCTGGCACTGCTCGACGTCGCGGACGCCGTCCGCCCGCACCCGGAGGTGGTCGCCTTCCTGCGGGGCGTCGAGGACGAGGACTTCCTGGCCGAGCTGGCGAAGCTCCCGGGCGGGACCGAGGCACGCGACGCCATCGAGGGCTACCTCGACCGGTACGGCATGCGCTGCGTCGGCGAGATCGACATCACGAGGCCGCGTTGGCGCGAGCGCCCCGCCACACTCGTACCCGTGATCCTCGACAACGTCAGGAACTTCGAGCCGGGTGCCGCGGAGCGGCGCTTCGAGCAGGGGCGCCTGGAGGCGCTGAGGAAGGAACAGGACGTGCTGTCGCGTCTGCGGGCCCTGCCGGACGGGGAGCGGAAGGCCGGCGAGGCCAAGCGGATGATCGACCGGGTCCGGACCTTCATCGGCTATCGGGAGTACCCCAAGTACGGCATCGTCAGCCGCTACTTCGTCTACAAGCAGGCCTTGCTCGAGGAGGCCGGACGCCTGGTGCAGGCCGGTGTGCTCGCCGAGAAGGAGGACGTCTTCTACCTCACGTTCCAGGAGTTCCATGACGTCGTTCGTTCCCACCAGGTGGATCACCGGCTCATCCAGCGGCGCAAGGACGATTTCCGGTCGTATCAGGCGCTGGCACTCCCCCGGGTGCTGACATCGGAGGGTGAGTCCATCACCGGGGCGTACCACCGTGACGACGTGCCGTCCGGTGCCCTGACCGGTTTGCCGGTGTCCGCCGGGACCGTGGAGGGCAGGGCCCGCGTCGTCCTCGACATCGCCGAGGCCGATCTCGAGGCGGGTGACATCCTGGTCACGGCCTACACGGACCCGAGTTGGTCGCCCCTGTTCGTCGGCATCGCGGGCCTGGTGACGGAGGTGGGCGGCCTGATGACCCATGGCGCCGTGATCGCCCGGGAGTACGGCCTGCCTGCCGTGGTCGGTGTGGAGCAGGCCACCCGGCTGATCCGCGACGGGCAGCGGATCCGGGTGCACGGCACCGACGGGTACGTCGAGATCCTTCCTTGACCGGCCCGTTCCCGTCAGGTCACGTCACGTCCTAAGGCTGGAAGTGATCGGACGTGGGAGAGAAGCCCTCCAGACCATGGAGGCAGGCCTCGCCGAAGCGCTCGTCGACGGTGATCACGCTGCGGACGGCACCCCGGTTGTCCGCAGCGCACCCCTGGGCCCACGCCCTACCGTGCCCTTCGCTGCCGCCTGATCGGCTCTCCCACCCGGTGCAGGTGGGTCAGGGCCTCTCGGTAGGAGCGGATCAGCCCGGTCTCGTGGTAGGGCACCCCGATCTCGGCGCAGTACTGCCGAACCACTGTCCGGGCGCGGCGCAGATGGGGCGTGGGCATGCTCGGGAACAGGTGGTGCTCGATCTGGTAGTTGAGGCCGCCGAGCATCACGTCGGTGAACCATCCGCCGCGCACGTTGCGGGATGTGATGACCTGGCGCCGCAGGAAGTCGGGCCGCTCGTCACCGGTGAGGGTGGGCATGCCCTTGTGGTTGGGGGCGAAGGTGCAGCCGAGGTACACGCCGAACAGGCACTGGTTCAGCACCATGAACGCCACCGCCTTGCCCGGCGGGAGGACGAGGAACAGAGCGGACAGCACGCCCGCGATGTGCAGCAGGAGCAGGGCGCCCTCCAGCGCTCGCTTCCCCATGTAGGGCGAACGCAGCGCGCGCAGGCTCGCGACGTGCAGGTTGAAGCCTTCGAGGGTCAGCAACGGAAAGAACAGCAGGGCCTGGTGGCCGCCGATCAGACGCGCCGCACCACGGCTGGCGCGCGCCTGATCGGTGGACCACACCAGGATGTCGGGGGCGACGTCCGGGTCGAGGTCCTCGTGATTGGGGTTGGCGTGGTGGCGCGTGTGCTTGTTCATCCACCAGCCGTAGCTCATGCCCACGCCCAGATTGCCGAACAGCCTGCCCATGGCCTCGCTGGGCCGGCGTCGCCGGAAGACCTGCCGGTGGGCCAGGTCGTGTGCGAGCAGGGCCACCTGCCCGAACACGAACGCCAGGAAGGCCGCGACGGCCAGTTGCCCCCAGGTGTCGCCCAGAGCGAAGAAGGACCCCCAGCCCGCCGTGTACAGCACGACCACCAGGCCGATGCGTGCCGCGTAGTAGCCGGGACGCCGGCGCATCAGGCCGGCCGCGGCTATCCGTTGGGAGAGCCGTGCGAAGTCACTGCCGCCACCGGCGCCGGACCTTTCCGCGACGGCACGAACGGACTGGGACGTCAAGGAGACATCGGGGGAAGTCGTCATGTCCGAAAGTCTTCTGTCGGCCGGCGAACCGAGGAAGCCTGCCAGCCACCCTCTGGGTGCGAGGCATTCCCCCTGGACGACCGGGGGTTATCCCCCCGGTCCGACAGCCCGCCGGGCCCCTCTCTCTGGGCTCGCGCGCCTCCGCCCGGCCGCCCCAATGGGCTTGCCCCCAAGTGTTCGCTGATGGCGAATCACCCCTCTGGACACAAGCCGCCGGGGCCGGCTCGTCGGAGTGATTCACGAGCCTCGACACATCGCCTGACCTGGTCGAATGGAATTGCGGACAGTCGAGGTGTTCCGCGTCGCGGATCATGGTTGACGGGTTGCAGCGGATGACCTAAGCTCCCTTTCCATTCGATCAAGGTTGCGAAACTCTCGGGGGGTGAATCCAACCATGATGGTCGAGACCAAGTGGGGATTGTGCGAGCGTGAATGTTGAACATCCGCTCCGCCTCACGCTGTTCACCTTTCATTCAACTTCCGGATCCTGATGCCGGCCACCCTCAGTGTGCTCTCTCGAAGAGAGCCGTCGTGGCCATGGACCGTTGACGTGCCGCCGGGAGGGCCTGTCGTGCTGGACAGCGGGAGTCGCCGGCTGAACGCGGACAACCGCTCCCGAAGACCGTCCGGAAATGATCGGTCCGCACGAAGAACGCGCCAGCTCAGCCGGACCAATCGGCTCAGCACGCGGCGGTCAAGCCTTTTTCGGGCCACTTTGTTCAAATCCACGGGGACCGCGCGCGCATTCTTCGGCGGCGCCTTCTAGGATTCGACGCGGAGCCAATCGGTATCGGACCTGACGGGACCACTCGCGCGATTCCCGGCACCCGCTCCAACGGCCGCCGGCACCCGGTGTCCGTCATATCACCGAGCGCTGACTGAACCGCGACGGACTTTTCCTGGCCGCTGTCGTCCTGAACTCGACAAACACTGCCCTCCGGCCCGCAGAGCGGTTCGGTCCGAACCGCATGCCCATGCGCCGGCATTCAGGGATTCCCGTAGCGCGAATCCGGCTGTTTTCCACCGGCTATGCCCCCATCAGGCACACCCACCGGCCTGATGCTCCTACTGGGACGGACACCGATGAGCGAATCGACCACGTTCAGCGAGACCTTCACCGTCACCGCCGACAACCCCCTGCTGCACGGGCACGTCGTCTACGGACGCAGCCTCCTGCCCGGAGTCGGTTACGTGGACCTGGTCCTCCAGGTCCTCGCTCGGCATGGCCACCCCATGCAGGACGTGGAGTTACGCAACCTCACCATCCTTGCCCCGCTCGTCGTAGGATCCGGTCACCGCGCCCTGACCACCGTCGAGGGACGCCGGGGATCGGACGGCGGCTGGCGTGTCGAGGTCCGCAGCCGACGCCCCGAGGACACCGCCGACGTTCTCCACGCCGTCGCGACGGCGCACCGCTGTGCCCCCGCCGCCTACACCGAACGGCTTCCGCTGCCGGTCGACGGGGCCACCCGGAAGACCACGCTCGATGAGATCTACACCTGGTGCCGCGAGTACGACCTGGTCCACTCCGGTCTGATGAAGATCGGCGGCATGGTCCACCACCGACCCGGCGACTGGATCGCCGAAGTGGAACTCGCCCCCGAACACCGGGGAACCAACCCCGCGTTCCTCTTCCACCCGGCCCTGTTCGAGGCGGGCCTCCTCGGCGGTGGCGTCGCCATCGGCATGCTGTACGGCGACAACGACGGCCCCGGCCTCTACCTGCCCCTCATGTTCGAGCGGTTCCGCGCCACCGGACCGCTGGGGAGCCGCTGCTACGTCCGCGTCCGCGCCGACTCCGTACGCCGGGACGAAGAACTCATACGGCTCGGCGTGGAGTTCTACGACGCCACCGGCGCGAAGGTCGCCGAAGTGGGCCAGTTCGTGGCCAAGCGGGTGCGCGCCGCGTCGTCCCTCGACGTCAGCGGCGACGCCTCCACGCTGCCGGCACCGGCTCCCGCCGCGCCTGTGGTGGCTGAGACGGCGGCTGCTTCGGTCGGGGGCAGCCTGGTCGAGGTGGTGCAGGGGTTGGTGGCTGCCCGGTTGGAGGTGGCCGCGAACCAGGTGGATGTGGGGCTTGGCTATTACGAGTTGGGGTTGGCATCGGCTGACCTGTTGTCGTTGGTCACCGCGTTGGAGGAGCGGCTGTCGGTGGAGTTGTCGCCGACGGTGATGTTCGAGTACCGGACGATCGCGGAGCTGGTGGAGTGGCTGGAGTCGCAAGTGCCGGCGCAGGTCCCGGTGACAGCCTCTCCCACGACCCCTCCCCCGTCCGATGGTGGGCCGGCTCCCGTCGCCCCGGCTCCGGACGCCGTCGCCCTTCCACAGCCCAGCGTCCGGAGCGGCGCTCCGTACTCCGACTCCGCCCTGCGCGCCGCCCTCGCCGAGGAGGTGTCCGCGCTCCTCGGCGTTCCCCTCGCCGAACTCCACGCCGACGCCGAGCTGGCCGAGTTCGGCCTGGACGTGAGGGGCCTGGCCCACCTGGCCGACCGGGTGAACGCGCGCCTCGGCCTGACCGCCCCGCTCGCCGCCTTCCAGGAGCACCACACCCTGCGGGCCCTCGCGGAACACCTCGGCCGTGCACACCGCACCCCGGCCGTCTCCGGACGGCGGACACCGACGGCGCAGCCCCATCCACTGCTCCACCGGACCGTCAGCGGTGACGGCGACAGCGACGGCACGACGTACGAGACCCGTTTCACCGGCGACGAGCCGTTCCTGCGGGACCACCAGGTGCACGGCGACCGGATCCTGCCCGGAGTCGCTCATCTGGAGATGGCCCGGGTGGCTGCCGCGAGGGCGCTGGGACGGGGCGATGCCGCCGCCGTCCGGCTGACCGACGTGGTGTGGCTGCGGCCCGCCGTCTGCGGTCCCGACGGACTCGTGCTGCGGGTGCGCGTGCGCACAGCCACCGCGGACGGCTGCACGTACGAGATCCACAGCGTGAACGAACGAGGTGACTCCACCCTGTGCAGCCAGGGGCGCGTGGCCCTGGCCCAGGACGCCCCGCCGCTCCCGGTCCTTCTCGACGACCTGCGTGCCGCCTGCGCCGATGCCGTGCACCCCGGCGAGCACATCTACGGGCTCTACGACGGCATGAACATGGTCTACGGCCCCTCCCAGCGGTCGGTAGCCCGACTGCACGCCGGCACCGACCCCGACGGACGCCCCCAAGTCCTGGCCGAACTGCGCCTGCCGCCCGAGGCGGAACCGCTCGGCGCCGGCGCGCTGATGCACCCGAGCATCCTCGACGGCGCCCTCCAGGCCACCCTCGGCCTGTGGCTGGACCAGGCG
>NZ_JBVIYV010000014.1:63286-172442 GCF_055592265.1 Streptomyces sp. NPDC041129 | reverse complement strand
AAGTCGATGACCGCGTAGCCGCCCTTGGCCGCGGTTCCTTCGGGCTGCACGCTGACGTGCGCGAAGGCGGTGCCGGACAGGGCGAGGACGGCCGAGCCCGCGACGGCGGTGGCGGCGGCGATACGAGAAGCCTTCATGGCAGGGAGCACTCCACTTCGGGTGAGTTCCGGTGGTGATCGGGAGTACGCGTGCGCGTGGCGGTGCCGTTCGGCTGTGCCACTGGGTGAGGTGCGCACGCGCGCGCCGCGCGACGGCGGCCACTCCCGTCCGGCTCGTCCGTTTCCGGCTCCGGTGCGGTGGTGCTCGCGTCGCGTCAGGCGGCGAGGAGGAACGCGGCGGCGGGCGGGCCGCGCCGGATCACCGTGTGCTGGAGTGCGGTGGTGCGCGGGGCGGGCGGTTCGTCGCGGGCGGCGCGGCGGGCGCGCGGGCGCGGTTCGGCCGCGGGCAGCAGCCCGGCGCACAGTGCGCGGGTCAGCGCGAGCGCGGCGCGCAGCGAGCGCACGAGCGCCCCCTCGGTGACTCCGTGCGCCGACAGCTCGATCAGCCGCAGCACGGCCTGATCGCCCCGGCGCAGCAGCCAGCCGGTCACGACGGCCGCGAGGACGTGACCGAGGACCATCGGCACGGAGGGCAGCAGCGACGCCGGCGAGCCGCCGGAGCCGGCGGCCATGTGGTGCATGGCCGGCATGGTGCCCGCGGGGTCGCCCGAGGAGTCGATGAGGTGCGCGTCGAGCAGGAGCCGGTAGGCGTGCCCGGGGGTGAGCGCCGAGGCACCGGACCCGCACAGCAGCCGGGCGGCCCGCTCGACGAGCGCGCTGTCGCTCGCCGGTGTGCTCATCGGGCCCATGGACATCGCGCCCGTGCTCCCGTGCCCGCCCAGTCCGAACAGCGTGTGCAGCACGGTCTGGCCGAGTGCGAGGAGCGTGGCGATCCCGGGCAGCGAGCGCGTGCGCCCGGCGAGCGGTGCCACGAGCAGCAGGGACCCCAGGAATCCCGCGCCGAGCGTCCACAGGGGCACGCGCGCGCAGGAGGCCAGTGCGTGCCCGGCCGCGGCCAGCACGACACAGACCGCGGCGAACACCGCGGCCCGTAGCATCCGGAGCGCGGCTCCGGGGGGTGCCGTGCGGGGGTGGGGGGCAGTCATGGCGGGGTCATCATCGCACTGGACCCGCCCGCGCCCCACGGCAGGTCGCCGGATTCGGTCACCGCGGGCACGCCGCCGACCTGACCGGAAGATCCCCTTCCGCCGGAATCGGATCTTCCATACACCGTTTCCGTCCGGGTCGCATCGTCCTTATGGGCGGCGTCACGTGAACGTTGTGCTTACGGCCGGGCACGCGCGGCAATAGGTAACGGTATGTCGAGCCGCGGCCGGGAGGCTGGAGCATGAGCATCTGGTGGTCACTCCATCTGCGCCGCGAGCCCGCCAGCGTCCCGCTCGCCCGCCGGCTGCTCATCGGCACGATGGAGACCGCGGGCGTCGATCCGGACGTCTCCTTCGACCTGTCCGTCGCCCTCAGCGAGGCCTGCGCGAACGCCGTCGAGCACGGCGGGGACGGCGCGCCCGCGGGCTGCTCGGAGGCGTACCGGGTGACCGCCTACCTCGACGGCGAGAAGTGCCGTATCGAGGTGGCCGATTCGGGGCCCGGCTTCACCGTGGCCCAGGACCTCCGGCCCGCGCGCTCGGACGCGGAGCACGGCCGCGGGCTCTGTCTGATCAGGGAACTCGCCGATCACGTGCACATCGGCGGCAAGCCGGGACGGGGCGGGACCGTGGTCAGCTTCGACAAGATCCTCAAGTGGAAGAGGGATCCGTCCCTGCTCACGGCCTGACGGGAGCCGACCGGGGCCTGCTGCCGCCCGGACCCACCGGGATCGCCGATGGCCGGGCACCCCTGCGGGTGCCCGGCCATCGGCGGTGTGTGGTGCGTGCGGTCAGCCCTTCAGGGACGCCATCCACGCCTCGACCTCGTCGGAGCGGCGCGGCAGGCCCGCCGAGAGGTTCCGGTTGCCGTCCTCGGTGACGAGGATGTCGTCCTCGATGCGGACGCCGATGCCCCGGTACTCGTCCGGGACCGTCAGGTCGTCGGCCTGGAAGTACAGGCCCGGCTCGACGGTGAGGACCATGCCCGGCTCCAGGGTGCCGTCCACATAGGTCTCGGTGCGCGCGGCCGCGCAGTCGTGCACGTCCATGCCGAGCATGTGGCCCGTGCCGTGCAGCGTCCAGCGGCGCTGCAGGCCCAGCTCCAGGACGCGCTCGACCGGGCCCTCGACCAGGCCCCACTCGACGAGCCGCTCGGCGAGCACACGCTGGGCGGCATCGTGGAAGTCGCGGAACTTGGCGCCCGGCCTCACCGCCGCGATACCGGCCTCCTGGGCCTCGTACACGGCGTCGTAGATCTTCTTCTGGATCTCGCTGTAGGTGCCGTTGACGGGCAGCGTGCGCGTGACGTCGGCGGTGTACAGCGAGTGCGTCTCCACACCGGCGTCCAGCAGGAGCAGGTCGCCGGAGCGCACCGGGCCGTCGTTGCGCACCCAGTGCAGGGTGCAGGCGTGCGGGCCGGACGCGCAGATGGAGCCGTAGCCGATGTCGTTGCCCTCCACGCGCGCGCGGAGGAAGAACGTGCCCTCGATGTAGCGCTCGCTCGTCGCCTCGGCCCTGTCGAGGACCTTCACCACGTCCTCGAAGCCGCGGACCGTGGAGTCGACGGCCTTCTGCAGCTCGCCGACCTCGAACTCGTCCTTGACCAGCCGGGCCTCGGAGAGGAAGACGCGCAGCTCCTCGTCGCGCTCGGCGGTGACCTTGTCGGTCAGGGCGGCCTCGATGCCGGCGTCGTGGCCGCGCACGACCCGGACCGGGCCGGTGGCCTCGCGCAGCCGGTCGGCCAGCTCGCGCACGTCGGCGGCGGGGATGCCGTACAGCGCCTCGGACTCGGTGAGCGAGTGGCGGCGGCCCACCCACAGCTCGCCCTGGCCGGACAGCCAGAACTCGCCGTTCTCGCGGTCGGAGCGGGGCAGGAGGTAGATCGTCTCCTTGTGCCCGCCGGCGGTGGGCTCCAGGACGAGGACGCCGTCCTCGGTCTGGTTGCCGGTGAGGTAGGCGTACTCGACGGAGGCGCGGAAGGCGTACTCCGTGTCGTTCGAGCGGGTCTTCAGGTTGCCGGCGGGGACGACCAGGCGCTCGCCGGGGAAGCGCGCGGACAGCGCGGCGCGGCGGCGCGCGGTCTCGGCGGCCTGCGGAACGGGCCGCAGATCACGCATCTCCGTGTCGGCCCACCCGGACCGCATGTTCTCGGCCAGCTCGTCGGAGACGCCCGGGTACAGGCCGTTCTTCCGCTGCTTGATGGGCTCCTCGGCCTCGGCATCCGGACCCGCCGCGGTAGCGGCCTCGTCGGTGACAGCCGGGTTGAGCTCGTCGGCCACGTGATCCTCCTCGATACGCCATGTGATCTCCCCCGGGCCCGCGACGCTCCTGCTTGTGGCCGAGCGGGGACCTCCATCATCGTACGGTCGCACCGGAGGCGGACCGGGGCCGGAACGGCTGTTATGGCCGGTCATGCCAGACGGTCCGGGGCCGGCCACGCCGCGTGGCGGGCCTCAGCCGAAGCGGGCGGTGCTCAGTCGAAGCGGGCGGCGAGCAGGACCACGTCCTCCGGGCTGTCCGCCCTGTCCCGGCCGTCCGGCAGCACGGTGCGCAGCACGTGGTCGGTGACCGCCTCGGGATCGTGGCGCTGCGCGCGCGGGATGCTCGCGGCCGCCGCGTGCAGCCGGGCGAAGGCGCGGTCCATCGGGTCGCCGGTACGGTGCAGCAGCCCGTCGGTGTAGAGCAGGACGGTGTCCCCCGCCTCGGCCTGGACCTCCACGCTGGGCGCCTCCCAGCAGGCGAGCATGCCGAGCGGCGCGGAGACGGAGGTCTCGGCGAACTCGGTGCGCCGTTCGCCGATCAGCAGCGGCGGGCTGTGACCGGCACCGGCCAGGGTGACCCGGCGCAGCGCCGGTTCACAGTAGGCGAACAGCGCGGTGGCCGAGCGCGCGGGCTCGGTCAGCCGCAGCAGCAGCTCCAGGTCGGACAGCACGGCGACCGGATCCTCGCCCTCCATCACGGCGTAGGCCCGCAGGGAGGCGCGCAGCCGGCCCATGGCGGCCACCGCGCTGGGCCCGGAGCCGGTGACCGAGCCGACGGAGAGGCCGAGGGCGGCGTCGGGCAGCGGCAGCGCGTCGTACCAGTCGCCGCCGCCGCGCGGGGAGGTGCGGTGCCGGGCGGCGAGCTGGACCCCGGCCACCCGGGGCAGCCGGGACGGGAGCAGTTCCTCGGTGATGGTGGCCATGCACGCGCGCGTGCGCTCCACTTCCAGCAGCCGGGCCAGGTGCTCCGCGGCGTGCCGGACGTAGAGGCCGGCCAGGTGGCGGCGGCGCTCGTCCGGTTCGGCGGGCTCGTCGTAGAGCCACACGGCGGCGCCGAGGTGGCCGGCGGACGCGGTGGACAGGGGCAGGGCGTAGCTGGCGGCGTAGCCGAGGCGGGCGGCCACGTCGCGGTGGCGGGGGTCCAGACCGTCCTCGGCGAAGAGGTCGGGGTGGGCGATCCCGTCGTGCGCGCCGGCGGCCCGGCCGGCGTCCAGGAGGATGCCGTGGGGCAGGGCGTCACGCGGCACGGTCTCGAGGTGGCCGAGATCGGCGCGGCCGAGACCCAGGCCGGCGGTGGTGCGGGGGCCGAGTCCGTCGGCGGGTTCCAGTGCGACCAGGCCGCGGCGGGCGCCGACGAGGGCGGAACCGGCGCGCAGCAGCTCCTGGAGGGCGGGCTCGAGCGCGTTCGTCGTGGACAGGCGTTCGGTCAGTTCGTGGAGGGTCGTGAGGTCCGAGACCCAGCCGGCCAGCCGGTCCTGGAGCAGCGTCCCGGGGGCGGGGCCGGCGGGAGCCGGGGTGCTTCTGGCCGGAAGCGCGGCGTCCGGGGCGTGGGCGGCGTCCGGGGCGGGGGGTGCGGGCGCGACAGTGTGTGCGGGTGTGGGAACCGTTGGATCGATTCCAGCCACTTTCGGAGGATGGGGGGCGTTCATGGCGTCCGGCCTTCAGACCGGTGCGTATTGCTCAGAAGCATCGCAAACCCCCATGTCATTCTGCACCGCTAGCAGTGTCTCCACATGTACACGCACTCGTGAGGGGATGTCCAGCATTGTCCTGCGGGGATTCCTGGTGTCCATGGGTTTGAAGTGGCTTTCTCTCGAAACCCTTGCCTTACTGCCAAGTTGGCCTAAAACTGCCTCGGGTAACGGCTCTTTGCGGTCGACTGGCGTCGTTCCACGGAGCGTCACAACGGTCGTGATGGGTACGTACTCGATGAAGGCCAGGGGTGGTTGGGGGCCACCCGGAACCTGGCGCCGGACCCGGACGTCATAACCATCGACGGCCGAGCCCCATCCTCCCGTGGCGGAGGCGGAGAGAAACACGCGCGACGGCAAAACGCCATACTTCGCCACCCCGCGCCGCACCCGTGCTTCCGATGGACGCACTGAGGAAGCGGCCGACGACCGACCCCTGGGGTCCCCCTGCCGTGCGCAGGGGTGTGATGCGCCAACAGGTACGCACAGTGCAGTGATCGACACATGGTGTGATGTGGTCCACGGTGTTGCCAGCGGTGCAACGGAAAGGAACGAGCGCTCATGCGCGAGATCCTCGGAAGGCGACGCAGGCTCCTGTCCAGGCGGAACGACGGGAGGCCTGAGCTGATCAGCGCGGCCCTGACCTTCGCGACGGAATGGCAGTGGCCGGTACTCCCGGGTGTGGCCCCGGACCCGCAGGGCCGGGCCCGCTGCGCCTGCCCGGACCCGGAGTGCACGGTGCCCGGCGCCCACCCCTTCGACCCCGGTCTGCTCGCGGCCACCACCGACGCGCGCATGGTGCGCTGGTGGTGGGCCAACCGGCCGGGCGCGCCGATCGTCCTCGCCACCGGAGGCGCGGCGCCCTGCGCGGTCAGCCTGCCGGCGCCGGCGGCGGCCCGCGCCCTCGACCTGCTCGACCGGCGGGGCATGCGCCTCGGTCCGGTGGTCGCCTCGCCCACCCGCTGGGCGGTGCTCGTCAAGCCGTACTCCATGGAGCAGCTCGGCGAACTGCTCTACGCCAAGGACTTCGTGCCCGGTTCCCTGCGTTTCCACGGGGAGGGCGGCTACATCGCCCTGCCGCCGTCCGAGACCGGTCAGGGTGCGGTCCGCTGGGAGCGTGCCCCGCTGCCCGGGTCGGCCTCGCCCTGGGTGCCCGACGTGGAGGCGGTGGTGGACGCCGTGGTCGACGCCCTCACTCGTACGGGTGTGAGCGCACCCGAGTTGTAGGAGTGTCCGGCGCGGACACGGCTTCCGCCCGCCCGCGATCGTTATCTTCCGCTACATGCTGCGCATTTCTGGGGGCAACCGCACGCGGTCGCCGCACCGCGGCGGGCCGGACTCCCGAAGGCTCCGTCTGCTCGCCCTGGCGGGCATCGTGGTGGCCGTGCTCGCCCTGCCGCTCGCCGTGGCGTCCACGGGACAGGTGGGCGACGCCGCGGCGCCCCGGCGGGCGGGCGGCCGGGACGTCGCCGGTGCGCCGGCGGGCGGCGACGCGAAGATGCCCTCCGTGGCCCCCTCGCGCTCGCCCCTGCTGCTCGGCCTGGGGCTGGCCACCGCGGCCCGCTGCGGGCCGGAACTCTCCTCCTCGGAGGGTGTCGAGGCGCAGACCTGTGTGCTGACCCAGGGCGAGGACACCTGGGCGCGCACCTACTACCGCAACGCCACCGGCGAGGCCATGGACCCCGTGCTGAGCATGATGGGACCCGGCGGCCGGACCGTGCAGATCCACTGCGCCGCCGGCTCCGACGACGAGCCCGCCACCTGCGAGACACCCCGTGAGCACACCCGGGGCGCGCCGGACGCCTACACGGCCGTCACCGAGTTCGCCATGCGCGGCTCCGACGAGCCGCTGCTGCTGCGCTCGGGCAGCAACTCCGAACTGACGGACGGCAGTTGACGCACAGCGGCGTACTGTCCACCGGACGCGGACATGGAAAGGCCCGGTTGCTGGCGACGGGGGATGCACCAGCAACCGGGCTACTGGAACGGTAACAAGAGATCGGCGGTTCGCAAATTCGATCTCGGCTATTCGGACACCGATTCCACCGGCGCGCCGGGCAGTTGTGACAGGAGTCACCTGATGCCGGTTCCGTCTCACGGCTGACCGGTCGGTCAGCCGTGAGACGGGCGCCGCGGCACGTCAGCTGAGCGTGACCTGCCGGTTGGTCAGTCCGCCGCGGGCCCGGCGCTCCTCGGGGGTGAGCGGCTCCCCGGACGCGAGGGCGGCGGCGAGCCGCTCGGCGAACTCGGCGGCCGGCTTCTCCACGTCCTCGGCCGTGACCCCGCTCGGCAGGTCCCAGACCGGCACCGTGAGCCCGTGAGCACGGAAGGAGCCCACCAGCCGGGTGCCCTCACCGAGGCTGGACCGGCCCGCCGCGTGCAGCCGGGCGAGAGCGTCCAGAAGCTGCTCCTCCGGATGCGGCATGACCCAGCGCAGGTGGTTCTTCTCCGGGGTCTCGCACCAGTAGGCGGCGTCCACGCCGGACAGCTTCACGGTCGGGATGGCGGCGGCGTTGGCCCGCTCGAGGGAGGCGGCCACCTCCGGCGTGGCGTTCTCCGCGTCCGGCACCCAGAACTCGAAGCCACTGTGCACGACCGGCTCGAACGGGCCTTCCGGGTCGAGCAGTTCCTGCAGCCTGGGGCCGTCGGCGGGCGCGCGGCGGCCCTCCA
The DNA here is from genome assembly GCF_055592265.1 of Streptomyces sp. NPDC041129. Classification (NCBI taxonomy): domain Bacteria; kingdom Bacillati; phylum Actinomycetota; class Actinomycetes; order Kitasatosporales; family Streptomycetaceae; genus Streptomyces; species Streptomyces sp. NPDC041129. Next base: position 164,676 of record NZ_JBVIYV010000014.1, on the reverse strand, counting down.
CGGGCGAGCCCGGCGCCGCGTCGAGCGCGCGCCGGAGGGTGTCGGCGAGGTCGCGGCTGATGTCACCGGAGGGGGTGTCGTTCTGCAGGCCGAGCAGGACCGAGCCGTCGTCGCGGCGCAGCGCCGGCCAGGCCATCGGCAGCACCGTGGCCAGCGTGACGGAGGGGACGCCCTCGGGCAGGCCGCCGGCGAGGGTCAGCTCGACGGTGGCGGCCGGCACCAGCTCGCGCAGCGCCACCCAGTCGCACTCGCCCGGCAGCCCCTCGAACGGGCGGCGCACCAACTCGGTCACGGCGTGCGCGGCGGCCCGGCCGTGACAGGCCTTGTAGCGCCGGCCGCTGCCGCAGGGGCAGGGCTCGCGGGCGCCGACCACCGGGATGTCCCCGTTTGCCTGCTGCGGGCGCTTGGCCTTCGTCTGGGGTCGCTTCTTGGCCATCGTGGGGTCTCCCGGTTACGGCTCGTCTGGTACGGGCGGGAGCCTAGCCGTTCGCGCCCTGACCCACGGGAACCTGTGGACAACGGACACGCGGTCGACGCCGACGGCGTACGGCCGTGGCCCGCCCGACGGGTCGCGCGGCTCAGCCCAGTTCGTCGAACGCGTCCGCGAAGTCCAGTTCGGCCATGGCCGGAACCGGGGACGGGGTGACGCGCGTAGCGAAACCCCCGCGCCGGCACCCGGCGTCCGGATCATGAACGTCCTCGTGGACCACGACCCAGACCGTCACCTCGCCCTGGGTGTCGTCCCGGACACCCCAGTCGTCGGCGAGCGCCGTGATGATGTTCAGCCCTCGGCCGCCGTGCGCGGTGACCGACGGAGTGGCCGGGGCCGGGCGGGTCGGGCCGCCGCCGTCCGTCACCTCGACGATGAGCCGTCCGCTCGCGTCCACCTTCCACGCGGCGCGCACGGCGCCGTCCCCGGCCGGGGCCTCCCCGAGCGGCCGCCCGTGTTTGCAGGCGTTGCTCAGGAGTTCGGAAAGGATCAGTACGGCATCGTCGACGACCGACTCCGACACCCCGCCGCTGCGCAGTTGCGCACGCATCCGGTGTCTCGCCTTCCCCACGCCCGCAGGGCCATGGGGAACGGCCATGCTCGACGACGTGGGCACCTCCTGTGCCACCACCAACGCCACCCCCGAGACCTCCTTCGCCCCACGCCACGGTGTGGATGCCCCAATGGCCTGTACCGGAAACCGGCCAGTCCTCTTCCGCTGACGCATTCGCAACGTCTGCACAGACGACGAATACGCCGGAGCACTCCCTGTGACGGGCCGGTCACTCTATGGCTGGATCTCGTGGATGTGGCCGAGAATGGAGGATGCTGCAGCACTCCGCCCGGGGTCAAGGGGTGCGCACCGCTCCTTACCCGGCTTTTGTGTCCCGCGTGGGACGGCCGTGCCGGGGCCTGGGCGCCCTTCCGCTCAGCGGCCCAGCCGGGACAGCACCGCGCGCGGGCGGTTGGTGATGATGGCGTCGACGCCCAGTCCGACGCACAGATCGACGTCCGCCGGCTCGTTCACGGTCCACACGTGGACCTGGTGGCCGGCTCGTTTCAGCCGTTCCACATACGCCGGGTGGCTGCGCAGGATGCGGATCGAGGGGCCCGCGATGCGCACGCCCGCCGGGAGCCGCCCGTCGCGCAGCCGCGGCGAGACGAACTGCATCAGGTAGACCGCCGGCAGCGTCGGCGCCGCGGCGTGCACCCGGTGCAGCGAGCGCGCCGAGAAGCTCATGATCCGGACCGGCGACTCGGCGGCCGAGGCCGGCGCGTCCAGCCCGAACCGTTTCAGCAGGTGCAGCAGCCGCTCCTCGACCTGGCCCGCCCAGCGCGTGGGGTGCTTGGTCTCGATGGCCAGCTCCACCCGCCGCCCGGAGTCCGCGACCAGCTCGAGCAGCCGTTCCAGGGTGAGCACGGAGGTGTCCGCCGGGTCCTCCGGCCGGTGCTCCCAGTCGGGCTCCTCGTCCCGTCCGCGCCAGGCCTCGCGGGTCTTCCAGGAGCCGAAGTCCAGGGCGGCGAGATCGGCCAGCTCCAGCGCGGAGACGGCCCCGCGGCCGTTGGAGGTCCGATTCACCCGGCGGTCGTGGACGCAGACCAGATGACCGTCGGCGGTGAGCCGTACGTCGCACTCGAGGGCGTCCGCCCCCTCCTCGATCGCCTTCTTGTACGCGGCCAGGGTGTGCTCCGGCGCGTCCTCGGAGGCCCCCCGGTGGGCGACGACCTGGATGGTGTGGTGTGGTGCGTGGGTCACCGCGTCATGGTGCCACCGACGCGGGGTACACGGGGGCGGCACCGGTCGGTCCGTGCGGCGAACGGTGGCATCCGTTCTGTACCTCGGTCAAACTTTTGCGAGAAAGATCCTATATAAAGAGTGGCCCTGGACCCACAGCCACCGCTTATGGTGCTCTGACGGCCCATGGGAAAAGCTGACCGCATACAAGAGGAACACCGAAACATGCGCAGCTGTCGCACCGGGCCCACGTCGCACGGGCGACCGGCGTGCACGCCACGACGAGCGTGCCTGAGCGAGTGTGTCCGAGTGCGACCTGGAACAACAGCCGTGGATCGAGGAGAAGAGCTGTGAGCACCGAGAACGAGGGCAACGCGGTACCCCCGGCCCCGTCCGCACCTCCCGTGCCGGTGGCATCTCCCGCTGCTTCCCCGCAGGGCTCCGCGCCCGACGGGGGCGCGCCGACGACTCCGCTGCCGCCGGTGCCCCAGGGCACCCCGGGCGCCCCGGAGCAGTACCCGGCACCCGCGGCGCAGAGCCCCGTGGGCCCGCCGCACGGGGCTCCCGGCCCCGCCCCCGACGCCCACCAGCCCTACGGCGCTCCCGCCGCCCCCGCCGCCGACGGTTCCTGGCCGCCGCCCACCGCCACGCCCGCCTACGGCGACGGCGGCTCCGGCGGGGCGGGCGCGGGCTGGGGCTCGTCGTACCAGCAGCCCGCCCCCAAGCCCCGCAACGGGCGCGGCGGGCTGGTCGCCGCGGTCCTGGTGGCCGCGCTGGTCGCGGGCGGCCTGGGCGGCGGAATCGGCTACACCCTGGCCAGGGACAACGACGGTGCCGGTTCCACCACCGTGTCCGCCTCCGACGGCGCCTCCCAGATCAAGCGCGCCCCCGGCACCATCGCCAGCGTGGCCTCCAAGGCACTGCCGAGCACGGTCACCATCGAGGCGGAGAGCACCAGCGGCGAGGGCGGCACGGGCACCGGGTTCGTCTTCGACACCCAGGGCCACATCGTCACCAACAACCACGTGGTGGCCGACGCGGTGGACGGCGGCAAGCTCTCCGCCACGTTCCCGGACGGCAGGAAGTACGACGCCGAGGTCGTCGGGCACGCCCAGGGGTACGACGTCGCCGTCATCAAGCTGAAGAACGCCCCCTCCGACCTCAAGCCGCTCGCACTCGGCGACTCCGACAAGGTGGCCGTCGGCGACGAGACCATCGCCATCGGCGCCCCCTTCGGGCTGTCCAACACGGTCACCACGGGCATCATCAGTGCCAAGAACCGCCCGGTGGCCTCCAGCGACGGCAGCTCCTCCAGCAAGGCGTCCTACATGAGCGCCCTGCAGACCGACGCCTCGATCAACCCCGGCAACTCGGGCGGCCCGCTGCTGAACGCCTCCGGCGCGGTGATCGGCATCAACTCGGCGATCCAGTCCAGCAGCAGCGGCGGCTTCGGCTCCGGCCAGTCCGGTTCGATCGGCCTCGGCTTCGCGATCCCGATCAACCAGGCCAAGTACGTCGCCCAGCAGCTGATCAAGAGCGGCAAGCCGGTCTACGCCAAGATCGGCGCCTCCGTGTCCCTGGAGGACTCCACGGCCGGTGCGAAGATCACCGACCAGGGCGCCTCCGGCTCCGCCGCGGTCGAGTCCGGCGGTCCGGCCGACAAGGCCGGCCTGAAGCCCGGCGACGTCATCACCAAGCTCGACGACCACGTGATCGACAGCGGCCCCACCCTGATCGGCGAGATCTGGACCCACAAGCCCGGCGACAAGGTCACGATCACCTACAAGCGGGGCGGCCAGGAGCACACGGTGGACCTCACCCTGGGCTCCCGGGCGGGCGACAGCTGACGCTTGCGCAGAGGGTGCCGCGCGGGAACCGGCGGCACCCCGGTGTACCCACGCCCCCGCGGCGGCCCGGTAATGTGTACGCGCGCCGCCGATCACGGGCGGCCGCGGGGAGGCGTGCCCGAGCGGCCTAAGGGAACGGTCTTGAAAACCGTCGTGGCAGCGATGTCACCGTGGGTTCAAATCCCACCGCCTCCGCACGATGAGCAATACGGCCTCCGACCAGAGCTGATGGTCGGGGGCCGTCGTGCTGGGGCAGGGCGCGGACCCGCTCACGCGGGCAGGTTCAGTTGCCAGGAGACGCCGAACCGGTCGTTGACCCAGCCGAATCTGGTGCTGAAGCCATGGTTTCCCAGCGGCATGAGCGCGGTGCCCTGCTCGACGAGGGCCGCGTAGAGCCGGTCGATCTCGGCCTCGTTCTCGCACTGCACGAAGAGGGAGATCGCGGGTGTGAAGGTGAAGCCGTGTTTCACGGGGCTGTCGATGCACATGAACTGCCCGCCGGCCAGCGAGAACGTCGCGTGCTGCACACTTCCGTCCTCGCCGGGGCCGTCGGCACCGTAGCGGGTGATGCTGACGATCTCCGCGTCGTCGAAGAGCGAGGTGTAGAAGGTCATCGCGTCCTCCGCGTTCCCCTCGAACATCAGGAACGTGGTGATCTTCTGGGACGTCACGATCTGCATGCCGGTTGCTCCTTCGGCGCTGCCGGGTGTCGACGCGTGGCCACGTTAGCGCCGGGAGCGGTGCGAGAGGGCTGCCCGCCGCGCCCTATCCGCGGGTTTCCAGGTCGTGGTACATGACATGCAGGCCGACCGGGCCCAGCGCCGGATGCCGGAACGCGCCGGGAACGGTGCCGATGACGGAGAACCCGAGACGTTCGTACAGCCTGAGTGCCGGTGCGTTGGAGGCGGCGACGGCGTTGAACTGCACGCCGGCGAATCCGCGGCCGCGCGCCCAGTCCAGCAGGTACTCGCCCAGAGCCCGGCCGACGCCCCGGCCGCGTGCTTCCGGCGCGACCATGAAGTTTCCGCTGGCGAAGTGCGAACCAGGGCCCGGCCGGTTGGGATACATGTTGGAGGTGCCGATCACGCGCCCGTCCTCCACCGCCACCACGACGTGCCCCGGCGGCGGTACCACCCACAGATCGCGCGCCTGCGTCTCGGTCTGGAGCGGGTCGTAGCAGAAGGTGTCCCCTTTGCGGATGATCTGCTCGATGAGCGGCCAGGCCCGCGGCCAGTCACTTTCCTCGAAAGTCCGAATCTCCATCTGCGCGAGGCTAGCCAGCGGTGGGTTCGCGTTCTATCGGTTATTCGCCGGGACCGGAGGCCGGCCCCCTGTCCGGCACCACGCTGGGCGGGGTGCTCTTCAACGCGTGGGACCGACGGGCCCGAGCGCGTCGGCACCGGCACCCGAGGCCTCCAGGAGCACCTCGCCGGCCGCCGTCCGCACGTACAGCACCGAGCGGCCGGCCCGGCGCCGTTCCACCAGGCCCGCGTCCCGCAGCACCCGCAGGTGCCGGCCCACCGATCCCAGGCCCTGGCCGGTCACGGCGACCAGTTGGGTCGTGCTCATCGGAGTGCCCAGCAGGACCAGGAGCCCGGCGCGGGCGGTTCCGACCAGCGCGTGGAGGCCGGCCGGGACGGGCCGGTGGCCGTGGTCCTCGGCGAGCACCCCGAGACACGGGTAGACGACGGCGTACCGCTCCCGTCCCTCCCACGACACCCACCCGGTCCTCGGCGTCACCGGCATGAACAGCAACTCGGCGCCCGTCGCGATCTCCCGCGGCGGATAGGCGTTCAGGTTGACCTGGAACCTGCTCTCCCCGAGCCACCGCGTCCCCGGGCGGAGCGAGTCCAGCACGGCCGCCCAGCCGCCCTGGCCGACCCGCGCGGTCCGCGCGGCCACATCGGCCTCCAGGACCCGCCGTCTGCGCTGCCAGTGCGGTCGTACGGTCTCCTCCCACACGTACGTCAGGAGCGCGGCCGCCCGTTCCGGAAGGTCGTCCCGTTCCAGGGCGCCCGGCAGCGGTCCCCGCAGGGACACGCGGAGGTCGGCGCGCGCATCCCCGGCACCGGCCGCCCGCACCCGGGCCACGGTCTGTTCGAAGCTCTCCCCCACGCACGAGGTGGGGCAGAAGAAGTCGGCGATCCAGGACGTGCCGAGGGCGGCCCGCACGAGCGGCTCGGCCACCGGGTCGGCCGCCAGGCGCGCGCGGTAGCCGGGCAGGTGCGCGCGCAGCCAGGTCTCCTCGCCCGGATGGGCACCGGTCCCCGCGTGCAGCAGTTTCAGGCTCGCGAAGGTCTCGGCGAACGGCGAGAGCACGAACCGGCTGCGGGCGAGGGTGTCGGTGTCGATCTGCCACAAGCCCATGCGTACGACCTTTCGCGTGTCGGCGAAACAGTAAACACGGCCGCCCGGCAGCCCCGAGACTCTGCCGCATGCGCAGCTACCGGACCCTGTTCCGCACCCCGGAGTTCACCCCCTTCCTGCTCTCCTTCGCCGGTTCCGCCGCGGCCCAGACGATCGGTGCCCTGGCCCTCGGCACGCTGGTCTTCCGGGCCACGGGCTCCCCGCTCCTGTCGGCGGTGAGCATGTTCGGTCCACAGCTCGCGCAGCTGGTGGGGGCCACGTTCCTGCTCTCGGGCGCCGACCGGCTGCCCCCGCGCGCGATCCTGACCGGCCTCTCCCTCGTCTTCGCGGCGGGTACGGCGGTGCTGGCGCTGCCCGGTCTGCCGGTCCGGGCGGTCCTCGCGGTCGTACTGCTGCAGGGCCTGGTCGCGTCGCTCGGTGGCGGGGTGCGCGGGGGACTGCTGAACGACATCCTGTCCAAGGACGGCTATGTCCTGGGCCGTTCGGTCTACAACATGCTCTGGGGCCTGACCCAGGTCGCCGGTTTCGCCACCGGCGGCGCACTGCTGGCGGTGCTGTCCCCGCGGGCCTGCCTGCTCCTCGCGGCCGCGCTGTACCTGATGTCGGCCCTCGTCAGCCGTCTGGGACTCACGGCCCGTCCACCGCGCTCCGCCGGCCGCCCGTCGCTCTCGGCGACCTGGCGCACCAACGCCCTGCTGTGGTCCTCCCGCTCCCGCCGCCTCACCTACCTGGGCCTGTGGGTCCCCAACGGGCTGATCGTGGGCAGCGATTCGCTCTACGTCTCCTACGCCCCCGCGGCCGCGGGCACGCTGTACGCGTGCGGGGCGCTGGGCATGTTCCTGGGCGACATGGCGGTGGGCCGCCTGGTGCCGCCCGCGGTGCGCCCCCGGCTCGCGACCCCGTTGCGCCTGCTGCTGGCGGTGCCCTACCTGTTCTTCGTCCTGCGGCCCGGAGCGGCGCTGTCGGCCGTGGCCGCCGCGGTCGCCTCCGTCGGCTTCGCCGCCAGCCTGGTCCTGCAGGAACGCCTGATGTCCCTCACCCCCGACGAGCTCACCGGCCAGGCCCTCGGCCTGCACGCCACCGGCATGGCCGCCCTGCAGGGCGTCGGCGCGGCCCTCGCGGGCACGCTGGCCCAACTGACCTCCCCGGCCACGGCGATGACGCTGATGGCGGCCGGATCGGTCACCGTGACCCTGGTCCTCGCCGCGCTGGGCGGGCGGCGGGAACGACAGCCGGCCGTCCCCGGTATGCGTCCGGAGGCCCGGCCGGAACCCGCCGCCACGGACTAGGACCGGCCCCGGGCGCGGTGGCCGGCGGACCGGGCGGCCGTCAGGGCCGGTGGCCCGTCATGCGGGCCGCCGAGGCGATCGTCGCGCGGGCCTCGCGTTCGGTCAGGCCGGTGTCGACGGCCGCTTCGATGAGGGGGGCCAGCAGGGCGGGGCCGATGCCGTTCTCGTAGGCGCGGCAGGCCGCCCAGAACAGGCGGGTGTTGCGCTGGCCCTCGTGTGCGGTGAGCACGAAGTGGATCAGGCCCCGCCCGTGCTCGCCCGCCGACGGCGCCGGGTGCGCCGAGCGTGGCGGGGGCAGGAGCAGGCGCAGCAGGGCCGGCGGGCAGGCGGCGGGACCCAGGCGGGCGGTCCCCGGGGCGGTCGCGTACACGCCGCGGTCGGTGCGGGAACCCGGGCCGACGAGGTAGCCGCCGGCGCCCCGGATGTCGATGCCGGGGGCGAGCCGGCCGGCGGAGTTGGGGACGATGACGTCCGGCGGCCCGCTCAGCCACAGGTGGCGCCCGCCGCTCGGGGTGATCACCACGACGGTCTCGGGGATCGTGAACAGGTGCCGCAGGGCCAGTTCGCGCAGCGCGGCCGAGGAGTCGGTGCCCGTCTTGGTGTCGAGGTCGACGCCGATCAGGTGGTGCGGGGGCAGCCCGCAGGCGATGCCGTAGCCGCCGGCCCAGGGTGCGGCGGCGAACAGCTCGCGGATACGGGCGGGGTCGGTGGACGCGTCGTACACGCCGTGCCCGAAACGGCCGCACTCGCCGTGGCAGGAGGTGGGACCGGGGTCGTCGTGGTGGGGGGAGCGCAGGGCCGGGAGCTTGCTCCGGGACAGGGGGATGACGGCCAGTCCGCGTTCGGCGGCTGACAGGGCGTGTGCGAGGGCCAGCGTCGTGGCCTGCCGGTCGGTGGTGGCCATGGCTCCATGTTCGTACGTGCGTTCGAAAAAGGAAAGGGGTGGCCGCTGCGGCGCCCCCGGAGGGGGTGGTTCGGCCGGACATGGGCGGAACGATTCACCCCTTGCGCGGCTCGGGAAGTGGAACGCCCGTGCCCCGGACCGGTGTGGCGCGAGGCGGCGAAAGGTGGCGAAAGGGTTTTATCGACATGTCATCACGCTTGCGTGCGAATGACGGCTTCCGGGGTGGTTCGTCGGGATTCGGTGGGCAAGTCTGGATGCGCGACGTCGTTCATGACAGCCGAGGCGGTCGGCCAACCGCTTTGGCGCAAGCCGTACTTCTTCACGGACCTCCGGCCGCATCGGCCGGTGGGTGCCCGGTTCTGGAGGGACAACATGGCAAGTATCCGTACCGCCCGCGTTCTAGCCGCCGTCTCCGCACTACCGCTCGCAGCCGCCCTCTTCACCGGCGTCGCGGGTGCGGACAACGGCGCCCTCGCGGGCGACGGATCGACCGCCGGGGTGGCGAGCCTCGCCGGCAGCGGCGTCGGCGGCGACAACGGCGGGAACGTCGCACAGATCAACGGTTCCGAGCTCACGTCCCTTCAGCAGGGCGCGGAGAGCGTGGCCTTCCACTTCACCCCGCTGTGGTGAGCCGGGGGCGGGGGCCCTTGTGGTGAGGGTCCCCGCGGGGTGTGCTTCGGAATCGTAGGACGGCTGCGCGGCGGTGCTTCGGCGTCGCCGCGCAGTCGTTTCCCGGTTCGCGGGCCCCGGTGGCGGCCGTGCCCGGGGCGCCTGTTCCGGGGCTGATCCCGGCGGCCCGCGGGCGGGTCCTCAGGGGAGAACCCGCAGAGGACGTCATCCCGCGGTCCACCTTCAGGAGGTGTGGACGGCCCCGCCCCTACAACCTGAGGGGGACGCGGCATCGGGACCTGGGGCCGATCCGCGGGCGGCCGGTCCGCTCCTAGCGTGGAGCCATGACCACACCCGTCTGCACCAGCGCCTCGGTCGCCGCCGCACCGGCGCGGCAGACCCACTCGTTCCCGTCGTTCGCGTCGTACGTGCGGGCCCGCCGGCCGGTGCTGCTGCGCACCGCGCGGTCGCTGACCGCCAACCCGAGCGATGCCGAGGACCTGCTGCAGACCGCGCTGACCAAGACCTATGTCGCCTGGGAGCGGATCGAGGACCACCGGGCGCTGGACGGCTACGTGCGCCGGGCGCTGCTGAACACCCGTACCTCGCAGTGGCGCAAGCGCAGGGTGGACGAGTTCGTCTGTGACGAACTGCCCGAACCCGAGCCCGTGGCCGGCGCGGGGGACCCGGCCGAGCGGCAGGCGCTGCGCGACGCCATGTGGCGGGCGATCACCAGACTGCCCGCGCGCCAGCGGGCGATGGTCGTCCTCAGGTACTACGAGGACCTCAGTGAGGCCCAGACGGCCGAGGTGCTCGGCGTCTCGGTGGGCACGGTGAAGTCGGCGGTCTCCCGGGCCCTGGGCAAGCTGCGCGAGGACCCCGAGCTGGGCCTGGTCCGCTAGGGCCTCTCGTTCGGATCAGTCCGGTCGCGGAGGACCCTGGGTCCCGTCGTCAAACTGTTTCTCTTCTCCTAGTGACATACCGCGCGGTATGTGCGCAGAATCAGCGCAACCCCGACCACCGCGTAGGCAAAGTCGCCCGGGAGGACGCCGTGCTGAGCACCATGCAGGACGTACCGCTGCTGATCTCGAGGATCCTGACCCACGGGTCGACGGTCCACGGGTCGTCGCGGGTGATCACCTGGACCGGGGAGGCCGAGCCGGACCGGCGTACCTTCGCCGAGATCGGAGCCCGTTCGGCACAGCTCGCCCACGCGCTCCGGGACGGACTCGGGGTGCGTGACGACGACCGTGTCGCGACGCTGATGTGGAACAACGCCGAGCACGTCGAGGCGTACTACGCCATCCCCTCCATGGGCGCGGTGCTGCACACGCTGAACCTTCGGCTGCCCGCCGAGCAGTTGGTGTGGATCGTCAACCACGCCGCCGACCGGGTGATCGTCGTCAACGGCTCGCTGATCCCGCTGCTCGCGCCGCTGCTGCCCAAGCTCCCGACGGTGGAGCACATCGTCGTCTCCGGTCCCGGCGACCGCTCCCCGCTCGAGGGCGCCACCGCCCGCGTGCACGAGTACGAGGAACTGATCGCCGGCCGGCCCACCGCCTACGACTGGCCGGAGCTGGACGAGCGTCAGGCCGCCGCCATGTGCTACACCTCCGGCACCACCGGCGACCCCAAGGGCGTGGTGTACAGCCACCGTTCGATCTACCTGCACTCCATGCAGGTCAACATGACGGAGTCGATGGGCCTGACCGACCAGGACACCTCGCTGGTCGTGGTCCCGCAGTTCCACGTCAACGCCTGGGGCCTGCCGCACGCCACGTTCATGACCGGCGTGAACATGCTGATGCCGGACCGCTTCCTGCAGCCCGCCCCGCTCGCCGAGATGATCGAGCGGGAGCGGCCGACACACGCGGCGGCCGTCCCCACCATCTGGCAGGGCCTGCTCGCCGAGCTGACCGCCCGACCCCGTGACGTCTCCGCCCTCACCCAGGTCACCATCGGCGGTTCCGCCTGTCCCCCGTCCCTCATGGAGGCCTTCGACGCGCTCGGCATGCGGGTCTGCCACGCCTGGGGCATGACGGAGACCTCCCCGCTGGGCACGGTGGCCCGCCCGCCGGCCCACTCGGTCGGCACCGACGAGGAGTTCGGGTACCGCCTGACCCAGGGCCGCTTCGCGGCCGGCGTGGAGGCCCGGCTCACCGGCCCCGGCGGCGAGCGCATCCCGTGGGACGGCGAGTCGGCGGGTGAACTGGAGGTGCGCGGCCCCTGGATCGCGGGCGCCTACTACAACGGCCCCGACGCCGAACCGCTCCGTCCCGCCGACAAGTTCAGCGAGGACGGCTGGCTGAAGACCGGTGACGTCGGCACCATCTCCCCCGACGGCTTTCTCACCCTCACCGACCGCGCCAAGGACGTCATCAAGTCCGGCGGCGAGTGGATCTCCTCGGTCGAGCTGGAGAACGCGCTGATGTCCCACCCGGACGTCGCGGAGGCCGCCGTGGTCGCCGTACCGGACGAGAAGTGGGGCGAGCGCCCGCTGGCCACGGTGGTCCTCCGGGAGGGCGCGAACGCCGACTTCGAGACGCTGCGCGCGTTCCTCGCCGAGGAGGGCAAGATCGCCAGGTGGCAGCTCCCCGAGCGCTGGACGGTCATCGCGACGGTCCCGAAGACCAGCGTCGGAAAGTTCGACAAGAAGGTGCTCCGCAGGCAGTACGCGGAGGGCGGCCTGGACGTGACCAGGCTCGGCTGACGCCCGACGTACGACGAACAGCCCCCGGCACGCGCCGGGGGCTGTTCGTTCGTGCGGGGCGGGGGCGGCGGGCCGTCCTAGCTAGTTCGTCCCGATGCCGGCCAGCAGGTCGACGATCCGGCTCTGCACCTCGGGGCTGGTGGACCGCTCGGCGAGGAACAGCACGGTCTCACCGGAGGCCAGCCGGGGCAGGTCGGCCGGATCGACGGCCGCGGTGTAGACGACGAGCGGGGTGCGGTTGAGCTGCCCGTTCGCGCGCAGCCAGTCGATGATCCCGCTGAACCCGGCCTGCCGGCGGTGCACCTGCATCAGGTCCATCACCACGAGGTTCGGCCGGAACTGCCCCGCGAGCGTCACCGCGTCGCCGTCGCTGGCGGCCCGTGCCACCTGCATCCCGCGCCGCTCCAGCGTCGAGGTCAGCGCCAGCGCGATCTCCGCGTGCTCCTCGATCAGCAGCACGCGCGGCGGATGCTGCTCGCTGTCCCGCGGCGCCAGCGCCTTCAGCAGGACGGCGGGGTCGGCGCCGTACGCCGCCTCGCGCGTCGCCTGCCCGAGCCCGGCCGTGACCAGCACCGGCACCTCGGCGGCGACCGCCGCCTGGCGCAGCGACTGCAGCGCGGTACGGGTGATCGGCCCGGTGAGCGGGTCCACGAACAGCGCGGCGGGGAACGCCGCGATCTGTGCGTCGACCTCCTCACGGGAGTGCACGACGACCGGCCGGTAGCCGCGGTCGCTCAGCGCCTGCTGGGTCGTCACGTCCGGCGCGGGCCACACCAGCAGCCGGCGCGGGTTGTCCAGCGGCTCCGGCGGCAGCTCGTCGTCCAGCGGCTGCGGACGCGGGGTGTCGGCGACCTCCACTGCACCGCCGGGACCGTCCAGCGGCTCCGGTCCCTCGGCCGCGTTCGCGTCCGGGGCGCCTATGGCGTACGACCGTCCGCCGCCCTCGGCGGTCGGGGCGAGCCGGGACTGCCCCGCGAGCGAGGGCTGCGCGGGCGGCTGTTCGGCCGGCGGATGCGTCCGGGCGCCCTGCTCCGGCTGCGCCTCCTGGCGCGCGGCCGGGTCGGGCGGCGTGCCCAGCTTCCGCCGGCGGCCGGAACCGCCGGGCGCGTGCGGGGGCGGGGTGGGCGTCGGCTGCTGCACCTGCAGGGCCTGCCGCGCGAACGGCACGCCCTGCCCGAGCGTACGGACACTGATCGCCCGGCCCTGGGTGGAGTTCGGGTCGCCGGCGTTCCCCGGTGCCTCGGCGGGCAGGGGCTGCGCGGGCGGCAGGGGCTGTGCGACGGCGTGCTCCGGAGGCAGCGGGGTGCCGGTGGCGGGGGTGGTGGCCGTGCCGGGCCGGGCCGCGGGGCCCGCCGGGGGTACGGCCACGCCCGCGCCGGATGTGGCGTCCGCACCGGACCACTGCTGCGGTACGGCGGCCGCAGGGGTACCGGCGGCCGGGGTGGCCGGGCCGCCCTGTGCCACCTGCGCCTGCCCGGCGGCCGCCTCGGCGGGCAGCGGCTGGGCGGCCGGGGCCCCGGCCGGGGGAGTGTCCTGCGTGGCGGCGGGCTGCTGACCCTGGGCGGCGTGGTGCCCCTCCGGGGTGGCCTGCGCGGGTACGGGCACGCCCTGGCCGTGGGTGCCCTGTGCGGGTACGGTCCGGCCCGGCGCCACCTGCGCGGGAACCGGCCGGCCGGGGGCTACGGGCGCTGCCTCACCGGCGGTGCCCTGCGCGGGCACGGCGGCGGGCGGCACCGCCGCCATCGTCTGACCGGGGGCGGCCTGAGCGGGCACACCGGCCTGGACCGCGCTGCCCGGCTGCCCGGCGGGGCTGGCCGGCGCGGCCGTACCCTGCGCCGGAATCCCGTGCCCCGGAACCGGCTGCCTGGCCGGCCCGGTGACGGCCTGACCGGGAGCCGCTTGCGCGTGACCAGCCTGAGCCGGGACCGCCTGGGCCGGAGCGTCGGCAACCGGGGCCGGGCCCTGAACCGGCTCCGCCGTCTCGCCCGGCTGGGCCACGGCCCGCCGGCGGCGGCCGGTCGGCGCACTGGTGGGGTGCGGCTGCGGCGGGGTGTGGTCCTCGGCCTGGTCGGGCGTCACGGCGTCGTGCCGGCCGGCGTCCGTGCCGTCCGCGACGGCCACCGGGGTCTGACCGACCACCGGCGGCTGACCGGTGCCCGTCGCCGGCACGGCGGATTCGGGCGAGCGGTCGGCCTCGGCGGGCGGCAGGGCGAAGACCGTACGGGCGCCGGACTCCTGCGCCGCCGCCCGCTCCTGCGCGGCGGCCAGCGCCCGCCGGCGCCGACCGGTCGGCTGCGCGTCGTCGGCCGCACCGGCCCGGGCCTGCTCCGCACCGGCCGCGGGCAGCGCGGGCGGCAGGGCGGCCTGCGGTGCGTCCGAGTCACGCCGGGCACGGCGGCCCGTGGGCACGGGCACGCCCTGCGGCGGCACGGCGCCGCCGAGTCCGTTGCCCGCGGCGGCGGTACCCGCGGCATGCTCGGCCGCCGTCATCACGGCACCCTCGCTCACGCCCTCGCCACCGTCGCCGGGCTCGGCGGCCCGGCCGCGTCGCCGCCCGGTCCCGCCGTCATGGGCCTCGGCCACGACCGGCGCCGCCGCCTCGACGGCGGCCGCCGCACGCCTGCGGCGCCGCCCGGTCGGCGAGGGCGACTCCGACCCGTCGTCGGCGGGCTCACCGGACTCACCGTCGCTATCCAGGAAGGCGTCCGTCGAGGACCGGCGGGCCCGGCGCCGCCCGCCACCGGCAGCCGGCCCGGCACCCTCGGCGGCGGCCTCCCCGGCGTCCGGGACCTGGGCGGCGACCGCCCCGGCCCCACCGCCGAGCGGCACTTCGAGCACGTACGCGCTGCCGCTCATGCCCGGCACCTCGTGCGTCTGCAGTACTCCGCCGTGCGCACGGACGATCCCGCGCACGATCGGCTCGTGCACCGGGTCTCCCCCGCTGTACGGCCCGCGCACCTCGATCCGCGCGACCTCACCGCGCTGGGCGGCCGCGACCACGACCGTGTTGTCCATGTATCCGCCCGCCGAGACGGGCGCGTTGCCGGTGGCGTCGACACCGGCAACGTCCGCGACGAGATGCGCGAGCGCCGTGGCGAGCCGCTGCGCGTCGACCTCGGCCTCGATGGGCGGCGCGTGCACGGCGAACTGCACCCGGCCGGGCCCGATCAGCTCGACGGCTCCGTCCACACCGGCCGCGACGACGGCGTCGAGCATCACCTTCGTCCGGGCGATGTCCTCGGTGCCCGCGTCGAGGTGCTGATAGCCCAGAACGTTGTCGATCAGCGTGGTGATGCGCGAGTACCCGGCGGACAGATGGTGCAGCACCTGGTTGGCCTCGGGCCACAGCTGTCCGGCGTCGTCGGCGGCGAGGGCGGACAGCTCGCGGCGCAGTTCGTCCAGCGGCCCGCGCAGCGACCGGCCCAGCAGCGTGAGCAGTTGCTCGTGCCGCCCGGCGAGCGCCTCGTAACGGTCCTTCTCCCGCTCGCCGAGGGCGGCGTACCGCTCCTCGCCGGCCGCCAGCTCCTCCTGGTGCTGCTCGCGCAGCTCCTCGAGCTCGGTGACGTGCGCCTGGCGCAGCGCGGTCAGATCGGAGGCGTGCTCCTCGGAGAGCCGCTCCAACTCGTCGGCGTGCGCCTTCTCCAGAGCGGACTTCTCGTCGGCGAGGTCGTCGTACGGCCGCCGGTCGGTGAAGGTCATCACGGCGCCGACGAGCTGGTCGCCGTCGCGCACGGGCGCGGTGGTCAGATCGACCGAGACCCGCTCCCCGCCCTTGGACCACAGCACCTGCCCGCGCACCCGGTGCTTGCGTCCGGAGCGCAGGGTGTCGGCGAGCGCGGACTCCTCGTACGGGAAGGGCGAGCCGTCGGCGCGCGAGTGCAGCACGAGGGTGTGCAGCTCCTTGCCGCCCAGCTCACCGGCCCGGTACCCCAGTATCTGGGCGGCGGCCGGATTGACCAGCACGATCCGCCCGTCGGTGTCGGTACCGACGACACCCTCCGACGCCGCCCGCAGGATCATCTCGGTCTGCCGCTGCGAGCGTGCCAGCTCGGCCTCGGTGTCCACGGTTCCCGACAGGTCCCGCACCACGAGCATCAGCAGCTCGTCACCGGTGTAGCCGTAACCGTCGTACGCCTGCTGCCCGTTCTCCAGATTCGCGCTCGTGACCTCGACCGGGAACTCCGTCCCGTCGGTCCGCCGCGCGATCATGCGGGTCGGCTTGGTCCGCCCGCGCGGGTCCATGTGATCGGGCCGCCGCATGGACCCGGGGATGAGCCGGGAGTCGAACTGCGGCAGCAGATCGAGCAGCCCGCGCCCGACGAGCGCGGTCCCCGGCGCCTCGAAGGCCTCCAGGGCGATGGTGTTGGCGTTGACGACGGTTCCGTTGGCGTTGACCAGGACCAACGCATCGGGCAGCGCGTCGAGTATGGCTGCGAGGCGAGCAGCGCCTCGGGATGGCCTGCTGCTCACGAGACGCTTCCTCCTTGTTACCGCACCTTGCCTACCGCTCGGGCCATCTTGCCAACCGGCCCGCAGGGTGTCACGCGAGGGAGTCTAAGGGCACGGGTTGCGCTCGCGACGCCGGATGAGAGGGAGGTCGCACGACGAAGTGACGGCGAACATGTGACCGTACGCGTCCGTCGTGCGGCGGGCCGCGTCCCGGTCCCGTTCCGCCCTCGTACCGGCTCCGCGAGACCTTCGCGGGACCTTTACGTGAGCCACCGCCGTGCCGGGATCCCGCCTACGCGGACGAACCGAGGTCCGGCAGCAGCGGCACCATCCGGTCCCACCGCGCGATCTCGCATCCGTTGCCCCGGTCGTACGCGGCGTCGACCGGGCGTCCGGCCCAGGTGCCGGTGACCCGGGCGGTGGCCGGTCCGCCGTAGACCATGGTGCAGACGCTGTCGGGGGCGACCGGGGCGAAGGTGTCCCGGCCCCACTGTGTGTTCGCGTCGAGCGCCCGGCAGGCTCCCGCCGCGTCCGGATGGTTCCCGGACGTGGGATGGCAGGCCACCTCGTACGTACCGTCCAGCCCGCGGCCCGCGTGCCGTACGACCACGGTGAGGTGATCACCGGTCTCGTCCTCGGGGCGCGCCGGCGGTGGCATGAGACCCACGCCGGGCGGGGTGGGCGCGAGGTGCGCGGCGGTGGCGGCCGGTGCCGGCGGGGCGGCCGTGGCCGGTGCGGCGGCGAGGGCGGACAGGGACGGGACCGAGAGGGCGGCGAGGGCCGACACCAGGACGCCCCGCGGGACGACCGACATGACAGAGACCATGCCCTGATCAACGCCCACGGCCCCCGGACGTTGCGGCGCCGCACCGCCGGGCGAAGCCCTTTGCCCTGTGACCCCGGTGCCTAGTACCGTGGGGGTCGATTGGTGACAGCACGCTCGACTGTGTCATCATCTGCACGCACCAGTCGCGCGCTCGCGTGAGTGGTTGTGCTGGAGGCGTCGCCTAGTCCGGTCTATGGCGCCGCACTGCTAATGCGGTTTGGGCCTTAAAGCCCATCGAGGGTTCAAATCCCTCCGCCTCCGCGCCCATCCCGAAGCCCCGGTCCCAGGACCGGGGCTTCGGCGTTGTCGGCTCCACCCGCCCTCATTCGCGTTTTCGCAGGTCACAAGGGGTATGCGAATCGGATTTCACATGACGGCGGCAGTCATGTAATGTTCTTCCTGTCGCCGCGAGCGGGCCGGAAGGGCCGGGAGCGGAAGACGAAAACTAAAGAACAAGCACTCGTAGCTTAACGGATAGAGCATCTGACTACGGATCAGAAGGTTGCAGGTTCGAATCCTGCCGAGTGCACACAGGTTGAAGGCCCCGGAGAGATCCGGGGCCTTCTGCGTTTCGGGGTCGTACAGCAGCTGAGTACGGCAACGAGGCCGTGCGGTCCCCGGTGTCCCGCACGCCGAAGGCGGCAGTGGGCCGGGCAGGCTGTGGCCGGGGTGCGTGTGCGTCCCGGACTCCTTCGTCGCCTGCTTCACCCGGGACGTGACTTCCGGGGTGCACGCACGAATTCAGCCGGGAGGAAGGCTGATCCGAGTGGTCCTGGCCGCGAACCGACTACGTGATCGCCACGTCACGGGCCATGCGCGGGATGACTCGTCAGCCGGAGGGCGTATCAGGGGCTCGGTCGCTCAGCACTCCTCCCGCGGGTCGTTGCGGTTGAGCTTCTCCAGGTACTCGTGGGCCAGTGCCGTCGCCCGGGTGAACCAGTCGGTGATGACCGACAGCTCCTCGGGTGAGTAGTCGGCGAACAGGGCCGTGACGCGCTGGTAGTGGCCCGCGTACACCTCCTCGACGCGGTTCACCGCGGCCGGGACGGGGGCCACTCGGACGCGGCGGCGGTCGGCCGGGTCGGGGCGGCGGGTGACGTAGCCCGCGCGTTCGAGGCGGTTCAGGATTCCGGTGACCGCGCCGGTGGTCACGTGGGCCCGGGCCGCGAGGTCGCCGGCCGTGAGCAGTTCCTCGCCCGCCTCCAGGACGAAGCCGAAGCAGGTGAGGTCGGTGACGTTCAGGCCCAGCCGCCGGGCCAGCTCCTGCTGTCCGATCAGGTGGGCGGCGATGAGGTGGTCCATCGCCGACAGCGCCCGCGCCGGATCGGCGGGCGGTCGGGTCGTGCCGTCCATCTTCCTAAATCCCTTAGCTCGTGAGATATTCGGGTGGTAAATGTCTTAGTCCATGAGGGAAGTTCTGTCGCTGTCCCTGGAGGCGGCCTTATGAGTCTGTACGACGAGGGTCACACGATCGCCGGCTGGACCGGCGCCGGTGTCGCGACCGTCGGAAGCGGCGTGCTGGGATGGGGCGTGTGCGCGGCCTCGGCGGCCTGGGTGGCCGGCGGCCTGGCCGTCGTCGCCGCGAGCGTCCTGGTGACCTGGGCGCTGCACCTGTCCGGCTGGGGCAAGCCCCCGGGCGTGCGGCCGCGATCGCAGTGGGGCATGCGGCTCCGGGACACCCGGGCCCGCGACGGGCACCCGGGTTGCGTCAGCTGCCGCCTGGCGGGACGGGGGCGGCGGCGCGCGAATGCCGTGGTGGTGCCGGGCGAGGCGGGCGCCGAATCGGTACGGCTGTCTCCTGTCGAGTAAGAACGTGCCGTCGGCGCGGGATCTGCCGGCGTCCGGTGTGCCGGCCTCCCGAAGTCGAGCCGGCCCGCGGAACGTCTTTGATCCGATGCGCCTTCGCGTGTGTCGGGAGTGTGCTCGGAGAGCACACTCCCGCCGTTCTCCCAGGCCGGCAAGGCACCCGGGGCACTGTCAGTGGTCCCCTCTACCCTCACGGGTGATGGGACGCGTGTGGAAGTGTTCGGGGCTGCGGTGGACGGCTGATGGTCCCGTGCTGGTCTGGGACGGGGGCCGGCGCAGCGCGCTGTCCTGGGGGAAGAGGGTGGCCTTCGCGGTGCCGGAAGGGGCTGTGCGGCGGTGTGTGGGGGCCAGGGGGAACGCGTGTCCGGTGGCGGCCGGGGTGCCGGGGCGGAGCCGGGGGGCGCGGTGCGAGGAGTGTGCGCGGCTGGACCGGGCGCACTCGGTGGCCGCCGACACCCTTGCCGATGATCCGCGGCCGTACCGGGTGTACCTGGCCTGGTTCGGGCCCGGCATGGTCAAGGTCGGTATCACCGCCGTCGAGCGCGGTCCGGCTCGGCTGCTCGAGCAGGGTGCCGTCTGCTTCACCTGGCTGGGTGCCGGTCCGCTGATGGCAGCCCGGCGGACGGAGGAGCTGCTGAGGGCCGCGCTCCGGGTGCCGGACCGGATTCCGTACGCCGACAAGCGGGCCGTACGGGCGGCGTTGCCCAGAGCGGCGGCCGAACGGGCGGCCGAGGTGGAGGAGTTGCACGCGCGGGCCGTCGCCCTCGGCGGGTGGCCGGAGTCGCTGAGCCGGGAGCCGTGCCGGGTGGTGGACCACGTGGAGCGGTTCGGCCTCCTCACCCCGGAGGCGGCGGCCGCCGCGGGGGATGTGGTGGAGCTGGTGCCGGGCGGGGCCGTGAGCGGGGAGCTGGTCGCGGCCGCCGGGCCCGATCTGCATCTGGCGGTCGGTGGGCGGCGCGGGGTCGTCGTCCTCGACACGCGGCTGATGAGCGGGTGGGAGGTGGTTCCCCGGTCATCGGAACACGGTCAACTCAGCCTGCCGGTGAAAGAGTTCGCCAGGGAGCCGGACGGTTTGTTCTGAAGGCGCGGGCGGGGGTGGGCGGTTCCCAGGTGTTCCCTGAGAGCCTCCTGTGTGTTTCTCAGGGAAATCACAGACTGGGGAAAGCGTCTTCTCAGAGGGCCCCGACAGGGTGTCCACCATGACCACGACCTCGCCCCTGGGGCGCACCGAACTGCTGAGGCCGGACGGGAGCCCCGTCCGCGTGCTTGTGGTGGACGACGAACTGTCGATCACCGAACTGCTGAGCATGGCTCTTCGCTACGAGGGCTGGCAGATCAGAAGCGCGGGCGACGGGCAGGGCGCCCTCCAGACGGCCCGCGAGTTCCGGCCCGACGCCGTCGTCCTGGACATGATGCTGCCGGACATGGACGGGCTGACCATCCTCCAGCGGCTGCGCCGCGAGCTGCCCGACGTGCCCGTGCTCTTCCTGACCGCCAAGGACGCGCTGGAGGACCGGATCGCCGGGCTCACCGCGGGCGGCGACGACTACGTCACCAAGCCGTTCAGCCTGGAGGAGGTCGTGGCCCGGCTGCGCGGGCTGATCCGGCGCTCCGGCGCCGCCGACCGGAGGTCCGACTCCATGCTCGTCGTGGGCGACCTGACCCTGGACGAGGACAGCCACGAGGTGTCGCGGGGCGGGGACAACATCCACCTGACCGCCACCGAGTTCGAGCTGCTGCGCTTCCTGATGCGCAATCCGCGGCGCGTGCTGAGCAAGGCGCAGATCCTGGACCGCGTGTGGTCGTACGACTTCGGCGGACAGGCCAACGTCGTCGAGCTGTACATCTCATATCTGCGCAGGAAGATCGACGCCGGGCGGGAACCGATGATCCACACCCGGCGTGGGGCCGGTTACCTGATCAAGCCCGCCGTGTCATGAGCGGGCGACGACGGCCGCGTCCGCGGAGACGAGCGGGGCAGCCGCGCACCCTGCGGACCCGGCTCGTCGTCGCGTCGGTGGTGCTGATCGCCGTGGTCTGCTCGGTGATCGGCACCGTCACCACGCTGGCACTGCGCTCGCATCTGTACGACCAGCTCAACGGCCAGCTCGACGAGGTCGCCGCACGTGCGTCCGGCTCCTTCGGCCCGCCGGGCGAGCGGCCCAGGGGCGGCATGGCACCGGGCGGCCGGACCCATCCCCCGGTCCTCACCGACTTCGTCACCCGAGGCCCGCAGCCGCAGGGCACCATCGCCGCCATGGTCCAGAACGGTGTGATCACCGAGGCCAAGCGCGGCAAGCAGTCCCCCAGCGATTTCGAGATGAAGGCGAAGTCGCTGACCAAGACGCAGATGGCCGCCCTCCAGGCCGTTCCGCGGGAGGACGGGGGACAGCACACCGTCGACATCCCCGGCCTCGGCGAGTACCGGGTCGAGTACCGGACCGGCGACAACGGCGCCTACTACGTCGCCGTACCGACGGCATCGGTCGACAACACGATCGACACCCTGATCCTCGTCGAGATCAGCGTCACCGCGGCCGGTCTCGTCGCCGCCGTCATCGCGGGCTACGCGCTCGTCGGCGTCGCCACCCGCCCCCTGCGCAAGGTCGCCGCCACCGCCACCCGGGTCGCCGAACTGCGCCTGCACACCGGCGAGGTGAACCTGAGCGAGCGGGTGCCCGACGCGGAGTGCGACCCGCACACCGAGGTCGGTCAGGTGGGCGCCGCGCTCAACCGCCTGCTCGACCATGTGCACGGCGCGCTGCACGCCCGGCAGCAGAGCGAGACCCGGGTACGGCAGTTCGTCGCCGACGCCAGCCACGAACTGCGCACCCCGCTCGCCTCCATCCGGGGCTACGCCGAGCTCACGAGACGCGGACGCGAACAGGTCGGACCCGACACCCGGCACGCCCTCGGCCGTATCGAGTCCGAGGCCGGACGGATGACCCTCCTCGTCGAGGACCTCCTCCTGCTCGCCCGGCTCGACGCCGGGCGCCCGCTGCGGTTCGAGCAGACCGATCTCGTGCCGCTCGTCGTCGACACCGTCAGCGACGCCCGCGCGGCCGGCCTGGACCACAACTGGCGGCTCGACCTGCCCGACGCACCGGCGCCGGTGTCCGCGGACGCGGCCCGCCTGCAGCAGGTACTGGTCAACCTGCTGGGCAACGCCCGCAACCACACCCCGCCGGGGACCACCGTCACCGCGCGCGTGCAGCGGCGCGGGGCGTGGATGTGCGTCGACGTGGAGGACGACGGGCCGGGCATCCAGCCCGAGCTGCTGCCGCACGTCTTCGAGCGGTTCGCCCGCGGGGACTCCGCCCGTTCACGGGCCACCGGGTCCACCGGTCTGGGGCTCGCCATCGTGCAGGCCGTCGCGGCCGCGCACGGCGGCGCCGTGACCGTGGACAGCGTGCCGGGACGGACGGTCTTCACCGTGCACCTGCCCGCGCTGGGCCCCGCCGAGGTACGCCCGGCCGCCGGAACGGACTGGGAATCGCACTCACAGGCACGGCACAGCGCCACCACACGGGCGGAACAGGGCACCTGAGGAGAGTCGGTGCCATGCGAACCGACTCTTCTCCCGGCACCCTGCCGGCGCGGGAGCACCTCCCGGCCGGAAACGCCGGTACGCCTGTCCTGGACGTAGTGATCCCCGTCTACAACGAGGAGAAAGACCTCGAGCCGTGCGTGCGCAGACTGCGCGAGCACCTCGCGCGCACCTTCCCGTACGCCTTCCGCATCACCGTCGCGGACAACGCCTCCACGGACGACACCCCGCGGGTGGCGGCACGGCTGGCGGCCCAGCTCCCCGAGGTCCGCACGTTCCGGCTGGAGCAGAAGGGCCGCGGCCGGGCCCTGCGGACGGTGTGGTCCGCGTCCGACGCGCCGGTCCTCGCGTACATGGACGTCGATCTGTCCACGGACCTCAACGCCCTGCTGCCGCTGGTGGCCCCGCTGATCTCGGGCCACTCCGACCTCGCGATCGGCTCCCGGCTCGCCCGTGCCTCACGGGTCGTGCGGGGCCCCAAGCGTGAGGTGATCAGCCGGGCCTACAACCTGATCCTGCGCGGTTCGCTGCAGGCCCGCTTCTCGGACGCGCAGTGCGGGTTCAAGGCCATCCGGCGGGATGTGGCACAGGTGCTGCTGCCGCTGGTGGAGGACACCGGCTGGTTCTTCGACACCGAGATGCTGGTGCTCGCCGAGCGGGCCGGGCTGCGGATCCACGAGGTGCCGGTCGACTGGGTGGACGACCCCGACTCGACCGTGCACATCGTGCGGACCGCGACCGACGACCTCAAGGGCGTGTGGCGCATCGGCCGGGCGCTGGCCACCGGTTCGCTGCCGCTGGACCGGCTCACCCGGCCCTTCGGGGACGACCCGCGTGACCGCGAGATCCAGGACGTGCCCCGCGGCCTCGCCCGCCAGCTCGTCGGGTTCTGCGTGGTCGGCGGCCTGTCGACACTGTTCTACCTGCTGCTGTACAGCGTCTTCCGGCAGTTCTCCGGCTCGCAGACCGCCAACGCGCTCGCGCTGCTGGTCTCGGCGGTCGCCAACACGGCCGCCAACCGCCGGCTGACCTTCGGGGTGCGCGGCCGCGGCGGTGCGGTCCGGCACCAGGCGCAGGGCCTGGTCGTCTTCGCCATCGGACTCGCCCTGACCAGCGGCTCCCTGGCCGCTCTGAACGCGGCGGGCGGCAGCCCCGCGCACTCCACCGAGCTGGCGGTGCTCATCGCCGCCAACCTCGCGGCGACCGTGCTGCGTTTCCTGCTCTTCCGGGCCTGGGTGTTCCCGGACCGCCCGGAGGACGGCATGGCCTCCACCGTGGTCGCCGCGCACACCCCGTCCGCGCACACCCCGTCCGCGCACTCCCCGTCCGCGCCGGCCCACGCCACGGTGCCCTCGCCGACGTACGCCACGACGTCCGCGCCGGCCCACGCCACGGTGCCCTCGCCGACGTACGCCACGACGTCCGCGCCGGCCCACGCGACGCCCGCGCCGCACCGGCCGGACGGGCCGCTCCCGCGCCGCCCGCTGCCGCACCCGGCGTACGGCCCATACCCGACCACCGCCCAGGTCCGCGCCGGTGACGCCGCGGACGGCACCTGGAGGGACGGCACCATGCCGCTCCAGCCGGTGCGCCCTCACGACACCGAGCCGGGGGACCCCCGATGACCACGCACTTCGACCAGCCCGCCCAGCAGGGCGCCCCCGCCGCCTGGGGGCCGCCCCCCACGGCTCCCCCGCCGGCCCCGGAAGCGGCCGACCCTCGCCGGCCCTTGGTGTCCCGGGTGTGGCGCGGCCGTCCCGAGGACCCGCGCTGGGCGCGGCCGGCCCTCCTCGGCCTGCTGGCCCTCACCCTCGTCACCTACCTGTACAACCTGAGCGCCTCCGGCTACGCCAACTCCTTCTACTCGGCGGCCGTCCAGGCCGGCAGCAGGTCCTGGAAGGCGTTCTTCTTCGGCTCGCTGGACGCGGGCAACGCCATCACCGTCGACAAGCCCTCGGCCTTCCTGTGGCCGATGGAGCTGTCGGTGCGGATCTTCGGCCTGAACTCGTGGGCGATCCTCACGCCCCAGGTGCTCATGGGCGTCGGCACGGTGGCGGTCGTGTACGCCGGGGTGCGGCGCCGGTTCGGTCCCGCCGCAGGTCTGATCGCGGGCGCGGTGCTCGCGCTCACCCCGGTCGCCGCGCTGATGTTCCGGTTCAACAACCCGGACGCGCTGCTGGCCCTGCTGATGTCGCTGGCCTGCTACTTCGTCGTCCGCGCGGTGGAGGACGGGCGGACCCGGTGGCTGGTGTGGGCGGGCGTCGCGATCGGCTCCGCGTTCCTCGCCAAGACCCTCCAGGCGTTCCTGATCCTGCCGCCGCTGGCGATCGTCTACGCCGTGTGCGGGCCGGTACGGCTGCGGAAGCGGCTGGTGCAACTGGCCCTGGCGACCGTCGCGCTCGTGGTGGCGGGCGGCTGGTGGGTGGCGATCGTCGAGCTGTGGCCGGCCTCCTCCCGGCCCTACACAGGCGGTTCGCAGAACAACAGCTTCCTCGAGCTGACCTTCGGCTACAACGGCCTCGGCCGGATCAGCGGCGACGAGACCGGCAGCGTCGGCGGCGGTGGCGGCGCGGGCGGATCCGGCCAGTGGGGCGAGACCGGCTGGGACCGGATGTTCAACGCCGAGATCGGCAGCCAGATCTCCTGGCTGATCCCGGCCGCGCTGATCCTGCTGGCCGCCGGCCTGTGGGCGACCCGCAGGTTCCGGCGCACGTCGGTCACGCGCGCCTCGTTCCTGGTGTGGGGCGGCTCGCTCCTCATGACCGTGGTGGTCTTCAGCTACATGGCGGGCATCTTCCACCAGTACTACACGGTGGCCCTCGCCCCCTACGTCGCGGCCGTCACCGGCATGGGCGCCGGGCTGCTGTGGGAGCGGCGCCGGGAGACCTGGGCGTCGATCACGCTCGCCGCCGCCGTGGTGGCCGCGGCCGCCTGGGGGTACGTCCTGCTCAACCGCACCTCCGACTACCTGCCCTGGCTGCGGTGGCTGGTGCTGGTCGGTGGCCTCGCGGCCGCGTTCGGGCTGGTCTTCGCCGGGCGGATCTCCCGGCAACTGGCCCTCGGCGCGGCGGCGGTGGGTCTGGCGGCCGCGCTGGCGGGCCCGGCCGCGTACACCCTCAGCACGGTGGACTCGGCGCACACCGGTTCCATCCCGACGGCCGGTCCGGCGGGCGCGAGCACGATGGGCTTCGGCGGCGGTCGTCCGGGCGGCGGCAACGGCGACGGCATGCCGGGCGGCTTCGGCGGCGGGATGCCGGGCCAGGGGCAGCGGAACCAGCAGGGCCGGCCGAACGGGAACGGAAACCTGCCGGGTCAGGGCCAGGGCTTCCCCGGCGGGGGCATGCCGGGTCAGAACGGCAACACCCAGGGCCAGGGCCGGCCGAACGGGAACGGCTTCCCGGGCGGCGGTGCCATGGGCGAGGGCGGCCGGACGGGCGGCGGGGGCGCCGGCGGCCTGCTGAACGGCGCGCAGGTCGGCTCCGCGGCCAGGAGGCTGCTGGAGAAGGACGCGGGCGAGTACACCTGGGTCGCCGCCGCCATCGGCTCCCAGAACTCCGCGAGCTACCAGCTCGCCACCGGCGACCCGGTGATGGCGATCGGCGGCTTCAACGGCACCGACCCGTCCCCGACCCTGGCCCAGTTCAAGAAGTACGTGGCCGAAGGGAGGATCCACTACTTCATCGCCGGCGGCGGCATGGGCGGTGGCGGCATGGGCGGCAGCGGCAGCGGTTCGGCGTCGGAGATCAGCTCGTGGGTGCAGAGCAACTTCAAGAAGGCGACGGCCGGTTCGGCCACCTTCTACGACCTGACGAAGAGCGCCTGACGAAGAACAGCCGATGACGACCCGCCGTACACCGCAGGGCCCCGGCCGTGCGGTGTACGGCACGTCCGTCACCCCCCGGTCGGGTCGGCTCCCGCACGGACCGCCTAAGAGCTCGCGGCCCTGGGTATGCGTGCCGCTGCGGGCGGTGTGCGGTCGGCCGCGCCCAGGCGGCGGAGCCCCGTACCGACACGGCCGCGCGCCCCGCATCCGGGGCGGTGCCCGGAGTTCGAGAGAGGTGCGTCGGTGGCCAGGACCGGTGACGGGTCGGCGCGGGGCAGTGTCTGGCTGGAGGCGAGGACACGGCGCGGCGGACGAGGCGGCCAGCCCACGGGCCTGGACCGGGAGCGGATCACCGCGGTCAGCGTGCGGCTCCTGGACGCCGAGGGCATGGCGGGGTTCTCCATGCGGCGGCTTGCCGCCGAGCTGAACGTCACCGCGATGTCCCTGTACTGGTACGTCGACACCAAGGACGACCTCCTGGAACTCGCCCTCGACGCCGCCTACGGCGAACTCCGGCTGCCGGACCCGGAGGACGACGCCGCCGACTGGCGGGAGCAGCTGCGGGAGCTGGCCGGCGGGTACCGGGCGCTGCTGGTGCGCCACGCCTGGCTGTCGCCTCTGGCCGGGCGCTACCTCAACATCGGCCCCAACTCGCTGGTGTTCTCCCGCGTGGTCCAGCGGGTCGTCCGCCGCGCCGGGCTGCCCGCGCACGGCGTCACCGGGGCCATCTCGGCCGTCTTCCAGTTCGTGTACGGCTACGGCACGGTCGAGGCCCAGTTCCTCGCCCGGACGGCGGACACCGGGCTGACCGCGGACGAGTACTACCGCCAGGCCATGAGCCTGGTCGCCGAGGACCCCGGGACCGCCGAGATGTTCCGGGAGTCCCGGGAACTGATGGCGGCCCGGGGCGGCGACACGGTCGACGAGATGATGGAGCGGGACTTCGGCTTCGCCCTCGACCTGCTGATCGCCGGCATCGAGGCGATGGTCGCCCGGGGCTGACCGGGGCGACAGACCGGCGCCCGGCAGCCACGCCGGAGCACCGGCCGGCCGTCGCCGACGGACCGCGCCGCGGGCCCCGGCCGCCGCCGACAGGCCGCGCCGCGGGCCCCGGTCAGTCGCCCTCCGCCAGCCGGGCCGGGAACCCGCCGGTCGCCACCGGGCCCCAGCGTTCCGGTGTCACACGGATGATCGACTTGCCCTGCTTGCGCATCGCCTCGCGGTACTCGTCCCAGTCCGGGTGCTCACCGGCGATGTTGCGGTAGTACTCGACCAGGGGCTCGACCGAGTCGGGGGTGTCGATGACCTCGGCCGTGCCGTCGATCTGGACCCAGGGCCCGTTCCACTCGTCGCTGAGGACGATCAGGCTGACCCGGGCGTCCCGCTTGGCGTTGCGGGTCTTGGCGCGCTCGGGATAGGTGGAGGCCACGATCCGGCCCGAGTCGTCCACCCCGCAGGTGAGCGGGGAGCCCTGAGGGCTGCCGTCGGCCCGGCGGGTGAGCAGGACGGCGCGGTGCCTGGGGCGTACGAAGTCCAGCAGTTCGGCCCGCGATACACGGGTGTTCGTCGCGATGTTCGGTGCCATGGACGCAGCCTAGGGCGAGTGGGGCCCGGTCGGCCTGACCCTGTCGGGCGCAGGATCATCCGGGAGTCACTTCACCGCAACGGAGCAGCTAAAGTGCAGATGTCGTGTGCTCGCAGTCAGGAATGTGCTGCGGAGCTCTCCTGAGCATGGCCGTAGGGCCGTGACATCCGAGAGGTTCGTGGTGGCTTCCCCTGACTTTTTCGACGTGACCCGCTCTCCGGCCGGCCTGGAGCTGGCGGAGGCGCTCACGCTGGCGGCTCGGCAACTGCACGAGACCACCACTCCGCAGGCCACATTGCGCACCGCCGTCCGGCTGGCCGTGGAGCTGCTGCCCGGCGCCGAGCACGCCGGCGTCCAGGAGATCGACCGCGGGGAGGGGCGCCGTACGGTCGCCTGGACCGACGACATCGTGCGGGACGCCGAGGCCTCCGAGCTGCCGCACTGGGAACAACTGTGGACCTCGCCGGTGGTACGGCTGCCCGACGACGCCGGGACCGATCGGGGGCCGCTGCCGGACCTGGGGCTGCGCTCGGTGCTGTCGCTGCGGCTGCGCGCCGACCGGCGCCGGCTCACCGTGCTCACCGCCTACTCCGGCAAGCCGCGCGCCTTCGACGAGACCGCCGCCCGCCTCGGCCGCCTGTTCACCGCGCACGTCAGCCTCGCCCTGAACTCGGTGACCGTCCAGGAGCAGCTCACCGAGGCCATGCACACCAGGGACCTGATCGGCCAGGCCACCGGCATCCTCATGGAGCGCCTCGACATCGACGCGGCGGCGGCCTTCGAGAGCCTGGTGCGCGCCTCCCAGCGGGAGAACGTCAAACTGCGGGACCTGGCCCGGCGCATTGTAGGCGCCACCGACAACTGAGCCACCGGGAACGGCCGACGGCCCGCCGCCACGTGGAGTGGCGGCGGGCCGTCGGCCGTTGCCGTCAGGCGCCGGGCAGTGACTCGCCCTGGACCGCCTGGATGTCCAGCTCGACCCTGAGGGTCGTGCCGATGGCGGCGATGCCCGCCTGGAGGACCTGGTTGTAGTTCATCGCGAAGTCCTCGCGGTGCAGTTCGGCGGTCGCCCGGAAGGCCGCTCGGGTGCCGCCCCACGGGTCGGCGCCGGTGCCGAGGTAGGCAAGGTCCAGGTCGACCGGCCGGACCACGCCGTGCATCGACAGCTCGCCGTGCACGGTCCAGCGGTCCGGGCCGGCCACCGTCACGCCCGTGGAGCGGTAGGCGATCTCCGGGTGCCGCTCGACGTCGAGGAAGTCCGCGGACCGCAGGTGCGTGTCCCGCATGCCGTTGCCCGTGTCGACGGACGCCGCCCGGATCACCGCCTCCACGCGGGACTTGGTGATGTCGTCCGGGGCGATCTCGATGGTCCCGCCGAACTCGGTGAACCTGCCGTGCACACTGGAGATCCCCAGGTGCTGGGCGACGGCGGCGACGGAGGAGTGCGCCGGGTCGATGGTCCACGGGCCGGGCGGGGGCAGTTCGGTGCCGCCCTGCCGGGCCAGCGTGACGGTGCCGACCTCGGCCCGCCCGCTCGCGGTGACGATGGCGCTGGAGGCGGCGGGCGCGTAGCCGACGGCGGTCACGATCACCGTGTACGCCCCCGGCGCCAGCTCGGTGCCGTCCCGTACGGCACCCTCGGCGTCCGCATCGGCCCGCAGCACCTGCGTTCCGGTCATGTCGGTCATCGTGACGACCGCGTGCGACACGGCCCATCCGTCCCGGGTACGGATCCTCGCGGTCAGTCCCATCCCGTCTTCTCCCTGAAAAGCCAGATAAATCGGTCGTATGAAACCGGCCCGTGACGGGCGCGTCTCCGCTCAAAGGGCGCGCCGTCACGGGCCGGGGATCGAACTACTCGCCGGGGTGGCCGAGTTCGATGTCGTGGCCGTCGACTCCGGTGCCGTTCACCGACAGGGCCGTCGCCACCGGCGGGTAGCCCGTCGCGATGACGGTGTAGTCGCCGCCGTCCAGGTCGGTGAAGGCGTACGCCCCGTCCGTCCCGGTGGTGGCCGTGCCGACCACGTTGCCCGCCTGGTCGACCAGGGTCACTCGGGCGTCGGCCAGCGGGCCGTGCGGGGCCCGCACGACACCCTGCAGCCGGGCGCCGGCGTCCAGGCCGACCTCGATCCGGGTGACCCCGGCCGTGGCGACCTCGACCGGCAGCGCGCGCGGCCGGAACCCGCTCGCGTTGACCGCGACGGTCACCGCGCCCGGCACCAGGTCGGTGAAGGCGAACTCGCCCTGCTCACCGGTGGCGGCGGTGGCCAGCAGGTCCCCGCGCACATCGGTGACGATCACCATCGCGTCCTCGACCGGCAGTGCGCTCCCGGTCGAGCGGACCACACCGGTCAGTCCGCTGGTGCCGCTGAGCAGGATGTCGTAGGACAGCGGCTCCTCGCCCACCACGATCGTGGAGGCCTGCGGCTGGAAGCCGTCGGCGGAGGCGATCAGGACGTACGAGCCGGTGCCCGGCGCGTCCACCGCGTAGGAACCGTCGGCCTGGGCGACCGAGCGGCCGAGCTGGCGGCCGGACAGCGAGATCAGCGTGACCGCGGCCTGCGGGACCGGGGCGCTCTCGGCGCCGCGGACGAATCCGTGCACCGGAGTGCCGCCGCCCGTGCCGGGCTCCGCGACCGTGGCGACCGCGGTCACCTGCTGGGCGGTGGCCGCCGCAGCGGTGCCCTCGGACCCGGTGCCGGTGGTCGCGACGACCGCGGCGGGGGCCGGCTGCGCCTCGGCGACGACCGGCGCGGCGGCGGGGTCCAGGGCGGCCGCCTCGGCGTCCGCGGCCTGGGCCAGCGCGCCCTTGGTCCTCAGCGGGACCTCCTTGATGAACAGCGTGATCAGGAAGGCGACGGCGGCGAGGGCGGCCGCGATGTAGAAGACGTCGGCGATGCCGTGGCCGTAGGCGCTCTCCAGCAGCGTCCGGATGGGCAGCGGCAGCTTGTCCATGTCCGGGATGGTGTCGGTGGAACCCGAGCCGGCCATGGCGGCCTGGTACTTGGGGCTCAGGGCCCCGATGCCGTCCATGACGTAGTGCGTGATCCGGTGGGACATCACCGCGCCGAGGGCGGAGACGCCGACCGCACCGCCGAGGGAGCGGAAGAAGGTGACCGTGGAGCTGGCCGAACCGAGGTCCGAGGGCGCCACCTGGTTCTGCGTGGCGAGGACCAGGTTCTGCATCATCATGCCGATGCCGAGACCCAGCAGGGCCATGAAGATGGCCATCTTCCAGTAGTCGGTGTCGTACCGGATGCCGCCCAGCAGGGCCAGGCCGGCCGTCACCAGGAGGCCACCGCTGACCAGCCAGCCCTTCCAGCGGCCGGTGCGGGTGATGAACTGACCCGAGACGGTCGAGGAGATGAACAGTCCGCCGATCATCGGGATGGTTAGCACGCCCGACATCGTCGGGGACTTGTCGCGGGCCAGCTGGAAGTACTGGCTGAAGAACACCGTGCCGGTGAACATCGCGACACCGACGAACAGCGAGGCGAGCGACGCCAGGGTGATGGTGCGGTTGCGGAACAGGCGCAGCGGGATGATCGGCTCGCTCGCCTTCGCCTCGACGAGGACGAAGAGCGCGCCGAGCACGACCGAACCGCCGACCATCGCGTAGGTCTGCCAGGACACCCAGTCGTACTTGTCACCGGCGAAGGTGACCCAGATGAGCAGCAGGGAGACGGCGGCGGAGATGAAGAACGCGCCGCCCCAGTCGACCTTGACCTCGCGCTTGACCACGGGGAGGTGCAGGGTCTTCTGCAGCACGATCAGCGCGATGACGGCGAACGGGACACCGACGTAGAAGCACCAGCGCCAGCCCAGCCACGACGTGTCGGTGATGACACCGCCGAGCAGCGGGCCGCCGACGGTGGCGACGGCGAAGGTGGCACCGAGGTAACCGGAGTAACGGCCCCGCTCACGCGGGGAGATCATCGCCGCCATGACGATCTGGGCCAGGGCCGACAGACCGCCGACGCCGATGCCCTGCACCACACGGCAGACGATCAGCATGCCGGGGTTCTGCGACAGGCCGGCCGCCATCGATGCGACGACGTAGATGATCAGGGCTATCTGGACGAGCGCCTTCTTGCTGTACAGGTCGGCGAGCTTGCCCCACAGGGGAGTGGCCGCGGTCATCGACAGCAGGGCGGCCGTGACCACCCAGGTGTAGGCGGACTGACCGCCGCCGAGGTCGCCGATGATCTCCGGCAGGGCGTTGGAGACGATCGTGGACGACAGGATCGCCACGAACATGCCGAGCATGAGCCCGGACAGGGCCTCCATGATCTGCCGGTGGGTCATCGGGGCGTGACCTGGGCCTCCCCCGTGCTTGGCGTGAGCCCGCACACCGGCTGGTGTGGTCGTTGCCATGGGCTTCCTTTGCTTACGTGCTTGCGGGTGTACGGGTGGTCTCTTCGACTACGGGCGCGGGGATCCGGGCCGGGGTCGAGCGGCAGTCGCCGAAGGACGCGCGCAGGCGGGCCATCAGCTCGATGAGCCGGCCGACCTCCTCGTCGGTCCAGTCGGCGAGCCGCTCTGCCAGCAGGTGCGTGGTCCGCCGGGACAGCTCGTCGAGCTGCTCCAGGCCGTCGGGCGTCAGGCGCAGGATGCGCGAACGCTTGTCCGCGGGGTCCGGGTGCCGCTCGATCCAGCCACGCGCGGCGACGTGCGCGACATGCCGGCTGGTGACCGACATGTCCACGGAGAGCAGCTCCGCGAGCTTGCTCATGCGCATGTCGCCGTGGCGGCCGAGCAGGGTCAGCACGGCGGCCGAGCCGGCCGGGCACTCGGACGGCAGGATCCGCCCCAGGTCCCGTTTCACGGCTCCGAAGGCGCTGAACTGACGCACCAGCTCCTCGTACTGCGCCTGCTCGGCCATCACACCTCCCGTATTCGTTGCTTAGGGCAACCATAAGGGAGGTTGGTTGCTGCAGGCAAACAACCGGGGTCCAGTCGACGCAAAAACTTGGCAAAGGCAAGTATTGCGATCGTAAATGGGCTGGTCGGAGTGGCCGCCCGCACCACGTCTGTCCCGGTGGACCCCCACTTGGGTCGCCCCACCGGATTCGCTAGTGTCTCGGGCCATGGCTAACACCCAGGGCCCCCAGGGCAATTACGACCCCGCAGGCAGCACCCAGATGTTCCGCGCGTTCGTCGACGAGGGCCCCCAGGGGCGCCAGCAGCAGCAGCCGGCCTCCTCCGGACCCCGGGCCGGCCTGATCATCGGCATCGTGGCGGCCGTGGTCGTCGTCGCCGCCGTCGCCTGGCTCGCGCTCAAGTAGGACACCCCGCCGTCCGGACACACGAAGGCCGCCGACGCTGCCGCAACGGCGCCTCGGCGGCCCTGTCCGTGAGCCCGTCAGTCCGAGATGAGGCCCTCCCGCAGCTGGGCCAGCGTCCGGGTGAGCAACCGGGAGACGTGCATCTGGGAGATGCCGACCTCCTCGCCGATCTGCGACTGGGTCATGTTGGCGAAGAAGCGCAGCATGATGATCCGGCGCTCCCGGGGCGGGAGCTTGGCCAGCAGCGGCTTCAGGGACTCCCGGTACTCCACGCCCTCCAGCGCGCTGTCCTCGTAACCGAGGCGGTCGGCGAGGGAGCCCTCGCCGCCGTCGTCCTCGGGGGCCGGGGAGTCGAGCGAGGAGGCGGTGTAGGCGTTGCCGACCGCGAGGCCGTCGACCACGTCCTCCTCGGAGACGCCGAGCACGGCGGCCAGTTCCGTGACCGTCGGGGAGCGGTCCAGCTTCTGGGACAGCTCGTCGCTGGCCTTGGTGAGGGCCAGGCGCAGTTCCTGGAGCCGGCGCGGGACGCGCACCGACCACGAGGTGTCGCGGAAGAAGCGCTTGATCTCACCCACGACCGTCGGCATCGCGAACGTCGGGAACTCCACGCCCCGTTCGCAGTCGAAGCGGTCGATCGCCTTGATCAGGCCGATGGTGCCGACCTGGACGATGTCCTCCATCGGCTCGTTGCGGGAGCGGAAGCGGGCCGCCGCGTAGCGCACGAGGGGGAGGTTGAGTTCGATCAGGGTGTCCCGGACGTAGGCGCGCTCGGGGCTGCTCTCGTCGAGTGCGGCGAGCCGCAGGAACAGGGACCGGGACAGGGTCCGGGTGTCGATGTCCGCCGCGACCGGCGGGGCCGGGGCAGGGGCGGCGGCCGGGTCGGCCTGGGCCGGCACGGCTTCGAGGGCCGTGACGCCCTCGATGCCGTCGAGGACGTCGAGAGCGTGGAGCTCCTTGGGCGCTGCCTCGCTCGTGGGCGTGAGGACCTTCGAGCTGCCCTGGTCTGCGGACATGCCACCCCCTTTGGGTCGCGGGACGGTCGCGGCGGCGCTGCCTTTCGAGCAACGCAGCCCTCACCTGAATACCGGAGCCGGAGCTCCGGCAAACGCGCTTCCCGCAGAATGTCACATGTCGGCAACACGCTGTAGTGACATGTCGACATGCCAGCCCTGAATCGGCCCTGGAAAGAAGGGGTCTGACGGTCTTTCGACGCACAACTGTCG
This sequence comes from Streptomyces sp. NPDC041129, assembly GCF_055592265.1. Lineage (NCBI taxonomy): Bacteria > Bacillati > Actinomycetota > Actinomycetes > Kitasatosporales > Streptomycetaceae > Streptomyces > Streptomyces sp. NPDC041129. Next base: position 130,181 of record NZ_JBVIYV010000014.1, on the reverse strand, counting down.
GGAACCGCCCCGGTGGGCGATTCGCTCTCACCGGTGAGTGATCGATCCCGCTTTCGATCCGCCGTGGGCTGGCGTTTTCCGGAGTGTGCTCCCGTGCGCCGGTTATGCCTCGATGCGATTCGCGGATCGCAGCCGCTGGAAGCTACGCGCGAGTAGCCGGGATACGTGCATCTGGGACACCCCGAGTTCCGCGCTGATCTGCGACTGGGTCAGATTGCTGTAGTAGCGCAGCAGCAGGATTCTCTGTTCCCGTTCCGGGAGCTGGACCAGGAGATGGCGGACCAGGTCGCGGTGTTCCACGCCGTCCAGGGCCGGGTCCTCGTAGCCGATGCGGTCCAGCAGGCCGGGCATTCCGTCGCCCTCCTGCGCGGCCTCCAGGGAGGTGGCGTGGTACGAGCGTCCCGCCTCGATGCAGGAGAGCACCTCCTCCTCGCTGATCCTGAGCCGCTCGGCGATCTCGGCGGTCGTGGGCGAGCGTCCGAAGGCCGTGGTGAGGTCCTCGGTCGCGCTGTTGACCTGCACCCACAGCTCGTGCAGCCGGCGCGGTACGTGGACCGTGCGGACGTTGTCCCGGAAGTACCGCTTGATCTCGCCGACCACGGTCGGCATCGCGAAGGTCGGGAACTGCACCCCCCGCTCGGGGTCGAAGCGGTCGATGGCGTTGATCAGACCGATGGTGCCGACCTGGACCACGTCCTCCATCGGCTCGTTGCGGGAGCGGAAACGGGCCGCCGCGTAGCGCACCAGCGGGAGATTGGCCTCGATCAGCGCTCCGCGCACCCGGTCGTGCTCCGGCGTGCCCGGAGTCAAATCCTTCAGCTCGGCGAAGAGCACCTGGGTCAGGGCGCGGGTGTCGGCGCCGCGGCGCTTCTCGGGGGCCGGAGGGGAGGGGCTGGGCACCTCGTCCTGGGGCGGCGCAGTACTGGCCGACACGGTCAACGCCACCTCTTCATCGGTCAGTCATCCGTCAAAAGCGGTCATAGCATCACAAGACATGTGCACTGTGTGCAAGCACCGCATAACGCCGTGTTGTGGCCGAATGGCGCCCAGTTCGGGGCCCGGGACACGGAAAAGCCCCCCATCTTTCCCGTGGGGGGCTCTCCGTGTGTGCGGGTCAGAACTCGTAGTCGGCGATCACCCACGTGGCGAACTCGCGCCACAGCGCGACGCCGGCCTGATGGGCCGGGTGCTCGAGGTAGCGCCGCAGCGCGTCCTGGTCCTCGACCGCCGAGTTGATCGCGAAGTCGTAGGCGATGGGCCGGTCGCTGATGTTCCAGGCGCACTCCCAGAACCGCAGCTCCTCGATCCGGCCGCCCAGCGCCCGGAAGGCCTCCACGCCCGCCACGACCCGCGGATCGTCGCGCTCGACGCCCTCGTTGAGCCTGAAGAGGACCAGGTGACGGATCATGGGGTGTACCTCAGCTCTGTGCTCCGTTGGCGACCCAGGTCATGAAGTCGCCGATGGCCTTGGCCGCGTCCGATATGCCCTCGAAGCCTATCTGGACGTAGTCGGCCGCCTTGGCCGGGTCGGTGATGATCACGTACAGCGCGAAGACCGCGAGCACGTAGACGGCGATCTTCTTGGCGTTCACCGCCACCGCGGCCTCCCCTGTACCTGCTGCGACTCTTCGGTGCCCTGTTGTCGGCGGTGAGTTTATCCGCCCGCTCGTGTGTTCCGGCCGGGGAATTGTGTGCGAGTCGTGGCGGACCGGGAACGCGGTCCGGTGCGCGGGGAGTTGGGAAAACGCGAGAGGCCCGGTCCATTGGACCGGGCCTCTCGTTCGGAGCGGTAGCGGAGGGATTTGAACCCTCGGTGACTTGCGCCACACTCGCTTTCGAGGCGAGCTCCTTCGGCCGCTCGGACACGCTACCGAGGGAGACCCTACAGCAAGGTGGGGCAAGGTTTGAAATCGGAATTCAGCGGTCCCGGAAGAACTCCGTGAGCACCCGGGCACAGTCCTCGGCCAGGACGCCCTCGACTACCTCGGGGCGGTGGTTGAGCCGCCGGTCGCGCACGACGTCCCACAGTGAGCCGGCCGCTCCCGCCTTCTCGTCCCGGGCGCCGTAGACCACCCGGTCCACCCGGGACTGGACCAGCGCGCCCGCGCACATCGTGCAGGGCTCCAGCGTGACGACCAGCGTGCAGCCGGCCAGCCGCCACTGTCCGAGCATCGCGGCGGCCCGCCGGAGCGCGAGGACCTCCGCGTGCGCCGTCGGGTCGCCGGTGGCCTCACGCTCGTTGTGCCCGGCGGCCAGCACCGTCGTGCCGTCCGGGGACAGCAGGACGGCGCCGACGGGGACGTCGCCGCCCTCCACCGCCAGCCGGGCCTCGTCCAGGGCGAGCCGCATCGCGGAGCGCCACGGGTCGCGAACCGGGTCGGGCGCGCCGGTCTCGTCCTCGGTGCTCAGCGGACGGTCTCCAGCACCTCCGAGGCGCCCAGGGCCTCGGCGATCGTGCCCAGCGCGTCGTCGGCCTCCAGGGTGCGCAGCTCCTTCTCGCCGATACCCAGGTCGTCGAGGATCTCGCTGTCACCCACCGGGCTGTGCGGCACCGCGTCGGCGGCGACGCCTTCCGTGTCGTCCTCGTCGCCGTCGGACTCGCCGTCCTCCGTGCCGTCGAGGTCCAGGGAATCCAGGTCCGGGCCGTCGTCGGCGCCCGGCTCCCGGCCCAGCAGCTCATCGGTGAGCAGTAGCTCGCCGTAGGCGCTGCGGGCGGCGGCGGCCGCGTCCGAGACGTAGATGCGGGGGTCGTCCTCGCCGTCCACGCGGACGACGCCGAACCAGGCGTCCTCCTGCTCGATCAGGACGAGCACGGTGTCCTCTTCGGGAGAGGCTTCCCGGGCCAGGTCGGCGAGATCCGACAGGGTCTCCACATCGTCGAGCTCTGTGTCGCTCGCTTCCCACCCGTCTTCGGTGCGCGCGAGCAGTGCGGCGAAGTACACCGTGACTCTCCCACTGGTCGTAGGCGTGCCGGTTGGGGGTCCCCCCGGCGGAGGTCTCTGGGCGGATGGAGCTGGGCTCCGGGCCCCGCCCACTCGGAATCGTGGCAGAAACAAGACGCTCAGGGGACGTCTTCGGCTCCCTGTGTCCGCCAGTTTTGATCGTGGATCCGTGACCGGCCCACGTGTGCGTCCGTTGCCGCCACCTGCGGATCGTACGCGGCCCCACCGGCGCTCACGCACGTCCACCCGGGCAACACCGGTGCGTTCGCCGGTCTTTCCCACCGGCTGTCTTCCCACGGGTCTCTTCCCACCCGACCGTACGACGGAATCCCCCTACCAGCGGAAGGTTCGCATCCGCATGGCGTGGCGCAACCGGGCCGCCTTGGCGCGCCGGGGCTGTACACGGTCGCGCAGTGCCCGGGCCTCGGCGAGGTCGCGCAGGAACTGGGCGCGCCGGCGCCGGCGCTCGGCGTCCGTCTCGGTGCGCCGGGGGCCTGTCGCGCTCCTGGCGTCCACGGGGGCGTCGGTCTCATGATCAGGCAGGTCAGGCACAGTCACACCACCCCGGGTCCGTCCCTCCCACTTTCCCTCGTACGGCCGGTTTGATGCCAGCGCGGAGCGCGGCCGAGCGCGGTTACTGTTATGGGCATGCGTCTCCACGTCGTCGACCACCCCCTGGTCGCTCACAAGCTCACCACGCTGCGCGACCAGCGCACCGACTCCGCGACCTTCCGCCGGCTCGCCGACGAACTGGTCACCCTGCTCGCCTACGAGGCCACGCGGGACGTGCGCACCGAGGCCGTCGACGTCCAGACGCCGGTCGCCCGGACCACCGGCGTCAAGCTCGCCCGGCCGCGCCCGTTGGTGGTGCCGATCCTGCGGGCGGGTCTCGGCATGCTGGACGGCATGGTCCGGCTGCTGCCGACCGCCGAGGTGGGCTTCTTGGGCATGATCCGCAACGAGGAGACGCTGCAGGCCTCCACGTACGCCTCGCGCATGCCGGAGGACCTCTCGGGCCGCCAGGTGTACGTCCTGGACCCGATGCTGGCGACCGGCGGCACGCTGGTGGCGGCCATCCAGGAGCTGATCAAGCGCGGCGCCGACGACGTCACCGCCGTGGTGCTGCTCGCCGCGCCGGAGGGCGTCGAGGTCATGGAGCGGGAGCTCGCGGGCACCCCGGTCACGGTCGTCACGGCGGCCGTGGACGACCACCTCAACGAGCACGGCTACATCATCCCCGGCCTCGGGGACGCGGGCGACCGGCTGTACGGCGCGGCCGAGTAGGGCCCTGTACGGCTCAGCAGCCCTTCTTCGAGGCGGCGGTCGGCGGCTTCGGTTCACTCAGCCGGGCCAGGGCCTGGTCGGCGGCCGCCCGCGCGGTCAGGCTGCCGAACTTGTCACCGATGATCAGGTCGAGGCCGGCCCCCTTGCGGCCGGCCTCGGTACGGCGCTCGGCGCCGGTCAGCTGGGTGGCGAGCACCGGCAGCGAGGTGTCCAGCGCGGAGGCGGGGCCGAGGAGCACCCCGGCGCCCTTGACCTTCTTGTCGTACTCCTTGGGCGCGTTGCCCACGTCACCGATCTTGAAGCCGCGCTTCTTCAGCTCGTCCGCGGTGGCCTTGGCGAGGCCGCTGCGGGTCGTGGCGTTGTAGACGTTCACGGTGATCGCGCGGGGCTCGGGCAGGGCCCTGGCGGGCGCGGCGGAGGCCTTCGCGACGGGGCACCCGGCCTTGGTGGCGGACGCCGCCGACCTGTCGCCGCCCCCGGTGAAGACGTCGATGAGCTGCAGGGTGCCCCAGCCGATCAGGCCGAGCGCGGCGGCGGACGCCGTCACGGCGGCCACCAGCCTGCCGCGCCGCCGGGGAGGGCGCATCCGAGGGTATTTGTCCCCCGTGATCCGGTACTGGCCGCCCATGCCCGGGGGAGTCAGCATGCTCATGAACGCAGCGTAGTGCGCCTGAGCGGCGATGCCTATTAGATGATCAGCAGACGCCGCTCAGCGGAACCCGAAAGGGGCAACCGCCGTGGCGTGCGGGTCAGTCGAGTTCGAGCACGCGCGCGTGCAGCACCTGGCGCTGCTGGAGGGCGGCGCGCACCGCTCGGTGGAGGCCGTCCTCCAGGTAGAGGTCGCCCTGCCACTTCACGACGTGCGCGAAGAGGTCGCCGTAGAACGTCGAGTCCTCGGCGAGCAGGGTCTCCAGATCGAGCTGCTGCTTGGTGGTCACGAGCTGATCGAGGCGGACCGGGCGCGGCGCGACGTCCGCCCACTGCCGGGTGCTTTCCCGGCCGTGGTCGGGGTACGGCCGGCCGTTTCCGATGCGCTTGAAGATCACACGGAAAGCCTACCGGTCCAGACGTTCCGGGCGCAGCCATGGCGCCGCAGTGCGAGGCTGGAAATGCCGGAGCGAAGAGGCTCATAACGGGTGCTATCGGAGACAGGGGTCGCGGATGAGTGACAGCGAGGCGCCCCCGGCCGAGGCCGAGCGGATCCGCGCCGGATACGCCTTCGACGGCCCCGCCCTGGATCTCGGCGCCCTGCTCTGGGACGGACGGTGCCTCCCTCAGGCGCCGGTGCGCATCCCGCTGCCCATGCTCAACCGGCACGGACTGGTCGCGGGCGCCACGGGCACCGGTAAGACCAAGACGCTCCAGCTGATCGCCGAGCAACTCTCCGCGCAGGGCGTGCCGGTGTTCCTCGCGGACGTCAAGGGCGACCTCTCCGGCATCTCCCGGCCGGGCGTGTCGAACGACCGGGTCCGGGGGCGCGCGGCCGAGGTGGGCCAGAGCTGGACGCCGGCCGGTTTCCCCGCGGAGTTCCTCGCGCTCGGCGGGCTCGGCCACGGCATCCCGGTGCGGGCCACCATCACGAGTTTCGGGCCGGTGCTGCTGTCCAAGGTGCTCCGGCTCAACCAGACGCAGGAGCAGTCCCTCGGCCTGATCTTCCACTACGCCGACACCAAGGGCCTCGAACTGGTCGACCTCAAGGACCTCCGGGCCGTGGTCGCCTTCCTGACCTCGGACGAGGGCAGGGCCGAGCTGAGGAACATCGGCGGGCTGTCCACCGCCACGGCCGGGGTGATCCTGCGCTCGCTGACCGCCTTCGAGGCCCAGGGCATGGCGGACTTCTTCGGCGAGCCGGAGTTCGACACGGCCGAGCTGCTGCGGACGACGCCGGACGGGCGGGGCGTCGTCTCCGTTCTCGAACTCCCCGCCGTCCAGGACAGACCGCAGCTCTTCTCCACCTTCCTGATGTGGCTGCTGGCCGACCTCTTCCACGACCTGCCCGAGGTGGGCGACGCCGACAAGCCCAAGCTGGTCTTCTTCTTCGACGAGGCGCATCTGCTGTTCGGCGACGCCTCCAGGGCGTTCCTCGAGTCGATCACGCAGACCGTGCGCCTGATTCGCTCGAAAGGGGTCGGCGTCTTCTTCGTCACCCAGACCCCGAAGGACGTGCCGTCCGACGTCCTCGGCCAGCTCGGCAACCGCGTCCAGCACGCGCTGCGGGCCTTCACGCCCGACGACCAGAAGGCCCTGAAGGCGACCGTGAAGACCTTCCCGGACTCCGCCTACGACCTCGAGGAACTCCTCACCGGGCTCGGCACCGGCGAGGCCGTGGTGACCGTGCTCAGCGAGACCGGTGCCCCCACCCCGGTCGCGGCGACCCGGCTGCGCGCCCCGGAGTCCCTGATGGGCCCGGTGGACGGGCCGGGGCTGGACCGGGCGGTGCGGGAGTCCGCGCTCCACGGGCGTTATGCACAGGCTGTGGACCGCGAGTCGGCGTACGAGCGACTGATCGAGCGGCCGGCGGCCGAGGCAGCGGCGCCGGGCCGCGCCCGGGAGAGCGCGCGGGCCCCGGAGGCCGCCCGCAGCCCGGAGGCGAAGGCGCCGAAGGAGGAACCGTCGCTGGTCGAACAGGTGGTGGGCAGCGGGATGTTCAAGTCACTGGCCCGCTCGGTCGGCACCCAGATCGGCCGCGAGATCACCCGCTCCCTGTTCGGTACCGCACGGCGGAGGCGGTGACCGCCTCCGCCTGCTGATCAGCGGCCGTCCTCCTTCGCCGGTCCCTGTGGTCGCGGGTTCGTCTCCTCCGGCCGGGCCGGCGCGCTGCGCCTGGCCTCCGCGCGCAGCAGGGCGCGCAGGACCGCGTACAAGTCTGTGGGCATGGTCGTTCCTCGCCTAGAGCTGACTGGGCTGGGGGAAGGGCCCGGTCAGCAGCGCAGGACCACCGTCCGCAGCAGGGGTACGGCGCCCGGCGGCCGTGGCACGGCGGGGCACGGGGGCGCCGCCGCGGGGGCGGGCGCCGGTCCGGGCAGGGGCGAGGGGCGTTCGGGGGTCCCGGCCGGCTGGGAGACGCGGGCGGGCGGCCGCGGGAGGGTGTCCAGGTGGTCGTGCTCGGAAGTGACGGCCGACGCGGCCGGGGCGGGCGCCGGCTGGGCCTGCACGTGGGCGCCGGGCACCCACACCGCCAGGAGCAGCACGAGCACCCGCAGCCAGGTGCGGCTGCGGGGGATGCGCGCGGACCTGCTCACACCGGGTCTGTGCCCGCCCGGCGACCCCGCCGCATCGCGCGCCGCCCGGGATACGCCCGTTCGGAGTACCGCCGGCCTCACACCGTGCGCGGGACCTGCCGGGCCATGCCCCGGACGCGGATCGCGGTGACGATCTCCACGATGCCGACGATCACCAGCCACCATCCGGCGACCAGGGTCAGCACGGCGACCGAGGTGAAGGGCGAGTCGATCAGCACGATGCCGGCGACGAAGGTGACGATCCCGAGGAAGATCTGCCATCCCCGTGCGGGCATACGGGAGTCGGAGGCGGCGGCCAGGGTCTGGGTGATGCCCCGGATCACCCAGGCGATGCCGATCCACAGGGCGAGCAGCAGGGAGGACTGCATCGGCCCGCGGAAGCAGAACAGGCCCAGCAGGATCGACAGGGCGCCGCTGATGAAGGCGAGCACGCGCAGCGAGGTCCGCTGGTGGGTGCCGAAGGCGGCGGCGAGCTGGAAGACGCCGCTGACGACGAGGTAGAGCCCGAACAGCACCCCGGCGACGAGCAGGGAGGGGCCCGGCCAGATCAGCACCAGGATGCCGAGGATCAGCGAGGCGATCCCGGTGCCCAGGACGACCTGCCAGGCGGCCCGGGAGAGGGCGTGCAGGGGCCCTTCGAGGGGAGGTTCGGGCTCGTGGTGTCCCTGCGGGGCGTGGCCCCCGTGGACGCTGCGGTCGTCGTACTCACGGTCCCAGGAGGGGCCGCCGCTGGGTGCCTCGGTCATGGTTCATGCTCGGATCGTCCCCGGCGGTCCCGCCACCCGGGCGGGACCATCCGGCTGAGGTCTACCTCCCCGCGGTCTTCGCCGCCTTGGCGGCTTTCGCCGCCGCCTTCGCCTCCTGCTTGTGCGCCCGTACCTTGGCCAGCGACTCGGGCCCCGTGATGTCGGCGACGGACCGGAAGGACCCCTCCTCCCCGTACGCCCCCGCGGCCTCCCGCCAGCCGGTGGGCCGCACACCCAGCTGCTTGCCGAGCAGCGCCAGGAAGATCTGCGCCTTCTGCCTGCCGAACCCGGGCAGGTCCTCCAGCCGCTTCAGCAGCGCGGGCCCGTCACCGGCGTCCCGCCAGACGGCCTCGGCGTCACCGCCGTAGTGCTCGACCAGGTACTGGCACAGCTGCTGGATCCGCTTGGCCATCGAGCCGGGGTAGCGGTGCACGGCGGGCTTCTCGGAGAGCAGCGCGGCGAACGCCTCCGGGTCCATGGCCGCGATCTCGTGGGCGTCCAGGTCCCGGGCGTCCATCCGGCCCGCGATGGTCGCCGGGCCCTTGAACGCCCACTCCATCGGGACCTGCTGGTCCAGCAGCATCCCGGTCAGCGCGGCGAGCGGGCTGCGGCCGAGCAGCGCGTCGGCCTCGGGGTCCTGGGCGAGGTGCACAGTCGCGTCCATGGGTCGATGGTGCCCCTGCGGCGCGCCCGGCGCAGCCGGGCGGCGCCGCGCGCGGGTCACATCTCCACGTGCGCGCTGGTGGTCGCCGCGCCGAAGTAGCCCTTCACCTCGTACGTGCTGATGCCGGCGCTCCTGCCGCAGATGTCGAGCGAGCCGCTCGGCACGGGCCCGGAGGCCGAGCCGCGGGCGACCCAGACGCAGCCGTCGCTGTTCTCGGTGGGCGCGCCGACGACCGTCTCGGCCCTGCCGTCCTTGTCGAGGTCGGCCAGGTGGACGGCGGCGCCGTAGGTGTCGCCGGTCTCGACGGCGCCGGGCACACCGGCCGTGTCCTGGGTGTAGCCGACGGCCTTGGCCGTGGTCAGCCCGGAGGCGGAGCCGCGGAGCAGGACGGCGGTCCCGGCCCGGAACCGCGTGCCGACCGCCTCGCCGGGGGAGCCGACGAGGACGTCCGCGTAGCGGTCGCCGTTCACGTCGCCGACGGCGAGGGACTGCCCGAACTCGTCGCCGTCCTCCGCCGTGCCGGGGACGCCCGCGGTGTTCTGGTGGAACACCTGGGGGTGCTGGCCGGCGGTGATGCCCTGCGGGCCGCCGTAGAGGACCTGGATCTCGCCGCCCCGGTGGGCCGCCCCGGCCTCGTTCGCGAGGGACTCGTCCTCCGCGATGCCGGTGACCAGGTCGCCGTAGCCGTCCGCGTTGAGGTCGCCGATCCGGCCGGCGTGGCCGTCGGCGTAGGGGAGCTTGGCGGGAGCGCCGCTGCCGCTGTCCGCCCAGACCGGGCCGCGCAGGTCGCCGTCCGTGGGACCGGCCAGCCAGAACCGCTCGGCGCGTCCGTCACCGTTCACATCGCCCATGACGACGCCCCGGGCGTCCCCCATCGTCGCCTGCCGGGAGACGGCAGCCGCCGCGCCGGTGCGGGTGAACGGGCCGGTGTACGAGGCGGCGTCGCAGCCGGAGCCGACACCCAGCTCGGGTGCGCCGTCCCCGTTCATGTCACCGGTGGCCAGGGACATCCCGAAGCGGCAGTAGGTCCTGTCGTCCCCGTATCCGGCCGGCGGGGCGACGCTGGTGGCGCCCTTCAGCCCGTTCGGCCCGCCCCACACGACGGTCACGGAACCCCGTGCGGCCTTGGCGCCCACCCCCTCGTGCGGGGTGCCGACGATCAGGTCGGCGTAACCGTCCCGGTCCAGGTCGCCGGCGGCGACCGTCTCACCGAAGAGGTCGTGGTCCTCCGGGTCGCCCGGAACGCCGGCCGTCGCCTGGGTGATCACCGTGCGGCGGGAGGCGCTCACCGTGCCGGACGAGCCGTACAGCACGACCACGGCCCCGGCCGCCTCCACGCTCCCGTTGGCGGCGTCGGGCGCTCCGACGACCAGGTCGCGGTACCCGTCGCCGTTGAAGTCGTCCTGGACGGCGGCGGTGTTGGCCCCCTTGTAGGGCGCGGCGGCGGAGGCCACGGGGGTGAGCGGGACGGCGGTGACCGCGGCCAGCACGGCGGCCGCGGTGACGGCTCTGCGCAACGAGACTCCTCGACTTGGTGAACGTTGCCCCACTGGACCCGTGAACCCCGCGGAAGGTTGCTCTCCCCGGGCCGCCGGGCGTCGCGTACGATTCCGGCATCAAGTTAGGCAAGGCTTACCTAAAGCGAAGAGGTTTTCCTAGGTGACCAGCGAGATCCACCGCGATGCCTGGGGCATCCCCCATCTGCGGGCCGCCGACGCCCGCGCCCTGGCCCGCGCCCAGGGCCGGGTGACCGCCCTGGACCGCGCCTGGCAGCTCGAGGTCGAGCGACACCGGGCCCGGGGCACCTCGGCCTCCTTCCTGGGCGCGGCCGCCCTGCCCTGGGACGTGTTCGCCCGCCGCGCCCGCCTCGACGACACCGCGAGGCGCTGCTTCGGCGCGCTGGAGAGCCGGGACCCGGAGACGGCGGACTGGGTCCGGGCGTACGTCGACGGCGTCAACGAGGGCCTGGCGGACGGGACCCGCCGGGCGCCCGAGTTCGCGCGGTCCGGCCTCGCTCCGGGCCGTTGGGAGCCCTGGACCCCGCTCGGGGTCTGGCTCGCCACGCACATCCTGTTCGCCGGTTTCCCGGCCAAGCTGTGGCGCGAGGAGGCGATACGGCACCTCGGCCCCGAGTCGGTCGGCCTGTTCGCCACCGACGGCCCCGGCACCGCCGGCAGCAACGGCTGGCTCCTGTCCGGCGACCGCACCGACACCGGGCGGCCCATCGTCGCCGGTGACCCGCACCGCTTCATCGAGGACCCGGGCGTCTACCAGCAGATCCGCCTGTCCTGCCCGGAGTTCGACGTCGTCGGCCTCGCCGTCCCCGGCGTTCCCGGCACCGCCCACTTCGGCCACACCGGCACCGTCGCCTGGGCCATCACCAACGCCATGGCCGACTACCAGGACGTATACCGGGAGCGGCTGCGGCGCACCGGCGCGGGCGTGGAGGCGCTCGGCCCCGACGGGGTCTGGCGCCGGGCACTGCGGCACACGGAGACCGTGGAGGTCGCCGGGGAGACCCCGGTCGAGATCGAGGTGCTGGAGACCGAGCGGGGACCGGTGATCGCCGGCGGCCCGGAGGGCCTGGAGGCGGGCCTCACGGCCGCCCCGCCGCACGGCCGTGACGCCGCCGACGACGGGACCGGCCCGGCCGGGCCGCCCACCGCCCTCGCCCTGCGCTACCCGCCCCGCGTCACGGAGGACCTCGGCTTCGGCTGTCTGCTCCCCCTCCTGCGCGCCCGCCGGGTCGGCGACGTCGACCGGGCGCTCGACGGCTGGGCCGAGCCGGTCAACGTCGTGCAGGCCGCCGACACCGAGGGCGGCCTGCTGCACCGGGTCGCGGGCCGCGTCCCCGTGCGCGCGGCGGACAACCGGGTCCGGGTGGTCCCCGCCTGGCGCCCGGGCCACGAGTGGCGCGGCTGGCACGAGACGCCGTACGCCCCACCGGCCGCCGACGGCATCGCCGTGATGGCCAACCAGCGCGGCCCGGCCGCTCCCCTCGGCGTCGAGTTCGCGCCGCCGCACCGCGCCGACCGCATCCGCGCCCTGCTCCAGGAGCGCCCCACCTGGTCCGCCGCCGGCCTGCACTCCGTCCACACCGACACCCACCTCGCCTCGGCCGGTCCGCTCCTCGACCGCGTCGCCGCCCTCGACGCCCTCACCCCCGCGGCGGCCCGCCTCCGCGACCGGCTGCTGGCCTGGGACCGCCGCATGGACGCCGGCAGCACCGGCGCCGCCGCCTACGCCGCGGTGCGCACGGCGGTCGTCCGCCGGCTCGCCGCCCACCCGGCGTTCGCCGCCCTCACCGAACCGCCCGCCTACCCCGAGGTCCTGCTCCCCTGGCTGGCCCTCGTCCCGCGCGTCGGCCACGCGCTCGAACACCTGCTGACGGCGGATGAGCTGTACGGCGTCGACCGGGACGCCGTCGTACGGGAGGCCCTGACGGAGACCGCCGCCGCGGAGCCGGCCGGCACCTGGGCGGACACCCACCGGCTCGCCCCCTGGAGGGCGCTGCCGGGGGAGGAGCCGTACGCGGAACCGGGCCTGGCCGGCGACCACGACTGCGTGCTGTGCACCTCGGCCGTCCCCGGCCTCACCGACCTCGCCGCCCGCGGCCCGGCAGCCCGCTACGTCTGGGACCTCGCGCGCCGCGAGGACAGCCGCTGGGTGGTCCCCTTCGGCGCCGACGGCGTCCCCGGCGCACCGCACCACCGCGACCAGCTCCCCCTGTGGCTCGAGGGGGATCTCGCCCCGGTCGTCACCGACTGGGCCCTGCTCACCCCCGAAGACACCCAGGAGAACGATGTCTGACCTGTTCGAACGGCACATCGACGGCTACGGCACCGTCCGCGTCCGGCCCCTCGACCCGGAGGGCGACGCGCGGGTGGTGCACGCCTGGGTGCGCGAGGAGCGCGCCGCGTTCTGGGGCATGACCGGCCTGACCCGCGCCCAGGTGACCGACATCTACGCCCACATGGCGACCCTCGGCACCCACCACGCCCACCTCGTCACCAAGGACGGCGAACCGGCCGCCCTGCTGCAGACCTACGAACCCGGCGCCGACCGGGTCGGCGAGACCTACGAAGTACGCCCCGGCGACATCGGCGTCCATGTGCTCCTCGCCCCCGCCGGACCGGCCGGCCGGCGCCCCGGCTGGACCTCGGCCCTGCTGACCGGGATGACGGCGTACGCCCTGCTGGGGCTCGGCCGCCGCCGGATCGTGGTCGACCCGGACGTGCGCAACACCAGGGCGGTCGAACGCTTCCGGCGTCACGGCTTCGAGCAGGGCCCCGCGGTCGTGCTGCCCGAGATCGACGTCCCCGATGTGCACCTGCCCGAGAAGCACGCCCGACTGGCCTTCCTGGACCGGGAGACGGCCTTCCCGGACGATCAGGCCTGACGCGCCGTCCGGACGAGGACCGCCCGTCCGGACACACCGGGCGGCCGGTGCGGTGAGCACGGCGGCCGATCGGCGCGTACGTATGTGGAGGGCTGACGTGCCCGGAGCGCATGCGGCCGCCCGGGCCGGTGGACGGAGGGGTGAGGTGCGCGACGCACACCGGTGGCTGCGGCGGCTGGCCGTGCTCGGCACGGGCCTGCTCCTGCTCCTGCTCGGCACCGCGGTCCCCGCCTCGGCCCACGCGGCCCTGCGCGGGACCGACCCCGCCGACGGCACCGTCCTGAAGTCCGCCCCGCGCCGGGTGACGCTGACCTTCACGGAGTCCGTGGGCCTGCTCACCGACTCGTTCCGCGTCTACGACCCGGAGAACCACCGCCTGCGCACCGGCGAGGCGGACCACGCACCCGGCCGCTCCGACACGGCCCGCGTCCCGCTGCCCGCCAGGCTCGCCACCGGTACCTACACGGTGACCTGGCGGGTGGTCTCGGCGGACAGCCACCCGGTGTCCGGGGCCCTCACCTTCTCGGTGGGCAAGCGCACGGCGGCACCGGCGGCCCCGCTCCCGGACCGCGCGGAGAACCGGGCGACGACGAGCCTCTACGACATCGCGCGGTACCTCGCCTACCTGTCGGTGGCGCTCCTGCTCGGCACGGTGGCGTTCGTGGCGTACTGCCGCCCGCCCGGCCGGGCCCGGCTGCGCCGCCCGGCGCTGGCCGCCTGGTGGGTCCTGCTCGCCTCGACCGCCGCCCTCTTCCTGCTGAGGGCTCCCTACGAGGAGGGCACCTCCCCCGCGGGGGCGTTCGCGCTGTCCTCGCTCACCCGCACGGCCGCGACCCGGCCCGGTGAGCTCCTGCTCGCCCGCCTGACCCTGCTGCTCCTGGCGGGCGCCTGCGTCCTGCTGTCCCGCCGGGGCCTGCGGCGGCGCGTCCCCCGCCGGGCCCTGCTGGCCTCGGCCGCGCTCGTCTCCGTGGCCCTGGCCCTGACCTGGGCGGCGGCCGAACACGCCTCGGCGGGGCCGCAGGTACCCGTCGCGATCGCCTCCGCCGCGCTGCACCTGCTGGCCATGGCCGCCTGGCTGGGCGGCCTCGCGGCGCTGCTGCTGACGCTGCGCCGGGACCCGGCGGCGGCTCCGGCCCCCGCGGGGGCGCCGGAAGCGCAGGCGCGTACCGTCGCGCGCTTCTCCCGCCTGGCCTTCGCCTCGGTGACGGTCCTCGCGGTGACCGGCGTCTACCAGTCCTGGCGGGGCCTGGGTTCCCTGGAGGCGCTCACCGGTACGACGTACGGGCGCATCCTGCTGGCCAAGCTGGCGGCGGTGGCCCTGCTCCTCGCGGCCGCCTCCCGCTCCCGGCGCTGGACGGCCCGCCTGGCGAGCACGTCCCCGGCGGCGCGCCCGGCTCGCGTCCCCGAGCCGGCCACCGGACCGCCGCTCCCCGCCGAACCCCGTCCGGAGCCCGGACCGGACACCGCGCCGGCCCCCGCCCCGCACCACCTGCGCCGCACGGTGCTGGCCGAACTGGCCACGGGGGTCCTCGTCCTCGTCCTGACCACCCTCCTGACCAGCACCCTGCCCGGCCGGGCGGCGGCCGAGGCGGCGCGGTCCGAGGCGGCCCCGGCCGGCATCCCCGCCGCCTCGGTCACCACGATCCCGTTCGACGTCGGCACTCCGGGCGGCCACGGCAAGGTGCAGATCACCCTCGACCCCGGCCGCGTCGGCACGAACTCCGTCCAGGCGGTGGTCTACGGTCCCGACGGCGGCCTGGCCTCCGTCCCCGAACTCCGCCTCTCGATGACCCTTCCCGCCCAGCGGGTCGGCCCCCTGGACGCCAGCGTCACCGACCGCGGCGGCTACTGGGCGGCCGACTCCTTCGCCCTGCCGATCCCGGGAACGTGGACCATGAGGGTGACGGTGCGGGTGTCGGACGTGGACCAGGTGACCGTGTCGAGGACCGTACGGGTGGCGCGGTGACGGACCCGGGGGAGAGGGCGAGATGGAGCGCGGCGAGCGAGTGATCATCGAGGGCGCGGAGTTCGAAGCCGCACTGACCGTCCGGTCGGACATCGGCCTGCTGGCCCTGCACGGCGCCAAGGAGGGCGGTACGGCGGAACTGGCCCACGAGGTGGCGGCCCGCACCGGAGCGACCGCACTGGTCTTCACCCAGCCCGCCGGCTCCCCGGTCCACATCCCCTCGCACCGGATGTCCGAGGCCCCCTGCGAGGCCCTGCGGGAATTCCTCTCCCATGTCTCCCTGACCGTCTCCCTGCACGGCCACCTACGGCCCGACGCCCCCCGCTCGATCTTCCTGGGCGGCGCCAACCGCGAGGCGGCCCTGGTCCTCGGGCGCCCGCTCGCCCTGCTCGCCCCCGCCTTCGACACCGTGACGGACCTGGAGCTCATCCCGGCCGGGCTGCGGGGCCTCAACCCGCGCAACCCCGTGAACCTGACCCGTGCGGGAGGCGTTCAGGTGGAACTGCCGCTGGCCGCGCGGACCTCGCGCCCGGGGAAGGACCGGGGAGCGCCCGAGACACCCCCGCGAGCGGTGGCGGACGCCCTGGCCGCCGGGGTCGGGGAGCTGACGGCGGAGCGGCTCGGCTGACCGGCCGCGCGAGCACCGGGACGGGCTCACACCTCCAGGTCGTCGAACTGCTCGAGGAGGAAGTCGACCGGCGCGTGCCCGGCGGCGGAGGTCGCGCCGTGCAGCTGCTGTTCCGTCCAGATGACCTTGCCGCGGCTGGTGTACCGGGTGCCCCAGCGCTGGGCGAACTGCGCGACCAGGAAGAGGCCCCGGCCGCCCTCGTCCGTCGTCGCCGCCCGCCGCAGCCGCGGCGAGGTACTGCTGCCGTCCGACACCTCGCAGGTCAGACAGCGCCCGTGCAGCAGCCGTACGGTGACCGGCGGTGAGCCGTACCGGATCGCGTTCGTGACCAGCTCGCTGAGGATCAGCTCCGTGGTGAACCCGGCCTCCTCAAGCCCCCACTCCCGCAGCGTCTCCCGGCAGCGGGCCCGCGCCGAGGGCACCAGCGCCGGGTCCGCAGGCACGTCCCACTCCGCCACCCGCGAGGGCGGGAAGCGCCGGGTGCGGGCCGCCAGCAGCGCGATGTCGTCGGAGGAGTGGACCGGCCGCAGGGTGT
Source organism: Streptomyces sp. NPDC041129 (assembly GCF_055592265.1). NCBI lineage: Bacteria > Bacillati > Actinomycetota > Actinomycetes > Kitasatosporales > Streptomycetaceae > Streptomyces > Streptomyces sp. NPDC041129. The sequence goes on along the minus strand of NZ_JBVIYV010000014.1, from coordinate 113,775 downwards.
CGATCACCGTCCGGCAGGTCTCCTCCGGAGTGCGGTCCCCGGAGCCCTCCAGCGCCCGGCGCAGCCGCTCCATGCCGACGTCGATGTCCTGGCGGCGGTCCTCCACCAGCCCGTCCGTGTACAGCAGGAGCTGCGAGCCCTCCGGCAGGGACAGCTCGGCGGTCTCGAAGGGGTATCCGCCCAGGCCGAGCGGCGCCGACGCCGGTACGCCCGGGCAGGCGACCGTGCCGTCGGGGCGCACGAGGACCGGTTCCGGGTGCCCCGCGCGGGCCATCGTGCAGGCCCCCGTCACGGAGTCGTAGACCGCGTACAGGCAGGTCGCCCCGGTCACGCCCTCCCCCTCGAGGCCTTCGGCGGCCTCGCTCTCCTCGTCGTCCATGCGGACGACCAGGTCGTCCAGGTTCCCGAGCACCTCGTCCACGGGCAGGTCAAGGGTGGCGAAGTTGTGCACCGCGGTGCGCAGCCGCCCCATCGTCGCCGCCGCGTGCAGTCCCCGTCCGACGACGTCGCCCATCACCAGGGCCACCCGGGCGCCGGGCAGCGGGATGACGTCGAACCAGTCGCCGCCCACCCCGCCCTCCGCGGGCAGATACCGCCAGGCGACCTCCAGCGCGTCCTGCTCCGGCTGCCCGCGCGGCAGCAGACTGCGCTGCAGCGTCACCGCCATCGCGTGCTCCCGGGTGAACCGGCGGGCGTTGTCGATGGCGACCGCCGCCCGCGCGGCCAGCTCCTCGGCGAAGGAGAGGTCGTCCGGCTCGAACGGCTTCGACTCGCGCCGCCGGTAGAAGTTCGCCACGCCCAGCGGCACGCCCCGCGCCCGCAGCGGCACGGCCACCAGCGAACGCAGTCCGCACTCCAGGGACAGCCGGGCCCGCTCCGGGTCCTGGTCCCGCCAGCCGGGGGCCTGCCGCAGGTCCGCCTCCAGCATGCCGTGCCCCTCCTGCAGCGTCCGCATCTGCGGGGCCCGGGGCGAGAAGTCGATCACCTCACCGAGCGGGTACACCGGCACCTTCCGCCGCTCGCCGGCGATCGCCGCGCGCCGCAGGTGCCGCCAGCCCTCCGCCGTCGGCTCCCACCCGCGCAGTGCCGCGTCCAGCAGGTCCACCGTCACCAGGTCGGCGAACCGCGGTACCGCCACATCGGCCAGCTCCTGGGCCGTACGCCCCACGTCCAGCGTGGTGCCGACCCTCATCCCGGCGTCGTACAGCAGGTTCAGCCGCTGCCGCGCGACCTCGGCCCGGCCGGTGATCGCCGCCAGCTCCGTGGTGTCCCGAAGCGTCACCACGCTGCCTCCGCGCCCGGTCCGCGGGTACGTGGGCCGCTTGCTGACCGCCAGCAGCCGGTCCCCCGCGAGATGCACCGCGTCGGTGACCGCCTCCGGTGAGGTCAGCAGCCGCTGGACCGGCTCGGGCAGGTCCAGCTCCCGCACCGGACGCCCCCGCGCCTCGTCCGGCAGCCCGAGCAGCCTCGTCGCCTCCTCGTTGGCCAGCAGCAGCCGGCCCTCGGCGTCGGTGATCAGCACGCCCTCCCGTACCGCGTGCAGCACCGCCTCGTGGTGCTCGTACAGCTCCGCCAGCTCCTCGGGGGCCAGACCGCGCGTCTGACGCAGCAGCCGCCGGGACACCAGGGTCGTCCCGGTCACGGCCAATGCCAGCGCGGCGGCGCCCGCGCCCAGGGTGATCGGCAGCTCCGGCATCCACAGGGCCGCCACGTTCCTGACCGTGATCCCGGCGGAGACCAGCCCGACGACCTTGCCCTGCGCGTCGGTCACCGGGACCACCGCCTGCACGGCCGTCCCCTTGCCCGTCGGCAGTGGCGGCCCGCCGGCCTGCTCGACAACGGTCCTGCCCCGCAGCGCCGGCCCGATGGTGCCGACGAACTTCTTTCCGATCTCGCTCCGGTACGGATACGTGTAGCGGATGCCCTTCGTGTTCATGGCGACGACGAAGTCGACGCCCGAGCGCTTGCGGGCCGCCTCGGCCTTCGGCTGGAGGACCGCCGTCGGGTCCGGGCTCCGCAGCGCCCTGACCACGCCGGGGGCGTTCGCGAACGACTGGGCCGCGACGACCGACTCCCGGCGCCCCTCCCGCAGCGCGTCCCGCGCCGCCTGGAGCACCACGGCCGCCACCGCGGTCACCACCAGCAGCCCCACGACCACGATCTGCAGCAGGAGCACCTGACCGGCCACACTGCGCAGATCCAGCAGGGAGGTGCGACGCCTCTGCGGGCGTCCGGCGGACCAGTGCTCCGCCGAGCCCGGGGACTGCCGGGGAAATCCCTCCATATCCCCTTGATAGCACCCCTGGCCGACCCGGGAGCGAGTGAGCCCACCCTGCCCCGGCCGCACCGCTCGGCTTCGCCGCCCTCGCGGCGCGGTGGCCTCAAAAATCGAACACATGATTGAATTCGGTCATGCGAACGTTTCCCGACGACCTCGCGCAGGCTCAGAAGGAGTGGAGTGCCACGTACCGGCAGCTCGCCGAGCACCCTGGCCGCACCGATCTGCGCCGGCGTCTGTACCGGCTGTCGACCCGGACGTTCTTCCATCCGTACTGGCGGCGACGGCGTCCCGCCCCCGCGGCGTGGTGGGAGCTTCGTGAGCTGGGCCGGGCGGAAGTGCCCGTGAGTGAGCGGTCCCACCGATGACGCGCTGGGATGCGGGCTCGCACGACCCGGACGAGCCCGAGGGCATGCCGTCCGGACCGATCCGCGTGACCGTGCAACCGCCGTCGCCCTCCGGGGGCCGGCGCGTGCGCGTGGACGGTGAATTCCTCGGCCTGGCCCACAACGCGGCCGACGTCGCGGAGTTCCTCCGCCGGGCCGGGCTGGAGATCGACGCGGCGGACGTGGCCGAGGTCCCGTGGATCGACTGGCGCGGGGAGGGGCCGCAACGGTGGGGCCCGGAGGCGAGTGGCTGACCGGGACGGCAACGACGAGGGGCCCCACCGCAAGCGGTGGGGCCCTTCGACATCGTGCCCGGTGAGGCACTGGCGGAGGATACGAGATTCGAACTCGTGAGGGGTTGCCCCCAACACGCTTTCCAACTGTGTTGGCGGGGTGCTGGGCTGTGTGCAGGGGCGTTCGCTTGGGTTCATGGACGGCTGCCCACACTGGCGGTGGCGCTTCTCGGCCTCGTCTGAACGGCCGTGAACGGCGCTGAATGAGACGGAAACTGAGACGGGCGGCAGGACTACTGGCGAACCTTGCAACCTCAGGAACGTGATCACCTGGAGGGTGCTCCACCACAGGAAATCACTGTTTGTCCTACACGGACCGGCTGGGGGTACCACCGGATCACGCTCACCGGCGATGAGTGCTTCGATCATGGCGCGGGAAGACATGCTCAGCGTCTTGGTCAGCACGAGCGAGGTTCAATCAGCCCTGCCCTCGTGCGGCCATTTTCGAGTCAGATCCTGCGGGATTGCCGGCTCAGAGGTGACGGCGTCCACCACGCCATGCGCGGCATCGCTCGCCTCCACAACCTCAACCTCGCCGGACAGGCGAGCTGAACCACCCTCGCCAACCGCGCCCACATCAGGGCAGAGATCATTTACGGGACAGGCCTTAACCGACGTCAATTCACCGCTCCAGGAAAGAGTAATTCCAGCCATCTCATGGCTGGATTTACTTCTTTTCTGCCTTGACTCGATGGCGCCGGAATTGAATCTCTCATTTATCGGATGCCGCAAGCTCAAGTAACCCTCAAAGTATCTTAGTTGCGCTTGCCTCGCCGTCCCCGGCATGGAAATGTCATGCCCGCAAGGGGAGATGAATCGCTCTCCGCGCAGATAGGGGGAAGGTTGACATTCAAGGCAATGCCGCCCCCGCCATCCTGCCGGAAACGCAACGTGCGTTACCACAGAAGTAGGTGAAGAAAATGCTGAAGGCTACTCGCATTCGGCGCACCGTCACCATGTCGGCACTTGGAGGGCTGCTGGCCGGGCTCTTCTCACTCGGGGCCGGGGCGACCGCCTCCGCTTCTGAAGTCGGCGCCAAGGCTCACCCCACGGATTGCCACTATCAGATCGTCGCGAGCTGGACTGCCTCAGCTGCCACATGCAAGAAGGACAACGGCGGCAGGTTCCGAGCTCTGGTCATATGTAAGGACCCCGAAACCGGGAAGGTGGCGGACTTCCACGGCGGGTGGAAGCAGTACGGGTATTCCTACGCGTACTGCCAGGGGTCCTACAGGACACCCGTCACCCCAGGTGTGGAGACCCGGGTCTAAGAATCACTCGTACTGGCTGAGAGGGGATCACTGGAAATGAAGAAGGTGTGTGTAACATTGTTCACCGCCGTTGCGATGACGGCGCTCGGATTTCAGGGAACGGCTGCTGCAGCCCACCCATCCGGGTGTCAATCCGGTAAGTCTGACCTCAATGGCGCGGAGGCCAGATGCAATAAGGCAAATGGCGGGCATTACAAGGCGGTCGCAATATGCTGGGACCTGCATGGTGGCCCGGACATTGCGCGCGAAGCAGGGGCTTGGGTGAGTAGCGGATACTCCTTAGTCTTCTGCCCGCCAATGACCAAGATCAAGACCGCGGGAATAATGACAAAAGCCAACTAGGTCAAGCCGTTCGGCAACGGCCCGCACGGCAACCGCCTGGGAAACGGGGTTATGCGGTGTCACGCCGGGTCTCCGAAGGGGACACCGCGCTCTGGCAGCAGTGGCCTGGCAGTCCAGTGGCGAGGACTCCCTCGCCTACCGTTCGTCGGCGCCATACCGAAACCCCAAGTGATCATTGCGGACAAGCCTTAGTAGTCACTGTGGGTTCAAATCCCACCGCCTCCCCGTGGTGAGCTGTAAGAACGGCCCCTGATCTGGTTTCTCGGTCGGGGGCCGCTCTTGTGTTCCAAGTGCCGTGACTGCCCGATGTTTCCCGTTGTTCCCCGCTTGCTCGGGCACGACTGGGGCACGGCACCTTCTGATCCGTAGCTCTAGAGAGATGGGTCGGAGACGGTCATACAGGTTGCGCTTCGGCCTCTACGGGGCGCCGGGGGGTGCGGCCGGTTGCTGCGGTTGCTGTATCCGGCTGCTGTGCAGCAGGATCCCGGTGGGGGTGGCGGCATGGAGCGGGAACTACTCGCACGACTGCTGATCGGCAGCGACGAGGCGTCCGTGGCCGCGCTAGCTGCGCTCCGCTGCGGTGGTTCCTACGTGGTCTGGGACGGAACTACGTCTCCTGAGCCGCTCACCCTCATCTATGGACGTCGACTGCGGCACACGCGCCGTCGCGGCATCGAGACAGTGAACCTGGAACGCGCCGTGGAACTGCTCGGCCGGCATCAACAGCCGATTCGCCTGGGACAGATCAGGACTGCTGATGCCTCCTGGACATTCATGCTGTTCCTCACCCAAGACGGCAGAACGCTGATCACGTGCACCGGCGTGGGGCGGCCCCAGGTCTGAACCCCGGCCGACGACAGTCAGCCACGATGGCGGGTGCGTCGACCGATCAGCGCGCATGTGCAGCGCTGCCCCCACCGACCTCAGCCACGCTGTTCGACGTTCGTCAGAGCAAGCTGCGACGGCGGAACCGCGGTGATGGGGCATTGCGCGGGGACTTCTTCGTCCCGAAGCAACTTGGGCGGGGCCTCAGCCTCGGGCTGGTGCGCCTCTCACCTGCTGCGACGGTCCGCGGACGTCCGCGCTTGTGCGCTGCTGTCTGTCGGCGTTGTCACGCAGTTATACACTCACCGCGTCACAGCCGGGTGCGGCATGGCCCTTGCTAGAGAGTGTCTCCGTGGCGTGGCAGGTCTCTGCTGTCCGCCATGGCTTGGCCGAAGCTCTTGCAGAACTCGGTGAAGCTCCACTGAGCGCCAGGGGCTGGCGCGAACGAGGCGAACGACCCCACGTGTTCGCCACTCACGGCTACATCCAACGTGCCCTGCTCGCCTATGCGTGCACTCGGACAGTCTCGAAGGTCCTGAGCGAACATGGGCCTGGTCTGTCTTCCATCACCCAGCCATGCGCCCCAGTAGATCGTTCGGTCCGTAAGGAATAGGACACCGTCCTGCGGGCCGTCCCACAGGTTCCGCGCAGGCGCGCTGGCAATCTTCCGTTCTCCATGCTCAAGTACGGGGTCAATGCTTCGCCAGTACTCCGACTGAGCTTTGTCGTAGCGTCGCTGTGCCCATCGCCTCAACATCGCTGATGCCCCCTCCGGTTCTACCGCGCCCAGTATGGTGCGTTTTGCAGTGCTCGGCTCCCAGTTCAAGCGATGTGCCACCGGCGCTTGGAACTACAGCACCGTCGACGCGAGTGCCGGCGGGGGATTGCAGTGCTTGGCCACGCCCTCGGTGGTATAGCTCAGCCACAACTGATCACCGGCGGCCGTGACCTGCGGCCGCCTTATCGATCAACGCCCTGACCTGCCGCCGAGCTGTCGGCACCTGTCGACGTTGGTCACCATTGAGCGCCCTTCCACGGCCCGAGGACGGCCCGGGAGGGCGCTCGTGGCTTGGGGGAAATCCTGCCTGCATGGCCTCTCAAGTTGCTGCCGGGCTCATGCCCGTCGCCGTTGCCATCAGTGCTGTCGTCACTGCCGCCGGCCGCGGCCTCTGTGAGAATCGGCCCCTTCTGCCCGAGCTGCTTTGGGGCGAGTGATCATGGCCCCGTAAGCTTCCGGCGCGTCGGGCAGTCTGTGGACCTGCCCGGTAAAGCACGACGTTGGGGCCATGATCTTAGAGGCTCGCCCCAAAGTGGCTGCCTAAAGCCGTGGAGCCGACCGCCCCAGCCACAGAGGGTTTCTCCCGCCGTGTGCCCGCAGCCGCGAGCGCGCCGCCGGGCGCGGCCAGCCGGGGCGGAGACAGGAGGCAGGCCGCGCCGCAGAGGCGGCGCGCGCCCGCGCCGTGCGCGGGCCTTGAACCAGTAGAGAAAATTTGAATCACGCCCGGGTCTGTTGTTGATCAACGTGACCTACTCACCCGGCGTCTGCTGCCTCGTGGTGTAGAACCCTGGGCATGGGGAGTGAACGGCGGGAGCGGATGAGGGCGCTTGGTGCGCGTCTTCGTGCGCTCCGGGCAGAGGCTGGCATGACGGGTGCCGTGCTGGCGCAGCGTGCCGGTGTGGGGCAGCCGACTGTGTCCAAGGTGGAAACCGGGCGCATGGTCCCGAGCCTTGACGTGCTGGACCGGCTTTCAGGTGCCCTCGGGCTCGACGAGTCGACCGCTCGTGAGGTGCGTGAACTCCTGGCCGCCGTGGCGACTGCCGCAGACTCCGATGACTCCGCAGGCGATGCAACTCCGGGCGCTGGTACAACCGTCGACGAACAGGTTCGTTCGGCTCGGCTGGTGCGCTCCTTCCAGTGCGTTGTTCTGCCGGCCATGCTGCAGAGCGCGGAGTACGCCCGGCATGTCTTCGAGAGTGCGCCGAACTCGACGCCTGAGGCGGTCGGCCGTGCTGTCGCTGCCCGTGTGGAGCGGCAGAGCGTGTTGTATGAGCCGGGGCGGGAGTCGGTGTTCGTGCTGACGGAAGCTGTGTTGCGGACGTGGCCGGGGACCCCGGCGCTGATGCTCGCCCAGTTCGACCGGCTGCTGGCTGTCGAGAGTCTTAGCACGGTGCGACTTGGGGTCATCCCTTGGCGTCGGCCGGTGCCGGTGCTGCCTCATCACGGGTTCACCTTGTGCGACCGGCAGGCGGTCGTGGTCGAGACGTTCGCCGGTGAGCGGGTGTCGGTCGACTCCGCTGAGGTGGCCGCGTACGAGGAGACGTTCAGTCGCTTCGAACGGGCCGCAATCTTCGGTGACGCGGTACGGGAGCTCCTGTTGCACGTGATGAAGGAGTTCCGCGACCTGGGAGACACCGTCACCCCTTAGAGGAATAATTCCTCTAGATGCCTAGCCGATGACTCACGCATGGGAATACTCTGCCGCTGCATTGTCTAGCCCCCTAGACGAACTGAGGTGTTCTCCCATGCTCTCCAAGTGGTGCCGTGCCTTCCCCGGCCTTGCAGAAGAGGTGGTCCATGCCCGTCACTTCGTTGCCTCCCTCCTTGCCGAATGGGGTCCCGTCGACGATGCCGTCCTGGTCGTGAGCGAGCTCGCGACCAATGCCGTGCGCCACTCGCTGAGCGGCGCGGCCGGCGGCTGGTTCCTCGTCGTCGTCGGCTTCGGCGATGACCTCGTGCGGATCGAGGTGGTCGACCAGGGCGGCGAACGGGTGCCGCACCTGTGCGACGTGACCAGTCAGGAAGAGGGCGGACGCGGACTGGTCCTGACCGCGAGCTGCGCGAAGGACTGGGGCGTGAAGAACTGGCCCGACGGCCGTTCCGTGTGGGCCGATCTGGCGCGGGAGGGCGTGTGATCGCACTCCGCTCGACGGTGGCCCGCGGCTACCCTGCAGGCGGTGACGGGTGAGCCCTCGGGGTGTGCCTCGGCGGCGGGGCCGTTTCTTTGTGATCGGTGTTCGTACGGGCCAGCGTCTCCCGCCCATACCGTCTAGGGCCCTAGACTCCTGGTTACTGCTAGGAGGTGAGGTCATGTCGGACGAGCTGCAACGGATCACGACGATCGATGATCCGTACCTGCTCCTGCGCGAGGTGACGACCCGGTTGGCCGACGCACAGCAAGAGGTGACCGAACTGGCCCGCCTCCGCCGGCGTGTGGTGCAGGACCTGCATGCGCAAGGACTGTCGTACGCCCAGATCGCGGCAAAGGCCGGCCTGAGCCGCGGACGGATTCACCAGATCCGACACACCGGGCCTGCACCGGAAGGGGCCTTCCTCGGCCGGGGCGCGGTTACCGTTGCGACTCCGCTGCGGCGGGACGACGAACGCGGGCGGACGGTCGTCGCCGTGGATGATGTCAGCTCCGGGAAGCGGCTGGAGGACCTGGCGCGGTCGTACGGGCTCGACGTCACGTCGGAGCACGTGTCGCTCACCGGTGAGATCGATCTCAACCGGGACGGCCTGATCGTCGTCTGCGGTCCGCGCATGTCCCAGGAGATGTGGGACACCTACGCGCAAGACCCGGTCCTGCACTGGGAGCGCGCTGAAGACGGGCCCTGGACAGTGGTGGACCGGCGGACCGGGACCGTGCATCGGTCGGGACAGGACAGTGATCCGGCCCGCCCGTACGACGTCGGATACCTCGGCCGGCTGTCGCGCCCGGACGGCAAGGGCTCGCTTCTGGCCCTCGCCGGTATCCACACGCAAGGCTCCCTCGGTGTCGTGCAGCTGCTCGCCAACGACCTGAACACGCTCTGGGGACAGGTGGGCGATCACCGGTTCTCCACCCTGGTAGGTGTGGAGTACGACCCGGAGACCAGCGAACCGCAGTCCGTCGAACTGCTCTGCCCCCTGTACCGGCACGACGAGGACACGACGGCGTGAGGGTCGCCCTCGCCACGCTGCCCGCCGACCCCGACCGGGACAACGAGGACTTCGCCGCCGCTGCCCCCGGCGCGGCAGTGCTCCTCGACGGTGCCGGCGTCGGCGGGGCCGAAACCGGGTGCACGCACGGCGTCGCCTGGTTCTCCTCGACGCTGGGCAGCCTGCTGTTGCGCGGCATCACGGCGCATCCCGTCCGGCCGCTCGCCGACTGTCTGGCCGACTCGATCGGCCTCGTCCGGTCCCTGCACGAGGACAGTTGCGACCTCGCTTACCGGGCCAGCCCGACAAGTACGGTCGTCTGCGCCCGGGTCGGCACGGGAGCTCTGGAGTACCTCGTTCTCGGTGACTCCTCCCTGCTCCTCACCGAGAAGGACGGCGGCACGGCCGTCGTCACGGACCGGCGCCTGGACGAGGTCGGCAAGCGGCTGCGCGGGCCGGTCGACGCGCTGCCTACCGGCTCGCCCGAACACTCCGCCGCGCTCGCCGATTACCGCGACGCCCTGACGGGGCTCCGCAACCGGCCGGGCGGATTCTGGATCGCCGGCCCCGATCCGCAGGCGGCCGAACATGCCGTGACGGGGACGGTGCCGCTCGATTCGCTGGCATCGGTGACGCTGCTGAGCGACGGCGCGACACGCCTCGTCGACCGCTTCGAACTCGCCGACTGGCAAGGAGCGTTGCGCGTGCTCGCCTCCTTCGGCCCGGATGAGCTGATCCGTCGCGTACGCGACGCCGAGGACGGCGATCCTGACGGTCGGCGCTGGCCGCGTGGCAAGGCGTACGACGACGCGACCGTCCTTCACTGGGTGCTGCCGTAACGGGCTCCTTACGTCGGCACTGAGACACGTTCGTATACCCCCCTAGACAGTTGACGGGCCGTCGGTTACCTTTGTCGTCAACCCCCCTAGACAGTTAGGGCGGGCCCCTCCTGCACTGTCTAGGGGGGTATCCAGCTCGATCGATCCAGTGAGGTACAGAAAATGCGTGTGATCCCCGTGGACACCTCGGCCGCGACGCTCCTCGTCACCAAGCTGCCCGAGGTCAAGGTGAAGGACCGGCAGACCGGTGAGGTCGCCGTGGACCCGGTGACCAACCAGCGGCTTATGACGCTGGAGCTGGTGTTCATCGCGGCCGGCGGCTCCGACATGATCAAGGTCACCGTTCCCGAACAGGGCATCGGCGAGGGCCTGGTGATGGGTGCCCCGGTCATCCTGTCCGGCCTGATGGCCCGGCCCTGGGAGAGCGAGTTCGGTGGGCGTGCCCGTCACGGCATCGCCTACCGGGCCGACGCCGTCATGGTCAACGCTCCGGCTCCGGTGCAGGGCTGATCGCCATGGCCGACGCCGTCCGGGTGCTGCTGCCCGTCCTGCTGGTCCTGGTCGTGCTGCTGGGGGTGCGCCGCCGTATGCCGGTGGTGTTCTGGTGGTTGGTCGGATATCCGGTCGTCGCGCTGCGGGTGCTCGTCTCGTACCGGGCGACGATGGACGCCTGTGGCTTGACGGTCCCGGCCTCGGCGGTTCGTCGGGCCACCGCCCGGATGATGGGGCGGCAGGCGGCCCCTGTACCGCCTCGCCACTCGTTCCCGCTGCCGACCGGGTCCGGGCTCGTGATGCGGCTGCGCATGGCGGCCGGTCAGGCGCCCGAGGACTTCACCGCCTCCGCCGACCGGCTGCGGCACGCCTGGGGCGCTCACGCCGTGCACATCCGTCCCACCAAGCCGGGGCGGCTGGAACTGCGGCTGATCGGCTGGGACGTGCTCGCCGACGTACGGCCCGCCCGGCGCCGGCTGGCGGCTGGGCCCCTCTGTCTGCCGTTGGCGCTGCGGGAAGACGGTGACTGGCACGTACGGGACTTCCGCACCGTGCCGCACGAATTGATCCTCGGCGCCACCCAGTCCGGCAAATCCGTCTACCTGCGCAACCTGCTGTGCGGCCTGGCCCGGCAACGGGTCGTGCTCGTCGGCATCGACTGCAAATGGGGGGTCGAACTTGCCCCGTTCGCACCGCGCCTGTCGGCGCTCGCCGACAATCCCGACGGCGCGAACGAACTCCTCGACGCGCTACTGGAGGAGATGGAGGCCCGGTTCCGCCTCATCGGCCTCCGTAGCGGGGCCGGCCCGGACGCCGTTCTCACCTCGGACGTGTGGGGGCTGCCGGAAGCGGTGCGGCCGGTGCCGGTCGTGGTCGTTGTCGACGAGGTCGCGGAACTCTTCCTCGCCGCGGGCAAGGACGACGAGAAACGGCGGGACGCCATGGTCACCAAGCTCATCCGCCTCGCCCAGCTCGGCCGCGCAGCCGGCATCTACCTGGAGGTGTGCGGGCAGCGCTTCGGCTCCGAACTAGGCAAGGGCGCCACCATGCTGCGCGCCCAGCTGTCCGGCCGCATCTGTCACCGCGTCAACGACGAGTCATCGGCGAACATGGCGCTGGCCGACATCTCCCCTGAGGCGGCCCTGGCTGCCACCTCCATCCCGGCCGAACGGCCCGGCGTCGCGGTCGTCGGCGACTCCTCCGGCGGCTGGTCCCGCGTCCGCTCCCCACACCTGACCCTCGACGACGCGGCGGCCGTCTGCTGGGACACCGCCGCCCTGGTCCCGGAACTGCCCCGGCTCGACTCCTTCCGGCCCGCCGTCGCCGTCGAATCGGCCGGGCTGTCCTCTCCCGCCGCCGGTGTGCCCACCGCTCGCCCGGTGACCGAGTAGCCGTACCCCCTCTCCACGGCCGGCGTGACCGCGTCGCGCCACGTCCCTACCCGGCCCATGCCCAAAACCGAAAGGAAGCGCCATGTCACGCCCCTCCGTCGCCGAAGTGAGCGCGCTCATCGCCGACCTGGCCGCGTTCCGCCAGAACCGCACCTGTGCCGAGTACGCCGCGCTGATGGAGCGGAAGGCGGAGCTGCTGGAGCGCATCGCGGCTCACACGCCTGGCGACGCCGAAACCGCCGAGGTGGCACGCCTCGCCCGTGAGCGTGCCGATGCGCTCAACTCCGCCAACTGACGGCCCGGAAGGGAACCCGAGCTGATGCGTGCCCACCTGGTCCGCGTAGACGCCGTGATCGTGCAGGCCGTCATCGCGGGTGCCCTGTCCTTCTCCCACCTTCACGACCTCGCCTCGGCGTCCGGACAGGGCGGCTGGAAGGCATGGGCCTACCCCGTCAGTGTCGACCTGCTGCTGGTCGCCGCCTGGCGCCGCATGCGCCAGTCACAGCGAGCGGGGCAGGCGGCCGGGGGCCCACGGCTGTGGTTCCTGGTGGCCCTCGCCGCATCCCTCGGCGCCAACGTCGCCACCGCCGGACTCCTCGACCTGGACCACGTTCCCGCCTCGCTCCGCGTCGTCGTCGCGGGCTGGCCCGCCGTCGCTTTCTTCGGCGGCACACTCCTGGCACACGCACCGCACACCCCGGAAGCGCCGACAGCTCCGGCCCCCTCGACCACGGACACGGATCCGCACCCGGCCCCGGCCGCCGTCGACACGTCCGACCGGGACGCGCTTCCGGCGCCGTCCACCGACAGCGAACCCGCTCCCGGGGGCGCTGCCGTACCGGCCGTCATCCCGACCCCGGTCCCGGCGCCCGCTCCCGCCGTCGCCCTGCCGCCCGCCCTCGTTGACCGCGTCCGGGCACTGGCTGACGAACACCGCTTGACCACCGGCAGCCCTGCCGATCCCGACGCCGTACGCGCCCGGCTCGGCCTGCCTCCGTCCATGACCGCATCCGTTGCCGCTCACCTCTGAGAGGAGCACCACCATGCACCCCCGCTTCCGCAACGTCCGCCGCATCGGCCCCGTGAACGTCGCCTCCTACCTCGACCGCGGCAAGAACCGTCACCTGGCCGCCTGCACCGCGCCCCGCTGCGACTTCTCCGCCGAGTACGACTCCCGCGCCGCCGCCGAACTCGCCGCCCGTACCCACCGCTGCTCCGCCTGACAGGAGACCACCGCAATGGACGTCCCGCTCTGGCTCGCCCTGCTCTGCATCGGGGTCCTGGGAGTCAAGCTCATCCGCCCGCCCTGGTGGCTCATCGCCGCCCTCCTCCTCGGCGGCTACCTCCTCGCCGACAGCCTGCTGGCCCCCGTCATCAACTCCCTCATCAAGTAACCCGAGAAAGGAGACCCGCCATGTTCCAGCCGAAGATCCCGACCATGCCCCAGCCGACCGGCCTGGTCACCCCGCCCGCCGTCGTCGAGCCGACGACCATCACCCCGGCCGCGCAGACTTCCTCGCCGGCCCCCGTCGCTCCGTCGCCGTCCCGCCCGACCGCCCAACTCAGCCCCGGCACGGTGCTCGCCCTCGTCGGCGGCGGCACCGCCGTGGTCCTGGTCGTCGGCGCCGTCCTGGTCTCCATGCTCCTCGCCGTCACCGTCACCGTCGCCTCGGTCGCCGTCTGCGCCGTCGTCGTCCGCTCCCTCCTCACCCGCCGCTGACTCCTCGGCTCCGCCCGCCCGGCCTGCCCACACTGTCTAGCCCCCTCGACAGGCAGACCGGGGTGCCCGCTCCGAACTTCCGCACCGCAAGGAGGAACCCACACATGCACGCCCCGGCTCCCCTCGGAGCCATCCGCCACCTGACGGCCCTCGCCCGGTACAGCGACCTCAGCGCCTACGCCCGGCAGATCCAGCGCCTGGGCGGCTGCGAACAACCGGTACGGATGGAGGGCCACCGCCTCGACGTCCACGCCGCCACGGGCGAAGTCGTCCGGGAGATCGTCGACTCCAGCCTTCCGGCCGGACAGCTCCTCATCCGCTGCAACAACCGCAGGGCCACCCGGTGCGCCGCCTGCGCCGAGGTCTACCGCAAAGACACCTTCCACCTGGTCACGGCCGGACTGAGCGGCGGCAAGGGCATCGGCCCCGCCGTCGCAGGGCACCCGCGCGTCTTTGCCACGTTCACCGCCCCCTCCTTCGGCCCCGTCCACAACCGGCCTGGCGGCGGCCGGTGTCGCTGCGGGAGCTCCCACTCGGACGATGATCCCGCCCTCGGCACGCCGCTCACCCCGGACCGGTACGACTACCGCGCGGCCGTCCTGTGGAACGCGCACGCAGGCGCCCTCTGGGCCCGGTTCGCCACCTACCTGCGCCAGCAGCTCGCCTCCCGGGCGGGCATCGGCCGCTCCGCGCTGCGCGACTGCCTCAAGGTCTCCTACGCCAAGGTCGCCGAGTACCAGCGGCGCGGTGCCGTCCACTTCCACGCCGTAATCCGCCTCGACGGCCCGGACGGTGCCGAGGACGCACCGCCGGCCTGGGCCACAACAGAACTCCTTACCGACGCGATCCGCTCGGCGGCCCGCCTCGCCGAGACCCCCGGTCCCGTCCTCGACGGCCGCCCGTACGCCTTCCGCTTCGGCGAACAGTTCGACGTCCGCCCCATCCGTTCAGCCGATTTCGCGGGCACCTCGGAGCTCTCCAGCCGGGCCGTGGCCGCGTACATCGCCAAGTACGCCACCAAGGGCGCAGAGACCGCGGGCACCCTGGACCGCCCTGTCCGTAACCCGATCACCGACCTGATCGGCTCCGGCGTTACCGACCACGCCCGGCAACTTATCCTCACCTGCTGGCACCTCGGCGCGCTCCCCGAACTCGAGCCCCTGCGCCTGCGCAAGTGGGCCCACATGCTCGGTTTCCGCGGCCACTTCTCCACCAAGTCCCGCGCCTACTCCGTCACCCTCGGCGCCCTCCGCCAAGAACGCGCCGACCACAACGAAGCCCGCGCCCGCGAACGCGCGGCAGAAGCCGGCCACCCGCTGCCCGACCCGGACACCGTTCTCGTCCTCTCGCACTGGCGCTTTGCCGGAACGGGCTGGACGGACGCGGAACGCTTCGTCGCCCACGGTGCCCTGTCACCCGACGCCGTCGGGCCGTCCGCCACTTCCGCCGTTCCTGTCCTCGACCCGATGGGAGACCTCACCTGATGACCACGCTGACAGCGGTTCGCCCGGCGGTCCTCGACGAGACCGCCACCGACTCCGCCTTGGTGTTGCTGACCGTCGAAGAGGCCGCGCGACGGCTCCGGATCGGTCGTACGACGTGCTTCCGGCTCGTCATGTCCGGCGAGATCGAGTCCGTGACCGTGGGACGGCTGCGGCGGGTTCCGGTCGACGCCCTCTCTGCGTACGTGGCGAAGCTGCGGCGCCCGGCCGCCGTCGCGTAAGGGGAGACGACGTGGCAGAGCAGAAGCGCACTCGCCAGCCCAACGGAGCTTCCTCGATCTACCTCGGCAAGGACGGCAAGTGGCACGGCCGGGTGACGGTCGGCGTCCGCGACGACGGCAAGCCCGACCGCCGTCACATCGAGCGCAGGACCAAGGCCGAGGTGACCAGGGCCGTCCGCGAGATGGAGCGGGCGCGGGACGAGAAGAAGCTCAAGAAGGTCGGGCAAAGCTGGACCGTCAAGGCTTGGCTGGAGCACTGGGTGGAGAACATCGCCAAGCCGTACGTGTCGGAGAACACGTACGACGGGTACGAGATCGATGTGCGCGTGCACCTGGTGCCCGGCCTCGGTGCCCACAGGCTCGACCGCCTGGAGCCCGAGCACCTGGAGCGCTTCTACCGGAAGATGCAGGAGTCCGGGAGCTCCGCCGGCACCGCCCACCACGTCCACCGGACGATCCGGGTCGCCCTTGGTGAGGCGGTTCGGCGCGGACACGTCCCGACCAACGCGGCGGAGATCGCCAAGGCTCCGCGGCTCGAAGAGGAGGACATCGAGCCGTACACGATCGAAGAGGTTCAGAGCCTGTTGGTCGAGGCTGCCAAGCTCCGGAACAGTGCGCGGTGGGTCGTCGCCCTGGCGCTCGGCCTGCGGCAAGGGGAAGCGCTCGGGCTGCACTGGGAGGACGTCGACCTCGACGCGGGATACGTCCGCATCCGCAAGAACCGGCTGCGTCCCAAGTACGCGCACGGCTGCGGTGCCGACCCGTGCGGGCGGAAGGCGGGCTACTGCCCCAAGCGGGAGCAGACCCGGCGCGAGCACAAGTCCACCAAGTCCCGGGCCGGACGGCGCACCATCGGCCTGCCCGATCCGCTGATCAAGATCCTGCGTCAGCACCGGGAAGCACAGGAGCGGGAGCGGATCGCGGCCGGCGCCGACTGGGAGGGCAAGGGGTACGTCTTCGCCTCACCGGCCGGCGGGCCGCTGAGCCCGAACACCGACTTCCACGTCTGGAAGCGCCTGCTTCGGGACGCCGGTGTCCGCGACGGCCGTCTGCACGACGCTCGCCACACCGCCGCGACGGTCCTCCTGATCCTCGGTGTCCCGGACGTCGTGATCGACTCGATCATGGGCTGGGAGCCCGGGGGAGCGGCCCGGATGCGGGCGCGGTACATGCATGTGACGGGAGTCATGCTCCGCAAGGTCGCCCAGCAGGTCGGTGACGCGCTCTGGACGCCTCCCGGCGCCGAGGAAAAATCCAACTGAGACGGAAACTGAGACGGACAACGTCGAAGGGCCCCACCGCAAGCGGTGGGGCCCTTCGACATCGTGCCCGGTGAGGCACTGGCGGAGGATACGAGATTCGAACTCGTGAGGGGTTGCCCCCAACACGCTTTCCAAGCGTGCGCCCTAGGCCTCTAGGCGAATCCTCCGCCGGAAACATTACATGACCGAGGGGAGTGCTCGCGAACCCGTTCTCGCAGGCCGACATCGGGTACAGCCGACGGGCCTCGATCGGGTACTGTGGGCGCAGCCCCTCACGCGGCGCTATCTGACTGAACTCCCCCAGGGCCGGAAGGCAGCAAGGGTAGGTCGGCTCTGGCGGGTGCGTGGGGGGCCCTTGTGTTTGCGGGGCAGGCGCCGGCGCCCGGCGGGGGAGCCTTGGGCGGGGCTGGTTGTCGGTGGGCGCCTATAACCTCGTATGCGTGTCGTCTCTCGCGCTGTACCGCCGCTATCGCCCGGAGACCTTTGGCGAGGTCATCGGGCAGGAGCATGTCACCGACCCGCTGCAGCAGGCGCTGCGGAACAACCGGGTCAATCACGCGTACCTGTTCAGCGGGCCGCGTGGCTGCGGGAAGACGACCAGCGCGCGCATTCTGGCCCGCTGCCTGAACTGTGAGCAAGGTCCCACCCCGACGCCCTGCGGCGAGTGCCAGTCGTGCCGGGACCTGGCCAGGAACGGGCCGGGGTCGATCGACGTCATCGAGATCGACGCGGCCTCCCACGGTGGTGTGGACGACGCCCGTGAGCTGCGGGAGAAGGCCTTCTTCGGGCCCGCGAGCAGCCGGTACAAGATCTACATCATCGACGAGGCCCACATGGTCACGTCGGCCGGCTTCAACGCCCTGCTGAAGGTCGTGGAGGAGCCCCCGGAGCACCTCAAGTTCATCTTCGCCACGACCGAGCCCGAGAAGGTCATCGGGACCATCCGGTCGCGGACCCATCACTACCCCTTCCGGCTCGTCCCGCCGGGCACCCTGCGGGACTACCTGGGCGAGGTGTGCGGCAGGGAGGACATCCCGGTCGAGGAGGGCGTGCTGCCGCTCGTCGTGCGGGCCGGCGCCGGCTCCGTGCGTGACTCGATGTCCGTCATGGACCAGCTCCTCGCCGGCGCCACGGCGGAGGGTGTGACATATGCCATGGCCACCTCCCTGCTCGGGTACACCGACGGGTCGCTGCTCGACTCCGTCGTCGAGGCCTTCGCCACCGGTGACGGGGCCGCCGCCTTCGAGGTCGTCGACCGGATCATCGAGGGCGGCAACGACCCCCGCCGGTTCGTCGCCGACCTGCTGGAGCGGCTGCGGGACCTGGTGATCCTGGCCGCGGTCCCGGACGCCGTCGAGAAGGGGCTCATCGATGCCCCGGCCGATGTGCTGGAGCGCATGCAGGCGCAGGCCTCGACCTTCGGCGCCGCCGAGCTGAGCCGCGCCGCCGACCTCGTCAACGACGGCCTCACCGAGATGCGCGGCGCCAACTCCCCGCGGCTCCAGCTCGAACTGATCTGCGCCCGGGTGATGCTCCCCGCCGCCTACGGCGACGAGCGGTCGCTCCTGGCCCGCCTCGACCGGCTGGAACGCGGCGTCGGCTTCTCGGGCGGCGGCGGTGCGCCCGCCATGGGGTACGTCCCCGGTCCCGACGCCCACGCGGGCGTGGCCCCCGGTGGCGCGCCGGTGCCGCCCGGCGGCGGTCCCGCCGCGGCCCGTGCGGCCGTGCGGGGACCGGGCGGACAGCCCGCCGGGCCCGGTGCCCACGGTGGCTCGGGTACCGGGGAGCCCTCGGCGCCCGCACCCGCTCCCGCTCCGGTGTCGCCCCCCGCCCCCGCGCCACCCGTCCCTGCCGCTCCCGCACCCGCGGCGCAGGCCCCAGCGGCCGCGGCGCAGGCCCCAGCGGCCGCCGCGCCCGCCCCAGCGGCCGCCGCGCCCGCCCCCGCCGCTCCCGAACCTTCGGCCCCTGCCTCCGCCCCGGCTCCCGGTGCCTGGCCGACCGCCGCGGCGGCCGGTGGCGGGCGGCGGCCCGGTGGGTGGCCCACGGCGGCCGCGACGGGCCCGCAGCAGGGCGGCGCCGTTCCGGCCCGCTCCCAGGCGCAGCGCCCGGAGCCGCCCGCTCCGGCGGCTCCCGCGGCGAGCGCCCCGGCCCCGGCGGCCCCCCAGGCCGGCGGGCTCGATCCCCGCGTGCTCTGGCCCAACATCCTCGAGGCCGTCAAGAACCGCCGGCGCTTCACCTGGATCCTGCTCAGCCAGAACGCCCAGGTGGCCGGCTTCGACGGCACCACCCTCCAGGTCGGCTTCGTCAACGCCGGTGCCCGGGACAACTTCGCGAGCAGTGGCAGCGAGGACGTGCTGCGGCAGGCGCTGGCCGAGCAGTTCAGCGTGCAGTGGAAGATCGAGGCGGTCGTCGACCCCTCGGGCGGCTCCGCACCTGCGCCGTCCGGTGGCGCATCTGGCTTCGGCGGAGGCGGCGGAGCCGGTGGCGCGGGCTACGGCGGTGCCCCCGCCGGCGGCTACGGCGCCCCGGCCGCCCCCCGCCCGGCGGCACCCCAGCCGGCCTCGCCCGCACCGGGCGCCTCCCAGGGCGGTGGCCAGTCCGCCCCGGCGCAGGCCCCCGCTCCCCAGCCGCCCCGGGCACCCGAGCCGGCCCCCGTCGCGCCCGAGGACGACATCCCCGAGGACGACGACCCCGACCTCGACGAGTCCGCCCTGTCCGGCCAGGGCCTGATCGTGCGGGAGCTGGGGGCGACGGTGGTGGAGGAGTTCACCCACGAGTAGGGGGCCCGTCCGACCACGAGCCCGGCCCGCCGTTCGTAGGAACCCACAGGAAACCCGCCCGGCGGACTTCGGCGACCTTGCCATTAGGCTGAGCCCCGTGAAGGTCCTCGTCATCGGCAGCGGTGCCCGCGAACACGCCCTGTGCCGCTCCCTGTCCCTCGACCCCGACATCACCGCCCTGCACTGCGCACCCGGCAACGCCGGCATCGCCGAGGTGGCCGAGCTGCACCAGGTCGACGCGCTCGACGGCAAGGCCGTGGCCGCGCTGGCCGGTGACCTCGAAGCCGACCTCGTCGTCGTCGGCCCGGAGGCCCCGCTGGTCGCCGGTGTGGCCGACGCGGTGCGCGAGGCGGGCATCCCGGTGTTCGGCCCCTCCGGGGAGGCCGCGCAGCTCGAGGGTTCCAAGGCCTTCGCCAAGGACGTGATGGCGGCGGCCGGGGTGCCGACCGCACGGTCGTACGTCTGCACCACGGAGGCCGAGGTCGCCGAGGCCCTGGACGCCTTCGGGGCGCCCTACGTCGTCAAGGACGACGGCCTCGCCGCGGGCAAGGGCGTCGTGGTCACCTCCGACCTCGACGCCGCCAAGGCGCACGCTGCGGCCTGTGAGCGCGTGGTCATCGAGGAGTTCCTCGACGGTCCCGAGGTGTCGCTGTTCGCGGTCACCGACGGCCGGACCGTCGTACCGCTCCAGCCCGCCCAGGACTTCAAGCGCGCCCTGGACGGCGACGAGGGTCCCAACACCGGTGGCATGGGCGCCTACTCGCCGCTGCCGTGGGCGGACCCCGAGCTGGTCGAAGAGGTGCTGCGGACGGTGCTGCGGCCGACCGTGGACGAGATGCGGCGCCGGGGCACCCCGTTCTCCGGGCTGCTGTACGCCGGTCTGGCGATCACCTCGCGCGGCGTGCGCGTCATCGAGTTCAACGCCCGCTTCGGCGACCCCGAGACCCAGGTCGTGCTGGCCCGTCTGCGGACGCCGCTGGGCGGCGTGCTGCTCGCCGCCGCGAACGGCACCCTGGCCGACCTCGAGCCGCTGCGCTGGAGCGAGGACGCGGCCGTCACCGTCGTCGTCGCCTCGCACAACTACCCCGGCACCCCGCGCACCGGCGACCCCATCACCGGTCTGGACGAGGTGGCCGCCGAGGACGCGCCGCACGCCTACGTCCTGCACGCCGGGACGAAGCGGGACGGCGACGCGGTCGTCAGCGCCGGCGGGCGGGTGCTCTCGGTCACGGCGACCGGCGAGGACCTGGCCGGGGCCCGCGAGCGGGCCTACCGGGCGGTGGGCCGTATCCGCCTCGACGGCTCCCAGCACCGCACCGACATCGCGGCACGGGCGGCGGGCGCCTGACCGGCCCTCCCCGACCCACCCGCACACCCCAGGCCCCGGACCCCGAATCCGGGGCCTGATGCTTGCTGTCTGTCGCCCACCTCTGACCAAAGCCATTCCATCGAGTGAGCAATCCCCCATACGGCTGACTGGGACCGGGGCCCCAACTATGGTGCGGCGCAAGCGTTCCGGCACTTGGCCCACCGGCATTGCGATGTCAGTGACGGGTGCCACAGTGGGGGAGTGAGCAACGCCAGGACAGCGCGGGATCGGCAGGGAGGGGGTGAGGTCCGATCATGACCGGAACCGGAGTTGAGGCGGGCGCGCGGGCCGCGCGCTCGTGGGCCCTGGCCGTGCTGCGCGTCCGCGGCCGGGCCCTGGGCGTGGCCCTGCTGCCCGCGGCCGTCGAGGTGGTCCTGCTGACGGGCGGCGCCACCGGCCGACTCACCGGTCCGGGCTGGGACACCGCCCGCTGGGCCGTGGGCGTGCCGGCCGCGCTCGTGCTGCTGGCCGCGGCCGGCGTCGCGCTGGTGGTGGCCCGTGCCCGACCGGCCGTGAGTCCCACGGTCCCGGTCGCCGAGGAATCGGCCCCGGACCTGTACCGGCTGGTGCGCGACCTCGCGGACCGGCTCGACGTCCCCGCGCCCTCGGCCATAGCGCTCACCCCGGACTGTGACAGCTGGCTGGAGGACCGGGCCCATCCGGCCCACGGCCCGCCCCAGCGGCCGGCGCACGACGAGGCGGCGGGACCCGGCGCCGGGCCGGGCCTCGACGGCCGGCGGCGGACGGTCACCGCCCCCGTCCTCGTCATCGGCTCCCCGTTCCTGTGGTGGATGCGCGTCGGTGAGCTGCGCGCGGTCCTCGCCCCGGTCGTCGCCGGTACGGGTCCCTCCGCGCACCCGGACATAGCCGCCGCCCGCCGCTTCGTCCGCGGTCTCGACGCGGCGGTGGCGGTCGCCTCGACGCCCGGCCGCTGCCCGTTGACCCGGGTCGTGTGCGCGGCCCTCGGCTGGGTCGCCCGGCTGATGCTGCGCGGTTGCCGCGAGCACGCGGCCCTGATGGAGCGCGGGGTCGCCGCGGCCGCCGCGGAGCGCGCGCAGACCGTGGACTACGGGCTGCGGATCGTCGCCCAGGAGCAGGTCGGCCTCGCCTACGCGGGCTGGGACCGGCTGCTGACCAAGGTGGCGCTGCCCGCCTGGCGCATGGGCCGCTGGCCCTCCCGGCTGGACGCGGGGGTCGTGTCGGCCCTGACCGAGCTGTCCCGGCGCGACCGTCTGGCCGAGGGCTTCGCATCCCGTCTCGGTGAGCGCCCCGCCTGCGACCTCCTGGAGGAGCCCGGCGCGGTGGACGAGGCCGCCTCCCTGCTCGCCGCCCGTCTGTTCCACGGCGGCCCGGCCGAGACCGGCCCGGACTGGTCGCCGGTGGACTGGCAGGCGTACCCGGAGGAGGTCGTCGACCGCACCTGGCGCGCCCACGCGGCTCGGCTGCACCGGGTCCTCGACTCCCTCGGCGTCCGGCCCGCCCCCACCGCTCCCGGCCAGGGTGGTCCCACGCTGGCCCGGGTCCTGGACCACCTCACGGAGCTCGGCCACCCGTCCACCGGCTCCGCGCCCGACCCCGCAGGGAGCCCGGACGACGGCCGGACGACGGCGGCCCGGGAGTCGATCGCCGGTGACGAGCCGCCGGCCCCGGTGGACCGCCCCGGCCCGGCCCTCGAGCGGGCCGTCGCCGCGGACACCCCCACCCCAGCGGCGCACGCCCCCACCGCCGACGTGAACGGGGACCCGGCCGGCCACCTCACCCCGGCCGCCGGGCCGATCGTCACCACCGCCGAGGACGACACCCCGGTCGCCGAGGACGACGACACCGATCCCGGCACCGAGCGCAGCGCGGTTCTCGCCGCCGGTCTGAGTGCGGAGCTGGCCCGGGAGGAGGCCGCGGCGCCGAAGGGCGCGACCGCCGCCGGGCTGTTTCCGGACAGCTCGCTCTGGGACGACGGCGCCCTGCCGCTGTTCCCGCTCCAGCCCCCGCGCACCGGCCGCGACCTGCTCGCCGATCACCTCACGGCGATGGTCTGCTGTGCCGCCGTGGACACGGCGGGCGCGGCCCCCGCGCTCGACTGGCTGGACGGTCCCTCCCTGCTGCTGGACGGCGAGCGGGCCGCCGACCTCGGGCCCAAGGTGCTGCGCCTGATCGAGGAGGGCGACCCCGGCCCGCTGCGCGACTGGCTGAGCGCGTCCGGGATACGCCCGGAGAAGCCGGTACGGCTCGTCTGACCCTCCGCCCGGCGCCCGCCCGGCACCCCCTCAGGAGCCGTCGCGGATCCGACGCCGTAACGGAGGACGGACTTCCAGTTCAGGTCAATTCGCAACGAACAGTGACCAGATCCGTGCGTTATGTGATGTGCTGGGACCGACCGCGCACATGGCAAAGGCATGCGACATACGACAGCACGACCGAGCAGCACGCACCACGCTGGCAACGGGGGCATGAGGGAGGGGAGCGTCCATGGCCTCGGACCACATCCGCCGCTGGGAGTCCGGAGCGCTCGCGCACGCCGTCACGGACCCCTTCGGCCAGGGACCGGTTCCCTGGCTGCGCGGCAGTGAGACGTACTTCGACGACACCGGGCACGTCGTGCCCTGGTACGTCGACCCGAGCCCGCAGCAGCCCGCCGGCGAGCGGCCGCGCGTGCCCGCGCCGCGCACGTCCGGGCCGGGGCCCCGCTCGGCCGACGACGTGTACCGCCAGATCAAGGGCTTCACCTCCTCCGGGGCGGTCGCGCCCGGGGAGGCGATCGACTTCCACATCACGGTCGACCCGCCGCAGCAGTTCGGCGTCGACATCTACCGGATCGGCCACTACGGCGGAGACGGCGCCTCGAAGATCACCACCAGCCCCCGGCTCTCCGGCATCGTCCAGCCCTCGCCGCTGGCCGCCGACCGCACGGTGTCCTGCCACCACTGGTGGCTCTCCTGGCGCCTCCAGGTGCCGTCGCACTGGGCCGTCGGCGCCTATGTGGCCGTCCTCACCACCGCCGACGGCTACCGCTCCCACGTGCCCTTCACGGTCCGCGACAACCACCCGGCCGACCTGCTCCTGCTGCTGCCCGACATCACCTGGCAGGCGTACAACCTCTACCCGGAGGACGGCCGCACCGGCGCCAGCCTCTATCACGCCTGGGACGAGAAGGGCCGTCTGCTCGGCGAGCCGGACGCGGCCACCACGGTCTCCTTCGACCGCCCGTACGCGGGCGCCGGACTGCCCCTGCACGTCGGCCACGCCTACGACTTCATCCGCTGGGCCGAGCGCTACGGCTACGACATCGCCTACGCCGACGCCCGCGACCTGCACGCCGGCCGCGTCGACCCCACCCGGTACCGGGGACTGGTCTTCCCCGGCCACGACGAGTACTGGTCGGTGCCGATGCGCCGGGCCGTGGAGAACGCCCGGGACCACGGCACCTCCCTGGTCTTCCTCTCCGCGAACACCATGTACTGGCAGGTGGAGCTGGGCCCGTCCGCGTCCGGCGTGCCCGACCGGCTGCTGACCTGCCGCAAGCGCAAGGGCCCCGGAAAGCCGGTGCTGTGGCGCGAGATCGACCGGCCCGAGCAGCAGGTCGTCGGCATCCAGTACGCGGGCCGCGTCCCCGAGCCGCATTCGCTGATCGTCCGCAACGCGGGCCACTGGCTGTGGGACGCGACCGGGGCGCGCGAGGGCGACGAGATCGAGGGCCTGGTGGCGGGCGAGGCGGACCGTTACTTCCCGCGCACCCCGCTGCCCGACCACGACGACCGCATCCTGCTCGCGCACTCCCCCTACACCGACAACGAGGGCGTCCAGCGGCACCAGGAGACCTCCCTGTACCGGGCTCCCTCCGGTGCCTGGGTGTTCGCCTCCGGCACCTTCGCCTGGTCGCCGTCCCTGGACCGCCCCGGCCATGTGGATCCGCGGATCCAGCGGGCCACGGCGAACCTGCTGGACCGCATCTGCAAACGGGACTGACCCGCTGTCGTCGGCGCATGTCCGATACGGGACAATCGAGCCATTGGACAGAACCACGGGGAGGAACCGTGTCCGGATTCGTAGAAAAGCCCGAGCCGATTCAGGTTCCGGGCCTGGTGCACCTGCACACCGGCAAGGTGCGCGAGCTGTACCAGAACGAGGCGGGCGACCTCGTGATGGTCGCCAGCGACCGCATGTCCGCCTACGACTGGGTGCTGCCCACGGAGATCCCCGACAAGGGCCGCGTCCTCACCCGGCTCTCCCTGTGGTGGTTCGAGCAGCTGCGTGACCTGGCCCCGAACCACGTGATCAGCACCGAGCTCCCCGAGCACGCCCCGGCCGACTGGGCGGGCCGCACGCTGGTCTGCAAGTCCCTGCGGATGGTCCCGGTCGAGTGCGTGGCCCGCGGCTACCTCACCGGCTCGGGCCTCGCCGAGTACGAGGAATCCCGCACCGTCTGCGGACTGGCCCTGCCCGAGGGCCTGGTGGACGGCTCGGAGCTGCCCGCCCCGATCTTCACCCCGGCCACCAAGGCCGAGGTCGGCGAGCACGACGAGAACGTCTCCTACGAGGAGGTCGCGCGCCAGGTGGGCGCGGAGACCGCCGCCCAGCTCCGGCAGTCCACGCTCGCCGTGTACTCCCGCGCCCGGGACATCGCCCGCGACCGCGGAATCATCCTGGCCGACACCAAGTTCGAGTTCGGCTTCGACGGCGACACCCTGGTCCTCGCCGACGAGGTGCTCACCCCGGACTCGTCCCGCTTCTGGCCGGCCGACCAGTGGCAGCCCGGCCGCGCCCAGCCGTCGTACGACAAGCAGTACGTCCGGGACTGGCTGACCTCCGCCGAGTCCGGCTGGGACCGCAGGAGCGAGCAGCCCCCGCCGGCGCTGCCCCAGCGGGTGGTCGAGGCGACCCGGCAGAAGTACGTGGACGCGTACGAGCGGCTGACCGGCACCGCCTGGTCCTGACGCCAGTGCCCCCGGAGAAGTCCGGGGGCATGCAGAAAGCCCCCGGCCGGAACCGGGGGCTTTCTGCATGGAGCGGACGACGAGGCTCGAACTCGCGACCTCAACCTTGGCAAGGTTGCGCTCTACCAACTGAGCTACGTCCGCACTGCGCCGTGGCGCGAGAGCAACTATACCCAACCTCGTGGGTGCGCGGGACGCCCTGCCGCACGACGGTCCCGGCATCGCACTCCGCCGGGCCCGGGAGGAGCCGGTCCCGGCCGCCCGGCGGGTCTTCGGCGGGGGTCAACTCCCCACCCGCACAGTGGTTTCCGGGGTGCGTGGTGCGGATGATGCGCGTGAGCCGTCGCGCACCGGCCCGCTCCGCCGTGGGGTGTGCGGATGTGGCGACCTTCACATGTCCGGTGTCCGGAGAGAGTGGTGGGAAGAACCAGGCGCACGAAAAAGCCCCGGTCCAGAAGACCGGGGCTTTTTTCCCGAGCGGACGACGAGGCTCGAACTCGCGACCTCAACCTTGGCAAGGTTGCGCTCTACCAACTGAGCTACGTCCGCACTGCTCCCGACCGGCTCCCACCGATCGGTGCGGGCACCAGCCTACCTGATCCACAGGAGTGGTCGGGACGACCGATGCCAGAGCGGGTGACAGGAATTGCACACTGCGCCTTCCCCCTGGAAGGGGGATGTTCTACTACTGAACTACACCCGCACGGTCCGTGGGATCCGGCCTTTCGGCCTCGCCCCTCGGCGTGTCCCAGACATTAGCTGATCAGCAGGGGGGTAGCGCAAGTCGCCTCCCGGCGCGGCCAAGTGCACGGCCCTCAGGGCCCGCTGACGGACCCTGAGGGCTCGCCCCTTCGCGGGCCCCTCACTGCGCGGCGCTGAACGCCTCGTAGACCTTCTTCGGGATGCGTCCGCGCGCCGGCACGTCCATCTTGTTCGCCTGGGCCCAGGCGCGGACGGCCGCCGGGTCGGGAGCGACCTCCGTCTGCTTGTAGGCCTTGCCGGACCGCGAGCGCTTGCGGCCCGCCTCCACGTAGGGCTCGAGCGCCTTGCGCAGTTTTTCGGCGTTGGTTTCGTTCAGGTCGATCTCGTACGACTTGCCGTCGAGTCCGAAGGCGATCGTCTCCGCCGCTTCCGAGCCGTCGATGTCGTCAAAGAGAGTGACCACGACCTTTTGCGCCACGAATATCGGTCCCTTCGTGCGGCACGTCGATACAGCTCATCTGGCGATGACGTGCCGAGTATCGGCTATTGCCAATTCATTTGTACAGTGCCCGGCAATGCAAAGTGAAGACCGACTAAATCCGCCCGCGTGTCCCCGTGCAATAGATGTCGTGGGTGGGTCTGTGGAACTTTCCCAGAACTTTTCGCGAGGGAGCGCGCCCGTCACCCGATCGTGATGCGGCTCACGTAGTTTCCTACAACTCTACCCGCGTAGAAATTTTGTGCGGGTAGTCTGAAGGAACCTGCTCAGCACCACACACCGGGAGTGCCAGTGGCACGCGTCGTAGTCGACGTCATGCTCAAGCCGGAGATCCTCGACCCCCAGGGCCAGGCGGTCCAGCGTGCGCTGCCGCGCCTGGGTTTCGAAGGGATCTCGGACGTCCGTCAGGGAAAGCGTTTCGAACTGGAAGTTGACGGGCCGGTCGACGAGGCCGTGCTCGCCCGCATCCACGATCTTGCGGAATCCTTCCTCGCCAACACGGTGATCGAGGACTTCATCGTCAAGGTGGAAGAGGGTGCGGAAGTCGCGGAGGCGGCCAAGTGACCGCTCGTATTGGCGTCGTCACTTTCCCGGGAAGTCTCGACGACCGGGACACCCAGCGCGCGATCCGTCTCGCGGGTGCCGAACCGGTCGCGCTGTGGCACAAGGACAAGGACCTCAAGCAGGTCGACGCCGTTGTGCTGCCCGGCGGTTTCTCCTACGGCGACTATCTGCGGGCCGGCGCCATCTCCCGCTTCTCGCCGGTGATGGAGACGGTCATCGAGCAGGCGAAGGCCGGACTTCCGGTCCTCGGCATCTGCAACGGCTTCCAGGTCCTCACCGAGGCCCACCTTCTGCCGGGCGGCATGCTGGGCAACGACCACCTCCACTTCATCTGCCGCGACCAGAAGCTGCGGGTGGAGAACGCGGAGACCTCGTGGACCGGCGACTACCGCCAGGGCCAGGAGATCCACATCCCGCTGAAGAACATGGACGGCCGGTACGTCGCCGACGAGTACACGCTCGACAAGCTGGAGGCGGAGGGCCGGGTCGTCTTCCGCTACCTGGACTTCAACCCCAACGGCTCCCTGCGGGACATCGCCGGCATCACCAACGAGGCCGGGAACGTCGTCGGCCTCATGCCGCACCCCGAGCACGCCGTCGAGCCGCTGATCGGTTCGGGCCGCACCGACGGCCTCCCCTTCTTCACCTCGATCCTCAAGAAGCTGGTCAACGCATGAGCCGGACGCCTCTGGACACGGTCGAGCACGCGGCCGCGACCCCCGACGTCGAGCTGCCCTGGGCCGAACTCGGCCTGAAGAAGGACGAGTACGAGCGGGTGGTGGAGATCCTCGGCCGCCGCCCGACCGGCGCCGAACTCGCCATGTACTCGGTCATGTGGTCCGAGCACTGCTCGTACAAGTCCTCCAAGGTCCACCTGCGCCAGTTCGGCGAGAAGGCGCCCCAGTCGGACGCCCTGCTCGTCGGCATCGGCGAGAACGCCGGTGTGGTGGACGTCGGCCAGGGTTACGCGGTCACCTTCAAGGTCGAGTCGCACAACCACCCCTCCTACGTCGAGCCCTATCAGGGCGCGGCCACGGGTGTCGGCGGCATCGTGCGCGACATCATCGCGATGGGCGCGCGCCCGGTGGCCGTGGTCGACCCGCTGCGCTTCGGCGCGGCCGACCACCCCGACACCAAGCGCGTGCTGCCCGGTGTGGTCGCCGGCATCGGCGGCTACGGCAACTGCCTGGGCCTGCCCAACATCGGCGGCGAGGTCGTCTTCGACGCCTGCTACCAGGGCAACCCGCTGGTCAACGCCGGTGCCATCGGTGTGATGCGGCACGAGGACATCCACCTGGCCAAGGCCTCCGGCGCGGGCAACAAGGTCATCCTGTACGGCGCCCGGACCGGCGGCGACGGCATCGGCGGCGCGTCCATCCTCGCCTCCGAGACCTTCGACGACGCCAAGCCGAGCAAGCGCCCGGCCGTCCAGGTCGGCGACCCCTTCCAGGAGAAGCTCCTCATCGAGTGCACCCTGGAGGCGTTCAAGGAGAAGCTGGTCGTCGGCATCCAGGACCTCGGCGCGGCCGGTCTGTCCTGTGCCACGTCCGAGCTGGCCTCCAACGGTTCCGGCGGCATGCGCGTCACCCTGGACGACGTACCGCTGCGCGACTCCACGCTCTCGCCCGAGGAGATCCTCATGAGCGAGTCGCAGGAACGCATGTGCGCGGTGGTCGAGCCGGAGAAGGTCGACCGCTTCCTCGAGATCTGCGACAAGTGGGACGTCATCGCCACCGTCATCGGTGAGGTCACCGACGGCGACCGGCTGGAGATCTTCTGGCACGGCGGCAAGATCGTCGACGTCGACCCGCGCACGGTCGCCCACGAGGGCCCGACCTACGAGCGCCCGTACGCCCGCCCGTCCTGGCAGGACGAGCTCCAGGCGGACGACGCGAACAAGCTGCCGCGGCCCACGACGGGCGAGGAGCTGAAGGACCAGGTCCGGAAGCTGGTGTCCTCCCCCAACCAGGCCTCCAAGAAGTGGATCACCTCGCAGTACGACCACTTCGTGCAGGGCAACACCGTCCTCGCCCAGCCCGAGGACTCCGGCATGATCCGCATCGACGAGGAGACCGGCCTCGGCGTCGCCATCGCGACGGACGGCAACGGCCGGTACGCCAAGCTGGACCCGTACACGGGCGCCCAGCTCGCCCTCGCCGAGGCCTACCGGAACGTGGCGACGACCGGCGCCAGGCCGCTCGCCGTCTCCGACTGCCTGAACTTCGGCTCGCCCGAGGACCCGGCGGTGATGTGGCAGTTCGCGGAGGCCGTACGCGGGCTCGCGGACGGCTGCCTGCAGCTCGGCACGCCGGTGACCGGTGGCAACGTCTCGCTCTACAACCAGACCGGTGAGGCGGCCATCCACCCGACGCCGGTGGTCGCCGTCCTCGGCGTCATCGACGACGTGGCCCGACGTACCCCGGTCGCCTTCCAGGAGGACGGCCAGCTCCTGTACCTCCTCGGCGACACGCGTGAGGAGTTCGGCGGCTCGGCCTGGTCCCAGGTGGTCCACGACCACCTCGGCGGTCTGCCTCCGAAGGTCGACCTGGAGCGCGAGCGGCTGCTGGCCGAGATCCTGATCTCGGCCTCCCGCGACGGCATGATCGACTCCGCGCACGACCTGTCCGACGGCGGTCTGGTCCAGGCGGTCGTTGAGTCGGCGCTGCTCGGTGGGAAGGGCGCGCGACTGGTCGTCCCGGACGGCCTGGACGCCTTCACCTTCCTGTTCTCCGAGTCGGCCGGCCGCGCCGTCGTCGCCGTGCCGCGCTCGGAGGAGCTCCGCTTCAACGACATGTGCGGCGCACGCGGCCTCCCGGTCACCCGCATCGGTGTCGTGGACGGCGACTCCGTCGAGGTCCAGGGCGAGTTCGCGCTCTCCCTCACCGAGCTGCGCGAGGCCCACGAGGCGACGATCCCGGCGCTGCTGGCGTAGCCCCCGCTCGCGCACCGCGCACCCGAGGCCCCGTCCGGCACGCCGGACGGGGCCTCGCGCGTCCACCGTGAGCGGGATCACCGCGGCCCCGCCCGGGAGTACCCCGCACAGGAACACCGTGTCCATCGCGGGGACGCGGGTCACCGCCGGCGCCCGAGCCGCGCACCGCGCGGAAACCGGCTGATCCCGGGCCCCCGTGCGGCATAGGGTCACTGTCATGTCTCCGGCCAAGAGGCGCGCCCGCGCATACGACCCCGCCAGGACCCGTGCCGCGGTCCTCGCCCAGCTCGGCAACGTACGGGAGGCCGTCCGGGGCCTGGGCCCCGAGCAGCTCGCCCTGCCCACCCGGCTCGGCGCGTGGACCGTACGGGAGCTGGTCGCGCACATCGGCATGGCCGTCACCGCGGTCCACCGGTCCCTGGATCTGCCGGCCCCACCGAAGCAGGACGTCCGGGTGGCCGACTGGCCCTTCGCCACCGCCGCGAACTCCGCCGCGATCGACGAGTTCACCCGCGGCCTGGCGACCGAGCGGCCCGACCTCGACGGTTACCTCGCCGAGGTCGACGCCGGCCTGCGCACCCTGCTCGAAGCCCACCCCGGCGGCCGGCTCCTGCGGACCAACGCGGGCGCCCTCCCGCTGGACGACTACCTCGTCACCCGCGCCGTCGAGCTCGTCGTGCACACCGACGACCTCAACGCCGCCGTACCAGGCCTCGAGGTGCCCTACGACCGCCAGGCGCTGGCCGCCGCCACCCGGCTCCTCGCCGACGCCCTCGCCGTGAAGGCGCCCGGCGCCTCCACCGAGGTGCGGGTGCCGCCGTACGCCGTGGTGCAGTGCGTCGAGGGGCCCAGGCACACCCGGGGCACCCCGCCCAACGTCGTGGAGACCGACCCGCTGACCTGGATCCGGCTGGCCACCGGCCGGCTGGACTTCGGGGCCGCCGTGGCCGGGGCGTTGGTCAGTGCCAGCGGGGAGCGGGCCGACATCGGGGAACTGCTGCCGCTCATGGCGTGACGGAACCGGGGGCCGGGGTGCCGCGTCGAATCCGTATGAACCGGTACAAGCAGCGCATGTCCCTGACGGCGGCCGCCGTGCTCGTCCCGCTCACGGTGGCCTGTGGCAGCACCCCCGCCGGGCAGGCGAACAGCGGCTCGGCAGGCGCCCGGCAGCCCGTGACCGGCGTCGACTGGCGGGTCGACGGCCTCACCGCCGGCGGCACCACCCTGCGGGCGCCCGCCACCGCGCGCCTGCGGATCGGCACCGACGGGCAGGCGGGCGGCAATCTCGGCTGCAACGGCTTCGGCGCCCGGGCCACGGTGAACGGCGACCGGATCACGTTCGGCGACATCCGGTCCACCAGGATGGCCTGCGACGAGGAGCGCATGACCTTCGAGCGCGCTTTCGCCCGATTCCTGACCACCGGCACCATCACCGCCAGGACCGCCGACGGGAAGCTGACGCTCACCGACGGCGACGGCGACCGGCTGCACCTCAGCCGCGGCGCACCCGAATGATGTGCGACACCTCACTCACGCACCCCCGCGCACCGCCCCGAACCACTGCCCGCGGAGCGGTTCCACGCTCGGTCCGGCCCGGCATCACCGCGCTGACCTGCGAAAGCCAGGAAACCGCCAAGGTGATCGACAAACGCCGGTCCGGGGCCGGCGCGCATCCCCAATTCGGACCAGTGGTCGACCTCGCCTACACTCGGAACCGTGCCACGTGGTGACGGTCGACTCAATCACGATCTGCTTCCCGGCGAGAAGGGCCCCCAGGACGCTTGCGGCGTCTTCGGTGTCTGGGCTCCGGGTGAAGAGGTCGCAAAGCTCACGTACTTCGGGCTCTACGCCCTCCAGCACCGGGGTCAGGAATCCGCGGGAATCGCGGTCAGCAACGGCTCCCAGATCCTCGTCTTCAAGGACATGGGCCTGGTCTCCCAGGTCTTCGACGAGACCTCGCTCGGTTCGCTCCAGGGTCACATCGCGGTCGGACACGCCCGCTACTCGACCACCGGCGCGTCCGTGTGGGAGAACGCCCAGCCGACGTTCCGCGCCACCGCGCACGGCTCGATCGCGCTCGGCCACAACGGCAACCTGGTCAACACGGCGCAGCTCGCCGAGATGGTCGCCGACCTGCCCAAGGACAACAACGGCCGCTCCACCCGGGTCGCGGCCACCAACGACACCGACCTGCTGACGGCCCTGCTGGCCGCCCAGGTCGACGAGGACGGCAAGCCGCTGACCATCGAGGAGGCCGCGCACGCGGTCCTCCCACGGGTCAAGGGCGCCTTCAGCCTCGTCTTCATGGACGAGCACACCCTCTACGCCGCCCGTGACCCGCAGGGCATCCGCCCGCTGGTCCTCGGCCGGCTGGAGCGCGGCTGGGTGGTCGCCTCCGAGTCCGCCGCCCTCGACATCTGCGGCGCCAGCTTCGTGCGGGAGATCGAGCCGGGCGAGTTCGTCGCCATCGACGAGAACGGCCTGCGCACCTCCCGGTTCGCGGA
This sequence comes from Streptomyces sp. NPDC041129, assembly GCF_055592265.1. NCBI lineage: Bacteria > Bacillati > Actinomycetota > Actinomycetes > Kitasatosporales > Streptomycetaceae > Streptomyces > Streptomyces sp. NPDC041129. Next base: position 80,753 of record NZ_JBVIYV010000014.1, on the reverse strand, counting down.
AGCGAAGCCCAAGGGCTGTGTCTTCGAGTACGTGTACCTGGCCCGCCCGGACACCGACATCGCCGGCCGGAACGTGTACCTCTCCCGTGTGGAGATGGGCCGCCGCCTCGCCAAGGAAGCTCCGGTCGAGGCCGACCTGGTCATAGCGACCCCGGAGTCGGGCACCCCGGCCGCCATCGGCTACGCGGAGGCCTCCGGCATCCCGTTCGGGGCCGGCCTGGTGAAGAACGCCTATGTCGGCCGGACCTTCATCCAGCCCTCGCAGACCATCCGCCAGCTCGGCATCCGCCTGAAGCTGAACCCCCTGAAGGAAGTCATCAAGGGCAAGCGGCTGGTCGTCGTCGACGACTCGATCGTGCGCGGCAACACCCAGCGGGCCCTGGTCCGCATGCTGCGCGAGGCGGGCGCGGCCGAGGTCCACATCCGGATCTCCTCCCCGCCCGTGAAGTGGCCCTGCTTCTTCGGCATCGACTTCGCCACGCGCGCGGAGCTGATCGCCAACGGGATGACCATCGACGAGATCGGCACCTCGCTCGGCGCCGATTCGCTGGCGTACATCTCCCTCGACGGCATGATCGAGGCGACCACCATCGCCAAGCCGGACCTGTGCCGCGCCTGCTTCGACGGCGAGTACCCGATGGAGCTGCCGGACCCCGAGCTGCTCGGCAAGCAGCTGCTGGAGACCGAGCTCGCGGCCGGCCCGGCCGCCACGGCCGCCTCCGACGCGATCCGGCGCCCGTAACACCCCTGCAGTACGACACGAAAGCTCTCACAGTCATGTCTGAGACAACTGGTGCCAGCTACGCAGCGGCGGGCGTGGACATCGAGGCGGGCGACCGCGCCGTGGAACTCATGAAGGAGTGGGTGAAGAAGACCCGGCGCCCCGAGGTGCTGGGTGGCATCGGCGGCTTCGCCGGCCTCTTCGACGCCTCCGCCCTCAAGCGCTACGAGCGCCCGCTGCTCGCCTCCGCCACCGACGGCGTCGGCACGAAGGTCGACATCGCGCGCCGGCTCGGCGTCTACGACACCATCGGCCACGACCTGGTCGCCATGGTCATGGACGACATCGTGGTGTGCGGTGCCGAGCCGCTGTTCATGACGGACTACATCTGCGTGGGCAAGGTCCACCCCGAGCGCGTCGCGGCCATCGTCAAGGGCATCGCGGAGGGCTGCGTGCTGGCCGGCTGCGCCCTCATCGGCGGCGAGACGGCGGAGCACCCGGGCCTGCTCGGCGAGGACGACTTCGACGTCGCCGGCGCCGGAACCGGTGTGGTGGAGGCCGACCGGCTGCTGGGCCCGGATCGTATCCGCAAGGGTGACACCGTGATCGCCATGGCGTCCTCCGGGCTTCACTCCAACGGGTACTCCCTGGTCCGCCATGTGCTGCTGGACCGCGCGGGCCTGACCCTCGAGTCCGAGGTGGCCGAACTGGGCCGCACCCTCGGTGAGGAGCTGCTGGAGCCCACCAGCATCTACTCGCTGGACTGCCTGGCGCTGACCCGCACCACCGAGGTGCACGCGTACAGCCACGTCACCGGCGGCGGGCTCGCGGCCAACCTGGCCCGGGTGGTACCGGACGGACTGCACGCCGTGGTCGACCGCTCCACCTGGACCCCGGGCGCGGTGTTCGACCTCGTCGGCAGGACCGGCGACGTCGAACGCCTGGAGCTGGAGAAGACGCTCAACATGGGCGTCGGCATGATCGCGATCGTTCCCGAGGAGTCCACGGACGTGGCCCTCGCGACCCTGGCCGACCGCGGGGTCGACGCGTGGGTCGCGGGTGAGATCACCGACCGCGACGGCAAGGAGACCGGCGCCGAGCTGGTCGGGGACTACGCGGTCTGAACCTGCGGACAGCACAGAAGCCGGTCGGTGGCTGTGCCACCGACCGGATACGTGCTCAGTGCAAGGTCAAGCGCCGCGACGATGTTGTGACGGACCCTCGTCCTCGTCCTCGTCGTCCTCATAGAGGTCGGCGTAGCGCGAGTACAGGTCGTCGTCTTCGTCCTCATCGTCCTCGAACGGCTCGCCGTTCGGCGGCTGGCTCGAAGTCGATGCGCCCAGTTCATTGGCCAGACGTGACAGGTCAGTCCCACCGCTGTTGTACTTCAGCTGGCGGGCGACCTTCGTCTGCTTGGCCTTGGCCCGGCCGCGCCCCATGGCTCGACCCCCTCGGTGACGGGGCTCGACGGCCCCAGAGTCTGACACGCGTTCATGATCGGAACGGGCCCTCCGTGGAGAGGCCGGTCCGTAGGGCTTCCACGGTACCTGAGCCCGCGCCCATACGGTACGTCGCCCGCAGCACGCGCGTGTGCACAGGACCCTCGAGGTGCCCTGTCCTCGCTGGTCAGTGGCGATTTTAACCACTTATCGGGGTACGACCCGCCGACGGAAGTGAGAGTTCTCTCCAAGTTCCCGCCGGCGGGTACCGCTCACCTGTGCGATCGGACATCCGATCGCGGCGACCGGAGGCCGGTGGCGGCGCGGGTCAGCGGGCCGCGCGCGCCTCGGCCATCCGCTGTTCCGCGATCCGGTCGGCAGCCGCGGCCGGCGGAATCCCGTCGTCCTTCGCACGTGCGAAGATCGCCAGGGTGGTGTCGAAGATCTTCGCGGCCTTGGCCTTGCACCGGTCGAAGTCGAACCCGTGCAGCTCGTCCGCCACCTGGATGACCCCACCGGCGTTCACCACGTAGTCCGGCGCGTAGAGGATCCCGCGGTCGGCGAGGTCCTTCTCCACGCCCGGGTGGGCGAGCTGGTTGTTGGCCGCGCCGCAGACCACCCTGGCGGTGAGCACCGGCACGGAGAGGTCGTTCAGCGCGCCGCCGAGCGCGCAGGGCGCGTAGATGTCGAGTCCCTCGAGGCGGATCAGCGCCTCGGTGTCGGCGACCGCCGTCACCTCGGGGTGCTGGTCGAGGACGCGCTGGACGGCCTCCGCGCGCACGTCCGTGATCACGACCTCGGCGCCCTCGTCCAGCAGGTGCCGGACCAGGTGGTGGCCGACCTTGCCGACGCCGGCGATGCCGACCTTGCGGCCGCGCAGCACCGGGTCGCCCCACAGGTGCTGGGCGGAGGCGCGCATGCCCTGGTAGACGCCGAAGGCGGTGAGCACGGAGGAGTCGCCGGCGCCGCCGTTCTCGGGGGAGCGGCCGGTGGTCCAGCGGCACTCGCGGGCCACGACGTCCATGTCGGCGACGTACGTGCCGACGTCGCACGCGGTGACGTAGCGACCGCCGAGCGAGGCGACCATACGACCGTAGGCGAGCAGCAGCTCCTCGGTCTTGTCGCGCTCCGGGTCGCCGATGATCACGGCCTTGCCGCCGCCGTGGTCCAGACCGGCCATGGCGTTCTTGTACGACATCCCGCGCGCGAGGTTGAGGGCGTCGGCGACGGCCTCGGCCTCGGTGGCGTAGGGGTAGAAGCGCGTACCGCCGAGGGCCGGGCCCAGGGCGGTGGAGTGGAGGGCGATCACGGCCTTGAGGCCGCTGGCGCGGTCCTGGCAGAGCACGACCTGCTCATGGCCGCCCTGGTCCGACTGGAACAGGGTGTGCAGGACATCAGCAGGCGCGCCGGTTACGTCGGTCACTGTGGTGACTCCTGTGTAAGTAGCGGCGAGTGGGGTGCGACCCCGTACGGGTGGCGGGGTCGTGGCATGAGCGTAGAGCCTCGGGTCCCTCACCATCCGCGCAGTGTTCAGGATCACTCTCCCGGGCCGTGTACGCACGTATCGCCGTGAAACGATTTGGTGTGGTTTCGAGCTGGGCCCGATGGGGAGGGAGCAGGCGTGCCCAAGGTGTCCTCCGTGGTCGTCCCGTATGCGGCGTACCTGCGTGTGTACGAGCCGCTGACCGCCTTCCCGGAGCCGGAACGCACCCACTGGGCCCGGTACGCCCGGCGTCCGGACCGCCCCTCCTACCAGGACGAACTGCGCCGTTCGCTGGCCGACTTGCTGCCCACCCCGCCGGTTCCGGTACCGGTGCACGAGAGCGGCGACGCCTTCGTGCTGGAGACCGGCGGGGTGCTCTGCGTCTGCCCCTGGCGGACCCGGCTGCGCGGCTGGCTGGCCCTGGCGGACCTCGACGAGGAGCTGCCCCCGCCGGTGCTGGACGCGGTGCTGCCACCGGTGGTGCGCCGCCAGGCCGCCCAGGACTACGAGCGCTGGCTGGCCCGCAATCCCGACGCCCGGCCCTGGATCCGTACCGCGACGTGGCAGATCCCGCTGAACTGGTTCGTGCTGGTCGCCGACGAGGAGCGGCGGTACGACAAGGCGTCCGGCGAGGTGCCGCCGATGCTGCGCTACCGCACCCCGATGGTGCAGGCCCGGCGGCGGGTGGCCCGGGCGCTGCGCACGCTGAAGGACACCATCGAGGAAGGGCCGCTGATCGACGGCCTGGTGGACGTCGGCCGCTGGCTGGAGGAGTTCCACCCGCGCTCGGTGGTCGAGCTGGACTACGGCGGCCTGGTGCACGCGGTGCCGGCCGGAGACCTGGCGGACGACCACTCGGCGGCGGACGTGGCCGACGGCATCGAGGCGCTGCGCCGGGGCGACGGGACGGCCGCCGGTGAGGCGTACGGGCGGCTGGTGGAGCGGTGGCGGGCGGTACGGGACCGGCGCTCCGCGAACTGAGCGACGTGACGTACATCACGGTCCGAATCGCCCCGAACAGCGTACGGTCTAGGGCACTTAGACCGCCTGACGGGATGTTGGTCCCGATCCAGGCTTATGTCCCAAGGGTGATGGACAGCACTTACAAGTGCCTTGCCCTGGTTGCCACCCCTCATGCCAAAATAGGACAAGGAGTCCGGGGAGGGCTCCTCCGCTCAACTATGCTCCATCATGGGCGGATTCTCCGCATTGCACGCTATAGGGGGTCTGGTGACTCCTGATCGCCCCTGTGACTGATCGTCACAGTGGCGTGACTGTCCGCTATGGCATGGTCCATCGGCTTCCGTCGCTGATGAACACCTGGGAGGGCAATTCCATCGGTTTGGCCGACGCGGCTGGACAGATGGTGTAGTTGTAGTGCCGAGGACAAGCCGTTCGTCCTATAACCGACTCGACCCGCGTCCACCATTTCGGGCAACGCGGGTCAAGGTGCAGAATTTAGAGGAAAGAACCGAGAAGGTTCGGTTCTCCCGAGGAGGCCGCTCATGACCGCTCGCACCCCTGATGCCGAGCCGCTGCTGACCCCGGCTGAGGTCGCCACCATGTTCCGTGTCGACCCCAAGACGGTCACGCGGTGGGCGAAGGCCGGCAAGCTCACGTCGATCCGTACGCTCGGCGGGCACCGCCGCTACCGCGAAGCCGAGGTCCGCGCACTGCTCGCGGGCATTCCGCAGCAGCGCAGCGAGGCCTGAACAACTGAAAACCGGGCGAAACGGTCGGTCCCCCAACTGGCCGCGGCGCCCGAAACCCTAGCTCCAAGCGACGCGGGACCTGCCCCAACAGGGCCCACGCCCAAGCCGAAGAGAACGTTGTAGGCAGCGACACAGGGTGCGTCGTAGATCGCGCTGGACTCCGCCGGGTTCAGCGCGATCTTTTTTGTGCGCTGGTCCAGGGGCCGGTGCGGCGGTTGTGAGCGTCCTTGTCGGACTCTGGGGAGGGCTGTCGGATCAGCTGTGCGCGCCCTCTGGGGGTGGTGCAATTGCACATATTAAATTGACCAGTTGTATGAGGGGGGTAAGTTCCGTACTTTTGAAAACTCATGCGGTGACTCCCGTCACACGCCAGGGTGCTTGTTGCCCGTGGCCCGTGTGCGCTAATGGGGCATCGCGTGCTCCAGCACCCCCCGCCCGTACGGGTGTTGGGCCGGCCCGGCGGCGATCAGGCGCTGCGCGGCCGCTCGTCCTCGACGGGCTCCTCGTCCGCGTCCAGGGAATACGGACCGGCGTCCATCACCAGCCGCAGCAGGCGATGACAGACGGGGCAGTGGCGGGTGAGATGCCCGTAGGACGAGGCGGCCGAGAGATGCGCCCTCAGCAGCGCCCGCGTCTCGTGCCTGGCCGATGCCGCCATACGCCACCTCCGGAGGCCGCCCGAGGGGAGGACACGCCCTGCCTTCTGGGTACCGAGCGAAGGTGACGCCGTCAAGGGCGCGGGCGGCCGCACCGGGCCCTGGGGGCGAGTGTGGAGGGGGCCGAGGGCACAAAAGAGGAAGGGCCCCTCGCGGGGCCCTTCCTCAACTGCGGTCCTGACGGGATTTGAACCCGCGGCCTCCACCTTGACAGGGTGGCGAGCACTCCAAACTGCTCCACAGGACCAGGTTTCGCGGCACTTGGTGTTGCGCTGTGCTGCGAGAAGGACTGTACAGGAGGGTGAGCCCACTGGTCGAACTCACCCACCGTATCCGTCCGGCTACGGCGCCGCCGCGTCGATCGCCTTCACGATCCGCTTGTCCGAGACCGGGTACGCCGTGCCCAGCGCGTGCGCGAAGTAGCTCACCCGCAGCTCCTCGATCATCCAGCGGATGTCCAGCACCTCCCGCGGCACCGGCCGCCCCTGGGGGAGCTGCTCCAGCAGCCAGGCGTACTCGTCCTGCATCTCATGGACCTTCTCCATGCGGGTGGTGTCCCGCTGGACGCCCGTCGGCATCTGCTGCAGGCGCCGGTCCGCGGCCACCAGGTAGCGCATCAGGTCGGACAGCCGCCGTATCCCCGCCCAGGTCACGAAACCGGGCTTCACAAGGGCGTCGAGCTGCTTGCGGACATCCGTCAGGTTCGCCAGCAGCGCGGGGCTGCGCACGGCCTTCAGGCGGCGCTCACAGGCCTGCCAGGCCGCCAGCACCTGCTGCACCTGCCCGACCGTGCGGACCGTCGTGTCGACGATCTCGGCGCGCACCTTGTCGTACAGCTTCCGGTACGACTCCTCGTCCCACACCGGCCCGCCGAAGTCCGCGATCAACTTGTCCGCCGCCGCCATCGCGCAGTCGTCGAACAGCGCCTGCACCGAGCCGTGCGGGTTGGCGGACAGGGCGAGCTTCTGGGCGTTCGTGAGGCGGTCGCTCGCGAACTTCGCCGGATTCACCGGGATGTTGCGCAGGATCAGCCGGCGGGTCCCCTTCCACATCGCCTCGGCCTGCTCCGCCTCCGTGTCGAACAGCCGCACCGAGACCGTGTCGCCGTCGTCCACCAGCGCCGGGTACGCCTTCACCGGCTGACCCGCCCGGCGCGTCTCGAAGACCCGGGTGAGCGTGCCGATCGACCAGTCGGTGAGACCCGCCCGCTCCAGGGACTCCCCACCCTGCCGGGAAGCCGTGGCGGCCGCGGCCTGCGAGAGCGCCTCGCGCGCCTTCGGCTTCAGCCGCAGCCGCAGCGCCTCCAGGTCCTTGTCCTCGGCGATCTTGCGCCGCCGCTCGTCCACGATGCGGAAGGTGATCCGCAGATGGTCCGGGACCTTCGACCAGTCGAAGTCCTCCGCTTCGAAGGGCACACCGACCATGCGCCTCAGCTCACGCGCCATCGTCACCGTCAGCGGCTCCTGCAGCGGCACCGCACGCTCCAGGAACGCCCTGGCGTAGTTCGGCGCGGGCACGTAGTTGCGGCGGACCGGCTTCGGGAGGGAACGGATCAGCTCCGTCACCACCTCCTCCCGCAGCCCCGGGATCTGCCAGTCGAAGCCCTCGTCGGTGACCTGGTTGAGCACCTGCAGCGGAACGTGCACCGTGACGCCGTCCGCGTCCGCGCCGGGCTCGAACTGGTACGTCACCCGGAACTTCAGCGGCCCCTGGCGCCAGGAGTCCGGATAGTCGGCCTTGGTGACCGCCTCCGCCGACTCCCGGATGAGCATCGCCCGCTCGAAGTCCAGGAACTCCGGCTGCTCGTGCCGCTTCCGCTTCCACCAGGAGTCGAAGTGGGCACCGGACACCACGTGTTCGGGCACCCGCTGGTCGTAGAAGTCGAACAGCGTCTCGTCGTCCACGACGATGTCCCGGCGCCGCGCCCGGTGCTCCAGCTCCTCGACCTCGCTGAGCAGCTTGCGGTTGTCGGCGAAGAACTTGTGGTGCGTGCGCCAGTCGCCCTCCACCAGGGCGTTGCGGATGAACAGCTCGCGCGAGACCTCCGGGTCGATCCGGCCGTAGTTCACCTTCCGCTGGGCGACGATCGGGACGCCGTACAGCGTCACCTTCTCGTACGCCATCACCGCCGCCTGGTCCTTCTCCCAGTGCGGCTCGCTGTACGTCCGCTTCAGCAGATGGCCGGCGAGCGGCTCCACCCACTCCGGCTCGATCTTCGCGTTGACCCGGGCCCACAGCCGGCTGGTCTCCACCAGCTCGGCCGACATCACGAACCTCGGCTGCTTGCGGAACAGCGCCGAACCCGGGAAGACCGCGAACTTGGCGTTGCGGGCGCCCAGATACTCGTTCTTGTTGCCGTCCTTCACATCCTTCATACCGATGTGGGACAGAAGACCGGCGAGCAGGGAGACATGGACGCGGTCGGCCGGGGCCTCCTCCTCGGCGAGGTGGATGCCCATCTGCTTGGCGACCGTGCGGAGCTGGGTGTAGATGTCCTGCCACTCGCGGATCCGCAGGAAGTTCAGGTACTCCTGCTTGCACATCCGCCGGAACGAGCTGGAACCCCGCTCCTTCTGCTGCTCACGCACGTACCGCCACAGGTTCAGATACGCCAGGAAGTCGCTGGTCTCGTCCTTGAACCGGGCGTGCTGCTGGTCCGCCTGGGCCTGCTTCTCCGCCGGACGCTCACGCGGGTCCTGGATGGACAGCGCCGCCGCGATGACCATCACCTCGCGGACACAGCCGTTCTTGTCGGCCTCCAGCACCATCCGGGCCAGCCGCGGGTCGACCGGAAGCTGGGCGAGCTTGCGGCCGGTGTCCGTGAGCCGCTTGCGCGGGTCCTTCTGGGCCGGGTCCAGCGCGCCCAGCTCCTGCAGCAGCTGCACACCGTCGCGGATGTTGCGGTGGTCCGGCGGATCGATGAACGGGAACCTCTCGATGTCGCCGAGGCCGGCCGCGGTCATCTGCAGGATGACGCTCGCCAGGTTCGTCCGAAGGATCTCCGCGTCCGTGAACTCCGGCCGCGCGAGGAAGTCGTCCTCGGCGTACAACCGGATGCAGATGCCGTCCGAGGTACGGCCGCAGCGGCCCTTGCGCTGGTTGGCGCTCGCCTGCGACACCGGCTCGATGGGCAGCCGCTGCACCTTCGTACGGTGGCTGTACCGGGAGATCCGGGCGAAACCCGGGTCGATGACGTACTTGATCCCCGGCACCGTCAGGGACGTCTCCGCGACGTTCGTCGCCAGTACGATCCGGCGGCCGGTGTGCGGCTGGAAGACCCGGTGCTGCTCGGCGTGCGAGAGCCGCGCGTACAGCGGGAGGATCTCCGTGAACCGATAGTTCTTCCTGGTGAGGGCGTCGGCGGTGTCCCGGATCTCGCGCTCGCCGGACAGGAAGACCAGGATGTCCCCCTTCCCCTCCGCCATCAGCTCCTCGACGGCGTCGGTGATCGCGGTGATCTGGTCCCGGTCGGCGTCGTCGGAGTCCTCCTCCAGCAGCGGCCGGTAACGCACCTCCACCGGATACGTCCGCCCGCTGACCTCGACGATCGGCGCGTCGCCGAAGTGCCGGGAGAAACGCTCGGGATCGATGGTGGCGGAGGTGATGACGACCTTCAGGTCTGGCCTGCGCGGCAGCAGCTGCGCGAGGTAACCCAGCAGGAAGTCGATGTTCAGGGACCGCTCGTGGGCCTCGTCGATGATGATCGTGTCGTAGGCGCGCAGCTCACGGTCCGTCTGGATCTCCGCGAGCAGGATGCCGTCCGTCATCAGCTTGATGAACGTGGCGTCCGGGTTCACCTGATCGGTGAAACGGACCTTCCAGCCGACGGCCTCCCCGAGCGGCGTCCGCAGCTCCTCCGCGACCCGCTCGGCGACCGTGCGCGCGGCGATCCGGCGCGGCTGCGTGTGCCCGATCATGCCGCGCACACCACGGCCCAGCTCCATACAGATCTTCGGGATCTGGGTCGTCTTGCCCGAACCCGTCTCACCGGCCACGATCACGACCTGGTGATCGCGGATGGCGGCCGCGATCTCGTCCTTCTTCTGACTGACCGGCAGTTGCTCCGGATAGTCGACGGCGGGCACGCGGGAGCGCCGCTCGTCCATCCGGGCCTCGGCCCTGCCGACCTCTCCCTCGATCTCGGCGAGGACGGCGGCACGGGCCTCCGGCTTACGGATCTTGCGCGCGCCCTCGAGCCGCCGGCCGAGCCGGTGCGCGTCGCGCAGCGAGAGCTCGGTCAGACGGGGGGCGAGGGTGCCGAGGGCGGGGGCGGGATGCGTAGACATACGCCGTCCAGGATCTCACCTCACGGAAATCCCTGGCGAACGATTTGCCCGCGGGCCGCGCCCGGGCCCCCGCGAGCCGCGCCCGGCCCGCCCCGCGAGCCGCGCCCGGCCCGCCCCGCGGGGCGGGCGCGGTCATGCCGTCGGCGTGGGACCGGATGATCTAGCGTGGGCGACATGTCCGATTCGCCGCACGGTGCCCAGGGGCGGCCGCCCACCCGGGGCGGGCGATGGGCCGCCTTCCGCGAATCACCCTTCCTGCCCGCCACCGTCCTGCTGCTCATCCTGGCCGCCGCGGCCGGCCTCTTCGCCGGCTCCTACACCTACGCGATGGCCAACCCCGCCCCGCACGCCATCCCCACCGCCGTCGTCGGCCCGCACGGCGAACCGGACGCCCGCCGGTTCATCGACGGCATGGAGCAGGCCCTGGACGCCTCCCTCGAGCTCCAGCCCTACGACAGCCGGCGGGACGCGGTGCGGGCCGTCGACGAACAGAAGGTGTTCGCGGTCGTCGAGGCGCCCGCCGGCGGCCGGGCGATCGTCCTGGACGTCTCCGCGGCGTCCGGGGCGACCGTCGCCCAGCTCCTGGGGGAGGCGGCGGTGAAGGTGAGCGGGGCCACCGGCACCACCGTCACGGTGCGAAACCTGAGGCCCCTGCAGCGGGGCGACCCGCACGGCCTCGCCATCTTCTACATCTCACTGGCCGCCGTGATCATCGGCTTCGTCGGGTCCATCCAGATGAGCGTGCACGCACGGGCCCTGAACCCGCTGGAGCGTATCGCCTTCACCGCCGCCTACGCCGTGCTGGGCGGGTTCACCATCGCCGCGGTGGTCGACTGGCTGCTCGGCGCGCTGGACCTGCCGTTCGTCGAGTCCTGGCTGATCCTGGCGCTGACGATGTTCGCCTCCGGCATGGTGTTCACGATGTTCAACACCCTGGTCGGCCGCTGGGCCATGCTGCCCACCTGGGGACTGATGGTCCTCCTCGGCAACCCCTCGTCCGGGGGCGCCGTCTCCTGGCCCCTGCTGCCCTCCCCGCTCGGTGTCATCGGCCGCTGGCTGCCGCCTGGAGCCTCGGTGAACGCCCAGCACACCGCCGTCTACTTCCCCGGCCACCAGCACGCCTTCCCGTTCCTGGTGCTCGCGGGCTGGGCCGTCGTCTCCGTCGCGGTCTTCCTGGTCTGGCGCCACCGCCACCCGGGCGGCCGCTAGGAAGCGGGCGGTTCGGCGGACGCCGCCGCCCTGTCCCCCCGGCCCGCACCGTCCCCGAGGGCGATCGCCCGCGCGGTGTTGGACACGGCCTTGATCCCCAGATAGGCGGTGGTCATGCTGCTCACCGCGGTGAACGCGGCGGTCAGCACTCCGACGATCACGGCCTGGTCCCCGTTCAGCCGCCACACCCCGAAGGCGGCGACCCCGGCGATGGCGATATTGCTGACCACAACGGCCAGCAGCCCGTACCTGGCCCGAACCTTCTCCACCTCGGCATCCCGAACCGCACGCGCCTCGTCCCGGCCCATGTTTTCCTCCGTCCCCCGCGAACCGTCCCTGGCAGCGAGAACGTAACGCCCCCACCCGCCCGACGCCACCGGCCCGGGGCCGCCTGGACCGAGGCGGGTCCCGGAACGCAACAAGGCCCCGATCCGGGGATCGGGGCCTTCGTTGTGGCTGGGGCCGGGGTCGAACCGGCGACCTATCGCTTTTCAGGCGATCGCTCGTACCAACTGAGCTACCCAGCCACGAGGCTTCCGGGGAAGCCTCAGCGGTCCTGACGGGATTTGAACCCGCGGCCTCCACCTTGACAGGGTGGCGAGCACTCCAAACTGCTCCACAGGACCAAGCTTGCGTGCAACAGTGTCGCACACGGTATTGCGTGCCCCCAACGGGATTCGAACCCGTGCTACCGCCTTGAAAGGGCGGCGTCCTAGGCCGCTAGACGATGAGGGCTATCGGCCCGCCTGCGCGCTTCTCAGCGCGTCGGGGACGTGAGAAGCATATGGGATGGCGGCGGGGTTCGCCAAAACGGTTTACGGGGAGGCGGGGGAGGCCGTGCTCGGGCTGGGGGTGGTGCCGGACCGGCGGTGGTCGAAGACGTCCTCCGGGAGGTGGCGGCTCACCTCCGCCGTGGTCAGGCCGAGGCCGCCGAGCCTGATCTCGTCCCAGGCCTGCAGGCGGTGGCTGTCGCGGTCGACGTAGAGGATCGAGGCCTCGATGGGGTCGGGGTACTTGCCCTCCACCGCGCGCAGGCCGCTGCCTCCGGTCGAGCCCTCCATGCGCAACCGGGTGCCGTACTTCAGCAGTTCGTTGCCCTCGTGGTGCAGGTGGCCGCAGAGCACGAGGGGCACCTGGCCGTCCGTCTCCCGGGCCGCCACGGGTTCGTGGGCGACGGCCACGTCCACCGGGGTGCCGGCCGCCCGCTGGTCGCGCAGGGCCGAGGCCAGGCGGTCGCCGGCGAGTCGTTCGGCCGCGTCGCCGCCGGGGGCCACCGAGCGGTCGGGGGTGTACTGGGGGTCGCCGATCCCGGCGAAGCGCAGGCCGGCGACGGTCCGCGCGCGGCCGGCGTCCAGGACGTGGACGTTCTTCATGCGCTCCAGGTAGCGCTGGGTGGCGCGCGAGTCGTGGTTGCCGCGGACCCAGACGTAGGGGACGCCCAGGTCGGCGATCGGGTCGAGGAAGCCGTTCTCCGCCGCCGTGCCGTGGTCCATGGTGTCGCCGGAGTCGACGATCACGTCGACCTTGTACTGCTTCACCAGCGAGGCGATGATCTTCCAGCTCGCCGGGTTGAGGTGGATGTCGGAGACGTGCAGGACGCGGAGGGTGGCCGGGTCCGGCTGGTAGGCGGGGAGGGTGGACGTGACGTCGTAGAGCTTGGTCACGTTGGTGACCAGCCGCGCCAACTCCTGCTGGTAGACGTCGAATTCGGTGACGATGCTGCGTGCGTTGCCGACCACGGACGGGGCCGAGGACAGCAGGCCGGAGAACCGGGGTTCGAGGACGGACTTGGGGTTCCAGGTGGCGTAGGCGCAGGCGCCGGAGGTCGCGAGCAGGGTGAGGGCGAGCCCGCCGGCCGCGACGGCGCGGCGGGGGCGGCGGTAGACGGCGAGGCCGAGCGCGGTGGCGCCGGTGACGACGGCGACGCCGGATCGCAGGGCCAGGTCGAGGGTGCCGTGCTCGACGTCCCGGGCGACCTCGTCCTGGAGGCCGGAGATGCGTTCGGGGTGGTCGACGAGGGCCTGGGCGCGGAGCGGGTCGAGCTGGTCGACGTTGACGTCCAGGCGGACGGGGGCGACGTGGCTGTCCAGGGTCAGCGCGCCGAGCGGGGAGACGTTGATCTTCGTGCCGCCGGTGAGGGAGGGGCGCAGCGCCATGGTGGTGTCCATCGGGCCGACCGGGGCGCGCACGTTGCCGACGACGAGCAGGCCGAGCCAGGCGCCGGCGAGGACCACGGCGGTGAGGCCGAGGGCGTTGAGCCAGCGGCGGGGGCGGGTGGCCAGTTCGAGGTCGGGAAGGGTGCGGGCGGTGCGGGTGCGGTCGGGTTTGCGGTGGAGCCTGCGGTTCAGGGCTGCGACGGGGACGCGGACCATTGGGCCCGTATGCCCACGCTCCGGCGTGGATATGCGACGGTTCGGCTCTCTCGTGCGACGGTTCCGTGCCGGACAATGGCCGTGTGCTGGAGATGACGCGCGAGGAGTTCGAGGAACTGGTCGCCGAGGCGCTCGACCGGATTCCCCCGGAGTTGATGCGGCTGATGGACAACGTCGCGGTGTTCGTCGAGGACGAACCGCCGGCCGACGATCCCGGGCTGCTCGGGCTGTACGAGGGAACGCCGCTGACGGAGCGGGGCGAGTGGTACGCGGGGGTGCTGCCGGACCGGATCACGGTGTACCGGGGGCCGACGCTGCGGATGTGCGAGTCCCGGGAGGACGTCGTCGCCGAGACGGAGGTCACGGTGGTGCACGAGATCGCGCACCACTTCGGCATCGATGACGCCCGGCTGCACGCGCTCGGGTACGGGTGATCGGGTGGGGCCGGTTCAGGCGCGGTGCGTGTCCTCTTGCGGGCGGCGGGAGTTGGGGAGGTTGACTCCCTTTCCCGCCTCCGGAGGTGGCCGCAGTGCGCCGCTTGTACGTACCCGTCCGTCTCGCCGTCACGGTGCTGGCGGTGTCCGTGGCCGCGGGGTGTGTGAGCGTCGGTGACGACGACGGCCGGGCCCGGCCCGCGCACTCGGCGGGGCAGCGTGGCGGTGAGGAGCCGGACGGTGCTCCGGGGGGTGGCGGGGGCGGTTTCGGGTACGACGGTCCGGGGGGTGACGGAAAGCACGAGCACGGGGGGAAGGCGAAGCCCGGGAAGTCGGCCTCGGCCTCGGCGTCGCCGTCCGGGGAGGACGGTGAGCCGTCGGCGTCCCCGCGGCCGGGGAAGAGCTCGCAGCCGGGGGATCCGGCGCCGACCAAGGTCCAGCCGTCCCCTCCGGTGACGTCCGCCCCGCCCGAGCCTCCGGTGTCGACGCCGCCGGAGCCCACGTCGGAGCCGCCGTCGGCGGAGCCGTCCTCGTCGGCCCACGAGGAGGCGAGGGCGCAGTTGGTGCAGCGTGAACCGGCGCCGGTGGCGGGGGCGCCCGCGTGAGGCGAGGGGGCCTGGAAGGTCGCTGACCTGTGACGACCGGGTCCGGTTTGCCTTTGGGGGTGGTGGGTGCGTATGGTGGTAGATCGTTTGATCCCATTTGCCCGGCGCCACCACAGAGCGCGCCGTGTGGCGCGTACTCTCCCTTGCCGTGGCGGACCGCATTGAGGCGGTCATATGCGAATCACGGAGTTGACGGGCGCGTGCCGAAGAGACTCCGGAAGGTTTCGCATTCGCATGTCCGTGTCCAGTACTGATCAGATCGTCATGCCCGAGAACGAGAACGTCAACGACGAACTCGTGGACGGGACGACCGAGATCACCGAGGTCACCGAGACCACTGACACCCCTCAGTCCCCCCAGATCACCTTCGCCGACCTCGGTCTCCCCGAGGGCGTCGTGCGCAAGCTCGCACAGAACGGCGTGACCACCCCCTTCCCGATCCAGGCCGCGACCATCCCGGACGCCCTGGCCGGCAAGGACATCCTCGGCCGTGGCCGCACCGGCTCCGGCAAGACCCTCTCCTTCGGTCTGCCGACGCTGGCCACGCTGGCCGGCGGCCGCACCCAGAAGCACAAGCCCCGCGCCGTCATCCTGACCCCGACGCGTGAGCTGGCCATGCAGGTGGCCGATGCCCTCCAGCCGTACGGCGACGTCCTCGGCCTGAAGATGAAGGTCGTCTGCGGCGGTACGTCGATGGGCAACCAGATCTACGCCCTGGAGCGCGGCGTCGACGTCCTCGTCGCCACCCCGGGCCGGCTGCGCGACATCATCAACCGCGGCGCCTGCTCCCTCGAGGACACCCAGATCGCCGTCCTCGACGAGGCCGACCAGATGTCCGACCTGGGCTTCCTGCCCGAGGTCACCGAGCTGCTCGACCAGGTCCCGGCGGGCGGCCAGCGGATGCTGTTCTCCGCGACCATGGAGAACGAGATCAAGACGCTCGTCGACCGCTACCTGAAGGACCCCGTCAGCCACGAGGTGGACGCGGCCCAGGGTGCGGTGACGACCATGTCCCACCACATCCTCATCGTGAAGCCCAAGGACAAGGCGCCGGTCACGGCCGCGATCGCCTCCCGCAAGGGCCGCACGATCATCTTCGTCCGCACCCAGCTGGGTGCCGACCGGGTCGCGGAGCAGCTCCGCGAGGCCGGTGCGAAGGCCGACGCGCTGCACGGCGGCATGACCCAGGGCGCCCGGACCCGGACGCTGGCCGACTTCAAGGACGGCTACGTCAACGTCCTGGTCGCGACGGACGTCGCGGCGCGCGGTATCCACGTGGACGGCATCGACCTGGTGCTGAACGTGGACCCGGCCGGCGACCACAAGGACTACCTGCACCGGGCCGGCCGTACGGCGCGTGCGGGCCGTACCGGCACGGTCGTCTCCCTGTCGCTGCCGCACCAGCGGCGCCAGATCTTCCGGCTGATGGAGGACGCCGGCGTCGACGCCGCGCGCCACATCATCCAGGGCGCCGGCGCCTTCGACCCGGAGGTCGCCGAGATCACCGGCGCCCGGTCGATGACCGAGGTCCAGGCCGAGTCCGCGAACAACGCGGCCCAGCAGGCCGAGCGCGATCTGGCTCAGCTCACCAAGCAGCTCGAGCGCGCCCAGCGCCGGGCCACCGAGCTGCGCGAGGAGGCCGACCGGCTGGTCGCCCGGGTCGCCCGGGAGCGGGGCGAGGACCCGGAGACCGCGGTGGCCGAGGCCCAGGCGGCCGCGGCGGAGGCCGTGGTCGAGGCCGCGGCGCAGCAGCCTGCGGAGCGCGAGGCCGAGCGTGAGGACCGTCCGGCGGCTTCGGCGCCGTACGAGCGCGGTGACCGTGGCGGGCGTGGTTTCGAGCGTCGTGACGACCGCGGTGACCGCGGCGGCCGTGGCTTCGAGCGCCGTGACGACCGCGGTGGCCGTGGTTTCGAGCGTCGTGACGAGCGCGGTGACCGTGGCGGCCGTGGTTTCGAGCGTCGTGACGACCGCGGTGACCGTGGCGGCCGTGGCTTCGAGCGCCGTGACGACCGCCGCCCGTTCGACCGGGACCGCGACCGTGGTTTCGAGCGTCGTGACGACCGCGGTGACCGTGGCGGCCGTGGCTTCGAGCGCCGTGACGACCGTGGTGACCGGGGCGACCGCGGTGGCCGTGGCTTCGAGCGCCGTGACGACCGCCGCCCCTCCGACCGCGACCGTGGTGGCCGTTCCTTCGACCGCCGTGACGAGCGGGGCGGCTTCCGCCGTGACGACCGCGGTGGTCACCGGGGCAGCGACCGTCCGTTCAACCGCGAGCGCCGTGACGACCGTCCTGGCTTCCGTTCGGCCGGTCACGACCGCCCCTACGGCCGTCGTGACGACCACCGTGGCACCGGCTCCTTCGGCCGCCGCGACGACAAGCCGCGCTGGAAGCGCAACGGCTGACATCGGATGACCGGCTGACGCCGGTCTCCACCGCCGAAACGGCCGCGGGCCCCGGAGACTCTCCGGGGCCCGCGGCCGTTTCGGTTTTAGCAGGGGGGGAACAGGGAGGGGAGGGGGTGGCGGGGGCGGTGTAACCGCCAGGAGAGG
>NZ_JBVIYV010000014.1:0-63276 GCF_055592265.1 Streptomyces sp. NPDC041129 | reverse complement strand
GGGGACGTGGGAAGCGAAAAGGTTGGCAGGGGAGGACAGGTTGCCCCGGGCTGCCACCGCGGAAGCGACCTGGGGCCAGGGAAATTATAAGATTCCCGCGGCCGTTTCGGCTTCAGCAGGTGGACAGCGGGGAGCGGATCGCGTGCCGGGTGCGCTGCAGCCGCAGGGCGAGCTGGACCTCCAGGGCGCGCATGGGCTCCTGCCAGGCGGGTTCGAGGAGTTCGGTGATCCGTTCCAGCCGCCGGGAGACGGTGTTGGGGTGGACGTGCAGTATCTCGGCGGCCCGGCGGGGGCTGCCGCCGGAGGCGTAGTAGGCCTCCAGGGTGTGGACCAGATCGGTGCAGTGCTGGTCGTCGTAGGCGATGACCGGGCCGATGGTGGTCTGTACGAAGGCCGGGATGTCGGGGCTGTCGGCGAGCAGCAGACCGAGGAAGCCCAGCTCCTGAGCCGAGGCGCTGCCCCCGTCGGTGCCGAGCGCGGTGAGCGCCTCCAGGCACCGCCTGGCCTCCTGGTAGGTGCCGTGCAGCGGGCCGGGGTGCGCGACGGGGCCGGCGGAGCCCACGGTCACCCGGCGGCCGGTGACCGAGGCCAGCTCGGCGGTGACGGCCCGCCCCGCCGCCGAGGGGTCGGTGCCCGGGACGAGCAGGACCAGGCAGTCGTCCACGATGGTCTGCAGGCCGGCCATGCGGTGCGCGTACGAGGAGGCCCACACCAGGGCGCGTCCACCGGCCCCGCCGTCCGGCCGGGCGATCAGCACCACGTGGGGGTCGTCGAGGGCGACGCCGAGGCGCCGGGCGTGCACGGCGAGTTGTTCGGGCGCGCGCGGGGAGTCGCCGATCAGATCGTGCAGGAGCTGGCTGCGGCCGCCGTCGGCGGAGGTGTCGGCGCCCGCCTGGATGCGCAGCAGGACCGCGGTGGACTGCGCG
The DNA here is from genome assembly GCF_055592265.1 of Streptomyces sp. NPDC041129. Lineage (NCBI taxonomy): Bacteria > Bacillati > Actinomycetota > Actinomycetes > Kitasatosporales > Streptomycetaceae > Streptomyces > Streptomyces sp. NPDC041129. Next base: position 62,350 of record NZ_JBVIYV010000014.1, on the reverse strand, counting down.
GTGGCCTGCAGCAGCCGGAGCTGGTAGTCGACGGCCGGGCCGTCGGGGGCCAGGATCACGGTGCCGAGCACCTCACGGCCGGCGGTGGCCGGGCACAGCCACAGCCCGTCGGCGGAGCGGATGGGGGCGAGTTCGGTGTGGGCGTCCAGGGTCCGCTGGAAGAGCTCCGCCTCGTCGGTGTCCGGGAAGCCGGCCGTGACTGCCAGGGTCCGGCCGGTGGCGTCGCGGACCATCAGGGCGCCGCCCAGTTCGGCCGCGGCGCGCGCGGCGACCTCGCCGAGGCCGCGGCCGCTCAGCACCATGTCGATGAGCCGGGTGTGGACGCCGCCGGCCTGGCGCTCGGCGGTGGAGGAGTCCAGGGCCCGGGAGACGTCCAGTTCCAGTTCGCTGAGCTCGGAGCGGGTCTGGGCGAGCAGCCGGGCCTTCTTGATGGCGAGCGAGGCGAGGTCGCCCAGCGAGGAGACGAGGGTGATCTCGTCGGGCGTGAGGTGGCGCACCGAGCGGTTGGCGCCGTAGAGCGCGCCGAAGGTGCAGGTGCCCTCTTTCAGGGGCACCGCCATGAGGCCGTGCAGTCCCTCGGCGGTGACCACCTCGTCGGTGGCGGCGGAGTGCGGGAACCGGTCGTCGGTGAGGTAGTCGGAGGTCCAGTAGGGCGCGGAGCGCTCGGCGGCGGCGTTGCCCACGCCGCCCTGCGCCGGGATGACGAAGCCCGGGGTGATCGTGGAGGCGTGTCCGTCGGAGACGCGCACGTAGGAGCGGTTGTCGGCGGGGTCCCGCAGGGCGATCCAGGACATGTCGAAGTTGAGCAGCAGCCGGGCCCTGCGGGCGATCACCTGGAGCAGCGCGTCCACGTCGTACGGGAGGGTCAGTTCCCGCGCCGTGTCCACGAGCGCCGCGAGGGCGGCCTCGCGCTGCTGGTGCCGGGCGAGCAGGCCGTGGACGTCGAGGGCCAGGGTGCGGGCCCGGTTCAGCAGGGCCAGGGACTCGGCCGGCACCGGTTCGGTGGCGGCCGGAGGTGGCTCGAATCGGTGGGGCGGGGCCTCGGTGGCGAGCAGTTCGAGCAGTCTGAGCAGTTCGTCCTGTACGAAGTCGTCCTTGGGCCGCACCGACCTCACCCCCTGTTTGATCCGCGGCGCCTGCGGTGTCCGGCTCTGCCGGACTTTTGTGAACCTAGATTGCGTGCACGACGGGCGTCAACGATGGCCAGAACCAATACGGTTGGGCCGATTAATGGCCGAATTCCCTTCCTCCGGGGTGCTTCGCGGTGGCCCGGGCACCATCGGGCCGGTGCGCGGCGGTTACCGCTGCACATTCCGCCGTGGTGTCCGGATGTCCGACAATAATCCCTGACACCGCGCCGGTTGGGCAGGATGACGCCGCCGCCGCGAAGCGTCCAACGGGGGGACGAGGGCATGTCGGGAACACAGAGTTATGCGCGCTCGCTGGAGCGCAGCCGGATGTCGTTGACGCGGGCCGACCGGCCTTCCGAATTCGCGCTCATGGGTTTGCGATGGGACCTTCTTGACGAAGTGTTTGCTCCCGTCTTCTCACCCTCGACGGCCGTCGCGCTCGAGTTGCTCGGGCTCGATCGGGCGGGCCCTGGTGAATGGAGTGGTTCATTCCTGGAAATGGGCTGCGGAACGGGGGTCATCGCCGTGCGCGCGGCGCTGGCCGGGTGCGCACGGGTGGTGGCCGCCGACATCAATCCGCGGGCGGTGGAGAACGCCGAACTCAACGCCGTACGGCACCGGGTGGCGGTCCGGGTGCGGGCGGTGCGGAGCGATCTCTTCTCGGAACTCCCGCAGGAACGTTTCGACACCATCTTCTGGAGTTCCAACTACGTGCGGGCGCCGGAGGACTACAGGTACCGCTCCATGCACGAGCGGGCCTACGTCGACCCCGGCTACCGCGCGCACCGGCGCTATCTGGCCGAGGCCCCGCTGATGCTCGCCCCGGGCGGCCGCGCGCTGCTGCACTTCAGCAGCCGCGGCGTGCTCGGGGAGCTGCACCGGATCGCCCGGGAGTGCGGACGGGCGCTGCGGGTGGTGCGGTCAGTGGAACTGGTCGAGGAGTCGTACGGCGACGACGTCGTCGAGCACCTGCTGCTGGAGATCGGCGTGGACGAGGACGCGGGCCGCGGCTGACCAACCGCGCGCACCGGGGCGGCCGGGCGGCCGGCCGGGCCGCCGGTACGGGGCGGGAACGCCGCGGCCGGGGCCGTGCAGGGAGCAGTTGGACTCGGACACGGCGCGCCGGTGCGCGGCCGCCGGTCCGCCGACGGGGGAAGTGGTGGGTGTGAGCCTCTCCGCGCGGGACGCCTTCCGGGCCGAGCTCACGGCGGTCGCCGGGCGCGACGGCCGGGCCGTCTGCCTGGAGACGCTGCCCCGGGACAAGGACCATCCGTTCGCCGCGGCCCACCCGGACCGCTTCTTCTCGTTGCCCAACGTGGGCTCGGTGCTGATCCAGATGGTGACGGGCCTGGGCGCGGCCGGGTTCCGGCCGTTCGTGGTCGTCACCTCGGGCGCGGAGGGCCGTACGACGGCACCCCGGTCGCTGTGGCGGGACTGCCTGGAGGCCGGCGCCACCGTGGTGGTGCCGCCCGAGAACTTCCCGGACGGGTACGACGAGGTGCGGCGGATGCCCGGCGTACCGCTCGCCGTGCCCTGCGGCGAGCAGGAGACCCGGGCGGTGGTGCGGCAGGCCGCGCGCTCGGCGCGGCCGCACTGCCTGGTGCTGGGGGAGCGGGCGGGGGCGGGCCGGGGGGACGGGGTGGAGAGCGAGGCTCCGCTGTCCTCGCTGGCGCTGGGCGATCCGGAGGACGCCTGTGCCCGGCTGATCTCCGTCGGCGAGGCGGGGACCCGTCTCGCGGTGGCCGCCTGCGCCGCCTCGCCCGGGCTCGGGCACGCCCGCCTCGTCTACCTCGACGACGCCGGGCTGTCCGCCGCGGCCGTCGAACTCGCCCTGTGGCCGGGGACGTCGGTGGTGACGGCGGCTCCGCGCCTGCTGGATCCGGTACTGCGGGAGCTGCGCTCGCGGATGCCGGGGCGGGCGGTGCTGGGGGTGCCGGCGGGGGCGGGGCGGGGGGATGTGGCGCAGGTGCTGGCCGCTGCCGCGCGGGTTTAGAGGGCCTCTCGCCTCGGCTTCTTCGCGCCCGCCCGCCTCGGCTGCGCCTTCGGCGGGACCGGGTTCCCACCCGAACCGCTCGTGCGGCCGCCGTGGTCGGGTGCGGGTGGCCCCCTCTGGGGGCGGGGCGCCGTCGGCGGCTCGCGAGTCCGTGGGGCCCCTGGGGGTGGGATGCGGGTCCGTGGGTGGGCCCACTGGGAGCGGCGGCGGGCGCTTGCGGGGCCCCGGGGGGCGGTCAGGTGGGGTCGTCTTCCAGGAGTTTCGACTCGGCCAGGGCGTAGGCGAGTTGGGCTCGGCTCTTGCTGTTCAGGGCCTCGGCGGCGCGGCCGATGTGGGTGGAGACGGTACGGGCGCTGATGCCGAGGCGCTTGGCGATCGCCGCGTCGGTGTGGCCCTCGATCATCAGCCGCAGGACGGTGCGCCGGGTCTCGTCGGTCATCAGCGGGGGACGCGCCCGCTCCTGGGTGATGCTGAGCGGCTCCGCGCGCCGCCAGGCGTGGTCGAAGACCGTGGCCAGGTAGTGGACGATCGCCGGATGCTCGATGGCCAGGGCGGTGGTCCTCAGGTCGTGCCGGGGATCGGGGATGAAGGCGATCTTGCGGTCGAAGATGATGAGCCGGTCGAACAGCTCGTTCAGGGTGCGCACTTCCACACCGACCGCGGTCACCTGCTCGATGTAGGAGAGCGTGGGGCCGTGCGTGCGCACGGAGTGCTGGTAGAGCGTGCGCTGGCGGATGTCGCGCTCGGCCAGCTCCAGGGTCCGGCGCAGCGCCTTGCTGAGCAGCGCGGTGGCCCGTCCCCCGCCGGGCTGTGCGGTCAGCAGCTCCGCCCGGCAGGCGTCGGCGGACTTCTGCAGCGCGGCGCTGATCACGTCCTCGCCGTGCAGCAGACGGATGTCGGCGGAGGCGGTCCCCTGCTCCTCGCGGTAGACGTCCTCGGCGGCGCTCAGCGCCTCCCGGACGGCCGCGACGGCCTGCTGCTGGACGAGGATGGCGCGCTCGATCGGGCGGCAGAACTCGCTCACCGCGATGTCCGGCGGCACCACGCCCATGATCCGCGGGTTTTCGGCCAACGGCCGCATCAGACCCAACTCGACCAGGCAGTCGGGGACTTCCCCATCAATCGGACCTTTCGTAAGCGCTTCCCGATAGTGGGCCAGTCCGTCGTCGCACAGCCTGACGACATGGGAATGGGAGGGATTGTCCGACTTCCTGCACATTCGTTCCCCCTTCAGAAATGCGCAATGCGCGATCACGAGGCTACCAAGCGAAGAAAATCGGCCCCTGGCTGCGGCATGCTTCTCGCGGCGGAGGCGACAGCGCCTAATCAGCCACCTGGGAGGGAATCCACATGAATTCCAAGGGAACGAACGCCAGTCGATTCACCGCGATATTCGCCCTCATGCTCCTCCTCGGACTCGGCGTCCAGTCGGCCGAAGGGGCCGCGCACGTCCAGTCGGCCACGCAGACGGCCAACACTCCCGAACACGACCCGGAATGGGGCTGACCGAAGGTCCGGGCGGACATCCGACGCATTCATAGGGGGGAAGAGATGGTCCCTCGTCGGAATCCGGAGACCGTCGGAATCATACTCGCGGGCGGCCGGGGGGAACGGGCGAAACCCATCACCCTGGAATCGGCCGACTACATTCGCAGCAAGGCACTTATTCCGTTCGTCGGCAGGCGGCTCATCGAATGGGTCGTCGAAGCCTGCCGGGACCAGGGCGTCCGCCGTTTCCACGTGGTCGCCCACGGCCTGGAGAACCGCAACCAGATCAAACTGCTCCTCGGGCACGGCGAGCGGCACGGCGTGGACATCCGGTACTCCCGGTCGCGCCTGGACCGCTACAACGTCGGCTCGGCCGGTGCCACGCTGCACAACCTCGAACAGTGGGACCTGCAGGGCCAGGCCCTGGTGCTGCCGGTCGACTCGCTCTTCGACTTCGATCTGCCCGCCCTGCGGGCGGCGCACGACCGGAGCGGCGCCGTGGTGACGGTGGCCGCGGTGGAACGCACGGCCCGGGAGATCGCCGGCAAGTACGGGGTGATGCGCACCGACGCGACGGGACTGGTGACGGGCTTCGTCGAGAAGCCGGCCGCCGGGCGGCTGAGCGAGCTCTTCCCGGACGCGGTCGCCGACGAGCGGGCCACGCTGCCCACCAATGCCGGGATGTACCTGGTCGACTGCGCCCGGCTGCGGCTGCTGGCCCGGGAGCCGGAACTGTTCCGGCGCTCGCACCAGCGGCTGGACTGGGGCGGTGACCTGCTGCCCTGGCTTGCCGGCAACGGGCACCCGGTGGCCGTGCACGCCATCGGCGGACTCGGCGACCTGGGCAACGTACCGGACTACCTGGACACCCTGCGGCTCGTACTCGACGGGGGGTACGAGCAGATGAACCGGCTCATGGAGCGGACCGGGCAGGCCGGGCCGCACGGCTGGATCCACGACAGCAGCCTGCAGACGAAGGACGACCTGACCGGCACCACCCTCGCCCAGAAGATCGAGGAGGGCTCGGTGCTGATCGGTCCCGGTGTGCGCATCGGCCGCGAGGTCGAGATCGGACCGGGGGTACGGCTGGAGCACACGGACATCGGCGACGGGGCCGAGATCCGTGAAGGCGGCACGCTCGCGCACTCGGCCGTCGGCGAGTCGGCGGTGATCGGCGCCCACGCGGACGTCTCGGACAGCTACGTCGGTCCGATGGCCGTCATCCACTCGGAACGCGGCCGCCCGACACGGCTGGAGGGCTACACCGCGATCGGCGACGGGGCCGTGCTGCGGCCCGGGTCCAGGTTCCGCGGGGTCACGGTCTATCCGCGGCTCAGGGTGCCCACGCTGACCGGGGTGCCGGCCGCGACCGAGCTGACGAACGCCGACGACGTCCTGCGCTGGGTGTGAACCGCCGGGGACGGCGGACGGCAGACACATAGGGGGAATCATGCACATGCACGGCCCCATTGCGGTGATCGGCGGGGCGGGCCGGCTCGGCGCCCTCGTGACCAGGAGACTGGCCGAGGCGGGCGAGCGGGTCCGCGTGGTGAGCCGGCACCCGGAGCGGGGAACGCCCCCGCCGCCCGGCACCGAGCTGTGGCAGGCGGACGTACGGTACGCGGACACGCTGGGACCCGCGCTGCGCGGCTGCGCCGCCGTGGTGTTCAGCGTCGAGCCGGGCACCGCCGACTCCGGTCCGGACAGCCCGGAGACCACCGTGTTCAGCGGTGTGCGCAATGTGCTCGCCGCGGCCGCCGAGTACGCGGAGCGGCCCCGGTTCGTGCTGGTCAGCCAGATATTCGTGACCCGGCGCGAGCACCCGATGAACGCCTACGGGCGGCTGCTCGACTGGCGGCTGCGCGGCGAGGACGCGGTGCGCGACTCCGGGTGCGCCTACACGGTCGTACGGCCCGGCTGGCTGACCGACGACGGCAGCGCGGGCGCGGGCGTCCGGCTGGAGCAGGACGACCGCGGTGACGGCTGGGTCTCGCGCGCCTCGGTGGCGGAGGCCTGCGTGCGGGCGCTCGGCTCACCGGCGGCCACCCGCCGCACGTTCGAGGTCTACAACGAGCCGGGCCCGGCGCCCGCGGACTGGGAGCCGCTGTTCCGCGGTCTGGCCCCGGACCCGCTGCTCGCCCTGCGGCCGTAGGACCCGCCCGGCCGCGGCCCCGACCCGGGGCCGTACGGAGGACGAGGGCGGGTCATCCCCCCGACCGCCCGTCCCCGTCCCGTACCCGTCCGCCCACCCCCCTGGGCCGGCGGGCTCCTGCCGGGGCCGGCGCGCCGACGGACGCCCCAACGCGTCCGCCGCGCCGGCCCCGGGTGAATCCTCACGCTTTCCAGAGAGGGCCGAGTCATGCCCGGCGAACGTCAGACAGCGGGGCCCGCCGACATTGCCTCCGCGGTTTCCGCACAGATTTCCACCGTCTCCGAGAAATTGGTTTCCGAGATCCTTTCCCGCACCTTCCGTTCCATTCCGCGCAGCGATCAGCGGCGCTGGGGCGAGCTGTATGTGAGAGGCCTGCTGTCGGTACCCGGCCGCAAGACGATGCGGGCGATCGCCGACGGCGCGGGCGGCGGAGTGGAGCAGAGCCTCTACCAGTTCATCACCAAGTCCCCATGGGCCGCGGAGCCGGTCCGCCGGGAGCTCGCGGAGCTGCTGCTGCGGATCGAGCCGCGTGCCTGGGTGGTGCAGCCGCTGGTGATCGCCAAGGTCGGGCAGCACTCGGTGGGCGTGGAGCGGCGCTGGGTGTCGCAGTACGGGCGGGTCGTCAACTGCCAGCAGGCGGTGGGCGTGTGGCTGGCCTCGGACCGGGCGTCGTGCCCGGTCGACTGGCGGCTGGCGCTGCCGGAGAGCTGGGCCGGCGAGGCGGCGCTGCGCCGGCGCGCCTGCATCCCGGAGGACGTCGGCTCCTGCCCGCCCGAGCAGTGCGCGGTCCAGGCCGTGTCCGCGATGGCCGAGGACTGGGGCCTGCCGCACCGGCCGGTGGTGATGGACCTGCGGGAGAGCGACGCGTACGGCGTCTGCGCGCTGCTGCTGGAGCGCCGGGTGCCGTTCGTCGTCCGCGTCGACCCGGCGGCCCGCTCCCTGGCGCTCCGGCCGGTGCGGCCCGCGGTGCGGCCCGGGACGCCGGAGCCCGTCTCGGAGGACACCGGCGCCCCGTGCCCGCCCGGCTCCCCGCTGGCCCTGGTCCCGGAGCTGAGCAGGCAGTGCCTGCCGGTGGAGTGGTACGACCACGAGGCGGACGCCCTGCGGGCCACCTCGGTCGGCGCCACCCGGGTCCTGCTGCGCCGGACCGGCCCCGAGGCGTCCCGGCCGGTCCCCGCCGACCCGCAGGAACTGATCCTGGTCGGCGCCTGGCAGGACCCCGGGCGGCGCACCCCGAGCGGGTACTGGCTGTCCAACCTGCCGCAGTCCCAGCTCGGCACGGTCTACCGCACCGCCATGCTCGCGCGCCGTGTGTCCCGCGACCTGACGGAGGTCAGCGAAAGCCTCGGCATCCGGGACTTCGAGGGCCGCTCCTACCGGGGCTGGCACCACCACATGACGATGGTCTCCCTGGCCCACGCGGCCACGGTCCTCTCGGCGACAGCACGCACCGGGTCCCGCCCTCCGGCACTACGGGTGTCCGCGGCGCCCGTGCGGGTGGGGGTGCGGGCCGCGTGACGACTTCGGCCGAGACGGATGCGGGACGCGTGCGGGGCGGGCCGGCGTGGGTGCCGGCCGCCCGGGAGCGGATCGGGCACCGTGCGTGCGACGGCTCCGGTGGACGCGGAATGGGGGCCGGTGCGCGCGGGGCTCGGCGGGTCGTGCGTCCGCCGGCCGCGCGGGAGGCACTGGTCGGCGGGTGTGAGCGCGGGGAGCCGGGGGCCCGCGAGGGTGCGGGCCGGGCGTCGGCGGGCCCCTGGTGGACGGAGGTGCGGGGCGGATGACGACCTTGGTGGACGCGGAGTCGGAGCGGGTGCGGGCCGGGCTAGGGGGGCTGCTCGGGGCGTGGTTGCCCGGGCGGCGCTGGTTCGCGGGCAAGAACGGCGGGGTGCCGCCGGTCGGTGTCCGGCTGCTGGAGCGGGTGCTGCCGGGCGAACCCGGTTTGCTGCTCGCGGTGTTCGACGCCGGACCGGACGGGCCGTACCAGGCGCTGATCGGCTTGCGGCGCGGGCCCGGCGCGGAGCCGCCCGGATCGGTGATCGGCCGGCTCGACGCCCCGGACGGCACCGCTCTCACGCTGTACGAGGCGACGCAGGACCCGGAGTTGATGACGCGGCTGCTGGAGTGCTTCGGCGCCGAGCAGAGCGGCCCGGTGCGCTTCGAGCGGCTGCCGGGGAGCGAGCTTCCGTACGGCCTCCCCGGTGTGGCGAGCACGGCGGAGCAGTCCAACACCTCGGTGGCCTTCGGGGACCGCGCGATGCTCAAGGTGCTGCGCCGGCCGGTGCCCGGGACCAACCCCGAACTGGAGCTGCTGGGCGCGTTGCAGCGGGCCGGCGGTGTGCCGGGCGCGGCCCCGCTGGGGCAGGTGCGCGCCACCGGCGACTCCCCGCTCGGCGCCTGCACCCTGGGCGTCCTCCAGGAGTTCGTACGCTCCGGCGGGGACGGCTGGGCGGCGGCCACCGACCGGGCCCGCGCCTGTCTGGAGGGGGAGGGCGGCGTTCCCGCGCCGCTCGGCGGCTTCGCCGAGGAGTCGTACGGGCTGGGGCTCGCCACCGCCCGGGTGCACACCGCGCTCGCCGGGCAGCTCGGCAGCAGGCCGCTGAGCGGCCGGGAGTCCGTGGACCTGCTGGACCTGCTGGGCGACCGGCTGACGGCGGGACTGCGGGCGGTGCCGCACCTGGCGCCGTACGCGCAGGAGCTGTGGGGGCTCCACGACGACCTGCGGATCCGGGTGCTGCGCGGCCGGGCGCCGCTCGTCCAGCGGATCCACGGCGACCTGCACCTGGGGCAGGTGCTGCGCACCGGGCAGGGCTGGGTGCTCATCGACTTCGAGGGCGAGCCCGGGCACTCCCCGCAGGAGCGACGCCGGCCGCAGCCCGCGCTGCGCGACGTCGCGGCGATGCTGCGCTCCTTCGACTACGCGGCCCACCACGCGCTGACCGAGCTGCTGGGCCTGCCGCCCGGCGAGATCCCGGCCGGCGACCCGCGCGCCACCCGGCTGAGCCGCCGGGCCACGGCCTGGTCGGTGCACAACCGGCAGGCGTACTGCGCCGGTTACGCCGCCGGCGGTGGCCAGGACCCGCGCCGGGCGCCCCTGCTGGTGCGCGCCTTCGAGGCGGACAAGGCGGTGTACGAGGCGGTCTACGAGGCCCACAACCGGCCCGCCTGGCTGCCGATCCCGCTGGCCGCCGTCCGCCGGCTCACGGAAGAACGCCGACGGCAGAGTTGAAAGTTCAGGAAGTCCGCGACCGCTCTTTGTCCACGGCAAACGAGTGCGCTGAAGATATGACAAGTTCGCGAAATGTCAAGAACGGGAGATTCGATGGTTCATCAGTCCCGGACGAATTCGAAAACATAAAGCGAAGGGTGTGACCATGTCCGACACCGTCAACTTCACGTTCTCCGACACCGTCGCGGGCCGGGTGGCCGGATTCGATCGCGAGGCACGCGTCTTCACCCTCGTCACCGCCGACGGCCGTCCCTTCGAGGTCTCCCTGGACGGCGGGCCGTCCGCCGAGCTGCTGCACAACCTCGGGGAGCCTTACCAGGACGCGACCGGGCACATCGACTCGCTGCTCGAGGAGGGCCGGTACGTCCTGGCGTACGGGATCTTCTACCCGGGAACCGGCGGGCTGCGGTTCGAGGCGAAGCGGCTGATCTTCACCGGGCGGCAGCCGGACGACCACCGGTTCGAGGAGGCCGGCTGGTGGATCCGGCAGATACGCGAGATCGCCGCCTTCTACCGCAAGGCCCAGTTCGGCGACGGACCGGTGGACTTCGCCCGGTACCGCACCGAGATCCGGCTCAGCGGCGACAAGACCGCGAGCCACGTGCAGGAGACCGACACCATCTCCCGGCTGGTGTACGGCATGGCCTCCGCGTTCCTGCTCACCGGCGACGACGAGTACCTGGAGGTCGCGGAGCGGGGCACCGAGTACCTGCGCGAGCACATGCGGTTCGTGGACGCCGACGAGAACGTCGTGTACTGGTACCACGGCCTGAAGGTCGACGGCGATGTCGAGACCAAGCTCTTCACCTCGGAGTTCTCCGACGACTACGACGCGCTGCCCGCCTACGAGCAGATCTACGCGCTGGCCGGCCCCGTCCAGACGTACCGGATCACCGGCGACCCCCGCATCAAGGCGGACGCGGACGCCACCATCCGGCTCTTCGACCGGTTCTACCTCGACCCGGAGCACGGCGGGTACTTCTCCCACATCGACCCGATCCTGCTCAGCGCCGAGCACGAGTCGCTCGGCCCCAACCGGGCCCGTAAGAACTGGAACTCCGTCGGCGACCACGCGCCGGCCTATCTGATCAACCTGTACCTGGCCACCGGTGAGAAGACCTACGCCGACATGCTGGAGTACACCTTCGACACCATCGTCGGCCGCTTCCCCGACCCGGAGCACAGCCCCTTCGTCCAGGAGCGGTTCCACAAGGACTGGTCGCACGACACCACGCACGGCTGGCAGCAGAACCGGGCGGTCGTCGGCCACAACCTCAAGATCGCCTGGAACCTGCTGCGGATGCACTCGCTGCGTCCCAAGGACGCCTACCTGGAGCTGGCCACCTCCCTCGGCGAGACCATGCCCGAGTGGGGCGCGGACCGGCAGCGCGGCGGCTGGTACGACGTCGTGGAGCGCGTGCGGCGGGACGGCGAGGACCGGCACCGGTTCACCTGGCACGACCGCAAGGCGTGGTGGCAGCAGGAGCAGGCGATCCTCGCCTATCTCATCCTGCGGGGAGTCACCGGCCGCGCCGACTTCCAGAGCGAGGCCCGCGGCGCGCAGGCCTTCTACAACGCCTTCTTCCTCGACCACGACGAGGGCGCCGTCTACTTCAACACGCTGGCCAGCGGGCTGCCGTACCTGCTCGGGGTCGAGCGGCTGAAGGGCAGCCACTCGATGTCGATGTACCACTCGGCCGAGCTGTGCTACCTGGCGGCCGTCTACAACAACCTGCTGCTCGGCGGCAGCGCGATGGACTTCTGGTTCAAGCCCGACCCGGCGCTGATCGAGGGCCGGGTGCTGCGGGTGGCTCCCGATCTGCTGCCGCGGGGCTCGGTGCGCATCGAGTCCGTGGAGATCGACGGTGAGCCGGACACCGGCTTCGACGCCGAGGGCCTGCTGGTGCAGCTCCCCGAGACGTCCGGCCGGGTCAAGGTGAAGGTTCGGCTGGCCCCCGTGGCCCGGACGGAGGTGGCGGGATGACCGTCAAGCTCAGCTCCCGCACCGAGGGCGACACCGCGGTCGTCGTCCTCGAAGGAGAGATCAACTCGACCACGTCCGGCGGGCTCCAGGCCCAGCTCCTGCCGTTCGTCGCACAGGGCAGCCGGCTGCTCATCGACCTCAGCGGGGTCTCCTACGTCTCCAGCGCCGGGCTGCGCACCCTGCTGATCGTGCACCGCAGGGCGCAGCAGCTCGAGACCCGGGTGACGCTGGTCGGCCTGTCGGAGGAGGTCCGGTTCGTGATGTCGGCCACCGGGTTCCTGGACTTCTTCGAGATCGAGGAAGACCTGGACGCCGCACGGGAACACACGGGCCGATGACGACCCAGGACGTACGTGAGCGCGTCGACGCGTTCCCCACCCGCCGGATCGGCGGCCACCGGGTGCGGGCCGGACGGCCCTTCCCGTACGGCGCCCATCCGGTGCCCGGGGGGATCAACTTCTCGGTCTACTCCGACCGGGCGACCGCGATGCGGCTGGTCCTCTTCGAACGGGGTGCCCGGCACCCCATGGCCGAACTGGAGTTCCCACCGGAGTTCCGGATCGGCAGCGTGTACGCGATGACGGTCTTCGACCTGGACGCGGAGAACCTGGAGTACGGCTTCCGCGCCGACGGCCCCTTCGACCCGGGGGCCGGTGACCGGTTCGACGCGGGCAAGGTGCTCAGCGACCCCTACGCCCGGCTGATCTCGGGCCGGGACGTATGGGGCCGGGAACCGGACTGGGACGACGTCTACCCCTACCGGGCGAAGGTGCTCGACGACGACTTCGACTGGGGCGACGACACCCCGCTGGGCATCCCCACCGAGGACCTGGTCATCTACGAGACCCACGTCCGGGGCTTCACCATGCACCCCTCGTCCGGGGTCAGCGCCCCGGGCACCTACGCGGGCCTGCGGGAGAAGATCCCGCACCTGAGGGACCTCGGCGTCAACTGCGTCGAGCTGCTGCCGGTGTTCGAGTTCGACGAGCTGGACAACCCGCGCACCGACCCGGCGACCGGCGGGCGGCTGTACAACTACTGGGGCTACAACACCGTCTCGTTCTTCGCCCCCAAGGCCGGCTACGCGGCCACGGGCCGGTTCGGGATGCAGGCCGACGAGTTCAAGACCCTCGTCCGGGAACTGCACCGGGCCGGCATCGAGGTCATGCTCGACGTGGTCTTCAACCACACCGCCGAGGGCAACGAGCAGGGCCCGACCATCTCGTTCCGGGGCCTGGACAACGCCACCTACTACATGCTCACGCCGCAGGGCGAGTACTACAACTTCAGCGGTACCGGCAACACCGTCAACTGCAACCACCCCGTGGTCCGCGACTTCGTGCTGTCCTGCCTGCGCTACTGGGTGTCCGAGTACCACATCGACGGCTTCCGCTTCGACCTCGCCGCCATCCTCGACCGGGCGCCCGACGGCACCCCGCTGCCCAACCCGCCGCTGCTGGAGCAACTGGCCCACGACCCGATCCTGCGGCACACCAAGCTGATCGCCGAGGCCTGGGACGCGGCCGGGCTCTACCAGGTGGGCGCCTTCCCCAACTACGGCCGTTGGTCGGAGTGGAACGGCAAGTACCGGGACACCGTGCGCCGGTTCGTCAAGGGCGAGCCCGGACTGGTCGGCGAGCTGGCCACCCGCATGGCCGGCTCCCCCGACCTGTACCGGGGGCGCACCGCCTCGGCGTCGGTCAACTTCGTCACCGCGCACGACGGGTTTACCCTCCACGACCTGGTCTCGTACAACGACAAGCACAACGAGGCCAACGGCGAGGACAACCGCGACGGGGCGAACGACAACCACAGCTGGAACTGCGGGGAGGAGGGCCCCAGCGGCTCGGCGCACGTACGCGGCCTCAGGACCCGCCAGATGAAGAACATGCTGGGCATCCTGCTCACCAGCCAGGGCGTCCCGATGCTCCTGGCCGGGGACGAGGTCGGGCGCACCCAGCTCGGCAACAACAACGGCTACTGCCAGGACAACGAGCTGTCCTGGTTCGACTGGGGGCTCGTCGAGGACAACGCGGAACTGCTGGAGTTCACCCGGGCCCTGATCGCCTTCCGGCACGCCCACCCGGTGCTGCGCTCCGCGGACCACCCGACCGGCTCCGACCGGGTCGGCAGCGGCTACCCGGACATCGGCTGGCACGGCGTACGGGCCTGGGACCCGGACTGGTCCGCGCACAGCAGGGTTCTCGCCTGGATGCGCTGCGGCCGGCACGCCAAGGGCGGCACCGTACGCGACGACCACGTCTACGTGGCCGTCAACGCCCACTGGGAGTCGCACGACCTGGAGCTGCCCGGGCTGCCCGAGGGACAGGCCTGGCACCTGTTCGCCGACACGGGCATCGGCGCCCCGCACCGCCCGGGCCCGCTGGGCGCCGAGCCCGAGCTGCACCACCCGGGCCGCTACCACCTCGGCCCGCACGCACTGGTGATCCTCGTCGGCCGTGACCGGCGCACCGGCTGAACCCCCTCACAGAAGGAGAGCTGTCCATGTCGTTCGACGGAATCCTGAGCGTGTCCGAGGGCATCGCGACGATCGAGATCAAGGGAGAGCTGGACGCGTCCACCGCACCCCGCTTCCACGACCTGATCGACCGGGCGGCCGAGCAGGGCGCGGTGCGTCTCGAGATAGACGCCCGGCACCTCGACTTCCTGGCCAGCGCGGGCCTGCGCTCCCTGGTCTTCGCCCGCCAGAAGATGGGCGACGAGGTGCGCATCGCCGTGATCGGGGCGACGGAGCCGGTGAGCCGCACCATCCGGCTGGCCGGCTTCGACCACAGCATCGAGCTGATCGACGCCTGAGAGGGGCCACGGAGATGGCGATCGACTCGGGGGCCGCGTCGGCCAAGCACACCGCCGAGCAGGAGTGGTGCGACATGCCGCTCGCCGCGCGGACCGCGGAGCGGCTGCGGATCCCGGCCGACCTCGAATCCCTGGACCTGGTCGCCGGGTTCGTCCTGGAGCTCGGGCGGACGGGACGGCTGAGCGACAGCGAGACCTACCGGCTGCGGCTGGCGGCCGACGAGCTGGCGACCAACATCGTGATGCACGGCTACCGCGGGGCGAGCGGCGACATCTGCGTGGACGGCGGGGTCGCCCCCGACCGGGTGTGGGTGCGCTTCGTCGACGACGCCCCGGCCTTCGACCCGCGCGGCGGGATGAAGTCGCCCGACCTGGAGATGCCGCTGGCCCGGCGCGCCGTCGGCGGGCTCGGTGTCTTCCTGGCGCTGACGGCGGTGGACCGCTTCGACTACGAGCTGGTGGCGGGGCGGAACGTCAGCACGCTGACGATCCGCCGCGGCCACCACGACGGATGAGACGAGATGTCACACACGAAGGTGCTGCTCCTTGACGAACACCGCCGCGCCCCGGACGAACTCCTGGCGACGCTGCGGGAGCTGCGGTTCGAGGTCCGCCGCCGCACACCCGGCGAGACCCTCGCACAGGCGCCGGGCGAGCTGGGGGAGACCGACGTGCTGCTCGTCTCCGCCCGGCTCGCCCCGGCCACGGTGAAGGCGGTCGTACGGCGACTGGACGACGAGGGGCGGCAGCCCACCGTGGTGGCGTTCGCCGACCACGATCTGCACCTGCTCGGCGGGCACGTCCAGGCGGGCGCCGACTACCTGGTGCCGCCGTTCCACCCCGAACTGGTCCGCGCCCGGCTGCGCGACTGTCACGAGCGCAACGAGTTCAGCCGCACCCTGCAGGACGTCGCCGCGCACGCCGAACTGCTCAGCTACGAACGGGAGCTGGAGATCGGCCGGGAGATACAGCTCGGCTTCCTGCCGGACACCCTGCCCAGCCCCGACGACTGGGAGATCGACGTCCGCTTCCGTCCGGCCCGGACCGTCGCCGGAGACTTCTACGACGTGTTCGAGCTGGTCAACCGGCGCCGGCTGGCGCTGGTGGTGGCG
The DNA here is from genome assembly GCF_055592265.1 of Streptomyces sp. NPDC041129. Lineage (NCBI taxonomy): Bacteria > Bacillati > Actinomycetota > Actinomycetes > Kitasatosporales > Streptomycetaceae > Streptomyces > Streptomyces sp. NPDC041129. Next base: position 46,445 of record NZ_JBVIYV010000014.1, on the reverse strand, counting down.
GACGTCTGCGACAAGGGCGTGGGCGCCGCCCTGTTCATGGCGCTGATCCGCAGCCTGCTGCGGCACACCGCCGAGCAGAGCGGACTGCAGAGCCTGATCGCGGCCGACGTGCTGAACGAGTCCACCGTCTGGGAGGAGCAGACCCGGGCGATCCCCGTCGTGGGGGCGACCCCGCTGCTGAACGCGGTGGTGGGCACCAACAACTACCTGACCCGCAACCACATCCGGCAGGGCTACTTCGCCACCCTGTTCTTCGGCGTGCTCGACCCGCTGACCGGCAACCTCGTCTACATCAACGGCGGCCACAACCCGCCGGTGCTGGTCAGCGCCGACGGCGCCGAACCGGTGCTGCTGGAACCCACCGGGCCCGCGGTCGGCGTCATTCCCGACGTCACCTTCTCGCTGGGCTACGCGCAGATCAGCCCCGGTGACACGCTCTTCATCTACACCGACGGGGTGACCGAGGCGCGGTCCGGTTCGGGCCGGTTCTTCGGCAACGACCTGATGCTCAAGCAGCTCACCGGGGCGGCGGTGCGCGGCGAGGAACTCCTCGACCACATGGACGGGGTGCTGAACGAGTTCGTCGGACCCGCCGAGCAGTCGGACGACATCACCATGATGGCCGTGCACCGGCGCGCCTCCTGATGGAAGACCCCGGGTGGAGACCATGTCGCAGATCATCACCGTGCACTCGTACCGGGGCGGTACGGGGAAGTCGAGCACGGCCGCCAACCTGGCGGTGCTCCTGGCCTCCTCCGGCCACCGGGTCGCACTGGTGGACACCGACATCCAGACCCCGGCGCTGGACGTCATGTTCGGGGACGCGCTCGGCACCGTCCGGCGCTCCCTGAGCGACTACCTGATCGGGCGCTGCGAGATCGAGGAGGCCGCCTATCCGGCCGAGGCGGACGCCGGGCACGACGGGTTCTTCGTGGTGACGGCCCGCAGCCGGGCCGGCATCAACGAGATCATGGGCCGCGGCTACGACGTGGGCCTGCTCCGGGAGGGCTTCGACCGGCTGATCGACTCGCTCGCCCTGGACGTGCTGCTCCTCGACACCCACGCCGGGTTCAACAACGAGACGGTGACCTCGATGGCCAGCTCGGACGCCCTGGTGGTGGTCACCCGGGCGGACCGGCTGGACATGGCGGGCGCCGCCGAGACGATGTCGCTCGCGGACCGCCTCGGCTGCGGACGGCTGAGCGTCGCGGTGAACCTGGTGCCGTCCGGGACGCCCCACGAGCCGCTGCGGGCGAAGGTGGAGGACGCCTTCGGCGCCCCGGTCACCGTGTCCCTGCCCTACGCCCCGGAGATGGCGGCTCTGGCCGGGGAACGGCTGTTCAGCACGGCCTATCCGCACCATCCGCTGGTGGCGGGCTACCGCCGCATCATCGCCGACGTGAGCAACGGACCACGGCGCTGCGCCGGCCCGCGCCGCATCCCCCTTCCCTGCCCTGACCCCGGTGCCCGCCACCGCCGGGCCCTGATCCGCCGGACAGGCCCCTAGTGCCAGGAGGCATGACCATGCAAGGCAAGCCCGACGTCCGTCGGCCGGCACCCACCGTCGGCCGGATACCCGTGCGGGACGTCCGCCCCCAGGTGGACGCGGGCCGCCGTCCCGCGCGCGCCGTGCCGGGCGAGCTGTTCGAGGTGTCCGCCACGGTCTTCCGGGAGGGACACGACGCGGTCGCCGCGAACGTGGTCCTGACCGGCCCGGACGGTGTGGCGGGCCCCTGGACGCCGATGCGGCTGGTCGCGCCGGGCACCGACCGGTACGCCGCGCAGGTCGCGGCCGGCCGGGAGGGCGAGTGGACGTACCGGGTGGAGGCGTGGAGCGATCCCGTGGCCACCTGGCGGCACACCGCCCGGATCAAGATCCCGGCCCGGATCGATGTGGAGCTGGTCCTCGCGGAGGGCGCGCGGCTCCTCGAACGGGCCCTGGACGCCCTGCCGGCCGGTGCCGAGGAGCGGGCCCGCGAGGTGCTCACGGCGGCCCTCGGCGGGCTCGTGGACGGCACCCTCGGCCCCGACGAGCGGCTCGCAGCCGCACTCGGCGCCGAGGTGACCGCGGTCCTGGCCGCCCGCCCGCTGCGCGAGCTGGTGACCCGCTCGGAGGAACTGCCGCTGCGCGTCGACCGGGAGCGGGCGCTGTACGGCTCCTGGTACGAGTTCTTCCCGCGCTCCGAGGGCGCCGTCGCGGAGACGGTGAACGCCGAGGGAGTGCTGGAGCCGCCGCGTTCGGGCACCCTGCGCACCGCGGCGGAGCGGCTCGACGCCGTCGCCGCGATGGGCTTCGACGTGGTGTACCTGCCGCCGGTCCACCCGATCGGCACCACCCACCGCAAGGGCCGCGGCAACACCCTGGCCGCCGGCCCGCACGACCCCGGATCACCGTGGGCGATCGGCTCCCCGGCCGGCGGCCACGACGCCGTCCACCCCGACCTCGGCACCCTGGACGACTTCGACCACTTCGTCGCCCGGGCCGGTGAACTGGGCCTGGAGGTGGCGCTGGACTTCGCGCTCCAGTGCTCGCCCGACCACCCCTGGGTCACCGGTCACCCGGAGTGGTTCCGGCACCGGCTCGACGGGTCGATCGCCTACGCCGAGAACCCGCCGAAGAAGTACCAGGACATCTATCCGCTCGACTTCGACACCGAGCCCGAGGGGCTGTACGCGGAGTGCCTGCGCGTGCTGCGCCACTGGATGGCGCACGGGGTGCGGATCTTCCGCGTGGACAACCCGCACACCAAGCCGGTCTGGTTCTGGGAGCGGCTCATCGAGGAGGTGCACGCCACCGACCCCGACGTGCTGTTCCTCGCCGAGGCGTTCACCCGGCCCGCGATGATGCACAGCCTGGCCCGGATCGGCTTCCACCAGTCGTACACGTACTTCACCTGGCGCAACTCCAAGGAGGAGGTGGAGTCCTACCTCTCCGAACTGGCCGGGCTCGGCGGCGAGGAGAGCGCGGCCTACCTGCGCCCGAACCTCTTCGTGAACACCCCCGACATCCTGAACGCCTTCCTGCAGTACGGGGGCCGCGCGGCCTTCGCGGTGCGGGCCGTGCTCGCCGCGACGGCGGCCCCGGCCTGGGGGATGTACGCGGGCTACGAGCTGTATGAGAACGTGCCCGCAGGTCCCGGCAGCGAGGAGTACCTGGACTCGGAGAAGTACCAGTACCGGCCCCGGGACTGGAAGGCCGCCGATGCCTCCGGCGACACCCTCGCCCCCCTGGTCACCACCCTCAACCGGCTGCGCCGGGAGCACCCGGCGCTGCGCCGGCTGCGCAACCTGCGCTTCCACCGCGCCGACAACGACGCCGTCGTCTGCTTCTCCAAGCGGGCCGGCGACGACTGGGTGCTGGTGGTCCTCAACCTCGACCCGCACAGCGTGCGCGAGGCCACCGTCCACCTCGACCTGCCCGCCCTCGGCCTGGACCGCGCCGACACCTTCGAGGCGCACGACGAGCTGACCGGCGAGACGTACCGCTGGGGCCGTGACAACTACGTACGCCTCGACCCGCGGAACCAGGTCGCCCACATCATCACGGACAGGACGCACCTCTCGTGAACCCGCAGGTCTCCCCCCACCCCGTCCGCCCGGCCCCGGCCCGGCCGACGGCCTCCGATCTCAAGCGCCTCACCACCGGAGAGACGGCCGACCCGCACGCGCTGCTCGGCCCGCACCCAGGGCCCGGGGGCCTGACCCTGCGCGTACTCAAGCCGCTCGCCGAGGCGGTGTGGGCCGTCGGCCCGGCCGGGAACGTGCTGGCCGAGCTGCGCCACGAGGGCGGCGGGGTCTTCTCAGGGACGCTGCCCGGCCCCGGCGGGCCGGACGACGTGCCCGACTACCGGCTGCGGGTGCGGTACGCCGACTGCGAGTGCGAGACCGACGACCCCTACCGCTTCCCGCCGGTGCCGGGGGAGCTGGACCTGTACCTGATAGCCGAGGGCCGGCACGAGCGGCTGTGGACGGTGCTGGGCGCCCGGGTGTGCGAGCACCGGTCCGTCAGCGGCACCGCGTTCGCGGTGTGGGCGCCGAACGCCCGCGCCGTCCGGGTGGTCGGGGACTTCAACCACTGGGCCGGCGCCGGGCACCCGATGCGCTCCCTGGGCGCCTCGGGGGTGTGGGAGCTGTTCGTGCCGGGCGTCGGCGACGGCTGCCGGTACAAGTTCGAGATCCTCGGGCCGGACGGCACCTGGCGGCAGAAGGCCGATCCTTTGGCCCGCTCGGCCGAGGCCGCGCCCGGCACCGCCTCCGTCGTCTTCGCCTCCCGCCACCGGTGGACGGACGGCGCATGGATGGCGGAACGCGGCCGGCTGCGCGCCGAGCGGGCGCCGATGAGCGTGTACGAACTGCACCTGGGCTCCTGGCGGCCGGGACGCGGCTACCGCGAGCTGGCCGGCGAACTGCCCGCCTACGTCAAGGCGCTGGGCTTCACCCATGTGGAGTTCCTGCCCGTCGCCGAGCACCCGTTCCGCGGCTCCTGGGGCTACCAGGTCACCTCGTACTACGCGCCCATGGCCGCCCTCGGCACCCCCGACGACTTCCGGTACCTGGTGGACGCCCTGCACCGGGCGGGCATCGGCGTCATCCTCGACTGGGTGCCGGCGCACTTCCCCAAGGACGACTGGGCGCTGGCCCGCTTCGACGGCACCGCCCTGTACGAGCACCCCGATCCGCGGCGCGGCGAGCACCCCGACTGGGGCACCCTCGTCTTCGACTACGGCCGCGAGCAGGTGCGCAACTTCCTGGTCGCCAACGCCCTGTACTGGTGCGCCGAGTTCCACGTCGACGGGCTCCGGGTGGACGCCGTCGCCTCGATGCTCTACCTCGACTACTCCCGCCCCGAGGGCGGCTGGCTGCCCAACGCCTACGGCGGCCGGGAGCATCTGGAGGCGGTGGAGTTCCTGCAGGAGATGAACGCCGCCGTGTACCGGAGCTGCCCCGGCGTGATCACCATCGCCGAGGAGTCCACGGCCTGGGACGGCGTGACCCGGCGCACCGACCACGGCGGGCTCGGCTTCGGGTTCAAGTGGAACATGGGCTGGATGCACGACTCCCTCGGCTACATGGGCCGGGACCCGGTGCACCGGCAGTACCACCATCACGCGCTGACCTTCCCCATGGTCTACGCGTACGCCGAGAACCACCTGCTGCCGATCAGCCACGACGAAGTGGTGCACGGCAAGGGCTCGCTGCTCGGCCGGATGCCCGGCGACCGCTGGCGGAGGTTCGCGGACGCGCGGGCCTACCTCGCCTTCATGTGGGGCTTCCCGGGCAAGCAACTGCTCTTCATGGGCCAGGAGTTCGCCCAGGAGAGCGAGTGGTCGCACGACACCGGGACCGACTGGGCGGCCACGGCCGACGGCGCGCACGCGGGTGTACGGGACCTGGTGCGCGACCTCAACGCCCACTATCTGCGGCTGCCCGCCCTGTGGGACCTGGACGCCGACCCCCGCGGCTTCGCCTGGCTGGACGCGGACGCGGCCGAGGACAACGTGTACGCCTTCGTCCGCTACGACGGCGACGGCGGCCCGCTGGTGTGCGTGCACCACTTCGGGCCGAGCGTGCGCCACGGCTACCGGATCGGGGTGCCGGACGGCGGTGAGTGGACCGAGGTCCTCAACACCGACGCGGCCCGCTACGGCGGCTCGGACGTGCTCAACTCCGGGCCGCTGCTCGCCCGTCCGGTGCCCTGGCAGGGCCAGGAGCGGAGCGTCGAGGTCACCCTGCCGCCCCTCGGCGTCATCTGGTTGCGTCCACGGCACCGGGCCGCGGGCGGCGAACGACACGACGAGGGGACGTGACCATGGGCGATCACCTGTGGGACGAGTACCGGAGGATTCTCGGCGGGGCGCGCACCATCGCGGTGGTGGGCGCCTCGGCGGAGGAGGGCAAGTCCGCGCACGAGATCCCGGCCTACCTCCAGCGCAAGGGCTTCCGGGTGATACCGGTCAACCCGTACCACCGCGAGGTGCTGGGCCGGCCCGCCTTCGCCTCGCTTCTCGAGATCGGGGAGCCGGTCGACGTGGTCGATGTCTTCCGGCCGGCGCCCGAGACCCCCGACGTGGCCCGGGAGGCCGTCGCCATCGGGGCCCGGACGCTGTGGCTGCAGCTCGGCATCGTGTCCGACGAAGCGCGGGACATCGCCGTGGCGGGGGGACTGCGCGTGGTCATGAACCGCTGCCTCGGCGCGGTCCACGCGGAGCTGGAGCTGGCGGGGGAACCCAGCCGCACGACCTGAGAAGGGGACACGACCATGCAGGCTGCCGACGCCGTAGTCGTCGGGGGCGGCCCCGCCGGGCTGTCCGCCGCGCTCTACCTGGCCCGCTACAACCGCGAGGTCCTGGTCTTCGACACGGGCCACGGGCGCTCCACGCACCACCAGACCAACCACAACTACCTGGGGTTCCCGGGCGGCATCCCGACCGTCGACCTGCGCAAGCTCGGCCGGGAGCAGCTCGGCCGGTACCCGGGCGCCAGGATCGCGCACCATCTGATCACCCATGCCGAGGGCGACGCGGAGCGCGGCTTCACGGTCCGCTCCCAGGGCCACTCCTGGCGGGCCCGGACGCTGGTGCTGGCCACCGGCGTCCTCGACCACTTCCCGCACTTCGCGGGCTGGGAGTCGTACGTGGGCCGGTCGATGTTCTGGTGCATCACCTGCGACGGGTACGAGAACCGGGGGCGCAGCATCCTGGTCGTCGGGCACACCGACGCGGCCGCGGGCGAGGCGATGCAGCTGCACAGCCTCACCGACCGGGTGCGGCTGCTGACGAACAGCGCGAGCGACGAGATCAGCCCGAAGTTCCGCCGCCGGCTCGAGGGCGCCGGCATCCCCGTGGTGCACGACCGGATCGGGGAGGTGGAGGGCGCCGGCGGGCTGCTCACCGCGGTGGTCACCCGCGGGGGCCGCCGGCTGGAACTGGACGCGCTGTTCTCCATCCAGGGCGCGACCCCCGAGACCACGCTCGCCCGGCAGCTCGGCGTCCGGCTCGCGCCCACCGGTTACGTCGAGGTGGACTCCGAGCAGAAGACCAGCGTGCCGGGCGTCTACGCGGCCGGCGACCTCACCGCCCTGCACTCCCACCAGGTGACGTCGGCCGTCCACGAGGGGGCGCAGGCGGCGTCGGCCGCCAACTACTTCCTGCATCCGCCGGAGCTGAAGGCGGACTGAGCCGGGAAGGACAGGCCCTAGCGGCGGGCGCCCTGGATACGGGCGGCCGCCTCGGCCAGCCGGGACAGGTCGTCGTCGGTCAGGGTGAGACCGGCGGCGGCCGTGTTCTGCTCCAGGTAGCTCGTCCGCTTGGTGCCCGGGATCGGCACGATGTCCTCGGGGCCCTGGGCGTGCACCCAGGCCAGCGCGACCTGTCCGGGCAGCACGTCGTGGCCGGCGGCGATGTCCCGGATCACGTCGACGACCTTCTGGTTGGCGTCGATGTTGTCCTGCGAGAAGCGCGGCAGGTTGCGGCGCATGTCGTTCGCGGCCATGGTGTCCCGGCTGGTGACCGCGCCGGTCAGGAAGCCCCGGCCGAGCGGGGAGAATGGGACCACGCCGATGCCCAGCCGGCGGGCCGTGGGCAGCACCTCCGCCTCGATCTCGCGGCTCCACAGCGAGTACTCGCTCTGCAGGGCCGTCACCGGGTGGACGGCGTGGGCGCGCTCGAGCTCGTCCGCGGACACCTCGGAGACCCCGATGTAGCGGACCTTGCCCGCCTTCACCAGGTCGGCGAAGGCGCCGATGGAGTCCTCGACGGGGGTCCGGGGGTCGATCCGGTGCAGGTAGTACAGGTCGATGTGGTCCACGCCGAGCCGCTGGAGCGACTCGTCGCAGCACTGCCGGATGTACTCCGGGTCGGCGCGCAGCTCCATGCCGGCACCGGGCCGCACGTCGGCGATGCCGCACTTGGTGGCGAGGGTGACCTCGTCCCGGCGCTCCCGGAGGGCGTAGCCGACCAGCTTCTCGTTGGCACCGATGCCGTACAGGCCGGTCGCCCCGTACACGTTGGCCGTGTCGATCAGGGTGACGCCCAGATCGAGGGCCCGGTGGATGGTCCTGATCGACTCCTCGTCGTTGCCGACTCCGTACGACTGGCTCATGCCCATGCAGCCGAGACCCTGCGCGGAGACCCGCAGACCCTGGGTGCCCAGAGCGACCTGACGCATCAGTGTTTCCCTTCGTGGTGGTGGAACCAGTGGCCGAGCCGGCGGCCCACCGCGTGACCGCCGGTCAGCAGGTACAAGGCGTGTGCGAGGCCCGTGCGGCGGCCGTGCCGCACCCACAGGAAGTGGTGGTGGGGCCGGCTGTCGTGGGGGTTCGGAAGCCGGAATACCAGGACGAACGAGACCAGCGTAAGCGCGGCCATCACCAACAGGGCGGATTGAAAGGCGACTTGGTAACGGCTTGACGCACCGCTCACGCCCGGCCGGGCGCCGAGGACGGAGAAGACCGTACCGATTCCGGCCACGCCGAGGGCCTGGCCGACCTGGAAGGCGGTGGTCAGGGCGCCCGAGGCCGAGCCCTTGTCGTCGACCCGGATGCCGGTCAGGACGACCCCGATCAAGGGGGACATGGTCAGTCCCTGGGCGGTGCCGACCAACAGCAGCGGCAGGGCCAGCTCGCCCGCCGACAGGCCGGTGCCGGCCGCGTGCACGACGGCCCAGGCGGCGATCAGGCCGCCGAGCAGCAGGACGTGACCGATGACCAACACGGACCGGCCGAGCCGCGGGACCAGCCGGGGCACCAGCAGGGACGAGACGAAGAACGCGACGCCGACCGGCGCGAAGGCCAGGCCCGCCTGGAGCGGGTCCAGGCCGAGGCCGACCTGGAAGGTCAGCGAGGTGTAGACGGCCAGGCCGACGATGGTGATGAAGAACAGCACCCCGATGGCCATGCCCATGCCGAAGGCGCGCTGCCGGAACAGCGACGGGCGCAGCAGCGGGGTGCGGCCGGTGCGGTCCAGGTGCCGTTCGTAGCGGACGAAGACGGTGAACGCCGGGACGGCGGCGGCGAACATCAGCCAGGTCCACCAGGCCCAGCCCGTGCCCGGGCCGACCAGCAGCGGCAGCACGAGCAGCAGCAGGGCGCCGCCGAGCAGACCGGTGCCGGCCAGGTCGATGTGCGGGCGGCCGGCCGGCCGGTCCGGCGCCATGACGCGGCGGCCGGTGAGCAGCGCGGCGGTGCCGAGCGGGACCAGCACCAGGAACGCCGGCCGCCAGGCCAGGCCGCCGATGTCGAGCTGGATCAGCGCCCCGCCGACGAGCTGGCCGACGACGATGGCGACGCCGATGGTGGCGCCGAACAGGCCGAGGGCGAAGTTGCGTTCGGCGCCCTCGAAGGTGTCCTGGATGATCGACAGGATCTGCGGGTAGATCAACGCGGCGCCGAAGCCCTGCACCAGGCGGGCGCCGATCAGCACGGCCGCGTTCGGGGCGAGTCCGCTGACCAGCACGGCGGCGGTGAACAGGACCAGGCCGGCGAGCAGTACGCGGCGGCGGCCCAGGACGTCGCCCAGCCGGCCGCCGGTGATCAGGAAGACGGCGTAGACCAGTCCGTACCCGGCGACGACGAACTGCACTGCGCCGAAGCCGACGTGCAGGGTCTGCTGGAGGGAGGGCATGGCGAGGTTGGCGATGGAGACCCCGCCGACCACGAGGAAGGTGCAGGTGAGCCCCACGGCGAGGACCAACCAGCGGGCGCGGCCCGTCGCGTACGGGTCCGGCGCCGGTGTCCGCCGCGGCGCGGGCGCCGTCACGGCGGCGGTGCGGCCGCCCGCCGAGGGGGCGGCCGCACCACCCGCGGCGGCGCGGCCGCCCGCGGCCGGCTGCGTCGTCACGTGGCCGCCAGGGCGAGCACCGTCGCCATGGCGGTGTCCGTGGCGGAGGCCGGGTTCTGGCCGGTCACCAGGCGGCCGTCGGTCACCGCGTGGGCGGTGAACTCGGGCGCCGCCTCGTGCTTGGCGCCCAGTTCCTCCAGGGCGGTCTGCAGGGCGAACGGGACGACGCCGGTGAGGCCGACCGCGGTCTCCTCGGCGTTGCTGAACGCGGTCAGCCGCTTGCCGTCGACCAGCGGGCGGCCGTCGGAGAGCCGGACCCCGACCAGGGCCGCCGGCCCGTGACAGAGCGCCGCGACCACGCCGCCCGCCTCGTAGACGTCACGGGCCAGCGCGGACAGCGCCGGGTTGTCGGGGAAGTCCCACATGGTGCCGTGGCCGCCGGCGAAGAAGACGGCGTCGTACGCGGAGGGGTCCACGTCCTCGGGCCGGAGGGTGCCGGAGAGTTTCCCGGCCATCTCCGGGTCCGCGAGGAACGCCTTCTGCACGGGGTCGGTCAGGTCGGTCCCGGAGGCCGGGGGACGGCCGCCGCGCACGGACGCGAGGTCCACCCGGTGGCCGGCCTCGGTGAACACCCGCCAGGGGTGGGCGACCTCGGGCATGTAGTAGCCGGTCTCGCGGCCGGTGTCGCCCAGCTCCGCGTGGCTGGTGAGGACGATGAGGACCCTCTTCGTACGGGACATGGTGACTCTCTCCTGCGGGGGCGCTCAGGCCTGGTCGGCGTTGAGGTTGCGGAAGCGGGGGCCGTAGAACACCGGCTTGTCGAGGTCGGTGTAGGTGTGCAGGAAGCCGAACTCGGCCGGGTACAGCCGGGGCAGGTCGTCGATGAGCGCCGGCGGGATCCGGCGCTGCATGAAGGTGAAGGAGGAGAAGACCCGCAGCTTCATCATGTTGTGGACCGCCTCGCCGAAGGTCGGCCACTGCTGGTCGGGGTCGCCGTTCCACATCGCGTCGAGGTGGGCCATCATGTCGCTGTAGTCCTGGTCGAAGGCGAGCAGCGCCTCCGAGATCTCCTTGCCGTCCGGGTCCTCGGCCAGCAGCTTGTCGTAGCCGTCGGCGGGCACCGCGAGCGTGTTGATGACCGACGGCCAGTCGATCCGCGCGCCCTGGAAGTGCACGGCCTCGGTCTCCGGGGTCAGCTCGACCGCCGGCTCCGGCTCGCGGTAGGTGCGGCCGTACCAGAGCTCGGCGAACTTCCCGTAGTGGGACTCCTCGTGCTGGTAGGCGGCGCCGGTCCGGATCGTGCCGCTGGCCGCGCCCTCCCCCTGCTGCAGGATCTCGTCGATGCCCTCGAGCAACTGGTCCACCGGGTCCACGCCGGGCGTCGGCACGATGGTCTTGAAGCCGATGTTGTCGCCGACCTGGTTGGCGACCCCGCCGCCCTGCACCGCCGCGCGCAGTTCGGCGGCATTGGCGACGATGGCGTCCCTGATCTGGGCGTAGAGCTTGCCGATGGTCGGGAAGTCCTCGTGGCCGTACTCCTCCGGGAGCAGGAAGAGCGGGGACTCCAGCCGCATGAAGTTGCGAAGCTGCGGCTTGGAGAGCCTGGCCAGGCCGAAGTGCAGGTCGGGCTCCACACCGCCGGGCAGGCCGTGCGAGGGGTACTTCGGGTCGAGGTCCTTGATCCGGGGCCGGCCGCCGATCGCGGCGAGCATGTTGGCGGCGATGGACATGTGCACCATCTCCTCCATCAGCACGCTGCGGATCGTGTTGTAGCTGGTGAAGTTCTGCACCTCGAGCGAGAGCATCGCCGCGGTGTAGACGGGCAGCGTGGAGTGCTCGAGCTCGATCGCCGTCTGGAGGGCGGAGCGGATCCAGGCGACGTTGCGCCGGACCGGGGCCGAGACGGTCTCGTCCTGGGCGGTGGTCATGGCTCGCTTCCTTTCAACGTGTCAGCAAGGTCGGGGCGGGCGGGGTGCGGTGGGGCGGGTCAGGCGTCCCGCTCGGGCTTCGCCCGGCCGAGCAGACCGACCACGAGAGTCGAGCCGACGCCGAGCGCCACGACTCCGAGGCCGATCCGGTGCATCGAGCCGAGCGTGCCGAGCACGGCGACGCCGAGTGCCGAGCCGGCCTGGCGGGAGGCGTTCAGTGCGCCCTGGGCGGTGGCTGCGAAGCGCTGCGGCGCGGCCGTGGCCATGTCGGCGGTCGAGGCCGGGATCGCGGTGGTGGCGCACAGCGCGAGGGCGAGCTGGGCGGCGACGAGGAGCGCGAGGGGGGTCTCGGTGCCGGAGAAGGAGAGGACCAGCCCGGAGACGGCACCGGCGGTGAGGCCGAACAGGATGAGCGGCCGGGTGCCGATCTTCGCGACCAGGCGACCGGTGAAGAACGGCAGGACGGCGAGGGGCAGCGTCATGGGCAGGAACGCGAGCCCGGTCCGCAGCGCCGACATGTCCCGGTCCTCGACCATCCACTGGGTCATGGCGAACAGCAGCCCGTAGAAGGCGAAGGAGGCGGCGGAGCCCGCCACCAGGTCGGCCCGCACCCGGGAGAGCGAGAGCAGCGCCGGGGGCAGGGCCGGGTCCTCGGCGCGGCGTTCCACGACGGCGAGCAGGACGAAGGCCAGCAGCGCGACCACGAGGGCGGTCACCGGCACGGCACGCCCCCAGCCGTCGGTGCCGCCGTCGACGAGTCCGAAGGTGAGCGCGCCCAGGCCGGCGATGGACAGCAGCAGGCCGGGGTAGTCGATCGGGCGGTGCGCGGTGGGCCGGTCGGCCGACAGCGACCTCGCCAGCACCACGGTGACCAGCGCGATCGGCGGGTTGACGAGAAAGACGAGCTGCCAGCCGCCGAGGGCGACCAGGGCCCCGCCGAGCACGGGCCCCGAGACCAGACCGAGCGCACTGATCGCCGCCCAGGCGCCGACGGCGCGGGAACGCTTGGCCGGGTCCGGGTAGAGCCCGGCGAGCAGGGCGAGCGAAGCCGGCACCAGGCCCGCCGCGGCGACACCCAGCAGGGCCCGCCCGGCGATGAGCAGCCCTGCGGAGTCCGCCGCCGCGCACAGCGCCGAGACGACGCCGAACGAGATCAGGGCCGTTCGGTAGATCCGGCGCGGTCCGAAGCGGTCCGCGATCGAGCCCGCGGCCAGCATCAGGCCGGCGAACACCACGGTGTAGGCGTCCACCGTCCACGGCAGCGCACTGGCCGAGGCGTGCAGATCGTCCCGCAGGTCCGGCACCGCCACGTTGAGGATGGAGGCGTCGAGCAGGACCAGGAAGTTGCCCACGACGATGCCGAAGAAGCGACCCGCCGTCCCCGCGCTCCGCCGTCCCGGCGGGCTCCCGCCGGCAGGCCGGATCAGCAGCTCAGAGCTCTCAGATGTCATGCCGTCAGGCTTCTGGACACCCGCGCGTGCGGCCAGAAACCCACCACGACTTCGTGAACTCGGCCGGATGCGGGCGTGATTGAACCGATGGTCCTACTGCCGGCCCGCCGGGCCGTGTGCCCCGGCCACCGGGGCCGGGAGCCCCGCGCCGACCGACCGGTCCGGGCGGACCGCGCCGCCCCCTCCGGGGCGTCCGGGTGCGGCGTCGCGCTATGCGGCGGCGAGTTCAGAAAGTATCGGCGAGTTGCGTAAAAGCGCCTTCCGTCGGCCCCGGCCGGGAGTTCAGAAAGTATCCGTGGAAGGCTCCGGGTGCATTCCACGGCACGCTAGCTTCGCCACCAGAGACCGGTAATTCCGCGCAAGCCGCCGAGTGTTCGGCGAATGCCGCGGCCCGGTAATCCCGGAGTGGACTGGAGAGCAATCCATGGCTGAGATCAAGAGCATCGCGGTGCTCGCGTACGACCGGTGCAGCGAGTCGGACACCATCATCCCCTGGGAGATCATGATCGGTGTCGCGGTCTATCTGAAGGAGACGGCCGGCGAGGACATCGAGGTCAAGCTGGTGGCCCTGGAGGAGGGCCCGGTCACCATGCAGATGGGTGCCCGGGTCGAGCCGCACGCGGTGCTCCAGGACGACGACCTGTACGACGTGCTGTACGTCCCCGGCGGCCGCGGCTCCGGCGCCGCCACCAAGAACGAGCGGATCCTCGACACCATCCGCCACCACCACGTCAACGGCAGGTTCATCGGCGCCAACTGCGTCGGCGTCGGCATCCTGCAGCGCGCCGGCATCCTCGGCAAGACCCCGGTGACCTGCAGCCCGCCCATCTCCCGGCGGCTGAAGGAGGAGGGCGCCAACGTGGTGGAGCCCCGCCGTATGTGGCTCGGCGCGCCCGAGGACCGCATCTGGACCACCGCCGGTGCCGCCTCCATCAACGCCGGCACCCTCGCGATGGTCAACCACCTGTTCGGCGAGGAGGTCGGCCACGAGATGTCGATGTGGTTCGACACCCGCGCCGCCGAGGGCTACTCCCTCTTCGGCGACCTGGGCACCGAGTTGTTCGCGTACCCCGGGGCCGAGGCCAAGATCCAGGACGAGACGGCGGACATCCTGCTGCCGCCCCTGCACTGAGACGCCGCCCGCCGAGCGGAACTGGAGGACCAGTGATCACGTGCACCACCGTCCTGGACGTCGCCGAAGGCAGCGAGGAGCCCTTCGAGAAGGTGCTGAAGCTCCTGGTGCGGCAGGTCCGGGCGAACGAGCCGGGCACCCCGGTGTTCGAGTTCGTACGGCACCGGACCACCCCCCGCAGGTACCTGGTCGTCGAACAGTACGTGGACGAGGCGGCGCTCGCCGAACACAGCGCCAAGGAATACCTCAAGGAAATCGTCCCGGAAATGCTGACGTACCTCGCGCAGCCGCCGCAGCTCGACGCGTACGACCCGGTCGACGAGTGAACGGGAATTACAGGGAGCGGACATGAGCGAGCAGCCCTACTTCCACATCGGCGTGGTCGTGCCCGATCTGGAGAAGGCGATCGAGTACTACGAGCGGACGCACGGTCTTGAATTCACCAAGCCCGCGCACGTGACGAATCCGCGACTCGAGGATCCGCACCCGCATGAGCAGGTCGTGCACGTGGCCTTCTCGAAACAGGGGCCGCCGTACTACGAGCTGATCGAGGCCGACGGGGACGAGGGGATCTTCTCCACCGCCAACGAGGGCCGGATCCTCTACCTCGGCCTCTGGGAGCCGGACATGGAGGGCCGGCTCAGAGCGCTCGAAGCCGAGGGCATCGGCGTCGCGGCGGCGTCCCGGAGCGCGGAGGGCGCCACCCCGGGCTGGATCATCACGGAGCCCGACGCCCTGGGAGTCCGGTACGAGTACGTCGATCTCGCGGAGAAGCAGGCCATCGAGACCTGGATCGAGACCGATGAGTTCCCGGGTCTGTGACCCCGGACCCCGGTAGCGGTCCCAAGAGGGAGAACCCATGAAGTATGACCACATAGTCGTCGGCGCGGGCTCCTCGGGTGCCGTGCTCGCGAGCCGACTCACCGAGAACGCCGGCGTCAGTGTCCTGCTCCTGGAGGCCGGACCCGACTGGGCGGACGTCTCAGAGATCCCCGGTGACATCACCAACGCGCGGACCGTCTCCGTGGAGGACCACGACTGGGGCTACAGCGCCGAGGCGGTGCCGGGCCGGTCCCTCACCTACGCCCGGGGCAAGGTGGCGGGCGGCTGCTCCGCGGTCAACGGCGCCATCGCGCTGCGCGGCATCCCGGCGGACTACGACGAGTGGGCCGACCTGGGCAACGACGAGTGGTCGTGGCGCTCGATGCTGCCGTACTTCACCAAGATCGAGGACGACCAGGACTTCGACGGCCCGTTCCACGGCAAGAATGGCCCCACCCCGATCGTCCGGCACACCCGCGACCAGTTCGTGCCGTTCCAGGCCGCCTATCTGGAGGCCTGCATCGACCAGGGCTTCGGCTATGTCGCCGACCACAACGACCCGGAGTCCACCGGCGTCGGCCCGATCCCCATGAACCGCCGCGGCGACCTGCGTGTCTCCACCGCGATCGCCTACCTCACCGAGGCCCGTGAGCGGAAGAACCTCACCATCCGCTCCGGCGCCACCGTGCACCGGGTGCTGTTCGAGGGCACCCGGGCGGTCGGTGTCGAGGTGGAGACCGGCGGGCGCCTGGAGAAGGTGTACGCCGACCACGTCACCCTCTCCGCCGGCGCCCTCAACTCCCCCGCGATCCTGCTGCGTTCCGGCGTCGGCCCCGAGCGGCGGCTGCGCGCCCTCGGCATCGAGGTGGTCCTCGACCAGCCGAACGTCGGCGAGAACCTGATCGAGCACCAGCAGATCACCGTCGGCCTGCTGCCCCGCGAGGGCGTCACCGACCCCGACGACCCGGACGTGCAGGTCCTGGTCCGCTACACCAACCCGGGCTCGCAGCACTTCAACGACATGCAGATGTACTTCGTCAGCCGCTACGTCCCGGTCACCCACCGGCCGATCAGCGTGATGAGCGTGCTGCAGAAGCCGGAGTGCCGCGGCCGGGTCTCGCTCAGCAGCGCCGACCCCACCGTCCAGCCGGACATCTTCCTCAACTCCTACGGCACCGACGCCGACCGCGCCATCGCCCTGGACGGCGTCCGCCTGGCCTGGGAGATCGCCAACTCCAAGCAGATCAGGGACCTCTCCAGCGGTCTGTCGGACAAGCTCACACAGGCCCAGGTCGACGACGACACCCAACTGCTGCGGTACATCCGGGAGAACTCCGCCACCCTGTGGCACCCGGTCGGCACCACGAAGATGGGCCCGAGCGGCGACGAGAGCGCGGTCGTGGACCAGCGGCTGCGGGTGCACGGCATCGAGAACCTCAGCGTGGTGGACGCCTCCGTGATGCCCACGCACGTCAGCGCCAACCCCAACCTGACCTGCTACGTCATCGGCGAGCGCGCCGCCGAGTGGTTCCTCGCGGACGCCTGAGCCGCCGGACGGATCCCGGACCGCCGCGTGACCTTACGGCGGCGGCGGTCCGGGCCTGTGAACCCCGCCACACTTGAGGAGTTGAACCCATGGCCGAAGTTTCCGACGAGGGCTCCAAGCTCGTCCGCACGTACTACGAGCAGTTCCTGACCGCTCCCGGCGACCTCCGGATCGCCGACGGGATCCTCGCCACCGACGTGGTCTTCGACAACCCGATCTCCCCGGACGGCATCCACGGCCTGCCGGCGTACAAGGAGTTCGCGCTGCGCTGGTACGGCGGCTTCCCGGACCGCGTCTTCACCATCGACGAACTGCTGGAGCAGGGGGACAAGGTCGCCGCGTCCTTCACCATCACCGGTACCCACCTGGGTGTCTTCATGGGCGCGGCCCCCACCGGCGAGCCGATCACGGTCCGCGGCGCGAACATCTTCCGGATCGAGGACGGGCGCATCAAGGAGGTCCACGCCTTCTTCGACCCGCGCCAGCTCCTCGGCCCGCTCGGCCTGGGCGGGTGAGCGGGTGGCGGCGGACAGGGGCCGGATCGCGGTCCTGATCGAGGAGCACTTCGACCCGTCGGAGTTCCGTGACTTCAACGCGTACTTCCCCGAGCGGGGGTACGCCGTCGACTACGTCTCCCACCTGTGGGGGCAGCCGTCGCTGACGTTCGGCAGCAACCCCGACGACGGCTACGTCGAGGAGCACGTCACCGTCACCCGCGAGGTGTCCGCGCTGGACCCGGCCGACTACGTGGGCGTGGTCCTGATCGGCGCGTACGCCATGGACCGGCTGCGCTACCAGGTCGAGGTGCCGGGCCCGGGCAGCCGCAACAAGGCGCCGGCCGTGGAGTTCCTGCGGGCCGCGATGGCCGCGCCGGGCTTCAAGGTCGGCACCATCTGCCACTCGCTGTGGCTGCTGTGCGCCGACCGCACCCTGCTGGAGGGGCGCAGGGTGACCTGCGCGCACAACATCGTCTGCGACGTGGAGAACGCCGGCGCCGAGATCGTCTACGAGGGCGACGGCACCGCCGACCTGGTGGTCGACGGCGACCTGATCACCGCCAAGCACCCGCAGGTGACCGGGGACTTCATGGCCGCCTTCGTCCGCGAGGTGGAAGCGCAGGCCTGACCCCGCCCGCACCGCCCCACACCTACGTACGGAGAAGTCATGCCAGACCAGCAGCAGATCCGCGCCGCCGTCGAGGGGTACGCGGAGAGTTTCGCCAAGCGGGACCGGGAGCGGTTCACCGCCCTGCTCGCCGCGGACGTGGTCCAGTACGAGCCGGTCGGCGCGCCCGCCAACCGGGGCCGGGCCGCGGTGACCGCTTTCTTCGACGGCGTCTTCGAGGTCATCGACCGGGTCGAGTTCCGCGTCACCGACGTGGTGATCAGCGGCGACGAGGCCGCGTTCACCTTCCACATCACCGCCCACAAGAAGGACGGCGGAGTGGTGGAGGACCGCGGCATCGACACGTTCCGGGTCGGCGACGACGGCCTGATCACCGAGATCAAGGGCTACCACGACGACGCCCACACCCAGGTCGCCGGGGGCTGACCGGCATGCGGGGGGTGGGCGCGCCGGAGGCGGGCGTCGCGCGCGGCACCTACACCGGCAAGGTGCGACTGCACCGGGGGCGAGTGCGGCTCAGGGTGCCCGAGGAGGGGCACCACCGGGCCGCCTCACCCCTGGAGCTCTTCTTCGACCTGGTCTTCGTGGTGGCCGTGGCCGAACTCACCGAGGTCCTGCTGCATGCCCCGACCTGGGCGGGCGTGCTGCGGTTCGGGGCGCTGTTCGTCCCGATCTGGTGGGCCTGGGTCGGCTACTCCTTCTACGCCGACCGCTTCGACAACGACGACCGGATCTACCGGCTCATCATGATCATCGCGATGATGGCGGTCCTGTCGGTGTCGGTGGCCGTGCCAGGGGCGTTCACGGGCACCGCCGGGGCGAAACGCTTCGCCCTCGGCTACTTCCTCGTACGGCTGATCCTGCTGGGCCTCTATCTGCGGGCCCACTACCACGTGCCCCGGGCCCGGACCCTGACCAGGCGCTTCCTCCAGGGGTACGGGCTCGGCGCGGGGATCTGGGGAGCGTCGGCGCTGCTGCCCACGCCCCACTGCTACGTGCTGTGGGGCGCCGGCCTGCTGGCCGAGCTGCTGACACCGATCCTGTCCGCCTCGGCGGTGGCGCGGGTGCCGTTCAACGCCTCGCACATCCCGGAGCGTTTCGGCCTGTTCACCATCATCGTGCTGGGGGAGGTCGTCGCCCTCAACGCCATCGGCATCGCCGCCAGCGGGCTGCGGGCCGAGACCATGGCCGTGGTGGCGGGCTCCTTCCTGATCGCCGCCTGCCAGTGGTGGCTGGTCTTCGACCACGTCGACCCGTCACCGCTGCGCCAGTGGCGGCTGACCGGCCAGGCCTACGTCTACGGCCATCTGTTCGTGCACGGCGGCATCACGGTGACCGGCGTCGGCGGGCTGCTCGCCGCGCAGGCCGCCAACGCCCGCGGCCACGGGCACCCGGCCCTGGACGGCGGTCCGGTGCTGTGCTTCGGCATGGCCGTGTTCCTGCTCGGCGTCGGCGGCATCCACCTGCTCAACGTGGGCCTCGGCGGCGACCTGCGCGCCTGGTCCCGGCTGGGCCTCGCCGCGGCGTTCACCCTCTTCGGCCTGGCCGGCGGCGACCTGCCGGCCCTGCTGCTGGAGGCCCTCCTGGTCTGCGGCCTCTCCTGCCAGATCCTCATAGAGACCAAGGCCCCCGCAGTACCCCACACCCTCCACACCCCCTGACCCCTCCAACCCGGCAAGGGCGGCCCCGGACACCCCGGGCCGCCCTTCCGCCGTCCCCCCACCGACGACGCCGGCGGTCTCCGGGCGGGCCCGGGCCCGCCCGCGGTGGGGAAGCGGGGGGTGTGCGCGGAGGGCGGAGCCCGTGTGACGCATGTCACGGCAGATGGAAGGGAATCGCTGGGGGCATGACAGAAGACGCGATAGCGACGAGTGGCACGGACGGGCCGTCGGACGAGGAACGGCTTGCCCAGCTCGG
The DNA here is from genome assembly GCF_055592265.1 of Streptomyces sp. NPDC041129. Classification (NCBI taxonomy): domain Bacteria; kingdom Bacillati; phylum Actinomycetota; class Actinomycetes; order Kitasatosporales; family Streptomycetaceae; genus Streptomyces; species Streptomyces sp. NPDC041129. The sequence goes on along the minus strand of NZ_JBVIYV010000014.1, from coordinate 26,748 downwards.
CTACACCCAGGTCCTCGCCCGACGTATGTCGGCGTTCTCGAACTACGCCGTGTCCTTCACGATCATCTCGGTCCTGTCCGGCTGCCTGACCCTGTACCTGTTCGGCATGGTCACCGGCGGTCCCGCGGTGATCACCTGGGGCTGGGTGGCGGTCGGTCTGATGACCCTGTCCGTGGGTCTGTCGATGGCCGAGATCTGTTCGGCGTACCCGACGTCGGCGGGCCTGTACTTCTGGGCCCACCGCCTTGCGCCGCCCCGCTCGGCGGCGGCCTGGGCGTGGTTCACCGGCTGGTTCAACGTGCTGGGCCAGGTGGCGGTGACGGCCGGTATCGACTTCGGGGCGGCGTCGTTCCTCGGCGCCTGGCTGAACCTCCAGTTCGGCTTCGGGGTGACTCCGGGCCGCACCGTCCTGCTCTTCGCGGCGATCCTTCTCCTGCACGGCCTGCTGAACACCTTCGGCGTCCGGATCGTCGCCTTCCTGAACAGCGTCAGCGTGTGGTGGCACGTCCTGGGCGTGGCGGTGATCGTCGGCGCGCTGGCCCTCGTCCCGGACCACCACCAGTCGGCGTCCTTCGTGTTCACGGAGTTCGTCAACGAGACGGGCTGGGGCAGTGGCTTCTACGTCGTCCTGCTCGGCCTGCTCATGGCCCAGTACACCTTCACGGGCTACGACGCCTCCGCCCACATGACGGAGGAGACCCACGACGCCTCGACGGCGGGCCCGAAGGGCATCGTCCGCTCCATCTGGACCTCCTGGATCGCCGGCTTCGTCCTGCTCCTCGGCTTCACCTTCGCCATCCAGTCGTACGACAGGGAGCTGGCGTCCCCGACCGGCGCACCGCCCGCCCAGATCCTCCTGGACGCCCTGGGCGCCACGGCCGGCAAGCTCCTGCTCCTGGTCGTGATCGGGGCCCAGCTCTTCTGCGGTATGGCCTCGGTGACCGCCAACAGCCGCATGATCTACGCCTTTTCCCGCGACGGAGCACTGCCCTTCTCGCGGGTCTGGCACACGGTCAGCCCCCGCACGCGCACCCCCGTGGCGGCGGTCTGGCTGGCCGCGCTCGGCGCCCTGGCCCTCGGTCTGCCCTACCTCATCAACTCCACGGCCTACGCGGCGGTGACCTCGATCGCGGTGATCGGCCTCTACATCGCCTACGTCGTCCCGACCTTCCTCCGCGTCCGCAAGGGCGACGCCTTCGAGCGGGGCCCGTGGCACCTGGGCCGCTGGTCGGTCCCGATCGGCCTGGTCTCCGTCACCTGGGTGGCCGTCATCACGGTCCTGTTCATGCTTCCCCAGGTCTCCCCGGTCACCTGGAAGACCTTCAACTACGCCCCGGTCGCCGTCCTCGTCGTCCTGGGCTTCGCCGCGACCTGGTGGCTGGCCTCGGCCCGCCACTGGTTCCTGCGGCCGGCCCGCACCCACACCCCCGAGCCGGCCGAACCGGTCGAGAACTAGTCACGTCCCCCATCCGACGCGGCCGGGTCGGCAATACCCGATCGGAGACCCGGCCGCGTCCGGCTATGCTCGGACAGGCAACATCGCCAGGGCCCTTAGCTCAATTGGCAGAGCAGTGGACTTTTAATCCATTGGTTGTGGGTTCGAGTCCCACAGGGCCTACGCAGTGACGCCCCCGGCTCAACGACACACCGAGCCGGGGGCGAGCCGTTTCCCGGGGCTCTCCGCGACCACGGGCCGGTGCCCGACGGCCCGCCGGAGGGACATGCCGTGACCCGCCCGCAGACCGACGGAGGAGAGCCCGCGAACCGGGAACCGGCCAAGCACGCCCGGGTCCGCTGGACCGGCATCGACGAGCTTCCGGAGAACAGCGTGCCCGGCATCCGCCGCGCGCTCTCCGGATACCTCGGCGGCGCCACCCAGGTGTCGCTCGACGGATGGGGCGGTCCTGGGGACTCTCGCCGCGGGTCCTAGGGTGCGGGGATGAGTTCGCGGGCGTATCTGTCGGAGCTGTTCTCGCTGGACGGTCTGGCCGCCGTGGTGACCGGAGGCAGTTCCGGCATCGGGCGGGCCGTCGCCGGTGCCCTGGCGCGGGCCGGGGCGAGCGTGGTGGTGGTGGCGCGCCGGGAGGCTGAACTCGCCGCCACGGTCGAGGAGCTGGCGGCCCACGGCTGCCGGGCGGCCCGGGTGAGCGCCGACCTGAGCACCCGCGACGGGGTGCGCGCGGCAGCCGAGGAGGTGGCCGGGGTGTTCGGGGAGCCCGACATCCTCGTCAACTGCGCCGGGATCAATCTGCGGCCCCCGATGAGCGAGCTGGGCGAGGACGTCTGGGACGCCACCATGGCGGTGAACCTGGAGGCGCCCTATCTGCTGGGACAGCGGTTCGGACCCGGCATGGCCGAACGCGGCTTCGGGCGGATCATCCATGTCACCTCCCAGCAGGCGCACCGGGCCTTCGTGCAGAGCGGCGCCTACGGCGTCTCCAAGGGCGCGCTGGAGTCGCTGGCCCGGTCACAGGCCGAGGCGTGGTCGCCGTACGGCGTCACCTGCAACACGCTGGTGCCGGGGTTCGTCATGACGCCGCTCAACGCCCGTCTGTCGTCCGACCCGGAGCGGGTGGCGGCGCTCGCCGCCCGCACGATGGTGGGGCGCAACGGCCTGGCCGAGGACTTCGCGGGCGCCGCGGTGTTCCTGGCGAGCCGCGCGGCCGCCTATGTCACCGGCCAGTCGGTCTTCGTCGACGGCGGCCTGTCCGTGCACTAGTCCGGCAACCACCCGGCCCCGCTCGGCCCCACCCGGCCCCACCCGGCCCCGCTCGGCCCCGCTCGGCCCCACCCGGCGCCGTGCGGGCCCCGCTCAGCCCGCGCTCAGTTCCGGCAGGACGTCCAACTCGACCAGCGGCAGCGTGTGCTGGGTCTGCAGGACCTTCGCGCGCAGGTAGCGGACGTTGTGGGCCGTGGTGAAGACACCGGTCGGCACCCGGTCCCGGACGAGGACGCCGAGCGAGCGCAACTGCTCGGCCTTGTCCGGGTTGTTGGAGAGCAGGTCCAGCTCCCCGATGCCGAGCGCTCGCAGCATCTGCGCGGCGGCCGTGTAGTCGCGGGCGTCCTCCGGGAGGCCGAGCGCGGCGTTGGCCTCGTAGGTGTCGAGGCCCTGGTCCTGGAGGGCGTAGGCGTCGAGCTTGTTGTACAGGCCGATGCCGCGCCCCTCCTGGCGGAGGTAGAGCAGCACGCCCCCGCGCTCGGCGATGCGTTCGACCGCCTCGCGGAGCTGGGGCCCGCAGTCGCAGCGGGCCGAGCCGAAGACGTCCCCGGTCAGGCATTCGGAGTGCAGCCGCACGAGCGGAACCGCCCCGGGCTCGCCGAGGACCACGGCGACGTGCTCCCGGCCGTCGTCCAGACCGTGGAAGGTGACGAGTTCGGCGTCGACGCGGTAGCCGTCGTGGAAGTGCAGCGGCACCCGGACTCGGGCGCGCGGGGTGGCGGCGGGGGTGTCGGTCATGCGGGCCTCCGGGTTCCGTCCCTTGGCACCTGCTTCAGATTTGAAGCAGCAGCTCGGTCCGGGACCCTACCGCATGCTTAAAAGTTAAAGCAACGCGTTTGCGAGGCACCACCCGGCGCCCGCGCCCGGCCCGCGCTCAGGACCGGGGTGGCTCGGGCGGCTGCCCCGAACAGGGCGACGACCGCCGCCGCCACGGCACGTCCTCCGCCGCGGCCCCCGCCTCCTCCCCCTCCAGCACCCGGGCCACCCCGGCGCAGATCTCCTCCAGCTGCCCCACCTGCTCGGGCGTGAGCCGGTCGAACAGGGTCGTGCGGACCGTCTCGACATGTCCGGGTGCCGTACGCTCCAGCACGGCCATCCCCTCCTGCGTCAGCACCGCGAGACTGCTGCGCCGGTCCCAGCGGCAGTCCTCCCGGCGCACCAGCCCGTCCCGTTCCAGCCTGGTCACCGCGTAGGTCAGCCTGCTGCGGGTGATCTTCAGCGTCTCGGCGAGGTCGGTCATGCGCAGTCGCCGGTCCGGTGCCTCGGAGAGGTTGGCCAGCACGGAGTAGAACAGGTGGGGCATGCCGGCCTCCTGCTGGAGATGCCGGTCGATGGCGTCCTCCAGCAGCCGGGAGGCGGCGATGTAGGCGCGCCAGGCGCGCTGCTCCTCGGGAGTGAGCCAGCGGGTCGTCATGCCGCCAGTGTAAGTTTGTTTCAAACTTGAACCAAGACTCCGCCGGAGTCTTCGCGAGGGAGCGCGCCGATGCCGTACCCGTACGTCCTGCTGTCCGCCGCCGTCTCCCTCGACGGCTACCTCGACGACACCGGCCCCGACCGGCTGCTGCTCTCCAGTCCGGCCGACTTCGACCGCGTCGACGAGGTGCGGGCCTCGGTGGACGCCATCCTGATCGGCGCCGGCACCATCCGCGCCGACAACCCCCGGCTCCTCGTCAACTCGCCCGGCCGCCGCGCCGCCCGGGTGGCCGAGGGCCGGCCCGCGTACCCCCTGAAGATCGCCGTCACCGCCTCCGGCGACCTCGACCCGGCCGCGAACTTCTGGCACACCGGCGGCGAGAAGCTCGTGTACACCACCGACCGGGGCGCCGAACGGGCCGCCCGCGCCCTCGGCGGGACCGCCGACGTGGTCCCCCTCGGCCCCGAGCTCGACTGGCGCGCCCTGCTGGAGCACCTGCACGACGTGCGCGGGGTGCGGCGCCTGATGGTCGAGGGCGGCGGAACCATCCACACCCAGCTCCTCCAGCAGGGCCTCGCCGACGAGCTCCAGCTCGTCCTCGCTCCGCTGTTCGTCGGCGACCCGGCCGCTCCGCGCCTGTTCGGCCCGGGGGAGTACCAGGGCGGCCGGCTCCGGCTCACCGAGTACCGCCGGATCGAGGACGTCGTCCTCATGCGCTACGAACCCACCGCCCCCGGCACCGGCTCGGCGCCGGCCGCCGCCGACCGGCGCTGGCTGGCCACCGCCTGTGAGCTGGCCGCCCTGTGCCCGCCCTCCCGCACGGCGTTCAGCGTCGGCGCGGTGGTGGTGGCCGCCGACGGCAGCGAGCTGGCCCGGGGCCACTCGCGCGAGGGCGGCGACCCCGTGGTGCACGCCGAGGAGGCGGCCCTGGCGAAGCTCGACCCGGCCGACCCCCGGCTGCCCGGCGCCACCGTCTACAGCAGCCTGGAGCCCTGCTCCCGCCGCGCCTCCCGCCCCGCACCCTGTGCCGAGCTGATCCTGCGCGCGGGCGTGCGCCGGGTCGTCACGGCCTGGCGGGAGCCGGACACCTTCGTACCCGGGGCCGACGGCACCGGGGTGCTGGCGGCCGCCGGCGTGGACGTCGTCCTGCTCCCCGAGTACGAGGGCCCGGCCAAGGCGCCGAACGCCCACCTGCTGCCCTGACCGGCGCCGCGCGGAAACGTGTGTGCGGAGCACCCCCGCGCATGGCGTATGCTTGAGACACAACGACGCGGGGTGGAGCAGCTCGGTAGCTCGCTGGGCTCATAACCCAGAGGTCGCAGGTTCAAATCCTGTCCCCGCTACTGAAGACTCAGGGCCGGAATCCAGTTCATGGATTCCGGCCCTGAGTGTTTCCCACTGGACTCCCGCCGGACCCGGGGAAGGCCGCCTCGCGAGTCGAGTGGCGTACGTCACAGCAGGTCATCCGCTCGGGCCACAGCAGTCGCCCGCCTCCCGCGCCCCCGCCACGCTGGTCGTACGTCGAGGACACGGGAGACCAGCAGTGCGCCCTGGTGAGGTGGAGGAGAGCCCGTACGCCAGGGCGGGCGGCCGGCTCCCCGGCGGACCCGTCCCGGATCCGGGCCTCGGTACCGGCCCCGCGCCCGTGCCTCCGGAGCGGTGCCGCCGCCCCGTCGCACACGCCCTGCCCAGCCTCCTCGCCCTCCTGCTCATCGCCGGCGGGCTCCTGTACGACCTGCTCACCCCGCGCGACTTCACCGCCGTGCCCTTCTTCACGGCCGCACCGCTGGTCGCCGCGCCCCTGACCTCGCTGCGCACCACGCTCCTCACCGGGCTGGCCGCCCTGGCCGCCACCTATGTGGTGCACGCCCACTTCGGACCGGGGCTGGACGTCAACACCGTCACCCAGGTCGTCACCGTGGCCACGGTCGCCCTGCTGGCCGTCGCCATCAACCGCGTCGTACGCCTCGGCGACCGGCGGCTCGCCTCCGTCCGGGAGATCGCCGAGGCCGCCCAGCGGGCCGTGCTGCCCGAGCCCGCCCCGCGCATCGCCGGCCTCGACATCGCGGCCCGGTACGAGGCGGCGCAGGAGGGCGCGTTCATCGGCGGTGACCTGTACGCGGTGCAGGACGGCCCGCACGGCGTACGGCTGGTCGTCGGGGACGTGCGCGGCAAGGGCATGGGCGCGGTCGCCGCCGTCGCCGTGGTGATCGGGGCGTTCCGGGAGGCCGCCGAGCAGGAGGCCACGCTGGAGGCGGTGGCCGGGCGGCTGGAGCGCGCGCTGGCCCGCGAGGGCACCCGGCGCGACGGGGTCGACGCGCTGGAGGGCTTCACCACCGTCGTGCTCGCCGAACTGCCGCACGGCGAGGGGGTGGTGCGGATCGTCAACCGCGGTCATCCGCCGCCCCTGCTGCTGCACGCCGACGGCACCCTGCGTGCCCTGACCGCGGACGAGCCCGCGTTGCCGCTCGGCATGGCCGAGCTCGGCCGGTGGCCCGACCGCGCGGCCGAGACCCGTTTCCCGGACGGCGCCACCCTGCTGCTCCACACCGACGGCCTCACCGAGGCCCGTGACACCCACGGCCGGTTCTACGACCCGGCGCGCCGGCTCGCCGGGCGCCGCTTCCCCGATCCGCGCACCCTGCTCACCCGGCTCGCCGCCGACGTCAGGCGGCACTCCGGGGGCGGCATGGCGGACGACATGGCGCTGCTGGCCGTGCGCCGACCCGGCCGATGTGACCAACAGTGATCGGATGGCAGCCCTCCGCTTGCCCGCTGAGTCACCATCAAAAACCCGCTGACTCCTGAAAGCAGGTCAACTCGCCCGTTTTTCACGGTCGTGCGGCGTACGTCCACCCTGGGGAACATTAATGATCAAGCCGAACGGCTTGGAATCTCACAGGTGGGTCTATTAACGTTCGATAACGCAGCGCGGTCGTCCCAGCCGTCACAAGAGGCGGCTCCGTGCGCACGCGCCGAATCCCGCAAGGGAACCGGGGAACCACCACCTTGGGGTGAATCACGCGGATGCCACCGTGAACCGATCCGGTTCCCGGCACGTATACGCGCGTAGGAGACCTTCCTGCTCCGAACCCGTCAGCTAACCCGGTAGGCGGAGGAAGGAAAGGAGTACGCCCGCGTGGCGTCCAACCGGCCTGCCCCCGAAGCCCCATTCGTGCCCAGCCAGCGTGACACCGAAACATTCGGCTACGGCGGCTACCGCGCCGAAGAGGGCCCCTGGGAGGAGTGGAACCCCACCGAGGAGTCCATCCGCCCCGTACGCGGCCGGCACCGCGTCGCCAAGCAGCGCGGCGGCGGACTCGCCCGCAGCTCCACCGTCCTCGGCGTCGGCGTCATAGCGGCCGTCGGAGCGGGCGGCATGGCCAGCGCCCACACCGGAAAGCCGCCGGTGTCCATCTCGATGCCCGATCTGCCCTCCGTCGGCTCCCTGTTCGACGACGACCACTCAGAGGCGTCCGAGGCCACCACGGCCTCGCTCAGCACGGTCGGCACCACCGCCGCCGCCGACAGCGACCAGGACGGCTCCGACGCGGGCGAGACCCTGCGCAACCGGATCATGGCCCAGGCCGAGCAGCAGCAGAGCAAGGCCGACTCCAAGGCCGCAGCGGCAGCGGCGGCCGCCGCCGAGAAGCAGGCCGCCGACGCGGCCGCCAAGGCGAAGAAGGAAGCCGCCGCCAAGGCCGCCGAGGCCAAGGAGGAGGCCGAGGCCGCCGCCAAGAAGAAGGCCGAGGAGGAGCGGCTGGCCGAGCTGGCCAAGCAGTACACGCTGCCCACGTCCTCGTACACGATCACCTCGACCTTCGGTCAGGCCGGCTCGATGTGGTCCTCCGGCTACCACACCGGCCTCGACTTCGCCGCGCCCACCGGCACGCTGATCAAGGCCGTCCACAGCGGCACCATCACCGAGGCGGGCTGGGCCGGCTCCTACGGCTACCGCACCATCCTCACCCTCGACGACGGCACCGAGCTCTGGTTCTGCCACCAGTCCTCGATCAGCGTCTCCGTCGGCCAGAAGGTCAGCACCGGCGACGTCATCGGCCGCGTCGGCGCCACCGGCAACGTCACCGGCCCGCACCTGCACCTGGAGGTCCACCCCGGCGGTGCGGCCACCGGCATCGACCCGATGGCGTGGCTGCACGGCAAGGGCCTCAACCCCTGAGCCGGCCCCGAGCCTCCTGACCGGCCCGGCACCTCGGACCGCTTCCCCGGCCGCCCCGACGCCACCCCGGTGTCAGGGCGGCCGGTCGTGTTCACACACCGTTCGCGAGATCCCGGAATGGGCGGTACCGGGGTGATCGTTGTAACAGGGCATGACTGCTTCTCTGCGCAAACTCGGATCCTCCGACCTCGAGGTCTTCCCGCTCGCCCTCGGCGGCAACGTCTTCGGCTGGACCGCCGACGAGAAGACCTCCTTCGCCGTCCTCGACGCCTACACGGCCGCCGGCGGCAACTTCGTCGACACCGCCGACTCCTACTCGGCGTGGATCGAGGGCAACAAGGGCGGTGAGTCGGAGACCATCATCGGCAAGTGGCTCAAGGCCCGCGGCAACCGCTCCGACGTCGTCGTCGCGACCAAGGTGAGCCAGCACCCGGAGTACCAGGGGCTCACCGCGGCCAACATCAAGGCCGCCGCCGACGCCTCCCTGCGCCGCCTGGACACCGACTACATCGACCTCTACTACACGCACTTCGACAAGCCCGAGGTGCCGGTGGAGGAGATCATCGGCGCCCTGGACGAACTGGTGAAGGCGGGCAAGGTCCGGCAGATCGCCGCCTCCAACATCAGCCCCGAGCGGCTGCGGGCCTCCCTCGACTTCTCCGACCGCGAGGGACTGGCCCGGTACGTCGCTCTCCAGCCCCACTACAACCTGGTCTCCCGCGACACCTACGAGGGTCCGCTGCAGGACCTGGCCGCCGGTGAGGGCCTCGCGGCGGTCCCGTACTTCGCCCTCGCCTCCGGCTTCCTCACCGGCAAGTACCGCCCCGGCGCGACGGTCGACAGCGCCCGCGCCGGCTCGGCCGCCAAGCACCTGGACTCCGACCGCGGCCGGCGGGTGCTCACGGCCCTGGACGAGATCGCCGGCGCGCACGACGCCCCCGTCGCCACGGTCGCCCTCGCCTGGCTGGCCGCCCGGCCGACGGTCACGGCCCCCATCGCCTCGGCCCGCACGGTGGAACAGCTCCCGGCGCTGCTGGGCGTGGCGGAGCTGCGGCTCACCCAGGAGGAACTGGACCGCCTGAACGAGGCCTCCGCCTGACCCCCGGCCGGGGGCGGATGCCCGGTCAGGACTGGTACGGGTTGTACCCCGGGTACCGGGCCGGCGGCACGGGCGGGTTCCCGTACGGCACCGCCGGATATCCGTACGGCACCGCCGGGTGCCCGTAGCCCGGCGGGTGCCCGTAGGCCGTCGGGTGCCCGTACGCCGCCGGGCGGCCGGCGGGCACCGCCGGATACCCGTACCGCGCCCAGTACGCCGAGGCCGCCGGCATCGGGGCCACGGTCCTGGCCGCGTGCTCCAGCGCCGGCCGGGCCACCTCCCGGCGCCGCCACAGCTCGGCGAGCAGCTCCTGCTCCCGCGCGGCGGAGTCGGCGCCGGCCCGTCCCCGCCGCCCCCGGTGGCGCAGGAAGGCCAGGGAGGTGGCGTACGCCTCGTACTGCGCGACCGCCCGCCCGGCGGGCCGCCCGCCGAGGTGGCGGCGGGCGTGATCCCGGGCGGCGCGGCGCGCCCGCATCGACCCCAGGACGAACGGCTCGGCCGGCCCGAGCCACCCGGCGTGGACATACGCCGGCAGCTCCTCCCGCACGGTCCGCAGTTCCCGCTGCCGGGTCCAGACCGCCAGCCAGGTCAGCAGCCCGAACGCGGGCACCATGAAGGCGGCGTAGACGGCGAGGAACCCGAACTGGCCGAAGGTCGCGGAGCCGTTCCACAGGGCGTGCATGCTCATCGCCAGCAGCAGTCCGCCGAGCGGGACCAGCACGCGCCGGGCGGGCTGCCGTTCGGTGGAGAGCGCGGCGACACCGAAGCCGATGCCGGTGAACACGGTGAACAGGGGGTGCGCGAACGGGGACATCACGACGCGCACGAAGAAGGTCGCGGCGGTGACGGAGGCGATGCCGTGGCCGCCGCTGAGCTGGTCGGTCCCGAAGGCCGTGCCCAGGTAGAGGATGTTCTCGGTGAACGCGAAGCCGGTGGCGGTGACCCCGGCTATCACCACGCCGTCGACGATCCCGGTGAAGTCCCGTCTGCGGAAGAGGTAGACCAGCAGCACGGCCGCGGCCTTCGCGGACTCCTCGACGACGGGAGCTATCACGGTGGCGCCCAGGGTGTCGGCACCGGCGGGATCGGCGGTCGAGGTGGCTATCCACTTCGTCGCGAAACTGTTGGCGACGATGGCTATCAGCGCCGCCGCGCAGGCGCCCCAGGCGAACGCGAAGACCAGGTTCCGCCAGGGGCCGGGTTCGACCCGGTCCAGCCAGCGGAAGGCGGCTAGGAGCCAGGGCACGGGCAGCACGGCGAGCCCGAGACCGACCAGGAACCCCGTGGTGCCGGTCTGCCGGCGCACCAGGGCCAGGATGACCAGGCCGGACAGCGCCAGCAGCGTGATCAGCGCCCCGTAGCGCACCCACCGGCGCTGCCACCAGTGCGGGTGCGTTCCGCTTCCGGGGCCGGGTGAGTAGCTCGGGTACGGGGGACTGATGGCCACGGCATCGACCCTAACGGTGACCGGGGGAACGGGCTGGTGCTGGTCGGAAGGACAGGACCTAGCGATCCCGGTGCGGTACGCGGCGGAAGAGCAGATCGTTCACCACGTGTCCCTTTTCCAGCCCCTGTCCCTCGAAACGGGTCAGCGGCCGGAACTGCGGACGCGGCGCGAAACCGCCGTCGGTCCGGGTGTTCTCGAAGTCCGGGTGGGCGGTGAGCACCTCGAGCATCTGCTCGGCGTACGGCTCCCAGTCGGTCGCGCAGTGCAGGACCGCACCCGGCCGCAGCCGGCTCGCGGCCAGCGTCAGGAACTCGGGCTGGATCAGCCGCCGCTTGTGGTGCCGCTTCTTGGGCCAGGGGTCGGGGAAGTACACGCGCAGCCCGTCGAGCGAGTCGGGCGCGAGCATCTCCCGGAGCAGGATGATGGCGTCGCCGTTGGCCACCCGGACGTTGGACAGCCCGCTCTGGTCGGCGAGGTTGAGCAGGTTGCCCTGGCCCGGGGTGTGCACGTCGACCGCGAGGATGTTGGTGCCGGGGTCCCCGGCCGCCATGCGCGCGGTGGCCTCACCCATCCCGAACCCGATCTCCAGCACGACGGGGCCGCCGTCACCGAACAGCTCGCCGAGGTCGATGACCCGCTGCCCGTCGATGTCCAGACCCCACTTCGGCCACAGCCGCTGCAGCGCGTCGGCCTGCCCCGCCGTGACCCGGCTCCGCCGGGGCTGGAAGCTCCGGATCCGCCGCTCGAAGTGCGATCCTGCCGGGTCCGCCCTGGGCCCGTCGGGGAACCGCGGCTCCCCCTTGGCCCGGCTGTGCCGCACGGACACACCGGGGACGTGCGAGGGCCGCGGCGCGGCGGCGGTCGCGGGCCGGGGGGCTTCGGGGAGGTTCAGCGAGTCAGACACAGTGACACCGATTTTACGGCGGTGGCGCGATTTCCCGGGACGGCGCCCGGAGGGGAGGGCGACGTCACAGCGCACGGGGGTCACAGCGCACCGAGCATGTCCAGCACCCGGCGTCCGATCTCCCGGCCGATCGGCAGCGAAGCGGTCGCCGCGGGGGACGGGGCGTTGAGCACGTGCACCGCCCGGCTCCCCTCCCTGATCAGGAAGTCGTCCACCAGCGTCCCGTCCCGCAGCACCGCCTGCGCCCGCACCCCGGCGGGGGCGCGCACCAGGTCCGCCTCCTCGACGGCCGGCAGCAGCCGGCGCACCGCCGTCAGGAACGCCCCCTTCGACACCGACCGCCGCAGCTCCCCGGCTCCGTATCGCCAGTGCCGCCGGGCCATCACCCACGAGCCGGGCCACGCCACCGTCCCGGCCAGCTCCCCGGGCCGTACGACCCCCCACCCGTAACCCTCCCGGGCCAGGGCCGGGACCGCGTTCGGCCCGATGTGCACGCCGCCGTCGATCCCCCGGGTCAGATGCACCCCGAGGAACGGGAACGCCGGATCCGGCACCGGATACACCAGCCCACGCACCAGCTCCGGCCGCGCCAGCTCGTAGTACTCGCCCCGGAACGGCACGATCCGCACCCCGGGTTCGTCCCCGGTCAGCCGCGCCACCTCGTCGCAGTGCAGCCCGGCACAGTTCACCAGCACCCGGCCCCGCACGACGTCCCCGGCCGCGGTCAGCACGGCGACGCCCCGATCCGGGCGCCGGTCCACCCGGACGACCCGCGCGCCGTACCGGATCTCCGCCCCCGAGGCCCGCGCGAGCTGCCGGGCCACGCCCACGAAGTCGCACACCCCCGTCGTGCCGACGTGGATCGCGGCCAGCCCGCGCACCTCCGGCTCGTACTCGCCGATCTGCGCGGCGCCCAGCTCGCGCACCTGTATCCCGTTCTCCCGGCCGCGCTGCACGAGCGCGTGCAGCCGGGGGAGCTCGTCCCGCTCGGTGGCGACGATCAGCTTTCCGGTGACCGCGTGCGCGATGCCGTACTCGGCGCAGAACTTCACCATCTCGGCCGCGCCCCGCACGGCGTACCGCGCCTTGAGCGAGCCCGGCCGGTAGTAGACGCCGCTGTGGATGACCCCGCTGTTGCGCCCCGTCTGGTGCCGGGCGGGCCCCGGCTCCTTCTCCAGCACGGTCACCCGCGTACCCGGCGCCGCACGCGTGATCGCGTAGGCCGTCGACAGGCCGACGATCCCGCCTCCGATCACCAGCACGTCGCAGTCGTACGCACCCTCACGCACCCGCACCACCTCCGGTTCCGATAGTGCACTGCGCCACTGACAATGCCTTCAAACCCGGATCGGGGCTCCTATGCCGGAGCCACCAGCAGCGGCCGGGCCCGCTCGCGCAGCTCCACCACCCGCGGCTCGTCCCCGTACGGCTCCAGCCGGTGCAGCAGGTCCTTCACGTACTCGGTCGTGCGCGCGGAGGAGATCCGCCCGGCCACCTCGACGGCCCGCACCCCCTGCTCGCAGGCGGCGTCCAGATTGCCCGACTCCAGCTCGGCGACGGCGGACACCACGAGGCGCAGCCCGTGCGACCGGACGAACTCCTCCGTCGGCTTCGACAGCGCCTGCTCGGTGAACCGCCGCACCTGGCGCGGCGCCTTCAGATCGCGGTAGCACTCCGCCGCATCGGCGGCGAACCGGTCATAACCATAGAAACCAAGCCAAGAAGGATCGTTGTCACCGTCCCTGGACCGCTCGAGCCAGCTCTCCGCCGCCTTCAGTGCCGCGCCGGCGGCCGGCGCGTCCCCCGCACGCGCGTGTGCCCGCGCCTCCACCAGCCGGAAGAAGCTCATGGTGCGGGCGGTGGCCAGTCCCCGGTTGCGCTCCAGGGCCGCCTGCGCCAGGTCTACGCCCTCGTCGCCGAAGCCCCGGTACGTCGCCTGCAGCGACATGGAGGCCAGCACATAGCCCCCGAGCGGGACGTCCGCCGCCGCGCGGGCGAGCCGCAGCGCCTGGATGTAGTAGCGCTGGGCCGCCTCCTGCTGCCCGGTGTCGAAGGCCATCCAGCCGGCCAGCCGGGTCAGTTCGGCGGAGGCCCCGAACAGGGCGCGGCCCACTTCGTCCGAGTAGGAGCCGAGCAGCAGCGGCGCCGCCTCCACCCGCAGGCACTCCGGCACCATGGACGAACGCCAGTCGCCGCCTCCGTACTTGGAGTCCCAGCGTCTGGCGTCCTCGGCGGCCTCCCGCAGCTTCTGCACATCGCTGTGGCCGACTTTGATCGGTGCGCCGGAGTCCTCGGCGGCGTTCGCCTCCCGCGCGACCGAGCTGTCGGCGGGGGTTATCAGCCACCGTGACGCGGGCGTCGCGTACGCGGTCACCGCGAACGACCCCGCGAGGGACTGCCAGATGCCGCCGGAGCCGGCCCGTCGCCCGGCCAGGTCGAGCCGGTACAGCTCGGTGGCCGACCTCACCGCCTGCCCCACGTCCCGGGGGAAGGCGAGACCCACCTCGGGTGCGGGATCCGCGTCCGCCAGGCCTATCTCGTGGAGCGGCACCGGGCGGCCGAGCTTCTGGCCGATGGCGGCCGCGATGAGGTGCGGCGCCGCGCCCTGCGGCACCATCCCCTTCGAGACCCAGCGCGCCACCGAGGTCTTGTCGTAGCGAAGCGTCAAACCGCGTTGGGCGCCAAGGTCGTTGACGCGTCGCGCGAGTCCCGCGTTGCTGATTCCCGCGAGGGCGAGAACGGCGCCGAGTTTGTCGTTCGGCCCGCGTTGCTCCCTGGACATGAGCCACCCCTCGACACAGACGGCTGCCGCGCTGGCATAACCGTGCGGCATTCGTAAACCCAGCGTAGTTCGCCGCATCCCAAGCGTTAAGGGGCATTGTTCCGGATGGCGGGATTGTGGTCCGTACGGGAGTACGGCCCTGTACGCACCGTGCACGGGGCGTCGCCGCGTGCCCCCGCACGTGTGGCCGTGCGCCCGTCCGTGCGCTCTTCTCCGGCCACCCGGGGAGCGGTTCCATGGCTGTCGCGTGGGTCGGCCCGCTGTACTGGATCCAGTGGGCTGGGGGACACCGCCGCCTTCATCCCCGCGGGTGGCGGACCGGTCCGGGAGGCGAAGACCGCCTCCCGGACCGTGCGCGTGCCCGTGCCGGAGGGTCTTGCGCAGGCCTGTACGGAGCGTGCTCAAACCCGTGCGGCTGTCACCGATTTGGCTGAAAAAGGCCCCCGCCTCGGATGAGCGATTACCGCTCCCACCACGGTACTTGAGGGCGTGAAGGGCGTTTTCGGGGCGCACACAGGGGGCGCATTCGCGTCGCACCCCTCGCACTCACTTCCGGCATCCTCGCCTGGCCGCCCAGGTGTTCATCCACGGGCCCGCAACCGATACTCTGCCGCCCCCTGCGGCCCCCGGCACCGGTTTTCCTCGATCGAAGGCGGCGTCACCGCGCCTCCGTGGCGCGTTCTTCATGGCAGCATGGGTCCGGTTCGTACGGTGCACTGGTTGTCCACGCTGTGTGGAGGCGTCGATGCGGTGGTTGGTGGGTTGGAGCAGCACCGCCGCTGGCGTCGCCGAAATCGGCTCAGCGGGCGCCACCGGGTACGACGGCGAGACGCTCCACCCGGTCGGCTCCCACCTCCTGTGGGGCGACCCCGACCCACTGTGGGCCGTCGGCGACTGGCGCCCCGACGAGGTGCGTGTGGTGCACGCCGACGCGCAGAACCGCATCGCCGTCCTCGGCACCTGCGGCGCCACCGACGAGGAACTGCGGCGCGGCCTGTTCACCGCGCGCGGGGGCGCGCTGCGCCATCTGACCACCTGGCCGGGCAGCTACACGGCCGTCGTCCAGGTGGGCCGCCGCATCACCGTCTGCGGCGACCTCGCGGGCGCCCGCCCGGTCTTCCACACCCCCTGGGACGGCGGCACGGCCTACGCCACCGCGGCGCTGCCGCTCGCCGACCTCATCGAGGCCAACCTCGACTTCGGCCACCTGGCGGCCCTGCTCGCCGCCCCCGACGTACCGGCCGCGCTGCGCGACACCACCCCGTACGAGGGCGTGCGGCGCGTTCCGCCGGGGCACGCGCTCGTCCTGCGCGCCGGAGCACGTGAGATCACCGGCTACGAGCCGGTCGCCTCCCTCGCGGTCGCCGCGCCCCCCGCCGACCCGGACGTCGCGGTGGACGCCGTACGGGACGCCCTCATCGAGGCGGTACGCGCGCGGCTGTCGGCACCCCGGCACGTGCCCGACCTCGACCCCGGGCCGGTGCCCGGCATGGGACCGGCCGAGCGGCGGGCCGCGCGCGGGATGCCCGTGCCCGGCATCGGCGCCGACCTGTCCGGCGGACCGGCCTCCGGCACCCTCGCCCTGCTGGCCGCCGGGCTGCCCGGCAGACCCGGCACGCTGCTCGGCCACGGCACGGGCGCCGGTGAGCGGCTGCTCGCCGTCACCTTCAACGACCTGGCCGTCCGCGGACGCGAGTCCGAGGTCGAGCGGGCCGGCACCCTCGCGGCCAACCCGCGCCTGCACCACGTGGTGGTCACCGGCGGCGAGGAGAGCCTGCCGTACGCCGATCTCGACGGCCCCCTCACCGACGAGCCGGGACCCTCCCTGGTGACGGCCGCCCGCCACCGCGCCCGCCTCGCAGCCGGCAGCGCCGACCACTTCACCGGACACGGCGCCCGCCAGGTCCTGGACGCCCACCCCGCCCGCCTCGCGGACCTCCTCCTGGACCGCAGACGGCGCCACATGGTCCGGCCGGTCGCCGCGCTCGCCCGGGCCGACGGCTCGGTGATGGTCCCCGCACGCGTGTACGGCGCCGCCCGGCGGCTGGCCCGCACCCCGTACCGGACGGGCCTGGAACTGCTCGCCGAGCGGCTGATGCGCCACCGCTTCGACGAGCCCAAGGGCGCGGTCGGTGCCTCCCTCGCCGGGCTCACCTGGGCGAGACCCGGCCCGGCGGCCCGCTGGCTGACCGGGGAGGCACTGGCTGAAGTATCGGTTCTGCTGCAGGGGGAGGCGGACCGGTCCGCCCTCGGCTCCGGCCAGCGCCCCGGCGACTACCGCGCGCGTGCCGCCCTCGCCCGCCACGCCGCCGACCTCCGCGTCCTGGAACAGGCCGCCGAGGTCCGCTCCCAGCGGCTGCACGCGCCCTTCCTCGACAACCAGGTCGTCCGCGCCTGCCGGGCCCTCCCCGAGGCCCTGCGCGTCCAGCCGGGCGCCCGCGCCGCCGTCCTGCGCAGGGTCCTGGAGGGCGCCGGCGTCACCGACCTCCCGCACGGCTGGGGAGCCCCGTCCCACGCCTCCTCGGCGGCGGCCACCCGAGCGGGCCTGCGCCTCGCCGCCGACGACCTGATGGATCTCTTCGCCACACCCCTGCTGGCCGACGCGGGCCTGGTGGAGGCCCGGGTGATCCGCAAGGCCGTCCGCGCCGCGGCGGCGGGCGAACCCCTGCCCCTGGACGGCCTGGCCGACCTGACCGCCCTCGAACTCTGGCTCCGCCGCCTGCTGTCCCGCCGCGGCACCTGCTGGACCGGCACCCCGGCCCGAGCCCGAGCGGTCCCCTCCGGCATCCAGCCCCGCAAGAACGCCCTCGCCTCCGGCGCCTGACCCTCCGGGCGCCTGTCCTCGAACGGGGGCGGACCCGCACCCGGGTGCTGGTCTTCTCGCTGAAGACCTTGTCCCTCGGGATGCCGTGCGAGGGCTTCAGTGCCCTGCCTCTGGCTGGTGGACCATGCTGCCGGCCGGAGCGAGGCGGCGGCGCACCAGTACGAGAGCGCGCTCCGTGACCGTATCGAGCGGGGCGCCGTGTTCGACGGCGGTAAGGGCCGCGTGCGGCATTCCGCCGATCAGGTCAGCCGTGAGGGCGGGAGGGTGGTGGGCGACGCCGTGGCTCACGTGATCGCGCAGCCGCGGTCGGCCGCACCGCCGGGTGGGCGCCCACCCAGCAGACGGCTGACGTCCCCGGGCAGCTGCGGGCACGCGTGCCTCCCTCAGTGCCTCGAGGGCCTGGGACCCCCAGGGCGGCACCGAGGCGGAACCGACAAGCACCGGCCCGGCAGAACCCCGCCGAGAACACCCGCACCGGCACGATCAACAGCTGAACCGCGCCTCCGCCCAGTCGGCGAGCGCCACCTGCCCGAACCGCCCGCTCCCCGGCGACACCACCAGCCGTACGGTCTCCCGCCCGGTGAGATCGACATGCACGGGCACAGCGGCGTCCCGCCCCCCGACCACCCCGGACCGCCACACCGGGACCCCGTCGGCGTACACGGAGAACACGGCCTTGCCGAGACCCGGAGTCATGTCGTCGACGCCGACCAGCGCGTCATACGCGGTGCACCGGCGATTGAGGTCGACGACCACGGACGACCCCCCGTGCACGCTGACACCGCGCCCGTACCGCTTCCCGCCGACAGACATCCCGTACCGCTGCCACACCCAAGTGCTCCCCCACAGCCGCATCTCCGGCCCGTCCCCGTCACCGTCGACGTCGTAGCGCAGACCGCTCCACTCGTAGACGACGGGAGCCGGCGGGTGAGTGGGGGCCGGACTGGGAGTGGCCGTCGGACGCGGATCGGGACCCGGCCGCGAAGTGGGCCGCGGAGCGCCCGTCGGCTTCGGCGCGGGAGCGGGAGCCGAAGAGGCCGGCGCCGGGCTCGTCCCGGAGGCCGGCACCACCGGCGGCGCGACGGGCGGCTTCCTCGTGGCGGCCGATGAAGCGGG
Source organism: Streptomyces sp. NPDC041129 (assembly GCF_055592265.1). Taxonomy (NCBI): domain Bacteria; kingdom Bacillati; phylum Actinomycetota; class Actinomycetes; order Kitasatosporales; family Streptomycetaceae; genus Streptomyces; species Streptomyces sp. NPDC041129. The sequence continues at coordinate 8,263 of NZ_JBVIYV010000014.1, read as the reverse complement.
CGGCGAAGCGGGCGGCGATGCGGACGCCGGCGGTGAGACCGACGGCCGCGGTGTCCGCACGACGGGAGCGGCCGCCGACGGCCCGGCCACCTCCCTCGCCGGGTGGCCGTCGTTCACCAGGGCCAGCGCCACCGCGGCCGCCGCCACCGCGACCACACCGGCCGCGATCCCGGCCTTCACCGGCGCCCCGAGCCCTTCGGCGACGGCCGCGCCGCCCGCACCCGACCCCGAACCCGCGGAGGATCCGCCGGCCGCGGCGGCCCCCGCGGCGCCCACCCCGGCGCCACCGGCGATGATCCCGAGGACCTTCCCGTACCCGGCGGCCCCGAACCAGCCGATGACCGCGACCGGCACCACCGCCGGGATACCGCCCGCGACCTCCTCGATCTGCGCCGCCGCCAGCCGGCACCTGGCGCACTCCTCCAGATGCTTGCGCAGCCCCCGCTCGGCGCGCAGCCGCAGCTTGCGCCGGGCATAGGTGCCGAGCCGGTCGGCGTAACGGGCGCACTCCTCGTCCCCGGTCAGCGCCGCACTGACATGGGCCTGCAGATAGGCCTGCTTCAGCCCCTCCCGGGCCCGGCTCGCCAGCACCCGGGTGCCGTTGGCGTCCAGCCCGAACAGAACGGCCACCTCACTGGGCGACTCGTCCTCCACCTCGGTGTGCCACAGCACCGCCTGCCAGCGCTCGGGCAGCGACCGGAAGGCGCGCAGCGCCATGGACTGCTCGGCCTCGTGCAGCGCACGCACATCGGCGCCCACGTCCACCGCGTCGTCACCGGCCCCCTCGGCGGGCCGTGCGGCCTGCTGAACGAACACCGCGAAGTCGTCGACGAGTTGCTCGCGCCGGGCGGACCTCGCCCAGTGCGCGGCCACCCGCCGCACCGAGGTCAGCAGATAGGCGCGCACGGCGTACTCGGGCCCCGCGCCGCCCCGTACCGCCTGGAGCATCCCGGCGAAGACCTCGGCGGTCAGGTCGTCCGCGGTGTGCGCGTCACGGCAGCAGGTACGGGCGTAGCGCCGCACGGCGTCCGCGTGCCGCCGGTACAGCTCCTCGTAGGCGGAGTCGTCGCCCGTACGCATCCGGTGGATCAGCTCGCCGTCCGCGGGCGGCGTCCGGCGAGGCGAGGGCACCCTGCCGTCCCGCTGGGCGGGCACGCCCGGCTCGGCGGGCGCCCCGGCCGGCCCGCCCTGCTTCGGCACCTGCGGCGAGGTCAGCCCACCGGCCTCGGAGTCACCGTCACCACGCGACTCGTCCCACCCGTCAATGCCCATCGCGCAAAGCCCCCGAAACCGGCAAAGCCCAACCCGTCACCGGCTCAGGGTGCCACAGCGCCGATCCCCGCAGTAGCAGGCGTCACCCGAACGAGAAATTCGGCCGGTCCGGGCCCAGTTGGCACCGCACCGGCCGGTACAGCGCACCCCGCGCGGGGCCACCCGCACCCCCCCCGGCCGCGATGGCACACGGGTGGTGCGGGTGTGGAGGACCCCGCCGAAGCGGAGCCGGGGCGGCGAACGGCCACCGCCGCTACGCCGGCCGGGACCGGAGCCCCTCCAGCAGGATGTCCAGCAACCGCGCCGAAGCCGCGGCCTGCTGCGCCGCGTCCGGCAGCGAGGGCGCCGCCGTGGCTATCACGAGCAGCACGTCCGCCACGGACACGTCCGTCCGCAGCTCCCCCGCCTCCCGGGCCCGGTCCACCAACTGCCCGACGACCTCGAGCAGCGCGCCGACCCCGGCGTCGTCGGCCACGGCCGGGGACGCGTCCTCCGGCACCAGCCGCAGCTCACCGGCGCCCGGCTGGATCCGCTGCTGGGGCACCCGGGGCTCATCGCCCGAGCCGCCCGAACCCAACGGACCACCCGCACCGACCGCGCCCACCAGCCCGACGGGGCCGCCCGGCTCGCCCGGACCGGTGGAGCCGACCCGCAGCACCTGCGGCGGCAGCAGCCGCCCCGCACCCGACGCCACGGACGTCCGCAGGAAGCGGGACAGCGCCGACCACGGCTCGTCCTCCTGCCCGAGCGCGGTCCGCGCCTGCTCGGTCAGCCGAGCGGTCTCCTCCTCGGCTATCCGCCGGACCAGCACGTCCTTGCTCGGGAAGCGCCGGTACACCGTGCCGACCCCGACCCGCGCCCGCCGTGCCACGTCCTCCATCGGCGCGCCGTACCCCAGCTCGCCGAACACCTCACGCGCCGCACGCAGCACGTGCTCCAGATTGCGCTGTGCGTCCACCCGCAGCGGCGTCGTACGCGCCGAGTCCGCGCGCCCGTTGCCCGCCGCCGCGCTCACCGCCGTGCCGCCCGAGGCGAGGGCGGCTGCCGACGACCAATGAGTGTCCTGAACATGCATGTGTTTCCCCCGGTGAATGACGTCTCCCCCCGGAGACTCCCCGCCACTGAATCCGGAGTGCGCGGACCTGGCATCGGTCCCGAGCGGGACCGTCCTTCGCGGACCCGTTCGACCACATCCCCTACACCCCGTCGACACACGAACATAGTTGAGAGGCAGTCAATTCAGAAGGGGCAGGTTCCGCACAGTGCGCCCCTCGATCGGAGTACGGGCCGGTTGCGCCCCGATAACGCACCTTCGCCCCCTCTCGCCCGCCCGTGCTGACCTGCCCGCTTTCTCCCCGCTCCGGCAGCGCGCGCCGACACGCGTACACCCGCTCGCCGGTCACACAAATTGCCGGGGCTGTGGACAAACAAGAGCGTCGGGTGCGTCATGGGATGGTGAAGGAACGTGCGCGCATTCTGGTTGTCGGCGGCGGCTACGTCGGGATGTACACGGCCCTGCGCCTGCAGCGGAGGCTGAAGCAGGAGCTCAGGCGGGGGGAGGTCGACATCACCGTCGTCACTCCCGACCCCTACATGACCTATCAGCCGTTCCTCCCCGAGGCGGCCGCGGGCTCCATCTCCCCCCGCCATGTCGTCGTACCGCTGCGCCGCGTACTCGACCAGTGCCACATCGTCGTCGGCGAGGTCACCTCCATCGACCACGCGGTGCGCACCGCCGCGGTCACCACCCTAGCCACCGCCGAGGAGGGCAGCACCGCCGAACTCATCGGCTACGACGAACTCGTCCTCGCCCCCGGCTCGGTCGCCCGCACCCTGCCCATCCCCGGCCTCGCCGAATACGGCATCGGCTTCCGGACCGTGGAGGAGGCCATCGGACTGCGCAACCACGTCATCGAGCAGATGGACATCGCCTCCTCCACCCGCGACCCGGCGGTCCGCGACGCGGCCCTCACCTTCCTCGTCGTCGGCGGCGGCTACGCCGGGGTCGAGGCGCTCGGCGAACTGCAGGACATGGCCCGCTACACCGCGCGCTACTACCACAACGTCCGCCCCGAGGACATGAAGTGGATCCTCGTCGAGGCCTCCGACCGCATCCTGCCGGAGGTCGGCGAGGAGATGGGCCGCTACACCGTCACCCAGCTGCGCCGCCGCAACATCCAGGTCCTGCTGAACACCCGCCTGGACTCCTGCGCCGACCGCGTCGCCGTCCTCAGCGACGGCCAGCGCTTCCCGACCCGCACGCTCGTGTGGACGGCGGGCGTCAAACCGCACCCGCTGCTCGCCGCCACCGACCTGCCCCTCGACGCGCGCGGCCGCCTGCGGTGCACCGCCGAGCTGACCGTCGACGGCACCCCGCACGCCTGGGCCGCCGGTGACGCCGCGGCCGTCCCCGACGTCACCGCCGCCGAACCCGGCACCCACACCGCGCCCAACGCCCAGCACGCCGTCCGCCAGGCCAGGGTGCTCGGCGACAACATCGCCCACGCGCTGCGCGGCGAGCCCCTGGAGACGTACGCGCACAAGTACGTCGGCTCAGTGGCCTCCCTCGGCCTGCACAAGGGCGTCGCCCAGATCTACGGGCGCAAGCTGAAGGGCTACCCTGCCTGGTTCATGCACCGCGTCTACCACCTCAGCAGGGTGCCCACCTTCAACCGCAAGGCACGGGTCCTGGCGGAGTGGACCCTCGCCGGGCTCTTCAAACGTGAGATCGTCTCGCTGGGTTCACTCGAACACCCCCGAGCGGAGTTCGAACTCGCGGCCGGTGGAAAGCCTCCTCACAGCCCCTCCGACGACCCGAAGGGGTCGTCCTGACCGGACCCGGGAACTCCACGGGCCGCCCCGGCGTCTGACGAATATCGCCGCGGACGGCCACCTGACAGACTGCCCCACGTCCTCGGACGGGCACCTGCCCGCCCTCAGCACCCACGAGGCTTTCCCCACTGTGAACTTCACGCGTTGGAGCGCCCGGCTCCCCGGAACGCAGCGCCGCGCCGCCGCGCGAACCGACACCGCGGTCTCCCCGGACCGCCGGGGGGAAGGCTCCGTGCCCATGGCCCGCGCCGGACAGCCGGCCGACGGGACCGCGCCGGTGCCCGTCGTCGACGAACTGCCCGCGCGCGACGTCCTCGACCGCGTCCCGGCCCTCGTCGCCCTCGTCCACGGCCCCGACCACCGCGTCGCCTACGTCAACGGCGCCTACGCCTCGGCCTTCGGCCTGCGGCCCCCGGGCGCCCCCGCCCGCGAAGCACTCCCGGAACTCGCCGAACTCGGCCTGCTCCCGCTCCTCGACCAGGTACTGCGCAGCGGCAGGTCCCGCACCCTGAAGTCCCGCAAGGCCGTCGACGGCCGCTCGTACACGTTCACCTGTACCCCGGTCGCCGAGGGCGGCGACCGGGACGCCGGTGTACTCGTCTTCGCCACCGACGTCACCGACCACGCCGAGGCCGCCGAACGCCTGCGCGCCAGCGAGCGCCGCCAGCGCGAGACCGCCGTCACCCTGCAGCGCTCCCTGCTCCCGCAGGAACTCGAAGAGCCCGACGACCTGCGCATCGCCGCCACCTACCAGCCCGGCGGCACCGAGGCCGCCGTGGGCGGCGACTGGTACGACGTGATCACCCTCGGCGGCGGCCGCACGGCCCTGGTGATCGGCGACGTCATGGGCAGGGGCGTGCGGGCGGCCGCGGTCATGGGACAGCTCCGCACGGCCGTACGGGCCTACGCCCGCCTCGACCTCCCCCCGCACGAGGTACTGCAGCTCCTCGACGGCCTCGCCACCGAGATCGACGCCAACCAGATCGCCACCTGCGTCTACGCCGTCCACGACCCCAACGAGGGCCGCCTGGTGTACGCCTCCGCCGGCCATCTGCCGATCCTCGTCCGCGACGAGAGCGGCACGGTGCTGCGCGCCGACGAGCCCACCGGCCCGCCGCTCGGCACCGGCGGCTGGATGCACGCCTCCGGTTCGATCGCGCTGGGCCCCGGCTCCACGGCGGTCCTCTACACCGACGGCCTGGTCGAGCGCCGGGACGAGGACCTGGACGAGGGCATCGCGTCCCTGGAACGCGCGCTGTCCGGCGCGACCGGCACCCCCCAGGTCGTCTGCGACCGCCTGGTGCGCTCGGCCGGCGTCACCGCCGACCACGACGACGACGTGGCCGTCCTCGTCCTGCAGCACCCCGCCCGCAAGGGCCCCGAGGGCGACCTCTTCCGCAACGCGGCCCTGGAACTCCTCGGCGGTGTGGAAGCGGCCCCCCGGGCCAGAGCGTTCGCCTCGGGTGTCCTGACCAGCTGGCGGTTCCCCGCCGAACTGCACGACCTGGGCGTCCTCGCCACCAGCGAGCTGGTCGCCAACAGCCTCCAGCACGGCACGCCCCCGATGCGCCTGCGGCTGCGCCGCACCGACCGCCGCCTGATCATCGAGGTCACCGACGGCGACGACCACCTCCCCCGCCGCCGCCAGGCGGAACCGGCCGACGAATCGGGCCGGGGCATCGCCATCGTGGCCACCATCGCCTCCACCTGGGGCTCGAGAAGAACCCCGGGCGGCGGCAAGGCCGTCTGGTGCGAGTTCCTGCTGCCGAAGAGCTAGGAAGCCCACACAGCAGCGGACAGCCGCACCGCCGCAGCTCCGGGCACGCCGTCTACGCCTCGGCGGAAACCGGCTCCGCCGCCGCACCCCGCGCCACCACTCGACTCCTCGCGGCAGCCCAGGGCTGATCCTGTGCGACGGTCAGCCCCCGCCCCAGTCGCAACGCCAGCACCGTGATCCCCAGCGAGAACAGCAGGAACGTCACGATGTACGGCGCGTGCAGCGAGGCACCGAGCGGCCCGCCCACCGCCGGCCCGACGGCCAGCGCCAACTGCTTGACCAGGGCGAACGCCGAGTTGTACTGCCCGGCCATCCCCTCCGGCGCCAGATCCGCCACCAGCGGGGCGACCGTCGGCGACAGCATCGCCTCACCCAGACCGAACAGCGCGTACGTCGACACGAACGCGGCCGTGGCCATCTCCTGGCTGCCGTGCCCGAGCCCCGCGTAACCCGCCGCGAGCCACGCAACGGCCCAGACCAGCCCGACACCGGCGATCACCCGCGACCGCCGGCGACGCTCGACGAACCTCAGCACGGCGAACTGCGCGACGACGATCATCAGCGTGTTGGCGGCCAGCGCCGTACCGAGCGCCGAGGTCGATATGCCCGCGGCTTCCACGCCGTACGCGCTCAGTCCCGACTCGAACTGTCCGTAGCAGGCGAAGAACAGCACGAAGCCCAGCACACACAGCTGCACCATCGCCCGGTTCCCGAGCAGCCGCTTCCAGCTTCCCCTCGCCCCATCGGAAGGAGCATCGGCGATACGCGGCGAGTGCGGCGTCCGCACGGTCGCCATCACGGCGACCAGCAGCAGGAACATCCCCGCCTCGATCGCGAACAGCAGAGTGAAGGAGGAGACCCGGGTGGTGTCGACGAGATGGCCGCCTATCAGGCCGCCGACGCCCAGCCCCAGGTTCTGCAGGAAGAACTGCATCGCGAACGCCCGCGACCGGGTCTCCGCAGTGGAGCAGTCCACGATCATCGTCGCCAGGGCCGGCTGCATCACGGCCTGCCCGGCGCCGAGCGCGGCGGCCGACAGCAGTACGGCGCCGGCGTTGCCCGCGAGCCCCAGGCTCAGCGCGCCCAGCGCGGCGGTGACCAGGGCGGCGAGCAGAACCGGCAGCGGGCCGCGGCGCACGATCGCCCGGCCGGCGAACGGCAGCACGATCAGCGCGGCCACGGCGAAGACGGCGAGTACGAGACCCGCCGTCATGGCACCGAGTCCCCGCACCTGCGCCACATAGACGTACAGGTAGGGGACCGTGAAGCCGAGCCCGAATGCGCTGAGTGCGTTGCCCACGTGGATCCGGCGCATCGCTGCGCCCATCGCCCTGGTCACGTTCACCTCTCTCACTAGTTAGGAGTGAAGACTTCGAAGCTAAAGTTCGAAGCTAAAGAGTACACACTGAAGGACTTCAAGGCAAAGGGACGTCGTGCCATACTGCGGCCATGGCCGACACGCCCGGCGTCACGGAGCCGACCCTCGAAGAACAGATCGCCGCCTACCAGCGCGAGTTCCAGGACCTCGACCCCCAGGTCGAGAAGATCGTGTCGGCGCTGTCCAGGCTGAACCGCCGTATGAACGTCGCGTACGGCCGCCAGACCGCCGACCTCGGCATCAGCAACGCCGAGTGGGAGGTCCTCAAGGCCCTGGTCCTCTCCGGCGCTCCGTACCGCCTGGGACCCAGCGACCTGGCCAAGCGGCTCGGCCTCACGCCGGCCGCGATGACGCACCGCATCGACCGCATGGTCACGGAGGGTCTGGTCACCCGTGAGCGTGACGAGACCAATCGCGTCCGGGTGATCGTCGAGCTGACTCCCGAGGGCCGGGAGAAGTGGCTGGAGGCGATGCGCCTGGCCACCGTCTTCGAGGAGGAACTGCTCCAGGACCTCAGCCCCGCCGAGCGCACGGTGCTCGGAGAGGTGCTGACCAGGCTCCTGCGCAGGGTGGAGCACGCCCAGCCGGACGCCGGTGGCCGGCTCACCGACCTGGACTGAGCTCCACAAAAGATCTTGACAGGGGTGGCTTGACACCCCCCTGCTCGATCCGTAACGTTCTCCGGGTTGCCGCGGAGCCGTAACGGTTCCTCGACGACACCTCCGCCGCCTCGAGCGGCACCTCACACCATCAGCACGATCTCCCTACGGGATTGATTTCAGCATGCCTGAATTCAATTCGAATAGGGACTCGACGGCCCGATTGGGAATCGCCGAGCGGATCCGCTAAGGTTTGAGACGTCGGAACGGCCCAACGGCCGCGAGGACAAGCCCCGCTGACTGGGGGTCAGACGCCGAAAGGATCTGATAGAGTCGGAACCGCCGGAAAGGGAAACGCGAGAGCGGAAACCTGGAAAGCACCGAGGAAATCGGATCGAGAAAAGA
>NZ_JBVIYV010000013.1:0-204526 GCF_055592265.1 Streptomyces sp. NPDC041129 | reverse complement strand
ACGCCCGGTTACATTCCGAACCCGGAAGCTAAGCCTCACAGCGCCGATGGTACTGCAGGGGGGACCCTGTGGGAGAGTAGGACGCCGCCGAACAAATTTCGAAAGGGTTGGACCCCGAACTTCGGTTCAGGGTCCAACCCTTTTTTGTTATGCGTAACTTCGAGTTCACGTTGCACGTCCAGCATCGGAGCCATGGGTACTGCTGCAATGCTCAGGGCGGCCGGCATCGGAGCCGGTGACGAGGTCGTCGTACCGGCCTTCGGGAACGTCGAAGTGGCCGAGGCCGTGACCCAGGCGGGTGCGCTGCCGGTGTTCGCCGACATAGATCCGGCCGGCTACTGCCTCGACCCGTCAGCGGTGGAATCGGCCATAACTCCACGCACGGCGAGCATAGTTGTCGTGCACCGCTTCGGACGGCGCGCGGACATCGCGCGGTTGCACGAGCTCGGACAGCGGCACGGGCTGCTCGTGCTGGAGCAGGGGGAGTCCGAGGCGCCGTACGACGAGATGGCGCAGCGCAGAGAGCGGGCCGCCTATCTCGACGCCAAGTTGAAGGGCGTCCGGACGCCGGACGGGGGCTTCGGGCACACCTACCAGCAGTACGTGGTGCGGGTGCCGGGCAACGGCCGGCCGGACCGCGACGCCTTCGCCCGCGCCCTGCGGGCCAAGGGAATCGATTGCCACGTCCCCGTGAAGACTCCCGTGCACCGGCTCCCGGAGTTCCGGCGCTGCGTCACGCTGCCGGAGACCGAGCGGGCCGCGGACGAGACGCTCGCCCTGCCGGTGTACGCCTCGCTCACCAAGCGGGAGATGCAGCGGATCGTCTCCGCCTGCAACGCACTCGGAGGACTGCTTCAGCCCGCCTTCTGAACGTACGCCGAACGAGTTTGGGAACTCGGGCCTGTTCAGGGTATGGTTTTCTTGTTGCCGCGAGGGAAACCTCGAAAGCGACAGGCCCCTATAGCTCAGTCGGTAGAGCGTCTCCATGGTAAGGAGAAGGTCAACGGTTCGATTCCGTTTGGGGGCTCCGACAGAAAGGCCCCGCCCGAATGGGCGGGGCCTTTCTCATGCCTCCTGGTGGGGCTCCGGCACTCGCATGGCCAGAATCGCCATGTCGTCGGACGGGGCGTCCGAGGCGAAGCGTTCCACCGCGCGCATGATGCGCGCGGCCACCGCGCCCGCCGTGAGGCCCGTGCACGTGGTGAGGACGTCGGCCAGGCCGTCGTCGCCCAACATGCGGGTGCCCTCACGGCGTTCGGTGACTCCGTCGGTGACGCAGAGCAGGACGTCACCGGGGTCGAGGGTGACGGTCTCCTCGTACAGCTCCAGGTCCTCGATGACCCCGAGCAGCGGCTGGGGCTCGGCCGACGGCACCACCGTGCCGTCCTGGCGCAGGCGCAGCGGGAGCGGGTGGCCGGCGCAGACCACCTTCAGCTCGGCACTGCCGTCCTCCTGCGGCCGCATCTCGCCGTAGAGCAGCGTGAGGAAGCGGCTGCGGTCGCCCTCGTCGAGGATGGCCGAGTTCAGCCGCTCCAGCACCGCCGGTCCGGACAGGCCCTCCCGGGCCAGCAGGCGCAGCGCGTGCCGGGCCAGGCCGGTGACCGCGGCCGCGTTCGGGCCCGTGCCGCAGACGTCGCCGATGGCGAAGCCGTAGGCGCCGTTGCCGATGGGGAAGAGGTCGTAGAAGTCGCCCCCGACCTCGTTGCCCTCGCCGGCCGCGCGGTAGATGACCTCCACCTCGACGCCGTCGATGTGCGGCAGGCCGGGCGGGAGCAGGCTGCGCTGGAGGGACTGGCTGATGGCCGTGCGCTCCGAGTACAGGCGGGCGTTGTCCAGGGCGAGCGCGGCCCGGCGGGACAAGTCCTCGGCCAGTTCCAGGATTTCCTGGCGGAAGTGCTCGTCGGTCGGCTTGCCGAGGGTCAGCATGCCGATGACGCGGTTACGGGCGACCAGCGGCAGGACGACCGTCTCGCCGCCGACCGCTGAGGCCGTGGCCAGGGTCGGGCCGATGCCCGAGGCGACCTGGTGCGTGGGGCCACCTGCCAGTCCGAGGCTGCGCATGGAACTGCGCAGGGCCGCCTGGTGGGCGACCTCGCCGGGCGCGGACCAGATCCGGGCGCCGGGCGTCGGCACCGGGTCGGGTGCCGGAACCTTCGACAGCAGTGATTTGATGCCGTCGATGAGGTCCTCGTCCTCGTGCAGCACGTACGACAGATACGGCTCCGAGGCCTGGTCGGCGATCGTGTAGACCGCGCACCAGGTCGCGAGGGTCGGCACCGTCATCTGCGCCATCAGGGCCAGGGTCTGGTCGCGGTCAAGCGTGCCGGCCAGCAGGTCGGAGGCCTCGACCAGGAAGCTCAGGGAGCCGCGGCGCAGCCGCTCCAACTCGCCCAGCCGGGCCGACTCGACGGCCAGCGCGATGCGGTCGGCGGCGAACTGCAGGCGCAGCGCCTCCTCGTTCGAGTACCGGCCGGGTGCCTCGGCGGCGACACCCAGGGACCCCGTCAGACGGCCCTCGACCTTCAGCGGGACCGTGACCACCGAGCGCATGCCGGTGCCGGACAGCAGCGGCACCGCTCCGGGGACGGCGGTGAGGTCGTCGTGGACGGCGGGCATGCGCGCGGAGCCGTAGCGGCCGGGGCCGGCCTCGACGGGCACGCGCGCGAAGCGCTGGCGGGCGGAGGGCAGGCCGGTGGAGGCGCGGACCTCGAGTTCGGTCTCGTCGTCGGTCGCGAGCAGCAGGAACGCGGAGTCGCCGTCGAGCATGTCGCGGGCCCGCTCGACCGTGCGCTGGAGCAGGCCGTCCAGGTCGTCCGGGGCGGGGGAGCCGATGAAGACCTCGAACGGGTCGGCGCTCTGTCCGTCGGAGGCCGACGTCTGGTCGGTGACGGGACCGCGCAGCGGCGTCTGCAGGACGGCGCGCTCGTGATCGCGTACCAGCAGGCACACGGTGGAGGGCTCACCGCCGGTGTCGCGGACCCGCAGGTGGGAGGCGTACACCGGGGCGACCCGGCCGTCGGCGCGGCGGATGCCGTAGCTGCCCTCCCAGCGGGAGAGCCGCAGCGCCTCGGCGATGCCGGTGCCGGTGCCCGGGGTGTGCGGCCAGGCCGCGAGGTCGGTGACGGGCTTGCCGACGACCTCGCTCGCCGGGTGGCCGAAGAGTTCCTCCGCGTCCTCGTTCCAGGCGCTGATGGAGCCCTTCCGGTCGACCTGGAGGACCGCGACGCGGATCCGGCCGTCGGCCAGCGGGAGCAGGTCGGCGGGGAGCGAGGGGCCGGCGGCGCGGGTGCCGACCGGGCGTTCGGGCAGGTCGAGCTGGAACCAGACGTTCTTGTGGGTGGGCGTGTAGTCCACACCCCAGCGGGCCGCCAGGGCCGCGCACAGCTGCAGGCCGCGGCCGCCCTCGCGGTCGGGGTTGCCCATGGCGGCGTGGGCGCTCTGCACGGGCAGCTCGCGCTCCGGGTAGCGGTCGGAGACCTCGATGCGCACGCCGTCCTCGGTACGCAGGCACAGCACCTCGGCGTGCGTGCCGGCGTGCACCACCGCATTGGTCACGAGTTCGCTGGTGAGAACCACGGCGTCGTCGATGATGTCGGCGAAACCCCAGCCCTGGAGGGTGTCGCGGACGAAGGACCGGGCGGTCGCCACCGATCGTCCGACGGGCTCGAAGCTGGCGGCCGCGCGCGCGGTGATCACAAAACTCCTTGGCCGGTTGTCGTCGGACAGGGCTGCGAGGCCGGCCGGCTCGCGCCGCTGCTGCGGCATCAGCTCACCCGTCGGCCGTGGCTCCGGGGGAGGTCCCCCGGGGATCAGTCCGGTGGTCATGTTCTGCGGCCGCCCCTCCGATGCCCGCTCGTTCCCGTGCCACCGCCCAGGCCGGACGGACCGGTGCGGCTGGACAGCCGCATGCAAGGTTACTTACCTTCGCCGTCCGAGCGGATGCCGGTCGCCGTTGTTTAACCCCCCAGGGTGTGTGCGGACGATGTGCGAAGCTGCCGAACTGTTATGGCCTGGTTCGGCCGGGGTGAAACACTGGGCAAGCTTCTGACGAAGGTCGGGTCAGTTTGAGTGTGTTCCGTGCACGGCGGGCAGCAGCCCCTGGTGTGTCCGGAGCTCGTCTGGGAGAAATACCGAGCGGTAACGGGTACGCGGAAGCAACCGGAATGCCGGTGAGCGGCACACCGGGCCGATGTGGCCGAGCACAGCGGTAACGGTCAACCCCTTCGGGAGGGACACAGTGGAGTCTGGCGCAGCGACGCGGGGCACGAAGGCGCGCGCGAAGGGCGGACAGTCCCTGGGCAGGGGCGGCGGCACCACCGTCGTGGACACGGCTGCCCTGAACCGGCTGCAGGCGGCTCTGATCGCCATGCGGGACGGGAACTTCCGCAAGAGGCTCACGGTGTCCGGGGACGGCGTGATGTCGGAGATCGCCGCGGTCTTCAACGAGGTGGCCGACCGCAACCTGCACCTGACCGGTGAGCTGTCGCGCGTGCGGCGCATGGTGGGGCGTGAGGGAAAGCTCACGGAACGGCTGGAGACGGGGGCCTGCGAGGGCTCCTGGGCGACCGCCATCGACAACTCCAACGCGCTGGTCGACGACCTGGTGTGGCCCGTCTCGGAGGTCAGCCGGGTCCTGACGGGGGTCGCGGAGGGTGATCTGTCACCGCGGATGGATCTGCGTACCCAGGCGCCGGACGGCACCGGGCATCCGCTGCGCGGCGAGTTCCTGAAGGTCGGCCGTACGGTCAACAACCTGGTCGACCAGCTCTCGACGTTCACCGACGAGGTAACCCGCGTGGCCAGCGAGGTGGGCACCGAGGGCAAGCTCGGCGGTCAGGCCCGGGTGCGCGGGCTCTCCGGTTCCTGGAAGGACCTCACGGACTCCGTCAACACGATGGCGTCCCGGCTGACGGCCCAGGTGCGGGACATCGCCCTGGTGACCACCGCGGTCGCCAAGGGCGATCTGTCGCGGAAGGTCACCGTCCACGTGGCCGGCGAGATGCTGGAGCTGAAGAACACCGTCAACACGATGGTCGACCAGCTCTCCGCGTTCTCCTCGGAGGTGACGCGGGTCGCGCGGGAGGTCGGCACCGACGGCATCCTCGGCGGCCAGGCGCACGTGCCGGGTGTGGACGGTACGTGGAAGGAACTCACCGATTCGGTGAACCTGATGGCCGGCAATCTGACGGCCCAGGTGCGCGGGATCGCCCAGGTGACCACGGCGGTGGCCAACGGTGATCTGTCGCAGAAGGTGACGGTGCCGGCGCGGGGCGAGGTCGCGCAGCTCGCCGAGACGATCAACCAGATGACCGAGACGCTGCGGATCTTCGCGGACGAGGTCACGCGCGTGGCCAACGAGGTCGGAGCCGAGGGCCGGCTGGGCGGTCAGGCGACGGTGCCGGGTGTCGCCGGCACCTGGAAGGACCTGACGGACTCCGTCAACACGGTGTTCCGGAACCTGACGACGCAGGTGCGCGACATCGCCGCGGTGACGACCGCCGTGGCCAGCGGTGACCTGTCGCAGAAGGTCACGGTGGACGTGGCCGGCGAGATGCTGGAGCTGAAGAACACCGTCAACACGATGGTGGACCAGCTCTCGGCGTTCGGTGCCGAGGTGACGCGGGTCGCGCGGGAGGTCGGTGTCGAGGGTGAGCTGGGCGGTCAGGCGCAGGTGCCGGGCGCGGCCGGTACCTGGAAGGACCTGACGGACTCCGTCAACACGGCGTTCCGGAACCTGACCGGTCAGGTGCGCAACATCGCCCAGGTGACCACGGCGGTGGCCAACGGCGACCTCTCCCAGAAGGTCACCGTGGACGTCTCCGGTGAGATGCTCCAGCTGAAGAACACCGTGAACACCATGGTGGACCAGCTGTCGAGCTTCGCCGACCAGGTGACGCGGATGGCCCGGGACGTGGGTACCGAGGGCCGGCTCGGCGGGCAGGCCCGGGTGGACGGGGTGTCGGGCACCTGGAAGGAGCTCACCGACTCCGTCAACTCGATGGCGTCCAACCTGACCGGTCAGGTGCGCAACATCGCGCAGGTCACGACGGCCGTGGCGCGCGGTGACCTCTCGCAGAAGATCGACGTCGACGCGCGCGGGGAGATCCTCGAGCTGAAGAACACCATCAACACGATGGTCGACCAGCTCTCCGCCTTCGCCGACCAGGTGACCCGGGTCGCCCGGGACGTGGGCACCGAGGGCCGCCTCGGCGGTCAGGCGCAGGTGCCGGGCGTGGCCGGTGTGTGGCGGGACCTGACGGATTCCGTGAACGGCATGGCAGGCAACCTCACCGCCCAGGTGCGCAACATCGCCCAGGTGGCCACGGCGGTGGCCCGCGGTGACCTCTCGCAGAAGATCACCGTGGACGCGCGCGGGGAGATCCTGGAGCTGAAGAACACGCTGAACACGATGGTGGACCAGCTGTCGTCGTTCGCCCAGGAGGTCACGCGCGTGGCCCGTGAGGTGGGCACCGAGGGCATGCTGGGCGGTCAGGCGGAGGTCCAGGGTGTCTCGGGCACCTGGAAGGACCTCACGCAGTCCGTGAACTTCATGGCGAACAACCTGACCATCCAGGTGCGCAACATCGCCGAGGTCACGACCGCCGTCGCCAAGGGCGATCTGTCGAAGAAGATCACCGTTGACGCCAAGGGCGAGATCCTCGAACTGGTCACGACGGTCAACACGATGGTGGACCAGCTGTCGAGCTTCGCCGAGCAGGTGACCCGGGTGGCCCGTGAGGTCGGCACCGAGGGCATCCTGGGCGGTCAGGCGCACGTGCCGGGTGTCACGGGCATCTGGAAGGATCTGAGCAACAACGTCAACCTGATGGCCAACAACCTGACCATGCAGGTGCGGAACATCTCCCAGGTGGCGGCCGCGGTCGCCAACGGTGACCTGACGCGGCAGGTGACCATCGAGGCGAGCGGTGAGGTCGCGCAGCTCGCCGACACCTTCAACACCATGGTGCGGACGCTGAGTTCGTTCGCCGACCAGGTCACCAAGGTGGCCCGTGAGGTGGGTACGGACGGCATCCTGGGTGGCCAGGCGCACGTGCCTGGTGTGGCGGGCACCTGGAAGGACCTCACCGAGTCCGTGAACCAGATGGCGTCCAACCTGACCGGTCAGGTGCGCAACATCGCCATGGTCACCACGGCCATCGCCAAGGGCGACCTGACCAAGAAGATCGACATCGACGCCCGGGGCGAGATCCTCGAGCTGAAGACGACGATCAACACGATGGTCGACCAGCTGTCCAGCTTCGCCGAGGAGGTCACCCGGGTCGCCCGGGAGGTGGGTACCGAGGGGCAGCTCGGCGGTCAGGCACGCGTGCGTGACGTCGACGGCACGTGGCGGGACCTGACGGAGTCGGTGAACGAGATGGCCGGGAACCTGACCCGGCAGGTGCGTGCCATCGCGCGCGTGGCGACCGCGGTGACCCGCGGTGACCTGAACCTGAAGATCGACGTCGACGCCTCCGGCGAGATCCAGGAGCTGCAGGACTACATCAACAAGATGATCGCCAACCTGCGCGACACCACGATCGCCAACAAGGAGCAGGACTGGCTGAAGGGCAATCTGGCCCGTATCTCCGCGCTGATGCAGGGCCGCCGAGACCTGGCGGACGTGGCCTCGCTGATCATGAGCGAGCTGACGCCGGTCGTCTCCGCGCAGCACGGCGCGTTCTTCCTGACGATGCCGCTCATGGAGGGCCAGGACCTCGGCGCCGACTCCGAGGACCACTACGAGCTGCGGATGCTCGGCTCGTACGGCTACTCGATGGGCTCCATGCCGGCGTCGTTCCGGCCGGGTGAGGGGCTGATCGGAACGGCCGCCCAGGAGAAGCGCACGATCCTGGTGGAGAACGCGCCCAGCGGCTATCTGAAGATCTCCTCGGGGCTCGGCGAGGCCCCGCCGGCACAGGTGATCGTGCTGCCGGTGCTCTTCGAGGGCAAGGTGCTCGGCGTGATCGAGCTGGCGTCGTTCACGCCGTTCACGCAGATCCAGAAGGACTTCCTCAACCAGATCGCCGAGATGATCGCGACCAGCGTCAACACCATCTCGGTGAACACCAAGACCGAGCTGCTGCTGAAGCAGTCGCAGGAGCTGACCGAGCAACTGCGGGAGCGGTCGGCCGAGTTGGAGAACCGGCAGAAGGCGCTGCAGGCGTCCAACGCCGAACTGGAGGAGAAGGCCGAGCTGCTGGCCCGGCAGAACCGGGACATCGAGGTGAAGAACACCGAGATCGAGGAGGCCCGGCAGGTCCTGGAGGAGCGTGCCGAGCAGCTCGCGGTGTCCATGCGCTACAAGAGCGAGTTCCTCGCCAACATGTCGCACGAGCTGCGTACGCCGCTCAACTCCCTGCTGATTCTGGCCAAGTTGCTCGCCGACAACGCCGAGGGCAACCTCTCACCGAAGCAGGTCGAGTTCGCCGAGACGATCCATGGCGCCGGTTCCGATCTGCTGCAGCTGATCAACGACATCCTGGACCTGTCGAAGGTCGAGGCGGGCAAGATGGACGTCTCCCCGACGCGCATCGCGCTCGTCCAGCTCGTGGACTACGTGGAGGCGACCTTCCGGCCGCTGACCGCGGAGAAGGGCCTGGACCTGTCCGTGCGGGTCTCCCCGGAGCTGCCGGCCACCCTGCACACCGACGAGCAGCGGCTGCTGCAGGTGCTGCGCAACCTGCTGTCCAACGCGGTGAAGTTCACCGACTCCGGTTCGGTGGAACTGGTGATCCGGCCCGCCGGTACCGACGTGCCCCAGATCATCCGGGAGCAGATGCTGGAGGCCGGTTCGCTGACCGATCCGGACGCCGGCCTGATCGCGTTCTCGGTGACCGACACGGGGATCGGCATCGCGGCCAGCAAGATGCGTGTGATCTTCGAGGCGTTCAAGCAGGCGGACGGTACGACCAGCCGCAAGTACGGCGGCACCGGTCTCGGTCTGTCGATCTCGCGGGAGATCGCGCAGCTGCTCGGCGGTGAGATCTACGCACAGAGCGAACCGGGCCGCGGCTCGACCTTCACGCTGTACCTGCCGGTGCACCCGAGCGAGCTGCCGCCGCAGGGCTACCAGCAGTCCGTACAGGCGCTGGAGGCCGGTGAGCTGCTCGCCTCCGAGGGCCGGCCGGACGCGGATCTGTCGGCGGAGATCGAGACGCCGGCGGAGGTGAAGTCGTACCGGGAGACGCAGAACGGGGCCGCCGCGCTCTTCAGGCGCCGCCGCCGGAGTCTTCCGCCGCCGGAGCACCGGCCGGAGCAGTGGACCACGGTCGCCGAGCAGGAGAGCACGCCGCCGCAGCCGGCGCGCGCGGTACGGTTCGGCGGCGAGAAGGTGCTGATCGTCGACGACGACATCCGCAACGTGTTCGCGCTCACCAGCGTGCTGGAGCAGCACGGGCTGTCCGTGCTGTACGCGGAGAACGGCCGTGAGGGCATCGAGGTGCTGGAGCAGCACGACGACGTGGCGGTCGTGCTGATGGACATCATGATGCCGGAGATGGACGGGTACGCGACGACCACGGCGATCCGCAGGATGCCGCAGTTCGCCGGACTGCCGATCATCGCGCTGACGGCGAAGGCGATGAAGGGCGACCGGGAGAAGGCGATCGAGTCGGGGGCCTACGACTACGTGACGAAGCCGGTCGATCCGGACCATCTGCTGGCGGTCATGCGGCAGTGGATGGGTGAGCGGTGACGGGCCGGCGGGAGCGGATGTGAACGTGGCGGGAACCTTGGGTGTGCACGCGGAGTTGTCGGAGTGCGGGGTGCCGGGCCGTGTGCCGGCTCGTGTGGGAATCCCGGATTCCGGGAACCTTCAGGTCACCCAGGGCGTTACCGTTGTGTGCACAGTGACATCGCGGTGACAGGGTGTGGCGACGGGCAGGGTGCGGCTACGATGACCGGCACAAGGACGGGCGGCGAAACGGAGTCGTCCCCTGGGGCGGCGCCCGGTGTACCGCCGGGGCGAGGAGGGCGGGCCATGGTGCAGAAGGCCAAGATCCTCCTGGTCGATGACCGGCCGGAGAATCTGCTGGCGCTGGAGGCCATCCTCTCTGCGCTCGATCAGACGCTGGTGCGGGCATCGTCCGGGGAGGAAGCGCTCAAGGCACTGCTCACGGACGATTTCGCGGTCATTCTGCTGGATGTCCAGATGCCGGGCATGGACGGATTCGAGACCGCCGCGCACATCAAGCGGCGTGAGCGGACCCGGGACAT
Organism: Streptomyces sp. NPDC041129; assembly: GCF_055592265.1. Classification (NCBI taxonomy): domain Bacteria; kingdom Bacillati; phylum Actinomycetota; class Actinomycetes; order Kitasatosporales; family Streptomycetaceae; genus Streptomyces; species Streptomyces sp. NPDC041129. The sequence goes on along the minus strand of NZ_JBVIYV010000013.1, from coordinate 194,308 downwards.
CCCGATCATCTTCCTCACCGCGATCAACCACGGCCCGCACCACACCTTCCGGGGCTACGCGGCCGGCGCGGTGGACTACATCTCCAAGCCGTTCGACCCGTGGGTGCTGCGGGCGAAGGTCTCCGTGTTCGTCGAGCTGTACATGAAGAACTGCCAGCTGCGGGAGCAGGCGGCGCTGCTGCGGCTGCAGTTGGAGGGTGGCGGCAAGAGCGCGGTCGGCGGCAAGGAGTCCGCGGGGCTGCTCGCCGAACTGTCCGCGCGTCTGGCGGCCGTCGAGGAGCAGGCCGAGGCGCTGTCGAAGCAGCTGGACGACGAGTCCGCGGATGCCGCCGCGGTGGCCACGGCCGCCCATCTGGAGCGGAAACTGACGGGACTGCGGCGGGCGCTGGACGCCCTGGAGCCGGGCGCGGGCACCGGCAGCCAGTCGGTGCCGACGCAGAACTGACGTCCGCCGGGAAGGCAGTTGCCCATGAGCGTGCGTCAGTTCCGCGCCTCGGCCGGGGCGACACGAACGGGTGAAGCAGTGGGCACACGTGTCCGCTGTCGTCTCCCCCGGTAATCTCACACCCATGGCCTCACGTCCCTCCGCAGCCAAGAAGCCGCCCGCCAAGAAGGCGGCCGCTCCCGCTAAGGCTGCGGCGAGGAAGGCCGCCGCCAAGAAGGCCCCGGCCAAGAAGGCGCCCGCCAGGAGGGCCCCGGCGAAGAAGGCCGCGCCGCCCAGGCCGGCTCCGAGCCCCACGGGGGGCGTGTACCGGCTCGTGCGCGCCCTCTGGCTCGGGCTCGCGCACGCCGTCGGCGCCGTCTTCCGCGGCATAGGGCAGGGCGCGAAGAACCTCGACCCGGCCCACCGCAAGGACGGCGTCGCACTGCTGCTCTTCGGTCTCGCGCTGATCGTCGCCGCCGGCACCTGGGCCGATCTGCGCGGTCCCGTCGGCGACCTGGTGGAGATCCTGGTCACCGGCGCCTTCGGACGGCTCGATCTGCTGGTGCCGATACTGCTCGCGGTGATCGCCGTCCGCTTCATGCGGCACCCGGAGCAGCCGGAGGCCAACGGCCGGATCGTGATCGGTCTGTCCGCTCTGGTCATCGGCGTTCTCGGGCAGGTGCACATCGCCTGCGGCGCGCCCGCCCGCAGCTCCGGCATGCAGGCCATAAGGGACGCCGGCGGCCTCATCGGCTGGGCGGCGGCGACCCCGTTGACGTACACCATGACCGAGGTGCTCGCCGTACCGCTGCTGGTGCTGCTGACCGTCTTCGGGCTGCTCGTGGTGACGGCCACCCCGGTCAACGCCATCCCGCAGCGCCTGCGCGGGCTCGGGGTGCGCCTCGGCCTGCTGTCCGACCCGCAGGAGTTCGAGGCCACCGGGGACGACGAGCGGTACGACGAACAGTGGCGCGAGGCGCCGTCCGCGCGCCCCCGCGGGCGCCGGGGCGCTCCGCAGGCGTACGACCCCGAGGGAGCCGAGGAGGACGCGCTCTCGCAGCGCCGCGGCCGCCCGAGGCGCTCCGCGGTGCCGCAGCCCGATCCGCGGCGCCGGATGGACGCGGTGGACGTCGCGTCGGCCGCAGCGGCCGCGCTCGACGGTGCCGTTATGCACGGCATGCCGCCGTCCCCGGTCGTCGCCGACCTCACCCAGGGCGTGAGCGTGGGCGAACGCGAGGACACCACCCCGGTGCCCACCCCGGTGCCCCCGCCGGATCCGGTGCCGGTCCCGACGCCGGTCCCGGCCGCCCGCCCCAAGCAGGAGAGGCTGTCCACCGGCGGCGTTCCCGACCTGACCAAGAAGGCCCCCGACGAGCCCCGCGACCTGCCCGCGCGCGCGGAGCAGCTCCAGCTGTCCGGTGATATCACCTATGCGCTGCCGTCGCTCGACCTGCTCACCCGGGGCGGTCCCGGCAAGGCGCGGAGCGCGGCCAACGACGCGGTCGTCGCCTCGCTCACCCAGGTCTTCACCGAGTTCAAGGTCGACGCGGCCGTCACCGGTTTCACCCGCGGTCCGACGGTCACCCGCTACGAGGTCGAGCTCGGCCCCGCCGTGAAGGTCGAGCGGATCACCGCGCTGACGAAGAACATCGCGTACGCCGTCGCCAGCCCCGACGTGCGGATCATCAGCCCCATCCCCGGCAAGTCGGCGGTCGGCATCGAGATCCCGAACACCGACCGGGAGATGGTCAACCTCGGTGACGTGCTGCGCCTGGCGGAGTCCGCCGAGGACGACGACCCGATGCTGGTCGCCTTCGGCAAGGACGTCGAGGGCGGGTACGTGATGCACTCGCTGGCGAAGATGCCGCACATGCTGGTCGCGGGCGCCACCGGATCGGGCAAGTCGTCCTGCATCAACTGCCTGATCACCTCGATCATGATGCGGGCGACCCCGGAGGACGTCCGGATGATCCTCGTCGACCCCAAGCGCGTGGAACTGACCGCCTACGAGGGCATCCCGCACCTGATCACGCCGATCATCACCAACCCCAAGCGGGCCGCCGAGGCCCTGCAGTGGGTGGTCCGCGAGATGGACCTGCGCTACGACGACCTCGCCGCCTACGGCTACCGGCACATCGACGACTTCAACCGCGCCGTCCGCGAGGGCAAGGTCAAGCCGCCGGAGGGCAGCGAGCGCGAGCTCCAGCCGTACCCGTACCTGCTGGTGATCGTGGACGAGCTGGCCGACCTGATGATGGTCGCCCCGCGGGACGTCGAGGACGCCATCGTGCGCATCACGCAGCTCGCACGCGCGGCCGGCATCCACCTGGTGCTCGCCACCCAGCGCCCCTCGGTCGACGTGGTCACCGGCCTGATCAAGGCGAACGTGCCCTCCCGGCTGGCGTTCGCCACCTCCTCGCTCGCCGACTCCCGGGTCATCCTCGACCAGCCCGGCGCCGAGAAGCTGATCGGCAAGGGCGACGGCCTCTTCCTGCCGATGGGCGCGAACAAGCCCACGCGTATGCAGGGCGCGTTCGTGACCGAGGCCGAGGTCGCGCTCGTCGTGCAGCACTGCAAGGACCAGATGGCGCCCGTCTTCCGCGACGACGTCACCGTGGGCACCAAGCAGAAGAAGGAGATCGACGAGGACATCGGCGACGACCTCGACCTGCTGTGCCAGGCCGCCGAGCTGGTCGTCTCCACCCAGTTCGGGTCGACGTCCATGCTGCAGCGCAAGCTCCGGGTCGGCTTCGCCAAGGCGGGACGGCTCATGGATCTGATGGAGTCCCGCAACATCGTGGGACCGAGCGAGGGTTCGAAGGCACGTGACGTTCTCGTGAAACCCGACGAGCTGGACGGCGTACTCGCGGTGATCCGTGGGGAGTCAGACGGGTAGGGCAGCGGGCCGCCCGGCGTGTCGGGGTTACGCCGGGTGGCGGCAGCGTCGTGATCCACCCGTTAGGGAGCGCCGAGCAACCGTTTCCCCTCGCTGTACGTCAAGTTGAGCGAAAGGACCGGTACGGATCCCGTCCTGGGGTATGTGTCTGTCCCACCATCGGGTTGTCGGGCCATACCGATGGCGTACAAAGACCCCCCGCCCGGTCGCCCCACCCTTTCGTACCCGCCTAGACTGAACCTCCAGCACAGGTGGCTCACACGCTCGAAAGGCGCCCCCGTGTCCATCGGCAACTCCCCTGAAGACGAGCGTCCGTTCCACGACGTGTCCGAGGAAGCCCGTCCCTCCGTCGGCCGTACCCTGCGGCAGGCGCGCATCGCGGCCGGCCTCACGGTCGACGACGTCAGCAGCGCCACCCGCGTCCGTATCGCCATCGTGCACGCCATCGAGGCCGACGACTTCGCCCCCTGCGGCGGTGACGTGTACGCGCGCGGGCACATCCGCACGCTGGCCAGGGCCGTGCGACTCGACCCCGCCCCGTTGATCACGCAGTACGACGCCGAGCACGGCGGGCGGCCCGCGCCCACCCCCGCCGCGCCGATGTTCGAGGCGGAACGTATCCGCCCCGAGCGCCGGGGGCCCAACTGGACCGCGGCCATGGTCGCCGCGATCGTCGCCGTCGTCGGTTTCGTCGGGTTCACCGCCTTCAAGGGCGGCGACAGCGGCAACGACGCCAAGTCGCAGGTCGCCGAGGGAGCCTCGCCCAAGCCCAGCAAGTCGTCCTCGCCCACTGCCAAGAAGGACAAGCCCGCCGCGCCGTCGTCCGAGCCGTCCGACAGCGCCATCGCGGCCGCGCCGCAGGACAAGGTCACCGTCCAGGTCAGCGCGCCGAACGGGCGCAGCTGGATCTCCGCCAAGGACCACAACGGCCGGATGCTCTTCGACGGGCTGCTGAAGAAGGGCGAGTCCAAGACCTTCCAGGACAGCTCCAAGATCAATTTGATCCTGGGTGACGCCGGCGCCATCGAGCTGTACGTCAACGGCAAGAAGATCGAGGACGACTTCCGGCCGGGCGCCGTGGAGCGTCTCACGTACACGAAGGGCGACCCCGAGGCCGGATAAGCGCAGACGGGGCACGGATGTGACGGGGTTGGCCAACATCGGCCAACCCCGTCGACGTGGGGTGTCAGCCAGACAAAGTAGTCTTGAGCCCATGCCTGAACGCCGTACCGTCGCACTCGTCACTCTTGGCTGCGCCCGTAACGAGGTGGACTCGGAGGAGCTCGCAGGCCGTTTGGAGGCGGACGGCTGGCAGCTCGTCGAGGACGCCGCGGACGCCGATGTCGCCGTGGTCAACACCTGTGGTTTCGTCGAGGCCGCCAAGAAGGACTCCGTCGACGCCCTTCTGGAGGCCAACGACCTCAAGGACCATGGCAGAACCCAGGCCGTGGTGGCGGTGGGCTGCATGGCCGAGCGGTACGGCAACGAACTGGCCGCGGCGCTGCCCGAGGCCGACGGCGTGCTCGGTTTCGACGACTACGCCGACATCTCCGACCGCCTGCAGACCATCCTCTCCGGCGGCATCCACGCCGCGCACACCCCGCGCGACCGTCGCAAGCTGCTGCCGATCAGCCCCGCCGAGCGGCAGGATTCCGCCGCCGCCGTGGCCCTGCCCGGCCACGGCCCGACCGACCTCCCGGAGGGCGTCGCGCCCGCCTCCGGCCCGCGCGCGCCCCTGCGCCGCCGTCTCGACGGCTCGCCGGTCGCCTCGGTCAAGCTCGCCTCCGGCTGCGACCGGCGCTGCTCCTTCTGCGCCATCCCCTCCTTCCGCGGCTCCTTCATCTCCCGCCGCCCGAGCGACGTGCTGAACGAGACCCGCTGGCTGGCCGAGCAGGGGGTGAAGGAGATCATGCTGGTCTCCGAGAACAACACCTCCTACGGCAAGGACCTGGGCGACATCCGCCTGCTGGAGTCCCTCCTGCCCGAGCTGGCGGAGGTCGACGGCCTCGAGCGGGTGCGCGTGAGCTACCTGCAGCCGGCCGAGATGCGCCCGGGCCTGATCGACGTCCTGACCTCCACCCCGAAGGTCGTGCCCTACTTCGACCTGTCCTTCCAGCACTCCGCGCCCGGCGTGCTGCGCGCCATGCGCCGCTTCGGCGACACCGACCGCTTCCTGGAACTGCTGGACACTATCCGCGGCAAGGCCCCGCAGGCCGGCGTGCGCTCCAACTTCATCGTCGGCTTCCCCGGCGAGAGCGAGGCCGACCTGGCCGAACTGGAGCGCTTCCTGAACGGCGCCCGGCTGGACGCCATCGGTGTCTTCGGCTACTCCGACGAGGAGGGCACGGAAGCGGCCACGTACGACAACAAGCTCGACGAGGACGTCGTCGCCGAGCGCCTCGCCCGCGTCTCCCGGCTCGCCGAGGAACTCGTCTCCCAGCGCGCCGAGGAGCGCCTCGGGGAGACCGTGCACGTCCTCGTGGAGTCCGTCGACGGGGAGGACGGCGTGTACGGCCGGGCCGCGCACCAGGCCCCGGAGACGGACGGCCAGGTGCTGCTCACGAGCGGCGAGGGCCTGAGTGTGGGACGTATGGTCGAGGCGAAGGTGGTCGGCACGGAAGGTGTCGACCTGGTCGCCGAGCCGCTGGCGGGCTCGCCGTCGTGCAGTGAGGAGGCGGGCAGATGACCGGAGTCCCGGCATCCGCCGCGGGCGGCTCCACCGGTGCGCAGGGCGCCCGGGGTTCCGCCGCCGCAGACGGCGGCGCCGGCGAGGTCTCCGGCTCCGCCCCTCGTTCTTCCGCTCCGGCCCCCGGCCCGGAGGGCGGAGCGCGTCCCGTGCGCGGCGGGAAACTGACGGCGGCGGCCGTCAACCAGGCCAGCGTGTGGAACGTCGCCAATCTGCTGACGATGCTCCGGCTGCTCCTCGTGCCCGGCTTCGTGGCGCTGATGCTGGCGGACGGCGGCTACGACCCGGCCTGGCGCTCGCTCGCCTGGGCGGCCTTCGCCGTCGCCATGATCACCGACCTGTTCGACGGGCACCTGGCACGCACCTACAACCTGGTTACCGACTTCGGAAAGATCGCCGACCCCATCGCCGACAAGGCGATCATGGGTGCGGCGCTCATCTGTCTGTCGGCCCTGGGCGATCTGCCGTGGTGGGTCACCATCGTGATCCTGGGCCGGGAACTCGGCATCACGCTGCTGCGTTTTCTCGTCATTCGCTATGGCGTGATCCCCGCGAGCCGGGGCGGCAAGCTCAAGACGCTCATCCAGGGCGTCGCCGTCGGGATGTACGTCCTGGCACTGACGGGGTGGCTGGCCACCCTGAGGTTCTGGGTGATGGCCGCGGCGGTCGTGCTCACCGTCGTCACCGGCCTCGACTACGTACGACAGGCCATTGTGCTGCGCCGGCGGGGAATCGCCGAGCGCGCGGCGGTGTTGGAGGAGAAGGACGCGTGAGTTCCCCGGCCACCGAACTGGTGCGACTACTGACCGTGAGGGGCGAGAGTCTCGCCGTCGCGGAGTCGCTGACCGGTGGACTGGTGGCGGCGGAGATCACGGCCGTCCCCGGGGCGTCCAAGGTCTTCCGCGGCTCGGTCACCGCCTACGCCACCGAGCTGAAGCGTGAACTGCTGGGGGTCGACGCCACCCTGCTGGCGGAGCGCGGCGCGGTGGATCCGCAGGTGGCGGCAGAGATGGCGGCCGGGGTACGCAAAGCCCTGGGTGCCGACTGGGGCCTCGCGACGACCGGAGTGGCCGGGCCCGACCCGCAGGACGACCGGCCCGTCGGGACGGTCTTCGTCGCCGTCGACGGGCCGCTCACCACCCGCCCGGCTTCTGCCGGTGGCGGAAAAGTGGAGGCGCTGCGGTTGAACGGCGACCGTGCGGAAATTCGTATGGAGAGTGTACGGAGCGTACTCGCACTGCTTCTGAAGGAGCTTGCGGGCGAACAGACCGGGAATGAGCGGGCACAGGATACGGAACGGAACGGGGGGTTTTGATGTTTGCAGCCCTGAGTGAACACGACATCGCTCCCCGCACGGCCGCGGCGCAAGGCGGTACGGTGGGGCGAGAAGGATGCGGCTACGCGGTCCGAGGAGGGAGCCACCGATGATTCTGCTCCGTCGCCTGCTGGGTGACGTGCTGCGTCGGCAGCGCCAACGCCAGGGCCGTACTCTGCGCGAAGTCTCCTCGTCCGCCCGAGTCTCACTCGGCTATCTCTCCGAGGTGGAGCGGGGGCAGAAGGAGGCTTCCTCCGAGCTGCTCTCCGCCATCTGCGACGCGCTGGACGTACGGATGTCGGAACTCATGCGGGAAGTGAGCGACGAGCTGGCGCTCGCCGAGCTGGCCCAGTCCGCCACGGCCACCGAGCCCGTGCCCACGCCGGTCCGTCCGATGCTGGGTTCCGTGTCGGTGACCGGTGTGCCGCCGGAACGGGTGACCATCAAGGCCCCCGCCGAAGCGGTGGACGTGGTCGCCGCGTGACGTCCGCGAGCACGGTCTGACCACCCGATACGTGTGAAGCCCTGGTGGGGCCTCCCAGGCGGATCCTGGGAGGCCCCGCCGGGGCTTCTGTCACGTCCGCGTGCTCACGCCCGGGGCTGCGCCCATTTGCCGGTACCCGGCGCGGCGGTCATCGTGGAGGTGACCTGACCGGCGCCGAACCCACCGGAGGAAGCGGATGTACGTCGTGAAGAGCCCGCTGCCCGATGAGGCAATGAAGACCGTCTCCGAGGCCTTGCAGGGCGCCCTGGTGGACCTGGTCGACCTCTCACTGGTCGCCAAGCAGATCCACTGGAACGTCGTCGGACCCCGCTTCCGGTCCATCCACCTCCAGCTCGACGAGGTCGTCGCCTCCGCGCGCACCCACTCCGACACGGTGGCCGAGCGGGCCTCGGCCCTCGGCGTCCCCCCGGACGGCCGCGCGTCCACGGTCGCCGCCACCAGCGGCATCGGAAACACTCCGGCCGGCTGGATCAAGGACGCCGACGCGGTCCGGGCGATGGTCGACGCGCTGGGCGCGGTGATCACGCGGATGCGGGAGCGGGTGGCGGCCACCGGCGAGCCCGATCCGGTCTCCCAGGACATCTTCATCGGGATCACCGCCGACCTGGAGAAGCACCACTGGATGTTCCAGGCGGAGAACGCGTGAGGAGCCGCCGCCCCGGGCCGGCCACTCCGCGCCGGATCGCGTGCCCGGTGTCCTTGCGTCAGTGAGCCCTCGGTGCGCCCCCCGTGCGGGTCGGGCGGTGTTCCGGCGTCCGGCTGGAGGTGGCGGCCATGGTGATACGGATGCTGCGCTGGGGAGCCGCTCTCGGGCTGGGCGCCGTGTGGTGGTGGGCCGTGCTCCGGATCGCCCTCGGGCAGGGTGCGGGCGTCATCGAGGGAGCCGTCGCCATCGGTGGCTGGGGGCTCAGCGTTCTGCCGGTGCACTGCGTTCCCAAGCCACGGGCGACGGGTGCCGTGGCGGCGGGACGGTGGACGGCCGCCTGGCGGGCGGGGGTGGCCATCACGGCGGTGCCGGGCCCCAGTTCGGGGGATGCGGACCCGGTCCGGCGCGACGGCCGCGAATCGGACACCGCACCGGCTGAACCGCGGTGACGGGCGTTTTTGACGGAGCGTCGATCATCTGGACCACGACCTGCGGGGGTGGCGCTCACGCCAAGCCTGGGCCGTGCCCCGCGCGGGCGCCGGGCCCGTCTGGCAGTTCGGGCACCAGTAGGTGGGGCGTTCCTGGTAGCCGTCGCCCTGGTCGGCGACCCGGATCGAAGTGCGGCAGCGCAGGCACGGACGTGGAGCGCGGCCGTACACGAAGAGGTCCTGCCGGTGCAGGCCCGTGGTCTGCCGGACCGGGCGGTCGCGATTGCTCTCCAGCAGCTTCTTGGCAAGCCCGACCAGCCGGGCGGCGCGGTCCGCCGGCAGGGCGCCGACGGGCAACCAGGGGGTCGCGCCGAGCAGGAAGCAGAGCTCGCACTTGTAGACGTTGCCGATGCCGGCCAGGTTTCGCTGGTCGAGCAGGGCCTCGCCGAGCGGACGGCCGGGGTCGGCGAGCAGGTTGGTGAGGGCGAGCTCGGGGTTCCAGTCCGGGCCGAGCAGATCGGGGCCGAGGTGGCCGACGGCCTGTTCCTCCTCGCCGGTGCGCAGGAACTCCAGCAGCGGGAGGCGGTAGCCGACGGCCGTGCGGTCGGTGGTGCCGAGGATCACCCGGATCTGGTGGGCCGGGCCGCCGCGCCAGCGGTCATCGGTGCCGTACACCTTCCAGGCGCCCTCCATGCGCAGATGCGTGTGCAGGGTCAGGCCGCCCTCGAAGCGGGTGAGCAGATGCTTGCCGCGCGCGATCGTGCTCAGCACCGCGCGGCCGGTGAGATCGACCGTCGCGTACTGCGGTACCCGGAAGTCACTGCGGATCAGCATCTTGCCCGCGAGGGCCTCGTGCAGCCGTTTCGCGGCCTGCCAGACCGTGTCACCTTCGGGCATGCGTCAAGGGTGCCACGGACGGGTGATGTACGGAGGTGGGCGCGGGGCGCGGTGGCCGCCGTGTCTCAGGCGCGCAGGCGCAGGCCGCGCGGGGTCGCGATGAAGCCGGCTCCTTCCAGCAGGGATCCCAGGGGAGAGGTCAGGGCCTGGGCGCCGTTGATCCGCTCGACAGTGACCGTGCCCAGGGAGCCCGCGCGGGCGGCCGAGGCCAGGGCCTGGGCGGCCGTGCGCAGGCGTGGATCGTCGCCGGCGGCCGCGTCCGGGTCGGCGGGCCAGGCCAGCAGGGTCTTGCCGCCGCGCTCCATGTACAGCGTCAGCTCGCCCTCCACCAGCACCACGAGCGAGCCGGCCTTACGGCCCGGCTTGTGCCCCGCTCCGGCCGGCGGTTCGGGCCAGGGGAGGGCCGCGCCGTAGGCGCTGGCGGGATCGGCCGCGGCGAGGACCGCGGCACGCGGGTCGGGGGAGGAGGTCCGGCCGCGGCGGTCACCGAAATCGCGGTTCCCGTACGGGCCGTAACTTGAACCGCCGCCTCTGGGGCCGCCGTAGCCGGGAGCGGCGAAGGGGGCCGCCGGGGTGCGGTCGCGTGGGGAGACGTACTCGTCCGGGGCGGGGCTGTTGTTCCCGGGTGGCCAGGAGAACTCGCCGTCTCCCGGCCGTGCCGATTCGTCCGGCGGCCAGGTGAAGTCGCCGTCGAGGCCGGGATGGGCCAGTCCGCCGTCGGCCTGCTCGAAACCGCCGGGAGTGGTGTGACCGGCGGTGTTCCGGTCCGGGACCGCGTGGCCGTCGGTGGAGAAGTCAGCGGTGCCGTGGTCGCCGCCGAAGCCGTTGGGCAGACCCTGGCCGCGTTCGCGGGCGTTGGAGACCGCGCGGAGGCGGTCGACCGCACCGTCCATCGCGAACTGCGCGGCGCCCAGCCCCTCGACCACGTAACCCCGCCTGGCCTGTCCGCTGTCCTCGAAGGCGGACAGCACGCGGTACACCGCGGAGAAGCCGCCCTCGACGCCTTCGGCGGCCACCGCTCCCCGGGTGACCACACCGTGCCGGTCGAGCAGGGTGCGGGCCAGCGCGTGCGCGCGCACCGTGGCGTCCGGCTCCGACGCGGGGAGGAGGGACCAGCGGCCGGCCACCGTCGGCGGTCCGGTGCGCGAGCTGGCGCGGGCCGCGGCGGTCAGGGAGCCGTAACGGCCGCGCGGGACGGTGCGCTTGGCGCGGTGGGCCGTGGAGCCCGCGGTCCGGCCGGAGCCGAGCAGGGCGCGCATCGGGGTGAGGGTGTCGTTGGTGAGCCGTCCCGACCAGGCCAGATCCCACAGGGCGTCGGCCAGTTGGGGATCGCCGGCCTCGGGGTGCGTGGTGGCGCGCACCTGGTCGGCGATCTGGCGGAAGAACAGGCCGTAGCCGCCGGAAAGGGTGTCCAGCACGGACTGGTGAAGCGCCGTCAGCTCCAGCGGATGCGGCTGGGGCAGCAGCACCGGAGCCGCGTCCGCCATGTACAGGGAGACCCAGCCGTCCTTGCCCGGCAGGGCGCCCGCCCCGGCCCACACGACCTCGCCGGCCGCGGTGAGTTCGTCGAGCATCGAGGGCGTGTAGCCGGCTACGCGTGAGGGCAGGACCAGCTTCTCCAGCGCGGAGGCGGGCACGGAGGCGCCCTGCAACTGCTCGATGGCACGCACCAGCCCGTCGATGCCGCGCAGCTCGTGCCCCTTGCCGATGTGCTGCCACTGGGGCAGGAACTGGGCGAGCGCGGCGGGCGGCACGGGTTCGAGCTCATGGCGCAGGGCCGCCAGGGAACGGCGGCGCAGCCGTCGCAGTACGGCCGCGTCGCACCATTCCTGGCCGATGCCCGCCGGGTGGAACTCACCCTGGACGACCCGGCCGGCCGCGGCCAGTCGCTGCAGGGCACCCTCGGTGACCGCCACGCCCAGACCGAAGCGGGCCGCCGCCGTGGCCGAGGTGAAGGGGCCGTGGGTGCGGGCGTACCGCGCGAGGAGGTCGCCGAGCGGGTCCTTGACCGGTTCGGTGAAGGCCTCGGGGACACCCACGGGCAGCGCTGTGCCGAGAGCGTCCCGCAGGCGGCCCGCGTCCTCCACGGCCGCCCAGTGGTCGGTGCCGGCGATGCGCACCCGGATGGCCCGGCGGACGACGGCCAGGTCCCGCGCCCACTGGGGCTCGGCGCCCCGCTCGGCCAGCTCGGCGTCGGTCAGCGGGCCGAGCAGACGCAGGAGGTCGGCGACCCCCTCGACGTCCTTGACCCGGCGGTCCTCCGTCAGCCACTGCAGCTCGCGCTCCAGCTCGGTCAGCACGTCGGCGTCGAGCAGTTCGCGCAGCTCCGCCTGCCCCAGCAGCTCGGCAAGCAGCCGGGAGTCCAGGGAGAGCGCGGCCGCGCGGCGCTCGGCGAGCGGCGAGTCGCCCTCGTAGAGGAACTGGGCGACGTAGCCGAAGAGGAGGGAGCGGGCGAAGGGGGACGGCTCGGGGGTGGTGACCTCGACCAGGCGGACCTTGCGGGACTCGATGTCGCCCATCAGCTCGACGAGCCCGGGGACGTCGAAGACGTCCTGGAGGCATTCGCGGATCGCCTCCAGGACGATCGGGAACGAGCCGAACTCGCTCGCCACCTGGAGCAGCTGCGCGGCCCGCTGGCGCTGCTGCCACAGCGGGGTTCGCTTGCCCGGGTTGCGGCGCGGCAGCAGCAGCGCGCGGGCGGCGCATTCGCGGAACCGGGAGGCGAACAGGGCGGAGCTGCCGACCTGGTCGGTGACGATCTGGCCGACCTCGCCCTTGTCGAAGGCGACGTCCCCGGCGCCGATCGGGGCCTGCTCGCTGTCGTACTCGGCGCCGGCCCTCATCGGTTCCTGGTCGAGCAGGTCCAGGCCCATCAGGTCGGCGTCCGGCAGGCGCAGCACGATGCCGTCGTCGGCGTGCATGACCTGAGCGTCCATGCCGTACCGCTCGGACAGGCGGGCGCCCAGGGCGAGGGCCCAGGGGGCGTGGACCTGGGCGCCGAAGGGGGAGTGGACGACGACCCGCCAGTCGCCCAGCTCGTCACGGAAGCGCTCGACCACGATCGTGCGGTCGTCCGGGACGTGCCCGCAGGCCTCACGCTGTTCGCTCAGGTAGGACAGGACGTTGTCCACCGCCCAGGCGTCCAGGCCCGCGCGGAGCAGGCGCTGCCGGGCGTCGTCCTTCGGCAGCGAGCCCACCTCGCGCAGGAACGCGCCGACCGCACGGCCCAGTTCGAGCGGACGGCCCAGCTGGTCGCCCTTCCAGAAGGGCAGCCTGCCCGGCACACCCGGCGCGGGGGAGACCAGGACACGGTCGCGTGTGATGTCCTCGATGCGCCACGAACTGGTGCCCAACGTGAAGACGTCCCCCACCCGGGACTCGTAGACCATCTCCTCGTCGAGCTCGCCGACCCGGCCGCCGCCCTTCTTGGGGTCGGAACCGGCGAGGAAGACCCCGAAGAGGCCCCGGTCGGGGATCGTGCCGCCGGAGGTGACCGCGAGACGCTGGGCGCCCGGCCGGCCGGTGATCGTGCCGGCCACGCGGTCCCACACCACGCGCGGGCGCAGCTCCGCGAACGCGTCGGACGGATAGCGGCCCGCCAGCATGTCCAGCGTCGCGGTGAACGCCGACTCGGGGAGCGAGGCGAAGGGAGCCGCGCGGCGGATCACGGTCAGCAGGTCGTCGAACTGCCAGGTGTCCAGCGCCGTCATGGCGACGAGCTGCTGGGCGAGCACGTCCAGCGGGTTGGCGGGCACCCGCAGGGACTCGATGGCGCCGGAGCGCATCCGCTCGGTGACCACGGCGGACTGGACCAGGTCGCCCCGGTACTTGGGGAAGACCACGCCGGTGGATACGGCACCCACCTGGTGGCCGGCGCGGCCGACGCGCTGGAGCCCGGAGGCCACCGAGGGCGGGGACTCCACCTGGACGACGAGGTCCACCGCGCCCATGTCGATACCCAGCTCCAGACTGGAGGTGGCGACCACGGCGGGCAGCCGGCCCGCCTTCAGGTCCTCCTCGACGAGGGCGCGCTGCTCCTTGGAGACCGAGCCGTGGTGCGCGCGGGCGATCACCGGGGGCGCGCCGTGGGCCGCCCCCGAGCCGCCCATCAGCTCGGCCGGTGAGTGGTGCTCGTCCAGGGGCTCGCCGGTCGCCCGCTCGTAGGCGATCTCGTTGAGCCGGTTGCACAGCCGCTCGGCCAGGCGCCGCGAGTTCGCGAACACGATCGTGGACCGGTGGGCCTGCACCAGGTCGGTGATCCGCTCCTCGACGTGCGGCCAGATCGAGGGCCGTTCGGCACCGTCGCCGCCGCTGTCGGCCGCCGGGGAGCCGCCCAGCTCGCCCATGTCCTCCACCGGGACGACCACGGACAGGTCGAACTCCTTGCCGGACTCCGGCTGGACGATCTCCACCTTGCGGCGGGGCGAGAGATAGCGGGCCACCTCGTCCACCGGACGCACCGTCGCCGACAGCCCGATGCGGCGGGCGGGCCTCGGCAGCAGTTCGTCCAGCCGCTCCAGGGACAGCGCGAGGTGCGCGCCGCGCTTGGTGCCCGCCACCGCGTGCACCTCGTCCAGGATCACCGTCTCGATGCCCGTCAGCGCGTCGCGCGTGGCCGAGGTCAGCATCAGGAACAGTGACTCGGGGGTCGTGATCAGGATGTCCGGCGGGCGCGTGGACAGCGCGCGGCGCTCGGCGGGCGGGGTGTCGCCGGAACGGATGCCGACCTTCACCTCGGGCTCGGGCAGGCCGAGGCGCACGGACTCCTGGCGGATACCGGTCAGCGGGCTGCGCAGGTTCCGCTCGACATCGACCGCGAGGGCCTTGAGCGGGGACACGTACAGCACCCGGCAGCGCTTCTTCGGGTCGGCCGGAGGAGGCGCCGAGGCGAGCTGGTCCAGCGCGGCGAGGAACGCGGCCAGCGTCTTGCCCGAGCCGGTGGGGGCCACCACCAGCACGTCCGAGCCCGCGCCGATGGCCCGCCAGGCGCCCGCCTGGGCCGCGGTGGGCGCGGAGAACGCCCCCGTGAACCAGCCGCGGGTCGCGGGCGAGAAGCCGTCGAGGGCTCGGTGTGCGGAGCTGACCATGCCCTCCATCCTGCACCCGGCCACTGACAATCGGGCTGACCTGGGCGAAAGGGGCAGGCCCGGGCGTGAGCCGCCCGCGGCCAGGGGCCCGCCGGGCTGGCGGAGAATGGAGGTATGGCGGGTTCGGCGGAGCGGGCACGGCACTGGCGGTACGAGCGGCTGCCCGGTGTCGACCTGCTGCGTGCCCGGTACATCCGCAAGACCTTCGTCCGGCACACCCACGAGAACTTCGTGATCGCGGCCATCGCCGACGGCGTGGAGGTCTTCCACCACCGGGGCTCCGACGTGTCGGCGGGCGCGGGCGCCCTCGCGCTGGTCAACCCGGACACCCCGCACACGGGCCGGGCCGGGGTCCCCGAGGGCTGGCGCTACGGCGCGGTGTATCCGTCGCCCGAGGTGGTGGCCGGGATAGCGGCCGAGACCACCACGATCCGCGGTACCCCAGGCTTCGTCAGCCCGGTCCTCGACGATCCGTACACCGTCCGCCTGGTCCACCAGGTGCTGCGCGCCGCCGAGGAGGGCAACGCGCTGGCCGCCGACACCCTGCTGCGGGTGGCCGTGACCAGGCTGCTGCGGCTCAACGGCGGCTCGCTGCCGCAGCGGCCGCGCCGGACGGCCGGCGCTCTGATCGCGGCACGCGCGCGTGGCGTACTGGAGGAGGAGATGACCGCGCCGCCGACCCTGGAACGCCTGGCCGCCGACCTCGGGACCAGCCCGTTCGCCCTGCTGCGGGCGTTCCGCGACACCTACGGGATGCCGCCGCACACCTGGCTGACCGACGCGCGCGTGCGCCGCGCGCGGCGGCTGCTCGACGCGGGAACCGCGCCCGCCGAGGCGGCCGTCGCCGTCGGCTTCACCGACCAGCCCCACCTCAACCGGCACTTCGCCCGGATCGTCGGCGTGCCCCCGGGCGCCTACCAGCGCGAGCGCAAGAACGTACAAGACCCGGACTGAGGCCCGGACGTACCGTCCAGGGCGTGGCACAACAGACAGCACTCGCGGACACGTCCGCCGAAGACACCGCCAAGCCCGATTCCGCCGTCGTACGGGACGCCCTCGGCGTCGGCGTCGCGGTGGGGCTTTCCGGCTTCGCCTTCGGGGTCACCTCGGCCGGCAGCGGACTCGGACTCCTCCAGACCTGCGCGCTCAGCCTCCTGGTCTTCACCGGCGCCTCTCAGTTCGCCCTGGTGGGCGCGCTCGCCGCGGGCGGCAGCCCGTTCACGGCCGCCGCGGGCGCCTTCTTCCTCGGCGTGCGCAACGCCTTCTACGGGCTGCGGCTGTCGCAGTTGCTCGCCCTCCCGCGCGCGCTGCGGCCGTTCGCGGCCCAGTGGGTGATCGACGAGACCACGGCCGTGACCCTGGCCCAGCCGACCCGGCGTGCCGCGCGGATCGGTTTCACCGTGACCGGGCTCAGCCTGTACCTGCTGTGGAACCTCACCACGCTGCTCGGCGCGCTGGGTGCGAAGGCCATCGGGGACACCGACGCCTGGGGGCTGGACGCGGCCGGACCCGCCGTCTTCCTGGCCCTGCTCGCCCCCATGCTGAAGACGCGCACCGAGCGTGCGGTGGCGGGGCTGGCGGTCGTCCTGGGCCTCGGCCTGCTGCCCGTCCTCCCGGCCGGCGTACCGGTCCTGGTGGCCGCGCTGGCGGCGCCGGTGGCGCTCTTCGTCGAGGGCCGGCGCATCGGACGCACCCGGAGGACCGCACCGGACGGAACGGAGGAGGGCCGGTGAACACCTGGATAGCGATCGGCCTGACCGTCCTCGGTTGCTACGCCGTCAAGCTCGCCGGACTGCTCGTGCCGGCCGGCGCCATGGAGCGGCCGCTCGTCCGGCAGCTCGCCGCCCTGCTGCCCGTCGCCCTGCTGGCCGCGCTCACGGCCCAGCAGACGTTCGCCGACGGGCACGCCCTGGTGCTGGACGCCAGGGCGGCGGGGCTCGGCGCGGCCGCCGTGGCGCTGGTGCTGCGCGCACCCTTCCTGCTGGTCGTCGCCGCCGCGGTGGTGGTGACCGCGGGGGTGCGGGCGATCGGCGGCTGAGCGCGGCTCAGCCCACGAAGCGGCCGTACGCCCTGAGGGTGCGCAGCGCCTCGATCGTCACCATGGGCCGCGCCTCGAGCGTCGGGGCCGGTGCCCACTGGCGCCAGCGGACGGGCCAGCCGCCGTCCTCCTGCTGCGATCCGGCGAGGTGGTCCAGGGAGCGCGTCATCTCCTCGTCCGTGAACCACGCGCGCGCGAGTGACCGCGGGCTCCTCGCGAAGTCGTGCGGGAAGTGGTGCTCGCCGGGGGCGTACCCGGGCGCGACCGGGTACGCGTCGAGCCGGTCCGGGTCCAGTGCCGCCAGCCGCTGTTCGCGCACCAGGCGGCCGAGCCGGTCGGCCGCCGCCTCCGCGCGTGGACGGTCCGGCACGGAGTCCAGGAAGGCCACCGCGGCGTGCACCTCGTAGGGGTGGGACGTCCGCAGGGACTCCACCGCCTGCCAGCAGAAGTCGGTGGCCCGGAACAGCCAGGCGTGCCACACCTCGTTGCCGTGCAGCAGCCCCACCACGGGGCCGGTGGCGAGCAGCTCGCCGGGCGGGTCGTCCACGACCGGGACGAACGGTGCCACCGGGTAGCCGCGCTGGCCGGGATCGACCGCCGGCAGCGCGCCGTCCGCGGTCGAGACGGCGGTCAGATGACGGCACACCCGCTCCACCCGCTGCCCCCCGCAGCGCCCGATGGCGTCCAGGACGCCCAGCGCGCGAGCGGTGTGCAGGGGCTGGCTCACGGGTCCGCGCAGATCCGGTTCCAGCGCGTGACCGTAGCCGCCGTCCTCGTTGCGGTAGGCGTTCAGCGCGGCCTCCACCGGCTCGGCGGCGCCGTTCAGGAAGTGGTAGGCGAAGAGCCGCTGCTCCAGCACGCGCGCGGTGAGCCAGACGAACTGTTCGGCGCGGAAGAGCGGGGAGCGCGCCGGGGGCTTTGGGGGGAGTGGGGAAGCTCCTGATTCGGCCATGCGACAGACCGTAGGACGGAAAGCGGTCTCGGCAGGCGCCTCCCGGCGGGCCCCACCCCCAGGGGCGGGATACTGGAGTCATGCGGTTGACGGTCTTCTGGCAGCGGATGGCGGAACACTTCGGTCCGGGGTACGCCGACACCTTCGCGCGCGACCACGTGATGACGGAGCTGGGCGGGCGCACGGTGCACGAGGCACTGGACGCAGGCTGGGACGCCAAGGACGTGTGGCGCGTGGTCTGCTCGGTCATGAACGTGCCCGGGGAGAGGCACTGAGACGACACCAGGACTCCGGACGGTCCTGGCTGTCGGCGGCGTGGGCGAGACTGGGTGCGTGGCACCCACTGACGACAATGAGCCGGCCGTCCGGCACGCAGCCTCCCCGACCGCTACGCCGCCGCCCGCCCGGCGCCCGGCCGACGACGACGGCGCCGCCGAGCGGCCCGGTCGCCGCATGCCGCGCTGGCTCCCGCGCGCCATGGTGCTCGCACTCGCGCTCATCGCCTCGTTCCAGCTGGGCAGCTGGGCCTTCCACCAGCTGACCGGACTGCTGATCAACATCCTGATCGCGTTCTTCCTCGCGCTCGCCATAGAGCCCGCGGTGAGCTGGATGGCCGCCCACGGCATGCGCCGGGGCCTCGCGACCTTCCTGGTCTTCCTCGGCCTGACGATCGTCGCGGCGGGCTTCGTCACGCTGCTCGGGTCGATGCTGGCGGGACAGATCATCAAGATGGTCGAGGGCTTCCCCGGCTATCTGGACTCGGTGATCAACTGGATCAACGAGACGTTCCACATGGAGCTCAGACGCGTGGACGTCCAGGAGGGTCTGCTGCACTCCGACTGGCTGCGCAAGTACGCCCAGAACAGCGCGGCCGGCGTGCTCGACGTGTCCGCCCAGGTGCTCGGCGGCCTCTTCCAGCTGCTGACGGTCGGGCTGTTCTCGTTCTACTTCGCCGCCGACGGCCCCCGGCTGCGCCGGGCCCTCTGCTCCGTCCTGCCGCCCGCGCGCCAGGCCGAGGTGCTGCGCGCCTGGGAGATCGCCGTGGACAAGACGGGCGGCTATCTCTACTCGCGCGGCCTCATGGCGCTGATCTCCGGGATCGCGCACTACATCCTGCTCGAGGCGCTGGGCGTGCCGTACGCGCCCGTGCTCGGCGTCTGGGTGGGGCTGGTCTCGCAGTTCATCCCGACCATCGGCACCTATCTCGCGGGCGCGCTGCCGATGCTGATCGCTTTCACCGTGAACCCCTGGTACGCGGTGTGGGTGCTGGTCTTCGTCGTGGTCTACCAGCAGTTCGAGAACTACATGCTGCAGCCCAAGCTGACCTCCAAGACCGTGGACATCCATCCGGCCGTCGCCTTCGGCTCGGTGATCGCGGGCACCGCGCTGCTCGGCGCGGTCGGCGCGCTGATCGCCATCCCCGCGGTCGCCACGCTGCAGGCCTTCCTGGGGGCGTACGTGAAGCGGTACACCGTCACGGACGATCCGCGAGTGCACGGACACCGCCGGCGGGATCCGGGCCGTCCCGGCGCGTTCGCGCGCATGCGGCTGCTGTGGGAGCGGCGGCCCGATTCGCAGGAGTCCTCGTAGCGGTACGCACCGCCGGCGGCCCTCCGCGGCCCCGCGTGGTGCGCTTGACACTAAAATCGAACATCCATTCTTATGGAAGTTCAGGCGAGGCTCCGGACGGGGATTTTGTCCGCTTTGGATGGGGTGTGTTCCCGGGTTATCCACAGGCCAGGCCTGCGTCGGGGCGCATTGTCAGTGGCAGGCGTTAGCGTCTTTGACGTGAAGCGATCGACTCAAGCAAACCGGGTGGAACCCATGGCAGGAACCGACCGCGAGAAGGCGCTCGACGCCGCGCTCGCACAGATTGAACGACAATTCGGCAAGGGCGCTGTCATGCGCATGGGCGAGCGGTCGATGGAGCCCATCGAGGTCATCCCGACCGGTTCGACCGCGCTCGACGTCGCTCTTGGCGTCGGTGGCCTGCCCCGCGGCCGTGTGGTGGAGATCTACGGACCGGAGTCGTCCGGTAAGACCACGCTGACCCTGCACGCCGTGGCCAACGCGCAGAAGGCCGGTGGCCAGGTCGCGTTCGTGGACGCGGAGCACGCCCTCGACCCCGAGTACGCGAAGAAGCTCGGCGTCGACATCGACAACCTGATCCTCTCCCAGCCCGACAACGGCGAGCAGGCTCTGGAGATCGTGGACATGCTGGTCCGCTCCGGCGCCCTGGACCTCATCGTCATCGACTCCGTGGCGGCGCTGGTCCCGCGTGCGGAGATCGAGGGCGAGATGGGTGACAGCCACGTCGGTCTGCAGGCCCGTCTGATGAGCCAGGCGCTGCGGAAGATCACCAGCGCGCTCAACCAGTCCAAGACCACCGCGATCTTCATCAACCAGCTCCGCGAGAAGATCGGTGTGATGTTCGGCTCCCCGGAGACCACGACCGGTGGCCGGGCGCTGAAGTTCTACGCCTCGGTGCGCATCGACATCCGCCGCATCGAGACCCTGAAGGACGGCACGGAGGCGGTGGGCAACCGCACCCGCTGCAAGGTCGTCAAGAACAAGGTCGCGCCGCCCTTCAAGCAGGCCGAGTTCGACATCCTCTACGGCCAGGGCATCAGCCGTGAGGGTGGCCTGATCGACATGGGCGTGGAGCACGGCTTCGTCCGCAAGGCCGGCGCCTGGTACACGTACGAGGGCGACCAGCTCGGCCAGGGCAAGGAGAACGCGCGCAACTTCCTGAAGGACAACCCCGACCTGGCCAACGAGATCGAGAAGAAGATCAAGGAGAAGCTGGGCGTGGGTGTCCGGCCGGAGAAGCCCTCCGCCGAGCCGGGCGCGGACGCGGCGGTCGCCGCCCCCGCCGACGACACCGCCAAGACGGCGCCCGCGGCCACCAAGGCCACCAAGCCCAAGGCCGCCGCAGCCAAGAGCTGACCCGTGACACGACGAACCGACTGGGCCGAGTACGAGTACGCCGACCCCGATGCCCCGCGGGGCAGGGGCACCGGGGGCGACCTCGGCTCCGCCACGGCCGGCGACGACGGGTACGGGGGCGACAGAGAAGGGAACGGGGGACTCGGAGGGTACGAGGGCGGCGGCAGGCACCCGGGCGGCGAGCTGTACGGGGACGGTACGAACGGGACCGACGGCCCGGGGAGGCCCGGGGGATCACGGGGCGGCCGTGGGCGCGGCCGCCGGCGGGGCGGCTTCGGGGAGCCGACCGGTGAGGACGAAGGCACCCCTGCCTCGTCGAGGGCCGAGCGGGGGGAGTCTTCGGGGGACCCGGTCGAGCGGGCGCGGGCGATCTGTCTGCGCCTGCTCACCGGGACCCCGCGCACCCGCAAGCAACTCGCGGACGCCCTGCGCAAGCGGGACATCCCCGAGGAGGCGGCCGAGGAGGTGCTCTCGCGGTTCGAGGAGGTCGGGCTCATTGACGACGGCGCGTTCGCGGAAGCCTGGGTGGAGTCCCGGCACCACGGCCGGGGACTCGCCCGCCGTGCACTCGCCCGCGAACTGCGCACCAAGGGCGTCGACTCCACGCTGATCGACGAGGCCGTCGCCCAGCTCGACTCCGAGCAGGAGGAGGAGACCGCCCGGGAACTCGTCGCCCGCAAGCTGCGGGCCACCCATGGCCTCGAGCGCGACAAGCGGCTCCGGCGCCTGGCGGGCATGCTCGCTCGCAAGGGATACCCCGAGGGCATGGCCCTGCGCGTCGTCCGCCAGGCCCTGGAGGAAGAGGGCGAGGAAACGGAGTTCCTCGAAGGCGAGGGTTTCTGACGGCGGCGGGCGCCCGGCCATCGAGCGCCACCGGCCGCGTGCCGGGGTGGGGTTAGCCCCCGCCCAAGACGCCTGGCCACCGCAGTGCTCCGGCCACCCCGCGCGGGCCAGGGTGTACGTACGCCCCGGACCCCGGCTGACGCCGAGGCCGGACGGCGCACGGACAACCGGGACGCACAACAGAAAAGAGCCCGCCCGATGCTGCTGCGTTACGCCCTCAAGACCGTCCGCGCCCGCAAGGCGGGCTTCCTCGGCGCTTTCCTCGCCCTCATGTGTGCGGCCGCTCTGATCACCGCCTGCGGCACCCTGCTCGACACCGGCCTGCGCGGCTCGATCCGCACCGAGCGCTATGCCGCCGCTCCCGTCGTGGTCTCCGCCGATCAGTACGTCCACCGCACCACCGTGAAACACAAGAAGGGCAAGACCAAGGTCAAGCACAAGGCGAAACCCGTCGCCGAACGCGCCTGGCTGTCCGCCGACTTGGGAACGACCCTCGCCCGCACTCCCGGCGCCGCCCGCGTCGTGCCCGAACTGACCTTCATCGCACAGCCGTTGAGCCCGGCCGGCACCGGTGGCCGGGCCGCCTACGGGCACGCCTGGGAATCCGCCGCGCTGACCCCGTACCGGCTCACCGCCGGTACCGCGCCCACGGCCACCGGTGATCTCGTCATCGACCACGATCTCGCCGCCCGCGCCCGCCTCCGGCCCGGCGACCATCTCACCGTGCAGTCGACGCGGTCGCCGCGCGACTACCGGATCACCGGTATCGCCACTCCGGCCACGCCCGTGCGCCACCAGACCTCCCTGTTCTTCTCCACCGCTGAAGCTCGACGGCTGGCCGCACACCCCGGGCAGGTCAGCGCATTCGGCGTTCTCCCGGCCAGGGGCACCGACCCGGAGACGGTGCGACAGGCCGTGACACGGGCGCTGCACGGCACCACCGCTCAGGTCAGTACCGGTGACGCCCGCGGTCCCGTCGAGTTCCTGGACGCGGCCGCCGCTCGCACCCGGCTGGTCAGCATGGGCGGCGCGATGGGCGGCACCTCGCTGCTGGTGGCGGTGCTCGTGGTCGTCGGCACCTTCGCACTCACCGTCCAGCAGCGCCACCGCGAACTCGCCCTGCTCCGGGCCATCGCCGCCACCCCCGGGCAGGTCCGCAAGCTGCTCGGTCGGGAGGCGCTGATCGTCGGCGCGGCGGCGGGCACCCTCGGGGCTCTCCTCGGGCTGCCGCTGGGCGGTCTGCTGCACTCCAGGTTCGTCGCCCTGGGCGCCGTACCCGACACGCTTCAGCACACCACCAGCGTCTTCCCGCCGTTCGCCGGGCTCGCCGCAACCCTGCTCGGCGCGTGGGCGGCGGCCCGGATCGCCTCCCGCAGGGTCGCCCGGATCCGGCCGGCGGAAGCCCTGGCCGAGGCCCGGGCCGAGCGCGGTCGGCCCGCCTGGGGGCGTATCACCGCCGGTCTGCTCCTCCTCGCCGGTGGCATCGTCCTCGTCGCCGTCCTCACCGCCCTGCGCAGCGAGCCCGCCTCGACCCCCGTGACCTTCCTCGCCGTCGTCGTGCTGTCCACCTCCGTCGCTCTGCTCGGTCCTCTCCTGGTGAAAGCGGCCGCGCTGCTGCTCGCCGTACCGCTGCGGCTCACCGGTCACGGCGGGCGGCTCGCCACTGCCAATCTGCGCGGCAACGCCGCCCGGATGGCCTCCGTCGTCACCCCCCTCACCCTGCTCATCGGCATGACCTGCACCGTTCTGTTCGTCCAGTCGACCCTCGGCGGCGCCGCCCGGGCCCAGACGCGCGACGGTGTCACCGCCGACTGGGTCGTCGCCGCCCAGGGACCCGGCGTCCCGGACGAGGCCGCGCGGCTGCTGCGGGCCCGGCACGACATCGTCACCGAGGTGGTGCGCACCACCGTCCGCGTCGGCCTCGACAAGTACCCCGCCCAGGGCGTCACCCCGGCCGGTCTCAACCGCACCTGGGATCCGCAGGTCACCGCCGGCTCCCTCGCCGACCTCGCTCCCGGCACCGTCGCCGTGAGCCGACTGGCCGCGGATCAGCATCACTTGAAGCCCGGAAGCAGCCTGAAACTGACGCTCGGCGACGGGACGCCCGCGACGCTCACCGTCGCCGCCGTCTACGCCCGGGGTCTCGGCTTCGGCGATCTCACGTTCGCCCACGACCTCCTGGCCCGCCACATGGACAACCCGCTCGCCTCCTCCGTCCTCGTCGGCACGACCCGTACAAAGACACAACTCGCGACTACGCTCCGTGAGTTCCCGGGTCTGAAAGTTCTTTCGCCGGCCGCCGCCGACTCACTCCAGGCCGAACGGCAGCAGGCGAACGCCGAGGTCAACTACCTGGCCATGGGACTGGTCCTGGCGTTCACCGCCATCGCGGTCGTCAACACCCTCGCCATGTCGGTCGCGGAGCGTGTCCGGGAGTTCGCCCTGCTCCGTCTCGCCGGAGCGACCCGCCGCCAGGTGCTGCGCATGCTCCGCACGGAGGCGCTGTCCGTGCTGCTCCTCGCCACCGCGCTCGGCAGCGGCATCTCCCTCGCCGTGCTCACCGCGTTCAGCCTCGGCATGACGGGCCGGGCAGCCCCCGCGGTCACGCCCCTGCTGTATGTCGCCGTCGTCGCGGTGGCCGCGCTCCTGGCGCTCACCGCCAGTGCCCTTCCCGGGCGTGCGGCGCTTCGGGTCAGGGCGGTGACGGTGGCCACCGCGAAGGAGTAGGGCGAAAGGCGGCGGCTGCGGGCCGCCGCCTGAGGTCGCCCCCGGCGAAGGCCCGCGGGGCGCCTCCCGGCGGTGGCCCGCTCAGCCCGGCGCCGGCTCCACGGGCAGTCCCTCCGCTCGCCACGCCTGGAAGCCGCCCACCAGGTCCGTCGCCCGGTGCAGGCCCAGTTGGTGGAGGGAGGCCGCCGCCAGACTGGAGGCGTAGCCCTCGTTGCAGATGACGACGACACGCAAGTCATGGCCGGTGGCCTCGGGAACCCGGTGGCTGCCCTGGGGATCGAGGCGCCACTCCAGTTCGTTGCGCTCGATGACCAGCGCGCCGGGGATCAGTCCGTCCCGTTCGCGCAGGGCCGCGTACCGGATGTCGACCAGCAGGGCATCACCGGTGCGCGCCGCTTCGTGCGCCGCTCGCGCCTCGATGCGCCGGTAGCCCGCACGGACCCGCTCCAGCAACTCGTCGATGCCGGCCGGCTGTGCCGACGGGTCGCCGCTCACTGCCAGTCCTCCGGACGCTCGACCTGCTCCAGGCGCAGCACCCGGCCCGTACGGCTGTAGCGGCGGATCCGCGGCAGCGGAGGGTAGTAGGCGTGGACCGAGATGGCGTGCCGGTCCGGGGACTCGTTGAGGACCTCGTGGACATGGTGGTGGCCGAAGGCGCGGCCCTGCCCGGCGGACAGCCGGCGCTCGCGGTCCACGTCCTCGGCGAGCTCCAGGCTCTTCCAGCCGTCGGTGGGGAGCCGGGCCGCCAGTGAGTGCTCCTTGAGTTCGCCCGAAGCGGTGACGAAGGCGCCGACCGAGTCGGCGTGGTCGTGCCAGCCGGTGCCACTGCCGGGCGGCCAGCCGATCAGCCAGGCCTCGCTGCCGCCTGGACCCTCGAGGCGCACCCAGGTGCGGCCCTCCGGGTCGAGCGGGAGCGAGGAGATCAGCTCGCCGTCGGCGGCCGTACGCCGCGCGAAGTCGAGGAGGTCCGCCTGGGTCGGCACCTGACCGGCGGCACCGGCTGCGGCAGGGGGCGCGGAGGAGGAGGCGGCGCCGGAGGGTGAGCCAGAAGGGGAGCCGGCAGCCAGGGATGCGGAGGCAGTGGGGGAGAGGGACACGTACACCGTCCTGAGGAAGGTTCGCCGAAACGGGCGCACGGCGGCGCCCGGGAAAAAGGGAGCGAAATTCAGCAGGACGGGCGACACACGCAGCCCGCATAGCGGACGAGGTCCATATGGACCCTCCGCCACAGGCGCACACAGGTGTCGGTCACGATCCGGAGTACAGCATGCTGCCGGACGCCGGTCAACTCACCGTCACCATGCGGACGGCGCGTGACGGAGCCGTTGGTCAGCGCACGCCGGAGCTCGCCTCCGCCTCCTGTTTGGCCGCGCCGCCCACGGCCGCCTCCGCTGCCGCGTACAGGTCGGCCGGGCGGACTCCGCTCAGCGCGGTGACCAGGTGGCCGTCGGGGCGCACGAGCAGCACGCTGTGCGCCGGCGCACCCGGGTACTCCTCGGCGACCAGCAGTTCCGCCGGATGCGGAAGCGCGGTCACCGCGGCGGCGAGCCGGGGCATGACCCCGGCGGACACCCAGTGCTTGCGGTCCCACACACCGGTACCGGGCGCGATGAGCACGACGAGCAGCGTGCCGCGGCCCAGCCGGTCGCGCAGCCGTACGAAGGAACCATCCTCCGCCGTGACGCGCACATCCGTGACCGGTGCGCCCGGCGCGGTCTCGACCGGGATTTCGCCCTCCAGAGGCACCGGCGCGAGCGGTGAGCCAGCGTACGCCCCCGGCGCACCGAGCGGGCCGCGCCCCAGATGACCGTCCGTGAGCAGCGCGTCGTGGCCGCGGGCAGTGCCGGGGACGATGTGGCGCAGCCCGCCACCGCCGCGCAGCACCGGCAGCACCTGGTCGGCGGCGCGCAGCCGGGCGGCGACCACCGCGCGGCGTTCGGTCTGGTAGCTGTCGAGCAGGGTCTCGTGATGCCCGTGGTGCCAGGCCGGGGCCAGCTTCCAGGCGAGGTTGTCGGCGTCCCGGAGCCCCTCGTCGAGCCCCTGGGTGCCGAGCGCGCCGAGCAGATGGGCCGCGTCCCCGGCCAGGAACACCCGGCCCGCCCGCCAGCGCCGGGCCAGCCGGTGATGCACCGTGTGGACACCGGTGTCGAGCAGGTCGTACGGCGGAGTGGGGCCGTCCGTCCAGGCCGCGAGAGTCTCGCGGATCCGGGCCACCAGCAGCTCGGGCGTGACCAGGTCCTTGCCCGGCGGCAGCAGCCAGTCCAGGCGCCACACGCCGTGCGGGAGGGGGCGGGCGGTCACCTCCCCGGCCGAGGGCCCGGACTGCCGCCAAGGCGGCATCCGGTGGAGCAACGCCTGACCCTCCCACGGAAGTTCCGTGCGCAGCGCGGCGACCGCGTGGCGCTCCACCGCCGTACGGCCCGGGAACCGGATGTCCTGCAGTTTGCGCACCGTCGAGCGGGGACCGTCGCAGCCGACCAGGTAACTGCCCCGCCACCAGGTGCCGCTGGGGCCGCGGGTGTGCGCGGTGACGCCGGAGCGTTCCTGCTCCATCGAGTCGAGCCTGCTGTCCGCGGCGACCTTGACCAGCGGCTCGTCCGCGATGGCCGTGCGCAGGGCGCCGGTGAGCAGGTGCTGGGCGATGTGCAGCGGGGCGGGGGCCGCGGCGTCGAAGGTGGTCTCAGCCGTCACCTGCTTGCGTCGCACCGACCGGAATCCGGTCCACCTCGTCCCCTGGTCGCCGAGCGCGGTCCCGGTCAGCCGCTCCAACAAGGCTGCCGTGTCCTCGCGCAGTACGACGGTGCGCGCCGGGCGCGGTTCGTCCTTGCCCGGGCCCTCGTCCAGGACGACGGAAGGAACGTCCTGACGGGCCAGCGCCAGGGCGAGCGTGAGCCCGACGGGCCCCGCTCCGACGATGATCACCGGGTCCACGGCGCGGCGCCCCCTGCCCGCAGCGGTGCCCTCGGGGATGTGTGTGAACAGAAGGTTGGAGCAGGGTGCACGATCACAGAATGTATGCAACCCATTGGCAGAGTTTGCGTCAAGCGACCGGAGGCAGTGGCGATCATGCCACTGCCTCCGGGGGCCGTACGGGTGACGTGACGATCGGTCAGACGGCCTTTCCGGTGCCGAAGCTGCCGCCCACCGCCGCCGGGTTGAGCTCCTCCATGTCCTCGGCGCCGAGAACGGCGCCCGTGCCGCGCTTGCTGCGCCGCAGCCGGCCCTCCAGCCAGCTCGCGAAGGAGGTCAGGGCGAAGTTCAGGACGATGTAGATGACCGCCACGACGACGAAGCTGGCGATGACGTTGGCGTAGTTGGCCGCGAGCGTGCCACGCTCGCTGAGCAGCTCCGCGAAGCCGAGCATCACGCCGCCGAGCGCGGTGTCCTTCACGATGACCACGAGCTGGCTGACGATGGCGGGCAGCATGGCGGTGACCGCCTGGGGGAGCAGGATGCTGGTCATCGTCTGCCCCTTGCGCAGACCGATCGCGTAGGCCGCCTCTGTCTGCCCCTTCGGCAGGGCGAGGATGCCGGCCCGGACGACCTCGGCGAGGACCGAGGCGTTGTAGAGCACGAGGCCGGTGACCACCGCGTAGAAGGGCCGGTCGTCGCTGGTGACCTGCGTGTAGCGGCTGAAGAACTCGTTGGCGAACAGCATCAGCAGCAGCACCGGGATGGCCCGGAAGAACTCGACGACCACACTCGCCACGCTCCGCACCCAGCGGTGGTCGGACAGGCGGGCGATGCCGAAGACCGCGCCGAGCGGCAGCGCGATGACCATGGCCAGCGCCGCCGCCTTCAAGGTGTTGACGAGGCCGGGCAGGAGATAGGTCGTCCACGCCTGGGAGGTGGTGAACGGCTGCCAGAGCGCCCAGCGCAGCTGGTTCTTGTCGTCCAGCACCCCCCAGACCCACCAGGCCAGCGCGGCGAGCAGGACGAAGAAGACCACGGAGACCAGCACATTGCGCCGCTTGGCGCGGGGCCCCGGAGTGTCGTAGAGGACGGAACTCATCGCTTCACCGCCAGTCGCTTGCCGACCCATCCCATGAGCAGGCCCATGGGCAGGGTCAGAACCACGAAGCCGAGCGCGAAGACCGCGCCGATCGCCAGCGTCTGGGCCTCGTTCTCGATCATCGTCTTCATCAGGGTCGCGGCCTCGGCGACGCCGATGGCGGCCGCGACGGTGGTGTTCTTCGTCAGGGCGATCAGGACGTTGGCCAGTGGGCCGATCACCGCGCGGAACGCCTGCGGCAGCACTATGAGGCGCAGGGTCTGCGTGAAGTTCAGCCCGATCGCCCGGGCGGCCTCCGCCTGGCCCAGGGGCACGGTGTTGATGCCGGAGCGGATCGCCTCGCACACGAAGGCGGCGGTGTAGCCGATCAGACCGAGGACCGCGAGGCGGAAGCCCTGGACCTTGAAGTCGGAGGCGCCCATCGTCACCCGGAAGATGTCGGCGAGACCCAGCGAGGTGAAGAGGATGATGATCGTCAGGGGGATGTTCCGGACGATGTTCACGTAGACCGTGCCGAACCCGCGCATGAGCGGGACCGGGCTGACTCGCATCGCTGCCAGCAGGGTGCCCCAGACCAGGGAGCCGACGGCGGAGAGGAGGGTGAGCTGCACCGTCGTCCAGAACGCCCCTAGGACGTCATAACCTTGAAGAAAGTCGAACACGATCTCCCGCGCTTCCGGGTGTGTGGCGTACGTGGAGGGCGGGGCGCGCCACCGCTCGAAGCGGCGGCGCGCCACGGGAACCCTGCGTCACCCGCCGGAGTGAGCGCCGGCGGAGTTCCGCGTTACTTGACGATCTGGCCGATCTTCGGGGCCTGCTCGTTCTTGTAGTCGGCCGGGCCGAAGTTCTTGTCCACGGCCTTCTGCCAGGAGCCGTCGCTGACCATCTTCTCCAGCGCCTTGTTGATCTTGTCCAGGGTCGCGGCGTCGCCCTTCTTGACGCCGACGCCGTAGTTCTCGTTGCTCAGCTTCAGACCGGCGAGCTTGAACTGACCCTTGTACTTGTCCTGCGCCGCGAAGCCCGCGAGGATCGAGTCGTCGGTGGTGACCGCGTCCACCGCGCCGCTCTGCAGGCTGGCGATGCACTCCGAGTACGTGCTGTTCTCCTTCAGGTTCGCCTTCGGGGCGATCGTCTTCTGGACGTTCTGCGCGGAGGTCGAACCGGTCACGGAACACAGGTTCTGGCCGTTGAGGTCCGTGCCCTTGGCGATCTTCGAGTCCTTCTTGAGCAGCAGGTCCTGGTGGGCCAGCAGGTACGGGCCGGCGAAGTCGACCTTCTGCTTGCGCTCGTCGGTGATCGAGTACGTGGCGGCGATGAACTTCACGTCACCCCGGGCGAGCGCGTTCTCGCGGTCGGCGCTCTTGGTCTCCACCCACTGGATCTCGTTCGGCTTGTAGCCGAGCTCCTTGGCGACATAGGTGGCGACGTCCACGTCGAAGCCGGAGAAGGAACCGTTCGGCTCCTTCAGGCCGAGACCCGGCTGGTCGAACTTGATGCCGATCTTGATCTTCTTGCCGCCGCCCGAACCGCTGTCCGAGTTGCCGCCGCCACAAGCGGTGGCACCCACGGCGAGGGCGAGTACGGCGGCCGAGGCGGCGGTGACCTTGCGGAGCTTCATGGTGAACATCCTTTGCGTGGTGAGAGAACGAGGCCGGTGAGGGTGGGGCGACCCCGGAACGTCAGGGCGCGCGGGCTCCGCGCGGTCAGTGGTGCAGGATCTTCGACAGAAAGTCCTTGGCCCGGTCGCTGCGCGGCGCGCTGAAGAACTGCTCGGGCGCGGCCTGCTCGACGATGCGGCCGTCCGCCATGAAGACCACCCGGTTGGCAGCCGATCGCGCGAAGCCCATCTCGTGGGTGACCACGATCATCGTCATGCCCTCGCGGGCGAGCTGCTGCATGACCTCGAGGACCT
This sequence comes from Streptomyces sp. NPDC041129, assembly GCF_055592265.1. NCBI lineage: Bacteria > Bacillati > Actinomycetota > Actinomycetes > Kitasatosporales > Streptomycetaceae > Streptomyces > Streptomyces sp. NPDC041129. The sequence goes on along the minus strand of NZ_JBVIYV010000013.1, from coordinate 163,994 downwards.
CGTTGATCATCTCGGGGTCGAGGGCCGAGGTCGGCTCGTCGAAGAGCATGACCTTCGGGCCCATCGCCAGCGCCCGGGCGATGGCCACGCGCTGCTGCTGGCCACCGGAGAGCTGCGCGGGGTACTTGTCGGCCTGGGTGCCCACGCCGACCCGGTCGAGCAGCGCGCGGGCCTTCTCCTCGGCCTGCTTCTTGTCCGTCCCGCGGACCTTGGTCTGGCCCAGCATCACGTTCTCGAGCACGGTCTTGTGCGCGAAGAGGTTGAAGGACTGGAAGACCATGCCGACGTCGGCCCGCAGCCGGGCCAGCTCCCTGCCCTCGTGGGGCAGCGGCTTCCCGTCGATCGTGATGGTGCCGGAGTCGATGGTCTCCAGCCGGTTGATGGTGCGGCACAGGGTCGACTTCCCGGACCCGGAGGGCCCGATGACCACGACGACCTCGCCGCGGGCGATCGTCAGGTCGATGTCCTGGAGCACATGCAACGCGCCGAAGTGCTTGTTGACGCTCTTCAGGACGACCAGTTCGTCGGTCGCGGCCACGTCTTCCTTGGCCACCGATACTTCGGTCATCGCTCTCGGGCTCCGTCCTCCTCGGTTTCGGTGGACAGTAGTGAGGCCCCGTGACCAGCGTCATCACATCTGAGGGGAATCTGAGCATCACGATCCGATAGCAATCGGACACGTGTCGTAGCACTTGCGTTCTGTGCCACGTATCGGGCGCATAACGGAAGCGGCAGGCAACCGGAACCCTCTTGACGCCGTCCTTGTCCATCGGCGTGACTTCCATCGTGCACGCGCGTGTGCACATGAGATACAAGCCGAACGAGAACGATGACCGTACGACCACTGACCCGGAGGGGGCGGCGATGAGACTGCTGCTCGTCGAGGACGACAACCACGTCGCCGCGGCCCTGTCCGCGGTCCTCGCGCGGCACGGCTTCGACGTCACCCACGCGCGCAGCGGCGAGGAGGCCCTCCAGGCGCTCGTTCCCGAGGGCGAGGGATTCGGGGTGGTCCTGCTCGACCTGGGCCTGCCCGACCAGGACGGCTACGAGGTCTGCGGCAAGATCCGCAAGCGCACCGGCACGCCGGTGATCATGGTCACCGCCCGCTCCGACGTCCGCTCCCGCATCCACGGGCTCAACCTGGGCGCCGACGACTACGTGGTGAAGCCGTACGACACCGGAGAACTGCTCGCCCGGATCCACGCCGTCAGCCGGCGCAGCGTGCACGAGGAACCCGCGCCGGACGCCGGGAGCGCGCTGCGGCTCGGGTCCGTGCACATCGAGCTGCCCACCCGCCAGGTCAGCGTGGACGGTGCGGTGATCCAGCTGACGCGCAAGGAGTTCGACCTGCTCGCGCTCCTCGCGCAGCGGCCCGGCGTGGTCTTCCGGCGGGAGCAGATCATCAGCGAGGTCTGGCGCACCAGCTGGGAGGGGACCGGTCGCACCCTGGAGGTGCACGTCGCCTCCCTGCGCGCCAAACTGCGCATGCCCGCGCTGATCGAGACCGTACGAGGCGTCGGCTACCGGCTCGTCGCCCCGGCCGCGTAGCGGGGACGGGTGCGCACCCGGCTGCTGCCGCTGCTCATCGTCCTGATGGCGGCCGTACTCCTCGCCCTGGGCGTGCCGCTCGCCGTCAGCCTGGCCGCCGCCCAGCAGCAGAAGGTCGTAGTCGACCGGATCGACGACACCGCGCGCTTCGCCGCGCTCGCCCAGTTCGTCACCGACGTCCCCACCGCGTCGCGGCCGTCCACCACGGACGAGCGCCGGCAGACCCTGCGCCGCGAACTCGACAGCTACCACGGCGTCTACGGCATCCGCGCCGGCGTCTTCTACAGCAATGACGCAGCCATGGCCAACGCCCCGGGCGACTGGCTCCTACCGCGGACAGGGGAGGTGCGGGACGCCTTCGACGAGGCGCTGCTCAGCCGCCGCAGCCACGACCCGCGGCAGGTGTGGCCCTGGCAGCGCGGCCGGCTGGTCGTCGCCTCACCGGTGATCCGCGACGGGGACGTGGTGGCGGTCGTGGTCACCGACTCGCCCACCGGACAGCTGCGCTCGCGCATCCTGCGCGGCTGGCTGGTCATCGGGGCCGGCGAGGTCGCCGCGATGCTGCTCGCCGTCGGCGCGGCGCTGCGGCTGACCGGCTGGGTGCTCAGACCGGTGCGCATCCTGGACGCCACCACGCACGACATCGCCACCGGGCGCCTGAAGTCCCGGGTCGCGGTCGGCGGCGGACCTCCGGAACTCAGACGGCTGGCCCGATCGTTCAACGAGATGGCGGACAACGTCGAGGACGTCCTGGAGCAGCAGCGCGCCTTCGTCGCCGACGCCTCGCACCAGTTGCGCAACCCGCTGTCGGCGCTGCTGCTGCGCATCGAACTGCTCGCCCTGGAACTACCGGAGGGCAACGCGGAGATCGCCTCGGTCCGCACCGAGGGCAAGCGCCTGGCTCAGGTCCTGGACGACCTGCTGGACCTGGCGCTGGCCGAGCACGCCGAGGCCGACCTCCGGCTGACCGACGTCGGCGCGCTCACCGAGGAGCGGGTGGCGGCCTGGGCACCGACCGCGGACGCCAAGGGCGTCCGGCTCACCGGAGACTGCCCGCCGACGACCGGCTGGGCCGACCCGATCACCCTGTCCAGCGCGCTGGACGCGGTGATCGACAACGCCGTGAAGTTCACGCCCGAGGACGGTACGGTCGAGGTCACCGTGGCATCCAACGGCGACAGCACGACCGTCCGGGTCAGCGACACCGGGCCCGGCCTCACCGATGAGGAACTCACGCGCGTGGGCGATCGTTTCTGGCGCAGCGGCCGCCACCAGAACGTCAAGGGCTCCGGGCTCGGCCTGTCCATCACCCGCGCCCTGCTCGCCGCGGGCGGCGGCTCGATCAGCTGCGCGCACCACGAGCCGCGGGGGCTGACGGTCACGGTCACGGTGCCGCGGCACGCCGAGCCGCGCTAGACCCCCCGGACCGGCCGGGCTGCCGGGCCCCGCGCGAAGCCGCCCGCTACGGCTTGACCGACTGGTAGTAGCGCCGCGCGCCCTCCTGCAGGGGCAGCGGATCGGTGTAGATGGCGGTGCGCAGGTCGACCAGCTGCGCCGAGTGGACATGGGCGCCGATGTCGTCCCGGCTCTTGATCACCGTACGCGTCACCCACTCCGTCAGCCGGGGATCCATGTCCGCGCGGGTCATCAGCACGTTGGACACCGCGATCGTCGCCACCGTCGAGCCGTGCTGCACGCGCGCGTACGCCGACTCGGGAATGTTGGTGGCCCGGTAGTACCGCCCGGCCTCGTCGCCCGCGTGCAACTTGGCGACGAGGTCGCCGTCGATCGGCACGAACTTGAAGGCGCCCTTCCTGGCCAGTCCCTCCAGCCCCTTCGTGGGCAGCCCGCCCGACCAGAAGAACGCGTCGATCCTGCCCTGGGCGAGACGGGCGGGCCCGGTGTCTATGCCTTCCGACACCGGCGTGACGTCCTTGTGCGGGTCGATGCCGGCGGCCCTGAGCACCCGGTCGGCGATCAGCCGCACCCCGGAGTCGGGCAGGCCGGTGGCCACCCGCTTGTGCCGCAGGTCCGCGACGCTGTCGACCTCCGAATCACGGGGCACGATGAGCTGCACGTAGTCGTCGTACAGCCGGGCCACTCCGCGCAGCCGGCCGGCCGAGCCGGGGTGCCGCTGCTCGTACGTCCCCACCGCGTCGGCCGCCGCGATCGTGAAGTCGGCGTCTCCCGTCGCCACCCGTTGCACGTTCTGCTGCGAACCGGCGCTGTTCAGCAGCTTCACCTTCAGGCCGGGCATGTCCTTCGCCAGCTCGTTGCGCAGCCGCTCGCCGTACTCCTCGTAGACCCCGCGGGAGGTGCCCGTACTGAAGACGATCGACCCGCTCGGCGGCTTCTCGCCCAGGGGCAGCAGCCACCACAGCAGCAGCCCGAGGGCCACGGCGCCGGCGGCCGCGCTCTGCAGCGCCCGGCGCCTGCTGTTACGTGGGAACACCTTGGACATGCGGGCGATCCTGCCAGCCGCCCGCGGGGCTGACCAGGGCCGGGGTCACCGCGGGGTGCGGCGGCACACGGCGGGGGCTGTCGGTGGCGGCCGTTAGAGTCGCCGCATGAGCACTTCGCCCGCCCGTCTCGTCCGCGAATTCCACCTCGCCTTCGGCCTCGACGCGCACAGCACGCCCACCGAAGTGGCTCCCGCACTGGCCGCGCACCGCGGGGAACTGCTCGCCGAGGAGGCCGCGGAGGTCGCCGAGGTGTCGGTCGAAGGTCCGCTTGACCGCCTTGCGCACGAGCTGGCCGACGTGGTGTACGTGGCGTACGGCACCGCGCTGGTCCACGGCATCGACCTCGACGAGGTGATCGCCGAGATCCACCGCGCCAACATGAGCAAGCTGGGCCCAGACGGCCAGGTCGCCCGGCGTGCCGACGGCAAGGTCCTCAAGGGGGAGCACTACCGGGCGCCGGACGTGTCGGCCGTGCTGCGCCGCCAGGGCTGGGCAGCGGACGGCGCGGCCTGACGCCTGCGGTCCGACACCCGCGGTCCGACCTCGCGGCCCGACGTCGGCGGCCGGAGCTCACGGGCGATCCGGAGGTGTCGCACGCCCGCGGTGTGCGGGCGTGCGCCGTCGTGCCCCGGACCGGGACGGCCGGTGGGCGACGACGATGAGCGGGGCCGGGAGAACGCCTAGGCTTGAGAGCGAGGATCTTGCCCGCATCCGGCTCGTCCGGCCTCGTCCGGTCTCCCCGCGGGCGGGACATCGGAGGCCCCGCCCCCTGGGTGAAGGCGGTGAAATGCCATGCCGTACGCGGTGGTGACCGCGCTGAGCCATCCCGGGCTGGTCCGCGACCGCAACGAGGACAGCCTCGTCGCCGGACCGTGGACCCTGTGCGCCACGGTCACCGAGAACCCGCAGACCCTGGTCTTCCCACTCGGCACACCGCTCGTCGTCGCCGTGGCCGACGGACTCGGCGGTCATCCCGGCGGCCATGTGGCCAGCGCCCTGGTGGCCCGCCGGATCGCGGCCGCCGGTCCCGGACTGAACGGCGAGGACGCCGTCCGCGAGGCCGTGGACGACTGCAACCGCGCCATCCACGCGGCCGCCGGCGGCGACGCGGGAGGCGAGTTCGCGACCATGGGCACGACCCTGGCCGGCGTCGTCCTGAGGCCCGGCTCGCTGCTGGTGTTCAACGTGGGCGACAGCCGGGTCTACGCGGCTGACCGGGACGGACTGCGGCTGCTGAGCGTCGACGACCGCCCCCCGCCGGATTCCGCGTGGGGACGCACCCACCTCGTCACCCAGTGCCTGGGCGGCAGCCCCGCGTACCGTCCCGTCCGCGCCCACGTGACCACTCGGGGGCTGTCGCCCGGCGACCGCTGCCTGATGTGCACCGACGGCCTGACCGATCCGTTGCCGGACGACGTACTCGACGAGGTGATGCGGGAGCACGACGACGGCCGGGTGGCCTTCGAACTGTGGAAGGCCGCCATCACGGCGGGCGGCCCCGACAACATCACGCTGGCCGTCGTACGTGTGGCGGACGAGTGAAGGGGCCCTTCGGCGAGCACCTACCCTTGACCCATGACCAGCAGCAGCGACCGGAGCCTCGCAGTGGACGTCCAGGGACCGAAGACCTACGAAGTGCGCACCTACGGGTGCCAGATGAACGTCCACGACTCCGAGCGGTTGTCCGGGCTGCTCGAGGAGGCCGGCTACGTGCGCGCCCCCGAGGGATCGGACGGGGACGCCGACGTCGTCGTGTTCAACACGTGCGCGGTGCGTGAGAACGCCGACAACCGGCTGTACGGCAACCTCGGCCGGCTCGCGCCGAAGAAGGCCTCGCGACCCGGCATGCAGATCGCGGTCGGCGGCTGTCTGGCGCAGAAGGACCAGGACATCATCGTGAAGAAGGCGCCCTGGGTGGACGTCGTCTTCGGTACGCACAACATCGGCAAGCTGCCCGTCCTGCTGGAGCGCGCCCGCGTCCAGGAGGAGGCGCAGGTCGAGATCGCGGAGTCCCTTGAGGCCTTCCCCTCCACGCTGCCCACGCGGCGCGAGAGCGCGTACGCGGCCTGGGTGTCGATCTCCGTCGGCTGCAACAACACCTGCACCTTCTGCATCGTTCCGGCGCTGCGCGGCAAGGAGAAGGACCGCCGCACCGGCGACATCCTCGCCGAGGTCGAGGCCCTGGTCGGCGAGGGCGTCTCCGAGATCACGCTGCTGGGCCAGAACGTCAACGCCTACGGCTCGGACATCGGCGACCGCGAGGCCTTCAGCAAGCTGCTGCGCGCCTGCGGGAACATCGAGGGCCTGGAGCGGGTGCGCTTCACGTCCCCGCACCCGCGCGACTTCACCGACGACGTCATCGCCGCCATGGCCGAGACGCCGAACGTCATGCCGCAGCTGCACATGCCGCTGCAGTCCGGCTCGGACACCGTCCTGAAGGCGATGCGCCGCTCGTACCGGCAGGAGCGCTACCTCGGCATCATCGAGAAGGTGCGCGCCGCCATCCCGCACGCGGCGATCACCACCGACATCATCGTGGGCTTCCCCGGCGAGACCGAGGAGGACTTCGAGCAGACCCTGCACGTCGTCCGGGAGGCACGCTTCTCGCAGGCGTTCACCTTCCAGTACTCCAAGCGGCCCGGGACCCCGGCCGCGACCATGGAGGACCAGATCCCCAAGGAGGTCGTCCAGGCCCGCTACGAGCGTCTGGTCGCCCTTCAGGAGGAGATCTCCTGGGAGGAGAACAAGAAGCAGGTCGGCCGCACGCTCGAGCTGATGGTGGCCGAGGGTGAGGGCCGCAAGGACGGCGCGACCCACCGGCTGTCCGGCCGGGCCCCCGACAACCGCCTGGTCCACTTCACCAAGCCGGAGCAGGAGGTGCGCCCCGGTGACGTCGTCACCGTAGAGGTGACCTACGCGGCCCCGCACCACCTCCTCGCCGAGGGCCCCGTCCTCGACGTGCGCCGCACGCGCGCGGGCGACGCCTGGGAGAAGCGCAACGCCGCCGAGACCGCCAAGCCGGCGGGCGTGCTGCTCGGCCTGCCGAAGATCGGCGTCCCGGCGCCGCTGCCCGCCGCGGCGAGCGGCTGCGGCTGCGACTGAGCGGCACTGACGCCGGCCGGCGCGGCACGGAAGCCGGCCGGCGTGCGGATCGACCCGGGGCCCGGCCCGGGAGGTCCGGAGGCCGGCGTGGGGCGCGGCGTGGGGTAACGCTCCGTCTCCGGACGGCGTTACTCTGCCGGTCATGCTTGTCGCCGCCGCTGTCTGTCCCTGCCCGCCGCTTCTCGTGCCCGAGGTGGCCGCGGGTGCCGCACCGGAACTGGACCCCGCGCGCGCGGCGTGCGCCGACGCGCTCGGAGTGCTCGCCGCCGCCCGCCCCGACGCGCTCGTGGTGGTCGGGCCCGCCGAGCGGAGCGGGCGCGGATGGCACCCGCAGGGCGCCCGGGGGTCCTTCCGCGGTTTCGGCGTCGACGTCGCCGTACGGCTCGGCCCCGCCTCGGACGCCGCCGGCGAGCGTGAGCTGCCGCCGTCGCTGGCCGTCGCGGCCTGGCTGCTGGAGCGCACCGGCTGGGCGGACGCCCCGATCGAGGGACTCGGCGTCGGGGAACCGCTCGAACCCGAGCGGTGCGTGGAGACCGGCAGGGAGCTGGGCGCCCGGGCCGGGCGGGTCGCGCTGCTGGTGATGGGAGACGCGAGCGCCTGCCGCACCCTCAAGGCACCGGGCTACCTCGACGAGCGGGCGGCCCCCTTCGACGCCGCGGTGGCGCGCGCCCTGGGCACGGCGGACGTGGCGGCGCTCCGGGAGCTGGACGCCGGGCTGGCATACGAGCTCAAGGCCTCGGGACGCGCGCCCTGGCAGGTCCTCGCGGGCGCGGCGGAGGGCGCGGGCCTGGAGGGCGCCCTGCTGTACGACGATGCGCCCTACGGGGTGGGCTACCTGGTGGCCACCTGGTCGTAGGCCCCGGAGCGGGCCGCCCCGGGCTGCCGAGGGCCGCGGGCATGGAACGGCGGACGGCCGGGAGGCATGGTGCTCCGCGGCCGTCCGGCGAGCCGTGTGCCGTTCAGGAGGTGGGCGGCGGGCCCTCCGGCCGGGCCGGGGGCTTCGCACCGCTGACGTGCGGCTCCTCCTTGTGCGCGAGGCGGTCCATCGCCTCCTTCGCCTTGCCCGTACCGGCGTGGATCCGGTCGGTGTACTTGCCCTTGGTCCGCTCGTCCACGGCACGAGCGGCCTTGTCGATGCCGTGCTGCACCCTGTCCCCGTGCCGGCTCGCCAGATCCGACACCTTGTCCTTGGCCGGACCCAGCTTGGCCTTCATGTTCTCCAAGAGACCCATGCTCCACCTTCCCTGACGGGGACGGTCACCTGCGGGCGCCCTCGCCGGCCTCGCTGTCGGCGGCCTCGTCCGCGGACTGCTGCTTGGGGATCTCCGGGCCTTCGGCAGTCTCGGCATCCTCGGCCACGCGGGTTCCCGAGGCGTCCGCCCCGACCGCCGCGCCCTCATGCCCGTCCTCGGACGAGCCCGTCGCCTCCGCCGGCTCCGCGCCCTCGACCGCCTCCGGCGCCGCGGCCTCTGCCGGCGTGTCGCCGCCGCGCCCCTCAGCGGCCGACGCCTCCTGCTTCGCCTTCGACCTGCCGAGAAGCCGTGCAAAAACGCCCATAACCACTCCATACGTTACTCGTGCGGGCGTAATCCCGCGTCAAGCGGTGCGTCCGTTTGCGCCACCCGGGTCACCGCCTCCAAAGACCGAGCGGGCGGTATCTCGGTGCAACGAACCGGGACGCGTGCCGTCACGTAACTCGTTCGAGGCGCGGCCGTGGGGTTTGCGAGACTGGTGCGGTGAGCAGCGCACCCCCCGCCCCCCGCGTCATCGCCGTCGTCGGCCCCACAGCGGCCGGAAAGTCCGATCTCGGCGTATTCCTGGCCCAGCGACTCGGCGGCGAGGTCGTCAACGCCGACTCCATGCAGCTGTACCGAGGGATGGACATCGGCACCGCCAAGCTGACGCCCGAGGAGCGGGCCGGTGTCCCGCACCACCTGCTGGACATCTGGGACGTGACGGCCGCCGCGTCGGTCGCCGAGTACCAGAAACTGGCCCGCGCGCGGATCGACGCGCTGCTCGCCGAGGGCCGCTGGCCGATCCTGGTGGGCGGCTCAGGGCTGTATGTACGCGGAGCCGTCGACAACCTCGAGTTCCCCGGCACCGACCCCGTGATCAGGGCCCGTCTGGAGGAGGAGCTGGCGCTGCGCGGCTCCGGAGCGCTGCACGCCCGCCTGGCCGCCGCCGACCCCGACGCCGCCCGCGCGATCCTGCCCGGCAACGGCCGCCGCATCGTCCGCGCCCTGGAGGTGATCGAGCTCACCGGGCAGCCCTTCACCGCGAACCTCCCCGGCCACGACTCCGTCTACGACACCGTGCAGATCGGCGTGGACGTCGCCCGCCCCGAGCTCGACGAGCGCATCGCGCTCCGCGTCGACCGGATGTGGGAGGCGGGGCTGGTGGACGAGGTGCGTGCGCTGGAGGCGCGGGGACTGCGCGAGGGCCGTACGGCCTCGCGCGCGCTGGGCTACCAGCAGGTGCTCGCCGCGCTCGCCGGGGAGTGCACCGAAGCGGAGGCCCGGGCCGAGACCGTACGCGCCACCAAACGTTTCGCGCGCCGCCAGGACTCCTGGTTCCGGCGCGATCCGCGGGTGCACTGGCTGAGCGGCGCGGCGGCGGACCGCGGGGAACTCCCACGGCTGGCTCTGGCCGTGGTCGAACGACCGGTTACAGCCTGATCACGTGATGGCATCGGGATGCGCCGCCGGTCAACGCGGCCTCCGGTGCCGTGCCATCATCGAGCTTCGATCGACCAGTGGAGTCCTAGTTGGGAGGGCGCGTGGCGATGGAGGCCGGCCCTCGCGACACCGCACGAAGTGCCGAACGGATCACGACCGACGCCGGTGAACCGGAACAGGGCGAGGACCGTCTGACCGACGACGCGGAGCGTCTCGCCGACGACGGCCCCGACGGCACCGAAGGCGGCGTCACCGCCGACGGCCCGGCGCCCGAGGAGATGTACGCGGGCGGTCCGGAGGTCGAGGTCGAGCTGCGTCCCCAGCGGCGGCTGCGCATCTGGCAGCTCGCGCCCATCGTGGCCCTGGCCGCGGGCGGCTCCCTGATGTTCGCCTTCCCGCTCGCCTTCGACTTCGGCGACAGCGGCGCGGTGATCGCCATGCTGGGCCTGCTGATCTGCTCCTGCGCCGCGGGCTGGGGCATGATGGCCGCCCGCCGGGTGGGCTACACCTGGCCGGGTCTGCCGGCGCGCGGCTCCGGACGCCGCCCCGACTGGCGGGTCGTCCTCGCCTACGTGCTCCTGGTGGCCCTCGTGGCCGTCCTCGCCGTGTGGCGCGTGGCCCGGCTGCGCTAGCCCCTGCCCGCCTCCGGCGCGGCACCGCCGCTGTCGTACCGACCCCGTACGATCGAGGAATGAGCACGCGGATCGCCTTCCTCAAGGGTCACGGCACCGAGAACGACTTCGTGATCGTCCCGGACCCGGAGAACACCCTTGACCTGACCCCCGCCGAGGTCGCCGCCCTGTGCGACCGCCGGGCCGGCATCGGCGGCGACGGGGTGCTGCACGTCGTGCGGTCCGCCGCGCACCCGGAGGCCAGGGAGATGGCCGCGGAGGCGGAGTGGTTCATGGACTACCGCAACGGCGACGGCTCGATCGCGGAGATGTGCGGCAACGGCACCCGTGTGTTCGCCCGCTACCTTCAGCACGCCGGTCATGTGGCCGAAGGTGACATCGCGATCGCCACGCGCGCGGGCGTCAAGAGCGTCCACATCGCCAAGGACGGAGACGTCACCGTCGGTATGGGCAGCGCGCGCCTGCCCGAGGGCGACGTCACGGTGAGCGTGGGCGAGCGCAGCTGGCCCGCGCGCAACGTCAACATGGGCAACCCGCACGCCGTCGCCTTCGTCGACGACCTCGCGCACGCCGGGGACCTGTACTCCCCGCCGCCGTTCGCCCCCGCCACCGCCTACCCGGAGGGCGTCAACGTCGAGTTCGTCGTGGACCGCGGCCCGCGGCACGTGGCGATGCGGGTGCACGAGCGGGGTTCCGGTGAGACCCGCTCGTGCGGCACGGGCGCGTGTGCCGTCGCCGTGGCCGCCGCCCGTCGTGACGGCGCCGACCCGGCCCGCACCGGCACCCCGGCGACGTACACCGTGGACGTGCCCGGCGGCCGCCTGGTCATCACCGAGCGGCCCGACGGCGAGATCGAGATGACCGGACCGGCCGTGATCGTCGCCGAGGGCGAGATCGACGCCGAGTGGCTGGCAAGCGCGCTTCGCTGACCCGGTGAGACGCCGGTCGTGGCGGCTCCCGGGCGTCCGGAGCATCGATCTCCGGCGGCCGGGGGCATTCGAAACCGCGGCCGAGCGCAGTGCAGGTGGCGCAAACTCTAAACCTCCATGCCGTCGCTCGATTGGGTGATCCGTTTCACGCTCTGCGAGAGGCGGTCAGCCGCACGTGATGCGCTCGGTAGCATCAAGCACCGGCACGGACGGGGGAACGTCGCCATCCCTGAGCCGCGCACGCCCCGGGCTCCGTCCGCCGGTCCACGAGCCGGAGGTGCCCATGAGTGCGGAGGCCACGAACCCTGCGAATCCCGGCCCGGCCGCGGCAGCGCCCGCGGCGGTCCGCCGGAAGTCCCGGGCCAGGATCGACCTGCGCCGGCTCGGACGGGCCGCGCTGCTCGGCCCCACCGCGCGCGACAAGCTGCCCGACGCCATCAGCCACGTCGTCGACGCGCACCGCGCGCACCACCCCGACGCGGACCTCGAACCGCTGCGCCGCGCCTACGTCCTGGCCGAGTCCTCGCACCGCGGCCAGATGCGCAAGAGCGGCGAGCCGTACATCACGCACCCCCTGGCCGTGACCCTGATCCTCGCCGAACTAGGCGCCGAGACGACCACCTTGACGGCCTCCCTGCTCCACGACACCGTCGAGGACACCGACGTGACGCTGGATCAGGTGCGGGAACAGTTCGGCGAGGAAGTGCGTTATCTGGTCGACGGTGTCACCAAACTGGAGAAGGTCGACTACGGGGCCGCCGCCGAGCCCGAGACCTTCCGCAAGATGCTCGTCGCCACCGGCAGCGACGTGCGGGTGATGTCGATCAAGCTCGCCGACCGCCTGCACAACATGCGCACCCTCGGCGTGATGCGCCCCGAGAAACAGGCGCGGATCGCCAAGGTCACACGGGACGTCCTCATCCCGCTCGCCGAACGCCTCGGCGTGCAGGCGCTGAAGTCCGAACTGGAGGACCTGGTCTTCGCCATCCTCCACCCCGAGGAGTACGAGCACACCCGGGAGCTGATCGCGGGGAACGCGGCCCATACCGACGACACGCTCGCGGAGACCGCCGAGTCGGTCCGCTCGGTGCTGCGCGAGGCCGACATCGCCGCCGAAGTCCTCATCCGCCCCCGGCACTTCGTCTCCGTCCACCGGGTGGCCCGCAAGCGGGGACAGCTGCGCGGAGCCGACTTCGGCCGGCTGCTGGTGCTCGTGGCGGAGGACGCCGACTGCTACGGCGTCCTGGGCGAGCTGCACACGTGCATGACGCCGGTCGTCTCCGAGTTCAAGGACTTCATCGCCGTACCCAAGTTCAACCTCTACCAGTCGCTGCACACGGCCGTCGCCCGTGCGGACGGCCAGGTCGTCGAGGTCCTCATCCGCACCCACCAGATGCACCGGGTGGCCGAGGCCGGCGTCGTCGCGCTCGGCAACCCCTATGCCCCCGGGGCCGACGATCCCGCCGACGGCGAGCGCGCCGACCCCACCCGCCCCGGCTGGCTCTCCCGCCTCCTCGACTGGCAGGAGGCGGCGCCCGACCCCGACACCTTCTGGTCCACCCTGCGCGAGGACCTCGCCCAGGACCGCGAGATCACCGTGTTCCGGCCGGACGGCGGTGCCCTCGGTCTGCCCGAGGGAGCCAGCTGTGTGGACGCCGCTTACGCCCAGTACGGCGAGGACGCCCACGCCTGCATCGGCGCCCGCGTCAACGGCCGCCTGGCCACCCTCAGCACCGTGCTGCGGGACGGCGACACCGTACAGCTCCTCATGGGCCAGGATCCGGCCTCCGAGCCCTCCCGTGAGTGGCTGGAGCACGCCCACACCGCCGCGGCGCGGATCGCCATCCAGCGGTGGCTGGCCGCGCATCCGGGCGGCAGCGGCGAGACGCAGGCCGAAGCGCGGGCCGAGGAGGCGGAAGGTGTCACCGGGAGCGCGGCCGGCGAGGCGGCCTTCCGGGCGGCCGAGCCCGAGAGCGCCGGCATCACCCGCCCACGCGGCGCCGACGTGCTCCTGGACCGGCCCGGGGCCACCGTCCGCCTCGCGGGCTGCTGTACGCCCGTACCGCCCGACGGGATCACCGGCTTCGCCGTGCGCGGGGGAGTGGTGACCGTGCACCGGGTGGAGTGCGCCGCGGTGGCGGAGATGAAGAACCGGGGGCGCACCGAGATCGACGTGCGCTGGGGGGACACCACCGAGTGCCGGGTCACCCTGGTCGCCGAATCGTTCGGCCGCCCGCATCTGCTGGCCGACCTCACCGAGGCGATCGCTCTGGCCGGCGTCGACATCGTCTCCGCGACCGTGGAACCCCCAAGCCAGCAGCGGGTCCGCCACACCTACACGCTCCAGCTGCCCGACGCGGCCCACCTCCCGGCCCTCATGCGGGCGATGCGCGACGTGCCTGGGGTGTTCGACGTGGCCCGGGCCCAGCACCAGGCACCCGCTTCCTGAGGGACGCCGAAGGCGCCCGGATGCCTGAAGAAGGTGTGCGGGACCGACCCGATCGGGTGGGCCCGGCGCGCGTCGCCGTCGTGCCGCACGCGCGCGCTGGTAGCGGTGGTCCATGCCGCTCACCCTCCGCCGGGGCCACGACCTCCGCCCCTTCCGCCGCCGGAAGGCCGCCCTGCTCGCCTCCGCCGTCTCCGTATGCCTGCTCGCCGCCGCTGCCCCGGCCGGGCCCCTGGGCGTCGGTGACCGGCTCTTCCCGACCCTGGGCAACCCCGGGTACGACGTGGCGTCGTACGACCTGTCCTTCACCTACTCCGGGAAGAACGACAAGCCGCTGCGGGCCGTCACGACCATCAACGCCTGGACGGCCACCGGCCTGGACCGGCTCAACCTCGACTTCGCGCACGGCACCGTCGAGTCCGTCGAGGTGGACGGCCGTCCCGCCGCCTTCACCAGCGCGGGCGAGGATCTGGTGGTCACGCCGGACCACCGGCTGCCCCGGGGAAGCTGGACGCGGATCACCGTCAAGCACACCAGCGACCCGGTCAGCGCCAAGGGCCAGGACGGCGGCTGGGTGCGCACCACCGACGGCCTGGCGATGGCCAACCAGGCCGACGCCGCCCACCTGGTCTTCCCGTGCAACGACCACCCGTCCGACAAGGCGATGTTCACCATCCGGGTCACCGCCCCGAACGACTACACCGCCGTGGCCAACGGCCTGCCCACCGGAGCCGAGCGCGTCGGCCGTGCCACCACCTGGACCTACCGCACCCAGCACCCCATGGCCACCGAGCTCGCCCAGGTGTCCATCGGCCGCTCCGCCGTGGTGCGCCGCAAGGGACCGCACGGCCTGCCGGTCCGCGACGTCGTGCCCAGCGCCGACCGCAAGGCACTCGAACCCTGGCTCGCGAAGACGCCCGGCCAGATCGCCTGGCTTGAGAGCAAGATCGGCTCCTACCCGTTCGAGACGTACGGGCTGCTGATGGCCCAGGCCTCCACCGGTTTCGAACTGGAGACGCAGACCCTCTCGCTCTTCGAGAAGGATCTCTTCACCAAGCCCGCCTACCCCGCCTGGTACGTCGACTCGATCATGGTGCACGAACTGTCCCACCAGTGGTTCGGCGACAGCGTCAGCCCTCGCACCTGGTCCGACGTCTGGCTGAACGAGGGGCACGCCACCTGGTACGAGTCCCTCTACGCGCAGGAGAAGTCGAAGCGGCCCATGGAGGAACGCATGAAGGCCGCCTACGGCGCCTCCGACAGCTGGCGGACCGACGGCGGTCCCCCGGCCCGGCCCAAGCCGCCCGCGCCCGGCCAGAAGATCAGCATCTTCCGGCCGAACATCTACGACGGCGCGGCGCTGGTGCTCTACGCCCTGCGCCAGGAGATCGGCACGCGGGCCTTCGAGCGCCTGGAGCGGGCCTGGGTCCGGGAGCACCGCGACTCGACCGCCACCACCGCCGAGTTCGTCCGTCTGGCCTCGGCCATCGCCGGCCGCGACCTGACCGGCTTCTTCCAGCCCTGGCTGTACGGCGAGAAGACCCCGCCGATGCCCGGCCACCCGGACTGGAAGAGCGGCAAGTCCGTCAAGGAACCCAAGCGGGACAAGCACGGTAAGAAGGGTGGGCCGGGCGTGCAATAAGGCGGTGACGCGCCGTGCCGCGCCGTGCGACCATCTTTAGGTCGGCGCGGCACGGGGCACGGGAATCTCCCGGGGTGCTCGTGCGTTGTCCACCATGAACGCCGACTCGGCCTTCCCACCGACGTAAGGATCCAATGACCTCCTCTTCTTCCCCTTCCCAGGACACCAAGCGCCTCGCGCACGACTATCCCGAAGGTCTCCGGGCCGATGCCCTGATGGAAGAGGACGTCGCCTGGAGCCACGAGATCGACGGCGAGCGGGACGGCGAGCAGTTCGACCGCTCCGAGCGCGCGGCACTGCGCCGCGTCGCGGGCCTCTCCACCGAGCTCGAGGACGTCACCGAGGTCGAGTACCGCCAGCTCCGCCTGGAGCGGGTCGTGCTCGTCGGGGTGTGGACCACCGGGACCGTCCAGGACGCGGACAACTCCCTCGCGGAGCTGGCCGCCCTCGCGGAGACCGCAGGCGCGCTCGTGCTCGACGGCGTGATCCAGCGCCGGGACAAGCCCGACGCGGCCACCTACATCGGCTCCGGCAAGGCGCTGGAGCTGCGTGACATCGTCATCGAAACGGGCGCGGACACCGTCATCTGCGACGGTGAGCTGAGCCCGGGCCAGCTGATCCAGCTCGAGGACGTCGTCAAGGTCAAGGTCATCGACCGTACGGCCCTGATCCTCGACATCTTCGCGCAGCACGCCAAGTCCCGAGAGGGCAAGGCGCAGGTCGCCCTGGCGCAGATGCAGTACATGCTGCCGAGGCTGCGAGGCTGGGGTCAGTCGCTGTCCCGCCAGATGGGTGGCGGTCGCGGCGGCCTCGCCACCCGTGGCCCCGGTGAGACCAAGATCGAGACGGACCGGCGCCGGATCCGCGAGAAGATGGCGAAGATGCGCCGGGAGATCGCGGACATGAAGACCGGCCGCGAGATCAAGCGCCAGGAGCGCCGGCGCAACAAGGTGCCGTCCGTCGCCATCGCGGGTTACACCAACGCCGGCAAGTCCTCCCTGCTCAACCGTCTGACGGGCGCGGGCGTCCTGGTCGAGAACGCGCTGTTCGCGACCCTCGACCCGACCGTCCGCCGGGCCGAGACCCCGAGCGGGCGGCTGTACACGCTGGCCGACACCGTCGGCTTCGTCCGGCACCTCCCGCACCACCTGGTCGAGGCGTTCCGCTCCACCATGGAGGAGGTCGGCGACTCCGACCTGATCCTGCACGTGGTGGACGGCTCGCACCCGGTCCCGGAGGAGCAGCTGGCCGCCGTGCGCGAGGTGATTCGGGACGTCGGCGCCACCGACGTACCCGAGATCGTCGTGATCAACAAGGCGGACGCGGCCGACCCGCTGGTACTCCAGCGGCTGCTGCGGGTGGAGAAGCGCTCCATCGCCGTCTCGGCCCGCACCGGCCAGGGCATCGAGGAACTGCTCGCGCTGATCGACAACGAGCTGCCCCGCCCCTCGGTCGAGGTCGAGGCGCTCGTCCCGTACACCCACGGCAAGCTCGTCGCCCGCGCCCACACCGAGGGCGAGGTGATCTCCGAGGAGCACACCGCGGAGGGCACCCTGCTCAAGGTCCGGGTGCACGAGGAGCTGGCCGCGGACCTGGCGCCCTACACGCCGACGCCCGCGGCCTGACACCAGGGCGACACGACGTGGACGAGAGGCCCGCCACCCCTTTCCGGGTGGCGGGCCTCCCGTCATCGGCTCAAGGGTCTCGTCACCGCCCGCCGTACGAGCGGCTCATGTTCTGGTAGAGCGCCTCGGCCTCCTTGCCCAGCTGCGGGCCGGCCAGCCAGGTGTGGGAGACCGGCCCGATCGAGGTGTTCGACACCAGCTCGGTCTTCCCGTTCACCACCCGGAACCAGCCGCCGCCGGAGGAGCCACCGGTCATCGTGCAGCCGATCCGGTACATGGTGGGCAGCGACGGGCTCAGCGCCAGCCGGCCCGGACGGTCCAGGCACTTGAACATCTTCAGCCCGTTGTACGGCGGTGCCGCCGGATAGCCCCATGCGCCCATGCTCGCCACCTCGGCCGCGGACGGCGCGGAGAAGTCGACGTCGAGCGCCGCGCCGACCGTCTCCTCCAGCGACTTCGCCCCGGACTCGGGCTTCACGTGCAGCACCGCGTAGTCGTACGCCGCGCCCGCGCCGCCCGATTCGGAGCCGCCC
Organism: Streptomyces sp. NPDC041129; assembly: GCF_055592265.1. Classification (NCBI taxonomy): domain Bacteria; kingdom Bacillati; phylum Actinomycetota; class Actinomycetes; order Kitasatosporales; family Streptomycetaceae; genus Streptomyces; species Streptomyces sp. NPDC041129. The sequence goes on along the minus strand of NZ_JBVIYV010000013.1, from coordinate 146,397 downwards.
CGGATCCACTCGTTCGAGGTCGAGGCCCAGTCCGCCCACCACGTGCCGTACGGGGCCGACTCCGGCGTCGTCGCGCCCCTCAGCTCGGACTCGGACTTGCCGAGGTCGTTGTACGACGGCACGAAGGTGATGTTGCGGTACCAGCCGCCGTTCCCGCCGGCGTGCACACAGTGGCCCGCCGTCCAGACCAGGTTCGACCTGCCCGGGTGGTTGACGTCCTTGACGACCGTGCCGGAGCAGACCATCGACCCCTTGGGCGAGTCGAAGAAGACCTTGCCCACGGGCGCCGCGTTGCGGTGGTACGGCGTCCGCTCCGCCTCGGCGGGCACGGGCCGCGGCTCCGGATCGCTGACGCCCTGGCCGGCCGCCGCGTCCTTGGTGACCGTCTTGTCGGCCTCCTCGGCGGAGCGCATCCGCTCGGGCTTCCACAGGCCCTCGATCACCGGGTTGACGAAGTCCTTGGCCTCACTGAGCCACTTGTCCTTGTCCCAGTTCTTCCAGGCGCCGTTCTTCCACTGGTCGGCGTCGATGCCGTGCTCCTTGAGCCGGCCGGCGATGTCGGCCGGTATCCGGACCTTGCCGCCGCCGCTCCCGCCGGCGGCGGGCTGGGAGGCGTCGGCGCCGGCCCGGCCGTCCGCCTTGTCGTCGGTGGAGCCCTCACAGGCGGTCGTCGTGAACGCCAGGGCGGCGACCAGACCGGCCGCCGCCAGAGCGGTCCGGCGCGGGCGCGCCGAGAGGGAAGGTGCGTAACGCATGGTGCGGTGACCCCCGTCGAAGTGTCCGATGACGCCCCACCGCGACCGCGCGCGTGGGGCCGGGACCGGACGGCGGCGAGGTCCCCGTGGACGTCTCGCCGCCGTCCGGTCCCATGTGGTGCGGTGGGCGTTACCGCCCGGCGAACTTCTTGCTGACCGAGTCGTAGACGCCCTTGGCCACCTCACCCAGACGGGGACCCGCCAGCCAGCCCGCGCGCACCGGGCCGATCGAGGTGTTGGACACCAGGGCGGCCTTGCCGTCCGTGCCGGTCTCCACCCAGCCGCCGCCGGAGGAGCCGCCGGTCATCGTGCAGCCGATGCGGTACATCGTCGGGTCCGACTTGCCGAGGGACAGCCGGCCCGGCTTGTCCTGGCACTGGTAGGCGAGCTGGCCGTCGTAGGGAGCCGCGGCGGGGTAGCCCGTCGCCGTGATGCTCTGCACCTTGGCCACGGCCGGGGCGTCGAAGTTCACGGGAAGCGCTCCGCCGACCGTCTCCTCCAGCGACTTGCCCGCGTTGCCCTGCTCCGGCGTCACATGGATGACCGCGAAGTCGTACGAGGCGCCGCTGCCGCCGGTGCGGCCGCCCTGGTCGATCCACTGCTGCGAGGTCTTCGCCGCGTCGGCCCACCAGACGCCGTACGGGGCGACCTCGGCCCGGCTCGCGTCCTGCAGCTCGGCGTTCGGCTTGCCCTGGTTGTTGTACGACGGCACGAAGGCGATGTTGCGGTACCAGCCACCGCTCTTGCCGGCGTGCACACAGTGGCCGGCCGTCCAGATGAGGTTCGACTTGCCCGGGTGCGCCGGGTCCTGCACGACCGTCGCCGAACAGACCATCGTGCCCTCGGGGGAGTCGAAGAAGACCTTGCCCGACGCGGCCGCGCTGGTGTGGTACGGCGGCCTGACCGCCTGTGCCGTCACCGGCGCCGGGGTCGGGTCCGTCACGCCCTGGTCACCGGAGATGTCGTTGTCGTCGACCCGCTTGGCCGGGTCGTCGGCGTCCCGCATCCGGTCCGGGTCCCACAGGCCCTTGATGATGGGGTTGATGAAGTCGTTGGCCTCGCGCAGCCAGTCGTCCCTGTCCCAGTTCTTCCAGGCGCCGTGCTTCCACTTGTCGATGTCGACCCCGTGCTCCTTGAGCTTCTGACGGATGTCGTCCGGGATCTTGATCTTGCCGTCGCCGGTGCCGCCCTGGGTCGCGGCGGCGGTCGGCCTGTCGTCGGCGTTGTCGTCACCGTCGCCGTCGCAGGCCGTGGCGGTCAGCGCCAGCGCCGAGACGAGGGCGACCGTCGCCAGCACGGGGGAGGTCCTGCGCGGCGCGCCCCTCCCTCGGCGAACGGTGAACGACGGCCGTATGGATCGCATGCTGTTGACTCCCCCTGATGTGAAGGTACTCGGCGCTTCGGTCCCGGCACCGGCACCACACCCATGGGGAGTTGATGCCGGTCCACTGGTCCGCTGGGAACGGCATCACACACTATGCGTTCGCTGTGGGGGAGTTCCGACGGTCCGGCAACGGTTCGGCTACAAGCGGCCTGACCTGGAAGCACGCCAGCCGCGCTTCCGTGTACACGACCGACGACCTCCAGCGGAAGGAGCGCCACGCCTCGCCGTTGCGCGACGAGGGCATGCCGTCCCGGGTGAGGTGGTAGCCCTCGGCGAACTGCAGAGAGGACGCGGTGTCGAAGTTCGCGTCGGTCACCGGGTAGAGCAGCACCGGAGCGGCAAAGCGGACGGGTGTGCGACGGGGGCAGGGGCAGGGGCAGGTGCTGGGTCGGGGCGATGGACGGTTCGGCCGCCGTCCAGGGACTGCGGGGACGGTAGGGATTGCGGGGTGACCCGTAACCCGTGGGCCGGTGCGCGGTTGTAGGGGTGGGGGGTCGGCTGCCTGTGCCCGGTCCCCGTGGATCAACTCGCCTCTGGACAGCGGGGAGGACAGCGAGTCGTGGCCGTGACCGAGTCGGTGGCTGAAGGTGCGTACGGGGAAGAGCGCGCGGTGCACGAGGGGATCCTCAGGCGCCAGTCGGCGCGTGAGTCCGCGGCACGCACCTACGCGCGGGCCCTGCCCATCGTGCCCGTGCGGGCGCGGGGACTGACCATCGAGGGCGCCGACGGCCGCCGCTACCTGGACTGTCTCTCGGGGGCCGGAACCCTCGCCCTCGGCCACAACCACCCGGTGGTCCTGGAGGCCATCCGTCGCGTCCTCGACTCCGGCGCCCCGCTCTCCGTCCTCGATCTGGCGACACCGGTGAAGGACGCCTTCATCACCGAGTTGTTCCGCAGCCTGCCGCCGGGGCTCGCCGACCGTGCCCGGGTGCAGTTCTGCGGACCGGCCGGCACCGACGCCGTCGAAGCGGCCCTCAAACTGGTCCGCACCGCGACCGGACGCACCGGCATACTCGCCTTCACCGGTGCCTACCACGGCATGACGGCCGGGGCCATGGCCGCCTCCGGCGGAGCCGGCGATGTACGGGTCGCGCGGCTGCCGTACCCGCAGGACTACCGCTGCCCCTTCGGCATCGGCGGTCCGCGCGGTGCCGAACTCGCCGCCCGCTGGACCGAGTCCCTCCTCGACGACCCGAAGTCGGGCGTACCGCTCCCCGCCGGAATGATCGTCGAACCCGTCCAGGGCGAGGGCGGCGTGATCCCGGCGCCGGACGGCTGGCTGCGCCGCATGCGGGAGATCACCGCCGACCGGTCCATCCCGCTGATCGCCGACGAGATCCAGACCGGCGTCGGCCGCACGGGCGCCTTCTGGGCCGTGGAGCACAGCGGCGTCACACCCGACGTCATGGTGCTGTCGAAGGCCATCGGCGGCAGCCTGCCCCTGGCCGTGGTCGTCTACCGCGACGACCTCGACGCGTGGCAGCCCGGTGCCCACGCGGGCACCTTCCGCGGCAACCAGCTGGCCATGGCCGCCGGCACCGCCACTCTGGCCCATGTACGGGAGAACGCACTCGCCGAGCGGGCCGCCGACCTCGGGTCGCGGATGCTTTCCCAACTCCGCCAGTTGCGGGACGCGTTCCCCTGCGTGGGTGACGTCCGAGGACGGGGGCTCATGATCGGCATCGAGCTGGTGGACCCGGAGAGCGAGGCGACCGGACCGGGCGAGGACCCCTTCGCCGACGATCACCGGTTCGACGCCGAAGGCCTCCGGCCCACCCCCACCCCGCGCCGCGCCGCCCCCGAACTCGCGGCGGCCGTCCAACGGGAGTGTCTCCACCGGGGGCTCATCGTGGAACTCGGCGGTCGCCACGCCGGCGTCGTACGGCTCCTTCCGCCGCTGACCATCTCCGACGAGCAGGCGGCAGCCGTCATGGACCGCCTGGCCGACGCGGTGGAAGCGGCGGCCCGCCGACAGCAGGACCACGGCCGCCGGCACCGCCATCACGACAACCCTGTCCCCGGCATCCGTTAGCGGCCCCCACGAGAGCGGCCCCACCACCGGAGCCCGAGGACCCAACCAGGCTCGATCCCTCTCGTCCCGGTCGCACGCGAACCACGCGCACGACGTGACCGTTCGTTCGCCCCCGCCGCCTGGACATTCGACGGCCGCACAACGGCACCAGCGCCCAACGGCACCACCGCACGGCGGCCGAACGGACGACGGGAAGTCCGGACGAGAACGCCCCCACCTCTCCGTAGCCCCAGCCCACCCCTTCCGAGGAGCCGTCTTGAACGCCACTCCCGCACCCGACGGCCGTTCCGGCAGCCCTGACGAACAGGGCGACTCCGGGACCCAGCCCTCTCACGTGCCGCTCGCCGAGTCCTTCCCCCAGCAGAAGCGGCGAGCGCCGGACAGCATGAGCGCGGCGGCCCCCGGCGCGGACCCGCTGGAGGACCCCGACCCCGGCACCGCCGCCCAGGCCGCCGCCGTCGAGAACCTCCTGCGCTGCTGGGTACGGGAGACCGGCCTCGCCGCCCCCGCCACCGGCACCCTTCGTATCCCGCTGCTCCGCAGTGGCACCGCGCTCATCGTCCAGGTCCGGCACTGGTCCCAGGGGGGCTGGCACCGCTTCGGGCCGGTCCGCCTGGCCGGCGCCGAGACGGCCCCGCCCGTCGACGCGATCACTCTCGCGGCGCTCCTGGCCAGGGAGACACCGGGCGGCACCCACAGGACCCTCAGTGTCCCGGAGCAGCCCGAGGCCGCAGGTGATGGTGGCGACCTGGTCGCCAGGGTGGCCGACTCCCTGCGCCGCACCGCGACGTTCATCAGCGACCGGCGCGCACATCCGGACGACGGCCCCGACCTCTTCCTCAGCGCCGAACAGTCCCTCCTCCTCGGACACCCCCTGCACCCGGCCCCGAAGAGCCGGGAAGGCCTGACCGAGGCCGAAGGCCCGCTGTACTCACCGGAATCACGCGGCTCGTTCCCGCTGCACTGGTGGGCCGTGGCCCCCTCTCTACTGGCGGCCGACTCGGCCTGGACCGAGCGCGGCCGTACCGTTCCCGCGGACCGGCTCACCCAGCGGCTCGCCGGAACCACTCTGCCCCTGCCCGCCGGATACGCCGCGCTGCCGCTGCACCCCTGGCAGGCCAGGGAGACCAGGCACCGCGATGCGATCGCCGCCCTGCTCGACTCCGGAGCCCTCCGTGACCTCGGTCCGCTCGGCTCACCCTGGCACCCCACCTCCTCCGTACGCACCGTCCACCGATCCGACGCCCCCGCGATGCTGAAACTGTCGCTGGGCCTGCGCATCACCAACTCCCGTCGCGAGAACCTGCGCAAGGAACTCCACCGCGGAGTCGAGGTGCACCGTTTGCTGCGCGGCGGGCTCGCCCGTCAGTGGCAGGCCGCACATCCCGCCTTCGACATCGTCCGCGACCCCGCCTGGCTCGCCGTCGACGATCCGGACGGGCGGCCCCTGCCCGGACTCGACGTCATGATCAGGCACAACCCGTTCGCCCCGGCTGACGATGTGAGCTGCCTGGCCGGACTCGTCTCGCCCCGGCCGCTCGCCGAACCGGACACCGACCCCTGGCCGACGAAGGGACCCTGGGCCCTGCGGTCCCGTCTGTCGCAACTCGTCGCGCGCCTCGCCGCACGCACCGGGCGCCCTGTCGGAGCCGTCGCCGCGGAGTGGTTCCTGCGTTACCTGGAACAGGTCGTCCGGCCGGTGCTCTGGCTGGACAGCGAGGCCGGCATCGCCCTCGAGGCCCATCAGCAGAACACCCTGGTCCTGCTCGACCGCGACGGCTGGCCCGCCGGCGGCCGGTACCGCGACAACCAGGGCTATTACTTCCGCGAGTCCCGGCGGACCGAGCTCGACGCGCGGCTGCCCGGCATCGGCGTGCGCAGTGACACCTTCGTCGCGGACGAGGTGACCGACGAACGCTTCGCCTATTACCTCGCCATCAACAACGTGCTCGGGTTGATCGGCGCCTTCGGCTCCCAGCAACTCGCCGACGAACGGATGCTCCTCGCCGCGTTCCGAGGCTTTCTCACCGATGCCGCCTCAGGCCCGCTCGCCCTGCGGACCCCGCTGCCCGGCCTGTTGCTCGACTCACCTGTCCTGCGCTGCAAGGCCAACCTGCTGACCCGGCTGCACGGCATGGACGAACTCGTCGGCCCGGTCGACACCCAGTCCGTCTACGTCACCATCGCCAACCCCCTTCACTCCTGAACGAACCGCTCTGCCCTTCCGCGTTTCCCGCGAGCCCTCCACATCCCTCAGCCGAAAGGAGCGCACCGTGCCCTCCACCGACACCAGTACGGACACCGCCTCTCCCGAGGACGGCGAGGCCACGCTGCATCTGCGCCTGCCCGCCGAGTTCGTCGCCCTCTTCGCCACCGCCGACCTGCTCGACGACGTGTCCGGCTGGGGCCCGACCCCCACCCCCGTAGGCCTCTTCGAACTCGTCCCCGTGCGCCTGAAGGACGACCTCGCGCTCATCCACCGCTGGATGAACGACCCCGCTGTCGCCGCCTTCTGGGAGCTGGCTGGGCCCCCGGACAGGATCGAGGACCACCTTCGCGCCCAACTCGACGGCGACGGCCGCAGCGTGCCGTGCCTGGGCATGCTCGACGGCGTCCCCATGAGCTACTGGGAGATCTATCGGGCGGACCTCGATCCGCTGGCCCGCCACTGTCCTACTCGTCCGCACGACACCGGGATCCACCTCCTCGTGGGTGAGGCCGCGGACCGGGGGCGGGGACTGGGCTCCTCCCTGCTCAAGGCCGTGGCCGATCTAGTCCTCGACCGTCGCCCCGACTGCGCCCGGGTCGTCGCCGAACCGGATCTTCGTAACACCCCTTCCGTCACCGCCTTCCTGCGTGCCGGTTTCCGATTCGCGTCCGAGGTCGACCTGCCCGGCAAGCGGGCCGCCCTCGTGATCCGGGACCGCGTCCCGAACCGAGTGACGTGACGAATTGTGCTTGTGTCGTCACATTGAGTACGAACGGCGGCCCGGTGAGGTTCCCAGCCGTTGCGAAGAGAGGTGGAAGGCCGGCGATGCCGCCGCAGTCACCCCGCTCCGTATCAGGAGTCCCCGCAGTGCTCCCACCCCTCGCCCCCGCCTTGACCGCCCGTTTGTCAGTGCCGGGCCGTAGGGTGGTCGGGCTATGACGAAGCCCTCACTCCCCGAACTCCTGCATGCCGCTGTCGCAGCCGTCGGCGGCACGGAGCGCCCCGGCCAGGTGACCATGGCCGAAGCGGTCGCCGAAGCGATCGACGACGGATCCCACCTGCTGGTCCAGGCCGGCACCGGCACCGGAAAGTCGCTGGGCTATCTCGTGCCCGCGCTCGCGCACGGGGAGCGAGTGGTCGTCGCCACGGCCACACTCGCACTGCAGCGCCAGCTCGTGGAACGCGACCTGCCGCGCACGGTCGACGCCCTGCACCCGCTGCTGCGCCGCCGCCCGGACTTCGCCATGCTCAAAGGCAGGTCGAACTACCTGTGCCTGCACCGCCTGCACGAGGGCATGCCACAGGACGAGGAGGACGGGCTCTTCGACCAGTTCGAGGCCGCCGCGCCCACCAGCAAGCTGGGCCAGGACCTGCTGCGCCTGCGTGACTGGGCGGACGAGACGGAGACCGGCGACCGCGACGGCCTTACACCGGGCGTCTCCGACCGTGCCTGGGCGCAGGTGTCGGTTTCCTCGCGGGAGTGCCTGGGCGCGTCGAAGTGTGCCTACGGCGCCGAGTGCTTCGCGGAGATGGCGCGCGAGCGGGCCAAGCTCGCCGAGGTCGTAGTCACCAACCACGCCCTCCTGGCCATCGACGCCATCGAAGGCGCCCCGGTGCTGCCTCAGCACGAGGTACTGATCGTGGACGAGGCGCACGAGCTCGTCTCCCGTGTCACCGGCGTCGCCACCGGCGAACTCACGCCCGGCCAGGTCAACCGCGCCGTGCGCCGGGCGGCCAAACTCGTCAACGAGAAGGCCGCCGACCAGCTCCAGACCGCCGCGGAGGGCTTCGAGCGGCTGATGGAACTGGCTCTGCCGGGCCGCCTCGAGGAGATCCCGGAGGATCTCGGCTATGCGCTGATGGCGCTTCGGGACGCGGCCCGTACGGTGATCACCGCGCTCGGCTCGACCCGCGACAAGTCCGTCCAGGACGAGGACGCGGTCCGCAAGCAGGCGCTGGCCTCGGTCGAGACCGTGCACGACGTGGCGGAACGAGTGGTCAACGGTTCCGAGTGGGACGTGGTCTGGTACGAGCGCCACGACCGCTTCGGCGCCTCGCTGCGTGTCGCACCCATGTCCGTCTCCGGGCTGCTCAGGGAGAAGCTCTTCGCGGACCGCAGCGTCGTCCTCACCTCGGCGACGCTCAAGCTGGGCGGCGACTTCAACGGCGTCGGCGCCTCCCTGGGGCTCAGCCCCGAGGGCACGGAGGGCGAGGACCTGCCGCAGTGGAAGGGCGTGGACGTCGGCTCGCCCTTCGACTACCCCAAGCAGGGCATCCTGTACGTCGCGAAGCATCTCGCGCGCCCCGCCCGGGACGGCGAGCGCTCCGACATGCTCGACGAGCTGACCGAGCTGATCCAGGCGGCCGGCGGCCGCACCCTCGGGCTGTTCTCGTCCATGCGTGCCGCTCAGCTCGCCGCGGAGGAGCTGCGCTCCCGAATCCCCGAGTTCCCCATCCTGCTCCAGGGCGAGGAGACGCTCGGCGAGCTGATCAAGAACTTCGCCGCCGACCCGCGGACCTGCCTGTTCGGCACGTTGTCGCTGTGGCAGGGCGTCGACGTCCCAGGTCCGAGCTGTCAGCTGGTGGTCATGGACAAGATCCCCTTCCCGCGCCCCGACGACCCGCTGATGAGCGCCCGGCAGAAGGCGGTGGAGGACGCGGGCGGCAATGGCTTCATGGCCGTGGCCGCGACCCATGCGGCCCTGCTCATGGCCCAGGGCGCAGGCCGTCTGGTCCGCGCCTCGGGGGACCGAGGTGTGGTCGCGGTACTTGATCAGCGCCTCGCCACCGCGCGGTACGGCAGCTACCTCAAGGCGTCACTGCCCGACTTCTGGTACACCACGGACCGCAACCAGGTGCGCAAGTCGCTGGCGGCCATCGACGCGACCGCGAGGCAGATGGAAGAGAAGCAGACACAGGAGCAGTGAGCCGGCTGGTCCGGCCGACTGAGGCCGGAACCGCCACATGCACGAGAGATCGCGCAGCCGTCCGGGGGAGAGTCTGGACAGCACAGGGCCCCGGAACCGGCGCAGGGGTCCCGGGGCCCGGTCAGGGGGACGAGCCGTCCGGCCCGCCCGCCACGGCCGTCACACGCGCCGCAGCACAGCGACGACCTTGCCCAGAATGGTCGCGTCGTCGCCGGGGATCGGTTCGTAGGCCGCGTTGTGCGGCAGGAGCCAGACGTGGCCGTCCTCGCGCTTGAAGCGCTTGACGGTGGCTTCGCCGTCGAGCATCGCCGCGACGATGTCGCCGTTCTCGGCGACCGGCTGGCGGCGGACGGTGACCCAGTCGCCGTCGCAGATCGCGGCCTCGATCATGGAGTCGCCGACGACCTTGAGGACGAACAGCTCACCGTCGCCGACGAGCTGGCGGGGCAGCGGGAACACGTCCTCGACCGACTCCTCGGCGAGGATCGGTCCACCGGCGGCGATACGGCCGACCAGCGGGACATAGGACGCGGCGGGCTTGCCGGCGGTGTCGGTGGGCTGCACCGTCACGGCCTGGTCGGAGCCGCGCACCTCGTACGCGCGCGGGCGGTGGGGGTCGCGGCGCAGGAATCCCTTGCGCTCCAGAGCCATCAGCTGGTGCGCCACCGAGGACGTGCTGGAGAGCCCGACGGCCTGGCCGATCTCGCGCATGGACGGCGGATATCCGCGTCGCTGCACCGAATCCCTGATGACCTCGATCACCCGGCGCTGCCGGTCGGTGAGCCCGGAGCTGTCCGCCCGGATACCTGGAGGTCGGCCAGGAAGGGAGCGCTTGTGCCCCTCGGGATTCGTGGCTTCGTTCATCGCATGTACCGGCTCGACTCGGCCCATGGAGCGGTCCTGGGCAGTGATGGTGGCACTGTCTGCGGTGGTGGTCACGTCGGCCCCTCTCGATGGTCTCCCTGCTGGACAACGGTAGTTGCTTTCGAAAGGTTGCGCCAAACACACGTTCGAGTGAAAAAGTGCGATTCGCCTGACGCGATCATGTGTCTGGGTGTATGGCTAACGTGGCACTTGGCGGGCAAAAGCGCCCATTGCTGTACTCTTCACCGCCGGGAATGGCGACCTTGCGGGTTGTGCCCTCAGTCTGCCATCCGGAACCCGGTCCACCCGGATCCGGGCTCCCTTCTGCGCCGGAGTCCCACGCGGTCTCCGTGCGGCGCCCACGGTATCTCCGTAACCGCAGGATCGATACGTCCCTGCGCCCGCGTGTTCGGAAATGCCGCCAGCGGGTATCCGGGGCCTGCTTCTGCGTGGCGACACGCGTGACCGCCTCGTTGTATGGGCCAAGCCCTACATCTAGTGGTTGGATGCTTACCGCAGCCCACAAGTTGTGGTCCCCCGGGTCTGGGATGGCTCCGCGATCGCCTATGCTTAGGGCTGCTTCGAGGGGCCCATGTGGTCCAGCGGGGTCATTGAGTCTGCTGTGAGAAGGGTTGGAGATCATGCACTGCCCCTTCTGCAGGCACCCCGACAGCCGCGTGGTCGACAGCCGTACGACCGACGACGGCACGTCGATCCGCAGGCGCCGCCAGTGCCCCGACTGCTCCCGTCGTTTCACGACCGTGGAGACCTGCTCGCTCATGGTGGTGAAGCGGTCCGGAGTCACCGAACCGTTCAGCCGCACCAAGGTCATCAACGGTGTGCGCAAGGCATGCCAGGGGCGGCCCGTCACCGAGGACGCGCTCGCCCAGCTCGGCCAGCGGGTCGAGGAGGCCGTGCGGGCCACCGGAAGTGCCGAGCTGACCACCCACGACGTGGGTCTGGCCATACTCGGCCCGTTGCAGGAACTCGACCTCGTCGCCTATCTGCGATTCGCCTCTGTCTACCGGGCCTTCGACTCGCTCGACGACTTCGAGGCCGCCATCGCGGAGCTGAGGAGGGCGCGAGGCGCCGCGGACGACGAGGACGCGGGAGCGGGGAGCCAGGAAGACGAACGCGGGCCCGGAGGGGCCACCGAGGTCCCCGTGCCCGCCCACGCCGCCGACTGACCGGCGCGCCGGAACCCGGACGGACGCCCGGGTTCCGGATCGGAAGGCGGCGACCGAAGACCTGTTGCGGGTGCAGTTGAGGGCGCCCGCGACACCAGACAGAACACCGTGCCACGGGAACATCGGGGCACTTCAGGGCGTTTCGCCCGTACAGGGAGGCGGCATGACAGAGACGGCGAGCGGTCCGGCACGAGGTTCCCGAGCCAAGGGAGCCAAGGCGGGTAACAAGGGACTGCACATCGAGCGCATCCACACCACCCCCGGCGTACACCCGTACGACGAGGTGGCCTGGGAGCGCCGTGACGTCGTCATGACCAACTGGCGCGACGGCTCGGTCAACTTCGAGCAGCGTGGCGTCGAGTTCCCCGACTTCTGGTCGGTGAACGCGGTCAACATCGTCACCAGCAAGTACTTCCGCGGTGCCGTGGGCACCCCGCAGCGCGAGGTCAGCCTCAAGCAGCTGATCGACCGCATCGTGAAGACGTACCGGAAGGCCGGTGAGGACCACAAGTACTTCGCCTCGCCCGCCGACGCCGAGATCTTCGAGCACGAGCTGGCCTACGCCCTCCTGCACCAGATCTTCAGCTTCAACAGCCCCGTCTGGTTCAACGTCGGCACCCCGCAGCCCCAGCAGGTCTCCGCCTGCTTCATCCTGTCCGTCGACGACTCCATGGAGTCGATCCTCGACTGGTACAAGGAAGAAGGCATGATCTTCAAGGGCGGCTCCGGCGCCGGCCTGAACCTCTCCCGCATCCGCTCCTCCAAGGAGCTGCTCTCCTCCGGCGGCAACGCCTCCGGTCCCGTCTCCTTCATGCGTGGCGCCGACGCCTCCGCCGGCACCATCAAGTCCGGTGGTGCCACCCGCCGCGCCGCCAAGATGGTCGTGCTCGACGTCGACCACCCCGACATCGAGGACTTCATCCAGACGAAGGTCAGCGAGGAGGAGAAGATCCGCGTCCTGCGTGACGCGGGCTTCGACATGGACCTGGGCGGCGACGACATCACGTCCGTCCAGTACCAGAACGCCAACAACTCGGTCCGCGTGAACGACGAGTTCATGACGGCGGTCGAGTCGAGCGGCAAGTTCGGCCTGCGCGCCCGTATGACCGGTGAGGTCATCGAGGAGGTCGACGCCAAGGCGCTCTTCCGCAAGATCGCCGAGGCCGCCTGGGCCTGCGCCGACCCGGGCATCCAGTACGACGACACCATCAACAACTGGCACACCTGCCCCGAGTCCGGCCGGATCACCGCGTCGAACCCGTGCAGCGAGTACATGCACCTGGACAACACGTCCTGCAACCTGGCCTCGCTGAACCTGATGAAGTTCCTGAAGGACGACGGCAAGGGCCACCAGTCCTTCGAGACCGAGCGCTTCCAGAAGGTCGTCGAGCTGGTCATCACCGCGATGGACATCTCGATCTGCTTCGCGGACTTCCCGACCCAGAAGATCGGCGAGAACACGCGCGCGTTCCGCCAGCTCGGCATCGGCTACGCCAACCTCGGCGCCCTGCTGATGGCCACCGGCCACGCCTACGACTCCGACGGCGGCCGTGCCCTCGCCGGTGCCATCACCTCGCTGATGACCGGTACGGCCTACCGCCGCTCCGCCGAGCTGGCCGCCGTAGTGGGCCCGTACGACGGCTACGCCCGCAACGCCGACGCCCACAAGCGCGTCATGAAGCAGCACGCCGACGCCAACGGCGGGGCCGTCCGCATGGACGACCTTGACACCCCGGTCTGGGCCGCCGCCACGGAGGCCTGGCAGGACGTCGTCCGCATCGGCGAGAAGAACGGTTTCCGTAACTCCCAGGCGTCCGTTCTCGCCCCGACCGGCACCATCGGTCTGGCGATGTCCTGCGACACCACCGGTGTCGAGCCCGACCTCGCGCTGGTGAAGTTCAAGAAGCTGGTCGGCGGCGGCTCGATGCAGATCGTCAACGGCACCGTTCCGCAGGCCCTGCGCCGCCTGGGTTACCAGGAGGAGCAGATCGAGGCGATCGTCGCCCACATCGCCGAGAACGGCAACGTGATCGACGCTCCCGGCCTCAAGCCCGAGCACTACGAGGTGTTCGACTGCGCCATGGGCGAGCGCGCCATCTCCCCGATGGGCCACGTCCGCATGATGGCGGCGATCCAGCCGTGGATCTCCGGCGCCATCTCCAAGACGGTCAACATGCCGGAGACGGCGACCGTCGAGGAGGTCGAGGAGATCTACTACGAGGCGTGGAAGCTGGGCGTCAAGGCGCTCGCCATCTACCGCGACAACTGCAAGGTCGGCCAGCCGCTCTCCGCCAAGACCAAGGAGAAGGAGAAGGCCGAGGTCACGGAGAAGGCCGAAGCGGCCATCCGCGAGACGGTCGAGAAGATCGTCGAGTACCGCCCGGTCCGCAAGCGTCTGCCCAAGGGCCGCCCCGGCATCACCACGTCCTTCACGGTCGGCGGCGCCGAGGGCTACATGACCGCCAACTCCTACCCCGACGACGGTCTCGGTGAGGTCTTCCTGAAGATGTCCAAGCAGGGCTCGACCCTGGCGGGCATGATGGACGCCTTCTCCATCGCCGTCTCCGTGGGTCTGCAGTACGGCGTGCCCCTGGAGACGTACGTCTCGAAGTTCACCAACATGCGCTTCGAGCCGGCCGGTATGACGGACGACCCGGACGTGCGGATGGCGCAGTCGATCGTCGACTACATCTTCCGCCGCCTGGCGTTGGACTTCCTGCCCTTCGAGACGCGCTCCGCGCTCGGCATCCACTCCGCCGAGGAGCGCCAGCGGCACCTGGAGACCGGATCCTACGAGCCCGCCGACGACGAGGTCGACGTTGAGGGCCTGGCCCAGTCGGCGCCGCGCGCCCAGGAGCTGAAGGCCGTCGCCACGCCGAAGGCCGAGGCCGAGGTGGCCAAGCCGGCCCCGAAGCAGGCGCACACCAGCGCCGAGCTGGTGGAGATGCAGCTGGGCATCCAGGCCGACGCCCCCCTGTGCTTCTCCTGCGGGACGAAGATGCAGCGGGCCGGTTCCTGCTACATCTGCGAGGGCTGCGGCTCGACCAGCGGCTGCAGCTGATGACACGCGGTTCCTGAGGTAAGGGGCGCCGGCGATAGCCGGCGCCCCTTACCTGTGCGCCTCCGCGTCAGGGGCGGGGCCTGCTGCCCATGACACGGGTGAAGGTCGCCGGATCCTCGTCGTAGCCGTGGACTCCGGGGTGGAACGTCCATCCACCGGAGTCGTCGCGCAGGAACTCGCCGATCGTGGCCGCCGTGGCCTCGGGGACCGAGGCGAAGTCGTCCTCGGCGAGCACGGTGTAGCCCTCGCGGATGCGCATGGCCGGGCCGAGCACGTCGGAGAAGGTCATGTGTCCGGTCCGCTGCTGGATGACCACACCGACCACCACGCGCGCGTACCGGCCGTCGAGCCGGTCGAGCTCGAGTGTCATGACCTCGTCCCAGCCGAAGCCCCTGCCGTCGGTGCTGTCCCGGTTGAGGAAGATCGTGCCGTCCGGCGAACGGCTGTCGAAGTGCACCAGATAGGCCGGCGCCCCGTACGGGTCGCCGGACTCGAACGGCCCCGCCATGATGTCCAGATCGGTTGGCGGTCGGCCCGCCGGACTGGGGTCCCACTTGAGCGCGACCTGGACCTTGCGGATTCCCTTGCTGAAGCCAGCCACCGGGCTTCGCCACCCCCTTGAAGTGCCATACCTGTCAACTGCCCCGGAGTCAGGGCCGTTTGCTCATCGTGTCACGCGCGCGGGGGAGCGTGCGCGGGCCATCTCAGCCGGAGCGTGACCGGCGCCACGCCCGGTGGCCTTACGATGGCGCGGTGCTGGTCAAGTGGATTCGCTGCACCGTGGTGGACCGCCGCGGCTTCGAGCGCGGGCAGCGGAAATGGGCGGGGCTTCCGGGGGAGCCGGGTTTTCGGGGGCAGGGCGGAGGCTGGAGCCGGCAGCGGCCCGGAGTGGCGCACATCTTCGCCTTCTGGGAGAGCCGCGCCTTCTACGACTCCTTCATGGCTCGGTCCCACGACCGTCTGGCGGCCGCCCAGTCCGGCACGTTCAAGGACTCCCAGGTCAAACTGTTCGAGTACCGGTTCGACGTGAAAACCGGCTTCGAGCCCCGGTTCACCGACTCCGACCTGGTCCGCGTCGCCCTGTGCCGGGTCCACGAGGAGCGTGTGGAGCACTTCACCCTCATGCAGGAGAAGGTCTGGAACCCCGCCATGGCCGGCTCGCCCGGCATGATCCGGGGCATGTTCGCCGAGGCACCCGCGCAGGAGTTCCTCATCCTGTCCATGTGGCGGTCGGCGGCCGAACACGGCAAATACCGCACCGAGCGGGTGGAGCGCCTCGCCCTGCGCGCCCAGACGGAGGCGGACATCGCGGCGCTGACCGGTGACATCGTGGAACTGGAGCCGTCCTGGACGGTCTGAACCGGCCGTCTCGAGGATGGAGCGCTGTTCCCGGACAGTCGGTAGATCCGGCGTGGGGATGACGCGGGGATCGTGCGCCCATGAGTGCCCCGATGCGCGGGATGCGTGTGACCTACGCCGTATGGGGCCCGTACGAGTGCTCCACCGTCCCTCGTTCGATCTAGGGTTTCGGCATGGCACGACCACGGCGCATCGTCCTTGTCCGGCACGGCGAGTCAACGGGCAATGTTGATGACTCCGTGTACGAGCGGGAGCCCGACCACGCTCTCGCCCTGACCGAGCGCGGCTGGAGACAGGCCGAGGAGACCGGAAAGAAGATCAGGGAGCTCTTCGGCCGGGAACGCGTGAGCGTGTACGTCTCCCCCTACCGCCGTACCCACGAGACGTTTCGCGCCTTCCATCTCGACCCCAGTCTCATACGGGTGCGGGAGGAGCCCAGGCTGCGCGAGCAGGACTGGGGCAACTGGCAGGATCGCGACGACGTGCGCCTGCAGAAGGCGTACCGGGACGCCTATGGCCACTTCTTCTTCCGGTTCCCGCAGGGCGAGTCCGGCGCCGACGTCTACGACCGGGTCGGCGGCTTCCTGGAGAGCCTGTTCCGCAGCTTCGAGGCGCCGGACCATCCACCGAACGTGCTGCTGGTGACGCACGGGCTCGCGATGCGGCTGTTCTGCATGCGCTGGTTCCACTGGACGGTGGCGGAATTCGAGTCGCTGTCGAATCCCGGGAACGCCGAGATGCGGACGCTCGTTCTCGGTGAGGACGGCAAGTACACCCTGAACCGGCCCTTCGAGCGGTGGCGGGATCCGGTGCCGCACTGGGGTTCCGGATAGAGTGGCAGACCGATGACCGCTGACTCCTCTTCTCTCGAGCGCCTGAACCGCGCCCTGGCCAGCCTGCGCGGACTGGCGGTGGGAGACGCGCTGGGCTCGCAGTTCTTCGTCCCGGCGAACTACCCCCTGCTCAAGCGCCGCGAGCTGCCCGCCGGCCCCTGGCAGTGGACCGACGACACGGAGATGGCCTGCTCCGTGGTGGCCGTCCTGGCCGTCCACCACCGCCTCGACCAGGACGCGCTCGCCCGCTCCTTCGCCGAGCACCACGACTTCGACCGCGGCTACGGCCCGGCCGTCAACAGGCTGCTCCGCCTCGTCCGCGAGGGCGAGGACTGGCGCGAACTGGCGGCCGCTCTCTTCAACGGACAGGGGTCCTGGGGCAACGGCGCCGCGATGCGCATCGCGCCGCTGGGCGCCTGGTACGCCGACGACCCCGAGCAGGCGACCCACCAGGCGGAGATCTCGGCGTACCCCACGCACCAGCACCGCGAGGCCGTGGTGGGCGCGATGGCCGTCGCCGCGGCCGCCGCGCTGGCCGCGTCGCCGGGCGGCCCGCCCGGTCCCGAGGCACTCCTCGACGATGTCATCGCACTCATCCCGAAGAGCGCCGTCGGGGCGGGCCTGCGCCGGGCCCGCGACATGCTCGACTACGGCGATCCGGCCACCGTCGCGGCCGTGCTGGGCTGCGGACGCCGCACATCGGCCCACGACACCGTTCCGTTCGCCCTCTGGTCCGCCGCGCGGTCCCTGGCCGACTTCGAGACGGCGTTCTGGACGACCGCCCAGGTCGGCGGGGACGTGGACACGACCTGCGCGATCGTGGGCGGCGTGCTCGGCTCCGGCAAGGCGGGCACGCCGCCCGCGCGGTGGGTGGAGCGGACCGAGGCACTGCCTGAATGGATGCCGACGGGGTTCTGATCCCGGCTCGTCAGCCGGCCACGGGCAAAGAGAAACTCTCCGTACCCACCAGGAACTCTGTGTGACCACCCTCCGTTCTGCAGGTAGCCGTCGCCCGCGGCGATGAGGGCGAGGCCTGGTTCTGGCAGGTGAAGGGCGGGAGGGGGGTGGGTGATGGCGATCGTTGTCGCTGTGCCGGCAGTGCTCGTCCCGCTGATCTTCATGGCCGTGGCCGCACGGGTGGTGCGGACGGCCGGGCCGCAGCGTATGCCGTTCCCCCTGCTGCGGTCCGGCCGGCCGTGGTTCCGCGCGGCCGTGGGTCGGTCAGCCGATGCCCGGGCCCGTCGTGCCGGCGAGGGCTTCGAGATCGCTCTTGCGTACCCTGATCACCAGCCAGGCGGTGAGGAACGCGAGTACAGCCATGGCGGCGGCCGGGACGAAGGCCGCGGAGATCCCGTGAGCGAGCACCTCATGCCCCCAGGGCGCGGGCAACTCGTGCGTCTTGGCGAACTGCGCCTTCTGCTCGGGCGTGCCGTCGGCGAGGAACTTCGGCAGTTGTTTCTTCGCCTCGTCCGTGCTCGCGGAGCCGAAGACGGTGGTCAGGATGGACAGACCCAGCGAACCACCGACCTGCTGGGTGGCGTTGAGCAGCCCGGAGGCAGCGCCCGCCTCGTGCTGGGCCACACCGGAGACGGCCGTGACGGTGACCGTCACGAAGTTCAGGCCCATGCCGAAGCCGAACACCAGCATCGGTCCCAGTACCCCGCCGAGGTAGGAGCTGTCGGGCGTGATGAAGGTCTGCCAGACCAGTCCGGTCACCACGAGCGCCGAGCCGGTCATCATGAAGGGCTTGGGGCCGAGCGTGGGCAGGAAGCGCTGGGACAGACCCGCGCCGACCGCGATCGCGAAGGTCACGGGGAGGAAGGCCAGACCGGCCTTGATCGCGCTGTAGCCGAGCACGTTCTGCACGAACAGCACGATGTAGAAGAACATGCCGAACATCGCCGCAGCGAGGCTCAGCATGATCACGTACGTGCCCGAGCGGTTGCGGTCGGCGAACATCTTGAGCGGGGTGATCGGTTCCTTGGCCCGCAGCTCGGTGAGGACGAAGGCCAGCAGGAGCACCACCGCGGCGCCGAAGGACCCCAAGGTCAGACCGTCCCGCCAGCCCTCTTCCGAGGCGCGGATGAACCCGTACACCAGCGAGGCCATGCCGACCGTCGACGTGAGCGCACCCGCGATGTCGAACCGTCCCGGGTGCCGCTCGGACTCGCTGATGTACAGCGGGGCGAGGAACGCGATCAGCAGGCCGATCGGCACGTTGACGAAGAGCACCCACCGCCAGTCGAGCCAGTCGGTCAGCATGCCGCCGGCGAGCAGGCCGATGGCACCACCGCCCGCGGACACGGCGGCGAACACGCCGAAGGCCCGGTTGCGTTCCGGGCCTTCGGGGAAGGTGGTGGTGATCAGGGCGAGCGAGGTGGGCGAGGCGATCGCGCCGCCCACTCCCTGCAAGGCGCGCGCCGCGAGGAGTTGCCAGGGTTCCTGGGCGAGCCCGCCCAGCAGCGAAGCGAAGGTGAACAGCAGGATGCCGGCCATGAACACCCGGCGCCGGCCGAGGATGTCGCCGGCCCGTGCGCCGAGCAGCAGCAGACCGCCGAAGGTGAGCGTGTAGGCGCTGACCACCCAAGTGAGATCGGTGGTACTGAACTTGAGAGCGTCTTGAATGTGCGGGAGTGCGATGTTCACAATCGTCGCGTCGAGTACCACCATGAGCTGGCAGGCCGCGATGACGGTGAGCGCGACGCCGGGATGCCCGTCCCGGCGGGCCGCACCCGGTTTCCGTTCCTGGAGCAGCTGAGAGGTTGTCACTATGGGTCCCCCACAAAGGCGTTAGTGAACGCTTGCGTTCACTTTCGCGTCAACGGTAGTGAGTCCCCGACAGTGAACGCAAGCGTTCACTTAATTCCGCGTCACGTGTCGCGTCCCCCTTGCTGCGACGTGACGTGGCCCCGCCCCGGAACCCCCGCTTCCCCTTGCACGCTGGAGAAACACAGATGGATACCTCGCGCTGGACGGCCGCTCCCGCTCAGGCGGCCTCCCCCCGTCGGCGCGGCGCGGTGCTCGAGCGCGCGATCCTGGATGCCGCCCTGGAGCAGCTCAGCACGGTCGGCTGGAACGGCCTGACGATGGAGGGCGTCGCGGCCGGCGCCCAGACCGGCAAGGCCGCGGTCTACCGCCGCTGGCCCTCCAAGGAGGATCTGGTCGCCCATGCCCTCGAGGCCGGACTGCCCCGCGTCGAGGAAGCCCCCGACCTCGGCAGCGTCCGGGAGGATCTGCTGGCCCTGTGCCGGCGCGCACGGGACGCCATGTTCTCCCGACCTGGTTTCGCCCTGCGTGCCGTTATTCACGAATGCGACCCCGCGCAGGTGGAACGCTTCCACGGCGTGATCTTCGAGGGAGTGGTCGAGCCGATGATCGAGCAGCTCCGCGAAGTCATCATCCGTGGCATCGGACGGGGAGAGGTGCGCCCGGATGCCGACAACGGTTACGTCTTCGACGCGGTCCCGGCCATGATGATGTATCGATCCAAGATGTGCGCCAGCGAATGGAGCGATCAGGACCTCGAAGAGATGATCGACCGGCTGATGATGCCGCTGCTGCGGCGGCACGGGTCCTGATCGGATCCATCGGCGCCCCCGGTCCGGTCCTGGGGGCCGGGGTGTCGCGCGGCCCTGCCGGCGGCGTAACCTAAGGGCGCCATGCCGTACGAACCACCTACACACACCGTCGAGCGCTCCCTGCGCGCCACGACCGGAGCGAAGGTCATTGCCGGTGTCGACGAGGTGGGGAGGGGGGCGTGGGCCGGTCCCGTCACCGTCTGTGCGGCGATCACCGGACTGCGTCGGCCGCCCGAGGGTCTGACCGACTCCAAGCTGCTGACCGTGAAACGGCGTACGGAACTGGCCGGGATACTGCGTTCGTGGGTCACGGCCTATTCCCTGGGGCATGCGACGCCCGAGGAGATCGACGCCCTGGGGATGACCGCCGCGCTGCGGCTCGCCGCCGTCCGCGCCCTGGACCTGTTGCCGGTCCGCCCGGAGGCGGTGATCCTCGACGGCAAGCACGACTACCTCGGCGCCCCGTGGCAGGTGCGCACGGTCATCAAGGGTGACCGGTCCTGCGTGGCCGTCGCTGCGGCGTCGGTGATCGCCAAGGTTCAGCGCGACAAAATGATGGCCGAACTGGGCATCGACCATGCAGACTTCGGATTCGCGGACAACGCCGGGTATCCGTCGCCCGTGCACAAGGCGGCGCTGGAGGAGCGGGGGCCCACCCCGTACCACCGCTTGTCGTGGGCGTATCTTGATGCGCTGCCCCAGTGGCGGCACCTCAAGAAGGTCCGTAGCTGGGCGGACGGGAGCGTTCCGGAGATCGAGGGTCAGCTCGGCTTCGACTTCTGACGGTTCCGCTCGCACTGATGTGCCACCCGGCCAGCCGTGCCGCACCAACGTTTGATAAAAATCAGCTCATGCCTCTCATTCCCGAGGAGCCTCAGATTCACGAGAGTGCCCAGGGTCCCCGCACCGCGCCGACCCCACGCCCCGTACCCGGCCCCCGTCCCGCGGCTCCGTCCCGCCCCGGTCGTCCAGGCCCCCCGCGGCCCGCGCCGCCGGTGCAGCGCGCTTCGCGTGACGCGGCTCCGGCCAAGCCGGCCCCGTCGGGCCAGGCCGCTCCCGCTGCCACGGCTCCGACCGCCACACCGGCGACTCCGCAGATCCAGCTGATCCCTGCCTCGGCCGAGGGCGCGCTCGACGCCGCCGAAGAGGCAGTGGACCTGCTTCTGGACTCGGGCCGCGCCCCCGGAGAGGTGCTGGTGATCACCACCGGTTCCCAGCATCCGTGGGCGGAGCACGAGTTGTCCTTCGGAGAAGCCTCCTACTGGGCGCAGCAAGACGCCGGTGACGACATCTTCTACACGGACGCGGTCCACGCCTCCCGTGCCGCGACCCGGCCCGTGGTCGTCGTGGCCGTCAACGGCGACTCCGCCGAGACTGCCGCCACCGCCCTTGCGCTCGCGCACTCGCGGGCCGGCGCGCTGCTGATCGTCTGCGGGGACCCGCAGCAGATCAACGCGGTGCTGGGCGCGGGCGTCTGAGGCACGTCCGGTCCCCTCGGGGACGGGCATGACGCGGAGCCGCTCCGGCGACATCCGTACGGTGCGGCTTTCGGCATGGCCGGAAAACCGGCAGTGGCTGTTCGTCCCGGGTGAGCCGGACCCGTTCGCGGGCGCCCGCAGCAGCGGCTCGGGCGGCAGCCTCCCGGTCACGTAGCAGCGCTGTGGGCTGCCCACGGGGCCGGTGGCCGTTGCCAGTCACCGTTGTGGCGCCACGATGGCCGACCCGCGCCGCCGTACCCCGGTCGTGCCTTCAGCCCCCAGCCCTCGTGTGGGCCGGTTTCAGCGGGCAGCGGCGCGGCGCAGGACTTCGGACATCGGTCCACCGGTGCGGGGAGGCAGGGGCGGGGCCTGCGACATGGCGAAGGACTCAGGCTCCGAGTGGGCGTTCGGGTGGCGCCCGCCCCGTCCCTCACCGAGTACCTGCCAGCCGTCCCCGGTCAGCGTGATGTACGCCCCGCAGCGCAGCCCGTGCAGCGTGCAGGCGTCACGCAGCCCCCACATCCAGGCGCCGTCCTCCTCGGTCCAACGCGCCTCGCCCTCACGGCAGTAGAGCAGCACGGCGGTGCGCACCGGGGTGCGGCGGCGCAGGTCGTGCGGAATGACCCGGCGCAGCTGGGCCAGCAGCGCGTTGCGGAACATCCAGCCGTCGGCGTGCGCGGGGCGCCCTATGAACGACGCGCTGGCGCAAAGGCGTTCCTCCGGATCCAGGACGGCAACGACCGCCATGGACGGCCGGGGGCGATGACGGGCGTGCAGCCCGCCGACGACCTCACGGGGGTTGCGCAGCAGCGGGATTCCGGCGGCTGCCCACTCCGCGGGCTCGAGCAGGCGACTGGCGGAAGCGGCGGACGCGGACGTCGACAAGGAGGCCGCCGAGGACGAGGCGAATCCGAAGGTCACGTTCCTCCCTTCGGCTACGCGCCCACACTGCGGGCGAGGTCGGATTGGGGGAGCGCGCACCGCGGCGACGCCCACGGATCATGGGCGAGCCGTGCGGGGAGCGGACTTCAATTCTTCCTGCCGAACTTGGATGCGGCAACGAGCAATTGGAGCCGCCGACGCTTATCTGGTGGTGCGTGGCTTATATCCCTACCCACGGGGGGTGCTGACGACCCCTGTGGCGCGCGGTTGCGGCACGTTCGTGTCCTGGCGAGGTGTGCCGACCCGGCTCGCCGGGTGCGCGGTCATCCCTGGACGGCAAGCACCAGGGGCAACACGCCTTCGGCGCCGGCCCTTCTGAGCAGGCGTGCCGCGACGGCGAGGGTCCAGCCGGTCTCGGTGAAGTCGTCCACCAGCAGGACCGGACCGTGCGCCTCGGCGAGCGCGGAGGCGAGGGCCGATGGCAGCGTCAGGGAGCCGTCGAGGGCCTTCAGCCGCTGGGCGCTGTTGCTGCGTGGCCCCCGGGGCGCGTCCCCGGCGTACTCCACGGAGCCGAGCAGCGGCAGCCGGCCGATCTCGGCGATGCGGGCGCCCAGGGAAGTGATCAGCGCGGGCCGGGAGCGGGAGGCGATGGTGACCACACCCACCGGCCGGGCCTGGGCGCCCTCCGCCCCCGAAGTCCACCCGCCCGGACTCTTCGCCCAGTCGGCCAGTACGTCCACCACGGCTCGCGCCACGTCGTCGGGCACCGGCCCGTCGGAGGCCTGGGATGCCAGCAGGGGCCGCAGCCGGTTTCCCCAGCCGATGTCCGACAGCCGGCCCAGGGCCCGCCCCGGTGCGGTCTGTTCGGCGGCCGCGATGCGGCCCTTGAGGTTGATGCCGATCGCCGGGAGCCCGGTCGGCCACATGCGGCGGGGTTCCACCTCGACCCCGGCACGGCCGAGGTCGACGCGCGCGGCGTCCAGTGCCGCTGTCGTGGTGTCGGCGGTGAAGCGCGGACCCCCGCAGTTGTCGCAGCGGCCGCAGGGCTTGGCGCCCTCGTCGTCGAGCTGCCGTTGCAGGAACTCCATCCGGCAGGTCGTGGTGGACGCGTACTCGCGCATCGCCTGCTGCTCGGCCCCTCGCTGCCGGGCCACCCAGTCGTACCGCTCGGTGTCGTAGGACCACGGCTGCCCGGTCGCGATCCAGCCGCCCTTGACCCGCCGCACCGCTCCGTCCACGTCGAGGACCTTCAGCATCGTCTCCAGCCGGGACCGGCGCAGTTCCACCAGGGGTTCCAGGGCCGGGAGGGACAGCGGTCCGTCGGCCCGGGCGAGGACGTCCAGGGTGCGGCGCACGAGATCCTCGGAGGGGAAGGCCAGCGAGGCGAAGTACTGCCAGATGGCCTCGTCCTCCTTGCCCGGAAGCAGCAGCACCTCGGCGTGCTCCACGCCACGGCCCGCGCGGCCGACCTGCTGGTAGTAGGCGATGGGGGACGACGGCGAACCGAGGTGCACCACGAACCCGAGGTCCGGCTTGTCGAAGCCCATGCCGAGCGCCGACGTGGCGACCAGGGCCTTGACCCGGTTGGCGAGCAGATCGTCCTCGGCCTGCTGCCGGTCGGCGTTCTCCGTCCTGCCCGTGTACGAGGCGACGGTGTGACCGCGCTGCCGCAGGAACGCGGTGACCTCCTCGGCGGCCGCCACGGTGAGCGTGTAGATGATGCCGGAGCCCGGCAGATCGTCTAGGTGGTCGGCGAGCCAGGCCATCCGGTGCGCCGCGTCCGGCAGCCGCAGCACGTTGAGGCTCAGGCTCTCCCGGTCCAGCGGGCCCCGCAGCACCAGGGCGTTCGAGGTGCCGCCGGTGCCGAGCTGCTCGGCCACGTCGGCGGTCACGCGGGCGTTGGCCGTGGCGGTGGTGGCCAGCACGGGGACGCCGGGCGGGAGGTCGCCCAGCATGGTGCGCAGCCGGCGGTAGTCCGGGCGGAAGTCGTGACCCCAGTCGGAGATGCAGTGGGCCTCGTCCACGACGAGCAGTCCGGTCGCAGCGGAGAGCTTGGGTAGAACCTGGTCACGGAAGTCGGGGTTGTTCAGCCGCTCCGGGCTGACGAGCAGCACGTCGACCTCGCCGCGCTCGATCTCGGCCTGGACGCCCTCCCACTCCTCGGTGTTGGCGGAGTTGATGGTCCGGGCGTGGATGCCGGCACGGGCCGCGGCCTCCACCTGGTTGCGCATGAGCGCGAGCAGTGGGGAGACGATCACCGTGGGCCCGCTGCCTCTGGCCCGCAGCAGCGACGTCGCCACGAAATACACCGCGGACTTCCCCCAGCCCGTGCGTTGCACGACCAGGGCCCGGCGCCGGTCGGCGACCAGCGCCTCGATCGCCCGCCACTGGTCCTCGCGCAGCCGTGCCGTTGACGTGGCGTCTCCGACGAGCCGGGCGAGGACGGCGTCGGCCTGCGCCCGGAGGTCCGCGTTGCTCGTGTGCTCCATGCGTCCCATACAACAGGACGGGACTGACAATCGGGCGGGACAGTGGGGGCGAGCGGGCATCCATGTGACTCGGGCTGTGGAAAAGCGCCCACATCGGCGGTCGCCGAGTCGTGTGTCTTGTCGTGTCCCTGATTCGAGTTGTCCACAGGCTCAAGCGGAATCCCGGCATCCGCGAGATCGTCGGCGCATGACGAATCACGGCGAAACGACCGGACCCTTCGAAAACGGTGACCTCACGGGGGACGAGCCGCTGGGCGGGCCACCGAACGACCAGTCCGCGCACGATCCCCAGGTCACCTTGCGCACTCCCGCCGAGCTGGCCGACGCCCTGCCCTACCTGCTCGGCTACCGCCCCGAGGACAGCATGGTGCTGGTCGCCCTGCACGACCGGGAGGGCCGGGGCAGGTTCGGCGGCCGCGCCCGGCTGGGCATCCCGGCGAGTCGGGAGGACTGGCCGGAGGCCACCCGGCAGCTGGCCCGGGGTCTGGTGGCCGGCAGCGAACGACGTGGCACCCGGCCCGAGCAGATGGTCGCCTACGTCTGCCAGGAACCGGACCCGGACGAGACGGGCCGGGACGTCATGAAGCGGCTCGAACCGCTCGCCCAGCTCCTGCGCACCGAATGCGGCAGCCTCGACGTACCGGTGATCGAGGCGCTGTGTGTCTCGGACGGCCGGTTCTGGTCGTACTGCTGCCCGGTCAAGGGGTGCTGCCCCGACGAAGGAACCCCCATGGGCCTGCCCGGCACCTCGGTGCTGGCCGCCGCGGCCACCTACGCGGGGATCCAGGTGCGCGGCACGCTCCGCGAGCTGCGGGCCAGGCTGCTGCCCTGGGAGACGGGCGCCGCCCTGGAACAGGAGGTCGCGCTGGACGCGGCCGGCATGTCCCTGGTGCCCCGCATCCTGGATGACGCCGAGCGCGTGTGCGTGGCCGAGGAGACCCTCGGGCTGGCCGACCGGATCATCCGCCGGTTCGCCGCGGCGGCGCCGGTGTCCGGCGCCCACCAGGCGGACCTCCGTGACGACGACCTGCTCGCGCACGACGAGGCGGCGACGCTGGTCCTCGGACTCCAGGACCGCACGACGCGCGACCGCGCGGCCGCGTGGATGGAGGGCGAGGACGCCGGTCCGGCCCTGAGGCTCTGGCGCGCGCTGGCCCGCCGCTGTGTGGGTCCGTACGGCGAGCACGCCGCCGCCCCGCTGACTCTGGCGGGCTGGGTGGCCTGGTCGTCCGGTGACGAACTGGAGGCCCGTGAGGCCCTCGCCATGGCCCTCGGCGCCGACCCCGACTACCTGTTCGCCCGGCTGCTGCACCAGGCCTGCAACGAGGGGCTGGATCCCGAGTCGATCCGCCGCTGTCTGCGCGCGGAACGTGAGCGGCCTGTCGGGCCGGAGGCGGTGCAGCAGGCCGCCCCGGCGACCGAGGCCGCGTCCGCTGAGCCTTCGTCCACCACCGCCGAAGGCCCTGGGGGCACCGTACGGCCCGGCGGTCCCAGTGCCGAACGCGTCCCGGCCGGTGGTCCGCGGCGCCGCCGCCGGACCCGCGCCGCCGGGAGCGGAGGCGCCGCCGCCCGGCCGGCGCGCGGGGACGAGGGCCTCCGGCGCCCGGTCGGCTCCCGCCCTCAGTCATCGGGCGCCGGATCTTCCCGTCCGGGCAACGCCAAGCCGGGTGCCGCCCGTGCGCGGGCCGGTGA
The DNA here is from genome assembly GCF_055592265.1 of Streptomyces sp. NPDC041129. Lineage (NCBI taxonomy): Bacteria > Bacillati > Actinomycetota > Actinomycetes > Kitasatosporales > Streptomycetaceae > Streptomyces > Streptomyces sp. NPDC041129. Next base: position 119,667 of record NZ_JBVIYV010000013.1, on the reverse strand, counting down.
GGGCGGGTCCCATGGCACCGCGGCGGGCAGTGGGCACGGGGAGAACGAGGGCGACGGATGAGAGCCCGGGGCTGAGGCGGATGAGGGTGCGGTCGTACCGGGCGCGGTGGAAGCCCCCCTCGTCGCAGGGCCCACAACCGGAGGCTGACCTCGTGCGACACCGGCAGCACGAGGACCGGGAGCCCGTCCCGCGTGCATACCGGAGCGAAGTGGATCCGGTGCAGGGGCGGTCGGCGAAGGGAGTGTTTATCGTCAGGCAGACGACTATGATCGCCGCATGCCCTACGACCCGTCAGCCTTTCCGCCCTTCGCCGTCACCGTGGACCTGGTCGTGCTGACCGTGCGCCGCCATTCGCTGTGTGCGCTGGCGGTGCGCAGGGGTGAGCCGCCGTTCCAGGGGCGGTGGGCGCTGCCCGGCGGTTTTGTACGGGCCGACGAGGACCTTTCCCAGGCGGCGGCGCGGGAGCTGGCCGAGGAGACCGGGCTGCGCGCTCACGACCCCGCGGCTCCGGCCCAGGACCACGGCGCCCATCTCGAACAGCTCGCCACCTACGGCGACCCGAAGCGGGACCCCCGGATGCGCGTCGTCAGTGTCGCCCACCTCGCGCTCGCCCCGGATCTGCCCGCGCCCCGTGCGGGCGGCGACGCGAGCAACGCGCGCTGGGCGCCGGTCGAGGAACTGCTCCAGCAGGGCGGATACGGTCGCGACGGCGAACCCGTGGCACCGCTCGCCTTCGATCACGCCCAGATCCTCGCCGACGGGGTCGAGCGGGCCCGTTCCAAAATCGAGTACTCCTCGCTGGCCACCGCGTTCTGTACGCCCGAGTTCACCGTGGGGGAGCTGCGGCGGGTCTACGAGGCCGTGTGGGGGGTCGCCCTCGATCCGCGCAACTTCCATCGCAAGGTCACCGGGACGCCGGGATTCCTCGTCCCCACCGGCGGCACCACGACCCGCCAGGGCGGTCGGCCGGCCCAGCTCTTCCGGGCCGGAGGCGCCACCCTGCTCAACCCGCCGATGCTCCGTCCCGAGGTCTGACCGCGCGGTACCCGGCCACCGTTTCGGCCGATGTCGGCCAAGGCATGCCGGGGTCCTTTCCGCCTATTGGCGGACGCGTGTGCCGCTCGACTTGCGCACCACCGAAGAACAGATAGGGGGATACCAGAAAAACCGGACATCGCGCGCTATCTTGCTGCAGGTGATCCAGGCCTTCGGATTGACCAGCAACCCCCGCAAGGCGCACCCGCCCGCCGTCGACGACGTCTCCTTCGAGGCGCGCGCCGGTCATGTCACCGCGCTCCACGGAGCCGGAGGGGCGGGCAAGACGACGACGCTCAGGCTGATGCTCGAACTGCAACAGGGTCGCGGCATCACCCACTTCCGGGGCCGCCCCCTGCACCGGATCGCTCACCCGTCACAAGAAGTCGGCGTGCTCCTCGGGGACGTTCCCGGTCATCCGGCCCGCTCGGTCCGCGGCCACCTGCGCATGCTGTGCGCGGCGGCCGGAGTCCCCGTCCGCCGCGCGGACGAGGTACTCGAGGTCGTCGGCCTCGTCAGCCTCCGCGAGGAACGCCTCGGGACCCTGTCGCGCGGCATGGACCGCAGACTCGGACTGGCCTGCGCGCTGCTGGCAGACCCGCACACGCTCGTGCTGGACGCACCCACCGCATGTCTGTCCGCCCGCGAGGCGCGCTGGCTGCACGGCATGCTGCGCGCGCATGCGGACCAGGGCGGCACGGTGCTTTTCACGACCGCCGACCCAAAGGAGGCGGCTCGTTCGGCCGACCGGGTCGTCACCCTCGACGGCGGCAGACTCTCCGCCGACCAGGAGGGCAGGGAGTTCGCGCGCACCCGGCTGCGTCCGCGCGTGGCCGTGCGCAGCCCTCACGCCGCCCGCCTCGCGGCCCTGCTCACCAAGGAGGCCCGTACCGAACAGCGCTCCGTCGAGGTCGTGCGAGAGGACGGCAATCGCCTCTCGGTGTACGGCAGCACGACCGCCGACGTCGGTGAGATCGCATTCCGGCACGGCATCCTCGTCCACCAACTCGCGGACGAAGTAGGTGACATGGGGTCGTGTGCGGGACCTCGAGGCGGCGAAGCCACGGGCGGAGAGCCGCTCTCCGCCGGGCGGGAGCGGGCCGTTCCGGAACACTCCCCGCAGGGGCGGACACGGGCTGTGTCCGGCTCGTCGCCGCAGGGGAGGACTGCCGCAGCCGCGACGGCGGTACCCGCTCTTCCCTCCGAGGAGCGTGAACGGTCACTGTCACGTGTCTCACTGCCGGACGACGCGCTGGAGCAGAATGCCGACGGCCCGCGTCCGGTGTTCACGGGGAAGCGCGACGCCCTCTCTGGGGCCGCGGACACCGCCGAGGGAGCGCAGGCGGAGGGTTTGTCGAAGTCCGACGCCGCATCCGCGACCGGCCGCACACTCTCCGGTGCCGCTTCCACCACCGACACGCCCGCGGGTGATGGCGAAGCCGCGGCCGGCGCCTCCATGATCGCCGCCGGTGCTCGCCCCGACGCGTCCTCCGCGGAGGCAGACTCTTCGGAGGCGGCCGCCACCGGCACACGAGCCAGGGCCGATGTCACGGTCATGGTCCCCGCCGGTACGCCCGCGGCCGGTACCACGGTGCCCTGCGCGCGGACGCCGGGCACCGGGCATCCCGGTAGCAGGCAGCCCCAAGCCGAACCGCCGTCGCGCTCGCTCGCCGACGCGGCCCGTACCCTCGACGCCCTGTCCCCCCTCCCGCCTCCCATCGCCGTACGCACCGCTCGAAGCCCCCTCCGCCCGCTGCGCTACGAACTGCGGCGCGCCGCGGGAATCGGCACCGGCTTCCTCATCTGCGGGGCCGCGCTGCTGGTGTCCGCGCTCACCGCCGTCCTCCTCGCCCGGATCGGTCACACCCCGCAGGCACGGCTCTTCGCCGCGTGGCCGAGGGGCCTGCCGCTGCCGCCGGCGGCGCTCGCGGCGGGACTGCTCGGCGCCCTGGCCTTCGGGGACGAGTTCCGTCACCCCGCGCTGGCGGCGGACCGCGGCACCGTGCCCCGTCGGCTGGGACTGCTCACCGCGAAACTCCTCGTGTCCGGAGCCACCGCCCTGATGCTGGCCTTCCTCACGGTGGGCTGCGATGCCGAGGTGCTCTACGTCGTCTTCGGTCGGGAGCTGACCCAGGTTCCCTCGGACTGGCTCCCCCTGACCGTGAGTTGGTTCGGTCTTGTGGCCGGCTGCGCCTGGGCCGGGGTGCTGGCGGCCGGGATCTTCAGGTCCACCACGGCTGGTCTCGCCGCCGTCCTCGCCGTCCCCGTCGTCCTGGTCCCCGTCCTGCGCTGGGTGCTGGGCGGACCGGCCGTGCGGACGGCGGCCGGCTTCCCCCTGCGAGTGCGGGAGGTACTGCTGCTGCAGTGGCCCTTCGGCGGCGAGCGCTACCTGCTGGCCACGGTGCGAGTCGTCGCCCAACCGTTCGGCGGTGCACTGGCGTTGTCGTTGACCGCACTGCTGTGTGCGTACCTGGTCACAACCATGCGAACCAGGATCCGATGACCACCGCTGCGAACGCATCCGGTCCCGTCGTGCCAACAACTCCCCGAATACGGCTCGTTTCTTTCCGATAAGGCGTCAATTGCGACGGGGTGAGCGATCACCCTTTCGTGTGCTTTTCACCAAAGACCTCAAGGGAGTTGAAGACGGCGCCGACAAAGGATGCGTGAGTACCCTTGCGCACACCATGATGACCGCCGCCCGCTCCTCAGACTCCGGTCTGGTCGGCCCGGGCGAACTCGACCGCTACCCCTACACCGACGCGGCGGTGAACGACCGGGTCGGAGCGCCCGCCTGGGAGGCAGCGGACCCCGAGCTGGGCCGCGTGGGCCGGCGCGCCGCGGGCAGCCGCGGACGCGGACTGCACGGCCAACTCGTTCAGCAGCTCGGTCAGATGATCGTATCGGGCGACCTGGGAGCCGACCGGCCGCTCGTGCCCGAGGAGATCGGCCAGCGTTTCGAGGTCTCCCGTACCGTCGTCCGTGAGTCCCTCCGCGTCCTGGAGGCCAAGGGCCTCGTCAGCGCCCGCCCGAACGTCGGTACGCGCGTGCGTCCCGTCAGTGACTGGAACCTCCTGGACCCGGACATCATCGAGTGGCGGGCCTTCGGGCCGCAGCGCGACGATCAGCGCCGCGAGCTGAACGAGCTGCGCTGGACGATCGAGCCGCTCGCCGCCCGTCTCGCCGCCGGGCACGGACGCGAGGAGGTGCAGCAGCGCCTGTCCGACGTGGTCGAGATCATGAGTCACGCCATGGCGCAGGGTGACGCGCTGACGTTCTCGCGTGCCGACACCGAGTTCCACGCGCTGCTCATCCAGATCGCCGGCAACCGCATGCTGGAGCACCTCTCCGGGATCGTCTCGGCCGCTCTCCAGGTCTCCGGGGGCCCGGTCACGGGCTGTGACCGGCCGAACGAGGCCTCGCTCGCGCTGCACGCGCGGATGGTCGACGCGCTGGGCACCGGCGACGGCACGGCGGCGGAGACGGCCATGCGTCAGCTGCTCACCGTCCACCCCGAGGTGGAGCGCGTGGTTCCCGCCCCGCGTGAGCACTGACCCGCTTCCCAGCGGTGCGGTCGTCGGTGTGCCGCGGTGCCGTGGCCGGCGCGGCGGCCGGGCTAGGGGACCGGCCGCCGCCGGGCCCCGCCGGAATCCCCGGAGTCCGGCGGGGCCCGGCGACGCCGCGGTCGGGCCCCGATCGGCCCAGGCTGACGGGGCGGCTGCGCAGATGATCCTGTATGCCAGTCTTCGATAGCTTTTGACCGCTTACGGGGTGTGACTCGGGCCACGCAGATTGGGCGTAACGCTCGTGGGAGCAGCGCGATGACCTAAGAGGTGACAGCCGCGGAGGGAATACGGACGCCTGGCAAGGCGCTGTGCATCTTCCCGGCCCCCGCCCGCTCCGTCGGCCCTCCCCGGCCGGTGGTCGGCTCCTGTCCGTTGTGGACGGGGCCGGAAGCCGTTTTCCAACGTTCCGAGAGGTTGTTCGTGTCGGCCAGCACATCCCGTACGCTCCCGCCGGAGATCGCCGAGTCCGTCTCTGTCATGGCGCTCATTGAGCGGGGAAAGGCTGAGGGGCAGATCGCCGGCGACGATGTGCGTCGGGCCTTCGAAGCCGACCAGATTCCGGCCACTCAGTGGAAGAACGTACTGCGCAGCCTCAACCAGATCCTTGAGGAAGAGGGTGTGACGCTGATGGTCAGTGCAGCAGAGCCCAAGCGCACCCGAAAGAGCGTCGCAGCGAAGAGCCCGGCCAAGCGCACCGCCACCAAGACGGTCGCGGCGAAGACGGTGACCACCAGGAAGGCCACCGCCACCACGGCCGCCCCGGTCGCGCCCGCCGCCCCGGCCGCCGACGAGCCCGCCGAGGAAGCCGCCCCCGCCAAGAAGGCCGCAGCCAAGAAGACGACCGCCAAGAAAGCGGCTGCGAAGAAGACCGTCGCCAAGAAGACCGCGGCCAAGAAGACCACGGGCAAGAAGGACGACGCCGAACTCATCGAGGACGAGGTCCTCGAGGAGACCAAGGCCACCGACGAGCCCGAGGGCACCGAGAGCGCGGGCTTCGTCCTGTCCGACGAGGACGAGGACGACGCTCCCGCCCAGCAGGTCGCCGCCGCAGGTGCCACCGCCGACCCGGTCAAGGACTACCTCAAGCAGATCGGCAAGGTCCCGCTGCTCAACGCCGAGCAGGAGGTCGAGCTCGCCAAGCGCATCGAGGCCGGTCTGTTCGCCGAGGACAAGCTGGCCAACGCCGACAAGCTCGCTCCCAAGCTCAAGCGCGAGCTGGAGATCATTGCCGAGGACGGCCGCCGCGCCAAGAACCACCTGCTGGAGGCCAACCTCCGACTGGTGGTCTCCCTGGCCAAGCGCTACACCGGCCGCGGCATGCTCTTCCTGGACCTCATCCAGGAGGGCAACCTGGGTCTGATCCGCGCGGTCGAGAAGTTCGACTACACCAAGGGCTACAAGTTCTCCACGTACGCCACCTGGTGGATCCGCCAGGCGATCACCCGCGCCATGGCCGACCAGGCCCGCACCATCCGTATCCCGGTGCACATGGTCGAGGTCATCAACAAGCTCGCGCGCGTGCAGCGTCAGATGCTCCAGGACCTGGGCCGCGAGCCCACCCCGGAGGAGCTGGCCAAGGAACTCGACATGACCCCGGAGAAGGTCATCGAGGTCCAGAAGTACGGCCGTGAGCCCATCTCGCTGCACACCCCGCTGGGCGAGGACGGCGACAGCGAGTTCGGTGACCTCATCGAGGACTCCGAGGCCGTGGTCCCCGCCGACGCGGTCAGCTTCACGCTGCTGCAGGAGCAGCTGCACTCCGTTCTGGACACCCTGTCCGAGCGTGAGGCCGGCGTCGTCTCCATGCGCTTCGGTCTCACCGACGGCCAGCCGAAGACCCTCGACGAGATCGGCAAGGTCTACGGCGTCACGCGTGAGCGCATCCGCCAGATCGAGTCCAAGACCATGTCGAAGCTGCGCCACCCGTCGCGTTCGCAGGTGCTGCGCGACTACCTCGACTAGGTCCTGGTCGTACGACTCCGAAGGCCCGGCCCCCTCGGGAGCCGGGCCTTCGTGCTGCGCGCGACGGCAGCCTGAACGACTCTGGGTGTTCCGGTACGACCCCAGAGTGAGGAAGCCGTATGCGTCGTTCGATCGCCCGGGCACTGATCCGGCCCCTGGCCCTAGCGGCCGTGATGACCGCCATACCCCTGACCACCTCGGCCCTCGCGGCCCCCGGCGGCGTGGTCGTCGGGGGGTTCCCGATAGACGTCTCACAGGCCCCGTGGACCGTGGCGCTGTCGAGCCGTGACCGGTTCGGGGGTACGCGGGCGGGGCAGTTCTGCGGCGGCGTGGCCGTCTCACGGACCACCGTGCTCACCGCGGCCCACTGCATGGCCGACGAGGTCCTGGGGGCGCCCCCGAACCGGGTCCGCGACCTGAGGGTCATAGCGAGCCGTACGGATCTGCTGTCCGACAAGGGTGAGGAGATCGCCGTACGGAACGCCCGGGTGAATCCGCGCTACGACGTCGACGGCAACTCCGGCGACTTCGCGGTGCTCACTCTCGCCGAGCCGCTGCCGCGGGGCGCCGTGGTGGCGATGGCGCCCGAGGGGGACCCGGCGTACAAGCCCGGGACGGAGGCCCTGGTCTCCGGTTGGGGCGATACGACGGGCGGCGGGGCGTACCCGCGCCACCTTCACGCCGCACACGTACGGGTGCTCGCGGACGACGTCTGCGCCCGCGCCTATCCCGGCGGTCCGGACGGGACCTACCGAGCCAGCAGCATGCTCTGCGCGGGAGAGCTCACCGGCGGCCCGGACGCCTGCCAGGGCGACAGCGGGGGCCCGCTCGTGGCATCGGGCCGGCTGATCGGGCTGGTGTCCTGGGGGAGCGGGTGCGGGCAGCCCGGAGACCCCGGTGTCTACACACGGGTGTCCGACATCCTCAGAAGCCTCGGAGGGCCGGCCGCGGGCCCCCAGCGGCCCCAGGAGGGCTCCTGAGGGCTACACGGAGGTACGAGCACGGGCGGCCGCTCCTGGAAGAGGAGCGGCCGCCCGTTCACCGGCCTGTGCCGGGGCTGGCTCGTCGTGTGTGCGAGATTCAGCGCTCTTCGTCGGAAGCGGTTGGAGCGGACGTCAGCCGCTCCGTCTCGTCCTGTATCTCAGCGGCGATCTTCTTGAGTTCCGGCTCGAACTTGCGACCGTGGTGGGCGCAGAAGAGCAGTTCTCCGCCGCTGAGCAGGACGACGCGCAGGTATGCCTGGGCGCCGCAGCGGTCGCAGCGATCGGCGGCCGTCAACGGGCTCGCGGGGGTCAGAACAGTAGTCACGTCGCCTCTTCTCTAGCTCGACGAGCTGTCGTACCAGGGTCAACATCCAACCAGCCCGAAAACGTTCCCGCTCGTGGCTTTTCCTCGAAAAAATTCTTCCGGGGCGGCTGTCTGCTGCCGGTTGGCGGCGAATGTGCCGTAGTGCGTGTCTTGGGTGCGTACGGTTTCGCGCGGTATCCGGTCTCTGTCCTCCCGGCTGGGTTGCCGGTTGTTCATGAGGACGTGCCCGGAGCCTAAATGGTTCATGCCTCCAAGGGAACGTGATGTGGACTTCACCCCATCGAGGGATCGAACATCTATGCGACCGTGGACTAGGCTGAGATTTCGACGAGGGTGGCGTTACAACGGCTCTACCAGGCCTCGGTACCCTCTGAGCGGCAACCGAAGCCGCCCCCTTACCCACAAGGGGGTCACCTGAAATTCAGCGAGGAGCGAACCGCGTGACCGCCGATACGTCCGTGCCGTCCACAGCGCTGCTGGCAGGAGCAGACCGGGACGGTTCCAACTACACCGCGCGGCACCTGCTCGTCCTCGAGGGCCTCGAGGCCGTGCGGAAGCGCCCGGGTATGTACATCGGCTCGACCGACAGCCGCGGTCTGATGCACTGCCTCTGGGAGATCATCGACAACGCCGTGGACGAGGCCCTGGGTGGGTACGGCGACCGCATCGAGGTGATCCTCCACGACGACGCCTCCGTCGAGGTGCGGGACAACGGCCGCGGCATCCCCGTGGACGTGGAGCCCAAGACCGGTCTGTCCGGGGTCGAGGTCGTGATGACCAAGCTCCACGCCGGCGGCAAGTTCGGTGGTGGCTCCTACGCCGCCTCCGGCGGTCTGCACGGCGTCGGCGCCTCCGTGGTCAACGCCCTCTCGGCCCGCCTCGACGTCGAGGTGGACCGCGGTGGCCACACCCACGCCATCAGCTTCCGGCGCGGCGTTCCGGGAGCCTTCCGCGGCAACGGCGCCGATGCCAAGTTCGAGGCCGGGAGCGGTCTGGCGAAGAGCAGGAAGATCCCCAAGTCCCGAACCGGCACGCGTGTGCGGTACTGGGCCGACCGGCAGATCTTCCTGAAGGACGCCAAGCTCTCCCTGGAGACGCTGCACCAGCGGGCCCGGCAGACCGCCTTCCTGGTGCCGGGGCTGACCATCGTCGTCCGGGACGAGTTCGGACTCGGCGAGGGTGGCAGCAAGGGCGAGGAGTCCTTCCGCTTCGACGGCGGTATCAGCGAGTTCTGCGAGTACCTGGCGAACGACAAGGCGGTCTGCGACGTCCTCCGCTTCTCGGGGCAGGGCACCTTCAAGGAGACCGTCCCGGTCCTGGACGAGCACGGCCAGATGACCCCGACCGAGGTCACGCGTGAGCTCGGCGTCGACGTCGCGCTGCGCTGGGGAACCGGCTACGACGCGAAGCTGCGGTCGTTCGTGAACATCATCGCCACCCCCAAGGGCGGCACTCACGTCGCCGGCTTCGAGCAGGCCGTCACCCAGACGATGAACGAGGTGCTGCGCGCCAAGAAGATGCTCCGCGTCGCCGAGGACAACATCGTCAAGGACGACGCCCTGGAGGGCCTCACCGCCGTCGTCACGGTGCGCCTCGCCGAGCCGCAGTTCGAGGGCCAGACCAAGGAGGTCCTCGGTACCTCGGCGGCCCGCCGCATCGTGAACAACGTGGTGACCAAGGAGCTGAAGGCGTTCCTGACCTCCACCAAGAGGGACGCGGCCGCCCAGGCCCGGGTCGTGATGGAGAAGGTCGTCGCCGCCGCCCGCACCCGGGTCGCGGCCCGCCAGCACAAGGACGCGCAGCGGCGTAAGACCGCCCTGGAGTCCTCGTCCCTGCCGGCGAAGCTCGCCGACTGCCGCAGCGACGACGTCGACCGCAGCGAGCTGTTCATCGTCGAGGGCGACTCGGCGCTCGGTACGGCGAAGCTGGCCCGGAATTCCGAGTTCCAGGCCCTGCTGCCCATCCGCGGCAAGATCCTCAACGTGCAGCGGTCGTCGGTGACCGACATGCTCAAGAACGCCGAGTGCGGCGCGATCATCCAGGTCATAGGGGCGGGATCGGGCCGCACCTTCGACATCGACGCGGCCCGCTACGGCAAGATCATCATGATGACCGACGCCGATGTGGACGGTTCCCACATCCGCTGTCTGCTGCTGACGCTGTTCCAGCGCTACATGCGGCCCATGGTCGAGTCCGGGCGGGTCTTCGCCGCGGTGCCGCCGCTGCACCGCATCGAGCTGATCCAGCCGAAGAAGGGCCAGGACAAGTACGTCTACACGTACTCGGACCGCGAGCTGCGCGACACGCTCATGGAGTTCCAGAGCAAGGGCGTCCGGTACAAGGACTCCATCCAGCGCTACAAGGGTCTGGGTGAGATGGACGCCGACCAGCTGGCCGAGACCACGATGGACCCGCGCCACCGCACCCTGCGCCGGATCAACCTGTCCGACCTGGAAGCCGCTGAACAGGTATTCGACCTGCTCATGGGCAATGACGTGGCGCCGCGCAAGGAGTTCATCTCCGGGTCGGCGGCGACCCTGGACAGGTCACGGATCGACGCCTAGCCGCGGCATCCGGCCCGGTCGGCCGGTCCGCTCGAGGTGAGCGAACCGGCCGACCGGGCCGGAGTGTTTCTCATGCGCGGAGACCGGCCTGAGCCGGGGCTCTTCGCCCGCGGGAACCATCGGCCACGCCGTCTCTCCACCCGTGGGTGGAGATCGACCCGCCCCCTGATTCCACCCGTGATCCACCCCCGCTCCGATCTCCCGACCGGCGGGTTTCCGTAGCTTCGATGGTGTCGGCGGCACCCGCTCCCGGCACCACCTTGTTGCTCACGGAGGCAGTGATGTCCGGGTTCGTCAACGCGCTGGTGATCGTGGCCGTCGCGGCCGTGGTGATCGTGCGGCAGTTCCGCGCCCGCGCGATCGACACGGACCGGCGCTGGTGGGCGCTGCCCGTGATCCTCGCCGTGGTGGCACTGCGTGAACCCGGCATACTCGACGACCATCACCCCACCGCCTCGACAGCCCTGCTCGCCGTCGAACTGCTCATCGGCGTGGTCACGGGCGCCGGCTGGGCCTGGACCACGCGGATCTGGACGGCGTCGGACGGTGTCGTGTGGACCAGGAGCACCAAGGCCAGCGCCGTCGTCTGGCTCGTCGGCATAGCCCTGCGCGCCGGAGTCTTCGCCCTCGGCGCCGCGGCAGGCGTGCACCAGGACAGTTCCGCGCTGATGCTGGGTCTCGCCGGCACGCTGCTGGTGCGGGCCGGGATCCTGGCCTGGCGGGCACAGTCCCTCGGCGCCTCGAACCGCCCGGCCCCCGCGTACGAGGACGACATGCGGCTCGCGTGGAAGGAGCGCGTGTGAAGGACAACGCTCTGACCCGCTGGCCGACCCGGGAGGCGCTCGGCCGGGCGGGCACCAGCCGGCCCCGGCGGATGCTCGCCTGGGCGATTCGGTTCCTGGTACTCGCCCTGCTGCTGTGGGGTGCTTTCAGCCAGAGACACGTCGGCATCGGGGTTGCGCTCGCGGCCGCCTCGGGAGTCCTGCTGGCCGGCCTTGTCTCCTGGGCCTTCTTCCACACCACCTATGAGCACCGGCTGGTGTCATCGCTCGCCCTCATGTCGGTGCTCCTGGGCATCGCGGTAGCGGCCGAGGCCACCGGGTTCAGAGGACCGGCCCTGGTGATCTGGTGCGGTTGCGGAGTCGCAGCCCTTGAGCGGCTGCCACTCGGGGCCGCGCTGCCCGTGACGTCCGTGGCACTGGCATCGTTCTCCGCCTTCAACAACGACGTGTGGCTCACCACGGCCGCCACGGTGGCGGGCATGGCCCTCGCCGGATACGTGCTGCGGCTCGACGCGGAGGCCCGGGGCGGCGCACAGCGGCTGCTGGCCCAGGAACGCGCCGCCCGCGCCGCCGAGGCGGAGTCGGCGGCCCTGGCCGAACGGGCGAGGATCGCCCGGGAGATCCACGACGTGCTCGCGCACAGCCTCTCGGCGCAGCTGGTGCACCTGGAGGCCGCCCGGCTGCTGATCGAGCGCGGCGCCGACCGGGACCAGATCCTGGAGCGCGTGGTGGCCGCCCGGGGCATGGCCCGCGACGGCCTCGCCGAGACCAGGCAGGCGCTGAGCGCGCTGCGTGGCGAGCTGACCCCGCTGGAGGAGTTCCTCACCGGACTCGTCAGTGCGGCCGACGGTGCCGATGTCACCGTCACGGGTGAGCGCAGAGCGCTGCCGGCCGAGGCGTCGCAGGCCGTGCGACGGGTCGCGCAGGAGGCGCTGACGAACGTCCGCAAGCATGCCCAGGGTGCCAAGGTGCAGCTGCGGCTCGACTACGGCGAGCACGAGGTGACGCTGGGGATACGGGACTCGGGTGGTCGTCCGGGCGAACTCACGGGTTCCGGCGGCGGGTACGGTCTGCGGGGGATGCGGGAGCGCGCCGAGTTGCTGGGCGGATCGCTCGACGCGGGACCGGACGAGGAAGGGTTCGTGGTGACGCTGAAGGTGCCCGTATGACGGAGGCTGGGGAGAGGAAGCCCGCGCGGGTCGTGGTCGCCGACGACCAGACCGTGGTCCGGGAGGGCATCGTGATGCTGCTGGGTCTGCTGCCCGGTCTGGAGGTAGTGGGGTCCGCCGGAGACGGCGAGGAGGCGGTGCGGCTGGTCGCCGAACTCGCCCCGGACGTGGTGCTGATGGACCTGCGGATGCCACGCTGCGACGGAGTGGAGGCCACGCGCCGGATCCGGTCGGAGTACCCGGGGACCCAGGTGGTCGTGCTCACCACCTTCGGGGACGACGAGTCGCTGTTCCCCGCGCTGCACGCGGGAGCCCGTGGTTATCTGACCAAGGACGCGGGTGGCGACGAGATCGTGCGGGCCGTGAAAAGCGTTCTGTCCGGAGAGGCGGGACTGTCGCCGAGCGTCCAGCGGCGCCTGCTGGAGAGGCTCTCGGAGCCCGCGCCCCCACCTGCCGTGACCGAGGCGCCCGACGGGCTGACCGCGCGGGAGGCCGAGGTCCTGGTGCTGATCGCCGAGGGGCTGACCAACCAGGAGATCGCCCGTCGGCTGCACGTCTCCACGGCGACCGTGAAGACCCACATCAACAATCTCTTCGCCAAGACGGGCCTCAAGGACCGGGCGCAGGCGGTGCGTTACGCCTATGCGAAGGGGCTGGTGAGGCCTCCCGTGAAATGAGTCACCTAATGGGGTGAAGCGTCCCGGGAAGAGAAGTCACGGATCTTCCCGGTCTGTCCATCCTTGGGTATGCAGTCAAGCGACGGTCGTGCACGGGGAGCCGGGGACGGTGCCGGGAGTTCGGCCGGCAATCACGAAGACCACGGCACGGCCTCCCGCGAGGTGAGGTACGAGGACCCCTGGTACGACGCCCTGGCCTCCGGCTGGGGTGAACCGGACGGCGCCGGCACGCCGGCCGGGACCGTACCGGCCGCGCGCGGGGAGTGGGACGCGGCGGCGGTCCGCGCCCGCGACGTGTATCTCGAGGTGCAGCGGAGCGAGGCCTTCCAGGAGGTGCGCGCCCGGTACCGGAGGTTCGTGGTGCCTGGTGCCGCCGTTTTCCTCGTCTGGTACGTGGCTTACGTGGTCACCGCGACGACCGCTCCAGGGCTCATGGCCAGACCGGTGGTGGGGGCGGTGAACGTGGGGATGCTGGCCGGGCTCGGTCAGTTCCTCAGCACGTTCCTGCTCACCTGGGGCTACGCCCGGCACGCTCGGCTGCGCCGGGACCGGCTCGCGCTGGAACTGCGCTGGGACACACAAGAATTGACCCGTGGAGCCCGGGGAGGCGCCTCGTGACCGGTGATCACCAGACACTGGGACTGCTGCTGTTCAGCGGATTCGTGGCCGTCACCCTGGCCATCACGACATGGGTGAGTCGCAGACGGCGCGGTTCGGCGGAGGAGTTCTACGCCGGCGGGCGGCTGTTCTCCCCGATGGAGAACGGTTTCGCGGTCTCGGGCGACTACGTGTCGGCCGCCTCCTTCCTCGGGGTCACCGGGCTCATCGCGCTGTACGGGTACGACGGACTGTTGTACGTGGTGGGCTTCCTCGTGGCATGGCTGGTCGTGCTGTTCCTGGTGGCGGAACTGGTGCGCAACTGCGGGCGGTTCACGCTCGCCGACGTGGTCGCCGCGCGGATGAGCGAGCGGCCGGTGCGGATCGCGGCGGGAACCGCCTCGGTCACGGTGTCCGTTCTGTATCTGGTGGCCCAGATGGTGGGCGCCGGCAGCCTGGTGGCACTGCTGCTGGGGCGCACGAGCGGGACGGCCCAGGCGTGGACGGTCATCGCGGTCGGCGCCCTCATGGTGACCTATGTGTCCCTGGGCGGGATGCGGGCCACCACCTGGATCCAGATCGTGAAGGCGGTCCTGCTGCTCAGTGGGACGGTCGCGCTGACCGTGCTGGTGTTGGTGCGCTTCCACGGCGACCTGGACCGGCTGCTGATCACGGCGGCCGAACGCAGCGGCCATGGCGACGCGTTCCTGGCGCCGGGGCTGAAGTACGGCGGGAGCTGGACCGCCCGCCTCGACTTCATCAGCCTGGGCCTGGCCCTGGTGCTGGGCACGGCAGGGCTGCCGCACATCCTCTCCCGCTTCTACACCGTGCCCACCGCGCGGGCCGCCCGCCGCTCCGCGGTGTGGTCCATCGGCCTGATCGGCGGCTTCTACCTGATGGCGATCGTGCTCGGCTTCGGGGCCGCCGCCGTGGTGGGCCCGGAGGCCCTGCGCCGCTCCAACGCGGCCGGGAACACGGCGATGCCCCTGCTCGCCCTCGATCTCGGCGGGGGAGTCGGCTCCACGGGCGGGACGGTGCTGTTCGCGGTGGTCGCCGCCGTCGCCTTCGCGACGATCCTCGCGGTGGTCGCCGGGATCACCCTCGCCTCCTCGGCGTCCGTGGCCCATGATCTGTACGCGTCGCTGCGGCGTCCGCACAGCAAGGTGCGCAGCGAGGTCGCGGTGGCCCGTGTCGCGGCCGTGGGCATCGGCGTCGTCGCGATCGCGCTCGGTCTGCTCGCGCGCGACCTGAACGTCGCCTTCCTGGTCGGTCTCGCCTTCGCCGTGGCCGCTTCGGCGAACCTGCCGGTGCTGGTGTACTCGCTGTTCTGGCGTTCCTTCACCACACGCGGTGCGGTGTGGGCCGTATACGGTGGACTGATCCCGGCTCTGGTGCTGGTGCTGCTGTCCCCGGTGGTGTCCGGCAGTCCCGGTTCGCTGTTCCCCGACATCGACCTGCAGTACTTCCCGCTGCAGAACCCGGGCATCATCTCCATCCCGCTGGGCTTCCTGGCCGGCTGGCTGGGCACGGTCACCTCGGACGAGGTCGCCGACGAGGCCAAGTACGCGGAGACCGAGGTCCGGTCGCTGACCGGCGCGGGCGCCGTGTAGCGGGGAGCAGGACGAGGGGCAGGCGCACCGTGCCTGGGCGCGGTGCGGGGCGGTGGCCGACGGGTACCGGTGCTTACGGCGCCACCCACGCGTACCGGTGCTCCGGGCGGCCGGTGTCGCCGTACTTCAGGGAGAGGCTGAGACGGCCCGCCTGTTCCAGGTGGCGGAGGTAGCGCTGGGCCGTGGAGCGGCTCAGGCCGGTGCGCGCCGCGACCTCATGGGCGGACAGCGGTTGATCCGCGCCGTGCAGCACGTCGCAGATGAGGTCCGTGGTGGGTTCCGAATGGCCGCTGGGCAGGCCCGGCGCGGACGGTGCGGGGGAGGTGCGCAGCGCGCCGAAGATCCGGTCGACCTGCTCCTGGCCCGTCAGCCCGTGTCCGCCGACCCGGTCGACGGTGCGGCGCAGGGCCGCGTAGGAGTCCAGCCGGGTGCGCAGGGCGGCGAAGGTGAAGGGCTTGACCAGATAGTGCAGGGCGCCAAGGCGCATGGCCTGCTGGACGGTCGTGACATCGCCGGCCGCCGTGATCATGATGACGTCGGTGCCGTGCCCCCGCTCCCGCATGCGGTGGACGAGTTCCAGACCGGTACGGTCCGGCAGGTAGTGGTCGAGCAGAACCAGGTCGATGGCGGCGCGTTCGAGGGCGGCCAGAGCCTGTGCGGCGCTGTGCGCGCGGGCGGCCACCCGGAAACCGGGAACCTTCCCCACGTACTTGGCGTTTATCTCTGCGACGCGGAAGTCGTCGTCCACGACCAGGACGTCAATCATCGGGCCTCTCCTCCAAGGCCGGCGAGCGTTGAGCCCGTGTTTCGGCTCCGCAGTTGTAGCGCGAGCAAAATGAGCACAACAGGTGCTTGCGAGCAAAAGAACGGCATGTGCTCACAAGACTGCTGCTGTGGCCGGGGCCACATCTACCGTCCCGGGCCATGAGCACAGACACCAGCCCCGCCATCGAGCTACGGGGCGCGAGCAAAACCTTCAGGACCCCGTCGGGGGGTCTGCACACGGCCGTGCGCGGCCTGGACCTCACCGTGCGGCGCGGCGAGTTCGTGGCCGTCGTCGGGCCGACCGGCTGCGGGAAGTCAACGACGCTGACCCTGGTCAGCGGCCTGGAGGAGCCCTCAGAGGGCGAGGTGCTGGTGGCCGGGGAGCCGGTCGACGGCGTCGGTGACAAGGTCGGCTTCGTCTTCCAGCAGGACGCCACCTTCCCCTGGCGGACGGTGCTGTCCAACGTGATGGCGGGGCCCCGCTTCCGGGGCGTGCCCAAGGCGGAGGCCAAGCAGAAGGCCCGCGAGTGGCTGGCCCGGGTCGGTCTCGCGGCCTTCGAGGACCGCTATCCGCACCAGCTCTCCGGTGGCCAGCGCAAGCGCGTCGCCCTCGCCGCCACCTTCGTCAACGACCCCGAGATCCTGCTGATGGACGAGCCGTTCTCAGCGCTCGACGTGCAGACCCGCGCGCTGATGTCGGACGAGCTGCTGGAGCTGTGGGAGGGCACGGGCGCCTCGGTCGTCTTCGTCACCCACGACCTGGAGGAGTCCATCGCGCTGGCCGACAAGGTCGTCGTGATGACCGCGGGGCCCGCGACCGTGAAGCAGGTCTTCGACATCGATCTGCCGAGGCCCCGCAAGGTCGAGTCGGTACGGCTGGAGCCGCGGTTCATCGAGATCTACCGCGAGATCTGGGAGTCCCTCGGCGAAGAGGTCCGCATCACCCGGGAAAGGGGTGCCGCGAATGTCGCCTGAGGTGCTCAGCACGCCGGTCGTCGACACGGCCAAGGCTCCGGGCCGCGCGGAGTCACGGGCTCAGGCCGCCCGCAGACGCAAGGTGGTCGTCACCGCCGCGCGGGTGCTCCTGCTGGTGGCCGTGCTCGGTCTGTGGGAGGCGCTGTCCCGGGCCGAGGTCATCGACCCGTTCAACTTCTCGATGCCCTCGAAGATCTGGGACCAGATCAGCACCTGGGTGATGCACGGGACCGCACAGGGCTCCCTGGGCGAGCAGATCTGGTACACGCTGCACGAGGCGCTGCTCGGCTGGGCCATCGGTGTCATAGCCGGTGTGGTGTTCGGTATCGCTCTGGGACGGATCGCCTTCCTCGCCGATGTCCTCGGCCCGTACATCAAGGTCCTCAACTCCCTTCCCAGGATCGTCCTGGCCCCGATCTTCGTGATCTGGTTCGGCCTGGGGCCCGCCTCCAAGGTCGCGTCGGCCGTGGTGCTGGTGTTCTTCCCGGTGTTCTTCAATGCCTTCCAGGGCGCCCGAGAGGTCGACCGCAACCTGGTCGCCAATGCCCGGATCCTCGGCGCGAGCGACCGCAAGGTGACGCTTCAGGTGGTCGTCCCGTCGGCGACCTCCTGGATCTTCACCAGCCTCCACGTCAGCTTCGGCTTCGCCCTCATCGGCGCCATCGTCGGCGAGTACATCGGCGCCACGAAGGGCATCGGCCTGCTCGTCGCCGCGTCGCAGGGCACCTTCAACGCCGCCGGCGTCTACGCCGCGATGGTCATTCTCGCGGTCGTCGCGCTCCTCGCCGAGGGTCTGCTGACCTTCGCCGAACGCCGCATCTTCCGGTGGAAGCCGGCGAACTCCGACCGCTGAGCCCCGGCCGCCCGGCGCCGTCGTGAAGCCGTAGCACCCCAAGACGCCCCTCCTCCCCGCACCGCCCCCTCACAAGGACGTGAACCCTCATGCGCAAGACCGTCAGATACGCCTCGCTCGCCGTCTCCGGCCTGCTCGCCCTCTCCTCGCTCACCGCCTGCGCCAATGACGCGGCGAGCAGCACCTCGGCCGGCGGCAGCAAGGGCGACGGCAAGGGTACGAAGGTCAAGATCATGGTCGGTGGCCTGGACAAGGTCATCTATCTGCCGGCCATGCTCACCCAGCGCCTCGGCTACTTCGACTCCGAGGGCCTCGACGTGGAACTGCTCAGCGAACCCGCCGGTGTCCAGGCCGAGACCGCACTCGTCTCCGGCCAGGTCCAGGGCGCGGTCGGCTTCTACGACCACACCCTCGACCTGCAGACGAAGGGCAAGGCCGTGGAGTCCGTCGTGCAGTTCTCGCACGCCCCCGGCGAGGTGGAGGTCGTCGCCGGCGAGAAGGCGGGGGAGATCACCTCGCCGAAGGACTTCGAGGGCAGAAAGCTCGGCGTCACCGGCCTCGGTTCCTCGACCGACTTCCTGACCAAGTACCTCGCGGTCAAGAACGGTGTGAACGTCAGCGAGTTCACCCCGGTCGCCGTGGGCGCCGGCCCCACCTTCATCGCCGCGCTGCAGCAGGGCTCGATCGACGCCGGTATGACCACCGACCCGACCGTCGCCACCATCCTGGACAAGAAGGCCGGGAAGATCCTCCTCGACATGCGCACCCCCCAGGGCTCCCAGGAGGCACTGGGCGGGCCGTACCCGTCGTCCAGTCTGTACATGCGGACGGACTGGGTGAACGGGCACAAGGAGACGGTCCAGAAGCTGGCCAACGCGTTCGTCAGGACGCTCAAGTGGATGTCCACCCACAGCGCCTCGGAGATCGCCGCCAAGATGCCCGCCGACTACTCCCAGGGCGACAAGACGCTCTACGCGCAGGCGATCAAGAGCACGCTGCCGATGTTCACCAAGGACGGCGTGATGCCGGCGAACGGTCCCGAGACCGTCGAGAAGGTCCTCAAGGCGTTCAACCCCAACATCAAGAACGCCAAGGTGGATCTGAAGAAGACCTACACCACCGAGTTCGTCGAGGCCGCCAAGTAGCGCCCGCGACGCACCCGCTCAGGCGCGGGTCGCCCACACGTAACGGTGTTCCGGGCGGCCCGCGTCGCCGTATTTCAGCGTCAGCCGGGCCCGTCCGGTCCGTTCCAGGAGCTTGAGATAGCGCTGGGCGGTCTGCCGGCTCACACCGGTCAGCTCGGCGATCTCCTGAGCGGACAGGGCGCCTTCGGCCTGCATCAGGGCGCGGCGCACCAGTTCGGCGGTGGTGGGGGAGTGCCCCTTGGGCAGCTCGGGCTCCGACGGCGCGGACAGGGCGCCGAAGATGCGGTCGACCTCGGCCTGTTCGGCCTCACCGCCGCCGTCCAGCGTCCGGCGCAGCACGGCGTAGGCCTCGAGCTTGGCCCGCAGTCCCGCGAACGCGAACGGCTTCACCAGGTACTGCAGCGCGCCGTGCCGCATGGCCGCCTGGACCGTCGAGACGTCCCGCGCGGCCGTCACCATGATGACGTCGGTCTGGTGGCCGCGCCGGCGCATCTCCTGGACCACCGCCAGTCCGGTGTCGTCGGGCAGATAGTGGTCCATGAGGACCAGGTCGAGCCGGGGCAGCGCGTCCAGCAGGCGCAGCGCCTCGGCCGCGTTGTGCGCCTCGCCGGCCACATGGAAGCCGGGCACCTTCTCGACGTAGGCGGCGTTCACCCGGGCGACGCGGGTGTCGTCGTCCACGACCAGGACCTCGATCACCGTGCCTCCTCCCCGGCGGGGGACGGCACCCCGGCCGTGGCCGCCCCGGACGTGTCGGGCCCGGTGAGCGCGGACTCCTGTTCCGGCGTGCTCAGTGCGTCGGTGAGTGCCTCGGGCAGCACGACGGTGAACTCCGCGCCGCCGCCGTCCGCGGTGCCCACTGTCGCGCCACCGCCCTGCCGTTCGGCGAGCCGGCGCACCAGCGGAAGACCCAGGCCCCGCTTGCCGTGTGCGGGCGGCTTCTTGGTGGACCAGCCGTCGGTGAAGACGAGCTCCCGCTGGTCCGCCGGGATGCCGGGACCGGTGTCGCGGACCCTCAGTACGACCGTACGGCCCTCGGTGCGCAACTCGACCTCCACGCGCGCGTGGAGGGTGCCCGCGACCGCGTCCAGCGCGTTGTCCACCAGGTTGCCGACGACCGTCACCAGTCCTCGCGGGTCGACGAGCCGGTCCGGGAGCCGCGTGCGCTCCGACACCCACAGGGCGACCCCGCGCTCGGCGGCGACGGTCGCCTTGCCGACCAGCAGGGCGGCCAGCAGCGGGTCCTGGATCTTCTCCGTGACCTGCTCGGCGGTGACCCGGTGGTCCCCGACGACCTCGCCGACGAACTCCACGGCGTCGTCGTACATCTCGAGCTCCAGCAGACCGAGCAGGGTGTGCATGCGGTTGGCGTGCTCGTGGTCCTGCGCGCGCAGCGCGTCGATCAGACCACGGGTGGAGTCGAGTTCACGGCCCAGCTGCTCCAGCTCCGTGCGGTCGCGCAGGGTGGCCACGGCGCCCCCGTCGTCGGTGGGCATGCGGTTGGCGACCAGGACCCGCTGCCCGCGGACGGTCAGCAGGTCGGTGCCGGTCACCCGGCCGGCCAGGACGTCCGCGGTGCGGCCCTCGCCCAGTGCCTCGTCCAGCGACTTGCCGACGGCCTCGTCGCCGAGGCCCAGCAGCCGCCGGGCCTCGTCGTTCAGCAGGCGGATACGGCCGGCGCGGTCGAGCGCGACCACGCCCTCCCGGATGCCGTGCAGCATCGCCTCGCGCTCGGCGAGCAGCGCGGAGATGTCGGAGAAGGCCAGGTCCCTGGTCTGCCGCTGCACCCGGCGGGAGATCAGCCAGGCGGCCAGCGCGCCCACCGCGAGGGCCCCGCCCGCGTACGCGAACAGCCCCGGTATCGCGGCGAGCAGCCGGGCGCGCACACTGTCGTACGCGATGCCGACCGACACCGCCCCGATGATCCGGTGCCCGGCGTCGTACAGCGGCACCTTCCCGCGCGCGGAGCGTCCCAGGGTGCCCCTGTCGATCTCCATGACGTCCCTGCCGTCCAGCGCGTCACTGGGATCGGTGGAGACGTGTCGGCCGATCTGCCCGGGGGTGGGGTGCGACCAGCGCACCCAGTGGCGGTCCAGCACCACGATGTACTCGGCGTTGGTGGCGTGCCGGATCCGCTCGGCCTCCCGCTGCACCGGGCCGTTCCTGCTCGGCGGGGTGGTCAGCACACCCTCGGCGATCTCCGGGTCCTGCGCCGTGGTCTGGGCGATGGCCAGCGCCCGGCGCATCGCCTCCTCGTCGAGCTGTTTGCTCAGCGGTGCCAGGAACAGCCCCGTCGCCAGCACCGCGACTCCCGCGGCGATCGCCACCTGCATCAGCAGCACCTGCGAGAACACCCGCCGGGGCAGTCCGAGACGCAGGCGGCGTGCGGGGGGAGTGGGGCTCATACCCACGACGGTACGTGGGCGGCCCGGCCGGGCCCCAGCCGGTGTGGCACGGATCTCCCGACCGGCGCCGGACGGAGCCGGAGCCGGTGGCGGCGGGTTCAGCTCGCCAGCGCCGTCGTCCTCAGCTCTCGCACCGCCACCACGTCCATGCGCGCCGGCGCTCCGAGCACCGAGGCGCCGCAGCTCTCCGGGCGCGGCGGCAGGGACGCCCCCTGTGCCACCGAGACGCGCCAGCGGCGGCCGTCGGCATGGGCGACGGTGACCTCCCAGCGGGGCGCCCTGCCCTCGGTCCGTACGACGCTCAGCGCGCCGGCCCGGTGCACCCCCGCCACCGAGCGCACGGCAAGCTCGGCGGCCTGGCCGGGCCGTTCCCAGGCGGAGCAGCCGCGGCAGCCCTCCAGCACCACGCGCCCCTCCTGGACGCCGTGCAGGGCCGCCTCGACCGTGTGCGCCTCCACCCGGCCGTAGGCGTAGCCGTACGGCAGCACGAGCACCGTCGGCGAGAAGCGATGACCACCCAGATGGGTGACCTCCCAGACGCCCCGGACACCGGAGGCGGCCAGCTCGGCGGCGAGTGGACGGCCGAGGAGGGCGCAGCAGCGGTCGCGCTTGCCGTTGGTGCAGACGAGCGCGAGCGGATCGCCGGTGTGCGGCCCGCCGCCGAGCGCCGTGCCGAAGGAGCGGTGGTCGCCGGCGCCGAGAGCGGTGAAGTCGAGGTCGAGCAGACGGCGCGGGTCGCACGTGGTGGCGCTGTGCAGCCACACGTTCCCGGGCACGGTGTGGGCCGCGTACACCTGCCGCGGTTCGGGAGTGCCGGGGTCGGCGTGCCAGCCGGGCCGCCGGACGAGCGCGACGCGGACGCCCGTTCCCTCGGCGGCGGCCTCCAGGGCGCGGCCGACCACGGGGTCGAGGTGGCTCGAAGTGAGCGCCTTGGCGCCCCACGGCCCGGACTGTTCCAGCAGCAGCCACGTCGTCGCCGTGGCGGCCGTGGCGGAAACGGGCTCGTCGAGGTTCCGGGAGACGGTCGCGCACCTACTCACAGAGGTGAGCCTAACCTGACTCCTGCCGGGGCGACTTCCGGCCGGGCCCGTGTCCGCTGCGGCGGCGGCGCGGACGCCCTCACCCCGGCGGCGGCGCGGACGGCCGGCCTCACTCCGGCAGGGGCTGCGGGGGACGCGGGCCGACGTAGTGACCGCTCGGGCGCATCCGCAGCGGGCGTTCGCCGTACTCCTCCAGGGCGTGGGCGATCCAGCCCGCCGTACGGGCGACGGCGAAGATCGTCTCCCCGGCGGTCGCGGGCATGCCGCAGGAGGCGGTGAACACCGCGAGTGCCAGGTCGACGTTGGCGTGCAGCGGGGCGTGCCGGGCGGTCGTGGCGACGACGTCGCGGGCCGCAAGGAGCGCGGGCTCCGCGTGCGGAACCTGCTCCAGGAGGCCGAACAGCACGCGCGCGCGGGGGTCTTCGCCGGAGTAGAGCCGGTGGCCGAGCCCGGGAACGCGCCGTCCCGCCCGCAGCTCGTCCGCGATCACCGGGACCGCGGTGCCCTGGTCCAGCACATCGAGCAGCATCCGGTGGGCCAGGCCGCTGGCGGCACCGTGCAGCGGGCCCTCCAGGACGCCGAGTCCGGCCGAGACGGCCGCGTACGCGTGCGCGCGGGCCGAGGCGGCGACCCGGACGGCGAGCGTGGAGGCGGCCAGGTCGTGGTCGGCGAGCAGGGCCAGGGCGGTGTCCAGGACGCGCAGCGAGGCCTCGTCGGCGCGGTGGCCGGTCAGCCGGCCCCAGAGGCGGTGGGCCAGCGGGCCGTCGTCCTCGTGGTCGTGCCGGACGGGCGGCAGCGCGGCCACGAGCGTGGGAATGAGGGTGCGCCCGGTACCCAGCACCGTCTCCTCGGAGAGGTCGAAGCGCAGCGGGTCCTCGGCCGCCGCGGCGATGGCCGCCACCCGCAGCCGGTCGGCCGGGGAGGTGTGTTCCGGCAGGGCGTTCACGGCGCGGCGGGCGACCTCGACGGTGGTCCCCGGCACGGTGAAGGTCATGCCCGGGGTCAGCCGGCCCGTCCACAGCCACTCCGCGACCTCCTCGTAGGTGTGGCGCGTGGCCAGTTCGGTGGCGTCGACACCGCGGAAGTAGTAGCGGTCGTCCTCGATGAGGGTGATGCGGGTCCGGACGGACAGGTCACCCCCGGAGCCCGGACTCCCCGCGGCTTCCCGGCGGTTGCGCCGGGCGAGGGCCTCGACCTCCTTCGCGTCGAAGGTGCTGGCGCGGCCACCGGGTTCCCGCTTGCTGCTGAGCAGGTTGCGGCTCACGTAGGCGTACACCGTCTCGGGTTTCACCCCGAGCAGCTCGGCGGTCTCCCTGGTGCTCAGCCTTCGCCCGGGCCGCCGGTCCGGAGCGGGTTCGTGATCGTGCATGGGGGCCACCGTAGCCGTCTCTCCATATCTTGATCTCTGACATTGATCGAATCAATATTGACAGGTATCGAGTCAAGCATGGACAGTCGGATCAAGTCCAGGGAGGAGACACCATGTCCGTCAACAGGACCGCATCCCGTGTCGAGGTACCGCGTGGCCTCGCGGGGGTCGTCGTCACCGACACCCGTGTCGGAGACGTCCGGGGAAGCGAGGGCTTCTACCACTACCGGCAGTACTCGGCCGTCGAACTCGCGCGGACCCGCGCCTTCGAGGACGTCTGGCACCTCCTGGTGCACGGCAGCCTGCCGGAGCCCGAGCGCGCCGCCTCCTTCGCGGCCGAGACCGCGAGGCTGCGCCGGCTGCCCGAGGAGGTCCGTGCGGCACTTCCCGCCGTCGCCGCGGCCGGCCGCGGCTCCGGGCCGCTGGCCGGCCTGCGTACCGCGCTGTCGCTGCTCGGGGCCGCGCGGGGGTTCCGTCCGGTCTACGACACGGAACCGGAAGAGCGGCGTGCCGACACCGTGGCAGCCTGTGCGGCCGTGCCCACGCTGCTCACCGCGCTGTACCGGCTCGGGCTGGGCCTC
Organism: Streptomyces sp. NPDC041129; assembly: GCF_055592265.1. Classification (NCBI taxonomy): domain Bacteria; kingdom Bacillati; phylum Actinomycetota; class Actinomycetes; order Kitasatosporales; family Streptomycetaceae; genus Streptomyces; species Streptomyces sp. NPDC041129. The sequence continues at coordinate 95,263 of NZ_JBVIYV010000013.1, read as the reverse complement.
GAGCCCGTCGAGCCCCGTGAGGACCTGCCGTACGGCGCGAACTACCTCTACATGCTCACGGGCGAGGAACCGGACGCGCGACGGGCCCGTGCGGTCGAGCAATACCTGATCTCAACCATTGACCACGGATTCAACGCGTCAACGTTCACCGCGCGCGTCATCGCGTCCACGGGCGCCGACGTGGCCGCCTGTCTGGTCGGAGCCGTGGGTGCCCTGTCCGGGCCGCTGCACGGCGGGGCGCCCAGCCGCGCGCTCGACACCCTGGACGCGATCGGAACGCCGGACCGGGCCGACGCGTGGATCAGGGAGCGGGTGCTCGCCGGCGACCGCGTCATGGGCTTCGGCCACGCCATCTACCGCACGGAGGACCCCCGTTCACGGATGCTCCGGGAGATCGCCCTCGGCTTCGGCGGCCCGCGGGTCGATCTGGCCGTCGAGGTCGAACAACACGTCGAGGCGATCCTCACCGAGCTGAAGCCGGGCCGCGAACTGCACACCAACGTCGAGTACTACGCGGGCGTGGTCATGGAACTGTGCGGCCTGCCCCGGGAGATGTTCACCCCCACCTTCGCGGCGGCCCGGGTGGTGGGCTGGAGCGCCAACATCCTGGAACAGGCGGCGGACCCGAAGATCATCCGGCCGGTGGCGCGCTACGTGGGGCCGGAGCCGCCGGTCGCGGTGCCACCGGCGGCCTGAGACGACGGCCTGGAGCCGAGCCGCCGCCCAGGTGCCGCCCCGGCAACGACCTGGAGGCGACCCGTCGCCCCGGAGCCGCACCGCCGCCCCGGTGCTGCCCCGCAGCCGACCTGGCAACGCCCCGGTGCCGACCCGGCTCCGGGGCGAGCGGTCGTCGCAGGCACTGCCGGCAAGCGCGCAGTCCGTCGCATTCCCTCCCACTCGTATCCTGGTCGCGCAGTCGATACCCGCAATTCCCGTCCGCGCGCCGGGCCGGTCACGAGCCGGTGCGCGCGTCCGCGTGAGAGAGGTCGCCCGTTGGGGAACAGCCTGGCGAACAGCCGCAGCCCGCAGCAGATCCCGGTGGTCGTGCTCGCCGGATTCCTGGGTTCCGGGAAGACCACGCTCCTCAACCACCTGCTGCACCACAGCGGCGGCAGCCGCATCGGGGCGATCGTCAACGACTTCGGTGCCATCGAGATCGACGCCATGGCGGTGGCCGGCGCCCTCGGCGACTCGACCGTCTCGCTCGGCAACGGCTGTCTGTGCTGTGCCGTCGACGCGAGTGAACTCGACGTCTACCTGGACCGGCTCGCCGCCCCCGCCGCGGGCATCGACGTCATCGTGATCGAGGCCAGCGGACTGGCCGAGCCCCAGGAACTGGTGCGCATGGTGCTGGCCAGCGAGCATCCGGGGATCGCGTACGGCGGCCTCGTCGAGGTCGTCGACGCCGCCGAGTTCGACGACACCCGCACCAGGCACCCCGAGATCGACCGGCATCTCGCCCTGGCCGACCTCGTCGTCGTCAACAAGCTGGACCGGACGCCGGACGCCGACCGGGTGCTCGAGCTCGTCCGCTCGCTCACCGACCGCGCCGTCGTCCTCCCCGCCACCTACGGCCGCGTCGACCCGGAGTTCCTCTTCGACTGCAGGCCGAGCGAGGAGCGCATCGGCCAGCTCTCCTTCGACGACCTGCACGAGCACCCCGAGGACGGCCACGACCACGCCGGCCACCTGCACACCGGCTACGACAGCCTCTCCTTCACCTCGGCGCCGCCCATGGACCCCCGCCGGCTGATGAGCTTCCTGGACAGCCGGCCCGAGGGGCTGTACCGGATCAAGGGATACGTCGACTTCGGGCCGTACGACACCCTCAACCGGTACGCCGTGCACGCCGTCGGCCGGTTCCTGCGCTTCAGGCCCGAGCCCTGGCCGCCCGCCGGCCCCCGTCACACCCAGCTCGTGCTGATCGGTTCCGGCATCGACGCCGACGCCCTCCACAAGGAACTCCAGGCGTGCGGGAACGACGCCTCGCGTGTCGACGAGCACGGCATGTGGGGCGTCCTGCGCTTCGTGCCCGGCTCCGAGGAGGAGCCGGGCACGGAGACCTACGAGGCCTAGCAGCCGAAGGGCGTGAAACCAGGCGCCTACGACACCGGTCCCGCGACCACCGCCACCGTCTTCGGCAGCGACGTGCCCGAGCCGTCTCGGCGCGGGTCCGGCTCAGGCAGCTCCACCGGGGTGCCGTTCTTCTGAGCCGCCCGCGCCGGGACGGGGCCCGCCCAGGCCAGCGACAGGCAGTCCTCGCCCTTCAGGAACCGCTGGCAGCGCACGCCGCCGGTGGCCCGGCCCTTGCGCGGGTACTGGTCGAACGGGGTCAGCTTGGCCGTCGTCTGCACCGAGTCGTCCAGCGTGCCGCGCGAGCCCGCCACCGTGAAGACCGCCGCGTCGGCGGCCGGGTCGACCGCGGTGAAGGAGATGACCTTGGCGCCCTCGGTCACCTTGATGCCGGCGATGCCGCCGGCCGGGCGGCCCTGCGGGCGGACGATGGACGCCTGGAAGCGCAGCAGCTGCGCGTCGTCCGTGATGAACACCAGGTCCTCCTCGCCGGTGCGCAGCTCCACCGCACCGACGATCCGGTCGCCCTCCTTGAGCGTGATGACCTCCAACTCGCCCTTGTTGGACGGGTAGTCGGGCACCACACGCTTGACGACACCCTGCACCGTGCCGAGCGCCAGGCCGGGCGACGACTCGTCCAGCGTGGTCAGGCAGACCACCGTCTCGTCGTCCTCCAGGGACACGAACTCCGCCAGCGGCGCTCCTCCGGACAGGTTCGCCGTCGCCGCTTCGGGCAGCTGCGGAAGGTCGACGACGTTGATCCGCAGCAGCCGGCCCGCCGAGGTGACCGCGCCGATCTCGCCGCGCGCGGTCGCCGGGACCACCGAGAGGATCACATCATGCTTCACGCGCTTGGCGCCGGCCGCTTCGGCGAACGGCTCGGCGGTCGCCGTACGGGCCAGCAGTCCCGTCGAGGACAGCAGCACCCGGCAGGGGTCGTCGGCGACCTGGAGCGGAACGGTGGCCACCGGCGCGCCCCCGGACTCCAGCAGGACCGTGCGCCGGTCGCTGCCGAACTTCTTCGCCACGGCGGCCAGTTCGGCCGAGACCAGCTTGCGCAGCTCCGCGTCCGACTCCAGGATCCGGGTCAGCTCCTCGATCTCCGCGGTGAGCCTGTCCTTCTCCGCCTCCAGCTCGATGCGGTCGTACTTGGTGAGCCGGCGCAGCGGCGTGTCGAGGATGTACTGCGTCTGGACGTCGCTCAGCGAGAACCGCTCCATCAGGCGCTGCTTCGCCTGCGCGGAGTTCTCGCTGGACCGGATCAGCCGGATGACCTCGTCGATGTCGACCAGGGCGGTGAGCAGGCCCTCGACCAGGTGGAGCCGGTCGCGCCTCTTGCCGCGGCGGAACTCGCTGCGGCGCCGGACCACGTCGAAGCGGTGGTCGAGGTAGACCTCCAGCAGCTCCTTCAGGCCCAGCGTGAGCGGCTGGCCGTCGACCAGGGCGACGTTGTTGATGCCGAAGGACTCCTCCATCGGCGTCAGCTTGTAGAGCTGCTCCAGGATCGCCTCCGGCACGAAGCCGTTCTTGATCTCGATGACCAGGCGCAGCCCGTGCTCACGGTCGGTGAGGTCCTTGACGTCGGCGATGCCCTGGACCTTCTTGGAGTTGACCAGGTCCTTGATCTTGGCGATGACCTTCTCCGGGCCGACCGCGAAGGGCAGCTCGGTGACGACCAGGCCCTTGCGGCGGGCGGTCACGGTCTCGACGGTGACGGTCGCCCGGATCTTGAACGTGCCGCGTCCCGACGCGTAGGCGTCCCGGATGCCGTCCAGGCCGACGATCCGGCCGCCGGTGGGCAGGTCGGGGCCGGGGACGTGCTTCATCAGCGCGTCCAGGTCCGCGTTCGGGTGCCTGATCAGATGGCGGGCCGCCGCCACGACCTCGCGCAGGTTGTGCGGCGGCATGTTCGTCGCCATACCGACGGCGATGCCCGAGGAGCCGTTGACCAGCAGGTTCGGGAAGGCGGCGGGCAGTGCCACCGGCTCCTGCTCCTGGCCGTCGTAGTTGGGCGCGAAGTCGACCGTGTCCTCGTCGATCGACTCGGTCATCAGGCTCGTCGCCTCGGTCATGCGGCACTCGGTGTACCGCATGGCGGCCGGCGGGTCGTCGTTGCCCAGCGAGCCGAAGTTGCCGTGGCCGTCGACGAGCGGGACGCGCATCGAGAACGGCTGCGCCATGCGCACCAGGGCGTCGTAGATCGACGAGTCGCCGTGCGGGTGCAGCTTGCCCATGACCTCGCCGACGACGCGGGCGCACTTCACGTAGCTCCGGTCGGGGCGCAGGCCCATCTCGTTCATCTGGTAGACGATCCGGCGGTGCACGGGCTTGAGTCCGTCACGGGCGTCCGGCAGGGCGCGCGAATAGATGACCGAGTACGCGTACTCGAGGTAGGAGCCACGCATCTCGTCAACGACGTCGATGTCGAGGATCCTCTCCTCGTACGAATCGTCGGGCGGCGGGGTCTTCGTGCTGCGGCGGGCCATCGCTGCCGGCTCCTCCAGATTTCTGTTCGCTCGGGGTTGACGGGTCTGACGCGGACCATTGTGGACCGCGGCACTGACAACCCGGGCCGCGACCCGGTCCCCCGCGGTCCGGCCCGATGCCGGGAAGCCCTCCCACGGCACGCGGGACGCAGGCTACGCGATCCGCTGTGGACGTACGTCCGGCGGGAACTTCGCCGAGGCTCCGCACGCTTGCATACAGTGGCAGGACCGGCAGGAAAACCGCGGTTTCCATCAACCGCCTCCGCTCGCGAAGGGACGTACATGCCCATGGGTCACACGACCACAGCCGAGGCAGGCTCCGGGGGCCTGACAGCGACCGAGCACCGTCTGGCCAACGGTCTGCGCGTGGTGCTCTCCGAGGACCACCTGACCCCCGTGGCGGCGGTCTGCCTGTGGTACGACGTCGGCTCCCGCCACGAAGTCAAGGGACGTACCGGCCTGGCTCACCTTTTCGAGCACCTGATGTTCCAGGGCTCCGGGCAGGTCACGGGCAACGGCCACTTCGAGCTGGTGCAGGGCGCCGGCGGCTCGCTGAACGGCACCACGAGCTTCGAGCGCACCAACTACTTCGAGACCATGCCCGCCCACCAGCTGGAGCTCGCCCTCTGGCTGGAGGCCGACCGCATGGGCTCCCTGCTGGCCGCCCTGGACGAGGAGTCCATGGAGAACCAGCGGGACGTCGTCAAGAACGAGCGCCGCCAGCGCTACGACAACGTCCCCTACGGCACCGCCTTCGAGAAGCTGACCGCCCTGGTCTACCCGGAGGGCCACCCCTACCACCACACGCCGATCGGCTCGATGGCCGACCTGGACGCGGCCACCCTGGAGGACGCGCGCCGGTTCTTCCGGACGTACTACGCGCCCAACAACGCGGTGCTGTCCGTGGTCGGCGACATCGACCCGAAGCAGACCCTCGCCTGGATCGAGAAGTACTTCGGCTCGATCCCCGGCCACGACGGCAAGCCCGCGCCCCGCGACGGCTCGCTGCCCGAGGTCATCGGCGGCCAGCTGCGCGAGGTCGTCGAGGAGGAGGTCCCGGCGCGCGCCCTGATGGCCGCCTACCGGCTTCCGCACGACGGCACGCGCGACGCGGACGCGGCGGACCTGGCCCTGACCGTCCTCGGCGGCGGCGAGTCCTCCCGCCTGTACAACCGGCTGGTGCGCCGGGACCGTACGGCCGTCGCGGCCGGCTTCGGCCTGCTGCGGCTGGCCGGCGCGCCCTCGCTCGGCTGGCTGGACGTGAAGACCTCCGGTGACGTCGAGGTGCCGGTGATCGAGGCCGCGATCGACGAGGAGCTGGCCCGGTTCGCCGAGGAGGGCCCCACGCCCGAGGAGATGGAGCGCGCGCAGGCCCAGTTGGAGCGCGAGTGGCTGGACCGGCTCGGCACGGTCGCCGGCCGCGCCGACGAACTGTGCCGGTTCGCCGTCCTGTTCGGCGATCCGCAGCTCGCCCTGACGGCCGTCGAGCGCGTTCTCGAGGTGACCCCCGAGCAGGTCCAGGAGGTCGCCAAGGCCCGCCTGCGCCCGGACAACCGCGCGGTCCTCGTGTACGAGCCCAAGTCCCCGGAGGCCGTCGAGGACGCCGACGTCCCCGAGGACCCGGAGGCCGAAGCGACCGTGGAGGGCCGATACGACAACGAGGAGACGGCCAAGTGAGCGAGCTCGCCCCGATGGACTTCCACCCCCAGCCGCAGCCGGGCGAGGCCAGGCCCTGGGCATTCCCGGCCCCCGAGCGCGGCACGCTGGACAACGGCCTGACCGTGCTGCGCTGCCACCGCCCCGGCCAGCAGGTCGTCGCCGTCGAGGTGCTGCTCGACGCGCCCCTGGACGCCGAGCCGTCCGGCCTCGACGGCGTCGCCACGATCATGGCGCGGGCCTTCTCCGAGGGCACCGACAAGCACTCGGCCGAGGACTACGCCGCCGAGCTGGAGCGGGCCGGCGCCACGCTCGACGCGCACGCCGACCACCCCGGCGTCCGGCTCAGCCTCGAGGTGCCGGCCTCCCGCCTGGCCAAGGGCCTCGGCCTGCTCGCCGACGCACTGCGCGCCCCCGCCTTCGCGGAGAGCGAGGTCGAGCGGCTGGTGCGCAACCGGCTGGACGAGATCCCGCACGAGCTGGCGAACCCCTCCCGCCGCGCCGCCAAGGAGCTCTCCAGGGAGCTGTTCCCGGCCGCCGCGCGCATGTCGCGCCCGCGGCAGGGCACCGAGGAGACGGTCGAGAAGATCGACGCGGGCGCGGTCCGCGCCTTCTACGACCGTCATGTCCGACCCGCGACGGCGACCGCGGTCGTGGTCGGCGACCTCACCGGCATCGATCTGGACGCGCTGCTCGCCGACACCCTGGGCGCCTGGTCCGGCACCCCCGCCGAGCCGCGCCCGGTGCCGCCGGTGACCGCCGACGACACCGGCCGTGTCGTCATCGTCGACCGGCCCGGCGCCGTCCAGACGCAGCTCCTCATCGGCCGGATCGGCCCCGACCGGCACGACCGGGTGTGGCCCGCCCAGGTGCTCGGCACCTACTGCCTCGGCGGCACCCTCACCTCCCGCCTGGACCGCGTGCTGCGCGAGGAGAAGGGCTACACCTACGGCGTGCGCGCCTTCGGTCAGGTCCTGCGGTCCGCCCCGGACGGCACCGGCGCCGCGATGCTCGCCATCAGCGGTTCCGTGGACACCCCCAACACCGGACCGGCGCTCGACGACCTGTGGAAGGTGCTGCGCACCCTCGCGGCGGAGGGCCTCACCGACGCCGAGCGGGACGTCGCCGTGCAGAACCTGGTCGGGGTGGCGCCGCTGAAGTACGAGACCGCGGCGGCCGTCGCGAGCACCCTGGCCGACCAGGTCGAGCAGCACCTGCCCGACGACTTCCAGGCGACGCTGTATCAGCAGCTCGCGGCCACCGGCACCGTGGAGGCCACCGCGGCGGTCGTCAGCGCCTTCCCCGTGGACGGCCTGGTGACGGTCCTCGTCGGTGACGCGGCGCAGATCAAGGAGCCCGTGAAGGCGCTCGGCATCGGCGAAGTCACCGTCGTCACCGCCGAGTAGCGGCCGTACGGCGTCACGCGCGCGTGGGGACCTCGCGGCCGACGGGCCGTCAGGTCCCCATTGCGTGCGCGGTCCTTCCCGAAACGGGGGAGCCGCCCTTGTTCGAATGTCCGAATTGAGGCGGAGGTTGCCTGTCTGCCCTGTGGGATGCGCTACAAAAGACCGGATCCGTTTGGGTGCCGAAGACCGGGCCGCTTAGCGTCGTCCGGGCTGTCCGTCAGGCAGTGCGCCGCGCCCGCGGCACCGGACAGTCATCGCCGAGTCCCCGTACGGCGCGAGCCAGGGGAGCCGGGGACCCATCGCAGTCCCTGGGGTGAATCGGACGCCCGCGCGCGAGCGAGGGGGTCCGTAGGAGACCTTCCTGCTCCGAACCCGTCAGCTAACCCGGTAGGCGAGAGGGAAGGAAAGGACCAGCCACTTCATGGCGTTCATGTGCGCCTCCGGGAAGCACCGCAAGCCCGGCCGCGTCAAGCGCACCACCGCTCAGGCGGCGGGTGTAGCGGCCCTCACCACCACGGGTGTCATCGGCACCCTCGCGGCCTCCCCGGCGCTCGCCGCGGAAAGGCCAGTCGAGCAGACCGGTCTCACGCCGGTGATCAGCGTGAGCGACGAGGTCGCCGAGCAGATCGACGAGCAGGCCGCCGCCCAGACCCAGGCCGCCGAGCGCCAGGCGGCCGAGGAGGCCGCCGCAAAGGCGGCCGCCGCCGAGGCGAAGAGGGAACGCGAGGCCGCGGCGCGCGCCGCCCGTGAGGCCGAGCGCAAGCGCCTGAACGCCTTCGTCGCCCCGATCGTGCACTCGTACGTCTCCACGGCCTACCAGGCCAGCAGCTCCCTGTGGTCCTCCGGCTCGCACACGGGCATCGACTTCCACGCCGCCAGCGGCACCTCCGTGCACGCGGTCGGCGCCGGCACCGTCGTCTCCACCGGCTGGGGCGGGGCGTACGGCAACCAGATCGTGATCCGGATGGCCGACGGCATGTACACCCAGTACGGCCACCTGTCGTCCATCGGCGTCACGGTGGGCCAGAAGGTGATTCCGGGCCAGCAGATCGGCCTCTCCGGCGCGACCGGCAACGTCACCGGCCCGCACCTCCACTTCGAGGCCCGCACGAGCCCCGAGTACGGCTCGGACGTCGACCCCATCGCCTACCTCCGCAAGCACGGCGTGAACGTCTGACCCCTCCCGCGCGGACAACCGAAAGCCCCGGCTCACCGAGCCGGGGCTTTCGCCGTTTTCGAGGGCGTCCGTCAAGCCGTCCGGCCAAAAAGTATGCATGGATTCCGGCTCGCCGTCGGAAATTCCGCTCCCTTGGAATAGAGTCACGGATCAACACGTCCATCGTCGGCGTTTCACGGGGATTAAGGCGGAGGTCGGTCATGCGTATTCCGGCGCACTCGGTGTGCACGGCGATCCGGGACGACATCGTCGCAGGTGTCCATGAGCGCGGCGGCCGGCTCACCGAGGAAGTCCTGGCCCGCCGCTACGGCGTCTCGCGTGTCCCCGTCCGTGAGGCCCTGCGCACCCTGGAGGCGGAGGGCTTCGTGGTGACCCGGCGGCACGCGGGCGCGTGCGTGGCCGAGCCGACCGATCAGGAGGCCGCCGACCTGCTGGAGATGCGCATGCTCCTGGAGCCGCTCGGCGCCTCCCGGGCCGCCCAGCGGCGCACCGAGGCCCATCTGAAGGTGCTGCGCGGCCTCGTCAGGCTGGGCCAGGAGCGGGCCAGGAGGGGCAACAGCGAGGATCTGCGCGCGCTGGGGGGCTGGTTCCACGAGACGCTCGCCCAGGCATCCGGCAGCCCCTCGCTGACATCGATGCTGACCCAGCTCCGGCACAAGATCGCCTGGATGTACGCGGTGGCGGCCCCACCGAGCCCGGTGGACTCCTGGGCCGAGCACGGCGCGATCGTGGACGCGGTGGCCCGCGGCGACGGCGAACGCGCGCGTGCGCTCACGGCTCTGCACACCGAGCGCGCGACGGTCGCGCACCGGTTGCGCTTTTCCGGCGGCGAGGGCCGCCCGGACCGTGTGAGGACTTCGCAACATCCTGTAAACATGTCGGGCCCGCGGCATTAACACGAGGGCCGTATACAAAGAGGGGGGAATTCTGGGGCGGCGTATTTCCGCTGCCCGAATTTCCCGTGCGGCTTTCCCGTGCGACCCATTCGGCCGGTGAAACGGCGGAGCCGTGCCGCCCGGAAAGGGGTGGCACGGCTCCGGTGTTTCTCGTGAGCTCGCGCTCAGACCGTCTCGGGCAGTTCCTCGAGGCCCTCGGCGACCAGCTTGGCCAGACGGTCCAGGGCGATGTCCGCGCCCTCGGCGTCGGAGGCGAGGACGATCTCCTCGCCGCCCTGGGCGCCCAGACCCAGAACGGCCAGCATGGAGGCCGCGTTGACGGGGTTGCCCCCGGCCTTGGCGATCGTCACCGGGACGCCTGTGGCCGTGGCGGCTCGGACGAAGATGGAGGCGGGGCGGGCGTGGAGGCCCTCGGCCCAGCCGACGTTGACGCGGCGCTCAGCCATGTGTTGCTGCCCTTCGGTGTTCAGGGTTGTCTAGACCAGTTTCCCATATCGCGAAGCGTGCCCCGAGCGGTCCTGTGTCCCGCTGCGGTGTGCCGCCGGACCGCGGCCTCGATCCGGCTTGTCGTCCTCCACAGACTGCCTCGCGACGTCGCCGTACGCGAGCCGTACCCTGGGGCGCATGCAGAGCCCGGCGGACCGGCAGGACCGGCACGAGTACCCCGCTCACTGGGAGGCGGACGTGGTGCTGCGCGACGGGGGTACCGCGCGCATCAGGCCCATCACCGTTGATGACGCCGACCGCCTGGTCAGCTTCTACGAGCAGGTCTCGGACGAGTCGAAGTACTACCGCTTCTTCGCGCCGTACCCACGTCTGTCCGCCAAGGACGTCCACCGCTTCACTCACCACGACTTCGTGGACCGGGTGGGACTCGCAGCCACGATCGGCGGCGAGTTCATCGCCACCGTACGCTACGACCGCATCGGCGCCGACGGCATGCCCGCGTCCGTGCCCGCCGACGAGGCCGAGGTGGCCTTTTTGGTCCAGGACGCCCACCAGGGCCGCGGCGTCGCGTCCGCCCTGCTGGAGCACGTCGCGGCCGTCGCCCGCGAGCGGGGCATCCGGCGCTTCGCCGCCGAGGTGCTGCCCGCCAACACCAAGATGATCAAGGTGTTCACGGACGCCGGATACACCCAGAAGCGCAGCTTCGAGGACGGCGTCGTACGGCTGGAGTTCGACCTCGAGCCCACCGACCGCTCGGTCGCCGTACAGCGCGCGCGGGAGCAGCGCGCCGAGGCCCGCTCGGTACGCCGGCTGCTGGCGCCCGGCTCCGTCGCCGTCGTCGGCGTCGGCCGCACGCCCGGCGGAGTCGGCCGCGGCGTCCTCGGCAACATCCGGGAGGCCGGCTACCGGGGCGGGCTGCACGCCGTGAACAAGGCCTTCGCCGAGGACCTCGAGGAGGTCGACGGGGTGCCCGCGCACCGCTCGGTGCGGGACATCGAGGGCCCCGTCGACCTCGCCGTCGTGGCCGTCCCGGCCGAGCACGTGCCCGCGGTCGTCGCCGAGTGCGGCGAGCACGGGGTGCAGGGACTCGTGGTGCTGTCCGCCGGATACGCCGAGAGCGGGCCCGAGGGACGCGAGCGGCAGCGGGCCCTGGTGCGGCAGGCGCGCGCGTACGGCATGCGGATCATCGGACCCAACGCCTTCGGGATCATCAACACCGCGCCCGGCGTCCGGCTGAACGCCTCGCTGGCCCCGGAGATGCCCCGGGCCGGCCGCATCGGCCTGTTCGCCCAGTCCGGTGCCATCGGCATCGCCCTGCTGTCCCGGCTGCACCGGCGCGGCGGAGGGGTCACGGGCGTCACGGGTGTGTCCACCTTCGTGTCGTCCGGCAACCGGGCCGACGTCTCGGGCAACGATGTCCTCCAGTACTGGTACGACGACCCCGACACCGACGTCGCCCTGATGTACCTGGAGTCCATCGGCAACCCCCGCAAGTTCAACCGCCTCGCCCGGCGCACGGCGGCGGCCAAGCCGCTGGTCGTGGTGCAGGGGGCCGGATCCGCGCCACAGGGACACGCGGTACGGGCGACGCGGCTGCCGCCCGCGACCGTGTCGGCGCTGCTCCGGCAGGCCGGCGTCATCCGGGTCGACACGATCACCGAGCTGGTCGACGCGGGCCTGCTGCTGGCCCGGCAGCCGCTGCCCGCCGGGCCCCGGGTGGCGATCCTCGGAAACTCCGAGTCGCTGGGCCTGCTGACGTACGACCGCTGTCTCGCGGAGGGACTGCGGCCCTCACCCCCGCTGGACCTGACCACCGCCGCGACCGCGGAGGACTTCCACCGCGCGCTGTCGAGGGCACTGGCGGACGGCACCTGCGACGCGGTCGTCGTCACGGCGATCCCGGCGATCGGGGAGGGCTCGCCCGGCGACGCCGAACTGGCCGAGGCGCTGCGGTCGGCGGCCTCCGGGGTGTCCGGCAAACCCGTGCTCGTGGTGCACGTGGAACTCGGCGGGCTCGCGGAGGCTTTGTCGGCCGCGGCGAGCACGGCCCCGCAGGCTCCGGGCGCCGCGCACGCCGCACCCCGGCCCGCGCAGGCACCCGGCGCCCCGGAGGGCACCGGACCCTCCCGCCCCGGGCGGCGACCGCCGGCCGCGGTGCCCGACGTGCCGGGCGCTCCCGCGGAGGACGGGACCCGTCTCATCCCCGCCTACCCCGCCGCCGAGCGAGCCGTCCGCGCCCTCGCCGAGGCCGTGAAGTACGGACAGTGGCGGCGCGAGGCCGCCGATCCCGGCAAGGTCCCGGAGTACGACGACATCGACGAGAAGGGCGCCGCCGAACTGATCGGCGTCCTGCTCGAACGCGGGCAGGGGCTCACCCTCGGGGAGGCGGAGACCTGCGAACTGCTCGGCAGGTACGGCATCCCGGTCCGCCGCTCGCTGCCCGCGCCCACCCCCGACGCCGCCGCCGAGGCCGCCCGCACCCTCGGCTTCCCGGTGGCCCTCAAGGCCACCGCCCCGCACCTGCGGCACCGCGCCGACCTCGGCGGCGTACGCCTCGACCTCGCGAACGAGGAGCAACTGCGCCGCTCGTACACCGAGTTGACCGAGCTGTTCGGAAAGCCCGACGAGCTGCGGCCGGTCGTGCAGGGCATGGCGCCCAGGGGCGTCGACACGGTCGTGCGCGCGGTGATCGACCCGGCGGCCGGCGCCGTGCTGTCCTTCGGGCTCGCCGGGGCCCCCTCGCAACTGCTCGGCGACATGGCGCACCGGCTGGTCCCGGTGACCGACCGGGACGCGACCTCGCTGGTGCGGTCCATTCGCACGGCGCCGCTGCTGTTCGGCTGGCGCGGCTCCACGCCCGCGGACACCCCCGCGCTGGGGCGGCTGCTGCTGCGCGTGTCCCGGCTGGTGGACGACCATCCCGAGGTGGTGGCCGTCACCCTGGAGCCGGTCGTCGTCGCCCAGCGGGGCGTGAGCGTCCTCGGCGCCACCGTGCGCCTCGCGCCGCCGCCCGCCCGTGACGACCTCGGCCCGCGCACCATGCCGGCGTACTGAGCGGGGGGAGCGGCCGGGCCGCCCGCCGGGGCCCTTCGTACGGCCCTGCCGCGCGCGGCGGGGCGGGCCACCGCGGCCGACGGCGACTGGCCCGGACCGCCCTCGCCCACGGATTAGGATGGACGCCATGGCCAAGACCAGTACGACGACCCAGGGGCTCCGCGCGGCGATCGAGCGCAGCGGCTACTACCCGGCCCTCGTGGCCGAGGCGGTGGAGGCCGCCGTGGGCGGCGAGCCCATCCGGTCGTACCTGGTCCACCAGGAGACGACGTTCGACCAGAACGAGGTGCGCCGGCACGTGACCGTGCTGGTCCTCACCGGCAACCGCTTCATCGTCAGCCACACCGACGAGCAGGCGGCCGACAGCACCTCCCCGACGCCGTACGCCACCACCTCCACGGAGTCCGTGAAGCTCGGCCGGATCTCGTCCGTCGTGGTCAGCCGGGTGGTCGCCAACCCGGAGCAGTACAAGCCGGGCACCCTGCCCCGCGAGATCGTGCTGACCATCGGCTGGGGCGCGGTCAGCCGCATCGACCTGGAGCCCGCCGCCTGCGGCGATCCCAACTGCGAGGCCGACCACGGCTACACGGGCAGCTCCACGGCGGACGACCTCAGCCTGCGGGTGAGCGAGGCGGGCGACGGCCCCGAGACGGTGCGCCAGGCGCTCGCCTTCGCACAGGCCATCTCCGAGGCGACCGCGGACCCCACGCGCTGATGGCGCAGCTCTCCGCCTGGGACCACCCGGAGCCACTCGCCCTGGACACCGCGCCACTGCCCCAGTACGGCAGCGGCTCGCTCGCCGACCTGCTGCCCACCCTGGCCGCGGGCCTCGGCGTCCCCGGCATGACCGCCACCATCGGGGAACTCACCCCGGCCGACCGGGTCTGCGTCTTCCTGGTCGACGGGCTCGGCTGGGAGCAGCTCAGGGCCCACCCCGACGAGGCCCCCTTCCTGAACTCGCTGCTCGGCAGCTCGCGCGGCGGCACCGGCCGCCCGCTCACCGCCGGCTACCCGGCCACCACCGCGACCTCCCTGGCCTCGGTCGGCACCGGCCTGCCGCCCGGCGCGCACGGCCTGCCCGGCTACACCGTCCGCAACCCGGCCACCGGCGAGCTGATGAACCAGCTCCGCTGGCAGCCGTGGGCCCCGCCGCGTCCATGGCAGCCGTACCCCACGGTCTTCCAACTGGCCCACGACGCCGGAGTGCACGCCGCCCAGGTGTCCTCGCCGGCCTTCGCCAGCACCCCGCTGACCAAGGTCGCGCTGAGCGGCGGCACCTTCCACGGCAGGCTCACCGGCGAGGAGCGCATGGACCTCGCCGCCGAGCAACTGGCCGCCGGCGACCGCTCGCTGGTGTACACCTACTACGCCGAGCTGGACGGCGCCGGGCACCGCTACGGCGTCGCCTCCGACACCTGGCGCGGCCAGCTCATGTACGTCGACCGGCTCGCCCAGCGCCTCGCCGAGCAGCTTCCGCCGCGCAGCGCGCTGTACGTCACCGCCGACCACGGCATGGTCGACGTTCCGTTCGACGAGCAGCACCGGATCGACTTCGACGAGGACTGGGAGCTGGGCGCCGGCGTCGCCCTGCTCGGCGGCGAGGGCCGGGCGCGGCACGTGTACGCGGTGCCGGGCGCCGAGCGCGATGTGCTGACCGTCTGGCGCGAGGTGCTCGGCGAGCAGTTCTGGGTGGCCTCACGGGACGAGGCGATCGGGGCCGGCTGGTTCGGGCCGCGCGTCGACGAGCGCGTGTACGCCCGGCTCGGGGACGTGATCGCGGCCGCGCACGACGACGTCCTGATCATCGCCTCCGAGCGTGAGCCCAAGGAGTCGGCGCTGGTCGGCAACCACGGCTCGATGACCCCAGCCGAGCAGCTCGTCCCGCTGCTCGAAGTGCGCTCCTGAAACCCCCTGCCCGTCCCCGCCGAAAGGTGCTCATCCCCTCATGCCCGAGCTGGTGTTCTTCTCCGGAACCATGGACTGCGGGAAGTCGACGCTGGCTCTGCAGATCGAGCACAACCGCTCCACGCGCGGCCTCGTCGGGGTGATCTTCACCCGGGACGACCGCGCGGGCGAGGGCAAGCTGTCCTCCCGGCTCGGCCTGGTCACCGACGCGGTGGAGGTCGAGGACGGCCAGGACCTGTACGCCTACCTCGTCGACCACCTCTCCCAGGGCGGCCGGGCGGACTATGTGATCGCGGACGAGGCCCAGTTCCTCGCGCCGGAGCAGATCGACCAGCTCGCGCGCGTGGTGGACGACCTCGGCCTGGACGTCTACGCGTTCGGCATCACCACCGACTTCCGCTCCAAGCTCTTCCCCGGCTCCCAGCGGCTGGTGGAGCTGGCCGACCGCATAGAGGTGCTCCAGGTCGAGGCCCTGTGCTGGTGCGGCGCCCGCGCCACCCACAACGCCCGCACGGTGGACGGCGAGATGGTCGTCGAGGGCGCCCAGGTGGTCGTCGGCGACGTCAACCACGCGGCTGGCGAGATCGGCTACGAAGTGCTGTGCCGCCGCCACCACCGCCGGCGCATGACCGCCGCGACATCCGGCGCGGCGGCCCTGTCCCCGGACGTGCTGCCGGTCACCGCGGACTGAGCCCGCTCAGCGGGCGAAGCCGTTCGGTACTGCGCCTCCCCGCCCGGGCGCGGAAGCCGTCCGTGCCCGTCACGCGACCGGCACTTCAGCCGATGCGGGCTCCCGCGCCGCCGACCCGGACGCGCGGGTCGCCCGCGCGCAGCGTCACCGTGAGCTCGCCGGGGCGGCCCATGTCCTCGCCCTGGTGCAGGGTGAGGACGGCGTCCTCGGGGACCAGCCCGAGCTCACGGGCGTACGCACCGAACGCGGCGGCCGCGGCGCCGGTCGCCGGGTCCTCGACGACGCCGCCGACGGGGAACGGGTCACGGACGTGGAACACCGTGGCCGACTCCCGCCACACCAACTGGACCGTGGTCAGGTCCCGTTGGTGCATCAGTGCCTCGAGGCGCGCGAAGTCGTACGCGAGATCCGCGAGGCGGGCGCGGGTCGCCGCCGCGAGGACGAGATGGCGGGCACCGGCGAACGCGATGCGGGGCGGGAAGGCCGGATCGAGGTCTGCGGCCGGCCAGCCGAGTGCGGCGAGCGCCTCCGCGAGGTCGGCGTCGGCGATCTCCTCGATGTGCGGCTCGACGCTGGTGAGCGTGGCCCTGGCCGTCCCGCCCTCCTCGGTGACCTCCACCGGCACGGTGCCGGCGCGTGTCGCGAACACCAGCTCCCCGGGGCCGGTCCGCTCGGCGAGCGCGACGGCGGTCGCGACGGTGGCGTGCCCGCAGAACGGCACCTCGGCCTTGGGACTGAAGTAACGGATGCCGTACGCCCGCCCCTCCGGGCCGCCGAGACCCTCCGGGGGCGCGGTCAGGAACGCGGACTCCGAGTACCCGAGCTCGGCGGCCATGGCCAGCATGTCACCGTCGTCCAGGCCGGTGGCGTCCAGCACGACGCCGGCGGGGTTCCCGCCGGCGGGGTCACTGGAGAAGGCGGTGTAGCGCAGCACCTCGGGCCGCGGCGAGTTCGTCGACATGGTCGCGGCAACACAGGGCGGACCACGGCTATTCCGCGAACTACCCGGACCGGCCTCCTCGTACGCCTGCCGCCACCCGCACCGGCACCGGCGACATCACCACTCTCCTCGCGACCGCCGGCAGTCTCCTCGAGAACGGGCCACCTGGTGGCCCAGGGGAGCGGCGCGCTCAGCGCGGATCCTCGATCACCGAGAACACCGCCCCTTCCGGGTCCGCCACCGTGGCGACCCGGCCGTGCGGGGTGTCGTGGGCCGGGTCCAGGACCCGGCCGCCCAGTTCGGTGACCTGAAGCAGCGTTTCCTCGGTGTCGGCGACCTGGAAGTACGTCAGCCAGTGGGCGCCCCGGTCGCCCGGCAGGGCATGACCCAGGCCGCTCAGGCCGGCCACCGGGCGTCCGCCGGCGCGCAGGGTCACGTGGTCGGAGTCGGCGGAGACCTCCGGCTCCTCCTCGTAGCCGAACACCGTCTCGTAGAACTTGGCCACGGCGGTGGTCTCGAAGGTGAGCAGTTCGTTCCATGCGGGGGTGCCCGGTACGCCACTGATCGACGTGCCGAGGTGGGCCGCGCCCAGCCAGATGCCGAACACCGCCCCGGCGGGGTCGGCGGCGATGGCCATCCGCCCGGCCTCGGCCGCGTCGAGCGGGCCCACGGCCACCGTGCCGCCGCACAGGCGCACCTGGTCGGCCGTCGCGTCCACGTCCCGCGAGGCGAAGTACGGCGTCCAGGCGACCGGAAGCCGGCGGTCCGGCGGCAGGTGGCCGATGCCGGCCACGTCGTGGCCGTCCAGCAGCGCCCGCACGTACGGGCCGAGCTGCTGCGGACCCGGCCGGAACTCCCAGCCGAACAGGGCCCCGTAGAACCTCTCGGTCGCGGCCAGCCCGTGCACCATCAGGCTCACCCAGCAGGGTGTGCCGGGCGCGCGCCGTGCGTGCGGGCCGGCCGACTCCCGTGCCTCGGTCATCGATCACTCTCTCCCCGGCCCTCACGGGGGCCGTGTCGCTTCCGCCTGTCCGGAGGGGTGTGCCGTCCACGCGCGCACACCCGTGCCGGTACCCGCGTCCTCCGGGTGCCGCACGCCGGGCCGCGCGCCGACCGCCCGGGGCACCGGGAAGGATGCCTGTTCCGCCGTCTCCCGCCGCTTCCTGACGATGGCCGGCGAGTGTCCGACAGTTGTACAGCCTGTGCCCGATCCCGTACGCCGGGTGATCGGACCTGTCCGGCGGGAGAGTAGCCGGACCTGGACGCCGCGGCCACCCCTGACGTAAGGATGACGCCATGACAGCCATCATCAGCGCGACCGAACTGGCCCACGAGATCGAGGGAGAGAGCCCGCCCGTCCTGCTGGACGTCCGCTGGCAGCTCAGCCTCGCGAAGGCGGCGGGCGAACCGGAGTTCGACGGCCGGGCCGAGTACGCGGCCGGGCACATCCCCGGCGCGGTCTTCGTCGACCTGGACCGGGAGCTGGCCTCGGCCCCCGGGGAGCGCGGCCGCCACCCACTGCCCGACCTCGAGGAGTTCGGCGCGGCCATGCGCCGCGCGGGTGTGTCGGCCGGCCGCCCGGTCGTCGTCTACGACGGCGGGGTGGGCTGGGCCGCCGCGCGCGCGTGGTGGCTGCTGCGCTGGACGGGTCACCCGGACGTGCGGCTCCTCGACGGCGGGTTGCCGGCCTGGCAGGGCCCGCTGTCGACGGGGACGCCCGCTCCGGCCGAGGGCGACTTCCGGCCCGTGCCGGACCCGGCGGGACTGCTGGACGCGGACCAGGCGGCCGCCCTGGCCGGCTCGGGCGTGCTGCTGGACGCGCGCGCGGGGGAGCGGTACCGCGGTGAGGTGGAGCCCATCGACCGGGTCGGTGGCCACATCCCGGGCGCGGTGTCGGCACCCACGACCGAGAACGTGGGCCCGGACGGCCGGTTCCTGCCCGCGGCGGACCTGCGGGACCGCTTCAAGGCCCTGGGCGTGTCCACGGACGTTCCGGTCGGCGTCTACTGTGGCTCGGGCGTGTCGGCCGCCCAGGAGGTGCTGGCCCTCGCGGTCGCGGGCATTCCGGCGGCCCTGTACGTCGGTTCCTGGTCGGAGTGGTCCTCGGACCCGTCCCGTCCGGTGGCGGTGGGCCCGGACCCGCGGTAGGCGACGAGAAGTGGGGGCACGCGCCCGTGCCCCCACTTCTCACACGTCGTACGACGGTTCACACGGTCGTACGGCCCGTTTACTCCTGCTTCTTGCGCCGGGTCCCGAACACGATCTCGTCCCAGCTCGGGACCGCGGCCCGGCGGCCGGGACGGACGCCGTCGGCCTCGGCCTGGCGGTCGGTGGAGCCGATGAGCCGGTCCCGGTGGCTGCCCACCGAGCGCGGCATGAGGACGTCCGCGTAGGCGGACCCGGCCGACGCGGCGGGCGCCGGGGGCTCTTCCTCGCCGACCTCCTCGGGCGGCTCCTCCGCCGAGATCTCCGCCGGCCGTTCCGGGACCACCAGGTCGCCCCGGAAGCTCGGCACCGCCTCCAGCAGGCTGGTCAGCGAGTCGCGTTCGCCGGTGCTCTCCTCGGCGGGCTCGGACGCCTGCGCGGGCAGGCTCGGCCGCTCCCGGTCGACTCGCTCCAGGGCACGGTCCATGCCCCGGTCGCGCGGCAGCCGGGCGATGCGCGGGACGAACGGGAAGCTCGGCTCCGGCACGGCGAGGTCGTCGGACTCGCCGATCAGCGAGCGCGCCTCCTCGTCCACGGCCTGGACGAGCCGCCGGGGCGGGTCGTACGTCCAGCTCGCCGAGTGCGGTTCGCCCGCGACCCGGTAGACGAGCAGGACCTCCCAGGTGCCGTCGTCGCGGCGCCAGGAGTCCCACTGCACGGTGTCCTTGTCGGCGCCGCGCAGCAGCAGCCGCTCCTGTACGGCCTCGCCGAGCAGCGGACCGGAGTTCTCGCCGGGCCGGCGGACCGGGGTCTTGCGGGCACGCTCGGCCATGAAGGCGCGCTCGGCCAGCACCGGTCCCTCGAAGCGCCGTACCCGGTCGACCGGGATGCCGGCGAGCTGGGCGACCTCTTCGGCGGTGGCGCCGGCTCGTATACGGGCCTGGATGTCACGCGGGCGGAGATGGCTCTCCACCTCGATCTCGATCTGACCGAGACGGGGCCGGTCGCCGCGGACGGCGGCGCGCAGCCGCTCGTCGATCGGGAGCGTGTACTCCGTAGAGTCGGCAGCCTTGAGCACCAGCCGTGTGCCGTCATTGGAGACGGCCACGACACGCAGTTCGGGCATGGGGACCTCCCGGGTGGTGCCTGCCGACGTCACGTGCGTCGCTGCTTCCGCTAGTCGAGTGTGGCCTGCCCGGGTGCAGCCTGCCACAACCTTGCCGAGTTGCCCGGCGTGTCGGGCATGGGCCCTGGGTCGCCGTTATGGCACGGTTACCTATTCGCAACGCTAAGTGACAAACTCCGTCACCCTGTGCAACTAGCCCCCTCCCGGCGGTGCTGCGAGGTCGCGGACACCCTGGTGGGAGACCGGACCCAGGGCTCGCAACAGTACTCCATTTGGACCATGTGCGTGGATGGGCGCGCCGCCCAACTTCTCGCAAGGGGTACGACTTGGCCCTTCATCACCGGGTTGCGGCGATCTTGGAGGTGGCGAACTTCACGTAATCCCCGGAAACGGAACTAATCGCTACGCCCCCAGAATCCTCCGCAAGTAGTCGTTCTGGAACAGGCGTTCCGGGTCGAGTCGGTCGCGCAGTGCCGTGAACTCGGCGAAGCGCGGGTACACCCCGGAGAAGTACGCCGCGTCCCGCGTGTGCACCTTCCCCCAGTGCGGCCGGCCCTCGTGCGCGGTGAAGATGCGCTCGGCGGCGGTGAAGTAGGCCTGGTACGGCGTTCCCCGGAACATGTGCACGGCGATGTACGCGCTGTCCCGGCCGGAGGCGGTGGACAGGGTGATGTCGTCTGCCGGTGCGGTGCGCACCTCGACCGGGAAGCTGACGCGCAGTCCGGAGCGGTCGACCATGGTCCTCAACTCGCGCAGGGTGTCCGCCAGGGCCGCGCGCGGGACGGCGTACTCCATCTCCACGAAGCGCACCCGGCGCGGCGAGGTGAACACCTGGTAGGGGATGTCCGTGTACGTCCGCGCGGACAGCGTCCTGCTGGAGATCCGCGCGATCGCCGGGACGGCCGCCGGCGCCGCGCGCCCGACCCACTGGGCCACCTGGAAGACGCCGTTGGAGAGGAACTCGTCCTCGAACCAGCCGGCCAGCCGCCCCACCGGCTGCTCCGGTCCGGCGCTGCGGTTGTTGCGCTTGGTGTTGGTGTTGCCGGTGTGCGGGAACCAGTAGAACTCGAAGTGCTCGTTCTCCGCCCACAGTTGATCGAACTCGGCGATCACCCGGTCGAAGGGCATCGGCTCCTCGCGCGCGGTGAGCAGGAACAGCGGCTCCACGGCGAAGGTGATCGCCGTGACGACGCCGAGTGCGCCGAGGCCTATTCGGGCGGCCGCGAAGACCTCCGGGTTCTCCTTCTCGGAGCAGGTGAGCACCGAGCCGTCGGCCGTCACCAGCTCAAGTCCCCTGATCTGGGCGGCGATCGAGGCCGACTCGCGGCCCGTGCCGTGGGTGCCGGTACTGGTGGCACCGGAGACCGTCTGCTCCATGATGTCGCCCATGTTGGTGAGCGACAGCCCCTCGCGCGCCAGGGCCGCGTTGAGTCTCTTGAGCGGGGTGCCCGCCTCCACCGTGACGGTCATGGCCTCCCGGTCGATGCCGCGTATGCCGGTCATGAGCTGAGGGCGGATCAGCACACCGTCCGTGGCGGCTATGGACGTGAAGGAGTGCCCGGTGCCGACCGCCTTCACCTTCAGGCCGTCCTCGGCCGCCCGGCGCACCGCCGCGGCCAGCTCCTCCACCGAGGCCGGAGCGACCTCGCGCGCGGGGCGGGCCGAGACGTTGCCGCCCCAGTTACGCCAGGTGCCGTTCCTCGCGCTCGACGTGGTGCTCAACGATGCCTCCCCGACCCGCGGCCGGCCTGCGCAGCCGGCGGTACCCGAGGAAACCGACCGCGACCGCGACGGCCCCGGACACGGCCGGAACCCCGTACCCGGCACGCGCCCCGGCTGCGTCGATCACCCAGCCGGCCACGGAGGAGCCGAGCGCGACGCCGACCGCGAGGCCGGTGCTCACCCAGGTCATGCCCTCGGTGAGCTGCGCGCGAGGTACGTGCTCTTCGATGAGGGACATCGTCGTGATCATCGTCGGCGCGATGGCCAGCCCCGCAACGAACAGCGCCACGGCCAGAAGCGGCAGGTTTCCGACCAGTAGGAGGGGGATCATACTCACGGCCATGGCCGACACGCCCACGAGCCAGCGGCGCTCCGGTGCTCCGGCGAACCGCATCAGCCCGAAGACCACCCCTGCCGTACACGACCCGGCGGCGTACAGCGCGAGGACCACGCTCGCGGCGGCCTTGTGGCCGCGTTCGTCGGCGAAGGCGACGGTGACCACGTCCACCGCCCCGAAGATCGTGCCGGTGGCCGCGAAGGTGGCCACCAGCACCTGGAGCCCGGGCGAGCGCAGCGCGCTGCCGCCCCCCTGCCGCTCACGCGGGTGCGGCCGCGGCTCGGTGGCGTGCTGGGAGGTCAGCCAGAAGACGCCGGCGGCCAGGAAGCACGCGGCGAGCAGGGGGCCCGCCTCCGGGAACCAGGCCGTGGAGAGACCGATGGAGATGATCGGCCCGAGGATGAAGCAGACCTCGTCGACCACCGACTCGAAGGAGTAGGCGGTGTGCAGCTTCGGCGTCCCCCGGTACAGGGCCGCCCAGCGGGACCGGATCATCGCGCCCAGGCTCGGCACCGAGCCGATCCCGGCCGCACAGACGAACAGCGTCCAGTCCGGCCCGCCGAGGTGTGCGGTGAGCAGCAGCCCGGCGGCCGCCGTGAGCGCGACCAGGGTCGCCGGGCGTAGCACCCGGCGCTGGCCGTGCCGGTCCACCAGCCGGGAGATCTGCGGCCCGATCGCGGCGGCGGACAGCGCGATGGTGGCGGACAGCGCGCCGGCCAGGCCGTAGCGCCCGCTGAGCTGCGAGACCATCGTGACGACGCCGATGCCCATCATCGACAGCGGCATGCGGCCGAGGAACCCCGCGGCGGAGAAGGTCTTCGTGCCGGGCTCGGCGAACAGGGCGCGGTAGGGGCTGGGCACGTGGACTCCGGGGCGGCTCGTAAGGCGCGAATGCGATCGATACAGCTTACGAGTTAGGTGGACCTAAGTGCACCCCCGAAAACAGTCGGGGACGCCCTCGAAGGCGCAGTCGGAAAATCGCTGCGAAACCACCTCGAAACCCGACTCTTCACCCTGCTGTTCCCCCGCTGTCGGTACCGGGTGGCAGGATCGAGTCATGCCAGACGCGCTCGATCCCACCCCCTACGACGCCCTGCTCCTGCTCTCGTTCGGCGGCCCCGAAGGCCCCGACGACGTGGTCCCGTTCCTGGAGAACGTCACGCGCGGGCGTGGCATCCCCAAGGAACGCCTGAAGGAGGTCGGGCAGCACTACTTCCTGTTCGGCGGGGTCAGCCCCATCAGCGACCAGAACCGGGCCCTGCTGAAGGCCCTGCGCGAGGACTTCGCGGAGCACGGCCTGAACCTGCCGGTCTACTGGGGCAACCGCAACTGGGCGCCGTACCTGACCGACACCCTGCGCGAGATGGCGGCCGACGGCCACCGCCGCGTCCTGGTGCTCGCCACCAGCGCCTACGCCTCCTACTCGGGCTGCCGCCAGTACCGGGAGAACCTCGCCGACGCGCTGGCCGCCCTCCAGGACGAGGGCGTGCGGCCGCCGGAGGTCGACAAGCTGCGGCACTACTTCAACCACCCGGGCTTCGTCGAGCCCATGATCGACGGCGTGCTGCGCTCCCTGGCCGAGCTTCCCGAGGACGTGCGCGACGGCGCCCACATCGCCTTCACCACCCACTCCATCCCCACCTCCGCCGCCGACACCTCCGGCCCGGCCGAGGCACACGGGGAGGGCGGGGCGTACGTGGAGCAGCACCTGGACGTGGCCCAGCTGATCGCCGACGCCGTCCGCGAGCGCACCGGCGTCGACCACCCCTGGCGGCTCGTCTACCAGTCCCGCTCCGGCGCCCCGCACATCCCCTGGCTGGAGCCGGACATCTGCGACCACCTCGAGGAGCGGCACGCCGCCGGCGTCCCCGCCGTCGTCATGGCTCCCATCGGCTTCGTCTCCGACCACATGGAGGTCCTCTACGACCTCGACACCGAGGCCACGGCCAAGGCCGGGGAGCTGGGCCTGCCGGTGCGCCGCTCGGCCACCGTGGGCGCCGACCCGCGGTTCGCGGCGGCCGTCCGCGAGCTGGTCCTGGAGCGGTCCGCGGCGGAGCGCGGGCAGCGGGTCACGCGGTGCGCCCTGGGCGCGCTCGGCCCCAGCCACGACCTGTGCCCCGTCGGCTGCTGCCCGGCCCGCGCCCCGAAGCCGGCCGCCGCCGGCGCCGACAGCCCCTTCGAGTCAGGAGAACAGTGACCGACGCCCTCCACCGGGAACTGCTCGAGCTGGCCCAGGAGGCCGCCCGCCGGGCCGGTGACCTGCTGCGTGACGGACGGCCGGCCGACCTGGCGGTGGCCAGGACCAAGTCGAGCCCGATCGACGTCGTCACCGAGATGGACATCGCCGCCGAGAAGCTGATCACCGACCTGATCTCCGGGCGGCGGCCCGAGGACGGCTTCCTCGGCGAGGAGGGCGCCTCCGTCGAGGGCACCAGCGGCATCCGCTGGGTGATCGACCCGCTCGACGGCACGGTCAACTACCTCTACGGGCTGCCCACGTGGGCCGTGTCCGTCGCGGCCGAGCAGGACGGCGAGACCGTCGTCGGCGTCGTCGCGGCGCCGATGCGCGGCGAGACGTACCACGCGGTGCGCGGCGGCGGGGCCCGGGCCACGGGCGCCTGGGAGGGCGAGCGGGCACTGTCCTGCCGTCCCGCGCCCCCGCTGGACCAGGCGCTGGTCTCCACCGGCTTCAACTACGTCGCCCAGGTCCGCACCCACCAGGCCGAGGTCGCCGCCCGGCTCATCCCGCTGCTGCGGGACATCCGGCGCGGCGGCTCGGCCGCGGTCGACCTGTGCGACGTGGCGTGCGGCCGGCTGGACGGCTACTACGAGCGCGGTCTGCACGCCTGGGACGTGGCCGCGGGAGACCTGATCGCCCGGGAGGCGGGCGCATTGACCGGTGGACGCCCCGGTGAGCGCCCCACGGGCGATCTGACGGTCGCGGGTACCCCGGGCGTCTTCGAGCCCCTCCAGCGGCTGCTGGAGGACTTCGGCGCCTGGCACGACTAGTTCGCATCCGGGCGGGAAGGCGCCGCACAGGGCGCGGGACGAACGGGACCCCCGGCGCTGGATTCGCCGGGGGTCCCGTTCCTGCCCTGCGGGCCTAACAGACGCGTGACGCGCCGACCTCCACACCGTGCTCGGCGGCGAGGCGGCGCAGGTCGTCGAGCTCGGCCTGCTCCACCTCGACAAGGAAGTCGTCGCCCTCGTCACGAGCCCGCGACAGGTCGGACTCGGTCGCCTGTATGCGCTGCAGAAGTCCTGCGGTGAATGCGTCCATGCTGCGCCCCCTCGTCCTGGGTCGTGGGTCGGGTGGCACGGGGGTGTGCCGTTCGGAGGGAAACGATCACGTCTGCCGCGGGTGCCCAGCGCAGCCCGGCCGGGCGGCGACGGTGCCGGACACCCACGCCCACTCTGCGGATGCGGAGGGGGATCGCGATGTACCGCATGGTGCTGCGGCACATGCAGAGCGTGATCGCGGGGTGTACATGCCGTCCTCCCCGCGCTCCCCTCCCGGGAAACCTCACCGCCGGAGAAAATCTCGCGCCGCCGCCCCGCCACGTCGGTCCCTGCGGGCCGGGACCCCGTCTTACAGCCGACTTATGGCCGAAAAGGGCAGGATGGAGGTCACATCCCACGGACGCCCTGCCCGCGCGCGCCTCACCGCGCGCTACGCGGGTGGACACAGGAAGGACTAGCGACGTGCGCGTACTCGTCGTCGAGGACGAGCAACTGCTCGCCGATGCGGTGGCCACCGGACTGCGCCGGGAGGCCATGGCCGTCGACGTCGTGTACGACGGTGCGGCCGCCCTGGAGCGCATCGGCGTCAACGACTACGACGTGGTCGTCCTCGACCGTGACCTTCCGCTCGTGCACGGCGACGACGTCTGCCGCAAGATCGTGGAGCTGGGCATGCCCACGCGCGTGCTCATGCTCACCGCCTCCGGGGACGTCAGCGACCGCGTCGAGGGCCTGGAGATCGGCGCCGACGACTATCTCCCGAAGCCGTTCGCGTTCAGCGAGCTGATCGCGCGCGTGCGGGCCCTCGGGCGCCGCACGAGCGTCCCCCTGCCGCCGGTCCTGGAGCGGGCCGGCATCAAGCTCGACCCCAACCGCCGCGAGGTCTTCCGCGACGGCAAGGAGGTCCAGCTCGCGCCCAAGGAGTTCGCCGTCCTCGAGGTGCTGATGCGCAGCGAGGGCGCGGTGGTCTCGGCCGAGCAGCTCCTGGAGAAGGCCTGGGACGAGAACACCGACCCGTTCACCAACGTCGTGCGCGTGACCGTCATGACGCTGCGCCGCAAGCTCGGTGAGCCGCCGGTGATCGTCACCGTCCCCGGCTCCGGCTACCGGATCTGATCCGCCGTGGCCACGACACCCGCGCCGCCCCAGGCGCCCCCGAAGCCCACCTGGGACCCCCGAAGGCCGCAGCCCCCCTTCCCGTGGCTGCGCCCGACCATCCGGATACGCCTCACCCTGCTGTACGGCGGCATGTTCCTGATCGCCGGCATCCTGCTGCTGTCGATCATCTACCTGCTGGCCGCGCAGGCCATCACCAACGGCAACGCACCGCTGTTCAAGATCGTCAGCTTCCAGGAGCTGAAGGTCTCCAGCGACAACTGCCCCGCGATCACCAACCAGGTACCGCTCGCCGACTTCAACGACGCGATCAGCCGGTGCGCCGACGGCCAGCGCCATGCGGCCCTGGACAACCTGCTCAGCCGCTCGCTGCTGGCCCTGCTGGGCCTGGCCGTGATCGCCTTCGCGTTCGGCTACGCGATGGCGGGACGCGTGCTGTCCCCTCTCGGCCGGATCACCCGCACCGCGCGCCAGGTGGCCGGCTCGGACCTGTCCCGGCGGATCGAGCTGGACGGCCCGGACGACGAGCTGAAGGAGCTCGCGGACACCTTCGACGAGATGCTGGAGCGCCTCGAGCGGGCCTTCACCGCGCAGCAGCGCTTCGTCGGCAACGCCTCCCACGAGCTGCGCACCCCGCTCGCGATCAACCGCACGCTCCTCGAGGTGCACCTGTCCGACCCGAACGCGCCGGTGGAGCTGCAGCAGCTCGGCAGGACGCTGCTGGCCACCAACGAGCGCAGCGAGCAGCTGGTGGAGGGCCTGCTGCTGCTCGCCCGCAGCGACAACCAGATCATCGAGCGCAAACCGGTCGACCTGGCCGAGGTGGCCGGCCAGGCCATCGACCAGGTGCACGCCGAGGCCGAGGCCAAGGGCGTCCTCGTCCGCGGCGAGCGGAGGCCCGCGGTGGTGCAGGGCAACGGCGTGCTGCTGGAGCGGATCGCGCTGAACCTCGTCCAGAACGCGGTGCGCTACAACATGGCCGAGAACGGCTGGGTCGAGGTGACCACGGAGGTGCTGCACGGGCAGGCGGTGCTGACCGTGTCCAACACCGGGCCCGTGGTGCCGGCGTACGAGATCGACAACCTGTTCGAGCCGTTCAGGCGTCTGCGCACGGAGCGCACAGGCAGCGACAAGGGGGTCGGCCTCGGCCTGTCCATCGTCCGGTCCGTGGCCCGCGCGCACGGCGGCCACATCGTGGCGACGCCGCGCGAGGGCGGGGGGCTGGTGATGCGGGTCACGCTGCCGCTGTGACCAGGATCCGACACACGCGGGGGTTGTTCGCTTCGCGCGGAATTTTTGAGCCCCCTTCGGCGGTTGATCCTGTGTGATCGATCACATGGTCGGATTTCCGGCCATGTACTCCGCGTGATCACGACACGGGGCGAAAGCCGGGAAAATCCCAGTTTTCAGGGCTCTAGATCACGGGAAGTACACGGTGAGGCGCCTTTGAGGTGCGACATTCGAACCGTGTACGGTCCTCACCGCCATCCAAGCCGATCACTCGCGAGCGGCCGGCTTGGGTGTCGATTGAGTAACAGACCTTGATGTGAGGCAAAATCTCCGCCTCAGGTCGGGCACAAGTCCGGCCTCTCACGCGTTACGTGCGCTGAAGACACCGCAGACACCCAGAGGGGGAGAGCGACATGGCAACCGATTACGACACTCCACGAAAGACCGACGACGACGTCGACTCGGACAGCCTTGAAGAGCTGAAGGCCCGCCGGAACGACAAGTCCACCTCCGCGGTGGACGTCGACGAGTTCGAGGCCGCTGAGGGCCTCGAGCTGCCGGGCGCCGACCTCTCGAACGAGGAGCTGGCCGTCCGCGTGCTGCCCAAGCAGCAGGACGAGTTCACCTGCATGAGCTGCTTCCTGGTGCACCACCGCAGCCAGCTGGCCCGCGAGAAGAACGGCCAGCCGATCTGCCGCGACTGCGACTGAGGACGGGTCGGCCGTGACTGGCTCGACCCCTCCGCGGAAGCGCCGCCTCTCCCTGCGGAGAGCGGACAAGAGGCCGCACGGCGGCCCGCACGGTGCGCGTGACGACGAGCGGGGCTCATCCTCGACGGGAGCCTCGCTCGAACCGGCGTCCGGCCGGGCAGACCACCCGACGACGCCGGAGCCGCAGCCCCTCGCCAGGCGACGGGCCGCGGTGGTCCGCGCCAAGGCCCGGGACCTGGCCCTGGAAGGGGCCCGCAGGGGCGGCAGCCGAGCCCGCGCGGGGCTGGCGTACATCGCGGACCGCATCATCGAGATCGCCCCGCGTGTGCCCGTACGCGACCTCGCGGCCCTGCGCCGACAGTTCCCCGGGCTCGGGCCCGAGGAACTCGCCGACAAGCTGGTGGCGGGTGCGGCGGCCGGTACCTCGACGGTCGGGGCCGGTATCGGGGCGGCGGCGATGCTGCCGGTGCCTCCGGCCATGCCGACCGAACTGGCGACCGAGATCACCGGAGTCGCCGCGATCGAGCTGAAGCTCATCGCCGAACTGCACGAGGTCTACGGCGTACGGCCGCCGGGAAACCTCCGGGCCCGCAGCACCGCGTACCTGTCCTCCTGGACGGGGGAGCGCGGCATCAAGGTGACCGAGCCGGCCACCATCGACACGGCCCTCGGCGGCCGGATGAAGCGCGAACTGCGCCAGCAGATCATGAAGCGGATGGTCCGGGACCTGCCGAACCTCATGCCGTTCATGGTGGGCGCGGCGGTTGGCGCGATCATGAACCGCCGGGACACCAGAAGGCTCGCCGCCCGGATCCGCGCGGACCTGCGGAAGGTCCAGGTCCCGTGGGACGAGCTGAGCCAACTGCCGCCGCTGGAGAAGCCCGAGCACCCGATCCGACTCGGCGAGCTGCCCGGGGAGCCCGAGGACTGAGGGCGCTACGCCGCTGTCCGCCGGGCCGCCTCGATCGCGGCCGCCAGGCGTTCCGGCTCCCGCGTCGACAGGTACAGGTAAGGCGTCGGGTCCTGCGGGTCCGTGACCTCCACGCGCAGCGCCGTGGGGATGTAGGCGCGCAGCAGCAGGAAGGCGCGGGCGTCGGCCTTGTACGTGCGCCAGGCGCGCGCCTCCTCGGGGTCGAGGACCTCCGAGTCGCCGAGCGCCGACACCGGGACCGTGGCCTCGCCCGCGATCAGCGAGCCGCCCACCACCCGGATCCGCGGGGAGCCGTAGGCGCTGGCCACCACGGCCGCCGCGGCCGTGCCGCCGACCAGGCCGCCGAGCAGCGGCAGAGTTCCGAACGGCAGCAGGATCAGGGCGAACGAGACGCCCACGAGGAAGCTGATCAGCCACCACGAACGAGGGGTGGTGAGGCGTTCTTCGTAGGGGGTGGCGGAGAGCTGCATGAGCCAAGCTTGGCACGGTGTCGGAACGACGCCGACGCGCGGGTAAGGTCTGCGCCTGTGAGTGGTAGTTCCGCAGCTCTTCAGCCCCCCGCCGACGCGGTGAAACCGGTACGGCATCCCGACGCCCCCGCACCCGGCGAGCTTCTCGGCGCCCACTACGAACAGTGTTTCGGGTGTGGCGGTGGGCAACCGCACGGGCTGCACCTGGAGGCGCGTGCCGGTGAGGGTGTCTCGCTGACCGCCGAGTTCACCGTGCAGCCCGCCCATCAGGGCGCCCCGGGCCTCGCGCACGGCGGCGTGCTGGCCACGGCCCTCGACGAGACGCTCGGCTCGCTGAACTGGCTGCTGCGGACCATCGCGGTCACCGGCCGGCTGGAGACCGACTTCGTGCGGCCGGTCCCGGTGGGCACCACGCTGCATCTCCAGGCCGAGGTGACCGCCGTCGCCGGGCGGAAGATCTACTGCAGCGCCACCGGCCGCATCGGCGGCCCCGAGGGGCCCGTCGCCGTCCGGGCCGACGCCCTGTTCATCGAGGTCAAGGTGGACCACTTCATCGACCACGGCCGCACGGAGGAGATCCGGGCCGCCATGGACGACCCGGACCAGGTCCGGCGGGCCCGCGCCTTCGAGGTGAACCCGTGAGCCGCGCCCCGCTGGACGTGCGGCTGCGCCGTATCGACCCCGACGTACCGCTTCCCGCTTACGAGCACCCGGGCGACGCCGGGGCCGATCTGCGCACCACCGAGGCTTGCGAGCTGGGGCCCGGTGAGCGGGCCGTGCTGCCCACGGGTGTGTCGATCGCCCTCCCCGAGGGGTACGCGGCCTTCGTGCACCCGCGTTCCGGCCTCGCCGCCCGCTGCGGTGTCGCCCTCGTGAATGCCCCGGGGACGGTTGATGCCGGGTACCGTGGGGAGATCAAGGTGATCGTGGTGAATCTCGACCCGCACGAGTCGGTGCGGTTCGAGCGCTTCGACCGGATTGCCCAACTGGTCGTCCAGCAGGTCGAGAGGGTCCGCTTCCACGAGGTGGCGGAACTTCCCGGCTCGGCGCGGGCCGAGGGGGGCTTCGGGTCCACCGGTGGCCATGCCGCGGTGGGCGACGAGAGCGGCACAAGCGGTCAGGCCGCCGTGCGTGGCCTGACGGGTGGGAATCGATACGCTTCGGTCGTATCCGACCGGGAAGGACAGTGACGTGTTCGGACGTCGCAAGAAGAAGGGTGCCGCCGAGGACGCGGCCGGCGAGGCCGAGCAGGTCGTCGACAGCGTCGACACCGAGGCGGACGAGGAAGGGGCCGAGCGCGAGCGCGTCCGGCTGGAGCCCGAGCCCCGGCCCGACGGGCCGTGGGACAGCAGCGAGGTGCGCGACCCGGGTGAGGGGCGCGTGGACCTCGGCGGTCTCTTCGTGCCGGGCGTCGACGGCATGGAGCTGCGGGTGGAGGTCGCGGGCGACGCGATCGTCGCGGCGACCGTCGTGCTGCGCGACAGCGCCGTCCAGCTCCAGGCCTTCGCCGCGCCCAAGCGCGAGGGCATCTGGGGCGAGGTCCGCGAGGAGATCGCGGGCGGCATCACCCAGCAGGGCGGCATCGTCGACGAGGTCGAGGGTCCGCTGGGCTGGGAGCTGCGCGCCCAGGTACCGGTCCAACTGCCGGACGGCACCGGTGGCTTCCAGGTCGTCCGGTTCATCGGCGTGGACGGCCCGCGCTGGTTCCTGCGCGGTGTGATCTCCGGCCAGGGCGCGGTGCAGCCACAGGCGGCCGGTCTGCTGGAGCAGATCTTCCGGGACACGGTCGTGGTCCGCGGCGAGGGCCCGATGGCGCCCCGCGACCCGATCGTCCTGAAGCTGCCGAACGACGCCCAGATGGTGCCCGAGGGTGTGCAGCAGGAGGAGGGCTCGCGCTTCTCCGGCGGCATGGGCCAGCTCCAGCGCGGACCCGAGATCACCGAGGTCCGGTAGACGACGGGACGAAAGAACGGGACGAAAGAGGGCCGCACCCCCCGGGGTGCGGCCCTTTCGCATGCGCGCCCCCTTGACGGGTCAATGGTCTGTACCTACGGTCTCCGAGCCAACGCCTGTTCATAAAGGCGCTCCGCGTTCACTCACATGAACGGAGTCACCGTGCGTCGTACCCCACTGCTCGCCGTCGTGGCCTCCCTGCTGACAGGTGTCCTCGCGGCACCCGCAGCGCACTCCGCCCCCGCCGCCTTCGCCCATCCCGGAGTCACCGTCTCCCGGAGCCAGCTGGACTTCGCCCGCGCCGAGGTGCAGGCCGGCGCCCAGCCCTGGAAGGGAGCCTTCGACCGGATGGCGGCGAGCAAGTACGCCGACCTGAACCGCACACCCAAGCCGCGCGCCACCGTCGAGTGCGGCTCCTACTCCAACCCCAACTACGGCTGCACCGACGAGCGCGAGGACGCGATCGCCGCCTACACCGACGCCCTCGCCTGGTACATCACCCGGGACGCGCGCTACGCCCAGAAGGCCATCCAGATCATGGACGCCTGGTCGGCCACCATCACCAGCCACACCAACAGCAACGCGCCCCTGCAGACCGGCTGGGCGGGCTCCTCCTGGCCCAGGGCCGCCGAGATCATCAAGTACACGTACACCGGCGGCTGGGCCAACCAGAACCGCTTCTCCACCATGCTCCGCGACGTGTACCTGCCGGTGGTGATCAAAGGCTCCAACTCCAACGGCAACTGGGAACTGTCGATGATGGAGGCCGCCGTCGGCATCTCCGTCTTCCTGGAGGACAAGGCGTCGTACGACACAGCGATGGCCAGGTTCCGCACCCGCGCGGCCGCCTACGTCTACCTCGCCTCCGACGGCGACCTGCCGAAGACCGTGCCCAGCCAGAACCTGAACACCCGCGACAAGATCGTCTCCTACTGGCAGGGCCAGTCCACCTTCGTCACCGGGCTCACCCAGGAGACCTGCCGCGACCTCACCCACACCGGGTACGGCATCTCCGCGATCTCGCACATCGCCGAGACCAGCCGGATCCAGGGGCAGGACCTCTATGGCACCGACATCGGCGAGCGGCTGCGCCAGGCGCTCGGCTTCCAGTCCAAGTACCAGCTCGGCGCGGCCGTCCCCGACTGGCTGTGCGGCGGCTCCCTGAAGCTCGGCCTCGGTCCCGTCACGGAGGTCGGCTACAACGCCCTGCACAACCGGCGCGGCATCGCGATGACCAACACCCAGACCCTGACCCTGGCCAACCGCCCGGCCGGGAGCGACAACCTCTTCGTCGCCTGGGAGACCCTCACCCACGGCGACAACCCGAACTGAAACCGTTGAACGGCCGGGCGCCCCGCGGTGATACTGGCGCCCGGCCCGCGTGGGCACGGGGGAGCGACGGGGAGGCAGTATGAGCCGGGTGATCACCGAGACCATGGTCCGGATCGAGGACGTGCACAAGTCCTACGGGCGCGGGGCCGCCGCCGTGCACGCCCTGCGCGGGGTCTCCCTGGAGGTCCCGCGCGGCGAACTCGTCGCCCTCAAGGGCCGCTCGGGCTCCGGGAAGACCACCCTGCTGAACATCGTCGGCGGACTCGACAGCCCCGACCGGGGCCGGGTCGAGGTCGACGGGCAGGACCTGGCCGGGCTCGGCGAGAGCGGGCTGCTGGAGCTGCGGCGGGACCGGATCGGCTTCGTCTTCCAGTCCTTCGGGCTCATCCCGATCCTGACCGCCGCCGAGAACGTCGGCGTACCGCTGCGGTTGCGCCGGGCCGAGCCGCGCGAACGCGAGGAGCGCGTCGAGCTGCTGCTCTCCCTCGTCGGGCTCGCCGACCACGCCGCCCAGCGGCCCGGTGAGCTCTCCGGCGGCCAGCAGCAGCGGGTCGCCATCGCCCGCGCCCTCGCCAACCGCCCCGCCCTGCTGATCGCCGACGAGCCGACCGGCCAGCTCGACGCCGAGACCGGGCACGCCGTCATGGAGCTGCTGCGGGCCGTCGTCCGTGGCTGGGGGCACCTCCCAGGCCCATTGGGGCACTGGGGGAAGGCCACCGCCCTGGTCGCCACGCACGACGCGAACCTGCTGGACCTCGCCGACCGGGTGCTGGAGCTGCGCGACGGGGAGATCGCCGAGCACTGACCCGCCCGGCCGGGGCCGTCAGAGTTGCGTCAAAGACCCCCCTTGACCGGCCCCTTGCCCGGTTTGTCCATATCGCGGGACGTAGGGTCGACGCTGCGTAGGCGGCAGTCGGCGGAAGACAATGGGGCCATGGCACGCGGCAAGCTTCGGATCCACCTCGGCGCGGCACCGGGTGTGGGCAAGACCTACGCCATGCTGTCCGAGGCGCACCGCCGCATCGAGCGGGGCACCGACTGCGTGGTGGCGTTCGTCGAGCACCACGACCGGCCGCGCACCGAGGTGATGCTGCACGGCCTGGAGCAGGTACCGCGAGCGCGGCTGGAGTACCGGGGCACCGCCTTCGAGGAGATGGACGTCGACGCGGTGCTGCGCCGCGCCCCCGCCGTCGCCCTCGTGGACGAACTCGCCCACACCAACGTCCCCGGCTCCCGCAACGCCAAGCGCTGGCAGGACGTCGAGGAACTGCTCGCCGCCGGAGTCGACGTCGTCACGACCGTCAACATCCAGCACCTGGAGTCCCTGGGCGACGTCGTGGAGTCGATCACGGGGGTGCGGCAGCGCGAGACGGTCCCGGACGAGATCGTGCGCCGGGCCGACCAGATCGAGCTGGTCGACATGTCGCCGCAGGCCCTGCGCCGCCGTATGGCGCACGGCAACATCTACCAGCCGGACAAGGTCGACGCGGCCCTGTCCAACTACTTCCGGCCGGGCAACCTGACCGCCCTGCGCGAGCTGGCCCTGCTGTGGGTGGCGGACCGGGTCGACGAGCACCTGAACGAGTACCGCAGCGAGCACCGCGTCTCCCGGATCTGGGGCTCCCGGGAGCGGATCGTGGTCGGGCTGACCGGCGGCCCCGAGGGGCGCACCCTCATCCGGCGGGCGGCACGGCTCGCCGAGAAGGGCGCCGGCGGCGAGGTGATGGCCGTCTACATCGCCCGCAGCGACGGCCTGACCGCGGCCTCCCCGAAGGAGCTGGCCGTCCAGCGCACCCTGGTGGAGGATCTCGGCGGCACCTTCCACCACGTCGTCGGCGACGACATACCCGCCGCCCTGCTGGACTTCGCGCGCGGTGTCAACGCCACCCAGGTCGTGCTCGGCTCCTCGCGCCGCAAGGCCTGGCAGTACGTCTTCGGGCCCGGTGTCGGTGCCACGGTCGCCCGCGAGTCCGGACCCGACCTCGACGTCCACATCGTCACCCACGAGGCGGTCGCCAAGGGCCGCGGACTGCCCGTCGCCCGGGGCGCCCGGCTCGGCCGGGCCCGGATCCTCTGGGGCTGGCTGGTGGGCCTGGGCGGCCCCGCGGTCCTCACGGTGCTGCTGAGCACCGTCGACCTCGGCCTCGCCAACGACATGCTGCTCTTCCTGGCCGTCACGGTAGCGGCGGCCCTGCTCGGCGGCCTGCTGCCGGCCCTGGCCTCGGCGGCCCTGGGCTCGCTGCTGCTGAACTACTTCTACACCCCGCCCCTGCACCGGCTGACCATCGCCGACCCCAAGAACATCGTCGCCATCGCGATCTTCTTCGGGGTCGGCATGTCGGTCGCCTCCGTGGTCGACCTCGCCGCCCGGCGCACCCACCAGGCCGCCCGGCTGCGCGCCGAGTCCGAGATCCTCTCCTTCCTCGCGGGCAACGTGCTGCGCGGCGAGACCGGTCTGGAGGAACTGCTCGAACGGGTCCGGGAGACCTTCGCCATGGAGTCGGCGTCCCTGCTGGAGCGGGCCGGCGACGTCGAACCGTGGACCTGCGCGGGCCGCGCCGGACCCGGGCCGCAACTGGAGCGGCCCGAGGACGCCGACGTCGACGTCCCGGCCGGTGACCACATGGCCCTCGCGCTCACCGGCCGGGTGCTGCCGGCCGAGGACCGCCGGGTCCTCGCCGCCTTCGCCGCCCAGGCCGCTGTCGTGCTGGACCGCAGCCGGCTCCAGGAGGAGGCAGACCGGGCCCGGGCGCTCGCCGAGGGCAACCGCATCCGCACCGCCCTGCTCGCCGCCGTCAGTCACGACCTGCGCACCCCGCTGGCCGGGATCAAGGCCGCGGTCTCCTCCCTGCGCTCCGAGGACGTGGACTGGTCCGAGGAGGACCGGGCCGAACTGCTCCAGGGCATCGAGGACGGCGCCGACCGGCTCGACCACCTGGTGGGCAACCTGCTCGACATGTCCCGGCTGCAGACCGGCACCGTGGCCCCGCTCATCCGCGAGATCGACGTGGACGAGGTGGTCCCGATGGCCCTGGGCGGCGTGCCCGAGGACAGCGTGGAGCTCGACGTCCCCGAGACCCTGCCCATGGTCGCCGTCGACCCCGGGCTGCTGGAACGCTCGGTGGCCAACCTGGTCGAGAACGCCGTCAAGTACAGCCCCCTCGGCCGGCACGTCCTGGTGTCCGCCAGCGCCATCGCGGACCGGGTCGAGGTGCGGGTGGTCGACCGCGGGCCCGGGGTGCCGGACGACGCGAAGGACCGCATATTCGAGCCCTTCCAGCGGTACGGGGACGCGCCGCGCGGCGCCGGGGTGGGCCTCGGCCTAGCGGTCGCCCGCGGCTTCGCCGAGGCGATGGGCGGCACCCTGAACGCCGAGGACACGCCAGGCGGCGGGCTCACCATGGTGCTGAGCCTCCGCGCGGCTCCCGAACCCCTCCACCCCCTGGAGGACACCGCAGAACCCGAAAGGCAGGCCCTATGACGACCCGGGTGCTCGTGGTCGACGACGAGCCGCAGATCGTGCGCGCCCTCGTGATCAACCTCAAGGCACGCCAGTACGAGGTCGACGCGGCCCCCGACGGCAGGACCGCCCTGGAGCTGGCCGCCTCCCGCCACCCCGACGTGGTCGTGCTGGACCTGGGCCTGCCCGACATGGACGGCGTCGAGGTGATCCGGGGGCTGCGCGGCTGGACCCGGGTGCCGATCCTGGTGCTGTCCGCCCGCCACTCCTCCGACGAGAAGGTCCAG
The DNA here is from genome assembly GCF_055592265.1 of Streptomyces sp. NPDC041129. Classification (NCBI taxonomy): domain Bacteria; kingdom Bacillati; phylum Actinomycetota; class Actinomycetes; order Kitasatosporales; family Streptomycetaceae; genus Streptomyces; species Streptomyces sp. NPDC041129. The sequence continues at coordinate 58,473 of NZ_JBVIYV010000013.1, read as the reverse complement.
GCGCTGGACGCGGGCGCCGACGACTACGTCACCAAGCCCTTCGGCATGGACGAACTGCTCGCCCGGCTGCGCGCCGCGGTGCGCCGGGCCGAGCCGGTCGGGCCCGGCGAGGACGACGTGACGACCGTGGAGACCGCGGGCTTCACCGTCGACCTGACCGCGAAGAAGGTCAACCGGTCCGGCAGGGACGTCCGGCTCACCCCGACCGAGTGGCACCTGCTGGAGGTCCTGGTCCGCAACACCGGCCGCCTGGTCAGCCAGAAGCAGCTGCTGCAGGAGGTGTGGGGACCGTCGTACGGCACCGAGTCCAACTACCTCCGGGTGTACATGGCGCAGCTCCGGCGCAAACTGGAGACGGACCCCTCGCACCCGGAGCACTTCATCACCGAGCCCGGAATGGGATACCGGTTCGAGAAATGACGGCCGGGGGTCCGGGGGCCGGCCCCCGGGAGATGCGGCGTCACCGAGCCCGGAATGGGATACCCGTTCGAGAAGTGAGCTGGGCTACGGCGGTGTCTGCGCACCCCGGTACGCTTCCTGTATGAGTGCTGTTCCTCGTTCCCAGAAGCCGGCCGGCCGGTTCCGGCGCATGCTCGACCGGCTCTCGACCTCGCAGGAGGATCTGGAGTCGGAGGAACTGCGGGAGGACGCCGAGACGGCGGGGTGTACCCGGATCGGTGACTGCCGTGACCGGCAGATCGTCACCGTAACTGGTACCTTGCGCACGGTCACCCTGCGGCCGCGCGCGGGAGTCCCGGCCCTGGAGGCCGAGCTGTTCGACGGCTCCGCCGCCCTGGACGTGGTGTGGCTCGGCAGGCGCTCCATCGTGGGGATAGAACCCGGACGCAAGCTCATCGCATCGGGCCGGATCTCGATGAGCCGGGGCCGCCGGGTGCTGTTCAATCCGAAGTACGAACTGCGACCCCTTGGACGGGAGTAGCCGGTGACGTCCCTCGACAAGCCGACCCAAGACACCGATCAGACCCAGTCGGACGACGCACGCGCGGTCACCGAGGCCGCCCTGTTCGAGGCGTTCGGCGGTGTCCGCGGCATGGTCGAGACGGTGCTGCCCGGTCTCCTCTTCGTCGCGATCTTCACGATCAACAAGAACCTGCACTTCTCCGCGATCGCCGCGCTCGCCCTGTCCCTGGTGCTGGTCGTCGTACGGCTGGTCCGCAAGGACACCGTCAAGCACGCCTTCAGCGGCGTCTTCGGCGTGGCGTTCGGCGTGGTCTTCGCGATGTTCACGGGCAACGCCAAGGACTTCTACCTCCCCGGCATGCTCTACACGCTGGGCCTGGCGCTGGCCTACATCATCACGACCCTCGCCGGTGTGCCGCTGATCGGCCTCATCCTCGGCCCGGTCTTCAAGGAGAACCTCTCCTGGCGGACCCGCAACCCCGGCCGCAAGAAGGCCTATGCCAAGGCCAGTTGGGCCTGGGGCCTGATCCTGCTCGCCAAGTGCGCGATCCTCTTCCCGCTGTACTGGTGGGCCGACACCGCCCAGCTCGGCTGGGTCCTGGTCACCCTGAAGATCCCGCCCTTCCTGCTGGCGGTCTACCTGACCTGGGTGTTCCTGGCGAAGGCGCCCGCGCCGATCGACGTGTTCGCGGAGATGGAGGCCGAGGAGCAGGCCGAGAAGGAGCGTCAGGCCGCCCTGGCCGCGGAGAACGGCGAGCCCGCCGGCGGACGGCACCGCCGCGAGGCGTAGCGAGCGGCCGCACGACAGGCCTTCGTACGAAGAGAAATACGAAGAGGAAAGGGCGCCCTTGATGCCAAGGGCGCCCTTTCCTCGGCCTTTCGCGCGGTCAGTCCGGGCGCCGGACCGACAGCAGTTCCTCGAGCTGCTCCTCGCGGGCCTGCGCGGCCACGAAGAGGAGCTCGTCGCCCGGCTCCAGGGAGTCCTCCCGGGACGGGGTCAGCACCCGGGTGCCGCGGATGATCGTGACCAGGGAGGTGTCCTGCGGCCACTCCACGTCGCCGACCTGGGTGCCGGCCAGGGCCGACTCCTCGGGCAGGGTCAGCTCCACCAGGTTGGCGTCGCCGTGGCTGAAGCGGAGCAGCCGGACCAGGTCGCCGACGCTCACCGCCTCCTCGACCAGGGCGGACATCAGGCGCGGGGTGGAGACGGCCACGTCCACGCCCCAGGCCTCGTTGAACAGCCACTCGTTCTTCGGGTTGTTCACCCGGGCGACGACGCGCGGAACGCCGTACTCCGTCTTGGCGAGCAGCGAGACGACCAGGTTGACCTTGTCGTCACCGGTCGCGGCGATCACCACGTTGCAGCGCTGCAGCGCCGCCTCGTCCAGGGAGGTGATCTCACAGGCGTCGGCCAGCAGCCACTCCGCCTGGGGCACCCGCTCCACCGAGATGGCGGTCGGGGCCTTGTCGATGAGCAGGACCTCGTGGCCGTTCTCCAGCAGCTCGCCCGCGATCGAGCGGCCGACGGCGCCGGCTCCGGCAATGGCGACCCTCATCAGTGACCGCTCTCCTCTTCCGGGCCCCCGGCGAACGCCGCCTCGACCTTCTCGACGTCGTCCGTCCGCATCATCACGTGCACCAGGTCGCCCTCCTGCAGCACCGTCTGCGACGTGGGCAGGATCGCCTCGCCCAGGCGGGTCAGGAACGCCACCCGGACGCCCGTCTCCTCCTGCAGCCTGCTGATCTTGTGGCCGACCCACTTGGCGGAGGCGTGCACCTCGGCGAGCTGGACACCGCCGGTGGGGTCGCGCCACAGCGGCTCGGCGCCCGAGGGCAGCAGCCGGCGCAGCATCTGGTCGGCGGTCCAGCGGACCGTGGCCACGGTGGGGATGCCCAGGCGCTGGTAGACCTCGGCGCGGCGGGGGTCGTAGATACGGGCCGCCACGTTCTCGACCCCGAACATCTCGCGGGCCACGCGCGCGGAGATGATGTTGGAGTTGTCACCGCTGGAGACCGCGGCGAAGGCGCCGGCCTCCTCGATGCCCGCCTCGCGCAGGGTGTCCTGGTCGAAGCCGACGCCGGTGACCCGGCGGCCCCCGAAGCCCGGGCCCAGCCGGCGGAAGGCGGTGGGGTCCTGGTCGATCACGGCGACCGTGTGCCCCTGTTGCTCCAGGGTCTGGGCAAGAGCGGAACCCACTCTTCCGCAGCCCATGATGACGATGTGCACGACCGTCCTTCCGGTGTCCAAAAGTTACTGCTCAGCATCAGGGTCTCAGACCGACGCCCAAAGCTACACACGGGCGGTTCGGGGTGGGCACCCCCGGTGCGGAGGTTTCGGGATCACCGTTCGCCGGTCACCGCCGGGGATCCACGGCGGCACCCCTGCGGCGCGTGATGCTGCGCACGCTGCACAGGGTCAGGATTCCGAGGCCGACGAGGGCGACGGTGGCCCCGATCAGCTCTGCGGTCGCGGGCATGGGACCTCCGAGGTGCGGTGACGACCGGGATCTGCCATCTAGGCACGCGGGGCGCACGGACCACGGAATCCGCAGTTCAGTGGCCTTACGATTTCACTCGTGAGGCAGAACCGGGATGCCGGGTGGGCGGGTGCCTGTTCGAAGCCCTACGATCCTCTGTCGTGTCCAAACTGACCGACGTGCCCAAACGGATCCTGATCGGGCGCGCACTGCGCAGTGACCGGCTGGGTGAAACGCTCCTGCCGAAGCGCATCGCCCTCCCCGTCTTCGCCTCCGACCCGCTGTCCTCCGTCGCCTACGCGCCGGGGGAGGTCCTGCTGGTCCTGTCCATCGCGGGCGTGTCGGCGTACCACTTCAGCCCCTGGATCGCCGTCGCGGTCGTCGTGCTGATGTTCACCGTGGTCGCCTCCTACCGGCAGAACGTTCACGCCTACCCGAGCGGCGGCGGCGACTACGAGGTCGCCACCACCAACCTGGGGCCCAAGGCCGGCCTCACCGTGGCCAGCGCGCTGCTCGTCGACTACGTGCTGACCGTCGCCGTCTCCATCGCCTCCGGCATCGAGAACCTCGGCTCCGCGGTCCCCTTCGTCGTGGAGCACAAGGTGTTCTGCGCGACCGCGGTCATCATCCTGCTGACGCTGATGAACCTGCGCGGCGTGAGGGAGTCGGGCAAGCTCTTCGCGATCCCGACCTACGTCTTCGTCGGCGGCGTCTTCATCATGATCGCGTGGGGCGCCTTCCGTGGCCTGGTCCTCGGCGACACCATGCAGGCCCCGACGGCCGACTACCACATCAAGGCCGAGCACCAGGGCCTCGCGGGCTTCGCCCTCGTCTTCCTGCTGCTGCGCGCCTTCTCGTCCGGCTGTGCCGCGCTGACCGGTGTGGAGGCCATCTCCAACGGCGTCCCGGCCTTCCGCAAGCCCAAGTCGAAGAACGCGGCGACCACGCTGGCGATGATGGGCCTGCTGGCCGTCACCATGTTCTGCGGCATCATCGCCCTCGCCATGTCGACCAACGTCCGCATGGCCGAGCACCCGGCCACCGACCTGATCCACAACGGCAGCCCGGTCGGCTCCGGCTACGTCCAGAACCCGGTGATCTCCCAGGTCGCCGAGGCGGTGTTCGGCAAGGGCAGCTTCCTGTTCGTCCTGCTGGCAGCCGCCACCGCCCTGGTGCTGTTCCTGGCGGCGAACACGGCGTACAACGGCTTCCCGCTGCTCGGCTCGATCCTGGCCCAGGACCGCTACCTGCCGCGCCAGCTGCACACCCGCGGCGACCGCCTCGCCTTCTCCAACGGCATCGTGCTGCTCGCGGGCGCCGCGGCGCTGCTCGTGATCATCTACGGCGCAGACTCCACCCGCCTGATCCAGCTCTACATCGTCGGCGTGTTCGTGTCCTTCACGCTCAGCCAGACCGGCATGGTCCGGCACTGGAACCGCCACCTGGCGGTCGAGAAGGACCCGTCGGCGCGCAGCCGAATGATCCGCTCCCGCGCGATCAACGCCTTCGGCGCCTTCTTCACCGGCCTGGTGCTGGTCGTCGTCCTCGTCACCAAGTTCACGCACGGCGCCTGGGTCGCCCTGCTGGGCATGTGCATCTTCTACGCGACGATGACCGCGATCCGTAAGCACTACGACCGCGTGGCCGACGAGATCGCCGCCCCCGAGGGCCCGAGCGACGACAGTGTCCGCCCCTCCCGGGTGCACTCGGTCGTCCTGATCTCCAAGATCCACCGGCCCACCTTGCGCGCCATGGCCTACGCCAAGCTGATGCGCTCGGACACCCTGGAGGCGCTCACCGTCAACGTCGACCCGGCGGAGACCAAGGCGCTGCGCGAGGAGTGGGAGCGGCGCGGGATCGACGTACCGCTGAAGGTCCTCGACTCGCCGTACCGCGAGATCACGCGGCCGATCATCGAGTACGTCAAGAGCCTGCGCAAGGAGTCCCCGCGCGACGCGGTCTCCGTGATCATCCCCGAGTACGTGGTCGGCCACTGGTACGAGCATCTGCTGCACAACCAGAGCGCCCTGCGCCTGAAGGGCCGCCTGCTCTTCACCCCCGGCGTGATGGTGACCTCCGTGCCCTACCAGCTGGCGTCCTCCGAGGCGGCCAAGCTGCGGGCCCGCAGGCGCCAGGACTGGAACGCGCCCGGCGCGGTCCGGCGTGGCCCGGCGGTGGAAGGCCCGAAGGAGCCGGCCGCCAAGGACTGAGGCGCCGGGGCGTCCAGGGGGCGTAGAGGTATCCAGGAGAGGCCGTAGACTGGTGGGCTGTTGTCAGGCCCACCGGCTGCGGCCTCTCCCCTTCCCGATCTGGAGTCACCCCACCATGCAGACAGAACCGACGAAGTCTCTGGTGGGGGAGGAGTACGAGGTCGAGATCGGCCCCGTCGCCCACGGCGGCCACTGCATCGCCCGTACCGCCGAGGGCCAGGTGCTGTTCGTCCGGCACGCGCTGCCGGGCGAGCGGGTGGTGGCCCGGGTGACCGAGGGCGAGGAGGGCGCCCGCTTCCTGCGCGCGGACGCCGTCGAGATCCTCGACGCGTCCAAGGACCGCATCGAGGCGCCCTGCCCCTTCGCCGGCCCCGGCCGCTGCGGCGGCTGCGACTGGCAGCACGCCAAGCCGGGCGCCCAGCGCCGCCTGAAGGGCGAGGTGATCGCCGAGCAGCTCCAGCGGCTCGCGGGCCTCACCCCGGAGGAGGCCGGCTGGGACGGCACGGTGCTGCCGGCCGAGGGCGACAAGCTGCCCGCCGGCCAGGTGCCGCAGTGGCGGACGCGGGTCCAGTACGCCGTGGACGCCGACGGCAACGCCGGACTGCGCCGCCACCGCTCCCACGAGGTCGAGCCGATCGACCACTGCATGATCGCCGCGCCGGGCGTCAGCGAGCTCGGCATCGAGGACCGGGACTGGGCCGGCATGGCCTCCGTCGAGGCGATCGCCGCGACCGGTTCCCAGGACCGCATGGTGATCCTGGAGCCGCGGCCCGGCGCCCGGCTGCCCCTGGTCGAGCTCGACCGGCCCGTCTCCGTGATGCGCGTGGACGAGAAGGACGGCGGCATCCACCGGGTCCACGGCCGCGCGTTCGTGCGCGAGCGCGCCGACGACCACACCTACCGCGTCGGCAGCGGAGGCTTCTGGCAGGTCCACCCGAAGGCCGCCGACACCCTCGTCAGGGCCGTCATGCAGGGCCTGCTGCCCCGCAAGGGCGAGATGGCCCTGGACCTCTACTGCGGCGTGGGCCTGTTCGCCGGCGCCCTGGCCGACCGCCTCGGCGAGAAGGGCGCGGTCCTCGGCATCGAGTCCGGCAAGCGGGCGGTGGAGGACGCGCGCCACAACCTGGCCGGCTTCCCGCGGGTCCGCATCGAACAGGGCAAGGTCGAGTCGGTCCTCCCGCGCACGGGCATCACCGAGGCCGACCTCATCGTCCTCGACCCGCCCCGCGCCGGCGCCGGCCGCCGAACGGTCGACCACCTCACCTCCCTCGGCGCCCGCCGCATCGCCTACGTCGCCTGCGACCCGGCCGCACTCGCCCGCGACCTCGGGTACTTCCGCGACGGGGGCTACCGGGTGCGGACGCTGCGGGCGTTCGACCTGTTTCCGATGACGCATCACGTGGAGTGCGTGGCAATTCTCGAGCCTGCTACAAAGGGGCTCTGACCTGCAGATTTCGCAGGTTGCTCAGGCGCGTTCGGGTGCGCTCGACGTGTTTCCCGAAATGCACGATGTGGAACGTGTCCTGGTGCCGGGGGTGGGCTTGACCTGCGGCTTCGTGGGACGTCTCGCGAGGTGATGGACGCGTTTTCCTCGTCCTCGGCACCCCTATGCCCTGCTGTCGCTGAGCGCAGGCGCGCTCAGGAGGGTGAGGGGAAGCGGGCGGCGAGCAGGGCGCGGTCGTCGGGGAACGCCGCTTCGGGCTGGTGGTGCAGGAACCGGTCGCACAGCTCGGTGATGCTCAGGCTGCTGGTGATGTGGGCGAGCTCGGTCAGCCGTTCCATTCCTATGGCGAGGTCCTCGCGACGGCGCTCGATCAGGCCGTCGGTGTACAGCAGCAGGGTGTCGGTCTCGGTCACGGTGGTGTCGGCCTGACGGTAGCGGACGTTCCGGACGGGGCCGAGAGGCGGGGAGGTGGCGTGGTCGAGGTAGGCGCTGGTGCCGTCGGAGTGGATGAGCAGCGGCGGCGGATGGCCTGCCCTGGCGTAGGTCAGGGTGCGTGTCCGGCGATCGAAGACCAGGTAGCAGGCGGTGGCCATGCGGTTCGGATGGTAGCGGCTCAGGAAGGTGTTGAGCTCGTCCAGGACGGCGGCGGGGTCGGTGCCGCAGCGCGGCACGATGTTGCGCAGGGCGGCGGTGATCTGTGCCATGACGGTCGCTTCGTGCAGTCCGTGACCGGCGACGTCGCCGATGCTCAGGCCGATGTGATCGGAGTCCACGTCGTAGACGTCGTACCAGTCGCCGCCGACCGAGAGCAGGTCACTGCCCGGGGCGTAGCAGGTGGCCGACTCCAGACCGGGCAGCTGTGGCAGTTGGGGCAGCAGACTGAGCTGCAGGCGTTCGGCGACCCGGTGCTCGTGCTCGTGCAGCCCGGCCCGGCGCAGAGCCTGGGCGATCTGCTGGGCGACCGCTGTCACATGCTCGGGAGCGGTGGCGCTGAGCGAGCCGTAGACGATCAGCATGCCCAGGTGGACGCCGTCCGCCTCCAGGGACAGGGCCACGGGAACCGCGTCCGCGGCTTCACGAGTGAGCGGGCCGTCCGAGGAAGAGGGCCGGTCCAGGTCGGTCCAGCCGCCCGCGCCGACCGGAAGGCCGTTGTCCTCCGGCTGTAGGGGCGGTACCAGCCGTGACGAGTGCAGATAGAGCTCCGCCGCGGTGGCCCCCAGGGCTGCCGGCGCCACCTCGCTGACAGCGCGGGAGACCTCCGCGAGAGTGATCGCTCCGGCCAGGGCGGCGGTCAGGTCGTACAGGTGCTGCAACCGGGCACGGGCGGCCTGTTCGGCGGCCAGCAGCCGCGCCCGGTCCACTTCTGTGGCCCGGCGGAAGGCCACCTCCCGGTTCAGCGCCTCCACCTGCTGGCTGAGCACGACGAACTGGTCCGACGCCCCGGCCTCGACGAGATGCAGCTGCACGGCCGGCTGCGGGCCGTCCCACCACGTGGCCCGCGCCCCGTGACAGCGGAAGCGCCGCGTGCGGCCGTCGGCGTCCTTGAGGACCAGCGCGCCGGGCACGGGACTGCCGCTGCGCAGCCACACAGCCAACTGCTGACGCAGCTGCGGGGTGTCGTCCGGCCGTAGATCGAGCACGCTGGCGCCCGGGCGCAGCCGGTCGTCACAGCGGCGGGCAGCCGGGTTGGCGGCCAGCACGCGGCCGTCGGCCCCGCACAACAGCACCGGATGGGGCAGCGGTCTGGTGATGGCCCGGAAGAGGCCAAGGGTCATGGAGCCACAGCCCGGTCGCCGAAGTACTCACGGCCACTCACCGTCTCGACATCCACGTCGGGCACCAGGTGCACCACCACCCGGCAGCCCGCGTCGCCGCGAGCGATGGTCTCCTCCAACTCCACGCGCGCGTAGCCCAGATTGCGGGCGGCGACGGTGCCGAAGACGTTGGACGTCATCATGCACATCGACTCCCGGCCCACCACCTTCTCCGCGAACGGACACACCCGGTTGCCCAGCACGATCTTCGTCTCGTCGTGCTCGATGACGTGGAAGTCACCTTTGATACGGCGCTTGAGGTCCACCAGCGCCTCGGCGACCTGCTCACCCGTGAGCCGGTCGGTTCCCAGTGCCTTGAGGTACATCTCGTCGATCTGCGTGCCGACGGCCTGCCCCACCAGGCTGACGTAGCCGGACGCCTCCTCCAGACCGATCACCGACTCCAGCGACGTCGCCAACTCACGCACCAGAGTGCGCAGGAACACATCACGGTCCAGCGGAATCTCCACATGCGAAATCCGTTCCATGCCGGCTCCCTCGTCCTCGGGCCCCGGTGGCAGCGCGACCGGCGTGGCCTCATGTCGTGTGCGGGAATGATTCTGCCAGCGCACTCCAGCCCGCCACCACCAGTCCCGTCGACAGCGGCGATCAACCCTTCACAGGATCAGCCCGTCACCCGAGGGACACAGATGGTTCACCAGGCAGGCAGGGGTAACCCGACAGACGACTGCGACCGGCTGTACGCAGCGCCAGCCGGCGGCAGAGCAGGCCCGCCACCAAGGCTGGAGGAACCTCGTGAACGGCGAACCGACCATCCCATCCTGCGAGTCGCGTTTCCCGGCTGTTACGGCGAGCATCGCGGCCGCCCGGCACTGGGTCCGCGACTGCGTGGAAGGCTTCGGCGGTCCGCTGCACCAGCACCGGATGATCCAGACCGCCGAACTGATCGTCTCGGAACTGATCACCAATGCCATCCGCCACGGCGTCGGCCCACCCCTGATCCGGCTCACCTGGAACGGCCGGCTGCTGCGCATCGCGGTCAGCGATGACAGCGACCGCTGGCCGCGCATGCGTGCCACCAAGAACACCGAGCCCGGCGGCTTCGGCATGCAGCTCCTCGAACGGCTCGCGCACCGCTGGGGCGTCACCCCGCGCCACCCCGGCAAAACGGTCTGGGCGGAACTCAGCCTCGCTCCCTGAGCTCGCCCTCCCGCCAAGCCTGAGTTGGCATGGGCGCTGCTACAGGAGGACACGTACTCGGTCGCATGAGCTCCACCAGCTCACGTCATCGGGACCCGCGCAGGTCAGGCCCGGCCCGTTCTCTCGCGTAGCCGGACTGGGCGTCCGCCGTGCCTGACCGGGTATCGTGCAAGGCGATCGATATGAGCCGCCGTGCGGCCGAGCCCGGGGAACTGGGGGCAAAAGCGTGGATGTCGCACCTGGCGTGGGCGGGCCCTCCGCCGCGCCGCCACGTGAGGCGGTACTGCAGATCAATCCGTTGCCCGACAGTTCGGGGCTGGGGGCGATCGGGGAGATCAGCATGAACACACGGACGGTCTGGCAGCAGGCGCTGCAGCAACTGGTCGAGCGTGGCACGGACGTGCATCACGTGGATCTGTCCCGGGTGCGCTTCGTGGATGTGGCCGGCGTGACGGACCTTGCGGTCACCGCCCAGCGTCTCCCCGAGGGACAGCGGATCGTACTTCACCGACCTCCGGCGCAGCTGCCGCGCATCCTCGAACTCTTCTGGCCCGGGCTTACCGTGATCGAGGTGGCTGCGTGATGACCACAGTGCCCTCGCACGAGCCGTTCGTGCACCCGGCGCTCTTCTACGAGGGGACCGACCAGTACGTCGCGGGAACGGTTCCCTTCCTGCGGGAAGGGCTGGACGCCGGTGAGCCCGCAGCCGTCGCAGCTCCGCCGGATCGTTTGAAGCTGATCCGCGAGGGGCTCGGTGAGCGAGCGGCGCAGGTCCGTTTCATCGACATGACCCAGGCCGGCCGCAACCCGGGCCGCATCATCGCCAACGTGCTGCGCAAGTTCGCCGACGCCCAACCCGGCGCCCGCCGGGTCCGTATCATCGGCGAGCCGATCTGGCAGGGCCGTTCCGCCGACGAGTACCCGGCGTGCGTCCAGCACGAAGCGCTGATCAATGCCGCTTTCACCGGGCGCGCGGTGACCATCCTCTGTCCCTACGACGCTGGGCAACTAAGGCAGCAGGCGCTCTGTGACGCCCTGGCGACCCACCCGGTCGTCATCGACGCCGACGGTGAGAGGCAATCCACCGCCTACAGCCCCGAAGAGATCATTGCTCGCTACAACGAGCCCCTGCTCGCTCCACTCGATGCTGCGGCCTGTACCTTCGCCGCACCGACACTGCCCGAGACTCGCGACTTCGCCATGTCCCGGGCGCGGGCCCTGGGCGTGTCCGGCGTGAGCCTGGGCGACCTGGAACTCGCGGTGGCGGAGCTGACCACCAACAGCGTCGTCCACGGCGCCGGCTCGGGGACGCTGCGGATCTGGGCCGAGAGCGACCGCATCGTCTGCGAGGTCCACGACGGCGGACAGCTGACCGATCCGCTGGCCGGCCGTCGCCCGCCGAATCCCACGCAGCCCGGCGGCCGCGGACTCCTGCTGGTCCACCAACTCGCCGACCTCGTCCGTGTCCACACCGGCCCCGACGGCACCACCATTCGCTGCTACCTGCCCGGCTGACCACGACCACGTAGCGAGCCTGCTCAACACAGCACAGGTATAGGTGCGGGAAGACGGGGTAGGCGCTGCGCCGTCGGCCGTTTTTGCAGGCGGTAGCGGTCGGCTCGAACTTTGGGAGGGGCACAGCATGGCGCTCATGAGCATTCCGGCGGCACTGGACGCACGAACGAGCGAGCTGCCGGAGGTCGCCGACCCCTCCCGGGTTGCGCCCAAAGACGCTCGCCGGCTCTCCAAGCTGTTCTTCGAACAGCTGACGGTCCTGGAAGAGGGCACGCCCGAGTACAGCTACACCCGCAGCACACTGATCGAGATGAACATGTCCCTGGTCCGGTACGCGGCCGGCCGTTTCCGCAGCCGTGGCGCAGAGGAGATGGAGGACATCGTCCAGGTCGGCATGATCGGCCTGATCAAGGCCATCGACCGGTTCGAGCTGACGCGCGAAGTGGAGTTCACCTCCTTCGCGATCCCCTACATCGTGGGCGAGATCAAGCGGTTCTTCCGCGACACCACCTGGGCCGTACACGTGCCGCGCCGGCTGCAGGAAGCCCGCGTCCAGCTCGCCCGCGCCACCGAGGAACTGCGCAGCCGGCTCGGCCGCACCCCCACGGTCAAGGAACTGTCGGAGCTGATGAGCCTGCCCGAGGACGAGGTACGGGAAGCCCGACTTGCCGCCAACGGCTACAACTCCTCCTCCCTGGACGCCGCGATCGGCGGCAGCGAAGACGGCGAGAGCGCTCTGCAGGACTTCATCGGCGCCGAAGACCAGGCGCTGGAACTGGTGGAGGACTTCCACACCCTCGCCCCGCTTCTCGCCGAACTCGACGAGCGAGACCGGCAGATCATCCACATGCGGTTCGTGGAGGAACTCACCCAGGCCCAGATCGGCGAACACCTGGGCGTGTCCCAGATGCACGTCTCCCGACTCCTGGCACGGACCCTGGGCCGCCTGCGCGAAGGCATGCTCACTCAGCGCTGAGACCACCGGCAAAAGCGACGCCAGGTCCGCAAAGTCCGCCGATGGACCTCGGCCAGAGCCGGGCGACTGCGCTGCCGTCGAGGTGGGCGGTTGCCGAAGTCGGCCGATGTCGCCCTGCGGGGAACGCCGCAGAAGGGCCAGGCTTGCGAACCGCCGTCAGCTCGACGCGCGCCCTTTGTCGAGTGCGTCGGCCGGGCGGTCGCCAAGCCGGGGAGCGGGGAGGGTGGCCCGCGCCTTCTCGTGGCGGAACGCGCGGGCGATGGCGCGCGCCTCGATGCCCGCCTGGCGAAGGACACCCGTGAGGGGATTGGTGTATCCGGCGAAGTACAGGCGCGGGGCTTCAGGATGGGTCCGTGCCCCTGCGGCGAGGGGATGCCCGGCCTCGTCGAGCACGCCCAGGGACCCGACCAGGTCGTGCAGGTCGGGCCGGTAGCCGGTGGCGGCGATGACAGTTTCGGGTCGCAGGCGTGTGCCGTCGGCCAGCACTACCTCGGGGCCCTCGAACGCCTGGACGGCCGCGACCGGCTCGACCCGACCGGACCGGACGGCGTCCACGAAGCCGTGGTCGAGCACGGGGTTGACCCCTTCACGGGCATTGCGGGTGTACAGGCCGATGCCGGGCCGGGGCAGCCCCCGTGAGGTCAGGTCGGGCACCGCGAGACGCTGGGTGAGCAGGGAGGTGCGATCGCGCCACGCGAGTGGGAGGGCCTCCGTAAGTCGGCCGGCAGCATGCCATCGTGCGCTGGAGCGGGGCAGGATGTTGGGTGGGGTACGGACTGCGATCCGTACCCGCCCGGCTCCGCCCCCGGCCAGGACACTCGCGATCTCGGTACCGCTGTTACCGGCGCCGACCACCAGGACGTCCTGTCCGCGGTAAGGGGCCGGAGAGCGGTAGTGGGCCGAGTGCAGCAGGGTGCCGGTGAACGTCGAACGCCCGGGCCAGCGGGGGAGGTCAGGGGTATGGCAGCGACCAGTGGCCACCACGACCGCGCCAGTGGGCACGGGACCGACGGGGGTGTGGACCAGCCACTGGGCTCCCGAACCGGGCTCGGCCCGTTCGACGCGCTGCACCGGGGTGGTCACCCGGACATCGAGTCGGTGATGGGCTACGTAGCACTCCAGGTATCGCACATAGTCGTCCCGGCTCACCCACGGCCCCGCCTGGCGCGGCACCGGCAGGCCGGGGAGCTTCGACGTGCCGGGAGTGGTGTGCAGGCGTAGGTGGTCATAGCGCTGCGCCCAGCTCGCTCCCACGCCGTGCGACCGTTCCAGGATCACGGTCGGTTCTCCGGAGCGGTTCAGTAGCGCGGCGGCCGCCAGGCCGTGGGGGCCGGCTCCGATCACGATCGTGGGAGCGCTGAGGTCTCGTTGTGGTGTCGGGGGCATCGCCTCCTACAACGGCAGACCGCGGCGTACGTCACGCCCAACTGGCAGGTACAGAAGACCGGGTGACCGCCGTTACACCGGCGGTACGGACTCGTTGGACACCGGGCGGCAGACGTCGCGCGGAGGATCGGTCCGCCCAGGGCCGGACCGTCCGGGTCGGCTCGTTACATCTGTCCGATCTTTCGAGGGGCTCATGTGCAGGCAGTAACCACGCGCCACCGGCCACGGCTGCGGATCAGCGGAGTCTGCAAGGCGTTCGGCGGCAGGCAGGTCCTGCGCGATGTGGATCTTGACGTGAATGCCGGGACGCTGGTGGGAGTCGTCGGCGAGAACGGGGCGGGAAAGAGCACTCTGCTGCAGATCGCCGTGGGACACCTCGCACCCGACCGCGGAACCGCGACACGGGCCGGGGCGGTGGGGTACTGCCCGCAACGGGCTGTACTGAACGACGCGTTCACCGTCGGACAGCATCTGCGGTTGTTCCAGATGGCCTACCGGCTGCCGACACTGGAGCGCGCCGGCGAGCTGATGGAACTGCTGGCGTTGACCGGCTGCCGGCGACAGCAGGTCGGCGAACTCAGTGGTGGCACGCGGCAGAAGCTGAACCTGCTGATCGCCCTCATGCACGATCCGCAGTTGCTGGTCCTGGACGAGCCCTACCAGGGCTTCGACTGGGACACCCATCAGCGGTTCTGGGCCCTGGCCGCCGACCTGCGTGATCAGGGCCGGTCGATCATCGTGGTCTCTCACCTGCTGCACGACCTGCACCACTTCGACGCGATCGCTCACCTGCGCCAGGGCCGTCTGCACTTCGAGGAGACCGACCGTTGAGGCTCTCCTGGACGGCATTCACCGAACTGCTGCGCTGTACTCTGCTGGGCCACCTGCGCAACCGGCTGGCCCTGGTTCTGGCGGTCGCGTTCATCCCCGTCTGGATTGCTGTGGCACGCCTGTGCACCTCCGACCAAGTGGTGCGCATCCGGCTGGACGCCATCGGCGCCCCCCTCTCCGCTCCGGCGAGCCAGGTGGGGCAGGTGGCCAGCGCGCTGGGCGCCGTCACCATGGTCGCCGGCTTCATCACCTTCACCGAGACCTTCCAGTCGCGGCAGATGGACCGGCGTCTGCTGCTGGCCGGTTACCCCCGGCTGCCGATGCTGTTGGCGAAGCTTGCCGCCGTCGCCCTCACCGCCGCCCTGTTGGCCCTCTATACCACGATCGTGCTGTGGGTCTCTCTGCCCGTACGCCACACAGCACCCCTGGCGCTGGCCCTCGCGGGCGCCGGCCTCGTCTACGGCGGGATCGGCCTTCTGCTCGGCTCTCTGGTCCGCGGCGAGCTGGAGGGCTTCTTCCTCATCATCATGCTCAGCCTGGTCGACACCGGCCTGCAGAATCCCGTCTTCAACACACTCATGGATGTGGCGGGCGTATCCGCCCTCCCTCTGTACGGCGTGAACCAGCTGGCGCTGAGCTCAACCCTCACTCCCCAGAGCGCCTGGTCCCCTGGCTTGCTCTCCCTCGCCTGGTCCGCAGCGACCGGCGCCCTGGCGCTGCTCGTCCTCCACACCCACCGCCCTTCCCGCGCCCCGTGGTCCCGCAGGACGAGAGTCCAGGCAGGGTGATCACGGTGAGGACGGTCTTCCTCGATCAGTGTCCTGCTGCGCCGAATCGCGTCGAAGGTGATGGGGCCATACGCCGGAGCAGACCTGGACACCAGGGCGCCCGATACCCGCGAGCAGCGCAAGGACCTGCCGTACCCCCTCACCAACCAGCTCCTCCTGACCGCCCTTGACCTACACGGCGCCCGTCCTCCTAGGCGAACCGGTATGCGGACACTGCGTTCTGGCTCCGCTCACCGGCGGGGCAGTGCAGGGCCTGCACCGCGCGAAGCTTTCGCGCGGCGGGAGCGTTCGAAGCCTCGGCCCACCGGCTGAGGAACTTCGACGGCCCCCCTCAACCCCACTCGATCTGCCTCCCGCGCGGGTCGGGCGGGTCATACGGAAGGGGGGGTACGCAGCGCGATCATGGCGACGTCGTCATCGTTGTCGCTGGGGCGGACCTGGTCCAGCAGCAAGTCGCAGAATGAGTCGAGGGGGCGGTGGGCGAGGGAGGCCGCGTGTCGGCGCAGCCGGTCCAGCCCATGATCGATGGAGTGGTGCGGGGATTCGACCAGCCCGTCGGTGTAGAGCAGGAGTGTGGCCTGGGGTGGCAGGACGGTGACGGCGTCGGGGCGAGGTCTGGTGACTCCGGTGCCGAGGAGTATGCCGTGAGCCTCGTCGAGGTAGCGGGTCTGACCGTCGTGGTCGATGAGCAGGGGCGGCGGGTGGCCGGCGTTCGTCCAGCGTAGGCGCCACAGTGTGTCGTCGCCGAGTGTGAGCCTGGCGAGGATCATGGTGGCCATGGGTACCTCGGCTATGTGCATCACTGCCTCGTCGAGCCGAGTGACGACGGCGCTGGGTGTGGCCTCGGGGTGGGACCAGGCGAAGGCGCGCAGCATGTTGCGGACCTGCGCCATGCCGGCTGCGGCGTCGAGATCGTGCCCGACGACGTCGCCGATGGCCAGTGCGTGGGCGTGGGCGGCCAGAGCGAAGGCGTCGTACCAGTCACCGCCCACGGATGAGGCGTCCGGAGCGGGTACGTAGCGCGCGGTCATCCCCAGTCCGGGCAGGACGGGAAGCTGGGGCAGCAGGTGGCGTTGCATGGTCTCGGCGACTTTGCGCTGGCGCTGGTACAGGCGCGCGTTGTCCAGCGCCAGGCCCGCCCGGCGGGTGAGGTCCTCCAGCAGCGGCAGGTCGGCAGGGGTGAAGGCGTCATGACGCTGGGCGCGGCCCAGGGTCAGGGCGCCGAGTACGTCGCGCAGTCCGCGAATGGGTGCGATGGCGGCGGAGTGCATACCTGTCGCGGTGAACAGGCGCTGCTGTTCGACCGCGATGCCGGAGTCGGGCGGACCTTGGTAGGTGGCGGGGCCGGCGAGGGAGGAGGCGGCGCCACGCAGGGCCCGTGACAGGGGCATCGGCGACTCCGCCGGCACCGGAGGCATCGGGCCCTGCAAGTCGTCCCGTTCGACGAGAATGTCGTCCTTGTGCTCCATCACGAGAACGCGTCGCACTTCATCACGTTCGGTGAGCAGGTCGAACACGGCCCAGTCCGCGAGCCGGGGCACGGTAAGGGCCGCCAGTCGGTGCAGCGCCTCGTCCGCGTCCAGGGTGGATGTGAGCCGCGTGGTCGTCTCCGCCAGCAGGGCCAGGCGGTCCAGCTCCGTCAGCGGCGCGGAGTGCCCGCCGTCGCTGTGGCGAACGTCCGGCTGCTCCGGCGCGTACAGCATTGCCAGTGCACCTGTCCCGCCCGGACCGAGTGAGCAGGGCGTGACCAGCCAGGACAACTGGACGAGAGTGCCGTCCCCGCGGGCGAACCACTCGGCCTCGCCATGCCTGGTGTCCCCCGTGAGGAGCGCCTTCCTCATCCGGCAGCGCGTGCGCGGCACCGAGTGTCCGTATCTGTCCCTGTGCAGCAGGTCATGGAAGTCCTGGCCGACGAGTTCTGAGGCTTCCCTGCCCAGCAGGCTTTGGGCCGCGCTGTTGACCGCGACGATGAGGCCATCGTCATCGACCGCGAGGGCGGACGCCCGCAGGTTATCCAGCGTTCCGCTGAGCAGGGCGCCAGAACGCGCCTGATGGCCGGGCAGGGGAGCACTTCCCCGGCCGGGAGCGGCGACGTCGTCCATGTCCCTCCTCTGTTCAAGCCCGAATCGAGTCGAGTACCCCAACCGGACTCCGCCATGCACCGAAGGCTCATCTCCCCAGCTGCGACTGCTCGAGCACATCCTGGTGGCGCAGGAGGAGGCCGTCCTTGAAGTCCCGAGTGCCGGTCGCGAGTGATGAGGAAGACGGGGGGTAATTCCCGCAGGGGCGGGTGTGGACGCACGACGAGGGGCCGGTGACGCTGTCCAACCAGTCGATGGGCTAGTTGCGCCGCCACCGGGTGCTGCTGCCCGGGGTATCGGTGCTTGCCCGGAGGTGTCGGAGGCGCGGCAGGTCGCGGAGAAGCGGCTGCACGCCACGGTCGCGGGGCCGCGCGGCGGGCGGCCCCGGCGTTGCCCGGCGACTTGGTGGCGACGCTCAAGACGCCGGGGGCTCGCGGTTCTCGGAGCTGGAGCGTCGCACCGGCCGCCGACGCCGATGACGGGCACCGCGTTTGCCCGCGCGCTGGAGCGCGCGGATGAGATCAGTGCGCATCGGCTCGGCCGGCTGAAGCTGTCTCAGTTCCCACCTGACCGCAACGGCGGCGCTGGCCCGGTACGGCGGAACGACGAGTCGGCCGCCGACCGACGGGGGGCGCGCCAGGGGCTGCGTGGCCTGGGGCCTCGAAGCCGACCGCCCGCACAGCAGTGGTGTGGGCGGTCGGATCCCGGGCTGTCAGGCGGTGACCCTGCCGAAGAGATGGTTGGCAGGAGCATCCGGGTCGTTGCCGTAGAAGAACTCGGCGAGGGCCTGGTGGAATTCGGCGCGGTCCAGCCCACCGGAGCCGTCCCTGTCCAGAGCGGCGAAGACCGTGGCGCAGTCCTCGCCGGGCACACCGGCGACCGAGTCGAACATCTGCTGGAACTCGGCCTGGTCGATCTTGCCGTCCGCGTTGAGGTCGACGAGGTCGAAGAAGCAGTTGGTGACCGGCGCGATTTGCTGCGGATAGAGGGCGGGGTCGGTCAGGACGCTCCTGAAGCCTTCGGTCATCTCCCGGAGATCGACCTTCCCGTCACCGTCCTGGTCCATCGGGGCGATCACATTCGTCCAGAACCCGTCCATTCCCTCGATGAGTCGGCGGGCGGTCGCGGAGTCCGGCGCGGTGTCTCGGGCGGCGATGTAGCGCTCGCTCATCGCGCGGACGTCTTGCTGGGTGATGAACCCGTCGCCGTCGACGTCGGCGCCCCTGAACCACTGGCCGTACTTGAGGTCTTGAAGTGCAGTCACGACTGCGCACAGTATTCATCTGATTACGCAAATGCAAAACGAGGGGTGGCGCCTCTGGCAGCCGGGGCGGCCCGCTGCGCGCTTGACGACGACGAACTCGAAGGACCTGCCCGAAGAGGCAGCCTGCGTGTCAGTGTTCGAGGTGTGGTGGTGTGAAGGCGAGCACGTCCGGAAGGGGGCCGTCGTACCGCTCGACGTCGACGAGCGCACTGTGGGCGCTCGGTCCCTGGGACAGGCGGGAGCACCCTCGGTCGGCCGTGAGGGTGTTCGGATTGCCGTGGCGGTCCAAGGTGCCGCTCTGGCCTGGCTGGGCCGGGTCCCACCATGCTCCGGTGGACAGTTGGATGACGCCTGGCATGACGTCGTCCGACAGGACTGCGCCCGCCAGGCAGCTGCCGCGGTCGTTGTGGACGCGTACGATCATGCCGTTCTCGATGCCGCGGGACGCGGCGTCCAGGGGGTTGATCGTCACGGGCTCACGGCCGTGGATTTTCGACTTGAGGCTGTGGCCGCCGTTGTCGTACTGGCTGTGCAGGCGTGAGGCGGGCTGATTCGAGATCAGGTGCAGCGGGAATCGGTCCGACAGGCCGGCACGGAGCCACTCCACTGGTTCGAACCACGCCGGATGCCCGGTGCAGTCGTCGTAGCCGAACGAGTCGATCTCCTCGGAGAAGATCTCGATCCGGCCCGACGGGGTCGTCAGGGGGAAACGCTGCGGATCTGCGCGGAGCGCCTCGAAGCTGCCGGGGAACGGGCCGCTCAGCGCCGGCAGTTCAGCCGTGGAGCTTCGCCAGAAGTCGTCGAAGATCGGCAAGGCCCCGTCGTCGCCGAGGTCGGCCCTCGTCTGCTCGTAGAGGTGCCGGACCCATTCGATCTCGGAGCGTGACTGCGTGAACTCGCGCTCGTATCCGAGCCGGGAGGCCAGGGAGGTGAAGATGTGGTGGTCGGTGCGTGACTCGCCCGCCGGCTCACGGACTTTCGGCATCGCGACGAGGTGGGGGTCGGAGAATCCGGCGGCGAAGTCGTCGCGCTCCAGGCTGGTGGCGACGGGAAGGACGATGTCGGCGAACTTGGCCGTGGTGTTCCACCAGGCTTCGTGAACCACCACCGTGTCAGGGGTCTGCCAGGCGCGGGTCAAGCGGTGGAGATCTTGGTGGTGGTGGAACGGGTTCCCTCCGCACCAGTAGATCAGGCGGAGCTCGGGCAAGGTCAGGCGCCGGCCGTCGTAGTCGATGGTCTTGCCCGGATGCAGCAGGGTGTCGGCGATCCGTGCGACAGGGATGAAATCCGCGACAGGGTTGGGAACCCGGGGAATCGACGCCACGGAGGGCCGGCCGGGGGCGACGCCGGTCGCGTCCATGGTCGCGTAGCCCGCGCCCCAGCCGCAGCCGGGCCGCCCCATCGAGCCCGCCATGGCAGCCAGCACGACCGACATCCAGATCGGCTGTTCGCCGTGGTCCGCCCGTTGAATCGCGTAGTTGACCATGATGAGCGAACGTTGCGTGGACAGGCGGCGAGCCAGTTCGGTGATCGTGTCCCGGCTCATGCCCGTGATCCCCGCTGCCCAGGCGGCATCCTTGGCAACGCCGTCGGATTCGCCGGTCAAGTAGGAGGCGAAGCGGTCGAACCCGACGCAGCAACGGCGAAGGAAGTCCTCGTCGTGCCAGCCGTTGACCAGCATGGTGTGTGCGATGCCGAGCATCGCGGCGGTGTCCGTGTTGGGGATGACGGGCAGCCATTCGGCGTCGAGGAAGCCGGCGGTGTCGCTGCGGATGGGGCTGATGTTCACGAACCGCACCCCGGCGGCACGGCACTTTCGCTGAAGGTCCTGCGTCTGGTGTCTGGCCAGTCCGCCGGGGTTGATCTGGCTGTTCTTGAGGGCCAGCCCTCCGAACGCCACCACAAGCTCACAGTTGTCGGCGATCTCGTCCCACATCGGCATCCGTGACTGGTAGCTCCACGGAGCTCCGCCGATCACATGGGGGAGGACGACCTCCAAAGCTGCGGTGCTGTACGTGTTGCGAGAGTCGGTGTATCCCCCGCCCAACGCCAGGAATTGGTGGAGTTGCGCCTGCGCGTTGTGGAACGCGCCCGCACTCGCCCAGCCGTAGGAGCCGCCGAACACAGCGCTGTCTCCGTGCTGTGAACGCACTCGGCGCAGTTCCTCGCTCACCAGGGTGATCGCGTCGTCCCAGCTCACCTCCACGAAGGCGTCCGCGCCCCTGGCCGTGTCATGGGCGCGCGGCAGGCCGTTCAGCCAGCCCTTGCGCACCGCGGGGCGCAACACGCGGGCGCTGTCGTCGGCGGCTGTCACCATTCCGGGTCCGATAGGCGACGGCGCGGGGTCATCGCCCCTCGGCTCGATTCGCACCAGCCGACCGGAATCAACCACCGCGACAAAACTGCCCCAGTGCGTCGCAACCGACATGCGTCGTTCCACGATGCATCAACTCCGTCTCTGAAGTTCCCCGGCTCTAGGACAGCGGCCACTTATGTCACAGTGGCTCCACGTCAGTTGACGGGCCGCAGGACACAGACTCCCCCTGCGGCCCGCTGCCCAACCCCGCACGTGCACGACCCTTCCAACGGCCGCACAGAAGCGCCGTCCGCGTCGACTCGCCTCAGGGAGCATGTGTCGGCATGGGCCGGCAGTACGCTGGCAATACGTCCGGGACACCGGCGGCACGGTATCCATCCCGACCTCCCGAGATCTCCCCGTCGGCAGCTACCAGCTGTGGATTCAGACGAACGACGGCTACGTCCTCCTTGCGCCGAGGTAGCTGTCGAGCTGGGAGAGACTGCGCGGACCGATGATCGGGACGAGCGTGGCCACGGAACGGGCGGCGGGCTCGCGCACCCGGGCCACCGCCACCTGGGCGGGCGTCACGCCGGTCTCCTCGGCGATCGCCAGGACGGTGTCGACGACGGCGGTCTTCTGGCCGGTGCTCTCGGTGTGGATGACCATGCCCAGGTCGCTCAGGCGTCCCTCGGCGGAGCTCCGGTACTTGCCGGTGAGCAGTCCGCCGCCGAGCGGAGACGACAGGGCGGCGCCGAGCCCGAGGCTCTCGGTGATGCACGATCCGCAGGTGCTGCTGTTGGACGAGCCGTACCAAGGGTTCGACCGGGACACGTACCTGCGGTTCTGGCAACTGGCGGGCCGTCTGCGTGATCGGGGGCGTTCGGTCCTGGTGGTTTCCCATCTGGCCTACGACACCGAGTCCGGGGGCCCGGCGGCCCTCATTCGGGCCCCCAAAGCATCTCTGACCTGCTGCTTTCCTGCCTGCGTCCAGGCCGACACCTTTCCGATGACGCATCCCGTGGAGTGCGTGGCGATTCTGGAGCCCGCCGGCAAGGGTGCCTGACCTGCAGGTGCTCTGTTCCGGCTCGGCTCCCGACCTGCTTTGCCGTGTCCAACGGATCGGACGGCAGCCCAGTACCTCACCTGATCGTCGCAGCCGCTCACCGAGCACCGGCGCACGAGCCTAGGCGGCCCTGCCGGGAGGGACGTACTGCCAGTACACCCATCGACGGTGACTGGCTGCCCGCCGTGAAGGGCGGTTACCTGGAAGACGTGGTGCTGTCCCGGCCGTGCGTCGGCGGGGGCGGGCCGCCCGCCCCGGTACACAGACGTCTCGGGTCCCGGGGCCGGTCGCACGCGGACCGCCGCAGCGGTCCGACCGCACGTACGCAAAGGAATCTTTCATGCGCGGCGCAGTGATCCACGCCCCCGGTGACGTCCGCTTCGAGACGCTGGACGACCCCAGGATCCTCCAGCCCACGGATGCGATCATCCGTACGGCCGTCACCTGTGTGTGCGGCTCCGACCTGTGGGCCTGGCGCGGTCTGGAGCCGATCGGAGACCCTCATCCGATGGGGCACGAGTATGTCGGCTTCGTCGAGGAGGTCGGTTCCGAGGTCACGGCCGTGAAGCCGGGACAGTTCGTGGTCGGATCGTTCGCGACCTCGGACAACACCTGCGCGAACTGCAGGAACGGTTTCCAGTCGAACTGCCTGCATCGCGAGTTCATGAGCACGTGCCAGGCCGACTACGTCCGCATCCCCAACGCCCAGGGCACCCTGGTCGCCACCGACGAGGTGCCGGCCGAGGACGTGTGGCCGAGCCTGCTGGCCGTCTCCGACGTGATGGGGACCGGCTGGTGGGCCGCCGACGCCGCCGAGGTGCGGCCCGGCTCGGCCGCCGTGGTCGTCGGGGACGGCGCCGTCGGCCTGTCCGCCGTGATCGCGGCGAAGGAGATGGGCGCGGAGCGGATCATCGTCATGAGCCGCCACGAGTCCCGGCAGAAGCTGGCCCGCGAGTTCGGCGCCACCGAGATCGTCACCGAGCGCGGCGACGAGGGCATCGCCCGGATCAAGGACCTCACCGACGGTATCGGCGCCGACTCCGTGCTGGAGTGCGTGGGGACCGCCCAGGCCATGCAGCAGGCACTGCACTCCGCACGGCCCGGTGGCAACGTCGGCTTCGTCGGCGTCCCCCACGAGGTCGCGATCGACGGGCAGGAGCTGTTCTTCTCCCACGTCGGCCTGCGCGGCGGCCCCGCCCCCGTGCGCCGCTACCTGCCCGACCTGATCGACCGTGTCGTGGCCGGCGGGATCGTCCCGGGCAAGGTCTTCGACCTCACCCTGCCCCTGGACGAGGTCGCGGAGGGGTACCGGGCGATGGACGAGCGCCGTGCCATCAAGGCACTCCTGAAGCCCTGACCCCGTGAACGTCGGCGACGCCGGGCTCGGCGGGTCACGGGCGGTCGACCCGCTCGACGCGCCGGCTCCCGCCCGTCCCCGGACGGGGTAGGCCGGTCCGCTCACAGGAAGCGCCGCATCCGGGTGCCGGGGAACGGTCGGGTACCGGGGGGCGAGCGCCCGAAGCGGACGCCCGCGAGAGAGGATCCCCGGCATTCCGCGAGCGTCGAGCCCGCCCGCCGGCCTCGGCCAGTCCGCCTGGTCTGCTCCTCGGCCGAGCGGGCATACGGCGAGGAGCCGGAGAGGACAGCGTCCGGCGAACTCCGTCGCCAAGCGCCGAACCAGAGGGGTACTCATGTCGACTGCCGCGCCCGGAAGATCCGCCGGGCTTTCCGGGGAAAGACCCGGAGAGGTAACCGGAGCCCCGGGCTGGGGCCGCCGCTCGATGCCGCGCGGAGTCGGCTGGTCCGTCAGGTCGATCGGCGCGCTGACCGTCTGTCAGGCCACCCTCATGGTGGGCCTCGGGCTGCTGATCACCGGCCCCGCCCGCCACCTGTGGCCGCTGACGGCCGAGGACTGGGTCAACGAGTCCTTCGCGCACGCGCGCACGGCCACCCTGACCACCCTGTCCTCCATCGCGTCGGAGGCCGGCAACACCCTGACGGTGATCGCCATCACCCTGGCGAGCTGTCTGGGCCTGATCCTGATACCCCGGCTGCCGATGTGGCGGCAGGCCACGTTCCTGGCCCTCGCCGTGTCCCTGCAGTCGGCGGTCTTCCTCGTCATCACGATCGCGGTCGACCGTCACCGTCCCGACGTGCACCGGCTCGACGGCTCACTGCCCACGTCCAGTTACACCTCCGGCCACACCGGCGCAGCCACCGCCCTCTACGGCGGCCTGGCCGTGCTGGCGCTGTCCCGGCTGCGCGGACCGTGGCGGACCGCCGTGGCGTGCCTGCTCTGCGCCGTCCCCCTCCTGGTCGGAATCGCCCGCCTCTACCGGGGCATGCACCATCCCACCGACGTCGTCGGCGGGCTCGTCAACGGAAGCCTCTCGCTGCTGATCGTGGGGCGCGCCCTGCTCGCGGACGGACGCGTGACCGCTCCCCCCGCCCCCGCCCCCGTGCCCGCGCCCGGCGTCGCGCAGCGGAACCCCGGCAGCACCGCCGTGGTCTTCAATCCCACGGTCACCGACCGGGCCGGACGTGAAGCTCTGCGCCAGGTCCTGGAACACCACGGCCACCGGGCACCGGTGTTCGTCGAGACGACCGCCGACGACCCGGGAGGCGGCCAGACGGCCGGCGCGATCCGCGACGGCGCGACACTCGTGGTGGTGTGCGGCGGCGACGGCACGCTCCGCGCGGCCGCCGAGGCCCTGGCGGGCAGTGACGTACCGCTCGCTCTGGTGCCCTGCGGGACCGGCAACCTACTGGCCCGCAATCTCGGCCTGCCGCTGGCACCGGCCGACGCCCTCGACGCCGCACTGCGCGGCACGGCCCGCCGCGTCGACCTGGGGCGCATCGAGGGCGACGGCCTGGCCCCCGCGCACTTCGCCGCCATGGCCGGCGCCGGACTCGACGCCGCGACGATGCGGCGGGCCAACGCGAACGACCGCGCCAAGTCCCTCCTCGGCTGGCCCACCTACGTGCTCGCCGTGCTCCGCGAACTTCGCGGCCCGCGCACGGGCGTCAGCGTCCGTCTCGACGGCGCGCCCGCGCTGCGCCGCACCGCCCGCATGGTGCTGGTCGGCAACGTCGGCAGCGTGCAGGGCGGTGTGACCCTGCTTCCGGCCGCCCGGCCCGACGACGGACGGCTGGACCTGCTCATCCTGGACCCGCGCGGCATCGCCGGCTGGCTGGGCGCCGTACGGACGCTGCTGCGTCCCGGAAGGACGGCGTCCGCCCGGGAGCGGCACGGTGACGAGGGTGGCGCACCCGTGGAGTTCCTCACCTTCCGGCGCGCGGAGTTCGCCTTCGACGCCCCGCAGCCTCGCGAGCTGGACGGTGACCCGGTGGTCTGCGGCCGGCGCCTGACCGTGGAGGTCAGTCCGGGGGCCCTGACCATGCTGCTGCCGACGCGGGAGAAGTGATGGGCACCGCCACGAAGGTTCCCGAGACGCGGGACATGAGCGGGGAGGAGCTGTCCGGCGACGAGGCGTGGGCGGCACTTCGCCGCTACGGCGGCTGGTCGCTCCTGCGGGACGTGTTCGTCCGCTTCCGGTACGCCGACGGCTTCACCCACTCCCGCGCCCTCGCCCTGCAGACGGTGCTGGCCCTCATACCCCTGAGCATCGCCTTCGTCGGACTCTCGACGAGCCTGCACACCGAGAACGTGGGCAGGCTGGCCGAACTGACGATCCACCGGATCGCCCAGGGACCAAGCGCCCACGTCGTGGACGACGCCCTCGACCGCAGCCGGCGCACGGCGGGTGACGGCGCCGCCGTCGCCCTCTGGTTCGGCGCGGTCTTCTCCCTGGTCAACGTCACCACCGCGATGTGCCAGATCGAGCGTGGCGCGAACCGGATCTACGGCAACGAGCGCGACCGTCCCTTCCACCTCAAGTACCTGCGTGGGCTGCTGATGTCCGTCGGTGCGGGGCTCCCGCTCGGCCTGGGGTTCGTCGTGATGGTCGCCGGAGACGACCTCGCCTCGGCGGCGGTGACCGTCTACCACCTGGACTCCAGCGCGCGAACAGCCTGGGACGTCCTGCGCTGGCCCTTCGGGCTGCTGCTCGCGCTCATCTCCGCGAGCACCGTCTTCCGCCGCTCACCGCGCCGCAAGCAGCCCGGCTACACCTGGCTGGCCTTCGGCGCCGCCGTCTACCTGGTGCTGTGGATGACGCTGACCTGGCTGCTGAGCCTCTACCTGGACCTCAGTGGCTCCTTCGACACCATCTACGGTCCCCTGAGCGCCTTCATGTCCCTGTTGCTGTGGGCCTACCTGACCTCGATCGCCCTCTTCCTCGGGCTCACCTTCGCCGCGCAGCTGGAGGCGGCGCGCGGCCGCCGCCCCGGCCCGGTCCAAGCAGACCCGGGAGTCTGAATGCTCAAGCCGACCGCACTCCACACCGTTCGCGAACGCCGCGTGCGGGCCGACCGCAGGTACGGCGCACGGCTGCTGGGCGGCGCCGCCCTCGCCGCCGTGGCCGCGGTCGCCTTCGGGCTGCTCCTGACCCTGGTCGAGGGCCAGTGGCGGCCCTTGCGGCACCTGGACACCTCCGCCGCGCGGGACCTGCACGCGTACGCCCTGCGCCACCCGGGGTGGACGGACGTGCTGCACCTGCTGTCCGACCGGATCTGGGATCCGGTGACGCTGCGCGCGGCCGTCGCGGTGCTGACCGGGTGGCTCCTGTACCGCAGGGCCTGGCGGCTGGCGGCCTGGGCGGCGGTGACCGCCGTGGCCGGGGGGCTGGTCGGACTGCTGGTGAAGACCGTGGTGGAGCGCGCCCGGCCCGCTCTGCACGACCCGGTGGCGCACGCCGCGGGCTACTCCTTCCCGTCCGGCCACGCGATGACGGCGACCACGTCCTTCGCCGTCTTCATGCTGGTCCTGGCGCCCCTCCTACCGCGGGCCTGGCGCGTCGCCTGCTGGTGTGTCGCCGTGTTCTCCGTCATCGGGGTCGGTTTCTCCCGAGTCGCCCTCGGCGTGCACTGGTTCAGCGACGTGCTGGGCGGCTGGATCCTGGGCGTGGCCGTCGTCTCCCTCACCGCATGGGCCTTCGAGGCATGGCGCGCCGACGCCGGGCGGCGCCGCACCCCGGTGAGCCGGGGACTGGAGCCCGAACTCGGTGAAGCCGACCCCGAACCCGGCCCGCCGGGCCGCTGAGCGGCAGGTCCTCGTGCGGCGGCGGGGCAAGAGGGAGCCGGGCTGCCGACGGCGTGGGCGGTTCGCTCCGCGGCGCACCGCGGCACGGGGGAACAAGCCCCCGTCTCGTGGGTCAGGATCGGGTGGCGGTGTCGCTGTCGGGATAGAGCGGGAAGATCTGGTCGAGCCCGACGATGCGCAGCACCCGCAGGGTGTGGGACGGTACCGCGGCGAGTGCCATGTCGGCCTGGGCGGAGTGCGCGTGGTTGTGCGCGGCGATCAGAGCGGTGATGCCGCTCGAGTCGCAGAAGTCCATGCCGTCCAGATCCAGGACGAGGCGTTGGCCCGGCTGCAGGGCGAGGGTGGTGAGCCGGTCGCGCAGCTCGGTGGCGTTGCTGTGGTCCAGTTCGCCGACGACCTCCAGAACGGGACCGGATACGGCGTCTCGGACGGTGATCTTCAGTGGTCTCATTCGGGTGTTCTTGTCGCCGGGCAGGTGGTGAGTTCGGCGGGAACGCCGAGGGCGAGGAGGGCCGTGTCGTCGTCGAGGCCGTCGCCGAAGCTGTCGAGCAGCCCGGTGAGGGCCTGGACGACGGCGCGCGGGGATTCGCCCGCGTGGCTGGTGGCGAAGGCGAGCAGGCCGTCGTCTCCGTAGAGACTGGTGCGGTCCTTGCCGGTACGGGCTTCGGTGAGGCCGTCGGTGTAGAGCAGGAGGGTGTCGCCGGGGGCGAGGGTGGTGCCGGCGGTGCTGAAGCGGGCCTCGGGCAGGACACCGACGAGGAGGCCGCCGGGGGTCCGCAGGAAGTCGGCCGTGCCGTCGGCGCGCAGGACGAGTGCGGGCGGGTGGCCGCCCGAGGCGAGCTGGACGGTGACCTGCCCGGTTGCCGGGTCGGGTTCGAGCGTGCCGAAGACGGCGGTGCAGTAGCGCGGGTCACCGCTGCAGGCGTAACGCTCGTGGAGCACCCTGTTGAGGGTGGTCAGGGCGGCGACGGGGTCGGGGTCGTGCAGGGCGGCGGCGCGCAGGGTGTAGCGGGTCAGTGAGGTGAGCGCCGCGGCCTGGGGGCCCTTGCCGCACACATCCCCGAGGAAGAACGCGAAGCGTTTGCCGTCGATGGGGAAGACGTCGTAGAAGTCGCCGCCGAGCCGGTCGGGGGCGGCGGTGTGGTAGTGGGCGGCCGTCTCCACGCCGGGGACCGGCGGCAGGCTGTCGGGCAGCAGCGACTGCTGGAGCACGGCGAGGGCGTCCTGCAGCCGGGCGCGGTCGGCCTCCGCCTGCTTGCGCGCCTCCTCGGCCGCCTTCCGGCCGCGCAGGAGTTCCTCCTCGTACGCGCGGCGGTCCCGGGCGTCGAAGACGGTGGTGCGGATCAGCAGGGGCTCGCCCATGCTGCCGCGTTTGACCACCGAGGAGACCAGCACGGGTATCCGGCCGCCGTCGGCCTGCTTGAGCTCCAGGGCGATCCCGCTGATCTCACCCTGCATCCGCAGCAGCGGCGCGAAGTGCGTCTCGTGGTACAGCTTGCCGCCCACCGTCAGCAAATCCGTGAACCGCGCCCGGCCCACGACCGCCTCGCGCTCCAGGCCGAGCCAGTCCAGCAGCGTGGTGTTGATCTTCGCGATGGTTCCGTCCATCAGCGTGGACAGATACCCACAGGGCGCGGACTCGTACAGTTCTTCGGCGCTGTCCTCCAGCAGTGCGGCGAACGCCGCCCCCGACGTCTCATGGCCGGCGTCGGGGGGTTCGGGCTGCTGATCGGTGCGGCACATCATCGAAGGCCCGCCAGGAACTTCACGATTGCCTCGTTGGTGGCCTCGGGCGCGGACAGGTGCGGGCAGTGTCCGGTGGCGTCGAGGGTGACCAGGGTCGAGCCGGGGACCGTCCGGTGGACGAAGGCGCCGACCTCTCGCGGGGCGATGACGTCCTGGGTGCATTCGAGTACCAGCGTCGGCACCCGCACGCTCCCGAGGTCGTCCCGCGAGTCCGACAGGAAGGTGGTCCGTGCGAAGACGCGCGCCATGTCCGGGTCGGTGGCACAGAAGCTGTTCTTGAGTTCCTCGCCGAGTTCGGGCCGCTCGGCATTGCCCATGATCACCGGTGCCATCGCCGCCGACCAGCCGAGGTAGTTCGACTCCAGTGACGCCAGCAGTTCGTCGATGTCCTCGGCGCTGAACCCGCCCAGGTAGCCGTCGTCGTCGATGTATCGCGGGGACGGGGCGACCATCACCAACGCGCCGATCCGCTCCGGAGCCATGCCGGCGGCCAGCACGCCGATCATCGCGCTGACCGAATGACCGACGAAGACCGCGTCGCGCAGGTCCAGCGCCTCACACAGCTCCACCACGTCCTCGGCGTATCCGTCCAGCGAGGAGTACCGGTTCTCCGAGAACGCGGTCGAGTCCGAGCGGCCCGCGCCGACGTAGTCGAACAGCACGACCCGGTACTCCCGGGCCAGCGCAGGGACCGTCAACCGCCACATGTTCTGGTCGCAGCCGAACCCATGGGCCAGCACCACCGTGCGCCCCTGATGGTTGCCGGTGACGGTGACGTTGTTCCTGCGGAGGACATCCATTCCTCCAGTGTCGCAGGCCCTGGCCACCGCTCCGTCACGGCGACGAACGTCACGGCGACGAACACCTCACGTCGGCACGTGGACGGCCAGGAGGGCGGTGTCGTCGTCCACCCCGGTGCCCAGGCTGTCGAGGACGTCGCGGATGGCCGCGATGGTGCGCTGGGCGGTGGTGGGGGCCAGGGCACGACCGAGGTCGAGAAGGGCGTCGTCGCCGAAGCGGTCGCCACGGCGGGTCGTGTGCGCTTCGGTGAGGCCGTCGGTGTACAGGAGCAGCGTGTCGCCGGGGACGAGGCTGAAGGTGGTGGTGGCGACATGGGCGTCGGGAAGGACGCCGATGAGCTGGCCGCCGGGAGTGGGCAGGTAGTCGGCGGTGCCGTCGGCGCGGAGCAGCAGGGCCGGGGGGTGGCCGCCACTGGCCAGGGTGATGCGGAATCCGCCCTGGCCGCTGTCCGGGGTGAGCAGGCCGAAGATGACGGTGCAGAACCGTGGGTCGGAGCCGTTGTACTCGTGGTTGAGGACGGTGTTGAGGTTGCTCAGGACCGCGGCCGGGTCCGGATCGTAGACCGCGGCGGCGCGCAGGGTGTAGCGGGCCAGGGAGGTGACGACCGCCGCCTCCGCACCCTTGCCGCACACGTCACCCAGGAACAGTCCCCAGGTCCCGGCGGCCAGGGGGAACAGGTCGTAGAAGTCTCCGCCGACCTCGTCGACCGAGGCGATGTGGTAGTGCGCCGCCACATCGAGACCCGGCACGTTGGCCAGAGCCGGCGGCAGCAGCGTGGCCTGCAGGGTGGTCGCGAGCTGCTGGAGGCGTCGGCGCTCGCGCTCGGACTCCTGGCGGGCGCGCAGCAGCTCCTGCTCGTAGGCGCGGCGGTCGCGGGCGTCGAAGACGGTGGTGCGGATCAGCAGTGGCCGTCCGTCGCTCCCGGTCTTGACGGTGGAGGTCACCAGGACCGGCAGCCGGCTGCCGTCAGCCGCTTTCATCTCCAGTGCGATGCCGCTGATCTCGCCCTGCATGCGCAGCAGCGGCGCGAAGTGCGTCTCGTGATAAAGCCGCCCGCCGACGGTGAGGAGGTCGGAGAACTTCCTTCGGCCGACGAGGTCACCGCGCTTGTGGCCCAGCCAGTTCAGCAGGGTGGTGTTGACCTTGGCGATCTGCCCGTCCAACAGGGTGGAGAGATATCCGCACGGAGCGTGTTCGTACAGGTCCTCGGGGCTGTCTTCCAGTATGGCGGAGAACGTCTGGGCGTCGTCGGGGCGATCCCCTGGGTCCGAGTCCTGGTCGCCGCCGGTCCGGCACATCATCGCGCTGTCCCCGCGAAGGCGGTGATCGTCCGGGCGGGGTACCGGCGGGCGCCGAGCCGAGGGCAGCGCCCGGTTGCGGTCGGGGAGGGCCGGGCCGGGGCAGGCCGGGTGCCCTTGATCCGCGTCCGGCCGAGGGCGCCGGCCTCCGGTTCGGCGGTGGTGTGGCCGACGCGCTGGGAGACCGGTGCGGGTACCACCACCGACGTCACCGGGCCGGGGCTCGGCTCACGGCGGATACCGGACGCCTGCATCACCATTGGGCCGCCCGGCCGACCGGACGCCCGCGTCTGTTTCCTGCTTCGCACGTCCATACGGTTCATCCTCGCAGACCAGGGACGCCGGGACCCCGCGAGCGATACGTGCTGACGGGCCCCGCGCCGACGGGTCCGAGACCGCGGTCCGAGCGGCGCCAGAACGTCCCCCGAACCCGCGCGCCCGGAGCGATCGTGTCGATCACAGGTTGCGCTCGATGAGAACGGGGCGCTCCGGAGCACCTTCCCGCGCGACTCGTCCCTCCGCCCGTCGTCAGTTCGTGTCCAGGGCGTCGAGCGCCTCCTCGACGCTGGAGTGCAGGGTGAGGAGCTGGTCCAGCCCCGCCACCCGGAAGAGCTGGGCCATGACCGGGCTGAGCGCCGCGACCGAGAACGAGGAGCCCGCGGCCTCGGCGCGGTGGTGAGCCGTGATGATCTCGGTCATCCCGGTGGAGTCGCAGTAGTCCAGGGCCGACAGGTCGGCGATGACACCCGCACCGGGGCTGCGCAGCAGGTCCGTCACGGCCGTGCGGAGACCGGAGCCCGTGTAATGGTCAAGCTCTCCCGCCAGACGCAGCACCACGAGCCCGGACGGGTACGGTCGCGTGCTGATGGAGAGAGCGCCCTCTGTCTCGTTCACCAGGTCCCCTGTGAGGTGAGTCGGATACGCCGGGGCGTCGGACCGCGTTCCGGCGGTCGTCGCGTGCGAGGAGCGCGGCTCCGGCGACCCGTGCGCATCCATGGCCATGCGCTACCGGCACAGGTATCCCGATTCGCCTGGATCATCCTACGGAACCCCGGCCGATCGCGTCGTGACACCCGAAACCGCCCCGGCGGATCCGGCCCTCCGGTGTCTGAGAGACTGCCCACCGAGGCGCAGGAGCCATCGCCCCCGGGAGCCGACGGGAAACCCGTCGGGGTGGGGCGGCGATCACGGGGCAGACAGGACATGGGCACGCGATCGGGTATCCCGCGTGCGCGTTCGGCATGATTCGGCCCGGCACGGGCCGCCATGAGGGGACGGGTCGCGTGAGGCGTTCGGGCGAGGCTGGGCACGGGCATCCCGCGGGGGAGGGCAGCGTGTTCGCCGCCGACCGTGAGGTGGGCCAAGACCTCGCCGAGGTGGACTGGGCCGCCACGCCCCTCGGCCCCCCACAGGAGTGGCCGCAGAGTCTGCAGACCGCCGTCAGCATTCTGCTGTCCTCGCGCTTTCCCATGTGGATGGCCTGGGGCGAGCAACTCACCTTCTTCTGCAACGCCGCCTACCGTCGTGACACGCTGGGCCGCAAGTACCCGTGGGCGCTGGGACGGCCCGCGAACGAGGTGTGGGCGGAGATCTGGGACGACATCGGCCCGCGCATCGAGACCGTCCTCGGTACGGGCGAAGCCACCTGGGACGAAGGGCTGCTGCTTCTCCTCGAACGCTCCGGCTACAGCGAGGAGACCTACCACACCTTCTCCTACAGCCCGCTGCGGGACGACACCGGCGATGTCGTGGGCATGTTGTGCGTGGTGAGCGAGGAAACCGACCGGGTGATCGGCGAGAGGCGCATGGCCACGCTGCGTGACCTGGGCTCGGACCCGAGCGTGATCCGCACCGAGCAGGAGGTGCTGGCCTTCGCGGACCTGCAGCTGAGCCACAGTCGCAAGGACCTGCCCTTCACCCTGACATATCTGTTCGACGGTGACACCGCCCGGCTGGCGGGGGCGAGCGGCGTCACCGCCGGCCACCCGCTCGCACCGGCCGTCCTCGCGGTCGACGCGCCCGGCGGTGTGTGGCCCGCCGCGGCTCTGGCCGGTGGTGAGGCGGCCCTGGTGCCCCTGACCGGGGACGCCTTCGCCGGCCTGCCCACGGGCGACTGGCGCGAGCCCCCCGTGCAGGCCCTCGTGGTCCCGCTCCTGCAGCAGGGCAGCGCCCCCTACGGCTTCTTCGTGGCGGCACTCAACCGGTATCGCCTGCTCGACGAGGGCTACCGGGGGTTCGTCGAGCTGACCGCGGGCCACATCGCCTCCGGTATCGGCAGCGCCCGCAGCTATCAGGCGCAGCAACGGCGGGCGGAGGAACTGGCCGAGCTGGACCGGGCCAAGACCACCTTCTTCTCCAACATCAGCCACGAGTTCCGGACTCCGCTGAGCCTGATCATGGGCCCGGTCGAGGAACTCCGCGCCCGGCACGCCGACGCGGAGGAGCACGTACTCCGGGAACTCGACGTCATCCACCGCAACGGGCTGCGGCTGGGCAAGCTGGTCAACACACTGCTGGACTTCTCCCGCATCGAGGCCGGCCGTATGCAGGCCCGGTTCGAACCGGTGGACCTGGCCGCGGTGACGGCCGAACTGGCCAGCGTCTTCCGCTCGGCCATGGAGAGGGCCGGACTCGCCTTCGAGGTGGACTGCCCGCCTCTGCACGAGCCGGTGTACGTCGACCGCGGGATGTGGGAGAAGGCGGTCCTCAACCTGCTGAGCAACGCGCTGAAGTTCACCTTCCACGGTGCGGTCCGCGTCCGTGTGCGCGAAGCGGGCGATCATGCCGTGGTCACGGTCGCCGACACCGGGGCCGGGGTGCCGGAGGCGGAGATGCCGCGGCTGTTCGAGCGCTTCCACCGCATCGAGAACGCCCGCTCCCGCTCGCACGAGGGCAGCGGTATCGGGCTGGCCCTGGTGCATGAACTCGTGAATCTGCACGGCGGCACGATCGGCGCCGAGAGCAGGGAGGGCGAAGGCACCACCTTCACCATCCGGCTGCCGTTCGGCACGGCCCATCTGCCTCCTGACTCCGTGGTGCCGGAAGCGGGTGGCACCGCGGCGTCCGCCACCGCCGATCCCTACGTCCTGGAGGCCCTGCGCTGGCTTCCGGGCAGCGACACCGGCAGGGCGGCCGACGACTCGATGGGGCGACCCGGGGCCGGCGCCACCGTGTCCGGCCCCGCGCCCGGGCCGAAGGCCCGGGTGCTGGTGGCCGACGACAACGTGGACATGCGCGAGTACCTGACGCGCCTCCTGGCCGGAGCGGGATACGAGGTCACCGCTGTCACCGACGGGGCCGAAGCGCTCGCCTCCGTCCGCCGTGACATCCCCGACCTCGTCGTCAGCGATGTGATGATGCCCCGGCTGGACGGACTGGAGCTGGTGGCGAGGCTGCGCGGTGACACACGCACGGCCTCGGTGCCGGTGCTGCTGCTGTCGGCCAGGGCCGGGCAGGAGGCGTCGATCGAGGGGCTGCGGGCGGGCGCCGACGACTACCTGGTCAAGCCCTTCGCCGCCGCGGAGCTTCTGGCGCGTGTGCGCGCGAACGTCGAACTGGCCCGGCTGCGCAGCCATCATGTCCGCTGGCGAACAGCGCTCATCGACTCACTGCAGGAGGCCTTCTTCGTCTGCGACGAGTCCGGCGCCGTCGTGGAGATCAACGCCGCGTTCACCGACATCCTCGGATACGGCCCGGAGAACCTGCCCTACGCACCCGTTCAGCCGTGGTGGCCGCAGGCCGCCACCGACCCCGAGGCACACCGCCAGGCCGGGGACGCCTTCGCCGGCCTGCTGGCACACGACCAGGGCTCGTACACCGTCCCCGTCACCCATCGGGACGGCCATCGGCTGTGGGTCGCCGTCACCTACAACAAGGCCGAGGATCCCGATACGGGGCGGCAGGTCACCGTCGGTACCTTCCGCGACGTCACCGCCGAGCACTACGCCGTCCAGCGCGAGACGGCGCTGGCCGCGCTGAGCACGATCCTGTCCACGGCCGCGAGCCTGCGCGAGGCGCTCGCCGGGGCACTGGGCGAACTGAAGACCCTGTGGCGGGCGCGGAGCGTGACGGCCGCCGTCTTCGGGCGCGGCATACCGATCCTCACCGCCACGGACGCGCCCCCGCGGTGGGAGGACCTGCCTCCGGACCGGCAGGAGGCACTCGCCGCACTGCGCCATCAGTCCTCGCTCACCCCCGTGACCGAGGACAGCGGTGCCGGTGTGCTGCTCGAACATCCCGACGGACCGCTGGCCCTGTGGATCGATCTCGGCGAACGCCGGCCCTTCACCTCCGAGGACCAACTCCTGCTCTCCCTGCTGGCCGGGCACCTCGCGCAGGGTCTGGTACGGGCGCACCAGATCGACCAGCAGCGGGAGACCGCGATCGCGCTGCAACGCGCCATCCTGGGCCCGGCCCGGCTCCCGGACGGCTTCGCCGTGCGCTACGAGCCCGCCACCCGCCCGCTGGAGGTGGGGGGTGACTGGTACGACACCGTCGCGCTGCCGGACGGGCGGATCGGCATCGTGGTGGGCGACTGCGTCGGGCGCGGCCTGGAAGCGGCCAGCGTCATGGGGCAGCTGCGCAGTGCCTGCCGCGCGCTGATGCTGCAGGACGCCAGCCCGTCCCGGACGCTGATGGCCCTCGACCAGTTCGCCGCGAGCGTGCCCGGCGCGCTGTGCACAACCGTCTTCTGCGGTGTCCTCGATCCGGAGACGGGAGAGCTGACGTACTCCAGCGCCGGACACCCGCCGGGCATCGTCGCGCACCCCGACGGCACCAACCGGTTGCTGGACGAAGGACGTTCCCTGCCACTGGCGGTACGGCCCGGCAGACAGCGCCCGGAGGCCGCCTGCACCCTGCCCGCACGGGCCACGCTGCTGCTGTACACCGACGGGCTCGTGGAGCGTCGCCGGCGCCCGCTCAGCGCGGGGATCGACCAGGCCGGAGACGCCGTGCAGGACGGCCGCGCCACAGCCGTCGACGATCTCGCCACGGAGGTCATGGCGAGACTCGCGCCGGCCGATGGCTACGACGACGACGTGGCCCTGCTGCTCTACCGCCATCCGGCGCCGCTGGACATCTCCTTCCCGGCCGAGTCGTCCCAGCTCGCGCCGGTCCGCAGGGCGCTGCGCGGCTGGCTCGCGCAGTGCGGGCTTCCCGCGAACACCGTGCAGAACGTTCTCGTCGCCGTCGGAGAGGCGTGCGCCAACGCGATCGAGCACGGTCACCGGCATGCCCCGGGGGAGGCCGTACGGCTGCGTGCCGAATCCCTCGTCGACGACCTGCGTCTGACGGTGGCCGACAGCGGCCGGTGGAAGGTCCCCCAGCCCGAGCGCAACGCCCACCGCGGCCGGGGAGTGTCCCTCATGCGCGCCCTGACGCAGCACGTCAGCATCACCCCCGGTCCGTCCGGTACAACCGTCGACATGCAGATGAGGATCCCCTGATGACGACCCCGCTCACGCTCACCCCCGGCAGACGCCCGGACGGCACTCCCCGTCTCGTGGTCGTCGGCGAGATCGACATGAGCAACGTCGGCTCCCTCGCCGAAGCCCTGGACGGCGGCTCGGGCCCCCTCGTCCTGGACCTGACCGCGGTGGAATACCTCGACAGTGCCGGGCTGAGCGTGCTCTTCGCCCACGCCGACCGGCTGGAGCTGATCGTCACGCCGCTGCTGGAGCCCGTCCTCACCGTCTCGGGCCTCTCCGAACTCGTCACCGTCCACGGCCCCGAGGGCGACGCGCCACAGCCGTGACATGTGTGACGCGGCGAGCCCCGTCCCCGACGCCGACGACGGCATGACCGCCACCGTGCACGCCACCACCGTGCCCGAGCCTTCCGGCCAGGAGTGATACCAACGTGACCGACATCCTCGACGTGACCGTCCGGCACACGAGCGACCGCACCGCCGTCGTCGCCGTCTCCGGGGACGTGGACCTGTATACGGCGGCCACCCTGCGTACGCATGCCATGGCCGTGGTGGCACAGGGCGTCCCTCATCTCGTCCTGGACCTGGCACAGGTGGACTTCGTCGACTCGACCGGCCTCAGCACCTTCATCGGCCTCCTGCACACCACCCAGCAGGCGGGCGGCTCCCTCCGGCTCGCCGAGGTACCCGACCGCCTGGCGCGCATGGTGACCATGACCGGCATCTCCGAGCTGCTGCCCGTCCACGCCCCGGTCGCCGAAGCGCTGGCAGGCCGGACGGCCGAGGCCCCACAGGAGCGCGCCGGCGAAGGCACCGGTGCCGGAACCTGACGCCGGCCGCCGCGCCGCCGGGCCCCGGCTGTGGCACATCACCCCGGTGTCCGTGCCGGGGCCGGGTCGGGTTGCGCTCAGGGATGCTTGGACCCGGCCGTTCGGTGCACAAGACCCTGAGGGAGGCGTCCACCGATGCCTGGGAGACGATGGCCTGCAGAACCTTCGGGGCAGGCGGCAGGCGAGGGGGGGCGAGATGACGGCTGAGCGTGAGCGGCGGTCGACGAGCGGAATCCGCCGGTCCGAGACGGCGCGTGACACGGACGACGACCTGTCGCTGCTCTTCGGAACGTCCACCGCGCTGTTCGCGTCCATGGCAGGGCCCGCGCACGTACTGGAGGCGGCGAACCCGGCCTTCTTCGCGGCCATCGGCGGCGGGCAGCGGGAACGCACCGGTGTGCCGCTGGCGGAGCTCATGCCCGAGCTGACGGCCCAGGGGTTCATCGGGCTGCTGGACCAGGTGTACCGGTCGGGCGAGCGGCACGTCGGCCGCGACGCCCGTGTCGTCATCGGTGTCGGCGACCAGGCGGGCGAGGCGTACTTCGACTTCACCTACGAGGCCCGCCGCGACGCCGGCGGAAACGTCATCGGCGTACGGATGATCGGCGTGGAGACCACCCAGGCCAAACACGCCCGGCGGCTGGCCGCCGAACAGCGTGCGCTGCTGGAGCAGATCGCCCGCCAGGCACCGCTGCACGACGTGCTGGACGGCATGTCCAGGACCATCGAGGAACTCTGCCCCGATGTGATCGTCTCGGTCCTGCTTGCCGACGAGGACGGCCGCCACCTGCGCCACGGCGCGGCTCCCAGCCTGCCCGACTACTACAACCAGGCCATCGACGGCATCGCCGCCGGTGAGGGAGTCGGCTCCTGTGGCACCGCGGCCCACCGGCGCCGGACCGTGATCGTGCGGGACATCGCCGCCGACCCCCTGTGGGACGACTTCCGCGCCCTCGCCGGCCGGGCCGGGCTCGCCGCCTGCTGGTCGACGCCGATCCTCGCCCGCGACGGCCGGCTGCTGGGTACCTTCGCCATGTACCACCGCGCACCACGGGCTCCCCAGGACACCGATCTGGCACTCGCCCGCGCCTTCGCCGACACCGCCGCCCTCGCAGTCGAGCGGCACCACATCGAACAGGCCCGGCGGGCGGCCGACGCGCGGGAGAAGGCGGCCCGCGACGACCTCGCCTTCCTGCTGACCGCGAGTACCGCACTGTCCGGCGGACTGGACGAGACGCAGACGTTACAGCGCCTGGCCACCCTGGCCGGCCCGGCCCTGGCGCCCCTGGCCGCCGTGGACATCGTCGAGGCCGGACGCGTACGACGCGTGGCGGCCGCCGCCCCGACCGAGGAGGCGCGCGCCCTGATCGCCTCCCACTCCCCGGCCCGCGACGCCGAGGACGACGCCGTCGCCCGGGTCCTGGCCTCCGGCCTGACCGAAGTGGCCCGCCGTACCCCGACCGGACCCGGCCCCTGGCGCGATCTGGGTGTCACCGGTTACGTGTGCGTGCCCCTCGTGGACCGGGGGTCCTGGCGGAGGAACTGGCCCGCCGCGCCGCCTCGGCCGCCCGCAACGCACGCCAGTACACCCAGCGCGCCGCACTCGCCCGGGACCTGCAGACCGGCCTGCTCCTGCCCGACCTGCCCGACGTCCCCGGCGCCCGGCTCGCCGCCTTCTACCACCCGGCCGGTGAAGGACTGGAAATAGGCGGCGACTTCTACGACGTCTTCGACCGCGGCGACGGCAGCTGGGCCTTCATCCTCGGTGACGTCTGCGGGCGCGGCGCAAGGGCCGCCACCACGACCGCTCTGGTCCGCCACACCGCGCGCGCCGTCGCCCCGCTGCTGGACGACCCCGTCCACGTCGTCCAGGCCGTCGACAAGGCGCTGAACGACCGCCACATCCACCAGAACAACGGTTTCGTCACCCTGGTCTACGGCCACCTCGCGCCGGCCGCCGACGGGCTCGCCGTCACGCTCGTCCGGGCCGGCCACACGCCGCCCCTCCTGCTGGACACCGATCACGGGGTCGGCACGGTCGAGGCGTCCGGCGGACTGCTCGGTATGGGTATCCCGTCCAGGCTCACCGCGCGCCACTTCACGCTCCGCCCGTCCGAGAGTTTGCTGCTGTACACCGACGGCATCACCGAGTGCCGGGCCGCCGGCACCGAACAGTACGGCGACGTCCGACTGGCCAAGGCACTGGCTTCCGCCCCGCGTCGGCCGACCGCGGCCGACGTCGTGCGGACCGTGGCGGAGGACGTCCGCCGCTTCATGGCGGGCCGGGACGTGGAGGACGACCAGGCCGCTCTGGTCATCACCGCCGACGGGCCGTAGCAGTGCGATCACCGGACCGGTCGCGGGCGGCCGGCTCGCCGCCCTGGGCACCATGGACTTCGGTGACGTGACGGACGAGGCCCGGGGCCCCGTCGGCCGAGTCGTCGAGAGGTGTCAGTTCCCCCGGCCGCCGGGCGCGCCGTACCCGGTGCGCCAGGCGGCCGGGGGCATGGCGGTCTGGCGCCGGAAGAAGGTGGTGAAGTTGCCGGCGTCCCGGAAGCCCAGGCGCCGGGCGCAGCCGGTGACCGGCAGGTCGGTGTGGGCGAGCAGTCTCTTGGCCTCCAGCAGGATGCGCTGGTCGAGGAAGGTCTTGGCACCTGTGCCGGCGGCAGCACGCGTCGCCCTGGTGAGGGTGCGTACGTCGTAGCCCAGTGCCCGTGCGTAGTCGGCCACTTGGTGCCAGTGGGTGAAGTGCTCCTCGACGGCTGACCGGTAGGCGCGGAACACGTCCGTGTGCCGGCTGCCGGTGGGAGTCCCGTGTGCCGGGACGGAGGCGGCCGGGAGGGTGCGCAGGAGCAGCGCCGCCAGGAGGTGGGGGAGCAGTGCGGCAGTCGCCAGGCGGGGCGTCAGCGCCGCCGCGTCGTGTTCGCGGCGGAGATGCTCGGCCGCGAGCAGGGCGAGGCCGAGGCGCTGCTCGTCCAGACGCCAGCACGCAGGGGTGCCGGCCTCCGCCGCCGTGAAGCCGGGCAGGAAGCCGGGCCGGAAGAGGATCAGTGGGCCGTCGCAGGCGTCGACGTCGCTCCAGCGGTGCACCATGCCCGGCCGGATCCAAACAGCGCTGCCCTCGGCCAGTCCGTAGCCGTGGAAGTCCGCTTCGTGGGCGCCGGTGCCCGAGCGGATCAGGGCGAGGACGTGGAAGGCGGGGCGCTGGGGGAGGGTGCGGCGCCGCCGGGTGTCCATGGCGCGCAGTGCGGCGAAGTCCATGGCCTCCACGCCGTGGGGGGACCCGACGGCGGGCAGGTAGCGCAGTTGCCGCACGGCATCGCTGTGTCCGTTTTCCACAAGGGCCGGGCTTCTTTCCAACGGATGCTGGGCCTCGCCGTCCGTACGGTCGGAGACGGGCCTGACGAGCGACTCAGGTTATCCGGTCGAGCCGCGGCGGTCCGACGGTGAGTGGCCACGCGGGCGGAGCGAGGGATGTGATCATGACGGAAACGACAATGCCGGTTCCCGTGCCGGGCGGAGCCCTGGACGTGCGCGTGGCGGGCCTCGACGGGCCGGCGCTGGTGTTCGTCCACTACTGGGGCGGCTCCGCCGACACCTGGAGCGGCGTGATCGGCCGGTTGCCGCCCGGGCAGGCGACGGTCCGCTTCGACCAGCGCGGCTGGGGCACCTCGCGGGCGCTGCCCGGGCCTTACCACCTCGACCAACTCGCCGACGACCTCGCCCGCGTGGTCGACGCGTGCGTGTCGGGAGCGTTCGTCCTCGTCGGTCACTCGATGGGCGGCAAGGCGAGTCAGCTCGTCGCGGCCCGCCGGCCGGCCGGTCTGGCCGGCCTGGTGCTCGTCGCGCCCGCACCGCCTCGGCCCCCCGCCACCGTCACCGACGAGTACCGGCGGGGTCTGTCCCACGCGTACGACTCGCCCGAGACGGTGCGGCACGCCCTCGACCACGTCCTGACCGCCACACCGCTGCCCGCCCCGGTGCGCGCCGCCGCGGTGCGCGACAGCCTCGCCGCCGGTGCGCAGGCCCGGCGGGAGTGGCCGCTGCACGGGATCGCGCGGGACATCACACGCGCCGTACGCGGCATCGACGTCCCGGTGACCGTGCTGGCCGCGGAGAAGGACCTGGTGGAACCCCCGCGCGTCCTGCGCGAGTGCCTCCTGCCGCACATACCGCACGCGGCCATGACCACCGTTCCCGCCGCCGGTCACCTGCTCCCCGTGGAGGCCCCCGGCGCCGTCGCGACCGCCCTCGGAGACTTCCTCACGCTCCTGCGGCACTCAGGGACTTGACCTTGACATGGTGACAAGGTGTCCCTTGGGTGCAGGAGGTGGTCCAGATCAACGCGAAAGACGGAACCCCGCGGAGCACCCGCGTGGCCAACGCCCTGCGCGCCGAGGACTCGTCGGTCCGGCTTCAGGCGGCCCTGGCGGCCGGTACGAACCCCGGCCCCGGCATCCTGGAGACGCTCGTCGAGCGCTGCGCGGTCGAGCCGGACTTCTACGTGCGCGACATGCTGTCCTGGGCGCTGACCCGTCTCTCACCGGAGATCACCCTGCCCAGGATTCGCCGGGAACTCGACTCCGGGCGCTCTGAGGCCCGCAGTCAGGCGTTGCACACGCTGTCCAAGATCGGCGACGGGAGAGCGTGGGCCTGGATCACGCGCGACATGCTGCGCGACGCCGACGACGAGGTCGCGCGGACCGCGTGGCGCGTCGCGGTGGTCCTCGCGCCCGAGGACGAGAAGGAGGGCCTGACCGGCGAACTGGTGAGGCAGCTCGGCCGCGGTGACCGCGATGTGCGGCTGAGCCTGAGCCGGGCCTTGGTCGACCTCGGAGACGTGACCGCGCCCTTCCTTGAGACGGCCGCCGCGAACCCTGACCCGGTCGTGGCCACGCACGCTCGTGCCACCGAGCTGCTCCGGCGGAATCCGGAGACCGGTTTCGACGCGGCTGTCGAGGAGGCGAAGCGGGTCGTCGCACTCGGCCCGGCCCGAGCGGCAGCCGTCGCGGCCGGGAAGAAAGCCGGTGAGAGCGTGGAGACCGCGCAGTGCTGATCGGCGAAGTCGCCCGTCGCTCGGGGGTGAGCACTCGTATGCTCCGGCACTACGACGCCCTGGGCCTGGTCCGGCCGACCGGTCGCACCGTCGGCGGCTACCGCGAGTACTCCGCCGAGGACGTCCGCCGGATCTTCCACGTGGAGAGCCTGCGGTCCCTCGGCCTCTCGCTCAAGCAGATCGGGCGCGCGTTGGAGGACCCCGCGTTCACACCGTCCGCCCTGGTCGGTGACCTCATCCGGTGGACGGAAGACCGCTTGGAGCGGGAACGCGAGCTGCTGCAACGGCTTCGCGCGGTCGACGCTTCGGCGCCCACCGGCTGGCAGGACGTCCTGCGCATCGTCGAACTCATGCAGGGGCTCGACTCGGCCAGTGCCGCGCGCAGACAACAGGCCGTCCTGACCCGGCCGGAGGGCCCGCCCGCGCCCGCCGAGCTGTTGGCCCGGGCGGTCCTGGCCGAATCCGACCCCAACGTCGCGGGCGCGCTGCGCTGGGCGCTCGCCCGGTCCGGCGGCGACGGCGTGGCGGCGCTGGCCGCCGGCGCGTACTCGGAGGACGTCGACATCCGGCGGCGCGCGGTGCTCGCGCTCGCGGAGATGCCCGAGGCCCCGGGTGCGACAGCGGTGCTCGCGGACGCGCTCGGGGACCCGGACACGGCGGTGCGCGGGCACGCCGCTCTGGCGCTGGGCGGGCGTGGCGAGGCCGCGGCCGTGCCGGCGCTCGTCGGCATGGTGGTCGAGGGCGCCAACGACGTCGACGCGGCGGAGGTTCTGGGAACGCTGTCCCGCGACCCCGGCTGCGGGAACCGGATCCTGACCGCGCTGGTCGGCCACCTCGCCGCGCCCGCCGCGAACTCCGCGACGCGGATACGCCTGACCCAGGCGCTGGTCGAGCTGCCGGGGACCACCGCGCGGGAGGCCCTGCGCCGGCTGGCCGAGGACGACGACCGTGCCGTCGCCCTCATCGCCTCGGCCTTCGCCGCCGTTCTCGAGGAGCGGACCGCCGAGGGCCGAGCGTGATCAAGCGGGTGAGGCCGGGATCATCCACCGCGTCCGCGCACGGCCCGACCGTACGTCCAGGTGATCAGCCGTGGGCGTCCTCGAGGCCGTCGGCCGTGCGGACGTCGCCGCACCCGCGTGGGCGCACCTGCACCGGCACGGACCGAGCCGTGTGGCCCAGGTGAAGGAAGGTGTGAGACTGGTGGAGGGGCGGGCGAGACTTGAGGAAAATTCGAGGAATGCCTCCCGATGGCCGGGGTATGCGCCTGCTTGCCGGGTGATGTACCGGCGCGGGAAGGCATGATCGACATGGAGGGGCGCAGGATGGTGACGACGGCCGTACGGACCGCTGGGCAGACGGTGGGCGTTCCGGAGATCGCGGACCCTTCCAGGATCGCACCGAAGGACGCGCGTGAGCTGTCGAAGCAGTTCTTCGACCGGCTGACGGTGCTGGAGGAGGGCACGCCCGAATACCAGTACGCCCGTAATACGTTGATCGAGATGAACATGTCCCTCGTCCGCTACGCCGCCGGCCGGTTCCGCAGCCGGGGCGCAGAGGAGATGGAGGACATCGTCCAGGTCGGCATGATCGGCCTGATCAAGGCGATCGACCGGTTCGAGCTGTCCCGCGAGGTCGAGTTCACCTCCTTCGCCGTCCCCTACA
The DNA here is from genome assembly GCF_055592265.1 of Streptomyces sp. NPDC041129. NCBI lineage: Bacteria > Bacillati > Actinomycetota > Actinomycetes > Kitasatosporales > Streptomycetaceae > Streptomyces > Streptomyces sp. NPDC041129. The sequence goes on along the minus strand of NZ_JBVIYV010000013.1, from coordinate 14,261 downwards.
TCGTGGGCGAGATCAAGCGGTTCTTCCGCGACACCTCCTGGGCCGTGCACGTCCCGCGCCGACTTCAGGAGGCCCGCGTCCAGCTCGCCCGCGCCAATGAGGAACTGCGCAGCCGCCTGGGCCGGACGCCGACGACCAAGGAGCTGTCCGAGCTGATGAGCCTGCCGGAGAGCGAGGTCGTCGAGGCCCAGCTCGCCTCCAACGGCTACACCTCGGCCTCCCTGGACGCGACGATCGGCGGCAGTGAGGACGGAGAGGCCGCGCTCGCGGACTTCATCGGCAACGAGGACGCCGCCCTCGGCCTGATCGAGGACTTCCACTCCCTCGCCCCGCTCATCGCCGAGCTCGACGAGCGCGACCGCAAGATCATCCACTGGCGCTTCGTCGAGGAACTCACCCAGGCCCAGATCGGCGAGCGGCTCGGCGTCTCCCAGATGCACGTCTCCCGGCTGATCTCCCGTCTCCTGGGCCGGCTGCGCGAAGGCATGCTCAGCACCGTCTGACGTCCGGGACCCGCCGGCCGGACGGCCGGCGGGTCCTCGTGGTCGCGATGCGCGCGTCCACTTCCCCCGTCACGGGTCCTTCGCACCGCACTCCCCAACAGTTGTCGTTTGACAACTATGGCCGCGAGGCAACAAAGTAGCCCAGTCGTACCGCACGGGGGAGGATCCGCAATGTCTGGGTGGGCGGAGATCGCTCCGTGTGCCGGCCACTCGAGCCCCGTCCTGCCGGAGCGATCGGTGGCCGGGCCCTGGGTTCAGGCCGTCCGGTCCCCGGCCCGCGGGGCGTCGTGGTGTATCTGCGCCGCCGCCGTGTCGCAGAACGCCTCGAGGCCTTCGAGGAGGGCGGTCCGCTTGGCGGCGGGCATGTGCTCCAGCACCGCCTGCAGCTCCTTCTCCCGGCGCGCGCGCAGATCGCCGAGGAAGGCGCGGCCGCGGTTGCTGAGATGCAGCCGTACCTCGCGCCGGTCGGCGGGACTGATCGCGCGCTCGACGAAGCCTGCGGCCACCAGCCGGTCGCAGAGCCGGCTGGTGGACGGGGGCGTGGAGGCGAGAGAATCGGCGAGTGTGCGCAGATTGATGCCGTCCTGGTGCTCGAGCATCAAGAGCACGCGCATCTGGGACGGAGAGGCCGGCGCGGTCGACGCCCGGCCCCACAAAACTTCCAGCAACTCCACGGCCGTCAAGGTCAGGTGGGCGACCTCGACAGGCTCTGGGCGGGGGCGGAAGACAGTCACCGTCACACTCTCGCAGGCACCTGGGACGGTTGCCAGCGTACTAGGTGCCGGTATTGGCAAGAGAACGTTCGGACGGCCGGCACGGCTCGGCCCGGGCGGGAACCGGAAATGTCCGCCGAAGGATGGGTGTATTTAAGATCGTGAACAGATTTGTGACCGCTGAGCGTGCTCTGCGCACGGCGGCCCCGGACGAGTTGCTCGACGCCGTGCGCCGAGTGCTGGCCGAGGAGTACGCGGCGGAGTCCGTCGAGCTGTTCCTGGCCGACTACGGTCTCACCGTCCTGCAGCCGGTGTCGGAGCTGCCGCACACAGCGGAGCCCGTGTCGTTGCACAACAGCACGGTCGGCCGTGCCTTCGGCGCCCAGGAGCCGTTCGTGGAGGGCGCCAAGGGCGGCTCCGCGCGGGTCCACCTGCCCGTCACCGTGCGCGGGGACCGGCTGGGCGTGCTGTCGGTCGCCCTGCCGGACGGGGACGTCCCGACCGACGTGCTGGGGGAGCTTGCGGACATCGCCGAGGTGCTCGGGCACGAGGTGGTCGTCGCCGAACGCGACACGGACGTGTACCTGCAGGCGCGGCGCAAGGACCGGCTGACGCTGGCGGCCGAGATGCAGTGGCAGCTGCTGCCCGGCCGATCCTGCGCCCGGCCCGAGTTCGAACTCGGTGCGCAGCTGGAGCCGGCCTACGCGATCTACGGCGACAACTTCGACTGGTCCGCCACGGCCGACCGCCTCATGCTCTACGTCACCAACGGCATGGGGGAGGGCATAGAGGCCTCCCTGCTGACGAATCTCTCCATCAACGCCCTGCGCAACGCCCGGCGGGCCGGTATCGCCCTGGCCGACCAGGCCGCGCTGGCGGACCAGGCGGTGTACGCCCACTACCGGGGGCGCTGCTACCTGTCTGTGCTGATGTTCGACTTCGAACTCGCCACCGGCCGGGCGAAGGTGGTGGACGCCGGGTCACCGCAGCTGTTGCGGCTGCGCGACGGCGTGGTCGAGCGCGTCACCTTCGAGGCTCAGCTCCCGCTGGGCATGTTCGAGGAGACCGACTACGTGATCCAGGAGTTCCAGGTGGAGCCCGGCGACCGGCTGGTCTTCGTCAGCGACGGGGTCTACGAGGTCGCCTCACCCCTGGGCGAGGCGTACGGGGACGCGGCGCTGGCCCGGGCGCTCCTGTCCACCCGCCTGCTGCCGGCCGCCGAGGTGCCGCGTGCCATCCTGAGGGAACTGACCGGCCATCGCGGACAGCCCGCCCCGGAGGACGACGCCCTGGTCGTCTGCCTGGACTGGCGCGGCCGCTGAGCCGCGGCAGGCGCGTGCCACCGGCGGTGCGAGCGTGAATGTGTCGATGCTGTGTCGGTCCCTGGGCGCATGCGGCGTTAATGTTTGTCATGAGGCAATAATTGGCCGAGGTGTGCCGGACCTGGTGCGCCGGCCTGTTCCAAAGGGGGTTGATGCGAGTGTCGGAGCAGGCGGCGGCCGAGACGGTGGCGCGGGAGCTGGGAGCCTTCCTGGAGCGCCGTCGCGAGCAGATCGCCCAGCGGTGGGCGGACGCGCCGCTCTTCCGGACGGTCTTCACCGTCTCCCGCGACGAGGCCGTGGAGGCCTGCAAGGCCGTGGTGGACGCCCTCGCCGACGTGGCCTCGACCGGCAGGCTGGAGAACGTCGCGGCCCCCGGCTTCGACTCGGCGCGTGAGCAGCTCGGGCGCATGGCCGCCTCCCGGGCCCGCAGCGGATCCAGCCCCGCCCAGATCGCGGACGAGGCCGCGGGCCTGCGGACGGTGACCGCGGAGCTGCTGCGCGCCGAGGTCCAGGACCCGTCCGGCGACGAGGCGCGGGACGTCCTGCTGGCCCTCACCGTCCTGATGGGCACCCTGCGGCTGGTGATCATGGAGACGACGGTCAACGCGGGCGAGGAGCTGATCGCGCGGCAGCGGGAGCAACTGCTCGAAGTGGCCACCCCCGTGATCAGCCTGTGGGACGGCATCGTCGCGGTGCCCCTGATCGGCACGCTGGACAGTGCCCGCAGCCAGGTGGTCATGGAGTCGCTGCTCCAGGCCATCGTGGAGCAGCGGGCCCGGTACGCGATCCGCGACATCACGGGCGTGCCCACGGTCGACTCGCTCGTCGCGCAGCACCTGATGAAGACGGTCGCCGCGGCCCGCCTGATGGGTGCCGAGTGCGTCGTCTCGGGCATCCGCCCGGCCATCGCGCAGACCATCGTGCACCTCGGCATCGACCTGGGCTCGGTCGTCACCCGCAGCTCGCTGGCGGACGCCCTGGCCTACGCCCTCACCCGGCAGGGCATCGAGGTCTCCCGCCGTACGGCCGGTGTGAGTCCGCGATGACCATCCCCACCCCCCTGCCGGGCAGCCTGGCCGCGGTGCCGGTCCTGGCGCTGGGGGGCACTCTGCTGGTCTCCCTCCAGGGGGAGCTGCACGACGGTTTGGCCGAGCAGCTCCAGCAGGACATCGCCCACCGCGTGGCCCACGGCGAGGCCACCGGTGTGGTCATCGACGTCTCCGGTGTCGACGTCGTCGACTCCTTCCTCGGCCGCGTCATCGCGGAGATCGCCGCCAACGCCCGTCTGCTGGCCGCCCGTACCGTCCTGTGCGGGATGGGGCCCGCGGTGGCGATCACCCTGGTCGAGCTGGGCCTGACCCTGCCCGGCGTGGTGACCGCGCTCGACGTCGACCGTGCCTTCGAGCTGCTCAAGCAGGACGCCTCCGCGCACGGGCCGGGCGAAGCCGCGGGGCGCACATGACACCGGCCCCCGACCCCGCCACCGCGACGAGCCTGCCCATCGGCTCGGACGCGGACCTCGCATGGGTCCGCCATCAGGTGCGGCGGTTCGCGGCCGAACTCGGGTTCGGGCTCGTGCAGCAGACCAAACTCGTCACCGCGGCCAGCGAACTGGCCCGCAACACCCTCATCCACGGCGGTGGCGGCGAGGCGCGGATCACCCCGGTGACCGACGCGCCGGCGCGCGGACTGCGGCTGTCGTTCATCGACACCGGCCCGGGCATCCGCGACGTCGAGCTGGCCACGACGGACGGCTACACCACCGGCGGCGGCCTCGGACTCGGCCTCAGCGGAGCCAGGCGGCTGGTGGACGAGTTCACCATCGACACCACGCCCGGTGAGGGCACCGTCGTGACCCTCGTCGCCTGGGTGACCGGCGCGCCCACCGCCCGTCCGGGGGCCGGATGACACGCGTCTGGACCGTCCCGGTGCACGACTCCACCCGCGTACGGGACGTCCGGGTGGCGACCGAGGAGGCGGGCTACCACGCCCGCCTCGACGCGCACCGCACCGCGGTCGCGGCGCTGGTGGCCACCGAGCTGGCGACCAACCTGCTCAAGCACGCCGGCGGGGGCACCGTGCTGATCGACCTCGTCGACCGCGCGACGGCCGACGCCCGCGGCCCGGCGGTGCAGATCGCCGCCCTCGACCACGGCCCCGGCATCCCCGACGTCGCCGCGGCGCTGCGGGACGGCCACACCACCAGCGAGGCGTCACTCGGCGCCGGCCTGGGCACCTGCCGGCGCATCGCCGACGTGTTCGACCTGTACAGCACCCGCCGGGGCACCGTCGCCGTCGCCCGCGTCCACCAGAACCCCGGGCAGCGGCAGACCCGCGACGCCTGCGCGGCCGGCGGGATCAACATCCCGCTCGCCCGGGCCGACCACTCCGGGGACACCTGGAGCTGCGCCTGGTCTGACTCCCGCACGACCCTGATGCTCGCCGACGGCCTAGGCCACGGAACCAGGGCCGCCCACGCCTCCGACGCGGCGGTCGAGGCCCTGCACAGCGCCGGGCACCTGCCGCCCGACGAGATCCTGCGGCTCATGCACCCCGCCCTGCGGCCCACCCGCGGGGCCGCGGTCGCCGTGGCCCAACTGGACACGGACAGCGGGGAACTGGCGTTCGCCGGGGTCGGCAACATCGGCGCCCGGCTGCACACCGACGGCTCGTGGGAGCACCTCGTCTCCCACCCCGGCATCGTCGGCGCCCAGTTCCCGGCGACCATACCCGTGCACCGCCTGCCGTGGCGGCCGGGCAGTCTGCTCGTGCTGCACAGCGACGGACTGCCCAGCCGGTGGGTGCCGCCCGAGGACCCCGGTCTCCTCGGCCACGACCCGGCCGTGGTCGCGGCGACCGTCCTGCGGGACGCCAGCAGCGCCGCCAGCCCCGTACGCGACGACACCTGCGTGGCCGTCCTGGCCTGCGACCCCCCGACCGGACGAACGTGACCGGGCCGGACGCCCGCCCGGCGGGCCCCGACGACACCCCGCTCGCGGAAGCGGTCCTGGCGGCGGACGCCGAGACCGCGGCGATCCTGCGCCGGCTGGACGAGACGGAGCGGCAGCTCAGCCTCCACCGCGAGGAACTGCACCAGACCAACCAGGGCGTGCTGGCCCTGCACGCCGAACTCGACGCCGCGGCGCGCACCCAGCGGGCACTGCTCGACGCCGAACGAGCCGCCCGCGGCGAGGCCGAGAAGGCCCGACGGCTGCTCACCTTCCTCGCCGACGCCAGCGCGGCCGTGACCGCGTCCCTCGACCAGGAGGACATCCTGCGGTGCCTCCCGGAGCTGCTCGTCCCCGAGTACGCGAGCGGGGTCGACCTATGGCTCTTCGACGAACCGGCGGGCCCGGACGACGTCCACTCCGCCGCGGCGGTCGCGGCCGCCCGCCACGAGCGTCCCCAGCACGCCGGACCGCGCCCCGGCTCGCTCCCCGGCGCCGACGACCTGCCGCCCTCCGCGCTGTCCCCGGACCGGCCGCTGCTGAGCATCCCCCTCACCGTGCGCCGCATCTCGGGCGTGCTCACCCTCACCGCGCCCGGCGACCGCTTCGACGCGGACACCAGCGTGATGCTGGTCGAACTGGCCCGCCGCACCGCCATCGCCCTGGACAACGCGCGCCGCTACGAACAGCATCGGGACACCGCCGAAGTCCTGCAACGCGCCCAGCTCACCGACCTGCCCTCCGCCGAGGGGCTGCGACTGGCGGCCCGCTACCTCCCCGCCACCCGGGGACTCAACATAGGCGGCGACTGGTACGACGCCTTCCCGCACCCCGACGGCAGTGTGCTGACGGTGGTCGGCGACGTCACCGGACACGGGCTGCGCGCCGCCGTCATCATGGGCCAGCTGCGCACCGCCCTGCGGGCCTACGCGCTGGAGGACGACAGCCCCGCCCGCATCCTCACCCGCCTGCACCGCATGCTGCGCCACCAGCAGCCCAACCTCTACGCGACCGCCGTGATCGCCCGCTTCCGGCCCGGCGAACCCCAGGTCGTGTGGGCCGCCGCCGGACACCCCCCGGCCCTGGTCCGCGCGCCCGGCGGCACCGTGCGCGTGCTGGACAGCAGACCCGGCGTCATGCTCGGGGTGCCCATACCGTTCGAGTACGAGGACCACACGGCGGAACTGCCGCCCGGCTCGACGCTCGTCCTGTACACCGACGGCCTGGTGGAGCGGCGGGCCCAGGGCATCGACCCGGGCATCGAACTGCTCGGCCGGACCCTGGCCGCACTCGACGAGTCCACGCTGGCGGACCTGGACGGGTGCGCCGAGTCGCTGCTCAAGCCCCTCGTGCACGACTCCGAACGCGACGACGACGTCTGCATCCTGCTCTGCCGCACCGCTCCGTCCTGACACCGGGGGCCGCTGCACGCGCGGGAGCGATAGCGTGGAGGTCACATGGGAAGAGGATGGAGACGCCGTGAATGCCGCCGAACCGGTCCCGTCCGCGGAAGCCGAGCTGCGCTCGGCACCGCCGCACGCCTTGGTGGCCACCGCGGGCCGGCTGCTGGCCGAGCGCTTCGGCGCCCGGGACGTGACGCTCCTGCTCGCCGACTACGGCCTGACGGTCCTGCAGCCCGTCACCCACCTGCCGCTGACGGGCGAACCGGTGTCCGCCCACGACGGCCCCGCCGGCACCGCCTTCACCACCCAGAACCCCGTGGTGGAGGTCACCGCCGATCCGGCCACGCAGCTGGTCCACCTGCCCATCACCGTCCGCGGCGACCGCCTCGGCGTACTCTCCGTCCGGGTCCCCGGCTCCGGTCCCGACCCGGGCACGGTGCTGCGGCTCGGCGACTTCGCCACCGGCCTCGGACATGAGGTCGCCACCGCCGGCCGGGACACCGACCTGTACCTCCAGGCCCGCCGCACCCGCCGTCTCACCCTCGCCGCCGAGATGCAGTGGCAACTCCTGCCGGGCCGCGGGTGCGCCCGGGACGAGTACGTCATCGGCGCCCACCTGGAGCCGGCCTACGCCATCGGCGGCGACAACTTCGACTGGTCCACCAGCGCCGACCACCTCACGCTCACCGTCAGCGACGGAATGGGCCAGGGCATAGAGGCCTCCCTGCTCGCGAACCTCGCCGTGAGCGCGCTGCGCAACGCCCGCCGTGCCGGCATCGGCCTCGCGGACCAGGCCTGCCTCGCCGACCAGGCACTCTTCTCCCAGTACGGAGGCAAGTCGTACGCCTCCACCCTGCTGCTCCGCTTCGACCTGGACACCGGCACGGTCCACGCCGTCGACGCCGGGTCGCCCCAGCTCTACCGACAGCGCGGAACGAGCATCGAACGCGTCGAGCTCGAGGCCCAGCTACCGCTCGGGATGTTCGAGGAGACCCTCTACGAGGAGCAGACCTTCCAGGTCGAGCCGGGCGACCGCCTGGTCGCCATCAGCAGCGGCGTCCACAGCACCCGGTCGGCGACCGGAGAGGTGTTCGGGGAAGGCGTGCTCCGCCAGATCCTGGGCGCGACCCGGCAGACCCAGCCGCACGAGGCGGCACGGTCGGTCGTCGCCGGACTGATCGAACACGTCGGCGACGAAGGCCTCCTCGCCGACGCCGCCGTCGTCTGCCTCGACTGGACGGGACGCGAGCCGGCCGAGGCACGTCCCGGCCACTGACGCTACGGCGTCTCCGGCGGCCGGGACGACGTCTCGCCCCCGGCGCCGAGGAAGGCCCGCATGCCGCGGACCAGCGCCGACCGCTCAGCGGGTGGCATGGTGGCCAGCACGCCGGCCAGGGCCTGGGTGCGCCGGCGGGCCACGTCCGCCAGCACCCGGCGCCCCTGGACGGTCAGCCTGAGCTGCACCTCGCGGCGCCGGTGCGGGTGCAGCTCGCGCTCCAGCAGACCGGCCGCCTCGAGCCGGTCACAGAGCCGGCTGGCGGTGGGCAGCCCTATGTCGAGACTCTCCGCCAGGCCCGTGAGGTTCGAATCCGGCGCCCTCTGCAGCGCCCGGAGTGCCCGCAACTGGTGGAGGGACAGCCGTACGGCCGCCTCCTGGGCGGCGACGGACCAGAGGTTCGCGAGACGCTCCACGGCATCGGCGATCACCTGCGCGTCGGCGCTCGGATCGTCACCCGAGCTCCAGGCGCGGTCGTCGTCGCCGCCGGGAAGAGTCACGAAAACATCACTTTCAGTAAGATCCGGGTGCTGCGGGGACAACCCATATTCCATCGCTGTACCCGGGGATCCGGTCCGCAACCGGTGTTCGCTCAGGGTTCCCTGCCGCGGGCCGGCGGCGCGCCGTGCCGCCGGTCCGGTGACTATTTCAGGTACGGGCCGTCCGTGCCGACCTTCGTCGGGTTCGGCGGCCGCGCAGGGGTCGGTCGTGCTCGCCGTGACGGTGTGGTCCTTGACCCGTGAACTGTCTTTGGTGAGCGAACAATTCGCGCCGTTGTCGTTGTCCCGGACGCCGCCTCCGTCGTTGAAGGTGGCCTGCCAGGTGGTGGCGGTGCCGAGGTCGACGGCCAGTTCGACCCAGTCGGCGCGGGCGGCGGTCATGCGGGTGCCTGGGGTGGTGGTCCAGCTTCCGCCGGCGGGCGCCCGGTGCAGGCAGCGGCCAGCAGGCCCGACGTGTCGCGAGGGCGGCCGGGCGCGTCCGGAGGAAGGAAGCGTGCGCGGCCGCGGGGCCGTGCGGGGAGTGGCGTGAATTCGACGGCTGACTTGTTTCGATGCCGTATAGGGGGCGGCCGGCCACTTGTTAGATGGTCAAGGAACGGTTGACGGCTCAGAAGAGGCTGCTCTAAGCTCGAACTCAATTCGATCACGGTTCCGATCCTCTCCTGAGTGAATCGACCGTGATCGCAGGGGCAACGGGGGATTTCGTGGGCGCGAGAGCGACTTAGGGCGAGGCGTGTCATCACGCCGTTCACTCACCATTCAACTTCCGACACCTGGCGTTGGTTGCTGACCAGGAAGGCCATGGCGTCTGCCTCCGCCTGCCCATCCACCAAAAGCAGATGAATATTGAATTTCCCTTGCCCGCATCACGCTTGAGCCGGTCCGCACGGTTACCTTGCCACGACGGAGGACGACGCATGCGCTCCCACATACTCGGCCGCATCGAACTCGACCAGGAGCGGCTGAGAAAGGACCTCGACTACCTCGCCGCGGTCCCCACTGTGGAGGAGGAGTACGACGAGTTCAGCAACGGGTTCTGGAAGAACATCCCGTTGTACAACGCCAGCGGCGGCAGCGAGGACCTGCTCTACCGGGACCTGGAGGGCGCGCCCGCCCGGCCCACCCGGCACGCCGAGCACGTCCCCTACCTCGACGAGATCATCACCACGGTCTACGACCAGGACCGGCTGCAGATGGCGCGCACCCGGAATCTGAAGAACGCCATCGTGATCCCGCACCGCGACTTCGTCGAGCTCGACCGTGAACTCGACCTGTACTTCCGCACCTTCATGGTCCTGGAGGACAGTCCGCTGGCCTTCCACTCGGACGACGACACCGTCATCCACATGCGGCCCGGCGAGATCTGGTTCCTGGACGCGGCGGCCGTCCACTCCGCCGTCAACTTCTCCGACATCAGCCGGCAGGCGCTCTGCGTCGACCTCGCCTTCAACGGGTCCTTCGACGAGAAGGAGGCGTTCGCCGACGCCTCCGTCTACGCCCCCGGTGAGAACCCCGAACTCCCGGACCGCAAGCCGTTCACCCGGGAACACGCGGAACGGCTCCGCTCGCTGGCCGATGTCATCGAGCGGGAGAATTTCCGGGACATTCTCTTCCTGCTCTCCAAGGTTCACTTCACCTACGACGTGCACCCCAGCGAGACCTACGAATGGCTCATCGCCATCTCCAAGAAGGCCGGCGACGACAAGATGGTCGAGAAGGCGGAACGGATCAGGGATTTCGCGATCGGTGCCCGCGACCTCGGGGAGCGCTTCTCGCTCACCGCTTGGTGACGCAAGAGCTCCACCGTGTGGTGCAGGGGTGGGAAGAAACAACTGGGGGAGAAAGTGATCGAGGAGATACTTCCGCGGGAAGTGGCCTCCGCGGAAGCATTCGAAGACGACCGGGGCAATCATCTCTTCAGTGAAGAGGAAGCGGCCGTGATGGGGGCCGTTCCCGCCCGGCGTCGGGAATTCACCACGGTACGGCACTGCGCCCGTGCCGCGCTCGGTGACCTCGGAATACCCCCTTTCCCCCTGCCCCCCGGACCACAACGCGCACCACGCTGGCCGGCCGGAGTCGTGGGCAGCATGACGCACTGCGCCGGATATCGCGCCGCTGCCGTCGCGCGGACCAGTCGCGTGCACTCCGTGGGCATCGACGCCGAACGGGACGAGCCACTCCCGGAGGGCGTGCTGGAGATGATCGGGCTGCCCGAGGAGCGGGCCATGGTCGGCCGGCTCGCCGCACGGCATTCGGCCCTCTCCTGGGACCGGTTGCTGTTCAGCTGCAAGGAGGCCGTGTACAAGGTCTCCTTCCCGCTCGCCCGGCGCATGCTCGGGTTCGACGCGGTACGGGTGGACATCGCCGGCGCAGGCCGGTTCGGCGCACGCTTCCTGGTGCCCCCGCCGATGGCCGCCGGCCGGGCCGTCCCCCGGGTGACCGGGCGGTGGCTGCGCCGCGACGGACTGCTTCTGACCGCCGTCGCCCTGTGCTGAGCGCACCGGCACGGATGCCGCGAGTGCGCCGGGAACCGCGTGTCCCGCTCCGCCCCCGCCCGCGCCCCGGTCTGCCGGAGACGGCACTCGGACACCCCCGCTCGTGCAACTCCGGCTGCCTTCCGACGGCCGGGCCCCGCCGGGCCGCCCCGCCGGCCTGACGCTCCTTCTGGACGGACACCGATGATCGAGACGACCACCTTCACCGAGACCTTCGCCGTCACCGCCGACAACCCGCTGCTGCACGGCCACGTCGTGTACGGCCGCAGCCTGCTGCCCGGCGTCGGCTATGTGGATCTGGTCCTGCAGGTCCTGGCCCGGCACGGACATCCCATGCCGGAAGTGGAGTTGCGCGATCTGGCCATTCTCGCCCCGCTGGTCGCCGGGCCCGGGGAACGGGTGCTGACCACGGTCGAGGGGCGTCCCGCGGCGCACGGCGGCTGGCGGGTCGAGGTGCGCAGCCGCCGCCCCGAGGACACCGCCGAGGTCCTGCACGCCGTCGCGAACGTGCGCCGCCGGCCACGCGTCACCTTCGGTGAACGGCTGGCGCTGCCCGTCGAGGGCGCCACCCGGCGCACCACGCTCGACGAGATCTACACCTGGTGCCGCGAGTACGACCTGCACCACTCGGGACTGATGAAGCTCCGGGGAGTGGTCCACCACCGCACCGGCGACTGGGTCGCCGAACTCGAACTCGCCCCCGAGCACCAGGGGTCCGTCGCCGGGTTCCTCTTCCACCCCGCGCTCTTCGAGGCCGGCCTGCTGGGCGGTGGCGTCGCCCTCGGCATGCTGCACGGCGACAACGACGGCCCCGGCCTGTACCTGCCGCTGATGTTCGAACAGTTCCGCGCCGCCGGATCGCTCGGCGGGCGCTGCTACGTCCGCGTCCCCGCCGACTCCGTTCGCCGGGACGATGAACTGATCCGGCTGGTCGTGGAGTTCTACGACGCCGAGGGCGCGAAGGTGGCCGAGGTCGGCCGGTTCGTCGCCAAGCGGATCCACGCCGCGGCCGCCCTGGACGTACGCGGGGACGCCCCCGCACCTGCCGGTCCGCTCCCTGCCGCTCCGGCGGCGCCTGCCGTGTCGCCGGGTGGTCTGGTGGGTGTGGTGCGAGGGGCGGTGGCGGCACGTCTGGGGGTGGCCGTCGACGGGGTCGATGTCGGCTCGGGTTATTACGAGTTGGGGTTGGCGTCGGCGGATCTGCTGTCGTTGGTGGCGGAGTTGGAGGAGCGGCTGTCGGTGGAGTTGTCGCCGACGGTGATGTTCGAGTACCGGACGATCGCTGAGCTGGCGGAGTGGCTGGAGACGCAGGTTCCCGCGGGCACTCCGGTCACCGGGACCGCAGCGGAGGTGTCCGTCCCGGCGACGCCCGCTCCGGCGGCGCCTGCCGAGTCGCCGGGTGGTCTGGTGGGTGTGGTGCGGGGGGCGGTGGCGGCACGTCTGGGGGTGGCCGTCGACGGGGTCGATGTCGGCTCGGGTTATTACGAGTTGGGGTTGGCGTCGGCGGATCTGCTGTCGTTGGTGGCGGAGTTGGAGGAGCGGCTGTCGGTGGAGTTGTCGCCGACGGTGATGTTCGAGTACCGGACGATCGCTGAGCTGGCGGAGTGGCTGGAGACGCAGGTTCCCGCGGGCACTCCGGTCACCGGGACCGCAGCGGAGGCGTCCGTCCCGGCGCCGGCGACGCCCGCTTCGTCGGGCCTAGTTCCGGGGGCCACCGTCACTTCGGCCTCCGCCACGGCGGAAGCCGTCGCGCCCGCCGTACCCGACCTGCCGTCCTCCCCGGCCACCGCGGCGGTGCCGATCGCAGCCGCGGGTCACGACGTGCCCGGCGGCATCCGGGCCGCCCTCACCGACGAAGTGGCCGCCCTCCTCGGCGTCGACGCCGCCGATGTGCACGCGGACGCCGAGCTGACCGAGTTCGGGCTGGACGTCACCGGACTCGCCCGCCTCGCCGACCGCGTCGGCGCGCGCCTGGGGCTGACCCTCGCCCCGGCGGTCCTCCGCGAGCACCGCACCCTGAACGCCCTCGCGGCGCACCTGACACCCGAGCACCGCACCCCGGCGGCGGCAGCCGAACCGGTGTCACACGCGCTGCTCCGCGGGACCGCCGGTGAGGTCGACGGGGACGTGACGACGTACGAAACCCGTTTCACCGGCGACGAGCCGTTCCTGCGGGACCACCAGGTGCACGGCGACCGGATCCTGCCCGGTGTCGCCCACCTGGAGATGGCGCGGGTGGCGGTCGCCCGGGCGCTGGGACACGGCGACGCGGCCACCGTCCGGCTCACCGACGTGGTGTGGCTGCGGCCTGCCGTCTGCGGCCCCGACGGGCTCATACTGCGGGTCAGGGTGCGCACCTCCGCGGCGGGCGGCTGCGCCTACGAGATCGAGAGCGTCGGCGAGAACGGCGAGAGCACACTCTGCGGCCAGGGCCGCGCGGCCGTCGGCCCCGACCGCGCCGGCCGGACGCCGCTCCTCGGCGAACTGCGCGCGGCCTGCGCCGACACCTTCCACCCGGCCGAGCGGCTGTACGGGCTGTACGACCGCATGGGCATGGCCTACGGCCCCTCCCAGCGTTCCGTGACCGGGCTGCGCACCGGCACCGATGCCGAGGGGCGGCCCCAGGTACTGGCCGAGCTGCGGCTGCCGGCCGAGGCGGAACCGCTCGGCGCCGGCGCGCTGATGCACCCGAGCATCCTCGACGGCGCCCTCCAGGCCACCCTCGGCCTGTGGCTGGACCAGGCGGCCGGCGGCCGGTCCGCCGGGCTCGCCCTGCCGTTCGCCCTGGACCGCGCGCAGCCCGTCGCCGCCACCGCCACCACGGCGTACGCGTGGATCCGGCACCAGCCCGGCTCGGACACCGGCGACGGCACGGCCCGCCTCGACGTCACCGTCCTCGACGAGCACGGCCGGGTGTGTGTGGAGCTGACCGGTCTTTCGACCCGTCTCCTGCCGGACACGGCTCCCCGGCGGACGACTGCCGTCGCGGCCGTGACCGACCCGGAACCGGCACCCGTGCGTGACGGTGACATCGCGATCATCGGGGTCAGCGGCCGGTATCCGGAGGCGGCCGATCTCGACGAGTTCTGGCAGAACCTGCG
>NZ_JBVIYV010000012.1:138367-235848 GCF_055592265.1 Streptomyces sp. NPDC041129 | reverse complement strand
ACGATCTGGCAGCCGGACGCGGTCAGCTCGGCGATCTGCTGGAGGGTCGCGCCCACGTCGGACGTACGGGTCGTGGTCATCGACTGGACCGAGACCGGGGCGTCCCCGCCCACGGCTACGGACCCTACGTGGATCTGACGGCTGGTACGTCGTGAGGCCAGCCTCGGCGGCACCGTCGGCACTCCGAGAGCGACAGGCATGACAGTTCCCCAAGATGGTCGGCCGGTCCAAGCGGACCGGGTTGTGGCTGATGACTGTGGGCCGTTGACGGCTTGGAGGCTGGAGAAGGACGCGGCGGCGAGGTCGCCAGGGTGCGATGGGCGCCGGCCACCCGCCGGGGTGGCCGGTGTCAGCCGACGGCGAGGGACGCGGTGGCTCCCCGCCGGCCCTGCCATCCCGGCGGCAGGGCCTCCAGCAGCGCGAGGGTGAGATGGCGAGGGGTGAGGCCGGAGGCCTCCAGGATCTCGGCCCGTGAGCCGTGGTCGAGGAAGCGCTGCGGGATACCGAAGACGTGCACCGCCAGGCCCGGCCTGGCGTCGCTCAGCGCCTGGGCGACGCGTGCCCCGACGCCGCCGACCCGGCCGCTGTCCTCGACCGTGGCGACCAGCAGGTGATCGAGGGCGAGCCCGGTCAGCCCGGGCGGCACAGGCTTGATCCAGCGCGGGTCCACGACGGTGACGCCGACGCCCCGCTCGGCCAGGCGTTCGGCGACCTCGACGCAGGTCGCGGCCATGGCGCCGACGGAGACCAGGAGAATGTCGGGACGCTCGCCGCGGTGCAGGACGTCCAGCTCGGCGCAGACGTCCACGGCCGGGATGTCCGCCCCGCTGGAGCCCTTGGGGAAGCGCAGGGCGGTTGGGCCGTCGTCGCAGGCCACGGCCTCCCGCAGGGCGCGGCGCAGGGTGGCGGCGTCGCGTGGGGCGGCCAGCCGGAGGCCGGGCACCAGATTCAGCAGCGACAGGTCCCACATGCCGTTGTGCGAGGGGCCGTCGTCACCGGTCACCCCGGCGCGGTCCAGGACGAAGGTGACCGGGGCGCGGTGCAGGGCCACGTCCATCAGGAGCTGGTCGAAGGCCCGGTTGAGGAAGGTGGAGTACAGCGCGACGACCGGGTGCAGCCCGCCCAGGGCCAGCCCCGCGGCTGCGGTCACGGCGTGCTGTTCGGCGATGCCGACGTCGATGACCCGCTCGGGGTGACGGCGGGCGAACTCGCCGAGCCCGGTCGGGTCGAGCATGGCCGCGGTGACGGCGACCACGTCCTGCCGTTCCGCGGCGAGGTCGGCCAGCTCGCTGCCGAACACGGACGTCCAGCTGGGTGCGCCCTCCGGGTTCCGGGCGGAGGCGGCGCGCACGGCGTGGAAGCGGTCCGTGTCGTCCTGTTCGGCGGGGAGGTGGCCGCGGCCCTTCTCGGTGACGCAGTGCACCACCACGGGCCTCCGCAGGTCGACGGCCTCGCGCAGCGCCGTCTCCACGGCCTCGATGTCATGGCCGTCGACCGGGCCGACGTAGGCGAGCCCCAGGTTCTCGAACAGGGCTTGCGGGGCATCGCCCGCGCGCAGGTCGGCGAGGTGCCCGGCGACGGCGCCGGCGGTGGGGGCGTAGGAGCGCCCGTTGTCGTTGAGGACCACGACGACGGGGCGTTCGGGGGCCGCCCCGATGTTGTTGAGCGCCTCCCAGGCCATGCCCCCGGTGAGCGCGCCGTCACCGAGCACGGCGACCACGGCGCGGTCGCTCCGCCCGAGCAGGGCGTTGGCGCGGGCGAGGCCGTCCGCCCAGGACAGGGAGGTCGAGGCGTGCGAGTTCTCGATGACGTCGTGCTCGGACTCGGTGCGGCAGGGGTAGCCCGACATGCCGCCGGTGCGGCGCAGCGTGGCGAGCGCTTCCGCGCGGCCGGTGAGGATCTTGTGCACGTAGGCCTGGTGGCCGGTGTCCCAGAGGATCTTGTCGCGGGGGGAGTCGAACACGCGGTGCAGGGCGATGGACAGTTCGACGACCCCGAGGTTGGGGCCGAGGTGGCCGCCGTTGGCGGTGCAGGTGTCCACCAGGAGCCGCCTGATCCGCGGTGCCAGTTCGCGGGCCGCCTGCGGGGACAGCGCGCGCAGGTCCTCCGGCCCCCGGATCCCCTCCAGGTCTGGCATGGCGCAACTCTCCTTCTCCGGGGGCGGATTCATCGCACCCCACCCGGCGTGGGCGAGACCTCGCCGGCCAGGGGTGTCCTCGGGACGCGGCCGGTGACCGGGTCGGCCAGCCGGCCGGGCATGGAGAACACGACGTCCTCGGCGATGCCCCGCTGGAGCTCGACCTCGTCGAAGCCGAGTTCGGCGAGCCGGGCGACGAGCCCGTCGACGAGGATCTCCGGGGCACTGGCCCCGGCACTGATCCCGACCGACGACACGTCCTTCAGCCAGGCCGCTTCGAGGTGCCGTTCGTCGGGCACCAGATGGGCCACGGCGCCGTGGTCGCGGGCCACCTCGACCATGCGCAGCGAGTTGCTGGAGTTGTCCGAGCCGACGATCAGGACCAGGTCGTTGTCGCGTGCGAGGTCCTTGACGGCGTTCTGCCGGTTCTGGCTGGCGTAGCAGATGTCGTCGCCGGGGGTGATCAGATCGGTGAAGCGGGCGCGCAGGGCCTCGACGACGCGCTCGGTCTCGTCGAACGAGAGGGTGGTCTGGGTGAGGACGGCGACCGGGGTGTCGTCGGGCAGGCCGAGGCGCGGTACGTCGTCCTCGGTCTCGATGACGACGATCCGGTCGGGTGCCTCGCCGAGGACCCCCTCGACCTCCTCGTGGCCCTCGTGCCCGACCAGGAGGATGGTGCGCCCGTCGCGGGCGAAGCGCACCGCTTCGCTGTGGACCTTGGAGACCAGCGGGCAGGTGGCGTCGATGACTTCGAGCTGCCGGCCGGCGGCGGCGGAGCGCACGCCGGGGGAGACGCCGTGAGCGGAGAACACGCAGACCGCCCCCTTCGGGACCTCCTCCTCGCTGTCCACGAAGACCGCGCCGCGCTTTTCCAGCTCCGAGACGATGTAGTGGTTGTGCACGATCTCCTTGCGCACGTACACCGGCGCCCCGTGCAGGTCCAGCGCCCGCTCGACGATGCCGATGGCGCGCCGTACGCCCGCGCAGAAGCCGCGCGGCTGGGCCAGGAGGACGTTCCCTTCGCTCATGCCGCGTCGCCCCCGGCCGGTGCGGGGACTGCGGAGGTCGTCCGGCGCGGGGTGCGCGCGTCCAGCCTCAGGCGCAACCGGCGCGGGTGGTAGACGGTGGCCAGCGGGACCGGGCGGATGTCCATGCCGGGCTCGCACGTGACCCGCCAGCGGCCGAGGATGGTGGCGAGCCCCAGGGTGGCCTCGGTGCGTGCGTAGAGGTCGCCGATGCACTTGCGGGCGCCGGTGCCGAACGGCACGTAGGCGTGGCGGGAGGCCGGCGCGACACGGTCCGGGAGCCAGCGGTCGGGATCGAACTTCTTGGGGTTGTCGAAGGCGTCCTCGTACTGGGCGACCGCGGCGGGGCTGAAGACGACGGTCGAGCCGGAGGGCAGCCGGCGGCCGGCGAGTTCGGCCGGGGCGGTGGTGAGACGGGTGAACAGCCAGGCCGGCGGGTGCAGTCGCAGCGTCTCGGAGATGATCCGGTCGGTCAGGGAGAGGTTCGGCAGGTCGTCCCACTCGGGGGCGCGGCCGTCGAGGACGGTGTCGATCTCGTCGTAGAGCGCGGCCTCGATCTCCGGGTGCTGGGAGAGGAGGTAGAAGACCCAGGTGAGAGTGCCGGCGACGGTCTCGGTGCCGGCCGCCATGACGGTGATGACCTGATCGTGGATCTCCGTGTCGCCGAGCCGGCCGCCGTCGTCGTCGCGGGAGGCGATCAGGGCGGCGAGCAGGTCGTCGTGCTCGGTGTCGGAGCTGCGGTAGTCGTCGATGAGCTGCTGGGTGGTCTCGTGCAGGAAGTCCAGGTTGCTCCGGTACCGGCGCTGGGAGGGCAGCGGCAGCCGGCGGATCGAGGCCGGCAGGAACATCTGCCGGAACAGACCGTTGAGCACGACGTCGAAGGAACGTTCCACCTGGGCCGCCAGCTCGGGACTGACGGGTGTGGAGTACAGGGTGCGGCCGACCGTGCGCAGGGCCATGCCGTACATCTCCTGGAAGGCGTCGACGACCATGCCGTCCTGCCAGCGCGACGCCGTGTCCTCGATCTCGGCGTGCATGGCCTCGGCGTACCGCTTGAGCTGACCGCGGGTGAACGCCGACTGCATCAGCCGGCGCTGGCGGCGGTGGTCGGCGAACGGGCAGGTGACCAGGCCGTTGCCGGCGATGTCACGGGCGCGGTCGTAGAAGACGCCGCCCTTGTCGAAGACGCGGTCGTTGGTCAGGACGTGCCGCAGCAGTTCCGGGTGGGTCGGGACGTAGGCCTTGGTGGGGCCGATCCTGATCTCGACCAGGTCGCCGTGGGCGGACAGCGAGGTCATGAAGTTCACGGGGTGACGCATCATCTGGAGGGCGTGTCCCACGACGGGGAGCGCCCCGGGCGCCGCACCCGCCGAGAAGGTGGTCTGCTCGCTCATTCGATTCTCAACTTCCCGTCTCTACTGATCTGTTGACAGCCGTTCCGGACCGCCCAGAGCCGTGCCGCCGCGACAGCCGGGCGCGGGCGCACGTTGCTGGTGGGCGGTGCTGCTAGCGGGCGGTGCTGCCGAGCTCCTCCAGGTAGCCCTGGGCGCCGGCGGCGAGCGCGAACTCGGCGTCGTAGCGGCCCGAGGAACGGTGCCAGTCGTAGGAACCGCGGATCACGGTGCGCACGGCGTTGTCGCGGTAGCGCTCCAGGGCCTCGCGCTCGGCGGCGTCGAGCCCGTATATGTCGCCGACCTGCGGCAGGCAGGACTCCAGCAGGAGGTACTGCTCCAGGCGGACCCGCACCTCGCTCTGGATGTGGGCGACGCTGCGGTCCTTGGACCAGCCGTGCTCCCGGCGCAGGATCATGACCATGTTGTTCTGCTCGCCGCGGGCCTCTTCCTTCTCCAGCGAGGCGATGTCGTTGAGCAGCAGATTGACGTCGACGGCGATCTGGAGCATCGCGGAGAGCACGGCGCTGTCGAAGACCCGGTGCGGCACCTCGAAGCGGCCCGCGCGCTCGGCGAGGTCGACCGTCGGCTGCACCCCGATGGTCTGCCGGCGCACGGCCAGGTACTGGGCGGCGGAGTCGTACGGCGTGTCCCAGAAGCGGCTCTCCGCCTCGTCGACGTAGCCGTCGAAGTAGCTGCGCCAGTGCCGGGCGCTGCGCGCGCACCAGGCGGGTGTCATGCCCTCGCTGGTACGCCGCCAGATGTCGGCGAAGCCGTGGGCGATGGGGGGCGCGGTGTCGGGGAGGGGACCGTCCAGCGCCGCCGCGACCGCGTCGGTGAGCTGTTTGGTCTCCTCCGGGTTCTCGCCGCGCGGTCCGTCGAAGAGGTCGTCGAAGAGGAAGAACCACGACATCAGGTCGACCCCCAGGTCCAGGTCGGCACCGGTGGCGTGGGGGTAGAAGCGGGAGGCCAGGTCGGCGTAGCCGCCGCGCAGATGGCGCTCGGCCGCCGCCTCGGACTTGATCAGCCCGAGCGAGCGCGGCCACTCGAGCTGTTCGGCGTCGGCGCGGGCGTGATCCGGGCTCTGCCGGCCCGGCAGGGGTATGTGGAAGTCGACGTCCTGGGGCATGGGGGGAATCCTTAGGAGTGGGTTCGGAGCAGCAGCGGGCGTGGTGGCGCCCTGGCGGGAGTTCTGCGCTGATCAGAAGGTCGGTCGGGGGGATGGAGGCACAGGGGCCGGCCCGGTCTCAGACCTCGCGGTCGACGACGAACCGCCCGAGCGCGAGGAGTTCGTCCCGCGCGCCGGCGTCCAGCTCGACACCGCGCAGCGCGTCCTCGGCCAGCGCCATCCGCCGGGCGGCCTCGGCCAGCGCCCAGTCCCGGCCGCCGGCGCCCTCGATCAGGCCCGCCACGCGCCGCAGTTCCTCCTCGTCCAGTTCGCCGGAGGTCGTGAGCCAGGCGGCCAGCTCGCCGCTGAGCGGGCCGTCCTGGTTCAGTGCGTGGCTCACCGGCAGGGACTTCTTGCGGGAGCGCAGATCGGAGTGGACCGGCTTGCCGGTGACGGCCGGGTCGCCCCAGATGCCGAGAACGTCGTCGACGAGCTGGAAGGCGATGCCGACCTGGTCGCCGTAGAGCGCCAGCGCCTCCACCGTCGCCTCCGGCGCCCCGGCGAGGACGGCGCCGATCGCGGCGCTCGCCGACAGCAGCGCGCCGGTCTTGCCGGCGGCCATGTCGACGCACTCCTCGACCGTGACGTGCGAGCGCTGTTCGAAGGACAGGTCCTGGACCTGGCCGCGGATCAGGTGCCGGGTGGTGCGCGCCAGCAGCCGGGCGGCGGGCGCCGCCGTCGGCAGCCCGGTGTCCAGCAGCACCTCCTGGGCGAGCGCCAGCATCGCGTCACCGGTCAGGATGGCGCTGGAGGGACCCCACAGCTTCCACACCGTGCGCCGGTGGCGGCGCTCCTCGTCGCCGTCCATCAGATCGTCGTGCACCAGGGAGAAGTTGTGCACGAGCTCCACGGCGACCGCGCCGGGCAGGGCGACCTCCGGCGGTGCGCCGACCGCCTCGGCCGACAGCAGCGCGAGCGCCGGCCGTACGGCCTTGCCGGCGTCGGCCGTGGTGGGCGCGCCGCCGGCGGTGGTCCAGCCGAAGTGGTAGGCCGCCTGGTGACGTGAACGGTGGTCGAGCCGGTCGACGGCGGCGCGCAGCGCCGGGGTGATCGTGACCCGGCTGTGGCTGAGGCAGGCGGGGGCGGTGCTCATGCGGCGACCTCCGCCCGCCAGGGCGCGGTCGGGTCGTCGAAGATACTGACGACCTGGCGCATGATGCGCCGTTCGGCCGGGGCGAAGGCCTGCTTGGCGTGGACGGTGCCGAGCTGGTCCCACATGACGATGTCCCCGGGCCGCCAGGTGTGGGCGTAGGTGTACTGGGGCTTGCCCGCGTGCGCCAGCAACTCGTCTAGCAGCTTGCGGCTGTCGTCGGGGGAGAGGTCCACGATCCGCTTGGTGTTCAGGGTGCTGATGTAGACCGACTGGCGGCCGGTGCGCGGATTGCGGGCGATGAGGGGGTGGATGGTGGAGGTGCCGTCCTCGGGCTGGATCTGTTCGGTGCCCTCGCCGAGGGACACCTCGCCCTGGAGCTCTTCCTCGATGGTCTCCTCGTACCCGGTGCGCAGGGCGTGGCGGACCCGGTAGGAGTGCAGGAGCCGGCGCTCCTCGGGCGGCAGCGACTCGTACAGGGCGTACATGTCGGTGAAGAGGGTCTCCCCGCCGCCGGAGGACGGCACTTCCACGGCCTCCAGGAACCCGATCTGGGAGACGCGGGGGCGGAAGGAGTAGTCGGTGTGCCAGCCCATCCAGTCGGCGTCGCCGACGCCGATCTTGCGGCCGTCCTCCACCAGGTTGGAGACGATCAGGATCTCGTTGTGGTCGGGGTGGGCGCCGCTGGTCAGACCGGTCTTCGGGATGTACCCGAAGCGGCGGCCGAAGGCCAGGAACTCCTCGTAGGAGGGGGTCTCGTGGCCGCGGAAGGCGAGGACGAGATGCGCGTCGAGCGCCGCCCAGATCTCCTCCACCTGGGTGTCGTCCATGTCGCCGCCGACCTGGGCGCCGTGCACGACGGCGCCCAGAGCGGCGCCGGGTATCGGCGTTATGTCCATGGGCGTTGCCTCCTTTCGCAGAAGGGTGGGGTTGGTCAGCGCAGTTCGAGGCCGGCGAGGTCGCCCGCCTCCCGCCAGCGCCTGAGGATGTTCACGAACTCCACCGAGCCGCCGCCGTAGCTGGAGTTGAGCAGGGGCAGTCCGCTCGGGTCGCCCTCGTTGTTGTAGAGACCGGGCGTGCAGTTCTCCAGGAAGTCGAGGTCGTTGCTGGCGAGCCGGAGGATCTCCTCGACCCATTCCTTCTCGCCGGCCTCGGAGGCCTCCACGACCCGGTGGCCGCGCTCCTCGACGCACTTGACGATGTGTGCGAGATGCCGGGTCTGCTCGCCCAGCATGTAGGCGATGTTGACGTGCCTGCCGGCCTGGACCTTCGACAGGATGAAGCAGTTGGGGAAACCGTTCACCTGGAGTCCGTGCAGGGTGTGCGCCCCGTCGGCCCACTTCTCCGACAGCTTCACACCGTCCCGGCCGACGATGTCGTACCCGGCGCGGTCCGTGTACGGGACGGCGAACTCGTGCTCGTAGCCGGTGGCGAAGACCAGGCAGTCGACCGGGTACTCCCGGCCGTTCGCGACCACACCGGCCGGGGTGAGCCGCTCCACGCCCTGCCCCTGGGTGTCGACCAGGGTCACGTTGGGCCGGTTGAAGGTCTGGAGGTAGCCGTCGTGGAAGCAGGGCCGCTTGCAGTACACGCGGTAGTACGGCTTGAGGGCGGCGGCGGTCGCGGGGTCCATGACGACGCTGTCGATGCGGGCGCGCAGCTCCTCCATCTTGAGGAAGTCCGCCCGCTCGGCCGCGAGCGCCCGCTCCTTCGGGTCGCCCCCGGTGTCGCCGGTGGGCAGGATCGCGGCGGCCAGCTTGGCCGTGGTCTGCGTCCAGCGGTCCTGGACCAGGTCCTCGTCCTGCGGGACACCGGAGGTCAGCGCGTGGAAGTTCTCCATCCGGCGCTGCTGCCAGCCCGCCTCGAGGCTGTCCGCCCAGTCGGCCGGGGTGGGCCGGTTGCCGCGCACGTCGACCGCGGCCGGGGTGCGCTGGAAGACGACGAGCTGCTCGGCCCACTCGGCGAGGTGCGGGGCGAGCTGGATGGTCGTCGAGCCGGTGCCGATGACGCCGACCTTCTTGTCCTTCAGCCTGGTCAGGCCGCCGGTGCTGTCACCGCCGGTGTAGTCGAAGTCCCAGCGGCTGGTGTGGAAGGAGTGCCCGGCGAACGTCTCCAGACCCGGCAGCCCGGGGAGTTTGGGGCGGTGCATCAGACCGATCGACATGGCCACGTACCGGGCCCGGATCAGATCGCCGCGGTCGGTGCTCACCAGCCACCTCCCGGCGGCCTCGTCCCAGCGCAGCTCGGTGACGGTGGTCTGGAAGAGGGCGTCGCGGTAGAGGTCGTACTTGTGGGCGATCTGCTGGAGGTGGGCGAAGATCTCGGGGCCGGTGGCGTACTTCTCGGTGGGTATCGTGCCGATCTCTTCGAGCAGCGGCATGTAGATGTAGCTCTCGACGTCGCACCGGACGCCGGGGAAGCGGTTCCAGTACCAGGTGCCGCCGACGTCGCCGGCCTCGTCGATCAGCCGGATGCGCTCCAGGCCGGTCTCCTTGCGTAAATGGGCGCCGGTGAGCAGGCCGCCGATGCCGGCGCCGACGACGGCTATGTCCACCTCGTCGGAGAGCGGTTCGCGCTCCCGCCGCTCGGTGTAGGGGTCCCGCGCGTAGCGGCTGAAGTCACCGCGCGCGAACTGGTAGGTGCGACCGACGCCGCGCTTGTCGCGTTCCTGCCGGTATTTCTCCCTCACCGCTTCCAGGTCGATGCTCAGTGATCCATCGCTACGGTCATCGCTTTCGGCGCGGGCCACAGCTCCTCCTCGGGGGAAGGGGGCGGAAGGGAAACATGACGCCATACGTCGTCGAACTGATCGCGCAGCCGCGACGGGGCGTCGGAGTTGCTGAACAGATAGAAGCGGTCGGAGCCGAGGGCCTCCCACACGACTGAGGCGACGTCCTCGGCGCTCACCGAGGTGTCACCGCCCGCGCCGCGCGGGGCTGTCAGGCCCTGGACCATGGGGGTGTCGACCCGGCCGGGACACAGCACCGACACCCGGATCCCGGTGCCCCGCAGATCGGCGCGCAGACTGCGGGCGACGGCGAGATCGGCGTGCTTGGAGGCGGCGTAGGCGGCGCTGCCCGCGCCCACGACGAAGGCGGACATCGAGGCGGTGTGGACGAGATGGGCGGGCCGGCCGCGCTCCAGCAGCCGGGGGACGAAGGCGCGGGCCACCAGGACGTGCGCCCAGTGGTTCGCCTCGAACACCTGCCGCATCCGCTCCAACGGCACCTCCCACAGAGGCTGTCCCACGGGGCCGAGGACCCCGGAGTTGTTGCACACCACGTCGACGTCGCCGAGCACGTCGAACGCCGTTTCCGCGAGCCGTTCGACGGCGTCCGGATCGGTCAGGTCCGCGGTCACGGCGGTGACCCGAGCGCCCTGTGCGGTGAGTTCGGCGGCCCTGCGGTGCAGCGCGTCGCCTTCGACGTCCGCCATGACCACGCCGGCACCGGACCGTGCGAAGCGGGCGCTGAGGGCGAGGCCGATACCGCTGGCCGCGCCCGTGACCACAACGGCCCTTGTCTGTAGCTGCACTTGGCTGTCTCCGCTTCTGCGCGCGGGAACGCCGAAGGACGGCGCGCCCTTGCCGACGAGAAGGTCTGGATCAGATCGCACCGTTCGACGGGCGCGAGGGTCACCTGGGGTCGGGGAGCTTCAGGCTGATCACGAGCACGGTCACCGCGAAGCAAACCAACAGGGCGACGACGAGCACGGCCGCCGACACCGTCGACAGCCAACCGGACAGCGAGACATAGAGGGTTCCGCCGACGGTCGCGCCCAACGCGGTCGCCATCTGCTGGCTGGTCACCAGCACACCGCTGCCCATGCCGGCCTGCGCGGGCGGCACGTCGGCGAGGATCATCCGGAACAGCGTCGGTCCGGTCAGTGCGGCGCCCACCCCGAAGAGGCCGATCCCGACGAGCACGAGCGCCAGGGAGGGATGCGGCCAGCCCAGCCCGATCACCAGCGCCAGCAGCAGCAGGCCCGCGCACTGGACGACGGCGCCCAGGGTGACGATCCGGCCGCCCAGGGCCGCCGCGATCCTCGGGGTGAACAGCGTCACCACGAAGAACGCCGCGGCGAACGGCACCAGCACTCCGCCGGAGGAGAGCCCGTCCAAGCCGAAGTGACCCTGCGCGACCAGCGCGTAGACGAACAGGAAGGCGCCGAAGCCGGCCGAGAACGGCACCATCGCCGCCAGCCCTCTGCGCATCCCCGGACGGGACAGCACCGACGGGGGCAGCAGCGGTGAGCCGCCCCGCGCCTCCAGCCCGCGTTCGACCCGCACCAGCGCCAGCGCACCCACCGCGGCGACCGCGAGCAGCGACCACAGCCACAGCGGCCAGCCCAGGTCGGGACCCGCAACGACCACGGCCAGGACACAGACCATGGTGACACCGAACAGCACGGTGCCCACCGGGTCGAAGCCCGGCTTCGCGTCGGCCCTGGACGCCGGGACGCGCCGGACGGCCAGCAGCGCGGCCACTCCGATCGGCACATTGATCGCGAAGACCGACCGCCAGCCGATCCCGGCGACGTCCAGCGAGACCAGCAGCCCGCCCAGGATCTGCCCGATGACCATGCCGAGGGCCGCGGTGGCGCCGTACATGCCGATCGCACGGGCGCGCGCCTGCCCCTTGGTGACCGCCTGGATCGTCGCCAGCACCTGCGGTACGAGCATGGCGGCGGCGGCGCCCTGCAGCAGCCGGGCCGTGACGAGGAACTCGATGGTCGGTGCGAGCCCGCACAGCGCCGAGGTGACGGTGAACGCAGCGAGCCCGCAGGCGTACAGGCGCCGTCTGCCGAAGGCGTCGCCGAGCCGTCCGCCCAGCACCAGGCCGAGGGCGTACGTGAGGCCGTAGCCGGACACCACCAGCTCCAGTGCGGCGGCGCCGCCGTGGAGGTCGTCACTGATCGAGGACAGCGCCACATTGACGATGGAGGCGTCCACGATGGACAGGGCGTATCCGGTGAGCACCACCACGAGGGCGATGCCACTGAGCCCCGCGGCGACCGGTTCCGTGCCGGCCGAGGGCTCCTGTGTCGCGTTGGGCCCCGTCAGAGGGGGGAGACCCTCGCGTTTCGTCATGCGCTGCCTACCCTGGCGCTTGTGGGGGGACGGTTGAGGCGGGTGCGAGGTGGTGACGTCACTCGGTGGTGGTGGGAGTGCCGGTGATCTTCGACATGATCCCCTTGGAGGCGTCCTTCGCGGACTCCGGCCAGGGGGTCAGGGCGTTGAACCCCCGGTGCGAGGAGGCGGGCTGGATGCGCGTGTCCATCGACATCCGCATGCCGGCCGGGTCCACCGAGACGTTCGGGATGGACTTGTGGCACATGAAGGCGTGGAAGAGGATCACGTCGCCCGGTTCCATGGGCGAGAACAGCAGCTGCTCGTCCGCGCCGAACTCCTCCGGCGGGATACCGCGCACGGCGTGGCCGAAGCGGCGGAAGTTCTCGGTGACGACGTGCTCGCGCGGGCCCTTCTTGTGGCTGCCGTCGGCGACGGCGACGCCGCCTATGCCGCGGGTCGTCGGGAGCAGCGGTATCCAGGCGGTGCGGAAGTCCTTGTTCGGGCCGATGTAGAAGCCGTCCTGGTGCAGCGGCGTCAGGAAGCTCGGCTCCGCGGACCCCGGGGCTGAGGGGTAGTAGCGGATCGTCGTCGACTTGAAGACGAAGACGGGCTCGCCGAAGACCTTCTCCCAGACCTTCAGGGTCGTGGGGTGGTTCCACAGGTCGTCGTACCTGACGTAGTCGTGCATCGCCACTTCGTCGACCGCCTCGTAGGACTCTATGGTGAGGGTGTCGAGCGTGGTGCCGGGGGCGGCGTGGCCGAGTGCGATCAGGCCCTCGAGCATCTGCTCGGCGGCGGTCGCCACGAGTTCACGGTCCAGGGCGCCGCGCAGATAGAGGTAGCCGTGCTCGTCGTAGAACCGGTCGAGGGCATCACGGTCGTCGAGAAGAGGCGTGCAGTCGACGTAGTCGCTGAAAGTGTCCGGCATGGTTCCTTGTCCTCGTGACGTCTGTGCGTGGGGGAAGGAGCGTCAAACATCCGGGCGTGCCGAGGGTTTCGAGCTTGCGGTATGTGCCGTCTATGACAATGAACGGTGGATGGCTGTGCTTTCGCTCGCGCGACGCCACTCAGAAGGTGACGGGAATTTCATCGAACCCGCCGGTGATCCGGTGCTCCTGCCAGTGCACCGACTCCTCGGGTACCGCGAGCCGCAGGTCGGGCAGTCTGCGGAACAGCCGCTCGAACACCGCGGTCAGCTCGATCCGGGCCAGCGTTCGGCCGATGCAGTGCCGGGCGCCGTGCCCGAACGCCAGGTGCGACTTGGGCTTGACCCGGGCCAGGTCGAACAGATCGCCGTCGGGGAACGCCCGGCCGTCGTAGTTGGCCGCGCCGATGGCCAGCATCACGGCCTCTCCGGTCCGGATCACCGTCTTGCCGACGGTGATGTCGCCGTGCGCGTAGCGGGGTATCAGCGCGTTGGATCCCTTGCCGCCGACGCCCAGGCGCAGGATCTCCTCGACCGCGGCCGGCGCGAGTTCGGGATTCTGGACCAGCAGGGCACGCTGGTCCGGATTGCGCAGCAGCAACAGGGTGCCCAGGTCGATACGCACGATGGTGGTCTCGTAGCCGAACAGCAGCACGGCATTGCCCAATTGGGCGATTTCCGCGTCGGACAGCGCACCGTCCGTCTCGGCTATCAGCTCGGACAGGATGTCGTCGCCCGGCTCGATCCGCTTGCGTGCCACCAGTTCCATCATGTAGTCGACGACCTGCTGAAAGGTGTTCGCAGAATGCTGGTTGTCGCTCTGGTCGAAGGTGCCTCTCGCCCACTGCCCGAACCGCTCCCGGTCGGCCAACGGGACGCCGAGCAGATCGCAGACCACCATGGTCGGCAGCGGAAACGACAGCGCGCGGTGCAGGTCGACCGGCGGGGCACTGGCGGCCAACTGGTCGAGCAGCTCGTCCACGTGGTGCTCGATCCGGGTCTTCATCAGGCGCATACGGCGCGTGGTGAACCGGGGCACGAGCAGCGAACGCATCTGCGCATGCCTGGCGGGCTCGGTCTCGTGGTCGTCCCCGGCCATCAGCGCGACCATGAAGGCCCTGGCCGCGCTCTTGGCCGGCCCCTCCGGGTCGGGATTGCTGAGACGGAGCCGGCGGTCGGCGAGAAGAGTCCTCACCTCGTCGTAGCGGGTGACCAGCCAGGCATCCTCACCAGGGGTCCGCACCCTGGTGATCGGCCCCTCCCGCTGCAGCGCCAGCATCTGGGGCGCGATGCCGATTATGTCTGGGTTGTCGAACGGTAACCTCGGAAGTTCCGTCATGGAGTCTGTCCTCGTGGCGTCGTGCGTGGGATTCGTCGGGCATCCGGGCACGCCGACGGCATCGGTGACGCCGGGTGCGCTGCGCGCCGGTTCACGGGCGCGCCGAAGCGGTGGCCGCCGCTTCGGCGGAACACCGTCACTGACGTGCGGGTGGTGCAGACGCCGGGTCGGCGAGAACCTACAGAGTCGACCCGATGAGAAGCGAGAGGTCGATGAGCCGGTTCGAGTAACCCCACTCGTTGTCGTACCAGCCGACGACCTTGACCTGCGGGCCGGACACCCGGGTGAGCCCGGCGTCGAAGACACAGGAGGCCGGGTCGCCCACGATGTCGGTGCTGACCAACGGGGCGTCCACGTAGGACAGCAGGCTCTTGTACGGTCCCGAGGCCGCCGCCGCGTACGCCTCCTTCACCTCGTCCACCGTGGTACCGCGGCGGGTCGTGACCGTGAGGTCGGTGACCGAGCCGGTGGGGACGGGCACCCGCAGGGCGAAGGCGTCCAGCCGGCCGGCGAGTTCCGGCAGGACGAGGCCGATGGCCTTGGCGGCGCCGCTGGAGGTGGGCACGATGTTCATGGCCGCGGCCCGGGCGCGGCGCAGGTCCTTGTGCGGGGCGTCCTGGAGGTTCTGGTCCTGCGTGTAGGCGTGGACCGTGGTCATCATGCCGCTGTCGATGCCGATGGCGTCGTGCAGCACCTTGGCCAGTACGCCGAGACAGTTGGTGGTGCAGGAGGCATTGGAGATGATGGTGTGGCGCTCGGGATCGTAGTCACCGTCGTTGACACCCATCACCAGCGTGATGTCCTCGCCGCTGGCCGGAGCGGCGATGATGACCTTCTTCGCTCCGCCCTCGACGTGTGAGCGCGCCTTCGCGGCGTCGGTGAAGATGCCGGTGGACTCGATCACGATGTCCACCCCCAGGTCACCCCAGGGCAGGGCGCCGGGGTCGCGCTCGGCGAGGACCTTGATCGTCCGGTCACCCACGCGGATCGCGCCCGGCTCGGCGGCGACCTCCTCGGGGAAGCGCCCCAGAATCGAGTCATAGGCGAGCAGATGGGCCATCGTGGGCACGTCGCCCAGGTCGTTGACGGCGACGATCTCCAGCTCCGAAGCCCGAGCGGCCGCAGCACGGAAAACGTTGCGACCGATGCGCCCGAAGCCGTTGATGCCGATTCGCACAGTCATTGGTGTGTTCCTCACCTAGCGCTCTACAGGTCCATTGACGCGCCGTTGCGCCGAGGTGCCATGCAAACCGTGCGCCTGGCCGAGGCGCCGGCACGCAATCGATCAGGAGCTTATATAAGTCTGCGATACATTTCCAGGGTGACTCCTACTCAGCGTGCCGACAGCAACACCGACTTGGATGTCGGAGACCTCACGAGAGCGATCGAGAACTTCAATCGCTACTACATCCGGCTTCCCGCGGTGCAGAAGCTGTCGTTCACGACACTGTCCGTACTGGACACACTGGCCGTCAGCGGTCCGAAGCGGCTGACCGAACTCGCGAAGACCGAGCAGATCAGCCAGCCGGGGCTCACCCAGCTGGTCACCCGGCTCGAGCGCGACGGCCTCGTGGAACGCCGCCCCGACCCGACGGACGGACGCGCCGTCCTTGTCCACATGACCGACAGCGGCCGGAAGATCGGCCAGTCCCGGCGGGAGGACCGGGGCCGCCACCTGACCCCGCTGATCGCCCAGCTCACGCCCGCGGAACGACAGGCGATCGCAGCGGCCCTGCCCGCCCTGACCCGGTTGGCGGAACTGGGGGCCGAAGCCGGACGGTAGGGGCCCACCCCTTCCTCGAACACGCCGGCCACGCCCACGGACGGAGGACGGGGACTACCGTCCCGTGCCCGTCTTCGCGCCGCGCGTGGAGGCGTGGACTGAGCCCACGGTCACCGACCTGCGTGCTCGGTTCGTGGACCGTCCGGACGAGTCGTCGGACACGTTCCTGGTCAAGCTGCGTCGACAGCTTGACGGTGCGCCGGATGAAAAGGTTGTGCTGGCCGCCGAGCTGCTGCACGTGAACATCGCCCCTCGGATGCCTGAGCCAACCGAGATGACCATCCGCGTTCAAGAAAGGCCCGTCGTGCGCCGCATTCCTACCTGCGTCCTGAGCAACGCCGCTCCACCCGCAGTCAGCGACGGTCATGCAGTGGACCGCTTTGTCGAAATCGGCTCGTTCACCAAGGTCATCACCGGCACCGCGCTGACCCGCATGGCCGAGGCCGGGAAGCTCACGCTCGACGATCCCCTGGAGCGGTGGCTTCCCGCTACTCCCGGAACCGGGATCACGCTGCTCCATCTGGCCCAGCACACGTCCGGCCTTCCGCGTCTGCCACCTCGCCTCTCGCGCCGGGACCCGTACGCGGCGTTCGACCGTCGTACCGTGCACGAGCTGCTGAACCGTATCGACACCATCGTCACCCGCACACCCGGCCGGCATGAGGAGTACTCCAACCTCGGTTACGCCATCCTCGGCGAAGCCCTGACCGCTGCGGCCGGCACCTCTTACGAGGAATTGGTGACCGAGTACGTCCTGCGTCCGCTGGACATCACCGAGGTGACCGCAACCCCGGACCCGGGCAGGCGCCTTCTGGCCCGAGGCCGCATGGGAATGGTCCGTCGGCCGTGGACGATGCACGGCGCGATCCTGCCCGCCGGCGGCCTGTGGGCCACCCCTCGCGCGGCCGCCGAACTGGTCGTACGACTCCTGGTGGAACGCAGGTTGGGGGATCCCGCGCCATCCTGGCAAACGACGGGTTCCCTGCGCTGGCACAACGGCGCGACGCGCGACGCCTCGCTGTTCGCCGGAGCAATGGACGACGGTCGCTGGGTCATGGTCCACCGCCTCGGCGGAACACCCGAGGAAACGGACCAGGCCGGGCTCGAGGTGCTGAGGCAGCCGTAAGGCCCTTTGGCGACACGGAACCCATCGGCGGTTCCCCGCACCTGCCAGAAGGCGTGCAGGTGCGTCAACCCAAGGCGCCGAACAGGCACGTGACTCCCGACCAGACCCGGCTCACGGAACTGCTCCCCCCGCTCTGCGGGCGCCTCCCCGACTCCGAACCGGTCACGTGGAACGTGAACGTCGCTCCACCGTCTGCCGATCCCATCAGAATGCCGCCGACCTTCGCCGCCCGTGCGGTCGCGGACGGCGAAGACTGTGCCGTCCTCGGCCGCATGCAAGCACGCACTCTGAGCCCCGCCACCGGCCGCTGAGGGAGCAGGCACCCGGCTCCGGCAGGATGGGTTCCCATGACGGGTGGAGGTGGAAGGGACCAGCACTTCCCCCACTCGGACCGCCGCGAGTCCCGAGCACCCGCGTCGATGGCACCGCGCTGTTCAAGAGGGAAGTGCTAAAACAGCTTCCAGTGGCCCTCGGAGACCACTTCGACGGCGCCGTCGGCCACCTTGATGGCGGTCTGCTCGTCAATCGCATACGCCGGACCCGTGATCCTGGCCGCCCATCGCTCTGCCGCGGCCATGGTGTTTTCCGGACAGTCCGGATGATCCAGGTGCGGGAAGATCGAAAAATCAACGACGCCCAGCGTGCTGTCGCCGCCGGTGGGCGCCCTCCAGCCCACGAATTCCTCCCCGATGCGGGGGGTCACCACCATGCTTCCGGCGCTCAGTCCCACGTAGACCGTGTCGGGCAGCGACGGAAGGAGATCAGCCAGCCCGGACTCCCGCATCCAATGGCACAGGTACAGCCCGTCACCGCCATTGACCAGCAAGACGTCGGCCTCCTGGACCCAGGAGACCCAGCGCGCTTCGTCGATGCTGGGCAGCGCGGTGAGCTCCAACACGCCCACCGACTTCCACCCCAGCCCCGTCATGGGGCTGGGAGACCGTCCGCTGATGAATCGCCATGGCCCGCCCGGATCGGCGTCGGGGGCCCCATACCCCGCGGTGGGGATGCAAAGAGCGCTGGACTCGGCGATCGGCTTACCCAGGAGGTCGACCAGCGCACCCTGGATGCTCGCGTTCTTGACGCCGGAGTCGGTGAGGAGAAGCTTCATCATGTCCTTCCCGAGGAATGTCGTCGAGGCGGTCAGGAGCGGCAGTTGGGTCTGGCTGAATGGGCCGCCCTTGGCGTGACCCGTGCGCCTTGCGGAGCCGGGACCGGCCTCTGCGGCTGAGCGGCGATCCCCGGCAGGGGCCGTACCCTGCGGATCGTAGAGGCGGGTGGACCTGGCCGGGCATCCCTGTGGAGCTTTCGGCTTCCCAAAGTATGTGCGGTGCCGCCACCTATTCGTGATACTCACGGGTCACACCGACATGGAGTGTCACCGGCCACGGGCATGCTGAGGGCTGACGACTAGCCGACCGGTGGGCACCACGGCGCCCGGTCGGGGCGCTCCCTAAGCATGTCGGCTGTCGGCGCTTAGAGTGCTGTCGCGAGGGTGTCCACGTCGTTCGTCACAAAACGATCTTGGACACCCTCGTTCTCGTCTCCGCAGGCACCCCTTGGACCACACCCCCAGGAGCAACCAGTGTCATACACGCAACTGCTCGAGAAGCTCGCCGACGCGAAGAAGCTGTTGAGCCTCCCGCGTATCGTCGTGATCTGCGGCTCCACCCGCTTCATGACCGAGATGAACGAGGCCGATCTGCGGGAGACCAAAGCCGGAAAGATCGTCGTCAAACCGGGCTGTGACATGAAGTCGCCGCACGAACTCTGGTCCGATCCTGTTGAGGCCGAGACGCTGAAGGTTCGACTCGACGATCTGCACCGGGCGAAGATCCGGCTCGCTGATGAGGTGCTCGTAGTCGGCGACTACATCGGAGACAGCACTCGAGCCGAACTCGCCTACGCCCGGTCGCTGGGCAAGCCCGTGCGGTTCACGCACCCCGAAGTCGACCCTGACGCCTGACCGCCCGCTGCCACCTCGACAACCAGGGCCGGCAGCCCGCCGCCTGGCCGTCTCGCGGTGGCTTCGGCAGCCGCCCACCCCACACCCTCCGCAGGCATCCCTTGGAATCGCCGGGGACGACCCTCACCTCGAGTTCGCCGCTTCCCGTGGCGCGCGTCTCCGTCGGTGAGGGCATGATCTTGTTGAGGGCGCTGAGCACCGGGAATGCGCTGCCGGGCGCTGTGGTTGACAGGGCTGTCTGGCATGGTCGAGTCAATCGACTCGGGGTGTGAGACCAGGGGAAGGAGGCCCTCATGGCACGCAGTACCGTGCGGCCCGTCGTCACGCTGAGGTCGACGGCCGGTACCGGAGCCGTCCACGTGACCCGCAAGAACCGTCTGAACGATCCCGACCGGCTGGTCCTGCGCAAGTACGACCCCGTGATCGGCAAGCACGTCCCGTTCCGCGAGGAGCGCTGACACCAGCCTCAGCGCCCGGCGACGGAGGTTCCCAAGGAGGGACATTCCATGAGGCCCGGCATCCGCCCGGTCTCCAGCCCCCGTCGTCTTCCGCGACCTACGTCGACGTCGTGATCTCGTCGGCGAGCCAACCGTTCTGCACCGGGCGTCGCGCGCGTCATGGACACATCGGGCCGCGTGCGGCGCTTCGAGTGGCGCTAAGGCCGTGCCACCGCGGCCCGCGTCTGACTGCGGGCCCGTTCGATCTTCGATAGGAGACCCTCATGAAGGTGCGCAAGTCCTTGCGCTCGCTGAAGACCAGGCCCGGCGCCCAAGTGGTGCGCCGACGGGGCGTGACCTTCGTCATCAACAAGAAGGACCCCCGCTTCAAGGCCCGCCAGGGCTGACATTCCGCCCCACCACCGCGAAGGCCCCTGGTCCCCGGCTCACCGCCGACGACCAGGGGCCGTGTCCTTCCACCGGGCCTCGACCGGGGCCGGCACGGGACCCGATGATCGGGGAATGGACCGTGACCTAGGAGATCGCCTTACTGCACTCGTAGGGGGCGTTCGCCGCTCCTCGCGCCCGGTCGCCTCTACTACGGCGGGCAGCGGCTGATGAAGGACCTCTTCGTCGACGGGTACGTGGACCACGCGATCTTCCAGCCCGCGCTGCTCAGCGCTTTCTACCGCAACGGCTTCGGGCAGACGGAGGAGGCTTTCGCGCTGGCCCAGCAGCATCCCGACAAGCTGACCTACAACCACTGCTGGGACCCCCGGTACGAGGAGCGGGGCCTGGACCAGCTACGTCGGGACGCCGACCGGTTCCAGCTCAAGGGGGCCAAGCTCTACACCGCTGAGTGACACGGCGACTCGCGCGGCTACAAGCTGGAAGCTGAACTTCGTCGTCGAGTACTGCGGGCTGCCCCGGCTGGAGGACTTCTGCTGGATCGCCACCCAGGAGCCCAACGTTCACGCGGGACTCGCGGTCGCCATGCCGTTCATCCACACCCGCCCGCGCTACTTCGCGCAGATCATCGGAGAGTTGCTGTACTGGCTGGACGAGAACCGCATCCAGTTCTCAAACGACTACGCGCTGTGGACGCCCCGGTGGCTGATCGAACGCTTCGTCGCCTTCCAGATCCCCGAGGACATGCAGGACGAGTACCCGCCGATCACGGTCGCGCAGAAGAAGAAGATCCTCGGCCTGAACGCGGCGGCCATGTACGGCATCCCGGTGCCCGCCGAGGTCGCGGACACCGCCCCGGGGCCGGCCGCGAGCGAGGCGTCGGGCCCGGCCGGGGCCGCCTCCGTCGCGGCGCAGCCCACGGAGACGTGACATGCCCACCGGAACGCTGGAGCAGCGGGCCAGGCAGGCGCTGGACGCGGTCCTCGACCCCGAGTTGGACGAACCCATCACCGATCTCGGCTTCGTCCGCTCCGTCGAGGCCGGCCCCGACCGCGGGCTTGACGGTTCACCTGCGGCTGCCGACCTGCTTCTGCTCCCCGAACTTCGCCTACCTCATGGCCTCCGACGCCAAGGACGTCCTGGCCGCCCTGCCGGACGCCGGCCCGGTCACGGTCCTGCTCGACGACCACCACGACTCCGACCTGATCAACCGCGGCCTGGCAGCCGACGCCGGGTACCGGGGCACGTTCGGCGCCGAGGCGGAGGAGAGCCTGGAAGAGCTGCGGCTCGTCTTCCGGCGCAAGGCCCACGCCGCGGCTATGGAGCGGGCCCTCACCGCGCTGCTGCGGCAGGACCCCGCGCTCACCGAAGAGAAGCTGCACGCCGTGGTGCCCGGCGATCTGCCCGACACCGCCGCGACCCGCGCGCTGCTGCGCCGCCGCGAGGCGCTCGGACTGGGCACGGCAGCCTCGGAGCCCGTCCTCGTCGACGATCACGGGCGCCCCTTCCCGCCGGGCGAGGTTCCGCTGCGGCTGCGGTACGCCCGCGCGATCCGCATCTCGATCGAGGGCAACGCCCACTTCTGCCGCGGCCTGCTGCGGACCCGCTACCCGGAGTCCGCGGCCGACCAGTCCCCCCGGGCCACGGATCCGCGGCCCGCCACGCTTCCCAGGGAGAAGGCCTCGTGAAAGCAGTCCAGGTCGTCGGCTACGGCCGCAATCCCGAGATGACCGACGTTCCGGAACCCTCGGTCACCGGTCCGTACGACGTGGTCGTCAGGATCGGCGGCGCCGGCGTGTGCCGGACCGACCTGCACATACTGAAAGGGCATTGGGCGGAGAAGTCCGGGGTGGCGCTGCCCTACACGATCGGGCACGAGAACGCCGGCTGGGTGCCCGCGGTCGGCAGCGCCGTCACCAATGTCGCCGAGGGCGACAAGGTCATCGTCCACCCGCTGATCACCTGCGGGCTGTGCCGGGCCTGTCGGTCCGGAGACGACGTCCACTGCGAGCAGAGCCGCTTCCCCGGCATCGACACGGACGGCGGCTACGCCGAGTACCTGAAGACCTCCGCCCGCAGCGTGGTCCGCATCGACGACTCCCTGGAGCCGGCCGATGTCGCGGCCCTGGCCGACGCCGGACTCACGGCGTATCACGCCGTGGCCAAGGCGGCCTGGAAGCTGAGGCCCGGCGACCGTTGCGTGGTCATCGGCGCCGGCGGGCTCGGGCACATCGGCGTGCAGGTACTCAAAGCCCTGACGGCCGCCGAGATCGTGGTAGTCGACCGCAACCCCGACGCGGTGAAACTGGCCGGCTCCATCGGCGCCGACCACGGCGTCGTCGCCGACGGGGGCCAAGTCGAGCAGGTGCTGGAGCTGACCGGCCGCGGGGGAGCGGAGGTGGTGATCGACTTCGTCGGCGCGGGCGGTGCCACCAAGGACGGGGTGCGCATGCGGCGCCGCGCGGGCGACTACCACGTGGTCGGGTACGGCGAGAACATCGACGTGCCGACCATCGACATCATCTCCAATGAGATCAACTTCATCGGCAACCTCGTCGGCTCCTACAACGACCTGTGCGAGCTGATGGTGCTCGCCGCCCAGGGGCGGGTCCGCCTGCACACCACCCCCTATCCGCTCGACCGCTTCCAGGACGCCCTCACCGACCTGGACGCAGGCCGGGTCCGGGGACGCGCGATCCTCGTCCCCTGAGCGGGAACACCGGCAGGGCCCGGACCACCGGGCCCACACACCGTCTGCGAGGAGCATCGATGATCTTCATTACCGCCAAGTTCCGAGTCCTGGCCGAGTACGCGGATGCCTGGCCCGACATCTCCGGGGAGTTCACCCGGGCGACCCGCGCCGAACCGGGCTGCCTGTGGTTCGAGTGGTCCCGTAGCGTCGACGATCCGACGGAGTATGTCCTGACCGAGGCGTTCCGCGACGACGAGGCCGGCGCAGCGCACGTCGGCTCCGACCACTTCCGGACGGCCTGCGAGACACTGCCGCGTCACCTCGCCGAGACGCCCCGCATCGTGAACGTGACCGTCCCCCAGGACGACTGGTCACGCCTCGGTGAGATGGCCGTGCCGCAGGAGAGCTGACAGGGATACGGCCATCAGACCGTCAGACCAGGAGCCTCCTCCGTGGACTACCGCTGGGACCACGGCGTCGGATACCTGGTGGAGCAGCAATACTCCTGGGACCGGATCCGTGGATGGCACCAGGAGGACCGCAACGGTGTCCGCCTGGGCAGCGCCGACATCCACGACATCGTCGAACGCCTCCCCGAGGTCACCGAGGCCCTCGTCATCGGCGCGGAGGGACTCGACGGCGGCTACTGGATGCCGCTGTTCGTCGTCCCCGCCCCGACGTCACCCTGGACGACTCCCTGCGCGACCGGATCCGCGACGCGATCCGCGCCGGCGCCTCACCCCGCCACGTCCCCGACGAGATCCTCGCCGTACCGGCCATCCCGCACACGAAGACCGGCAAGAAGCTCGAGGTCCCGGTCAAGCGCCTCCTTCAGGGTGCCCCCGCCGAGCACATCATCAATCCCTCGGCGGTCGACGACCCGGGCCTGATCGCCTACTTCGCGACTCTGGGCGCCGAACGCCGCCAGGCCCGTCACCCGCACACCGTCAAGGACGCCTCACGAGCCTCTTCGCCGCACTGACCTGCCTCATGGCATTGGT
This sequence comes from Streptomyces sp. NPDC041129, assembly GCF_055592265.1. Taxonomy (NCBI): domain Bacteria; kingdom Bacillati; phylum Actinomycetota; class Actinomycetes; order Kitasatosporales; family Streptomycetaceae; genus Streptomyces; species Streptomyces sp. NPDC041129. The sequence continues at coordinate 212,289 of NZ_JBVIYV010000012.1, read as the reverse complement.
CTTCGCCCTGCTGGGCGTGGCCAAGATTGCGGCTCTGGGGCCGATGCGCGAGCTGGCCGCCCACGCCGGCTTCACCACCGCGGCCTACCGGGTCATCGGAGCGTCGGAGCTGGCAGGAGCCGTCGGCGTCGCCCTCGGCCCGGACGTACCGCTGGTGCGGAGTGCTGGCCGGTATCGGGCTGCTGGTTCTGCTCGCCGGTGCTGTGACCACCCATGTGCGCAAGGGCGACGGAGTGCCCAAGCTCGTCCCCGCGGTGGTGGGCGCGGCCCCGATCGGCGGGTACCTGCTACTCCTGGCAACTCAGTGATCACTGTCGACCCTGCTCGGCCAGGGCTTCGGCGCGGTCGAGTGGCGCCCCGTCCGTGCGGTGTCGGACGCTCTCCGATGCCCAGAACGAAGGACTCGTTCGAGTCCTGAGGTGGTCCGCATCACCGACCCACTGCCCTTCTGTCCCGATGGCCCGCCCCGGCTCGGCGGGCGGTCAGCCCGACGATGCCGCCGGAATTTGGCGGTACTGCTCTCCCGGCCCACCGCCCCAGCGGGCTCACGCCATGAGGCAGAGCCACTTTCTGCATCTCGTCTCTTGCCCACGTTGGGCGCGCCCGACGTGCGATGCGTGATCGGCCGGGCATGATCGGGGCGGCTGCGCAGGCGGCCCGCGTGGAACGTTGAGAAGGATCAGCACTGATGGCAACTGGCACCGTGAAGTGGTTCAACGCCGAGAAGGGGTTCGGCTTCATTCAGCAGGACGACGGCGGCCCGGACGTGTTCGTCCACTTCTCCGCCATTCAGACGAGCGGCTTCAGGGAGCTGGCCGAGGGCGCGGCGGTCGAGTACGAAGTCACTCAAGGGCCCAAGGGCCTCCAGGCGGAGAACGTGGTCCCGCTCCGCTGAAGGCGCCTCACACGAATCACCGTTACGGGAGTCCTCCGCCGGTCATCAGGCGGAGGCTCCCGCACGGACGTCAGGCTCCTCCTTCTGCGGACCGCGACAGGAGGCCCGCCGGAAGATGTCCGGCGGTGGTGGTAAGTCAGGCGCCGTTGGCCGGGGCGACGGTGTCGCCCCGGCCTGATCGCCTCTCGTGTCAGTCGCCGATCCGGGGCAGGAAGGAGACGATCTCGCTGCCGTTCCTGGCGATCAGCACATCTTCGTAGGCCAGGAGTTGAGGCGCGTCCGTGAAGCCTTGCTTCGGCTTGCCGGTGTCGATGTGACCGTGCCAGAGCTGCCTACCGGTGCGCAGGTCAAGCCCGGACAGGTCCCCGGCCGGGCCGAGGAAGTACACGATTGACTGCCTCGCCGACACCACGGGAGACGCGATGGACACCATCGTGTTCTTGTCGGGCATCGCCACGCCCACCGGGCCGGTCCACAGAGTCTGTCCGGTGGTCAGCGAGTAGGCGGCAGCCTTGCCATTCCAGGACATGGAGATCAGCCGGTCACCGGCGACGGTCCAGTTGGCCACTTGGCCCTTGACCTGACGGGGCAGTGAGGTCCGTTTCCCGGAGCCGCTGAAGGTGGTCAGCTGGAAGTTGTCGCCTGCCGTGTCCGCGGCTTGGGCCAGGACCATCCGGTCTCCCGAGGTCCCGACCAGCTGCTGCCTGCCGGAGAGGGTCGTGATCCTGTGGGCCTTTCCGGTGGCGGGATCGAGACGGAAGACGTCCGTGTCGTGTACTTCCTCGGTGTCCTGTGTGCACAGGAGGTACGGCACACCGCTCAGCACGGCCCGCTGACAGACGACGCCCTTGGCCCAGGTGTGGTGCCACTTCTCCGCACCGGTCCGCGGATCGAGGGCCGACATCGTACGCACGGACGGGGTATTCGCCCATACCGCGCCGTCGATGAGCATGGCGGCCTGGCCGGTGCGGTCGTCCTGCGGCATCTCGATGGCCCACAGCCGCTTGCCGGTGTCGGCGTCCACCGCCACCAGCTCGGTGCCGCCGGCGTAGTCCCCGTTCGGCTGGTTCTTCGCGGTGTGGTTGCGGTAGGCGTACACCACACCGTCGCGCACGGCGAACGGGTGATCGTTCCCATCACCTTCGCGATTCACCTTGACGGTCCACAGCCGCTCGCCGGTGTTGGCGTCGATCTTCGCAACGTCGTATGCGGACCCGCTGCAGTACAGTGCGGCACCGTCCACGAGACAGCCCCGCTCGCCGGCGCCCGCCACGCCGCTCCGCCACGGGTGCCAGCCATCCGGCGACGCCGCCGGCTGCACGGGCCGGCCCTGTTCGCCCACACCGCCGTCCCCAAGGCCCAGCATCGCCCCCGCAGCGATCGCGGCTACGGCCACCGCAGCCCCCGCGACCTGCGCGAAACGACGCCGACTGCGCCGCCGTACAACCTGCTGTGCCAGGTCTCCCGGCGCCCGCACCTGGTCCAGGGCAACCGCGCGCAGCGTCTCCCGGACCTTCTCCTCAACCTGCTCTGTCGTCATGCCTGGATCCCCTTCGACGTGAAGCTGAGCGGCGGTTGCTGTTCCGCGGGCCCTCCGGGTTCGAGCTCCGGTACGAGCGCCCTGAGCTTCGCGAGCGACCGGTGTGCCGTGCTGCGCACCGTGCCGACCGGGCATCCCAGCAGCGCCGCGACCTCCGCTTCCGGCAAATCCTCGAAGTAGCGCAGCACGACAACGGCGCGCTGGCGCTTCGACAGACGGCCGAGCGCCGCCCACAACGCGATCCGCAGCTCCGGGTCCGACCCGGCGCCCGCCTCCCCGCCGGACTCCGGCAGCACCGGCACGGTGGTCTCGGCGTGGTGTCGGCGCAGCCGCCAGCGGTTGACCTGCTGGCGGTACATGATCTGGCGGACATACGCCTCGGGCTGTTCGATGCGCGCCCAACGCCCGTAAGCCTTCATCAGCGCGATCTGCAGCAGATCCTCCGCAGCGTGCCTGTCCCCGCCGGTGAGCAGCACCGCGAGCCGCAGCAGCGCGGTGGAGCGCATCGCTACGAACTCCCGGTAGTCATCGTGACTCGAGGCCTCCATCGACCCTCCCCTTCTGTACGACCACCACGACGCGGTGAGCCACCCGTGGCTATCCCTCAGCGGGCGAGATTGTGTGTTCCTACCAAGTCGGCGACAGCCCCGCGCCACCGGCGGCCCCGCGGCACCGCCTCGTCGCAGCCACGAGATGAAGGGGGTCGCCGAGGACACGCTGGTGGCCTATGCCTTCGCCTGACGGGCCCACTGGAAGGCGACAACTCGAGTGTCAGCTGGGGGAGGGGACTCGCATGCGGTCCCGCACGACGATCTTGCCGGTGTTCCGGCCGCGCAGCATTCCCAGGAACGCGTCCACGATGTGCTCGAACCCGTCAACCACCGTCTCGTCCAACGCGAGCGCGCCGCTCTGCAGATGCGGCACCGCGAACTCGTACAACTCCTCCTGCACGTCGCGATAGTTGCTGACCAGGAACCCCTCCATGCGGACGCTCTTCTCCACGACGTCCGCGTGGTTGAAGCGCGGCGGCGGTGCGTCGGGGGTGTTGTACTGGCTGATCGTGCCGATGCGAACGATGCGCCCGAACGCACGCAGCGCTCCCACCGCCGCGGCCAGCTGCTCGCCCCCGACGTTGTCGACGAAAACATCTATGCCGGTCGGTGCGGCCTTGCCCAGCAGGTCGGCGGCGGGCCCGTCGTGGTAGTCGAAGACGGCGTCATAGCCGACCTCCCGCGTGAGGTGCTCGGCCTTCGCCGCCGAGCCCGCGCTGCCCACGAGCCGTCCGGCACCGAGCAGCCTGGCGAACCGCCCGGTCGCCGTGCCGACCCCGCCCGCGGCGGCCGACACGAACAGGTCCTCGCCCTCCTTCAGCCGGGCGATGCGGGTGAGGCCCACATAGGCGGTCAGGCCGGTGCCGCCGAGGATGCTCAAGTACGCGGTCAGGGGCACCCCGTCGAAGCGAGGCAGACGCCGGATCTCATCGGGCGTGACCACCGCGTGTGTGCGCCAGCCCTGCCGGTGGAACACGATCTCGCCCTCCGTCAGGCGAGGCGTGCGCGAGGCGACGACCCGCCCGATGGTCCGGCCTTCCAGCGGTGCGTCGAGCGCGAAGCCGCCGGGCACGTCGTCCATCATCTCGCGGTGATAGGGGTCGACGGACCAGTAGAGGTTTTTCACCAGCGCGCTGCCGGCTGCCGGGCTGGGAATGGGGGACTCGACGAAGGCGAAGTGCGCGGCGCTGGGAAAGCCATGAGGGCGGGCGGTCAGGTGCACGGTGAGCGCGGTCTCGGTCATGACCGGACCGTAGGGCGGGAATGCGCCTCGTGGGCAGCCGGTTGGGCTCATGCGACACACCGTTCCATGAGCAGTTCTCATACGTTGAGGTGAGCGCCCCGTGAACCGCACGATCGACTCCGATCTCGCCCCGCGCGAACTGCGCGTCCTCGTGGCGGTCGCGGACACGGGCGGCTTCTCGGCCGCGGCCGAGACACTCGGTCTGACTCAGTCCGCGGTGTCCCACTCGGTTCGCGGCAGCGAGCGCAAGATCGGTGCGGTGCTCTTCGAACGCGGCCGTACCGGCGCCCGCCCCACCCCCGCCGGGCACAGGGCCGTGGGGCACGCACGCCGCATCCTGCGTCTGCTGGGCCTGATGACCGCCGAGGCGCGCGGTGCGGCCCGGTCCGACGCGGTGGAGGGGCCGCTGCGGATCGCTGCCTTCCGCAGCGCCGCTCTCCACCTGCTGCCGCCCGTCCTCGAGCGGCTGAGCGCACGGCATCCCGGGATCGGGCCGCGGGTGCGGATCGTCCGCGATGTGGGGCGCGGCACCGCGGGCGAAGTGGCCGACGGGAAGGCCGACATAGCCATCGCCACGCTGGGCGGCTCCGTGCCGCTGCCACCGGGTCTCGTCGCGAACGGACTCTTCGAGGAGCCGTACGCCCTGGTGCACGCGGCGGGTCACGCCGCCCCGCGCTCGTTGCCGCTGGTCGACTGGGCCGAAAATTGTGGCTCGTACACCCGAGACTGGTGGGCCGCACAGGACTGGATCCCGGAGGCGACCGTCGAGGCCGAGGACGACGGAGCGGTCCTCTCCTTGGTGCGTGGAGGTCACGGAATGGCGATCATGCCCGCGCTCTCCTTGGCCGAAGCGCCGAGTTCGCTCAGGATCACTGATCTCGGCCCCACGCGCCCGACCCGCCAGATCGGCTATGTCACCACCTCAGAACTGGCCGGGTCCGCTGTCGTGCGCGCCTTGGTGCGGGAACTGCGGGCCACGGTCGCCCAGGGTATGAGCCTTCCCGGTCGCGAGCCTCCCCTCTGCGGTCCCAAGGCTCGCAGGAGTTCAGCGCCCGGGGGCGAGTAGACCAGCCGAAGTCGCGCGGGGATCCGACACCTCCACCACAGGCGGAGGCCTTCGCCTCTCAGCTCGCCGGGGCGTCGAGACCGGGGCCCGTGGCGCCCGCCCGCCGGATGGGCATCATCGTCTCCGCCGCATCCTGCCCGAGGTGATCGAGGATCAGCCGGTTCACGAGCGTCGGCTTCTCCAGCGGGGCGAGATGCGAGGCGCCCGGGACGACGGCAAGCTGCGAGCCGGAAACGGCCCTGTAGAGCGCGATCGTGTGCTCCAGCGTCACCATGTCGTCGTCGCCGACCATCACCAGCGTCGGTGCCGTGATCCGCCCCAGATCCCCGGGCGTCAGAGCCGGCTGGCTGCGCCACATGTCGAGGATCTTCATGGTGACGACCGGCCAGTGCTCGGCGCCGTCCGGACTCACCGGCTCGTACATCGCACGGAACATCTCCAGCTCGTCGCTGCCATGGGCCATCGCGTCGGGCATCGCCGGTTCGACGAACGCCTCACCGGCGGGACGGAAGTTGGCCCCGATCGCCACCACCTTGCGGACCAGGTCCGGCCGGGCGGCGGCCACGATCAGCGCCACGATGCCCCCGTCACTCCAGCCGACCAAATGGGCCGGGGCGCGTACGACCGCTTCCAGGAAGTCGACCGTGTCGTCGGCCATGTCCTCGTACGACAACTGCCCCGGGACATCCGGAGTGCGCCCGTGCGCACGACGTTCCGGAAGGAACACGCGGTATGCGGCGGCGAGGTCCGCCCGCTGGGCACCCCAGGTCTCGATGGTGCAGAACCCGCCGTGCAACAGGAGAAGGGGGTCGCCGCTTCCGTCGGTTTCGTACCAGGTCCTGACACCGGGAAGATCCACGTAATCGCCCATGGCTCAGCCCCTCTCCGGGCTGTCACCCGCTGGCCTCCACCGTCGTCGCACTCCCTCCAGGAAGTCTCCGCCGCGCGGCCCGACGGCGCAACGCGGAACCGGACGAGCCCAGCACCCCACTGGCCGCGGTGGCCCGGTGAGGCGGTATGACGATCCGAAGGCGACGCTCTGGCACGGGCCGCCGCCGAAGAGCATGCTGCCGTTGAGGCCGTGGCGGGCCTCATAGGCGCAGTGAGGGTGTCCGAACCAGATCCGGCGGCCGTCTTCGCCTGCGGTTCGTGCAGGCATCCCCGCGGAGCGCTTGACCTTGCCCTCAAGGGCAAGGTTTAACGTTCCTCGAGGTGAGAGGCATGCGGATAGGTGAGCTGGCACGGCGAGCGGGTGTGACGACCAAGGCGGTGCGCTACTACGAATCACTGGGGCTGCTCGCGCCGGTGCGACTGACCAACGGCTACCGGGACTACGACGAACACGACGTACGGCTCACGCAGGAGATCCGGGCACTGGGCCGCCTCGGTATCCCTGTCGAGGGGACACGGCCGTTTCTGGAATGCCTGGCCCTGGGGCACCGGCAGGTGGACGACTGCCCGGCCGCGCTGGCCGGGTACCGGGACGCCATCGACGAGCTCACGCAGCGGATCGAGGGCCTCACCGCCCGCCGAGCGGTGCTGGTGGCGCGCCTGCACGAGGCCGCCCACCGCGGCATCCGCCTCTCACCGAGTGCCGAAGGAGAAGAACCGATGACCGACTACACGAGCCTGCCTGCCGACCTGCCCGTTCCGGAGGACGACGGCGCCGCTGAACACCTGCCCGGCATGAGAATGCCGCATCTGCAACTCCGGGCCACGGACGGTGCGACGGTCAGTCTTGACGCGCTGGGCGCAGGTCGCACCGTGCTCTACATCTACCCGCTGACGGGCCGCCCCGACACCGATCTGCCCGAGGGCTGGGACTCCATCCCCGGCGCCCGTGGCTGCACCGCCGAGACGTGCGGCTTCCGCGACCACCACCAGAACCTGCTCGCGGCCGGTGCGGCTCAGGTGTACGGGCTCTCCAGCCAGGACAGCGACTACCAGCGTGAGCTCATCGAGCGGCTCCATCTGCCGTTCCAGATGCTGTCCGACCGCGCACGGATCCTGGCCAGGGCACTGGAACTGCCCACGTTCACCACCGGCGGCATGACGCTCTACCGGCGGCTCACGCTGATCATCAGGGACAACTTGATCGAGCACGTCTTCTACCCGGTCTTCCCGCCGGACAAGCACGCCGACCAGGTCCTGGCCTGGCTCAGCGACAACCCCCTGTGAAGCCGCTCGACGTGCGCCTGCGCCAGTGTCACCGGGGAAGAAGGGCTGGTGACTCGACCAGCGGCTGCACAGCGCAGAGGCGTGGCGTGAGACGCCGTTCCACACCTACGCGGAGCCCGCGGCACTGACGCGAGGCCGAGGTCGCGCCTCGGCCTCACCGGCAAGGGCCGAGCACGGGAGCCGGCCAGGCGCCAGGGGGACAGGGCGACAGGGCGGCGAGTTCTCCTTACGTCCTTTCGAGGCCGCCGCCGGGGCTGCCCGCGGGGTCGCCCTGACCTCCTGATGCGGCGGGCGGCGGCGGGTAGTCGTCGACGGTCACCGAGTCGTAGAGGCGTGCGCTCCTGGTGGTGAGGCGAACGAGGGTGCGGCCGGGGCCCGCGGGCAGGGCGGAGATCAGGCGGGCGCCCTGAGCCAGTCCCCACACACCGAGGCGGGACGTGGGGATCAGTGTCTTCGCCGCGCTCAGCGCGACCGCGCGGCTGCCGCGCACCTGCTCCGCCATCACGCGCTCGTAGGCGGGGAAGGCGCGCTCATGGTCGCCGCCCGCCCGTGCCAGCTCTCCGGCGAGGACGTATGCGCCGACGACGGCCAGGGTGGTGCTGCCGCCGACGACCGGACCGGCACAGTAGCCCGCGTCACCGACGAGCGTCACCCTTCCCTGCGACCAGGAGTCCCTGCGGAGCTGGGTGATGGAGTCGAAATAGAACGCCGGGGTACCGTCGAGCTCGTCCAGCCAGCGGTCAACGTGGGCGTGCATGCCGGTGAAAGCATCGCGCAGCAGTTCCTTCTGCATGCGTATGTCGCGGTGGTCGTAATCGAGTTCGCGCGCACTCCGGAACAGGAACAAGGCCCGGGCGTCGCCAAGGTGCCGCGCGCCGTACATGCCGGCGGTGCGGCCGACGCCGACGTGGATGACGAGCTCTCGGTCGAGGTCGGAGACCTGCGGCAGGGTCAGCACCCCGAAATAGGCCCCGATGAAGACGTTGAAGCGGGACTCGTCATCGAATACGAGGCGGCGCACATTGGAATGCAGGCCGTCCGCGCCGACGACGAGGTCGAAGCGGCGCGGCGCGGCGTGTTCGAACCGCACCTCGCCGTCGGGCGAAATCGCGGTGATCGAGTCGCCGAAAATGTACTCGACGTCGTCGCGTGCGGCGTCGTAGTAGATCTCGCTCAGGTCGTCGCGCATGATCTCGACGTGCCGGTCGTAGGCGGCGCTGAAGATCTTGGAGAGATCCGCCCGGACGGGACCCTGTGAGCCCTCCCGATAAACGGTCATCCGGTTCGTGCCGGTGGCCCGCTCCTCGACTCGCGGGAGCACGCCCATCTTCTCCGAGATGTTCATCGCGGGCCTAAACAGGTCGACCGCGTGCCCGCCGGTCCTACGCAGAGCCGACGCGCGCTCGACGACGGTCACGGAGAAGCCGTGCCTGCTGAGCCAGTAGGCCAGCACCGGACCGGCGACGCTGGCGCCGGAGATGAGAACACGCATCGCACCTCTCCTGTTCATTCAGTCGCCCCGGGCGGCGTGGATCGCGGTGAAAGCCAGGAGGGGGGTGGCGGTGCGCGGCGGATCCTCGAGCAGGGGCGAGTGGCCGAGGCCAGGCAGGAACTCCACCTTCGCGCCCGGAACGGCGCGGTAATCGCAGGCGGACGAGGATCGCCATCTGCGGTCGTCCTCCCCGAAGATCACCAGTAGCGGCTTGCCGAGGACCCGCAGCCGATCCGGCAGCGCCCGCTGCTCCAGGTAGGAACGGGTGGCCCGCATCGTCGTGGTGAACGTGTGGTGGGTCATACCGCGCACGTCGTCCAGGAGCTCTTCCGGGATCCGATATCCGGCGCGACTGACGCCCGTGTCCGCGAAGCGCCTGAGCTGGTCGTCGGTCGGCGGCCACTGCGAGGGGCCGGTTGCGGCGGAGGCCGGTGCGATGAGGGCGTCAAGGCTGGGTCCGGTGTTGACCAGCGCGAGCGCGGTCACCAGGTCGGGCCGATGTTCGGCGAGCGCGGTGGCGACCGCGCCGCCGCTGGAATGACCGACGACCACGGCGCGCTCGACGCCGAGGTGGTCCAACGCCAGGCCGGCCCGACGTGCCTGGTCCAGTAGCGCGTAGCCGCGGCCGGCCGGTTTGGCCGACCGGCCGTGTCCGAGCAGGTCGATCCGGATGACTCGGTGAGATCCGGTCAGCAGCGGGACCATCGGGTCCCACGAGCGTGACGAGGAAGCGGACCCGTGGACGAGCAGGAGTGCGGGGGCGTCGCGCGGGCCGTCCTGACATACGAAGATGTCGCAGCCGTCCAGCGACAGTGTTGAACACCCGGTGGCGTCGGCGCCGCCGTTCACGTACGTACCGCCGTCAGAAACAGTCATGAGCCCACTGTCTCCGTCGGCACACGCAGGTGGATTGGACGAATGTTCCCTCGGCCGGCTCACGTAGCATGGGGGGGTGCGAACCTTCGTTCACGGGGCGGCGCTGTGGGACGTCGAGTGCCCGCGACAGCCCAGTCGGGTGGCCGGTGTCACCATGGCCGGGTTCCGTGTCCGTGACCTGGAGGCGCTCCGGATAGTCCCGCACCCGGCCGTGACACTGCTTCTGGAGTTCGGCGCCGGTTCGCCCGTCCTTGACTGTGCGGCAGGAGGGCAGCAGCGGGGAAGCCTCGTCGCCGGGCCCGGGCTCGGGTCCGCGGGCGCGGTCCGGGCGCAGGGAGAGAACGTCGAGTGCGTGCAGGTACGCCTGTCCCCGGTGATCGCAGGCGCGATTCTGGGCGCCTCGCCCGCCGACCTCGCCGGGGCTGTCGTGTCACTGGGCGACCTGTGGGGTCGGGAGGCGTCACGGATCCGCGAGCAACTCGGCGATGTCTCCTCATGGCAGGACCGCTTCGCGTTGACGGACGCGCTGCTCGCCCGCCGACATGGGGCGCGGCCGCCTGTGCACCCGGAGGTGGCCTGGGCCTGGCGCCGGATCGTCGTCAGCCGTGGCCTGACCCGAGTCGACGAACTCGCCGCCGAGGTCGGGTGGAGCCGTAAGCGGCTCTGGTCCCGGTTCCGGTCTCAGCTCGGTGTACCGCCCAAGCGCGCCGTGAAGCTGGTCCGCTTCGACCATGCCGCCCACCGCCTGGTGGCGGGTGAAGCTGCGGCCCAAGTCGCCGCCGACACTGGCTATGCCGACCAGTCCCACCTGCATCGGGACGTCATGGCGTTCACGGGGGCGACCCCCATGGCCGTGGCCGACGAGCCGTTCCTCGCCGTTGACGACATCGCTTGGCCCGGCCGCGGAACAACCGCATTCCTCACCTCTTCAGGGAGCTCCGGCTCGGTTGCCGGATAGGGGCGCAGCCCCACCGCATGGTCCTCGACGAACTCGGTGCCCGCGGCCGACGGCGGCACAAGCCCGGCAAGCTCCATGGCGACAAGAGGTACGGCTACAACCACCCGCGTCGGGGGGTACGCGTCCGCGGGGCGACACTCCAGGTCGCCCGCGGGCGCCACACTCCGGGTCGCCCGCGGGCGCCACACTCCGGGTCGCCCGCGGGCGCCACACTCCGGGTCGCCCGCGGGCGCCACACTCCGGGTCGCCCGCGAAGGAAGAGGCTCCAGCCGGCGTCACCGCTGGGCATCCTCATCTGCCGGCCCCAGCGCGCACAATGAGGCTGGCCTACCCCGTAACGTCCGCACTGAGCGTCGTGCGCCGAACGCAGACCACAGCGTCATGGGCGTCCAGTGCCGACACAGGCAGGAAGCCGTCGTCCATGCGGAGCCGAGTAGGCTCCGGCAGGTTGTGCTGTCGTGCATGTGAACGCAGGGCTCGGGTGTCGACCATGGCGGAGGTTGCTTGCACGCCTGCGAACAGCGCCTCCACACTGTCGGCAGTTGCCGCGGGGGCGTCAGTCGCGCACTGGCGCATTCCGGCGGGGTGCGCTGGATCAGGCACGTTCTGCACAGTCCGACCACCGCCGCTGGTCATCGCCACTGAAACGTAGTTCGCTCCCAACTGCCGGGCGAGGGAGTGCCCCATCGGGACGCGAGGCAGGGGAGTACCCACAGGGTTGGCCGTGCGCTGGATGTGGGCATTGTGGGCGGCGATCACGATGCGGGTGTCGGGGGCGGACCGGTCGAGCAACCCCAGGAGACTGTCGGCGAGGTAGCGGTCGCGGGCGGAGAGGTCGGCGGCATCGGGCTTCCCGCTGAACAGCCCGGCCATCGCACGCTGCATCTGGTCTGTGCGCCAGGCCGCCCAGACGTCCGAGAGCACGTCCTCGTACACGGTGGGTCCCGCGGAGTCGATGTAGATCTCGCGCATCACCGTGATCCGGTTGAGCAGTTGACTCAGCGCGCTCGAAAGCTGGTCCTGAACCGCAGGGTCCAGGTCGAGACGGGCCCGGGCCGCAACGAGGCCCGACCCTCCCGCAAGTGGCTCTGAAAGTTCAAGAGCGGTCCGGGCGTAGCGGACTGCGCGGGGGTCGATGTCGGCCAGATACCGGGCTACTGGTTCAAGGACGGGTGCCAGCGAGCCACCGGCCGCAGGTATGTCGAGTCCGGCGAAACGTACTGGGCGCGTCGTTCCGGCGTTATGAGCGCGCAGCCACCGCAGAGTATCGCGGCCTTCCGCCGACTGGCCCGGGTAACCGCCGGCATGGGGAGTGAGAAGGGCATCGAGATCTCCGTCACCGCCCCGCGTCCACGCATCTACAGCCCGGCCTGAGGTGGTCCCGAGTTCCACTGCGTAGACAGTGAACCCGTGCTCCTGGACCAAGTAGCGCAGTATGCGGTCACGTAAAAGCCCGTACTCGCGTATCTGATGGGAGCTTTCGCCCAGCGCCACAACGCGTGCGGCGCCGATGAGACGACCCAACGGCGCCAGATCGTCATTCGGGGCACCGGCGCGGGAGGTGTCCAGCGACGCGGCGTTGGAAGTCGTCCACTCGGCAAGGGGGATTGGAGGCGCAAGATCCATGATCGCGACCCTAGCAATCGAGGCGTACACACCATGTGGGTCACGGCCGAATGAGATGACCGGACAGCGGTCGAGCAGCACCACCAGGGTGCTCGTACCGGCCGGGCCGGCGGCGAATGGACGACGCCCCGTGTCGGGTTCGGGCCGGACGGGGCGAGCGCTCTGGCCGCGGTCCGGCGGGCACTCCGTCAGGGAGTGCCCTCCTGGGTCACACCGATGTGGGTCCAGTCTCCGAATTGTCCGGCCGGAAAGTGTTTCAGGTGGACGTAGTTGCCGTCGGCGTCGAGTTCGCCCGATGCGGCGGCCCGTGTGTCCCTGTTGTAGAAGAATAGCCTGCGGCGGGTCGGCACGATGTGGGTCCAGCTCCCGAACTGTCCGGCCGGGAAGCTCTTCAGGTGGACGTAGTTGCCGTCGGCGTCGAGCTTGCCCGATCCGGCAGCCCGTGTGTCCCTGCTGTAGAAGAAGAGCTTGGAGGCACCTTCGTCGAAGGCGATGTGCGTCCAGTTTCCGAATTGTCCGGCCGGGAAGTCCTTCAAGTTGACGTAGCCGCCGCCGTCGTCGAGTTCGCCCGATCCGGCAGCCCGCGTGTCCCTGCTGTAGAAGAAGAAGCGGGCGAAGAAGTCGCCGCCGACCCAGAGGATGTGGGTCCAGTCCCCGAACTGTCCGGCGGGGAAGTGCTTCCGGTGGACGTAGTCGCCTCCCGCGGTGAGCTCGCCCGAAGCGGCGGCTCGTGTGTCCCTGCTGTAGAAGAAGACCTGGACGCCGTCGGGCACGATGTGCGTCCAGTCCCCGAACTGTCCGGCCGGAAAGTCTCTCAGGTTGGCGTAGTCACCCCCGGCACTGAGCTTGCCCGTCCCGGCGGCTCGCGTGTTCCTGCTGTAGAAGAAGAGCTGGCCGCCACCGGGCACGACGTGCGTCCACGTGCCGAACTGTCCGGCCGGGAAGTCCTTCAGGTTGACGTACTCACCGTCGGCGTCGAGCTTGCCCGTCCCGGCAGCTCCCGTGTGCTTGTCGTAGAAGAAGAACATGGCGCCGCCTCCTGCTTTCCCTACCGTCGTGCCATCCGTGCCGGCGCGGACGCACCGACCGGGCGACCGGACATGTCGTCCAAAGCCCTACAGGCCATCTTGCGCATGACGTGTACCTCCATGACCCGCGAGTAGGGCCATACGGGTGACAGGCGCCCGGTGGGGGCCCGGAGGTTACCGTCCGGGCCCTTCAACCCCGTACGTGATGCCGGCGGAGACCGTTCTCCGGCGGCTGAGTGATCCCTGGGTTGACGCGCGACGGCCTTCTCCCGCTACGACATGGAAGAGCTGCACATGCTGCTGCACGCCGACGCGACCCTGTGCCTCCCGCCGTACGCCACAGCCGCCATGAGTGGTCACCGGCCGCTGGATGACCGCCCCGCCGTAGTCTGCACGTCGGCTGCCGCGAGCACGGTGTCAGCCAGTTCTGCGGCGGACTGTCCGCCACAGCGCAAGCGAGGCGAAGTCCGCGGAGGGTCACGGCAGTCCGGACTTCACGGGGCCAACGGCGAAATTCGGGGCCAACCGGCACCGAGGCTCGGAGCGGAAGGGTGTTGACGCCGGCCCTGCATGACGGAGGCACGCGACCGCACGCCCCAGCGTGAGCGGTGTGGCCAACGGTTGACGGGGCAGTCGGTTGAGCGAAAGCGCAGTGGACCTGCACGCCGCAGAGTATTTGGAGACTGAGATGGTCATCGGCATCGTGATCGCAGCTTGTGTAGTCCTGGCCGTGCTGGCCTTCCTGCTGCCGCGTCTGTCGCGGCACCCGCAAAACGGAGCCCAGCGCGGCCTCGGAGCCGGCTCACGTGCCGGATCGAAGGCGCCCGGCATCCTGGGCCGCCTGCTGAGCAAGTCGTTCAGCTCCAGCTCGCGGGCGGTGGGCCGCAGCGGTACCGCCGGACGTCAGGCCCGTGGCCGTATGCCGTTCTGAGCCCTGACATCACGCGGGCGAAAGCTATCGGGCCCGGGAGGCTGGACAACGGCATCGCCGGCTATCGCATCCTCCAGCGGGTGACGCTCTTCCGCGGCAACATCGTGCCGTGTCTGCAACTGACCGGGCACGGCCTTGGCGGGCATACACATGCATATCCACCGCCTCCGCCCCCAGGTTCACCGTGTCCCGGAAGAACCGTCTATCGGTGAGGCGGTGCCGCAGGGCCGCCTTCCCGGAGCCTTCCAGATCGTGGCAATAGCCACCAGTTGCGCGAGGATGAACGCCACCGAGGCAATACGCATCCGATAGATGTACATAATCAGGCTAAAACTGGTAGGCCAGTATCGGCGGTCGCTCTGAAAAGTCTGCACGTCCATGATCATGCCACTGAGTGTCATCACGGACGTGAAGCTCGAAATAACGGCGATCTCCCCCTGAACGCTCTGGCCGATGAGCTCGGAGAACAGCCAGTGAAAACAGCTGGGAATCGCGAAGAGGATGGCGACATAAAATGCTTTAGCCGGTCCGTGGCGCCCGGGAAGGGTGCGCCACAGTGCGCCGAGGAAGAACCCACCGGTGATCCATGTCAGATGCCAGCCCAAGATGTCCAGCACGACTGCAAGAAATCCGCTTGAGTAGTGCGTGTTCTGCACCCAGGCGCCATCTCTGACCATGTTGATCCAATACATCAGACCGGTCGCAGGGAGGCCGACAACGCAGGCGATGGCAGCGCACCGGCAGGCATTTCCCCACCATGTGGTCATGGGGCCACACGCAAAGGCCACATCTACAGGTCTCACCCCGTCGGGCAGACACCGTTCCATCTGGTCGATTTCCCGCTCAATCGAGTCGCGAGCCGCGGCGGACTCGGCGGAGCTTCCGGAGCTGGGCTGGCGAAGTCGATCCTGGAGCTCGCGGTGATGCCGCACCATGCGCAACAACTCGGATCGGTCGATCTGCGAGACTACTTGACCCAGGAGAAGGTTGCCTGTCGAAGGCTGCTGCAGTACGGCCTTGGCCCCTGCGATAGAGAGCAACACCCAAGCGGAGGATAGGCAGAGAATCAAAGTAGGAAGGTAACCCGAGATGCCGAAGTAGTGATCGGAAACCGGTAGCACAACCAGTGCGAAGGACACCACGAGGAGAAATTTTTCCGCCTCGGTGGGCGTGAACGAAATCTCCTCTTCTCGTTCGGTGCGGAAGGCCCGCAGGGCACCGAACAACACCAGCGCGGTCAAGGCGGTGGAGGTCAAATTGGATAGGAGTGGAAGCAATTCTGCCGGGGCGCTCCACCACCAGTTGTCGTATGCGTCATGCAGGTCATTTTTATAGGTCGACCATCTGGTGTCAGCAAGCCAACTGATTCGGTCCCAGTCGCGCCAAAAAGCGAGGAAAGTCCAGAGGATGGTGAGCACCGCAAAACCGGCGGAAATGGCGACCATCAGCCTGGACGGCAGCCTTCCCTCGTCCATCAGCAGGACTCGCCGCCCCGCCGAGATTCCGCCCATACAGACCACGAAGACCGCCGCTGTGTATGCGATCAACACAAGCCAGGATCCGGTAGAGGAAAGCAGAACGTCACTTACGGGCAGAAGCGCATCCTCTGATACTTCGGCTGCGACGGAGGTGCCGGCAATAGCGAAGCCCAGTGCGCACGCAGCGATAAGCAGCGGCTTCTGCAATCTCCCGAAGAGACATAACAAGAGCCCGAACGAAATGAGCGAAAACAGATGCAGGATCGTCGAATAGTCATGGACCGGAGAGCGGCCTCTCATGAGCCCGTAGATATTGTCGCCCATATAGACGAGCACCCCGAGGCACGTCTGCAGGAGCGCCCATGAACGCATTGTCGTGAGCGCCTTTGCTTCATCATCGGTCGGATTCTGCCCAACGCCCTGCCGGAGCTTTCTGACCGAGACGAGCAGGAGAACACCTGTCGTGACGTAAACTAATACCCACGATCCACTGTTCATCCCCAAGGCTTCCCAGGCCTGCTCCCCTGACATCGTGATCGCATCCCACTGCTGGGCCGCAGGCGGACGAAAGCTGACCTCGAAGCCAGTCGGTTTCTGGTTGTGCCAACTCAGCAGCGTGCCGTCCTGCCCGGTGGCGGACGGAGGAGTGACCGACACCGCCCTGGGGCCGCCCGTACGGACCTTCACCTCCTCCCATGCCGCCCTGGAAAGGCTCTCCGGAGGTGCCAGTTGGATGTCCCAGACCTCATCGCCTGCCACCAGTGTCCACGGGCCGACCTGATAACTGCCGAGCGCCTGCACCCACGTGACAGCCTCGTAGTGGACCACCACCTTTTTCTCATCTACATTCACCGTGAGTGGCTTGAATCGCCATTCGTTCAAGTCCCAGAAGTTTTCTTTCGAACCTTTCCCCAAAAGGCAGCGCAGCACTTGACGATAACGAGACGTGTGAGTATCCAGGAGCAGATCGGAGGCCCGTTTCCACTCTGCCGGGATCTTGATCTCCATAACGCTGGTGACCGCGCTGTAATCTAGGCCGCGTTGCTCGAATGCTACGGAAGCAGCGACCTTGACACCGCGAATCTTCTCAACACCGCAGGTGTCGGCCCGGGGGGTTCCGAACGCGCATGCAAAACCCGCACTCGTCAACACGAAGCATGCAGTCAACAGGAGCACGGAAAGCAGGGTCGACGCGGGGACTCTGCGACGGGTCACTACCCCATGATCTTCCATCGGAGTCATCAGACTTTGGGGTGGCACGGCGGCCTCGTGCAAGTCCACTCCGACAGCCGATGCCGCCGACCCGGCGGTGACCGGAAGACGCACACCCCTGGGCATCGCTCCCAGGTACGCGCAGCCACGCCGGAACGGTGGGCGTACTCGGACATTCCTCAGATTCGGCACCGGGCGCGGGCGGGTTCGCGATCGGGCCCGACGCCTGGTCAAGCCCGAGAGTCGGTTCCGGCGGCGTGACCGGCGGCAGAAGTGGTTCACTTGCTGCCGGTTGCCGTGCCGCAGTTGCCTCCCCGTATACCGAAGGAAGTCGTTCAGATGGCTGCTTCTGCTCCTATACCGCCTCCTCCCTCTATCCCGCCGACTCCTGCCACCGGTCGTCGTGTTCCCTCCCGGTGGATCGCGCCGTTGGTGGCTGCCGTCGTCGCCGCCGGTGCGGGCATCGGCATCGGCTGGGTCCTGTGGGCAGGCCCGGGCAGCGCGGCGTCCGGGACCGGCCTCGACAACGCGGCGGCGGATGCGGCGGGCGCCTGCCAGGCGTGGAATCGGGTTCCGGAGTTGAGCAAGATATACAGCGACGACGACACCTCCAGGGCCTACTTCACCCGCGCCGGCGGTGCTGCCGCTCTGGCCCAGTCCGCGGCCCAACTGGACCACCGTTACGACGCTCTGGACAAGGCCTTCCAAAACATCACCAGACGTCTGCAGACCTTCGATGTGAAGGGAGCCGAGGCGGTGGCGGCCCACAAGAAGGTGAGCACCCTCTGCGCCGGCCTGGACAGCTGACAGGCAGGCAGACACAGAGTCCCCTTCCCGCAGTGCCGGCTGACGGATCGTCTCCCTACCGGACAGCGCGCACGCCTCCGCGCCACATGCTGCGTGATGTAGACGTGCTTTGTGGTCAGGCCGCGGGCGGAGCCGAACGTGATGAGAACAGCGCCGGCGTGCTGGTGGGCGTGATCACTCCCACCAAAGTAGCTTCCGGCCAGAGCTGTTCCGCCGACCGCGTGTCCAAGGCGTTGCGAGGATCTTGCCCTTGGCAGTGAGGGCGGCCACCTGTCACGATCAAGCCGTGGTCAACCTTGCAAGGATCGCGACGCGGATGGACATCCTCCTCCCAACGATCGCGAGGCAGGTGAATCTTCTCCTCGATCTGGTGGGTGGGCCCGTGGTCGGTGCACTGATGCTGTCTACCGGGATCGAGACCTACCACGAGGGTGGATCCGTAGGCTGGCCCATTGCGGGATCCACACTGCTCCTGATCAACCTGTGGGTTGCCTGGCGACGATTCTTCCGACTCAGGAGGCGCGCTACGCCGCTGTAGCGGCGCACAGACGCCCTCGGCCGAGGCCAAGACCACGGGGAAGAGCTGTGACACGCGGGACAGTGGTCATCAGCACCTGGCCGTGGAAGACCCTGATCACCCCTTAGCTCAGGTGGGCGGTGACAGGGGAGGCCGGCCAGCCGGTCGGCCCCTTGCAGGCACCCGCGAGCCCCAGGCGGTAGCGGGCTGGGCAGGGCGGCATGCAGAACCGGGCGCATGTAGGCCGAACGAGTGATGCCTTGTCGTATGGATGCGCGCGACCGGCGGCGAAACGCAGGGGTTTGTGCACTGCCGGTGTCGGCGGCCACGAGTACGAGCACCCGACGCCTCCAGTCCGTTCGGCTCCCAGTCGAAGGCGGGGACGACGTAAGGCGTTGCGCCGGCCTCCTGGAGTCGAGAAACGAGCAGCGGCGATTGCCGCTCGGGATCCGGACCTGCCTGCTCTCCCTGGCAGCTTCTTCGTTCATCGCGGTCGTGGACCGCCGAGGGCGGTTCGCTCACCCTCACTCACCGTGATCGTCTGGGGTGCGCAGCCGCACCCCGGCACCTACCTTCGCTGGTGAAACCAGCCAGGGAGCGGACATGAGCCCAGCCAGGCGCAGCAGGACCCGCAGCACGGCCCGTAAGCGGGCACAGAGAATCACGTCCCACATTGTGGCGACACCCGTACCCGAGTCGCTGCAGTCGCCACCGACCCGCGATCGCACGTCCCCGGACACTCCACCGCGTCGATCCAATCGCATACGAATATCCAGAACCAGCCCCTGGTCGGTAACGGCGATGGCCTTCCTCCTCCTGGGGGGCCTGGGGGTGTGCGTCCTCGGCGCTGTGCTCGCCACCTCGGTGCTTCTGGACATCGTTGCCCCGGGTGCCTGGCTGACGCCGTCGCAGACGCTGGTCATCGCCGCTGTGATCGTCGCGCTCGAGGTACTCCTGGGCACCGTCGTGGCCTGCCTGTGCGGCCTCATTTACAACCACACCGCGCGGTTCGGAGGCGGCTTCGAATTGACACTTACCGACGACCTCAGCGATCCGCTGTCAGGCCAGCCCGACAAGTCCCATCGGCTGCCCCGCCTGTAGTCGGCACTGAGGGGCGGGCACGTCGGTGACCGAGGTCAGGGTCGCCCTGTCTGCCAGACCGGGTCATCAGGTGTGGGGCGGCCGTCGAGGCGCTGGAGCGGGCCCCCAGTGAGCGAGAGATGGCCACCGGCGACGGCTATGAAGTTCCCCTGTGCCGCAACGACTCTCCCTCGAAGTTCCATCCAGTCCTCCTCGGGCGTCAGACCCCGCCGAATGGCGATGTGAAACCGCCAGAGACGAGCTGGACTACGCCGAGGAGGACCCCTACGCGCTCGCACTGCGACCCGGCCGTGAACCGGTGTATCTGCGGCTGGCCGACGGGCGTCGGATCCCGACGCCGGTGCACCGCCAGACGCCAGCAGTCGGCACCAACACCCAGTCCTCCGCCGGCTCCGACCCTGCCCGGCGACGACGCCGACACCGAGGAAGCTACCTGCGGATCAGGCACACTCGGACGAGTCGCTGCCGACGTAAAACACGTATCCGCCTGACCAGTTGACGAGGTTCGACGTGCCGGCCTCGTTCTTCATGAGCGCGGAGATGCCGACACAGCGACCGCCGACCGCCTGGGTGCTGCTGTACACGGGGCCCGCGTATTGCGAGAAGGTCCCATAGTCCCGGTCACCTGCGGCCTTGTTGTCGCCCGGCCAGATCCGCAGATCCATGTAGTTGGCCGCGCCACCCGTGTTGTTGTCGAGAATCGCGCAGGCACTGTCGCCCTTCATGTAGAAGAAGAGCGTCGCATAGCGCTTGTCGGCGCTGGGCAGTGCCTTGGCATCGGTGAACTCGTAACCGCTGCCGCACACCGTCGCGGAGGCGGCGGCCGCCGGCGTGCTTGGTACTGCGACACCCATTGCAGCAACGGCAGAAGCCGCGACGGCGACGCGCATCAAGTTCTTACCGAGCGAAGACATAAATCCCCCAGGATTGCGAGTGTTGCGGATGTTCGAATGCGTGAATACAGCAGGACTCTAGTCACTCGGATTCCTCGCGGACAACAGCGGTGCGGTCTGCGGCAGTTGGGTAAGAGCGCGAAGAGTAGCGAACTGATCTCTGCGTCTGTATTTTCTGCCGAAATTTCCAGTATGCACCCATTTTGGCAGCCACTCTCCGTGGCGATCCAAGATTATGCTGTGCGCCACAGTCGGACCGAGCGGATTCCGAGGGCGTGGGCCTGACGCAAGTCGTGCAGGGTGCCCATGCCGGGGAGCAGAAGCGTGGTGGGCACCGCGTGGTGGACGCAGACCCTGCACGGCGACAGCATGAAGCAGTGGCAGCGCCTGGTCCTGTACGCCCTGACCGACGACCTCGCCCACAACCCCCTCCTGGTCGGCACTCTCGCCGCCCACCCCCAGCACCAGGACTTCGACTTCGACCTGCTGTGCCGCTACGTGCAGTCCCCCGACCCCGACCGCCACATCACCCGCGAGGCCGTGCAACACCTCGAAGGCCTCACCGGCGCAGTGCCCGAGGAAGCGGCCGAGCCGGTGCGGATGACCGTCGGGGGGGGGGGGGGGCATCGCCCGCGACGGCAGCTGACGACCGGACCGGGCAGCACACGTGACTTCGCTGGAGTCAGGCGAGGGCGGTGCGCAGGTAGGCGGGCAGGACTTGGCGGATGGCAGGATCCGCTTTCCAGCCGGGCTCGGTGAGGTGGCCGGCGGTGATGACGGCCTGGCAGCCGTTGGGGGTTTGGACGACGACGCGGCACATTTCACCGCGGCTGTCGCGGGCGGCGAGGGAGGCGCCGCGGACGGCCCGGCCCAGCTCGGCGGGATCCGCGCGGTGGTCGCGCGGCCGAAGCCTTGCAGATACACACGTCGCTGAACCGTTCGTGCATCAGGCTTTCCCACCGCACGCAGCCGGTCATGTCTTCGCACCAAAGACGGCAAGTATCACGTGATCCACCCCGTCATCATGCGGCGGAACGAGCCCGCATGGAACTGGGCTGGAGCGGTCGTCGCGGCCCGGGCTTCATACATCGGCCGCGGTGGCCTCCATCGGCGGCGCTGGCCCCCGCATCGGGGCAGCGCGCCCAGCTGCTCCGCGCTGGGCTTGTCCTGCCGGGACTTGGTGTTCGAGACCACCGCACGCCAGACCGGGCCCGGCGGGAAATGAACGCCGTCGGACGGGGTAGTCGGGCTGCTGCCGTGTAAGACCCGTCTGAGGAGAACTTGTGAGCGAACCAGCAGGTCTGGGTGTCGAGGTGGCCGTGATCAGCTCCGACGCCGCGATCATCACCGTCTGTGGACAGCTGGACGCCGACACCGGCCTCGTCCTTCAGCACCAGTTGGCCGGCCAGGTGGTGCACGGACGACGTCACCTAGTGCTGGACCTGGCGGACGTGCCGTTCATGGACTCCTCCGGGCTGCGTGTCATCATACGGACCGTCAATGACATGCGGAACGTCGACGGGTCCGTATCCCTGGCCGCGCCCAGCCAAGTGGTGCGACGTGTGCTCGACCTGACCGGGGTCGGCATGACCTGCCGGATATTCGACACCACGGACGCGGCCTGTGAAGCCCTCCTCGGCCGGAAGGGCGAGGTGCCTGATCGCACGGCGCGCGACACGGCGGATCGATAGCGAATCCACCATCAGCGGCGCCGCTGTTCGGGGCGCAGCTCGTGGTCGCCGTAGCTGGCGTGTCATGGCGAGAGGGAAGCACCGCCGGGATGTGAGGCGTCACCCTTTCCGGCGTGGGTACCTCGCCCGATAGGTGTGTATTGAAGGCACCGTATGTCGATGCCCGCCAGCCGTCGAGACGGCGCATATTCGGTCACGCTGACCGATGGAACCGCCACCCGAACCCGCAAGGCGGCCCCTGAAGACCTGGTGCCTGGTGACCGCTCCCACCGAACGTACGGACCACATCATCGCCATGACGAATGTCATGCGCACCGATCAGCAAGGGGTGGGTCGATGCTCCGTCATGAAATCGGGGCGTGGCCGGGGCCTTCGGCCGCCCCCGAAGCGACGTGACCGTGGCCTGGGTAAGCGGCCTCCGGGCTGCTGTCGCACCGGCCCCTGCACGTGCGCCCCGTACGGCTGCCCAACTGGTCGAAGTGACGCTCCAGTCCGTGTCCTCGGCGAACCGTCCGAGGACCCGCCGGAGGTGGCCGGCCCGGCGCCTCCACACACAGCCAGTCGGCCCGGACGGCGCGCGGGTACGGCTCGGGGCGGGCGGCGTGCAGCCGCCCGGCGACGGCGGGAAGGCTGGCCGCGTTCGCCCCGCTGGGCTCGGCAAGCTCACAGGCGGCCGGGCTCTCCACGGTCGCCTCCGCCGGCGACTTGCGGGTCGGGTCCGGAACCTCGCGGTCGGCCGCGGCGTAGCCGACGAAAACAACGCCCAGCTCCACCCAGCGTTCCGTCCCCTCTGGGGACACGGAGGCCCCGGCGACGCTGATCTCCTGTTCCGTGACCGGCTACAGCGCGAATTCGAGGTCTATCAGGTCGCTGAATTCTCGTGGACGCGCACCATGCTGGAGCCTGCACGAAATCCTCCAGGCGGGCCACGGATGATCACCGCAGGTACTGGTCGACCCTGGCAGAAGGGATGGCGCGGGCGGGCGGACGCCAGTGCGGCGCCGTCGGCGGTTCCTGCCCTGAGGCGGCGGAGCTCGACGCCCTGCCCGCTCCACGGCTTGACGGCCCGGCCGGTGGGCGGCGGAAGCGCGGATGATCGCCGGTAGGCTGCGGTGGTGCGCACGGTCGAGGTTCTGTTGGATGAGGCGGCAGAGCTGGCGGTTCGGGAGGCCTGGCGGCGGCTCGCGGGCGCGGGGCTGCCGAGTCAGGCGCGTCACCGCTCACCGACCAACAGGCCGCACCTCACCCTGGCCGCCTGCCCGGAGCTGACCGCTCCGATCCGCTGGGAGCTTGCCGAGGTGGCAGCCGTCCTGCCGCTGCCGGTGCGGTTCACCGGCGTGGTCCGCTTCGAGCGGCCGACCTCGGTGCTGGCCTGGGCGCTGGACCTCGACTCCGCGCTAGCCGGCTTGCACCGCCGGGTGTGGGAGGCGGTGGCCTCGGACAGTCCGCCCGAGACCCTCAACCCATTGCACGAACCTGGGCGCTGGAGCCCGCACGTCACTCTCGGGCGTACTCGGCGGCCGGGTGCCTTCGCCGACCGGCGGGTCCCCGAACTGCTGCCGGCGCCGCCGCTGTCGGTTCGGCTCATCACCCTGCGCAGCTACGACACCGAGACCGGCGCCCTGGAGGTGCTGGAGCCTCGCCTCTGAGCCGCCCGACCCGGGCCGGCCGTGCGGCCCCTGCCGGCCGTCTTGCCCGCGGTCCGGCTCGTGGTGGGAAAACGTTCAGGGCCGTGCTCGTCATCGGCAGCGGCGGCCGTCTGGCCGTCTCGGCGGACGAACTTTGCTGTTGCCGTCCACCGACCCGGGAACCGCGCCGACCCGCTACCCCACTGTCCCCTCGGTCGCCTTTCTCCAGCTGTACAACCACCTCGTCGGGGACGCCACCATCAGAGACTGCGTCAACGAAACTTGCCGCTGCCACTTCATACGCCAAGGCGGCGGCGCCGAGTAAGGCCAGAAGCGCACCAGGGGCATCGCGTACTGCACTCCCACGAATGCGCCCACGGCCGCGGGGGAGGGGAGTCTCAGTCGGTGCGGCTCACTGTCGCGGCCCGGCGGATCCGGTTGGCGGCTCCTGCGCCAGCCGCTCCTTCTCCGCCTTGAGCTTGCGCCACACCGCGCCGAGCGCCTCGAGATCGTGCTCGTCGAGGAGATCGGTGAACACCGGTGCCAGGACCTCGCGGCGGGTGGCGTCGGCCTGCTCGAAGAGGCGGCGGCCGTCTTCGGTCAGTGAAATCTCGACCGACCGCGCGTCACGAGCGGACGGGGTACGGCTGACGAGACCCCGGGCCTGCAGGGCGTCGACCACCCGTGAGACCTGGCTACGGCTGAGCATGGTGCTGTTGCCGAGGACGGACGCGGGTACCGGATCCGGGCTGGAAGCCAGCCAGAGCATGACCTCGAACCAGGACACCGGGAGATCGTGCGCCTTGGTGAGAGCCCGGTCGACGCGTTCGGTCATGACGGTGCCGGCCCAGACCAGTCCGTAGAAGGCGTAGTCGGCGGCGGGCATCTCGGCCTGGGGCAGCTTCTTCGGCATGCGGCGGAGTATACGGGGTTGCGTGTGCACACACATAAAGCTATGTTGTGTGTGCACGCACATAAATGGAGCTGCGTGAGAACCCGAACGCTCGGAAGGCCCAGCATGTCCGCAACCCCCCGCACAGTCCTCATCACCGGTACCTCCTCCGGTATCGGCCTCGCCGCCGCCGTCGCCGCCGCACGGGCAGGCTGGCGCACCGTCGCGACCCTCCGCGACACCACGCGTGCCGACGCGCTGCGCAAGGCCGCGGCCGAGGCGGGCGTCCAGCTCGACATCCGGCGGCTCGACGTCACCGACGAGGCCTCGGTGACCGCCGCGATTGACGGCGTGATCGCCGACTACGGCCGCCTGGACGCCGTCGTCAACAACGCGGGCGCCGGCCACCTGGGCACCCTGGAGAACGACTCCCTCGCGGACGTCCGCAAGGTGATGGAGGTCAACTTCTTCGGCGTGCTCAGCGTCTCCAAGGCCGCGCTGCCGCACCTCCGCGCCGTCGGTGGCCGCCTGATCACCGTCACCAGCGTCGGCGCAGTCGTCGGTCAGCCGTTCAACGAGGCCTACTGCGCGGCGAAGTTCGCCGTGGAGGGCTATATGGAGAGCCTGGCCCCCGTCGCGAAGACGCTCGGTGTGAGCGTGTCCGTCGTGGAACCCGGGGCCGTGGCGACCGAGTTCGTGAACAACATCGGTTTCGACCTCGAAGCCGGTATCGACGCCGGCCCGTACACCGACGCGCTGCGCCACTACATCGACCGCACCGTGGAGCAGTTCCAAGAGGGCACCGCACAGACCCCGGCCGGTGCGGCGGAGGCGGTCATGGATGCCCTGGACTCCGAGCGGCCCGCGTTCCGGATACAGACCACCGACTGGGCCCGTGCCTTCGTCGCCACCAAGCTGGCCGACGCCGACGGCGCCGCGGTGCAGACTCTCACCGGTTCCTGGGTCGCCTGACCGGGCGGCGAGATCGGGTCCGCCGAGCGTCAGAGCCCGCTGAAGGGAGCCGCTCGCCGCGCGCGCCGCGCTCGGGACGGCTTCTCAGGGCGCTGCACGCCCGGCCGGTGCGGACTTTACCGTCCTCGTGCCCGGCCCCCCGTACCGTTTCGCCATGCAGCAGTCCGGGGAACTCGGAGCGAGGCGTGGCTGCGTGCGGTCGAGGAAGGACGGAGCCTGGAACGGAGCGCGCCCGGACCGCACGACTGCCGGGGAGAGGCGGTAGCCGGCCGGGCTGCGGTCCGTCGGCGCCACGATTCCGCGATCGGACTGGAACCGAATGGTCCAGACCACCAAACCGGTCCGCCGAGCCAGTCGCCGATCGAGTCAGCACGGCCGACGGTAGGGCACTTTGCCGAGGTAGCGACGCCATTGCTCGTGAGTGACGGGTTGGCCTGCGTATGTGCATGCGTGGGTGAGGAGCCGGCCGAAGTCGGCCGGCAGCGTGTGGACGGTCCCGTCGAACACACCGGTGACCAGCTGTTTGCCGTCCGGAGTGAACCTGAGTCCCAATACCGCGGTGGGGAACCCCGTGAGCACGGCCTCCCTCCGGGGCCGCCCGGGTGACGACAGTCGCCAGATCCGGGCGGTACGGTCGTCGCTGCCCGCCGTCAGCATGCGGCCATCGGGGCTGAACCCGACGCTGCCGACCACGTCGGTGGGCCCGTCCAGCGCGGCGAGCATCACCGGGCGGTGCGTCCCCGCGACGCGCCACAATTTCACCGGACGGTCCCCGCCGCCGGACGTGGCAAGGACGCCGGTGCGCGGGTTGAAGGCGACGGAGAGAGCGATCGTGGTGTGCGCCTGCCAGGCGGCGCGCTCGACGGGGTGATCCGGAGATGTGGTGTCCCAGAGGATGACGCGTTCGTCACCGCCGCCCGCGCTCGCCAGCAGCCGTCCGTCCGCGCTGAAGGCGACGGCCCGGACTTCGTCGTGATGGCCGTGCAGACTGACGCCGCGGACGGGCTTCCTGAGGGACCGGGTGTTCCACAGCACCATGTCCCCGTCACTGCCGGCGCTGACGAGGGTCTGCCCGGAGGGGCTGAAGGCGAGCGCGCGTACCGTCTTCGTCTGCGTCCGCAAGGTGGAGAGCCGGTGCGGCCGGTGCGGGTCGGCGATGTCCCACAGGGTGAGGGCTCCGTCAGCCCCCGCGCTGGCCAGTACGGGGCGACTGGGGTGCATGGCGACCGCGTAGACGGCGTCCTTGTGGCCGGTGAGCACGGCTGTTTCGCGGGGGTGGCGTGGAGCACGCATGTCCCACAGGCGAACGGTGCGGTCCCGTCCTGCCGTGGCCAGGATGTTGCTGTCCGGGCTTACGTCCATGGCGTACATCTCGGCCCTGTGCGCGGTCCACGTGGACATCAGTGTGCTGAGGAGCGCGTCGCGGCTGTGCCGGCCCGGCTGTAGCCGGTAGGCGGCGAGGGCGATCTGGGTGGCGAGGCCCGGTGACCGGCGCGACAGTGCGGTGGCTGCCGCGCTCGCGTTGCGGGCGACGGCTTCGTCGCGCTGGGCCGTGACCTCACGGTCGGCGTGCACGGCGAGGACGGAGGTGGCCAGAGAGATTACGAGCAGCACCGCCGACGCGGCGATCATCAGACGGCGTCGGCGCCTGCGCCGGGCCGCAGCGGCCCTGTCCGCGCTCTCCGCTGCCAGACTCGCATCGAGGAACGCCCTCTCGCGCGCGGTGAGGCCCGCGTCCTCGGCCCCGGCCAAAGGGCGAGCCGCTTCCAGTCGAGTGCCTCGCAGCAGGGCGCCCGGATCCTGCTCCAGGTGCGCCCAGGTCGCGGCCGCTTCCGTGAGCTGTCGACGGGTGCGCAGCAGCTCGCGGTCCTCCGCGAGCCATCCGCCGAGTCGTGGCCACCAGCGGATGAGTGCTTCGTGGGTCAGCTCCACGTGCTGGCCGTCCACGGTGATCAGCCGTTCAGCGGCGGCCCGATCGACGACCGCCATGGTGTCCGGGTCGGGGGACAACTCGTAGCGGCCGATGCGGCGCTTGCTGTAGTCGATGCCCTCGCCGACGGCGACGAGCCGCAGGAAGAGATGGCGGGCCGCGTCCTTCTGCCGGGCGGTGAGTGCCTCGTAGAAGCGTTCAGCGGTGCGAGTCAGGGCATGTTCGATGGATCCCGCGCTCCGGCAGGCCTCCATCGTCAGCAGCGTGCCCCGGCGGTGCCTCCATGTCTCCCGGAGCGCGTGGGAGAGCAGCGGGAGCATCCCGGCGTTGTCCCGGGCCTGAGAGATCAGGTACGCCAGCAGCCGCCCTTCGACGCGGCTTCCGACCGCCTCCGCAGGGCGGCAGATGGCTCGGTGCAGCTCCTCGCTGTCCATCGGGCCGAGCGTCACCATCGCCGCGTCAAGGGCCCTGGCGAGGTCGACGTGGGCGATGCAGCGGGCGTAGAAGTCCGCCCGCACGCCCAGCACGACGCGGCACGCACTGTTCTCGGCCCTGGCGGCCAGCAGGAGAGCGTCGATGAAGTGGTCACGTTCCTCGGGGCGGGAGCAGAGCGTGAAGAGTTCCTCGAACTGGTCGACGATGATGATCACCTCGTCCCGCCCGGGCCTGTCGGCGGCGATCTGGCGGAGCAGGAGGTGCAGGTTCCCGGGGTGCGCCCGCAGCTCCTCCAGCAGCCGGCCCGGCGTGGTCGAACCGTGGCCCGCCAGACGCACCGCCAGTTCCTCCAACGGCCGGACGCCTGGAGTGAGCGTGATGACGGCCCGGTCCTCGGATCGCAGGTACGGCGACAACCCCGCGTGCAGCACCGAGGACTTCCCGGCTCCCGAAGCGCCGAAGAGGGCGATGAACCGTTGTTCCGTGAGCCGCCTCCGCAGTTGCTCGACCACGCGCTCGCGCCCGAAGAAGAACCGGCTGTGCCGCGAACCGAAGAAGGCCAGCCCCGGGTAGGGCGAGTCGTCCTGATCCGGTGGGGGAGCGGCGGCATCCGCCGGTTCCTCCTCGAGAGCGATGGCGGCGGCCGTGGTGTGCCAGAAGGTCTCCCACCGCTCCACGTCGCCGCCGCAGGCACCGACATACCCCCGGGTCACCTCCAAGGACGGCAGCCTCCGGCCCGCGGCGG
The DNA here is from genome assembly GCF_055592265.1 of Streptomyces sp. NPDC041129. NCBI lineage: Bacteria > Bacillati > Actinomycetota > Actinomycetes > Kitasatosporales > Streptomycetaceae > Streptomyces > Streptomyces sp. NPDC041129. Next base: position 183,604 of record NZ_JBVIYV010000012.1, on the reverse strand, counting down.
CGCTCGACAGAGTCGCCACCGAATAGTGCGCCCGTGACGCGAGATCGCGGTAGGAGGGCCCGCCCGCTGCCCGGCGAAGTTCCCTCAGCTCCGCGGCGAACCGCACCACCGGGCCGTCGCCCTCAGGAAGCGGTGACTCCTTGCGTGGCATGTTTCCCCCGATCCGGCCTGCTCCACGACAAGTGTCGTGGCCTGTGGAGGTCGCCGGTGCCGGGGCGATGACTTTCGGCCCGGTCACAGCCGTCGGCTCGGCGGTGTTCAGCCCCTCCGTCCAGCGGAGAACGCCTCACGCAAGGAGCCGTCACCGGCCGGACAGCTCGTCTGACCGGCCGGTGACGCGATGTTCCGCGATTGATTGTTCATCGCTCCGGTCCGGACACCGAACAAAGAACTCCGGCTATCCCTGAGACGAGACCCCAGGGGACGGCCCTCGGGGCGCGACACCCTCACACAGGAGGCTCGATGCGTTCGGTACTCGTCACGGCGGCGGTGTTCGGCCTGGTGGTAGCAAGCGGCGCGGCGTCTGGTGCCGCGGAGACGGCCCAGCCGTCCAGCGCGAGCTGGACATGCGCGAAGGAAGTGTGTCTGCGGGTGGGCGGCCCGGCGCAGCTGAAGGACGCGCGCGGATGCAACCACAAGGTCTGCATCAGCGTGACCGGCAACGCGTCGGGCTACACGACCCGAGGCAGTTACAGCGGTACGAACCGGTTCTACGGCCACATCAACGTGTGGGGCCCCAACATGAGGGTCAACGGCCAGGACAGCGCCTATCCCGGCGTGGTGGGGTCCGGTAGGGGGACCGGCCAGACCTGCGCCGAAGGGTGGGAGCTGTCCGGCGGCACCTACAGCTCCGTCGGACTGCCCTGCAAAGACGTCAGCTGACGCCCACGGACGGGCACCGGGGACGAGCCGAACTGTGACCGGTGCCCGGCGGAGATCGACCACAGGAAAGCCCAGGGCGCGGCATGACCTCGGCCGGAAACCACCGGTCGCCCCGGTCGAGGGCCCGGGAGCCGACCGGACTGACGGGCCGGGCGGCGCTGCCCCCTGCTGCGGCGGACTCGGAGACCGCAAGTGGCGGCTGGGCAGCGGCCGTCGGCATACCAATCCTCGACTCCCTCCGGCGCAGCACGAGAGAGGTCGTATGCTCCGTATCCATTTCACCCCCCGCGACTTGCAGAGCATCCGGATTTCACGCCGCCCCCAGCCGCTGTGGGAACTCGTCTGTGCGACGTGCCGATACGTCACCCAGCAGGGGCCGCTCGAATTCGGGGCATGGCGCCGTTCGGTGCGTGAGCGGTTGGCCGGGGATCCGGTCGCGAACCGGGCCGTGTCCACGCTGCAGACACTCGTTCCTCCGGTCGGGTACATCCCGGACTTCCTTACTCCCTCTGTTCCGGAGGGAGGCCTGCCCGGGGCCCTGGAGGAGGTGCGGGCCACCCCTCCCGACCGGCTGCGCCGCGACCTGTCCAGACTCCGGCTGACCACCCCGCTCCCTTCCTGGACCACAGAGCTCGGCCGGCCGGGAGGTCGCGGTATGCGATCTCTGACCAAGGTCCTGGAGGTCTCCAGCAGGGCCCTGCTCGAACCGCGCTGGGACCACATCCGAAAAGCCATCAGCGAGGAGATCGACAGGCGTTCTCGTGTCCTGCTCGACGGCGGCGTGCTCGCCCTGCTGGAGAGTCTGCACCCGCTCGCCCAGTGGCGTCCGCCCGTACTGGAAGTTGACTATCCCGCCCACCGGGACCTGCACTTGGAAGGGCGCGGACTGCTGCTCATCCCCTCCTATTTCTGCTGGCGCAGACCGACAGCCCTCGCCGATCCCGCCCTCGGCCCCGTACTCGTCTACCCGGTCACGGCACGGCCGCTCGACGTGATCCCCGAGAGGGACAACCGACTGGACCGTCTGCTGGGCCGCACTAGGGCATCCGTTCTCATCGAGGTCGCCCGCGGACGGCCCCGGAGCACATCCGAAGTCGCCACAGCCGTCGGCATCGCGCTGGCGAGCGCGAGCTACCAGTTGACCGTCCTACGCGACGGAGGACTGGTGACGAGCCGCCGAGAAGGACAGCACGTGCGCCACTCGGCGACACACATCGGCCACCGTCTTCTCGAGGGAGATCAAGCAAGGCTGCACTAGGCGGTTTTGTTCGGGGGGGCGTTTGCACGTCCAGCGATCCGGCCGGACGTGGGCAGGCCCAGGTGGGTGACCGTGGGCTTGAGGGCCGCATCGAGTTGGGTCGGCTTGTCCTCGGCGCCGGCCAGGCTGATCTCCACGCCCTCGACCTCGCCGAGCCAGCCCTCGCGCTGAGCATCGACGCTTCCACCCGTACAGCCTCACTCGACCGGGCACAGCATCTCGCCCGGTGCGGCCTTGCGCGTCGCCAGGGACGCCCAAGGCCGCACCGGAGACAGCTGGGTGTGCCGCACCACAGAGAGGTTGGGTGTACGGGACGGCCGGTCAGGCGGTGGGCGCGGTGTGGACGCGTTGTCCGTTGACGTAGGTGAGGTCGACGCGAGTCTCGGCGATGGCCTCGGCCGGAACCGCGAAGGGGTCCCTGTCGAGGACGACGAGGTCGGCCCGGTTGCCGGGGCGGAGGCTTCCGGCGTCGTCGAGGTGGTTCACGTAGGCGCTGCCCGCCGTGTAGGCGGTGAGCGCGGCGGTGAGATCCAGAGCTTGCCCGGGCAGGAACGGCTTGTCGTTGGCGCCGGGCAGGACGCGGTTGACCGCTACGTGGACGCCGGCCAGGGGATCGGGACTGGAGACGGGCCAGTCACTGCCGGCGGCGAGGGTGGTTCCGGCGCGCAGGAGATCACCGAAGGGGTACTGCCAGGCTGAGCGTTCCGGGCCGAGGAAGGGGATGGTGAGCTCGTCCATCTGGGGCTCGTGGGCGGCCCAGAGGGCCTGGATGTTGGCGGTGGCCCCCAACTGCCGGAAACGGTGAATGTCGTCGGGGTGGACAACCTGGAGGTGCGCCAGGTGGGGGCGGGTGTCACGGGCGCCGTTGGCGGCGCGAGCGGCGGCGACGGCGTCGAGGGCTTCGCGCACCGCGCGGTCGCCCAGAGCGTGGAAGTGGACCTGGAAGTCGGCGGCGTCCAGGGCGGTGACGTACCGCTTGAGGGCCTCGGGATCGACGAAGCTCAGACCGCTGTTACCGGTGGCGCATCCGCAGCCGTCGAGGTAGGGGGCGGTCATGGCCGCGGTGTGGTTCTCCGCGACCCCGTCCTGCATGATCTTGACCGTGGAGCAGCGGAGATTGCCGTGGGTGAGGCGCTGCCGGTTGTACAGCAGATCGGGGATCTGTTCTTCGCCCACGGACCTGCGCCACCACAGCGCGCCGGCCACCGAGGCGGTCAGGGTGCGGTCGCGGGCTGCGGTGAGATAGGCGTCGGAGGGATCGGGGTAGCCGTCCGCCCCGCACAGCAGGGCGTCCTGCCAGGCGGTGATGCCGAGGCCGTGCAGGAGTTCCTGGGCGCGCAGCAGTCCGGCGAGCCGGTCGGCCGCGGTCTTCAGCGGCAGGTGGGTGCCGACCAGGCTCACCGCGCCTTCCTGGAGCATGCCCACGGGAGCGCCGGCCGGGTCGCGTTCGATGCGGCCGTCCTGCGGGTCGGGGGTGGCGGCGGTGATACCGGCGATGTCCAGGGCCCGGGAGTTGACCCAGGCGCCGTGGTGGTCCCGGTTGAGGAGGTAGACGGGCCGGTCGGGTACGAGGGTGTCGAGGAACTGCCGGGTCGGTATGCCGCCCTCGAAGCTCTCCATGGACCAGCCGCCACCGGTGATCCACTCCTTGTCCGGGTGGGCGTCGGCATAGGCGCGGATGCGGCGGGCGTACTCGTCGGGGTCGGTGGTCCCGGTCAGGTCGCACTCGCCGAGTTCCATGCCGCCCATGACGGCGTGGATGTGAGCGTCCTGGAAGCCGGGCAGCAGCAGGCGGCCGCGCAGGTCGACGACCTCGGTGCACGTTCCGATGAGGTCCTTGACCTCGTCGTGACCGACGGCGGTGATACGGCCGTCGGTGACGGCCAGGGTGGTGGCCCGGGTGCGGGCCGGGTCCGTGGTCAGGACCGGGCCGTTGGTGAAGACAAGGTCTGCGGCGGGCTGGGACATGAGGTGGGAAGGTCCAATCGTTGGGGTGGGCGGCGGAGTTGGAAGGAGGCCGTGGTCAGGGCAGGGACTCGGCTTCGGCGGCCGGGACGGTGACACCGGGAGTCGTCGGGGTGAAGGCGGGTGCACGGCGGTACCACTTGGCGACCGCGGACACCACGAGGCCGGCCCCGAGGATCACGGCGGGGCACAACAGGTTGAACCAGCCGTTGTCGACACTGACGGCGAAGGTGTCGCTGAGGGTCGCGTAGTACAGCACGAGGTAGGCGCCGAGGGCGAACAGGAGGACGGCGCACACGGACGGCACGAGGACGGCCATGACGGCTTCGCGCGGTCCGGTGCGGACGAGACCGCGGAAGCGCAGGGCACAGGCGATGGCGGTGAGTCCGTAGTACAGCGCGACGAGGATGCCGATGGCGTTGACCGCAGCCAGGATCGCCTCGTTGAGCTTGGGAATCACCACGGTCAGGACGGCGACGGCGGCGGAGATGACCGTGACGATGACGGTGCCGGCGGTGGGCCCGCCGTGCCGGGCGCTGATGCGTGCCCAGACGGGCCCGAGGGTGCGCTCGCGGCTCATGGCCAGGGTCAGCCGGGCGGTGGGGATGATGCCGGCCTGCAGGGAGGCCACGGCCGAGAACATCAGGGCGATCAGCGGCAAGGTGGCCCAGGGCTCGTCGGCGAGCCGGGAGGCGTAGTAGGTCAGGCCCTGGGCACCGGTGCCGCTCATCTCGGAGGCGGTCATGACCCGCTGGAAGGCGACGGCGCCCAGGAGGAACAGGCCGAGCATGGTGAACAGGGCGATGTAGCTGCCCCGGGCCGCGTCACCGGCCCGCTCCGTCTCCTCGGTGACCGCGAACGCGGCGTCCCAGCCCCAGTAGAAGAAGACCGCCAGGACGAGGCCCTGGGCCAGGGCGGAGGGAGAGTCGAAGGCGAACGGACTGAACCAGGACAGGGAGAAGGACTGTTTGCCCGCGATCAGGCCCCAACAACTGAAGACCAGCAGCACGGCGTACTCGAAGACGAGCAGGTAGGTCTGCAGCCGCGTGGCCTTGTGGACGCCGGTCACTGCGGTCACGGTGACCGCGGCCAGGACGAGCAGGCCGATCAGGGTGCACTGGAGAGTGGAGTCGGCGTCAAGGTGCCAGCCCAAGAGGCTGCCGATGCCGGCCTTGTGGGCGCACTGCACCAGGACGGAGCCGGTCACGGACGTGGTGTAGGCGAGGAAGACGACGCCACCGGCGAGCGGGACCCAGCCGGCGATCATCCCGAGCCACGGGCCCATGCTGCGCCCCACCCATGTGTATCCGGCGCCACAGTTCGGTTCCGCCTTGTTCAGGCGGGCGTACGCGCTGGCGATGCCGAGCATCGGCAGGAAGCCGAGCAGCAGGATCAGTGGCGTCTGCCGTCCGGTGATCGAGGCGAGCACGCCCATTCCGATACCGATGCTGGTGGTCGCGGCGGTACTCGAAGCGGCCAGTACGACGCCGTCGACGACGCCCAGCGATTTCTTCAGCTGTGCGGACGAGGTGGTGTGTTCCATGGGCAACCGATCCAGGGTGGCGGGACGCACGTACGGCGTCCGTGAGCGGCGGAGGAGGGTGTGCCGGTGCGGCGGCTGGGCCGCGGTGGTCTGCGGACCGTCGTTGCGGCGACGGAGGAGTGGTGGATGGGCCGGACCCGTCCAGGCGCAGCCCTGCCGTTGGACTGCCGGGTAGGCCGGTCCGCACCGACCTACCCCGCGCAGTGACCGACGGCTCGGGCCGGCGCGGACGTGTCGCGCTGGCGGAGCCACATCAAACAGCTCTGGACTTTTAAGGTCAATCGCGTTGTCATAAGAGCGTCCGCCGCACGTTCCCTCATAGATCGGACTTTGGGTGAGCACCTTCGGTGACACGGATGACGCCGGCCCTGCCAGCCGGCTAGCGGCCGGGCGGCGGCGCCGTACGACGCGGTCGGGCACGGTGCTCAGCCAGGAGCTGATCGTGCAGGCAGCGATCCGCCTGTTGAGCCAGCACGGAAACGACGCGCTGAGCGTGCGACGCCTCGGCATCGCGCTGGGGGCCGACCCGTCGGCGCTGTATCGCTACTTCCGCAGCACCGACGACCTCGTCCTCGCGGTAGCTGACGAACTGATCGGCATGAGCCTCAAGAACGTGCGGCCCACCGGCGACTGGCGTGAGGACCTGCGCCTCGTCGGGATGAACCTGCATCGCACGTACACCGCTCATCCGCACGTCGCGGTGCTTGCGGCCTCCCGGGTCACCCGCCGTCCCAACGAGATGAGAGGTGTGGAGCTGGGGCTGGGTATCCTGCGGGGCGCCGGCTTCGGACCGCAGGACGCGGGCCTCTACTACCACCGGTTCATAGACTTCACCCTGGGCTTCGCCGCCATCGACGCGGCCGCCAACGCCCTGCCGCTGGAAGCCGGCGCAGCCGACCGCGCGGCCTGGCAGGGGGTGTACGCCTCCCTGCCCCCCGACCAGTACCCCCGCATCGCCGAATCCGCACACACCCTGGCGCGGACGATGAGCACCAGCGCCTACCCCGGCGCTCTGGAGGTCTTCCTCGACGGACTGAAGGCCGCCCTCGACCGGAACGCCCAGTGACCACGAAATCCGGTCCTCGATCGATGCGGTCGGGGATGACGGGGATGTTGCATTGCCCGGTGCCCCCTCGGCGTGCGCATGTCCCCGCGACGTGTCCGGTTGCCGGGGTGTCGGTCTGCAGGCGGTGTTCGTCCCAGATGGTGTAGACGCGCCAGTGCAGGAAGTGGCGGCAACTGGGCGCCGGTCAACAGTGTCCAGCAGGTCGGTGACGGCCAGGTTCTGTCTCTCAGTGGTCAACTCCAGCCCTTCGGGGCCTGACGGGATTGGTGTGGCTGTGTGGGGCACGGCAGGCTGGGCAGCGGCCAAGGCCGCTGCCCAGCGTTGACGAGGGTCGTGAGGGGTCGCTCCCGCGTCCGAGGTGATCCCTTCCTGGCCTGACGGGGTTCCTCGCGGGAGCCGCCTTGTGGTCGGCGCTTTCTGCGTGTTGTCAGGCGACGCGAAGGATGCTCTTGCCATGGGTTGTGCCCTCGGCGAGGTGCTGTACGGCCATGGCCAGGTCCACGAGGGCGTACTCGGTGGTGATGTCCATGCGGACCTTGCCGTCGGCGACGAGGCCGAGCGCGCGGCGGGCACTGTCGGCGAGCCGCTCGGGGCGCGTCTGGCCGAGCAGGTTGCTGTTGTAGGTCAGTAGTGACTTGCCGTGCACGAGGAGGTCGTTGGCGTTGGCGAGGACGGGTTCGTACGTGGCGAGGTTGCCGTATGCCACCAGTCGGCCGTGTGCGGCGAGCTGCTCGAGGCCGGCGGTGCGGGTCGAGCCGCCGACCGGGTCGAGGATGACGTCGGGCTTCTCGTCGCCGAGTTTGGTCGGGAACTCCTCGCGGAGCAGGAGCTGGTCGTACCCGAACTGCGCGGCGTAGTGGGCCCTGTCGGCAGTGCCGACCACACCGACGATCCGATCTGCTCCAGCCAGTCGGGCGAACTGGGCGGCGAGCGTGCCGACCGAGCCGGCGGCGGCGTGGATCAGCACGCTTTCGCCGGGCCGCACGCGCGCGGCGGTGTTGATCAGGTCGTAGGCGGTCGGTGCGCCCCACCCGAGACCTGCGGCTGTCCTCAGCGGCATGCTGCCGATGCCGAACGTGAGCGTGGCGGATGCCAGGACCACCTCGGCGTAGGCGCCTGAGGTGGTCAGCGCGGTGACAGCCTCACCGACACGGCGTGCGTCTACGCCCTCGCCGACCGCGGCGATGTGCCCGGATGCCTCGAACCCCGGGATGAAGGGACGCGGTACGGGGAAGTGGCCGTCCCGGACCATGGTGTCGCCCCACTGGATCCCGGCGTAGGCGACGCGGATCGCCACTTGGCCGGGGCCGGGGGTGGGCTCATCGAGTTCGGTGACCCGGTAGTGGTCATCAGTGTCGAGGACGACAGCCTTCATGGTTACAGCCCCCTGTGTTGACTCAGTATCCTTACAGTTGAAAACGGTAGGTATATAAGGTTCCTGAGTCAACCCATGAACCTGTCAATGGAGGGAGTGCATGGTGGAAGCCCCGATCGAGAACGACCTCTGCACCCGGATCAGGCGGTCGGAGCAGGCGCTGATGGCGCACCACGAGGCAGTACTGCGTGCCTACGGACTGACCATGACGCAGTACACCGTGCTGATGATCCTCTCGCGCGAAGGCGGCATGTCCGGCGCCCAACTGGCCCGCTCCTGCGGGGTGACGCAGCAGAGCATGAGCAGCGTGCTGACCAATATGGAGAACAAGGGACTCATCCGCCGCGAGACGTCCCCGGTGCACGCCAAGGTGCAGATCGCCACCCTCACCGATGAGGGCCAGACGCTGCTGGACCGCGCCTACCAGGAAGTGGTCATCCTTGAGCGCGCGCTCACCGACGCGTTCACACCCTCCGAACACGCCGCACTCTGCGACCTTCTGGAACGCGCCACCACCGTCCTGATCCAGCAGACGCGCCACGCGACAGCCCCGCCCGCCACCTGAGCCTGCGGCCGCCACATCCGCGGGAGCCCCATAACTGCGTACCCGCTCAGGAAGGCTTTTCGAGGCTCCCCATGCGTACCACCGTTTACCTGCTGCGGAGCGCGCTGGGCCTCGGTGGCGGCCTGGTGTTCGTGTGGGAGTTGAACCGTCAGGCTTCGGGTGCGGCGGGGTGATCTATCGGACGACGAGTGGGCTCGACTCGAACCGCATCTGCCCAAGAACCTTGGACGAGGCGGACGTTGGCAGTGTCACCGGCGCGTGGTCAACGGGATTCTGTTCCGGCAGCGCACTGGCCTGCCGGGGCGTGATCTTCCGACCCGCTTCGGGAAGTGGAAGACGGTCTATGACCGGCATCGCAGGTGGTCCGCGGATGCCACGTGGGAGAGTCTCCTGCGGACGGTCCGATGTCGAGGGGCGGATCGACTGGAGTGTGGTGAGCGTGGATCGACGTTCTGCCGCGCCCATCAGCATGCGGCCGGGGCTCATCACCGCTTGCCGCGGGTGCTGGGGCGCTGGCGCCGTCCCGCCGAACATCGTCCCGATGAGGTGCTCGGCCGTTCACGGGGTGGCCTCACGACGAAGATTCATCTGGCGAGTGACGGCAGCTGCCCCCCATTGGCCGTGCTGATCACCCCCGGTCAGTGGGGTGACGCGCCATAGTTGATCAACGTTCTCGATCGCGTTCGTGTCCCGCGCCCGACTGGCGGTCACCCGCGGACGCGACCGGACCACGTGTGTGGCGATAAGGCGTACAGCTCCCGCCGGAACCGCCGCTATCTGCGGCGACGCCAGATCAAGCACACCATCCCCGAGCGGAAGAATCAGAAGGTCAACCGCCAGCGGCGCGGTAGCCACGGCGGGCGGCCGACCGGCTTCGACAGCACTACTACAAAAGGAGGAACGAAGTCGAGCGTTGCTTCAATGCGCTCAAGGGCTCCAGAGCAGTGGCGACCCGCTACGACAAGAGGGCCTACGTCTTCCACGGCACGGTCATTCTTGCCGCGATTCGGCTGTGGCTCCGCTACTGATATCAGCCACTGCAGCGGATGCTCCGGATAGTTGGCTCAGTCGTCGGCCGCGACGACGAGGGTGATCTGCCCAGCCGAGCGGTCGATGAGCACGAACTCGTGGAAGTAGTCGTGCACACGTCCCCAGTCGTGAATCGCCTCATCACCGAGCTCGCTGAGGTAGTAGATGCCATCGGCTGCAGCCAGGCGGTCGAACACCTCCCGCTGCACATCTGCCTCCGGCTCGGTGGGCACGTCCCAGAGCGGATCCACCCACTCCCGCCGGATCTGCACGGCCTTCTCCTGGCTGAAGGGCCCGTAGAGGTCGGGAGTGATCAACCGCAGCCAATACGGACCATGCCTGGGCCCGCCCGGCAGCACTCCACCACCTGCATAGTCGTCCCGGAACTACTCATGCCCAATCAGTGCGGCAAGCAGCCCCCTATCGTCCAGGGCCCCCGCGGAGAAGCGGAGCCGCTTGATATCGACCCACCGAAACCGTGCTCCTTCGGATCCGGGACGTAGTGTCGAAATTGATGAAGGTGCTCCCTCGTGAGGAGCCCGTTGTCCATGGCGCCAGCCTAGAAGGCAGGCAAGGGGACCCCGCCGACCCACCGGATAGCCCCTAAGCCGTGGCGACGAGCATCGACGTGACATCGATCAGCATGTACTGCACGTTGGCGATCTTGTGGCGGGGTCCTGTCGCCTCGCTGACTGGCGAGCGCACCGCGGGCGACCGCGCGGGTAATGTGCTTCGTCAGCTGGCCAGGATCACGGAGGCGACCGTCCGCCATCCCGCGTCGGTACGGGCGGCCAGGTAGAGCACACGGACACGCTGGAACTCCCGCCCCTGGCTGTCCTGGCGCGCCCAGGTCACCTCGATTTGCGCGGCCCGCTCGTTGAGCACGCGTACCACCGGGTCGAGGGCCTTGCTGCCCCCGTAGTCGGCGTCGCGCAGTGCGCCCAGCTCGTGTGCGAGCCCCTGGGAGAGCGCCTCGGCGGAGGTGAGAGCGGTGTGGGCCGTGCCCGTGGTCATGCTGATCGGCACCGAGAAGTAGTCGAGGAGCGGCGCCGGATCGGTGCTCCCCTTTGCTGCCAGTCCGATGAACGTCTCGACGTAGCTGTCGAACCATGCCTGTGCTTCGTTCGCGACGGCGGCCAGATCGGTGTGCGTCATGATTTCGTGACCCTTCTTGCAGAGATTTCAGGTGCGGGCTTCTTGGAGGGGAGTGCGCTATGCCGTCGTGTCACCGGTTCGCGAACGCGTTGGTGCCGGTCAGCTGGGCGGACAGGGTCCACAGGCGTGCGGCCTGTTCGGGGTCGACCGCGTAGGGCCGTACTCCGGGTGCGTCATCCTGGGAGAGGGGGGCGATGTCGCAGTCGTTCAGGTAGACGCCGCCGGTGTGGGCCAGCTGCGGGGAGGCGGCCGCCCAGACCTGGGTAGCGGCACCCTGTTCGGGGGTCTTGAAACTGGGGGCCGTGTTGCCCTGGTCGTCGATCCAGCCGAAGGCGATCATCTCCTCGCGGGTCATGTGCCGCTGGAGCGGGGTCAGGACGGCACCGGGGGCGACGGCGAAGGCCCGCACCTGGTGCTCGCGGCCGAGTGCGTCGAGGTGGACGGCGAACAGCGCGATCGCGGTTTTGGACTGTCCGTAGGCGACGGCCTTGTCATAGTCGTTTGCGAACATGACGTCGTCCCAGCGGATCGGCGAATAGCGGTGTCCGGCAGAGCTGAGCGCGACCACGCGCGCGCCGCCGTCGGCTGCCAGGGCGGGCCACAGCCGGTTCGTGAGTGTGTAGTGGCCCAGGTGGTTGGTGGCGAACTGCGCCTCCCAGCCGGGTCCGAGGCGGGTCTCGGGCAGGGCCATCACGCCGGCGTTGTTGATGAGGATGTCGATGCTGCGGCCGCTTGCCAGGAACACGTCCGCGAAGGTGTGCACGCTGGCCTGGTCGCCCAGGTCGAGACGGCGCACCTCGACCCCGTCCACTGCGGTGAAGGCTTCCGCGGCCGCTTCCGGGCGGCGGACGGCTGCGACGACAGTCGCGCCAGCGCCCCGCAGGGCGCGTGTGGTCTCGAGCCCCAGTCCGGAACTACCGCCGGTCACGACTGCGAGCTTTTCGGTGAGGTCGAGGCCGGCCAGGACGTCGGCCGTGGTGCTGCGGGCCCCGAAGCCGGATCCGATGGGCTGCTGTGCTGTCATGATCGCCATTCCTTGCGCGTGGAGCGTCACGGTCAACGCCGTAACCGGGGAGTTCCCCGGTTAGTCATGACGGTAAGCGGGGAACTCCCCGGTTGTCCAGTTAGACTGGTCCCCCGATGAAGGGAGCAGCCTTGACCACCAAGCCGAGCGTGTTGCGCGCCGATGCCCGCCGTAACCGGGAGCGCATCCTCGAAGCGGCCGTACGCGCCTTCTCCGAGAAGGGCCCGGACGTCGCGATCGACACGATCGCCAAGGCCGCGGGCGTCGGCTCGGCCACGCTCTACCGCCACTTCCCCACGCGCGAGGCGCTCGTCGAGGCGGCGTACCGCAACGAGCTGGCCCGCGTCTGCGACAGCGCCGCGAAGCTGCTGGCCGACAACCCGCCCGACCGGGCGATCCGCCGGTGGATGGACGACTTCATCGACTACCTGGCTGCCAAGCAGGGCATGGCGGACGCGCTGCGGGCCGCGGTCGCATCCGGTGCGGACCCCTTCGCCGAGACCCTCGACAAGCTCGCCACCGCGCTGGGCACCCTGCTGCACGCCGGCGCCGACGCCGGTCTCCTGCGCCCGGGCATCGACCCCTTCGATGTCGGCTTCAGCCTGGCCGGCATCGGGCTGATCACCAGCGCTCCCGACCAGCGCGAACGGGCCGGACGCCTCCTCGACCTGCTCCTTGACGGCCTCCGGTACGGAGCGGACGGATCGGCGTCCAGCTCGTGACCCGGCTTTGGCCGCAATCCTCGCCGGCTTTGTGACGTCAGCGGTCCAGCAGCCCCGACCGCGTTGCGGAGCGCGAGCCACTGACACGGGTCAGGAAATGCGAAACAGGCCCTGAATCGGTTTCGGACCCATCGGACAGGCCCTAGACAACCTCGCCAGGGTCGCTGGGCCGCAGGGGCGATCGGCGTGGCGGGAGCGGCGCTGTTGAGTGCGAAGGCCCAGCAGGTCGTACGCCACCACCAAACCGGTCTTCGGTCGCCGGGCTGGGTCGAACGTGGCAGGGAACTGACTCATGCCGGCCAGGCCCGGCACATGGTGCGCGGCTCCACTTGCGGGGCTGCCGAAGACCCGTGGCCATCCGTCGTGCATGAGGGCGGGTCCGCCTGGCAGTCAGCTGAATCTGCGGTGTCGGTGGCATGTCGGGGGCTGTCGGTCGGATGTCGGTGGCTCGTCGGCGGGGGCTGGCACCTTTCCAGAGGCGGCCGGCCGGAGCTCGCCGGGTGGCCCGATCCCGAAGGAGCCACCATGCACACCCCAGTCACGATCATCGGCGCCGGACTCGGCGGACTGACACTGGCCCGCGTCCTGCACGTTCACGGCATCCCGGTCACGGTCTGCGAGTCCGATCCCTCCCCGTCGGCGCGCACACAGGGCGGGATGCTCGACATCCACGACTACAACGGGCAGCTCGCCCTCAAGGCGGCAGGCCTGATGGACGAGTTCCACGCCATCGTCCTGGAAGGCCGCCAGGCGATGCGGGTCCTCGACCGGGACGGGACCGTCCAGTTCGAGGAGGCCGACGACGGCACGGGCGGACGCCCCGAGGTGATGCGCGGCGCGCTGCGACGGATCCTGCTCGACTCGCTTGCGGCCGACACCGTCCGTTGGGGGCACAAGGTCAGCCGCACCCGTTCCCTCGGCGAGGGGCGCCACGAGGTGACGTTCGCCGACGGCACCTCCGTCGTCGCCGGCCTGTTGGTCGGCGCGGACGGCGCGTGGTCACGGGTACGGCCGCTGCTGTCTGCCGCAACACCCGAGTACGACGGCACGTCGTTCGTCGAGACCTACCTGTTCGACGCCGACACCCGGCACCCCGCCGCCGCGCAAGCGGTCGGCGGCGCCTCCGGGACGCCCACGGGCCCGCAGAATCTTCAAGAGACCGTCGCTTTCTGAGGATCGGTCGGCTCGGTAAATCCTTTGCGGGTTGAGTGTGGAGCCGGTGTGGTGCGGGGTGAGGTGCTGGGGTCCAGGCCGTAGGCGCAATCGACGGCGCCTACGGGGGTGCCGGCGGGGCCGCTGGTGTGCAGGATGGCTTCTTGATACTCATCGGTGCTCGCGAGGTAGAGGACGAAGCGCGAGGTACTGGCGGGTCCGCCGTAGCGCAGATGCATCTGTTCGCCGTCATTCGATCGAGGCGTTTGACAGCGAGCCCAGTCGTTCAGGCTTCCTTGTCAGCCGACGTGGTCGCTCTTCGGCCCGATGCCTTTGATCCTGGTCGGAGTTCCCTCCGGGGTGTACGAGTGGTGGAAGGTGAAGGCGTGCGGCGCGGGGCCGTGGTCGTCGAGGTGTTCCAGTCTGGAAACCCCGTCCTGCCAGGTGGGTATCACGCCGTCGGAGACCCACCAGAACACGTAGTTCGGGTGTCCTGTCCTCTCGAACCAGTCGTAACGCCTGTTCAGCGCCTCACGGTGCAGACCGGTGTAGATGGCGTCGAAGGCCGGGCGCAGGTCGGTCCAGAGTGAGAGGGTCGCGGCCAGGGCGGTGGTTTCCACGGTGCGGCCTTGGCCGTACCAGGCCGGTACGGCGAACTTTCCCCACGCACCCCAGTCCGCCTCGAAGAGCGCGCCCCGGTCACCCGCGGCCGCTTCAGCATGGGCGAGGTATCCGGGGTGCTGACTGATCTTCCGGTAGACGGCCTCACCAATGTCGTAGAACTCGGACGTGAGAGGTGCGGGATCGGCGAGAGGTGACTTCAGGACGCCGAATGTGTACAGCGCAAGATGGGGCATGCGTCTCTCCCTGGTCGGGGGTGCCTGGTGTGGACCCGGTTCGGTGGCTTTCGCATGGGGGCCGAGGATTCATGGGGCGTGGCCGGCTCATCCCGTCGCGGGTGGCTCATCCGGAGGGAACTCCCGTGGCGCCGTGGGCGATTGCCGAGGACCAGGTGAAGGTAGCCGCCTCTGAGGGCCATGTCGAAGTTGCGTTTTCCCCGTCCAAGTGGCCTCTTGCACCGGCTCGTTGCGGGGGCCGGGGCGGTGACGTGCGGGGCGGGCCGCCCAGATCTACTTCTCTGCCGTCCAGCGCAAGGCCTTCTCGTTCAGCGGTTCTTCACCGTGGACACCCGCCGCCGACCAGCGCGAGCACGGCAACTCGCCCGCACATCAACCCACTCACCTGCACGTTTCACGATGCACGCAGGAGTCGTCCGGCCGGGCGCTTCAAGCTGAATCGAGCCGCTGGGCCGGGGCGGGATGGGAGAGTTCCGACGGTGTGAACCGCGGAGGGGCTGGCCGCTGCCCACGATCGGGGGCTGTCCACCGGGACCTGAATCCGGGGAGGGTGCTGTCTTCGAACCGACCACGCCCATGCACCGAAACTGGCTCGGCGTAAGGGCCGTTGGTCTAGCCTGGGTGGCTCCTGACTTGGGTATCGGTGCTTGTCAACGGTCAGTGGCCGTGGGGAGCGAGGGGGCTGACAGTGGGGGTTGTGGCGCGGTTGCCACTGGAGGGCGGGGGCTCGGTCCTGGTGGAGGGGGGACGGGAACCGGACGGGCCGGTGAAGGTGGGACGGCTGGCGGACGCCGTGCAGGATCTGCCGCACACGGTCCAGCAGGCGCTGCGTCCGGTGGCGGGCCTGGCGCGAGCGGCGCTGGAGCAGCTGCGCCAGGCCGGTCCGGACGAGGTGGTGATCGAGTTCGGCGTCGATCTGGCCGCGGAGGCCGGTGCGGTGATCGCCAAGAGCGAGACGGGCTGCCACCTGACCGTCACGGTGACCTGGCACGCCTCTGCCTCGCCGGACGGTGCCGGGCCTGGTAGCGGCGGCGCATGACCAACGTGGTGCGCCCGCCGGGCGGGTCGGCGCAAGGGTTCCACCACGCGGTCGCCGAAGTCCGCAGTGCGAGCGGAGCGGTGGCAGGAGCGGGCTTCCTCATCGGTCCCGGTCTGCTGGCCACGTGCGCCCACGTGGTCGAGAAGGCCGGATTCGGCCCCGGGCAGCGGGTGCCGCTGTCTTTCCCCGTCCGGCCCGAACTCGGCCGGCTACAGGGGGCCGTGGAGACCAGCACCTGGCGGGACCCGGACGCCGAGGACGTGGCGTTCCTGCGGCTCGAAGGCACCCCGCCGGACGTGGCCGCGCTCGCGCTGGGCCTCGCGGAGGACTGCGCCGACCACCGCGGACGCAGTTACGGCTTCCCCCAGCAGGCCAGACGTGGAGGGCACTTCGCCACGTTCAAGGTCGGCCGCCTGCTGGAGGGCTCCACCGCGCGAGGGGCGGGACCGCTGCTGCAGCTGTCCGACGCCAACGACCTGACCGAGGGATTCAGCGGCGGCCCCGTCGTCGACGACATCACCGGGCTGGTGATCGGCATGACCACGGCCATCACCCACCCCGACCGGCACTCCCGCGGGCTGGAAATCGCCTACGCCACCCCCGCCCGGATCCTGCGCACCCTGCACCCCGAGCTGGCGGAGCACGCGGTGTGCCCCTACCCGGGCCTGGAGCCGTTCACCGCAGACGATGCCGCGGTGTTCCGCGGTCGTACCACCGCCGTGGACGCCGTCCTCACGGCGTTGCGCGGGCCCGCCCGGACGCTACTCCTGCTGGGGCCGTCCGGATCGGGCAAGTCCTCCCTCCTGCAAGCCGGGGTGCTGCCCGCGCTGGCCGAGGGAGGGACGGTGCCCGGCAGCGACCGCTGGCTGCCCGTCCTGATCCCCAGCCCCGGCCACGACCTGCTGCTCGCCGCCGAGCACCACGGGCTGCCCGGCGCTGCGACGTACGGCATCGAGGCCGCAGCCGAACACCTCCTGGCCGGCCACCCCGACAGCACCCGCGTCCTGCTGGTCATCGACCAATTCGAGGAGCTCCTCGCCCCCGCCGCCGCACAGGGCGACGGGGGCGGTATCGGTGCGGCAGCCGACCAGCTGGCCGGACTGGCCGCATCCTGGGCCCCGCTCACCGTGGTTCTGGCCATGCGCGACGACTTCTACGCCCCCCTTGCCTCCCGTGCCCCGGCCCTCCTGGAGGCCGCTTCCCCGCACCTGAACATCCCCGCCACCCTGAGCGAGCACGACCTTCGCGCCATGATCGAGCACGGCGACCGCGGCCCACGAATCGAGAACGGCCTGACCGCCCGTCTGATCGGCGACCTCATACCCCCTGCCGACGGCACGCAGCCCCGCAGCGCCCGGAGCACCCCCGTCAGCTGCCTGCCCGCCCTGCAGCTGACTTTGCGCCAGCTGTGGGAGAGCCGCACCTACGGGGTCCTCACGCACGAGGCCTACGAGCGCATCGGCACCGTGACCGGTGCCCTGAGTACCTGGTGCACCGCCGAGTTCCGAAAACTGCCGCAACGCGACGCCGCCCAGAGGATTCTGACCACCCTGGTCCAGCCCGCCGACCCCGACCACGCCACGCCCGCCGCCCGTCGCCGCCTGCCCTTGTCCACCCTCCGCGACCTGACCACAGGCCCCCACCCCACCCCCCGTCAGGACGATTTCGACACGGCCCTGGCCGCCCTCGCCCGCCACCGGTTCATCACCATCCGCGTCCCCCGGCAGGGCCCCACACCCACCGATCCAGCTCAAGGTCACGCCACGGGAGAACCCCGCGAGCTGGTGGCGCCGCCCGAACCGGTCGCAGAGCTCATCCATGACTCCCTCGTCCGCGACTGGCCCCACCTGCACGCCTGGGTCACCGAGGACCAGGACTTCCACCGCTGGCTCCGGCGTGCCGAGGACCGGCACACACGCTGGCTCCGAGGCGCCGCGGACCGGGCCGAACGTCAGAAGCGGCCCCGCAAGGCGGACGAGTTACTGCACGGCAGCGACTTGGCCGTCGGCCTCGACTACGCGCGTCGCCGCGGCCTGCCCGCGCACATCCGCGGCTACCTCGCCGTCAGCCGACGCCGTGCCCGCCGCCGCACCTCCATTCTGGCCGGGCTGCTCGCCCTCGTCCTCGTAGCTGCCGGGGTGGCGAGCTGGCAGTGGTACGGCGCCGCTGTCGCCCGCGGAGAAGCCGAGTCCCGCCAGCACGAGGCCGAGTCTCGCGAGATCGTCACCGAATCCGACCACCTCACGGGCACGCATCCCGATGTCGCCATGCTCCTGGCTGCCCATGCCTACCGCACAAGCCACACACCGGAAGCCACCGCGGCCGTCCGTGCCTTCGGGACAGCCCCCTTGCCACGCGCCCTCATCGGCCATACCGAGTGGGTGCGGGCGGTGGTGTTCAGTCCCAGCGGCACCGTCCTGGCCACCGCGGGCGAGGACGGCACGGCCCGCCTGTGGGACACCGCCACCGGCCGCCCGCTGCACACCCTCACCCACACGGGCTGGGTGAACGCGACCGCCTTCAGTCCTGACGGCACGAAGGTGGCCACAGCCGGCAGGGACGGCACGGCCCGCCTGTGGGACGCCGCCACCGGCCGCCCGCTGCACACCCTCACCCACAACGGGAACGTGCGGGCCGCGGTGTTCAGCCCTGATGGCAAGAAGCTGGCCACCGGCGGCAGCGACGGCACCGCTCGCCTGTGGGACGCCGCCACCGGCCGTCCGCTGCACACCCTCACCCCCAACGAGGATGTGCGGGCCGCGGTGTTCAGCCCTGATGGCAAGAAGCTGGCCACCGGCGGCAGCGACGGCACCGCTCGCCTGTGGGACACCACCACTGGCCGCCCGCTGCACATCCTCACCCACACGGGCCCGGTGAACGTGACCGCCTTCAGCCCCGACGGCAAGAAGCTGGCCACCGCGGGCGAGGACGGCACCGCCCGGCTGTGGGACACCGGTTCCGGCCGCCCGCTGCACACCCTGCCCCACAACGGGAACGTGCGGGCCGCGGTGTTCAGCCCTGATGGCAAGAAGCTGGCCACCGCGGGCGAGGACGGCACCGCCCGCCTGTGGGACACCGGTTCCGGCCGCCCCCTGCACACCCTCACCCACACAGGCTCCGTGAACGCCACCGCCTTCAGCCCCGACGGCACGATCCTGGCCACCGCCGGCAGCGACGGCACCGCCCGCCTGTGGGACACCGCCACCGGTCACCCCTCACGCACCCTCACCCACCTGGACAGCGTGAACGCGGTGGCGTTCAGTCCCGACGGCAGGACCCTGGCGACCGCCGGCAGTGACGGCGCCGTACAGCTGTGGGACCTCACGGTCGGCCACCCGCTGCGTACCCTCACCGGGGTGCCCAAGGACCCGTACAAAGCGGTGTTCAGTCCCGACGGCAGGACCCTGGCCACCGCTGACGAAGACGGCACAGTGCAACTGCGGGACACCGCCACCGGCCATCCTCTGCACACCCTCGCTGGTCGGCGCAGTGTGAACGCGGTGGCGTTCAGTCCCGACGGCAGGACCCTGGCGACCGCCGGCAGCGACGGCGCCGTACAGCTGTGGGATCCCACCGTCGGCCACCCGCTGCGTACCCTCACCGGGCTGCCCAAGGACCCGTACAAAGCGGTGTTCAGTCCCGACGGCAGGACCCTGGCCGCCGCTGACGAAGACGGGACCGTGCAACTGTGGGAGACGGCCACCGGCCACCCCCTGCACACCATCGGTATCGGCGCCGGTTCCCTGTTCGCGTTGGCGTTCAGCCCGGACGGCCGCACCCTGGCCACGGGTGGGCTCGCGTGCCCCCTGCAGTTGTGGGACACCGCCACCGGCCAACCGCGGCGCACCCTCCCCGTCACCGGTGTCGTGTATCAGATCGTGTTCAGCCCGGACGGCCGCACCCTGGCCACCGCCAGCGACTATGCCGCCTTGTGGGACACCGCCACCGGCCACCCCCTGCACACGCTCACCGGCCACACCAGCACCGTGCTCTCGGTGTCGTTCAGCCCGGACGGCGCCACCCTGGCCACCGCGAGCAGGGACGGCACCGCCCGCCTGTGGGACACCGCCACCGGCCGCCCCCTGCAGACCCTGGCCGGCCACACCGCCAACGTCTCCTCAGCGGCGTTCAGCCCGGACGGCGCCACCCTGGCCACCGCGAGCAGGGACGGCACCGCCCGCCTGTGGGACACCGCCACCGGCCGCCCCCTGCAGACCCTGACCGGCCACACCGCCAACGTCTCCTCAGCGGCGTTCAGCCCCGACGGCGCCACCCTGGCCACCGTCGGCGAGGACCACACCGCGCGTCTCTGGGACACGGGCCTGTCCGGCCCGGCAGAGGCCACCGCCAGGATCTGCAAGGTTGTGGGGCGGGACCTCACCACGAGCGAGCGGACCACTTATCTCCCCCCGGGAGCGAGCGACCGCGTATGCCCAACCTGAATGTCCCGACCCGCTCGAGACGGACGTCGCCGCGCGTGCCGCAGCACGCAAGCCTCAGCTCTGCCCGGCCGGTTCACGAGCGGCTCGGAGCGCCTGATCACGGGGCCGGGAGGGCCTCCCGCGGGCCCTTGCGCCCCGCCGGCACCATCTCGTTCACGGGTGCGTGGCTCACCGGCCTGATCGGTTCCCTGGCTGTGGCGACGCAGGCTTGCATCGGGATCGGTGATGTGGATCACAGGTTCTGGACCTCAACCAACCTTGAGGGAGCAGGCTGTCGGACATCACGGGGCGGCCGGGCAACGGCAGCCCATCCCTCGAAGTCCAGGAGAACCGGCATGGCCACGCTGCTGCACATCGACACGTCCCTCAACGGTGAGAACTCACACTCCCGCGCCGTGACCACCGCCTTCCGCGAGGTCTGGGAGAGCCGGCATCCTCATGGCACGGTGATCCACCGGGATCTCGACGCCGACCCCGTGCCCCACCTGCGGGCCGACGCCTACTACGCCGGGTACGTCGCCCCCGCCGACCGGTCCCCCGAGGAGAGGGAGGCCTTCGCCCTGCGCGCCCGGCTGATCGAGGAGGCCGAGGCGGCGGACGTGATCCTCCTCAGCGCCCCGATGTACAACTACTCCATCCCCTCCACGCTGAAGGCCTGGATCGACCACGTCTTCGCCGTGGGCCGCACCGCGATGACCGAGCACCCCTCGCTCGCGGGCAAGCCGGCCGTCGTCGTGACCAGCCGCGGCGGGTCGTACCAGGAAGGCACCCCTCAGTACGGCAACGACTACGTACAGAGCTACCTGCGACAGGCCCTCGGCGGCGGTCTCGGTCTGAACGTCAGCTTCATCGTCCCCGAGCTGACCCTGGCCCCGGCCGTCCCGGCGATGGCCGACCTGGTCCCGCTCTTCGAGGCCTCCCGCACCGAGGCCCTCGCGGCCGCCGCGTCCCACGCCGAGGAACTGGTAACACGTCTGGCCGCCTAGGACTCGTCCGGCCGATGATGTGCGGAGCCAGACACCAGGGCTGCCGCTGCGGTGGTTCCTTGCGTGTCTGGCAGCGGTCTTCGCCCAAGCCGGACTGCGCCGATCGACGAGGCGGCTGTCACCGAGGACGACGGCGAGCTCAGGGAGGCTCAGCTCGGCGGGATACTCCTGGGATCGTCCGAACGGCTCGCACAGCTGAAGCAGCTTGGGAGCCCGCTCATCGCCGGCTCTCGATGTCCCAGAACCCCGATCCTCGTCTCAGGAGTCGTCGGAGAGGAAGTGCTCGGCGAGTGGGGTGCCGGCGAACTCTTCATGCATCAGCCGGGAGAAGAGCAGCAGTGAGTTGCGGGGCCGGTGGAGCACCGCGAGGTCCTGGGCCTGCCCCGCGGCGTTGCGGGTGACGGTGACGACGACTTTCAGGGGCACGCCCTGGACCGAACTGTCGTAGATCTCCAGGAAGCCGTTGTCGCCGAAGTCGTCGGCGTAGCTGAAGTCCTGGAAATCGTACAGTTCGCGGGCCTTGACCACGATGGACCGGACCGCTTCCGCTCCGCGCGCCGTGCCGTTCATCGCGGCACCCTCCAGGGTGGCGTCGTCGGCAAGGTTGTCCAGCCACCACGGGTAGTAGCTCGGGCCCTGGGGATCGGTGCCGCCGCGTTCCGTGCTTGTCATGTCGTGTCTCCTTGATGTTCCGGCGCAGGCCGGGTTTCTGGCGCGGGTCGACGGTTTGGGTCTACGTCTGTTTGGCGACCAACTGGACGATTTCCGCGCGCTGGTGTGCGCCCGGTGCGCTGCCGGCACTGCCGATGCCAGTTGAGAACCAGCGAGCGCGCTTCGGCGCGTGGTCTCGCCTTTCTGCCGAGAGGGCGGGTCAGCGGCCGGGGAACCTCTGTGTGATTTCCTGGAGGACCCAGCCGTTGCCGTCCGGGTCGCTGAAAGTGGCGTAGGAGCCGTAGCTGGCACGGTCGGGCCGCGGTCCGGTGATTCGTTCCTGGCCCTGGCTGTTGTGGACGACCTCTCCGGCATCGTGGCCGTGGAAGAAGATGCCCTTGTCGTCGTGGAACACCTCGCTCACCTCGATTCCACGGCCGGCCAGGTCCGCGCGAGCCTCTTCTATGTTCTCGACGACGAGGTACAGACCCTGAGCCGAACCGGGCGCGGCCGTGGTGAGGCCCTTTCCGAAGATGATCGATGATTCGGAGCCGGGCGGCGTGAGGTGGACCACGCGGTAGTCGTCGGTGATGTCCGCGGCGAGGTCGAGGCGGAATCCGGCCTTCTCGTAGAAGGCCCTGGAGTGGTCGACGTCCGAGACCGGCAGGACGAAAAGCTCCAGTTTCATGTTCATTTCTTTGATCACTTTCGTTGTCCGTGTCCCACACGTAGCGCGGGACACACGGAGGGTCCGGCACAGCTCTTCGCTCGATGAGCGGGTGCGAGTGACAGGGGGACCCGCGACCCGGGGCAGGCGCTTGTCCTCTTGACGTTCGCCACCCGCGTGCGACGAGCCCTCGGGAAAGGTCAGGCGAGGTAGAAGTCCTTGCGTGCCGCGACGAATTCCTCGATCGTGCCGGCGGGAGTACCTGTCAGGCGCTCGACGTCGTCCGAAGCCCGGTCGTATCGGTTCTGCTGGTGCAGGCGGCACATGGTGACGATGTGCTGCTCGATGTGGGACGGCAGACCGATCGTGGAGAGCACTTCCTCCCGCCACTGCTCCAGGGGGACGTCCACATACGAGACCGGCCGGCCCAGCGCCTTGGAAAAGGCCTCGGCCATCTCGGTCATGTCGACCGTGCGCGGGCCGGTCAGCTCGTAGACGTGACCCCCGTGGGGGGAGGGATCGCGCAGCACGGTGGCGACCACCCTGGCGACGTCGTCCACGGCGATCGGCGAGGTGCGCCCGGTTCCGAACGGCAGCTCGATCGTGCCGCTCTTGCGGATCGTCTGCGCCGGGAGCGTGGTGAACAGCGGGTTGTCCAGGAACGACGTGGGCCGGATGTGGACCACCGGCAGACCTGACCAGTCGAACACCTGCTCCGCCAGCCAGTGCAGCCGCTGCTGGCGGGACTCCGCGGTGCTGGTGGCGGTCATCTGCGACACGGTCATCTGCGACATGTCCACGAGTGCGTCCAGCCTGCCGTACTCCCGCGCGACGCTCGCCACAATGGTTGCCGCGAGCAGGTGGTCCGGTGACACAGGCATGGCGAAGTACATGCTCCGAGCACCCTCCAAAGCGACCGCCACGGTCTCGGGTTGCGTGAGGTCACCGATGACGACCTCAGCCCCGAGCGCCCGCAGCTCCGCGGCACGGTCGTCGTCCCGACGGACCATGACACGCACCGGTACGTCCCGTGCGCGCAGCTTCTCGAGGACGTTGCGGCCCACGCCGCCCGCGCCTGTGATGAGGACGAGGTGACTGCCAGCCATAGGTCTGTCCACCTTTCTATGTGACTGGACGGGAACGCATTCCCGGACGCGGTCGGAACCGGGGGAGCGGCCGACCCGGCGGCGCTTCCCTGGGTGTCGCGGGAGTAGCAGGGAAGGGGCTAGGTGAGGGCCATCCCGGAGTTAGGAGCATATGCTCCTAATTGGGGAGGTGCAAGGAGTCTCTTTCTTCCCGCAGGGGAGTCGCACAGGGTTGTGGCGCGCTCACGAGCAGATACCCCTGGGGTCGTGATTGAGGTCTCGGGGCAATGCCGGCTGAGGCTGCGGCTCCGCGCGATGCGAGGGCTCGCGCCTCTGGCGGCCGGACCGCCGCACCCGAAAACTTGCGCCTTTCGAGCCTACGCCCCGGTGAAACGGTCGTCGCGGCCGGCCGGTGAGCGCCATCCCGCGCCGCATCGATGGCTGCCGTGCGCCCCACGCCTGGCCACGTCGACGCGCTGGAGCGACCTCAGGGGGTTATGTGCATATACTCGTACTTTGATCCCGCATCTGGAGGAGAGCATGGCCGGCATCGAGAGGGACGCTGATTCCTGCAACAGCCTGGCCCTGCGCAAGGCAGCCCGGTATCTCAGCGCCACCTACGACAAGGCGCTCGCGCCGACGGGGCTGCGCGCCACGCAGTTCAGCATCCTCCAGAAGCTGAGCACCCACGAGCAGATCACCATCAGCAGCCTCGCCGAGATGATCGCCATGGACCGCACCACCTTGGCAAGCAACCTCAAACCCCTCGCTCGCGAGGGCCTCGTCACCGTCGAACCGTCCCCGACGGATCGCCGCGCTCGCATCGTCACCCTCACCTCCCATGGCCTCGACCGGATGACAGCCGCACTCCCGTACTGGCGTAACGTGCAGTCCGAATTCGAAGAGAGCTTCGGCGGCGACAAGGCGGCCCAGCTCCGCGCCGCGCTCGAAGATGTCCTCGACACCGGATTCCACCCCTGGGCCGAGTAGGCGGCGACACCCCCAGAACATCGAGTCGGTCGGCGACAGCGCACCCCATAGGGGCCGACGCGTCCGCCTGTGCAGGCGGACGCGTCGCTGCGGCCCAGCACCTGGGCCTGATGTGACCGGCTCCGCCGAGCGGCGCTCCCGGGCCCGGCCCAGGTGGGACCGCGATGGCTGCCGCGACCGGGGCACCAGCGGCGAACCCGCCAGGCCGGCTTCCGGTGCACCAGGAGCGAACCCGCCAGGCCGGCTTCCGCCTCAAACGCCCCGGCGGCGACTCCTGGCTTCGTGGCACGCTTCGGCTAGAGGACGTGGAGGAAGCATCCGACCGCGACCGCTCCGGCGGCCACGATCGATGTCAGCCGGACAAGGACCTTCCAGGACTTCACGACGGCCTCTCTCAGGACTCGAGCAGCGTACGAAGGACGGCGCAGCGCTGCGCTTCTACGAGGACCCCAGCCGGAGCGGTGCCCGGCCGCAGTGGTGCCGATGGGCGGAACCGCTCCGGCCTGCCGGGGTGGCGACTCACAGGCCGCCCATGCGTATGAGCCACCAATCCGGGTTGTAGGCCCCGCTCACCGAGTCGTGCGCAACAGCCGGCCGCTCTTCCACGGTGTCCTCGAGCCGGATGGGCTCCGGCAGCTTGGAGAACCGCAGACTGCGCTGCCGCTGTGCCGCGTCGGCGGATGTGCGTTCGTGCTCCATACCAGTGTCTCCTCATTGCGGCGTTCGCGCCGCGCTCGACGGCTCCGCCCTGTCGGCGGCATGGACGGAAGCGGACTTGCGGTGGCTTCGAGCAGCCACGACGGGCTCGTACGCAGCGGCTCCGACCAGTCGTTGGCGGCCGCGTCAACTCGAGGCCTCAGGCCCCGCAACCACAGGTGCGGGGACCGAGGCGTCGGTCAGGCGACGGCTGCTCGACGTCGTGTCAGGCGGGGGCGCAGGGTCAGCAGGATCCCGGCGAAGGTGGCCCACACAGTCAGGGTGATCACGGGGCCGCCCAGGTGTGAGCCGTTGTAGTAGCTGAGATCGGCGATACCCCTCACGGCCGCTCCGGGTGGCAGCAGGGCGGAGACGGCCCGGGCCCCGGAGGGCAGCAGGTCGGCTCCGATGACCGCGCCGCTCGTGGCGTTGCCGACGGTCAGCAGCAACAGCGTGGTGACCGGCAGCCCGATCGGGCCGAGCAGAGCACCCAGGAGCTTGGTCGTGAACGCCGTCGCGACGGCCAGCAGGGCCAGGACGAAGATCAGCGGCACCAGCGGGGCCGGGGCGGCGCCCAGGACGGGCCCGACGACGAGTGCCCCGACGGCACCGATGGCGGCGGAGGTTCCGATGAGCAGGGAGAATCGGTGGCGCAGACGCATGACGCCGGCCAGCCCGAGGACGTTCGAGCCCAGGACGAAGCCGGCCAGGCTCACGCCGAAGGCCAGATAGAACCCGACCAGGCCCCGGGCGTCGTGCTTGGCCAGAGGGACGACGTCCGCGGTGGTCACGTGCGCGCCGGCTCCGCGGGCGTAGGCGTCGACCAGTGCGCTCACGGCAGACGTGGTGGACGCACCGGCGGCTCCGGCGATCTCCAGTTTCAGGTGGCCGGGAGCCGCGGTACCGAGCGCCGCCACGACGTCATGCCGCTCCAGCGCGAGGCGTGCCGTCGCGGCGTTCGCAGCGGGGTGGACCTCGACGGCGTCCCCCAGGGCCTGCTGTATCTCGCCCGGCAGGCTGGATCCGGTGACGGCGATGGGCACCTGGTGGGGCTGCGGGTCACGCTGGAGACCGACGTAGCACGCGATGAAGGCGGCCACGACGACCAGGGAAATCAGAGCCGGCTGGAGCCACGCCTTCACGGGCGGCCGACGAGTGCCCTGCTCCGGCCTGAGGGTCTGCTCCACCATCGCGGGGCGCGTCCGCTCACGCTCAGCGGTCGATCCAGTGGAGATAGCCATGACACAACCTTCTACTGGGGAACTCGGGAAGAGAGGGAGGCCCGGTGCGGACCCCACCTGCAATAGGAGCATATGCTCCTATTGCGTGGACGGCAAGCGCGCGGAGGGGGCCCGTACCTGTGAGCGCCCACACCGCGGAGGCCGGCAGCGGGGAAAAACTGAATGACGTCCCGAATGACAGAGGAGAGATGACCATGCGCATCGCCGTCGCCGGAGCAACCGGGAACATCGGAGCCCGCACCGCCGCCGCCCTGGAGCAGGCCGCACACGAAGTGGTGCGCATCAGCCGCTCGCTCGGCGTGGACCTGATCACCGGGGACGGCCTCGACGCAGCCCTGAAGGGCGTCGACGCCGTCGTGGACGCCACGAGCTACGAGGCAGCAGACCGGGACGATGCGATGGCCTACTTCGGCACCGCTACCCGCAACCTGCTCGCCGCCGAGGAACGAGCCGGTGTCCGTCACCACGTACTGCTCTCGATCGTCGGGATCGGCCGTATCGAGGGCAACGCACACTACGCCGGCAAGCGTGAGCAGGAGCGCCTCGTGGCCCAGAGCCCGGTGCCGTGGACGATCGTTCCCTTCACTCAGTTCCACGACTTCGCCGCGACGGTGACCAGCTGGACCGAACAGGACGGCGTCGCCCCGATCCCACCGCTGCTCGTCCAGCCGATCGCGCCCGCGGACGTGGCCGACGTCCTCGCCGAAATCGCCACGGGCCCTCCGCAGGGGCGCTACCGCGACGTCTCCGGCCCGGAACCGCAGGACCTGGTCGACATGGCCCGTCGCACCAACGACGCCCGCGGACACACGGTCAAGCTTGTCCCGACATGGTCATCGATACTGGGACCGGAGACGGCCGGTAACGTCCTCCTGCCCGGAGAGGGCGCCCGCATCGCGCCTACCACCTTCGACGAGTGGCTCTCGAACGCTCGGCCCTGACGCGTCGGCACGCACGCATCATTCGCAGGCAACGCCCTCGGCCTCCCAGCGCAACAGGCCGCCCGGCCGGCACTCTCGCACCTCGCGGTGCTGCTTGCTTTCCCGCCCCGGGCGGGGCAACGATCGGACCGGTTCGGCAGTCGTAGGGAGTGATACACATCGGTCTCCTGCGCTCGCCACCGACTGCCTGCGTGTGCGGTGGTGGGCAGCAAGGCCTGTCATCCCTGGGAGGACTCATGAGCCGTTTCGCCGCACCGCCGAGCGACAGACAAGGCGGTGGGCGTGACATCGCCCCGCTCATCGCCGTCTCGCGCGCCATACAGGGCAAACCCGTCGGCCGCATCACAAGCCGCAGCGGTGTCCTGGTAGGGGCCATCGCCATTTCACTGATGGGAGCGGGAGCCTCGGCCGATGCCGCGCCCAGCGACCCGGTGGTCAGCGGTGCCACCGTCAACTCCGGACATGACGTCATCGTAGGAATAACGCACAACGTGCAGTTCCCGGTCACGGTCACCGGATCGGATGACCCCGGTCTGTCTTTCGCCGACGTGGATCTGAAGGGACCGCACGGCGGCTTCTACACCACCGACGCCTTCTGCGAGACCCCGACGGCATGCACGACGGTATTCACCGTCAACGCCCACCCGGCTCCGAGCAGCGACGACCCCGTGGACCTGGCCAACGCCAACGCGGGAACATGGACAGTCGACGCCTTGGTCGACGCCAACAACGGCGATTCCGTATTCGCCCCCGGTGTGGGCTCGTTCAGCCTCAAACGTGCCGCTCAGCTGACGGTCAACGCCTCACCGGAACCGGTGGCCAAGGGCGCTCACATCACCGTCACCGGCAAGCTCGTCAGGGCCAACTGGGACGCCTACCGGTACGCGGGATACGCAGGCCAAGCCGTCAAACTGCAGTTCCGCCCGAAAGGCAGCAACACCTACACCACAGTGGCCACGGTGAACACCAGCGGCACCGGAACCCTTCGCACCACAGTCAAGGCAGTCGAAGACGGCTACTGGCGCTGGAACTTCACCGGCACCCACACCACCGGCCCCGCCAAAGCCACCGGCGACTACGTCGACGTACGCCCCTGACAGCGATGCACCAACTTCGGGTAGAGCAACAGCCTTGCGGGCGGCGGCCCGCTGGTTCTTCGACACGGCGTCTTCTCATTGTTCGACTGGTTGCGACAGAGCGTGCTTGATCTGTCTGGTCCGCTCGTCGGTAAGCACTTCGACCCGGTCGTTCGCCAGAGCGTCCATGGTCTGCTCTGCAACGTCCTCCACGCTGATCTTCGGTGCGTCCGTGAAGGAGCTGAGATCTGTCTCCACGAAACTGGCGTGGACACCGATCACGAGGGTTCCCTGCTCACGCAGGCCTTCGCGCAGCGCGCCCGTCAAGGACCACTGGGCTGCCTTGGAGGCCGCATACCCGGGGTAGTCCGGCCGGGAGGCCCAGGAGGCCGTCGACAGCATGTTGATCAGTGCGCCGCCGCCGTTGCGGGCCAGGACCGGCGCGAAGGCACGGGACACGGCCCAGGTTCCGAAGTAGTTGATCTCCATCGCCTCGCGTGCGCCGTCGAAGGAGCCGGTCAGCAGTTTGGTGTCGAAACCTCCGACGCCCGCATTGTTGATCACGATGGTGACGTCACCGGCGGCCGCGGCCGCCGCGGCGACGTCCTCCGGAGCGGTGACGTCCAGACGGAGCGCGGTCAGGTCCTCGTCGCTCACGCTCGCCGGATCGCGGACACCGGCGTAGATCTTGGCGGCTCCCCGCTCGATCAACGCGCGTGCGAACGCATAGCCGATGCCACGATTCGCCCCCGTCACCAGGGCGGTCGATCCTTTGATCTCCATCACGCTTCCTTCCCATGGCCCCTGCTGAGCACAGCAGGCACTGGGGCGAGGGACGACCCAGCGAGGGAGGGCCTTGGGCGTAACCCCCCGGCCTTCGCGGAACTCGCACGAAAACGAGAACTGTCGGGCCAGAACCGGAACACTCCGGACGACGCGCACGCAAGGCCCATTGCAGAGTCCACTCCACCACCAGCGTGCATCGAACGCCGCAGTGACGCATGTGAGACGTGCTCCCGTTTCACCGGCGGTGACCAGTCCTCACAGAGTGCCCCTCATCGACATGACCTGCGGGGCCTCCCAGGGCCCGGCCCTGGTGCAGGAACCTGGCCGGATGGCCGGGCATCCTCGGGCTTGGTCGCGTGCGCCTGGCGGCCCTGGAACGCCGTAGCCGCACCGCCGACACACCCGAAGGGCGGCTTCCTACCCGTTGTCTTCATCCTGGCCGTCTTCGAAGACGAACAGTGGATTGGTGCCGTGTGCGGGTGCTTCGGCGAGTGAGACGGCTTCTGCGAATTCTTCGAGCGGGAATGGCCGACCCCGGGGAATGCTCAGGGTCCCGTCGGCGACGAGACCACGCACCTGGGCCAGCGCGCGCAGCGCGTCTTCGGGCGAGGCGGTGCCGAACCAGCGGTTCAGCCAGAAGCCACGGACCGTTTTGGTCTCATATATGACCGAGCGTGCCTGAAGCGGGATCGTCAGCGCCGCCGGGTCGGTCTGCCGATGGGTGGAGAGCGCACCGTAGACCACGAGCTGCCCTCCCGGGGCCAGTGCCCGGGACACCTGAGCGCCAACGGGGCCCGCGACACAGTCGACGGCCTTCCGCACGCCAGCCGGTCCCGCAATTTCTGCGACTCGCTGCAGCAGATTCTCGTCCTAGGTGCATATGACCTCGTCGCCACCGAGCACTTTGATCTCCTCCACGGCAGCGCGCCGCCGCACGACGTTGATCGTGCGGATGCCGACCTGCCTGCACAGCTGGATGACGAGCCGGCCGACGGTGGAGCCTGCCGCCGTCTGCAGCAGCCATTCGCCCGGCTGCACGTCGAGTTCGCGCGTCACGAGGAGCAGGGCGGTCAACGGATTGACGGCCAGCTGGCAGGCGCTGGAGTCGCTCAGGTCGTCGGGGACCGGCAGGAGCCTTTGCGTGTCGGCGACGAGGTACTCCTGCCAGGTGCCGGCCGCCGGGGGCCCGGGTACCGCGGGGATCGCGGCGACCACCACCCGCTCGTCGACCGTCGGTGCCCCGGTGTCCGGGCCCAAGGCCGCGACACGGCCCACACACTCCATGGCGCCCCCGACAGCGGGGAACTCAGGAGAGAAACCGTAACGGCCGCGCAGCACGTGCAGATCACTGGCGTGAATCGGAGTCGCCTTCACACGGATCAGCGCCTGACCGGCTTTCGGCGTAGGAACAGGCCGGGATTCCAGCCGCAGGACGTCGGTGGGCTCGCCGGCCTTCACGGCCACGAGCGCGCGCATGGATCGAGGCATGAGCGGCCCCTCGTCTCTCAGCACCCGAGGAGTTCGCCGCGACGCCGACGCCTGCACCCTCATCAGCCCCGGGCTGTCATCGGCGTCGCCAAGGCCGGGGATCAGGACCACTCGCCGCAGCGCACCCCTGCGAGTACAGATATAAGTCCGTCACCTCACGCTACGCCCGGATCCGGCAAGATCACAGCAGCGGATCGTGGCACGCCCCCCGCGTGAGGGGCCACCGGTTGCAGCGCCCCCTTCCTGAGCGTCACCGACTCGCCGCGTCGAGCGGGCGTACATCGGCCGGGCTTACATCGTTGGGCACGGGGCCTGCGTTCGGGCCCCACCTCCACGGCAGAAGCTGGAGGAGGCCGACGTCACCTCGATGCCGAAGAACAGCCACAGGAGCCGCGACGCACCATGGGCCAGTGCGTACGCCTGCCACGTCGCGAACAGGGTACGCGCGACGCCGTCGAACAGTCCGTGCTCCGGCAGCGGCCTGACGATTCGCAGAACGGCCCAGACGACCACCACCGAGCCCATCAGGTTGGCGAACAGGATCTGCCAGGTGTCGAGTTCGGGCAAGGCGCCAAACCCCAGCGCTTGGCCCCAGACGACAGCGCATCGTGTACCAATGCGTAGGTCCACGGAGTTGCGAATTCCATCGTGATGGTGCTGCCGTGCTCGCGGGCCCATGTTCGTCCGGCCGGTGCTGCACCTGGACCAGCACGCATGGACGGAAGCGCACGTCGCGGCCTTCCGTTACTTCGGCGGCGTCCCGAGCCGACTCGTCCCGGACAACCTCAAGATTGGGGTGGACAAGCCCGACGTCTACGACCCGAAGATCAACAAGGCTTATGCCGAACTCGCCACGCACTACGGCGCGTTCGTTGATCCGGCCCGGGCGCCGAAGCCGAAGGACAAGCCGCAGGTCGAACGGCTCATGCCCTACGTCCGCGACTCGTTCTGGCGAGGCCGGGAATTCACCTCGATCGAGCACATGCAGGCCGAGGCCGTGACCTGGAGCCAGCAGGTTGCCGGGCGGCGGAAGTGTCGGCCGCTGGGCGGGGCCGCCCCACCGACAAGAGTGACGGACAGCGAGTGGCCGAGGGCCTGGGCGAGCGGCAGGGAAGGTCTCTGATCATCACCAGCGACCGGGCGCCCAGCGACCGGTATCCCCTCTTCCCTAACCCCCTCGTCGCCGAGTCACTCTTGGACCGGCTGATCAATACCAGCCATCAGGTCATCATGAACGGCCCCAGCTACCGCCCGAACAAGCGCCTTGAGAACTGCACTGACAAGCCCTCAATCAAGTGACCGGATCAGTCCCACCAGTTGAACATCAGCTCGCCGACTGTGCTGGGACGCCAGTAACGCACCTGTTCCAGCTCTGCTTCGGCGAGCTCGCTGGTGTCAGCCCTCGCCAACGGCGTGCTCAGTTCCTCGACGTCCAGCAGCCGGAAGCCGCCCCGCTCAAATGCGTCCGCCCAGGCTGGTGGGGACGCGAAGTTCGTCAGGGGCACACCTGCCTGCGGCGGACTCGCCGCAAAGGCAACAACCGGGAGTACCTCGTGGCACAAGACGCTCAACCGAATGCCCGGGGCGGTGATCAGAGCCGCATGGGAGTTCGGCGTGACTCCGGCCGGCGCCACTTCGGCGACCGTGCCCTGAATCGATCGGGCCACCGCATGGCAGACGGTCTTGAAGGTCACTACGTCCACCTGAGGCAACGGGGCATCGCCGTGCCCCCAGAACCCGGTGGCTCCTCGCGCGACGCGGATCAACGCACCACTCAACTCTCATTCCATCCGTCAGGCCCTCTGAGGGTGCCACTCGACCGAGCCGAGTAATCACGCGCCGATTCTGCCACCCGTCGGAGTCCTCCTCGAGGGCCGTCTCAGTCATGAGGGTGGGGAATTACGTGAACTTACCCCTGGGTAAATACGCGATCGTCCACAGCGCTCCGGCAAAAGCACCAGGACCGACCACATTGAGTTCGTAGTCGGAGCCGGCCGGTATCCAATTGCCTGGGACGACGAGAAGACCTCTGGGTGCCCACGTGGATCACCAGGGAAGCGGACGGCCACCGCGGCTTCCACCTCACAGGGACTTCCCGAACCCGGACCACGCACCACCATGGATCCGACGCAGGGACGGAATCGAATGAGCCCCCTCGAGCGCCTCGGAGAGTTCTGCCCCCCGCCCCCCGACGGCTGGGACGAGCACGGACGGGGGAAGGGCAAGGGACGGTACTTCCACGACTGAACGCGGGTGGTCGGGTCACCGGGCCGTGATGAGCCTATGGCGCCGCTGGACCACCATCGCTGAGCGCGGATGGTTGTCACTCACTTTCGGGTGGCGGCGGGGTGGGGGGTGGGGCCGCGGAGCAGCGTTCGCGGCGGTGAGACGGCTTGATGGGGTTTCAAAGGGTGCATTCTGTGAGTTGATGGAGCATGAAGGTAAGAGTCACGGAATTATGGGTGATGTGTAACATCGCCCGTGTACTGCGCGTACTTGGCGGGTCGGTGGGGAGGGTGGGGTGTGCGGCCAGCCGGCCGTCACCGCCTTCGCGTAAACCCTGCTCGCGGCCTGTGGCCGCGGGAGGATTGCGCTCTTGCCCTGACGGGAGAGCCTGTGTACGTTTCCGCTTTCGTGCCCGGTGCCGGTAAACGCTCGGGGCGTGTCCTGGCCTGCAAGAGGCAATGCGTCGGCGCTGTGCACCCTCGGTTGCAGCGCTTTGGCCGACGAACGCCGGCCACCGGGGCCCGGCGTCGGCGACTGACGAGGTGAAGGTCCGGCACCGCGGACGCCTCCAAGAGCGTCGGCGTCGCCTGAATCGTCCTTCTGGCGACGGCTGGGTTCTTCGTCACCGATCCACTTCTCAGCCGTCGCTGGCCGTGGACGCCTATCGCCTCGATGGCGACCGTCGCGAGGGCCGGGCGGAAGCGGTCTGCCCTTGGTGGCGATCTCTGCCACGGGGCCAATGGACGGCGGCCGCGTAAGAGGGCCAGGACGGGTAGCGAACCAAGTGAACAGCACACTCGGACCCAGGGGTGCGAGGCGTGCGAACGAAGCTTAGGCAGAACGGAGCGAGATCATGCAGACCACCATCGCATCAACCGATCGAGCACGGGACGACGCCCCGGCGGAGGACTTCCTGCTGGCGCCGCCCAAGCCCGCAGACCGCATTGCCTGCCGAGTCGATCCTCGCGACCTGCGGCGCCTGAACCTGTACGCAGTGCTGACCGCTGCTGGGATCGCTCCCTGGCCAGGGGACCGGGAAGTGATCGAGGAGCTCAGCGCACTGCCCGACAGCGTGCACGACGCCCTCCACCACTGGCTCAGCTCCGGCAGGTGACGCGCTGGACGCCGGCAGAGCGCGTCCACGGGACAGGATGCGGGGCAGAAGGCCTGCTTCGACGCGCCGGGGGCGCTGCGTCCCTTCGCCGGCATCGTCGCGCTCTCCTCTGCCGACGGCGTCTGTCACTGCGGTCGTGCGGCTGGCTGCACTGCGGGACGTTCCAGGCGGAGATGATTGGTGGACGGGGACGACACGGTCACCCAAGCCAGTCACCTGGTTGGCGCCTTCCTCACCCGCGTGCAGGCCGGCCACGGCCTGCCGGTCACATGGTGATCTGCCCCGGCTGACGGTCAGCGAGCTGGTCACCAAGAGCTCGCACGAGAGGGAACGCTGCCAGCGACGAGCTGGCGTGGACGTTCAGCGTCGGCCGCGGCCACGGCCGACGGGTTGGTCTCCGCCGTCGCCATGGTGGAGACACTCTTGACAGCGGGGTTGCGGTTCGCCGCGAGCAGGGCCGCACCACCGCCCATGGAGTGGCTCAGGACGCCGAGTCGGTCGGTCTTCACCGCTCCTGCGAAGCGCGAGCCGCTGGTGGCGTTCTGAGCCGTGAGCCAGGTAAGTGCCGCGTTCAGCTCGTCGGCGAATGCCGCGTGCGTCGCATACCCGCCCGGAGCACCCGAAGTCCCAGAGCGGCCTGTTCCCGAACCCCGGATCGACCATCCGCGCACTGACCCGGTGATCGTCTGAGCGGTCAGACCAGGCCGATCCTCTGGGCGATGTCCTCACCGTGCCGCAGGTGTTGGCGCGCCGTCTCACCGAGCGACACGATGACCGCAGCGACGACGGTTTCGATCACGGCCATGGTCGGAACCAGGCTGTCGTACGGTGACGGTGACGTGACCTGGCTGGGCAGGACGACCTCCGCGTGCGCCGCCACCGGAGAGAGCCAGGTGTCGGTGAACAGGACCACCTTTCCGCCCCTTTCCCGCAGCAGCTGAGCCATGGCGACCTTGTCGTCCTCGTAGCGCCGGTAGTCGAAGACGATCAGCACGTCGCGGCGTGTCAGCGCGGCCAGGGCGGCGGTACGTTCGACGTCACGGGGCAGTAAGGCCACGTCATCGCGTAGTTGCATGAGGTGAAGACCAAGATACTGCGCCAGCAGGTGGGTGAACCGCCCGCCGACCAGGTTGATCCGCCGCTTGGGGTCGGCGAGGAGCTGGGTGGCTCGGTCCAGGTCGTGCGGCGGGAGTTCGGCCAGGGACCGGGTGAGCGCCGCCGCGAACAGCCTGCTGCCGCTGTTCAGCAGCGGTTCGTTTCCTTCCAGGTCGCCGGAGTCGTCGGACCGTGTCAGAGAACCGCCCCACCTGCGGCTACTACCGGCGCAGCGTCACCAACGGAGTCGCCGACCCCAACCTGTACAACGGCACACCCGAAACAGGCTGCGGCACCTCGGGGAGCGGTACCACGGTGAACGAGAGCGAGCCGAACGACTCACGCTCCGCCGCCGACGACATCACCGCAAGCACTTCCGTGACCCTGACGGGCGCCCTGAGCACCGCCTCCGACCGGGACTACTTCAAGTTCACCCTGGCCTCCGGCGAAACCGCGACCACCTCCTGCGCGATACCCGACGCCTACGACGCGGATGCCTATCTCCTCGACTCGTCCGGATCCACACTGACGAGGTCGGTCGACGACGGCCGGGGCAGCGACGAGTCCCTCACCTATACCCGCACGGCCTCGGGCAGCGGAACGTACTACCTGGACCTCGAGGCCTACGCCGGATCCGGCTCCGCCCCCTACGCCTGTGACCTGAACTCGGCCTGAGAGCGGGCCAGAAGTCGAAGGACGTCGTGCGTTGCCGGAGGAACGGTTCGGTGGCTTCTTCGTCCGGGCCCGGCTCACCGATGTGCTCCAGCGCCTGCGCCGTAGGCTCGGTGCGAGTGGGGGGTGTACCCCGGCGAAGCAGTGCCCGGCGCCGGGTGCCCCTCACGTGCCCGGCTCGCCACCACCCGCGCCACACAGCAGGGCGTCGGGCCCGGGGCGGCTGCCGAACCGGGTGGTGAACGCGATCCCGGCGGCGTACTCGTTCGCCGCGCACTGCCCCTTGTAGTCGCCCTCGGCGAAGTCACCGCCCGCCGCCCCGCCGGGACGGTTGTCGGACCGGTCGAACCACACCGTGCGGGCGGCTCCCGCGAGCGCGGTACGGCCCGGCGCGCACAGCGCCGCCGACACCCGCTCCCCGCGCACGCTGTAACCGGTCAGGAGAGCGCCCGGCGGGCACTGGAGCTTGGTGTACCCCGACGCCCAGTCGCCGCCGGCGGGAACGTACCGCTCGTCGGTGACGACGGTCTGCCCCGCGTCCACGGCCGGAGTCGCCGTGCCGGCGTCGGTGCACAGGCCGCGGCCGCTGGTGTGGCCCAGGCCGATCAGCCGCAGCCCGTCGGGGCATGCGGCCTTGCGGGCCCCGGGGTCCCAGTCGCCCGTGGCCCGTGCGCGCAGCGACTCCACAGCGTCGCCGTGGTCGGTGGCGAGCATCCGCCAGACGGGCACGGACGCGATGGGGCCCGTCGTGCCGGGCGCGGACATCAGATGCCGCCAGGCCGTGCCGCGCCAGTCGGCGCCGTCGAGCACACCGGAGCGGTGCCCGGCGCCGTCGTAGCGCAGCAGCGCCCAATCGTCGTGACCCTCGAAGCCGACCAGCGGCCAGTACGCGAAGTCGGCGTCGTGGTCGGCGAGGTAGTCGGTCATGTTGCCGAACCAGGTGCGGGCCGCCGGGTTCGTCTCGCCGGACCCGATGCCGAACTCGCTCACCCAGACGGGCGCGGTGTAGTGCCGGCCGCTCTCCTCGACGAAGAACGCCTCGTCGTCCAGCGCCGCGCCCAACTGCTCGCGGGTCATGTCCTGGTAGCGCGCGTCGTGCGTCTCGCCGATGCCGGTGGCGCCGCTGTGATGCGGACCGGTGTAGCCGTAGAAGTGGGCCGAGTACACCAGCTTGCGGGAGTCCACGAGGGTGTGCGAGAGCGTGCGCACGGGAGTGAGCTGCGGTCGCCCGTGCGGGAGGCCGTCCACGGGCAGGCCGGTCCAGTTGATGCCCTCGACGACGATGAGCAGACGAGGGTCGCCCTCCGTCAGGATCCGGTCGGCGGCGAGCTGGGCGGCCGCGTACCAGTCGTGGTCGTCGCCCAGGCCCCAGTTGGGGTCGTCCAGGACGTCGCGCCTGACCTCGTTGTACAGGTCGGCGCCCACCACCCCCGGGACCCGGGCGTAGCGGCGGGCCATGAAGACCCAGTCGTCGGCCCACTGCCGGGTGGACTGCCCGGTGTTCCACCGCTCGTTGCCGTCGACCCCGCAGCACCAACGGGAGCTGTTGGTGTGGTTGTTGAGGATGACCGCGAACCCGCTCCGGCTGAGCGCGTCCACGACGGCGTCGTAGACCTGGAGCGGCGTCCTGCCGCGCAGCTGGGGGTTGGCGCCCACGGCGCTGTCGGGCACCGCGGCCGTGCTGTGGATCATCTCGTTGGAGAACGGCAGCCGGACGGTGTTGATGCCCAGTTCGTGGAAGTCGGCGAGCAGCCCGTCCAGCGGCACGCGGTCGAGACCGAGCGGTATCCCGTGGGAGTCCTGGCCCGCGTGGTGGCTTGCGGGATCGCCGATCTCGCCGCTGCCCGTCCACGAACCCTGCGCGCCGTCCCAGTTGGCGCCCTTCAGCCGGAATCGGTCACCCCGGGCGTCGACGATGTAGCGGCCCCGGGTGGACAGCGGCGGATACCAGGTCGCCGCGGCCGCGGCCCCGGAGGCGGAGGCGGAGGCACGCGGGGCGGGCGAGCGGGGCGGCGGCGCGGCGGACGCCATGGTCGTCTGTGTGGCAAGGAGCACGAGGCCGGCTACCGTTCCGGCCAGACGCAGGACAGTTGGTGCCATCGACATGTGGACAGCCCTCGGTTGGTGTGGGGGAACCGTTCTCCGGGGCTGTACGGTGCCCTGTCCCGCCGGGAAGGTCCAGACGGCCGGCGCGCGCGGCGGAATTTCACGCACTGCGGCGCTCAGATGTAGCGCAGACCGCTTGCTGTGCCCTCCGCCACGGTGATCGGATCAGCACCTGTTCGAGCGGCAACGACCGTTCACCAATGGGGGGAAGCACATGGAACACGAGCGTCATGGCAGACCGGCAGCCCCTGCCCGGTAGCAGATGAGGGTGCAGGCGATGCCGACGAAGGCGAGGAAGTGCTCGGCCTTGTGCTCGTAGCGGCGGTGCAGGCGCCGGCATCCGTTGAGCCAGGACGTGATCCGTTCCACGACTCAGCGATGCCGGCCCAGGCGGTTGGAAGGTTCGCCGCCGCGGCGGGTGACGCGGGGCGCGATCTGGCGGCGGGGCAGCCAGTTGCGCAGATGGTCGAAGTCGTAGCCCTTGTCCGCGTGGAGCTTGGCCGGGCGACGGCGCCTTGCCCTGACGGGATGCCCCGCCATTGATGCTGGGGCGTGCTGGTCCGGAGGGTTCGGCGGGCCGAGGGTTCAGCATCGCTGTTCGGCCCGTTACTCGTACCGGTACTTCAGCGAGTCGGCCTCCGCCCGCTCGATGTCGTCGATCGTCAGCTCCGGCATGCGCAGCTGGGCCAGCGTCACCTCGGCCGAGGTCGGCTGGGTATCCGCCGGCAGCCACTGTTCCGGCTTCCAGGCCCCGCTGCGCAGGAGCGACTTGGGGCAGTGCGGGTAGACCTCCTCGATCCCGATCACCAGCGCGCTGGCCGGCGGCTTGCCCACGGCGGTCAGCTGAGACAGCAGCTCCGGGCGGGTGGAGACGCAGGCCCGGCCGTTCACCCTGAGCGTCGTGGTGCGCCCCGGGATGACGAACAGCAGCCCGGCCCGTCCAGTAGTGATGACGTTCTGCAGGGTGTCCAGACGCTTGTTGCCGGTCGCGTCCGGTATCGCCACCGTCCGTTCGTCCAGGACGGCGACGAACCCGGCGGGGCCGCCGCGCGGGGAGACGTCACAGTTGCCCTCGGCGTCCGCGCTGGCGACCAGGACCAGCGACGAGCAACCGATCAACCACCGTGTCTGGTCGGTGAGTTCGGTCATCTGCTTGCGCACGGCCGCGTCGCCGGGGAGTTCGTAGACCCGGCGCAGCGCCTCCTGATCGGGCACGGCGTCGAGACGGAGCGAGTCGAAGGCACTGCTGGCGAGGGGTTTCGTCATGCGCCCGACCCTAGTTGGACGACCTGCTATTGATCTCGGTCGGCGAGTGCGGGGCCACGGAACACCCGCGCTAGGAGGCGCAGCACAGGCCCCGGAAGACAAGTTGGGGCGTAGAACCAGGCGCAGGGGGCGGGAGCAGCCTGACGGTATGTGCGCGGCGGTTCTGACGGCCCCCGATCGGCGCCGGGGCCGTCAGCCGCCATCAGCTGCTGAGGTCGAACACGCCCCACGCGGTGAACGGCTCGGCCTGGACGTAGATCCTGCTTCCCCGGCCGACGACCCGCCGGCGGCCGGGGGCAGAGCCATCGGGCAGGGTGAGCAGGCCGACGTCTGTCCGCTCGACGCATGTGTCGGTGAGCTCTCCGTGGGCGAGTCGGTCCCGCTTTTCGCCGTAGCCGCCGTAGAAGGCGACCCGATCGCCGTGGACGGCCACCGCATGGGCGCCCCGTACGCGGTTCGCCCACACCGTCACGGGCCGGTCGGGGCGGTTTGGGAGTATTTCGACGAGCGGGAAGTCCGTGTATGGGCACGCCCAGGCGGTGGTGCCCGTCACGTTCAGGGCGTAGCAGTCGAAGAGACCGGGGATGTGCGCGCCGTCTGACGTCCAGGTGAGTCGGCCCGTGGCGTCCCAGCGGCGGATTCCGGCCGGGTTCTCGTCGAAGTGCCCGACCCAGATATGGCCGGCCTCGTCCACGAGCAGGTGCTCGATGGCGTCCCCGACGGAGAAGGACGAGGTCTCACCGCCGAGCGCGTCGAAGACCTGGACCTGGTTCGCGTCCTCGTACCGGCGGGCGCGCGACGCGGCGACGACGAACCCGCCGTCGGGCAGGCGGTCTAGGTGCGGCCAGCGGGCCCGCACGGCGCTCAGCTCGGTGAGTTCGATGTTGCCGCCCGGATGGACGGAGACGACCAGGGCGTCGAAGGGCAGGACATCGCCGCCAGGCTGCGGAGCGCGTTCGGCAAGCAGCCAGTGGGCGGAGCCGAAGACGTCGACGGCGCTGGTCAGGACGTGGCGGTCGTGGTGCGCTCGGGGGAGGTGGGCATATGGAACGAGGGCGGTCTTCTGCACAGGCGGGCTCTCCTGGGTGGGCGGTCACGGCCATCGGGCGCTGCGGTCAGGGGCGGCCGGCGGCGCGCGAGCGGTGGAGGGTGGAGCGGAGCGTCCCGACGGCATGGCCCTTTCTGGGCCTCATGAAGTGATCATCGTCGACGTCCGACCTCGTGACAAACTTTTTCGGCGCGCCACAACATCGATCGAATGCTGCGAGAGCAGGGACCTGACCGCACTCGAGCGCTACGACTTGGAACACTTCCAACTCCTCCCGGCAGGAGGAGAATGGCGCAAGGTCCGCCGGACCACTTACCGGGCGCTCGGCCGGGACCGAATGGCCGCCCCTCGCAGCCGCGACCGGGTTCGTTGATCCGGAGCGGCGGTTTTCCCGGGAGACAGGTTTCTTCCAACCGCCACTCGCCCCTCACCCGGGCGCGTAGGCGGACCGGGAACCCCAGTAGCTACACCGCCGGGCGCGAGGCTTGCTGCATTGGCTTTGCGTCGACCGCCTCGCCATGAACAGCCGCCGGGTTGCGCCCAGGCCGCTACCATCCTGCGACATCCCAGCAAGGAGACCACCACTCCTCCCGGTCCTTGTCTGCTTTCCGTCGTGCGTCTGACAGCGCAGTCTCATCGCCTTGGTCATAGGCCTGCTGGGCCGCCTCAACATCCTGGATCGTGTATCGAATCGACCTGGCAATCTTGGAATCGCCCACGATCCGAGCCGCCTCTTCCAGTTGTTCGACGTACCTTGTCGCCGACACGTCATTGGGAAGCAGCAGTGATACGGGAACTCCGCCTTGATAGAAAGCGTTCAGTGCTTGGTCGCAGCCTGCATGTTTCGCGTGTGCCCTCTGGTTCCTCTTCTGGACGTGGTCGTAGGTCCACCACGCTCCACCGCCGAGGATTCCCACCACGATCAGAGTGACGAACCCCTTCTTCACCGACGTGACAGCAGCACTCCACGGGAAGGCCACGGTGCGCTTGCCGGGAGCGTGGAAGTGGTTGTTCTGGACGCTATGGTTCCCGTCCTGGACGGCAGCCGGACCGTGGAATTCACTGCGCTTGGAACTACTGCGGCCATGGTCATCGCCCTGCGGTGCGGTCATCCGCTGTGGCCGAAGTGATTGTCCTGACGATTGTTGTAGCCCGTCTGGATCGCGGTCGGACCGTGGAAGACACTGCCCGTGAAGGGGGCTGAGGCGTCACTCGGAGCGATGGGCCCACTTTCGACCAGCGCACGAAGTTCCGCGACCGCGGCGTGTAGCTCATCACCTTCAAGCCGGGTCAGCAGGATCACGAACCCAGCCTGCCAGGCAGCGGCCTGGCTGCCCGCCGCACCCTCGTCCGGGCTGTCCGTCAATGCTGCCGCGGTCCGGTCCAGACGCCGCCGCTCCGATTCCTCACTCTCGTGGCTCCCCCGAGCCATCAGGCGCGCGGCGCGATCCCGGATCGCATTCCACCCATCCGTGCCGGCCGCCTGCACCATTGATGCGCTCCCAGCAGAGGCCAACGCCAAGAGTGACTCCGAAATCATCCGCCCACTCCCTCCGACTACGGCCCTTCACAACAGGCCCGCCTCCCCCTAACTGCCCACGAAATCAGGCTAGGTGATCGCGCGCGCGACGTGGCGCGAACCAGGCATCTCAGACCAACAATCCGCCTGCTTCACCGGCCGTGGGCCGCCCGCCACCCACATCAGCCCTGGCAGCGGGGCCCATGTCCAGATCGGGGCGCCGCCGGAACAGGCTCTTGGGGAGGACCAGGCGATTGAGCACGAGGCACGGGTCTGCCAGCGTCCTGGTGCTTCTTCACCTTCTTGGCCGGGCCGTTGACCCACCGACCCGGCTCGACCTTGTTGTGGCCGCTCCGATTCCTCAGGATCGGCCACCGCATCGGCTTCTTGATCGCTCGAGGTCACTCCTGGCCCGACTGGGCCGGTAGCAGTCGAAAGCGTGCTTCCTGGGCGGCCTCGTTCCAAGCGCCGATCGGCAGCCAGGACCGGGCCGCTCGCTGCGGCCTCGTGGGCTGACCGGCGGACGGCCTGATGGACCGCGAGCAGGGCCCACGACGCCGCTGTGCACCGGCTCAGTCACGTCGTCAGTTCCGCTCTCGCCCCGGAGACCCAACGCGCATTCGTCCAGATCGGCCTCACGGTCGCCTACGCGCTGGCCTACGCCTGACCGCTCGGGTGGTCAGCGGCGGGAGTAGCCGCAACGAAACCGACTTCATGCCGTACTGCTTGAGGGCTGGTTCACGAACATTGCGTTCACTTCTCAGTGTCGGGCTGGGCCTCTTCC
Organism: Streptomyces sp. NPDC041129; assembly: GCF_055592265.1. Classification (NCBI taxonomy): domain Bacteria; kingdom Bacillati; phylum Actinomycetota; class Actinomycetes; order Kitasatosporales; family Streptomycetaceae; genus Streptomyces; species Streptomyces sp. NPDC041129. The sequence continues at coordinate 141,093 of NZ_JBVIYV010000012.1, read as the reverse complement.
TTGGGCGCTGATGTCGCCTCCGTCGACGCCGAAGCGGTGTAGAAGACAGAGCTACCCTGCTTGTTCCGTTGCACCAGGCTCTTGGCGACGAGGTTTTCAAGAGTGGTGCGCACAACGTTGGGCGAGATCTTACGGTCGGGGTGCGCGTCGCAGAGTGCCTTCGACACCTCTGCCGCAGAACGGGGTTCGTTCTCCTTGCCGAGGTGACGGTGAATGAGATCGACCAGGGTGGGTTGAGTGTCGGTCCGGGCGACCGCCTTTTTGGCGACGGGCTTCACCTCGGTCTGCTTCCTGCTCTTGGGTGACTTCGCCGCCCCCGTCTTGGCTCGTCGTGCACCGGAACCGGTGGTGGGGGCCTTCTTCCTGGGGGCAGGCACAGCAGTGTTGTCTGCGGGGAAGAATGCGGTGGCCGGGGTTGAGACGCCGAGTGCCTGCTGCATGCTCACCAGTACGTCGTGGTCGTGCTGAAGTGCGGTCAACTGCTGTTGCAGTGCGCTGAGTTCCGCAGTAATGCGTTCCTGCTCCTTGGCGTTGCGTTCGAGGTCACTGGCTACCTGGCTCAGGTACTGCGAAGTCAACGTGGTCGCTGACGCCGTGTCTTTGGACATGGTTGTCTCCTTGTTCGGCGGCCGGATGTGGCTCTGGCGGGCCGCTGACAGCGGGCCAGGGTGGCGTTGCGGCCGCAATGTGTCCTGGTGCAGCGATGATACGGGTGAGGCGCCCCGTTTCTACGGCACGAGTAGCCTCCTTACGGTCCCAAGTCCCTTGTGCGGGTTCTGAGAACGAAGAGTGTGCCTTCCGGTGCTCCGCGGCGCAGTCCGCACCGCGGAGCACGCAGCCCGACCAGCTTGCCCGGCTGCCCGTGCTCGCCTCGGCGAGGCCCGACGGTGGCCTTCCCTGACCACGGCGAAGGCACAACGAGCGCTGTGATCCGACGGCTGCGCGAGATCCGGCCTGAGAGGTGGCCGCCCGAGGTCTGGCAGGCGGCGAGCGGCCGCCTGGGTGAGAGTGGGCGCCTGGTCGCGCTGTAGCTGCTCGTCCAGGTCGTGGCGGTGCGCAGTCCCGCGGCGTACGCCAAGCGCCTCTGCTGGACCGCCGCCGAGCTGCGACGACACTTCCTCTCGTGCGGAAGGTGCGCCCCCCCGTCGACGACACCGATGCCGCAGGCGCTTTCCGCGGCGGAGGCGCAGCGGCTACCGGCTCGCCGACGTCCTGCGGTACCGGGAAATCCTGGAGCAAGCCGAGCAGCCCGACCTCAGTCCGGACCCGACGACGAACACGGCCGCTACGCCCCGCACCGGGCGACGTCCCGCCCCTACACGACGGGAAGCGGGGGAGGGCGGCGTACACGGGCCGGTTGGCGGGGTGGTTCCGGACATCTGGCGGATGTTCCCGCAATGCGTTTCCTAGCACCCTGGAGCCCACGAGTCACGACACAGCGCCGCCCGTGCCCGTGCCATGCCGTGGTGCCCGCGCGGTCTCATGCCACCGGTCTCATGTCACCGGACTCATAGCGGGCCAAGAAGGAGGTCGGTCCCATGATCCGCCTGACGCTTCTGTGCGCCCCCGCCGGGGACCCGTTTCTCGGTGACCGCCCCCTCAGCGACCGCAGCGTGTGTGAGGCAGGCGTGACGGGAGCAGGCATACCTCCGCCCGACATGGTTGTACGGGCCCCTTCCCTGCGCTGCTCGCAGGCCGCCGACGCCCTCGGTCTGGCGGCAGCGTCCGAACCCGCGCTGCGGGACCTCGACCTTGGCAGGTGGTGCGGTCGCACCCTCGGCGACATCGCCGCGCGCGACCCCGACGGGTTCACCGCCTGGCTCACCGACCCCGATGCCGCACCGCACGAAGGAGAGACCGTGCGTCAGCTTTGCGGCCGGATCGCGTCCTGGCTGAGCGACGTAGCGCCCGCGGGCCACGTACTGGCCATCGTCGAAGCGGCCGTCGTCCGGGCCGCGCTCATCCACGCTCTGGCCGTACCCGCAAGGACGTTCTGGCATGTCCACGTGCCGCCCCGGTCCGCAGTCACTCTCACGTCGCGCGACGGCTGCTGGGACGTACTGCTCGGCCACGCCCCTGTCCCGAAGTCCCACCCACGGCCCGTTCCGCGTTCGGCGATGTCCGTGCCCGCCGCCAGTGATCGACCCCTGCCGGTGGCCCGCCTGGGGGGCGGGGAACGATCGGATTCTTCCCGGGAGGCGATGTTCGTCGGCCATGGGTAGGCCCTGGGATGAAGCATTCGGGCCCGGCGCAGCGGTGAGGCTGTGTCTCACCTCTGCGATCGCGGGCCGTCGCCGCCTGCGCGCTCGGCACCCGGGCCATGCGCCGGTGCTCAACCGGCCGGGCCGGCGCGGTGCAACTGTTCGGCCGAAGTCGGTTCGCCGTGTCAAGCCACGGATACCCAGGGCAGGACGAAGGCCGAACAACCGAGCCGGCCCATTGAGCGGGAAAGCGTTCGGTACCGAGCCACGCGCCGTGTTCCAGGACCGCTGTCACTTCACCGCGTACACACAGCGACGGGGCCGCTGCCCGGGCGTCAGACAGTGGACAGGCCTGACTGGAGGCGAGAGCACATGCACTCCGATGCCACTGCCAAAGGCACGACCAGCGCGGCGACAGTCACCGAGACGCAACTGGCGGAGGTGCTGGCCGGTGTGCTGCGTGCCGAGCGGGTGCCGGTGGACGGCGACTTCTTCGCAGATCTGGGTGCTGATTCGCTGGTGATG
>NZ_JBVIYV010000012.1:0-138270 GCF_055592265.1 Streptomyces sp. NPDC041129 | reverse complement strand
ATGGCGCAGTTCTGTGCTCGGGTGCGGAAGCGGGACGACCTGCCGACGGTGTCGATGAAGGACATCTACCGGTACCCGACGATCCAGAGCCTGGCCGAAGCGTTGACCGCCGGCGCTTCCCCCCGGGCGCCAGCGGGCACTCCAGCCGACGTGATGGTGTCGACGGATTCGTCGACCGGCACAGTGGCGCTGCTGGCTGAGGTGCTGGCCGGTGTGCTGCGTGCCGAGCGGGTGCCGGTGGACGGCGACTTCTTCGCAGATCTGGGTGCTGATTCGCTGGTGATGGCGCAGTTCTGTGCTCGGGTGCGGAAGCGGGACGACCTGCCGACGGTGTCGATGAAGGACATCTACCGGTACCCGACGATCCAGAGCCTGGCCGGAGCGTTCACTGAGGCACCCGCTGCCGTCCAGTCCTCGGAGCCCTCGCAAGCCCCGTCACAGAGCGATTCACGCGTCCCTGCGGAGAGCGGCTCCCGGCCCGTCCTGTCGGCTGCGCCCCAGTGCGGCCCATGGCGGCACGCGCTGTGCGGGACGGCTCAGCTACTGATGTTCCTCGTCTTCTCCTCTCTGGGAGCCACGATCGCCGTCCTCGGCTACGAGTGGACCTTGGAAGGCAAGGGGCCGGCAGGCACCTACTGGAGGGCGGTGCTGTTCAGCGCGGCGTTCTTCGTCGGCGCCTGCGCGTTGCCCGTCGCGGCCAAATGGATGATCATCGGCCGCTTCACTCCTCGCCGGATCCCCCTGTGGGGTCCCGCCTACCTGCGCTTCTGGTGCGTCAAGACCCTCATCCGCACCAGCCCGGTACGTCTGTTCATCGGTTCACCGCTATACGTGCTTTACCTCAGAGCGCTCGGCGCGCACATCGGAAAGGGCGTCACCTTCCTGTCCCGAACCGTCCCGGTCGGCACCGACCTCCTGACCATCGGTGACGACACGGTGGTCCGCAAGGACGTGCTGTTGTCCTGCTATCGCGTGCACGACGGCTACATAGAGACGGGCCCCGTCACCCTCGGCGACGATGTGACCGTCGGCGTTCAGGCCGTCGTCGACATCTACACGTCGATGGGTGACCACAGCCAACTGGGACACGCCTCCTCCCTGCACTCGGGGCAGGCGATTCCGGCCGGAGAGTCGTGGCATGGGACGCCGGCGGAGCCGACGACGACCGACTTCCGCACCGTCGAACCCGTCGCGTGTGGCCCCCTTCGCAAGGTCCTCTACAGCCTGTCGGAACTGCTGGCCCTGCTGCTGGTGTACCTGCCCCTGGCACTGGCCGGCGTGAGCCTCGTCTTCACCGCGGTGCCGCAGCTCAACGCGGTGTTCACGCCGGGGCCCCAAGCCTTCACCAGTCCCGCGTTCTACGTCGAGGCACTGGCCGCGTCCCTGGTGGCCTTCTTCGGGGGCATCGTCGCGGGACTGCTGATCGTAGGCACGGTCCCGCGGCTGCTCAGCCTGGCGATCGAGCCGGGCCGGACCTACCCGCTGTACGGCTTCCACCACGGCATCCAGCGGGCGATCACTCGGCTGACCAACTTCAGGTTCTTCACCACACTCTTCGGCGACAGCTCCGCGATCGTGCACTATCTGCGGTGCCTGGGATACGACCTGTGCCATGTCGAACAGACCGGGTCGAATTTCGGCTCGGTCGTCAAGCACGACACCCCGTACCTCAGCACCGTGGGCACCGGGACGATGGTCGCCGACGGGCTCTCCATCATCAACGCCGATTTCTCCAGCTCGTCCTTCCGGCTCTCCCGCACCTCGATCGGGCCGAACAACTTCATCGGTAACCGCATCGCCTACCCCGCGGGCGGCCGGACCGGCGACAACTGCCTGCTCGCGACCAAGACCATGGTCCCCGTCGACGGCCCGGTACGCGAAGGCGTCGGACTGCTCGGCTCACCCAGCATCCACATCCCGCGCTCGGTACTGCGCGACACCCGCTTCGACCAGCTCGCCCAGGGCGCTGAAATGCGCCGCCGACTCGCCGCCAAGAACAGGCACAACGCGGTCACCGCGAGCCTGCATCTGCTGGCGCGCTGGTTCCACTTCTTCGTACTCGTCCTCATCGCCATGACCGCCGTCGAGCTCTTCCCGACCCTCGGTGCGCCGGTCTATGCGCTGGCGGGCCTGCTCACCGTCGTGTTCACCGTCTTCTACTTCGCCCTGATCGAGCGGACCGTGACGGGATTCCGTCCGCTCAGATCGCTGTACTGCTCGATCTACGAGCCCGATTTCTGGGGCCACGAGCGCTACTGGAAGCTGACGTCGCACGAGTACGTGCAGGCCTTCAACGGCACGCCGTTCAAGGCCCTGGTCTGGCGGCTGCTGGGCGCCAGGATCGGACGCCGGGTCTTCGACGACGGCTGCGCGATCACCGAGCGGACCCTCGTCAGCATCGGAGACGGAAGCGCTCTCAACGCCGGCAGCGTCATCCAGTGCCACTCGCAGGAGGACGGCACCTTCAAGTCCGACCGCGCCACGATCGGCGCGGGCGCCACCATCGGGGTAGGAGCCCTTGTGCACTACGGCACCACGATCGGCGACCGGGCACAACTCGCCCCCGACTCCTTCCTGATGAAGGGGGAGGAAGTCCCCCCTGAGACACGGTGGGAGGGAAACCCCGCCCAGGAAGCGGGTGTCGTCCGCGATCGGTAGGTCCACCGCCCGATCTGCAGCTGACCGTCCAGAGGCCCCGCCCGACCGCTGTCCCTCCCGAAAAGCTGAGGCCATGGCCATCGACCTGAACGCTCTGCGAGCCCACTTCCCCTCCCTCGACACCGGCCTTGCCTTCTTCGACGGCCCCGGCGGAACCCAGACCCCCCGCCCCGTCGCCGACGCCATCACCGCCACCCTGACCGGCCCCCTCTCCAACCGGGGCGTCACCAGCCCGCCCGAACTCAATGCCGAACACTCGGTGGTGGCGTTCCGGTCCGCCTACGGCGACCTGCTCAACGTGCCCGCCGACGGCATCGTCCACGGTCGCAGCGCCACCCAGCTCACCTACGACTTCTCCCGTCACCTCGCCAAGGACTGGAAGAGCGGCGACGAGATCGTCCTCAGCCGTCTGGACCACGACTGCAACGTCCGCCCCTGGGTTCAGGCCGCCCAGCGCGCCGGCGTGACCGTCCGCTGGATCGAGATCGATCCCGACACCACAGACCTCGACCTCGGGTCCTTCCAGCGGGCACTCTCAACGCGAACGCGTCTGGTCGCCCTCACCGCGGCCTCGAACGTGCTGGGCACCAAGCCGCCCGTCCCGCAGATCGCCGACCTGGCGCACGAGGCCGGCGCCCTCGTGTACGTGGACGGCGTGCACTATGCCGCCCATCACCTGGTCGACGTGTCCGCCCTGGGCGCGGACCTGTTCGTCTGCTCCCCCTACAAGTTCCTCGGACCACACTGTGGCGTGCTCGCAGGCTCCCCCGAACTCCTCGAGACGATCCAGCCCGACAAGCTCGTTCCGTCGTCCAACGCGGTGCCCGAGCGCTTCGAGTTCGGCACTCTGCCCTACGAGATCCTGGCGGGCGCCACCGCCGCCGTGGACTTCCTCACCGCCCTCGACCCCGGCACACGGACGACGCGTCGAGAGCAGCTCACTCAATCGCTGGGCTCCCTCCACGCACACGAGCAGACCCTCCGTACCAGGCTGGAAGAGGGTCTGCGAGCCTTCGGAACCGCAGTCACCCTGCACTCCAAGGCAGCCGACCGCACCCCGACCCTGCTGATGAGCTTCGACGGACGTGACGCCCGCCAAGCCCAGGCGCACCTGGCCGCTCGCGGCGTGGTGGCCCCTGCGGGTTCGTTCTACGCGTACGAGCCCTTCGACGCCCTCAAACTCCAGGACCCCGCACTGCGAGCCGGCCTCGCGCCGTACAACACCGTCAACGACGTAGACCGGCTCCTCGAGGGCCTGTCCACGTTGGTCTGATCCGGGCCGGGCAGAACGAACCAGCACGCTCGCATCGTCCATGTCGTCCATCGGGCCGCGCACCATCAGTTCTCGGGGCGTCGAGTGACGAGCGTGTCAGGGCGCCGTCAGCGGGTCCTGCCACAGTTGGTCCTGTGAACGGCAGCGGAGAGTCTCCGCAGCCGGGAACAGGGAGAGGTGCCCGGAGTGGTTGATCGGGGACCAGCGAGCTCGCCTCACGGTCGGGCCCTTCGGGGCCCACGCAGGTTCGAATCCTGCCCTCTCCGCCGTAACCCCTGAAGGGGCGGTGCGAGCTGCCAGGGGCCGTGCATCAGCCCGCGAGTCACCGGGCACCGTCATGTCTGCTACTCACTTCCGGGTGCCGGGCGCGCGCCGTACCCAGAACCCACGCATCGGCTAGCCGTCGGCCGGAAGCGTCAAGGTGACGGCACGATCGCGTACGGGTAGCAGACACCCCTCGCGCTCGCTGCACGCGCCGTAGGTGAGGAACACCCGCGCCCGGTCACGGTCCGTGCCCTCGACCCGCCGGACGGGGAGTTCGAGGGTGACCCGGCCATCCTGATAGACCGGCAGCCGGACGTGGAGGCCCTCGGGGCGCAGTACGCGCTCCTGGGCGTCGGTGGTCGCCGGGCCCGTGGGCCGCAGGGCCCCCGCAGCGCGGATGCGGGTCGGGATGCCGATTCCGTCGACGCCGCCGTCGGGAAGGGCCAGGCTGTACAGGTGGAAGCCGGACCGCTCGGGCCGCAGGTCGGCGAGGACCCGCAAGTCGTTGTCGCGGGACTCCACCCGGACCGACACAGTCACGCCACCGTCCGAGAAGGGGGCGGCCACGGCGGCGGGACCGCTTTCCCGAACCCCCGCACAGCCGGTGAGAGGAAGGGCAGCCAGCGCCAGCGTGAGTGCCACGCTCGTGGTCGCTCCGCCGGCTCGGAGCCGGGCGATCACGCCCATCGCTTCAAGAACTCCTCGACCTGGTCGGCCGACATGGTCCGCGCATTGGCGAACTCGCCCCGGTCCGTAGCCACCTTGGTCCTGCCGGAGGCAGGGTCGAGGACGACCAGTGCCGGTATACCACTCGTCTGCAGGTTCACGTAGCGCGCGGCTACATCCAGATTGTGATCGAACTCGCCGACGTCAACGGTCACTACGTGGTACCTGGCAAGCGTCGCGGACGGCCCCGGATCCTGGAAACGCGCGCCCAGGACACGGCAGTCCAGACACCATTCGGCGCCGAAATCGATGAGGACGGGACGGCCGTCCTTCTTCGCTGCCTTGAGAGCGGCCTTGATCTCCGCTGCGGCGTGTGCGTGTGGGTCGTAGCCGTGCGGCGGCTTCGCGGGCGCGGCGGACGCCGTGGGCGTGGCGGGCGTCGCCAACCGGGTGGCGGGAGCAGCCGTGACGGAAGGAGGGGTTTTGTGGGATGTGGTGGGCGCACCGGCACAGCCGGTGAGTGCCAACAGAGCGGTTCCGGCCGACAGCAGCGTGGCCGGGAACAGGTGACGCCTCACGTGACTCCTCGTCGTCTCTCCGTCAAAGTCGGCCTGTGCGGGCCTCGAGGCCGTTCCCATCCGCGTGCGGCCTCTTCGGGGGCTGGATGCGCACGGGTGATCCAATCACGCGTTCGACAGCCAGGCGTACCGGTTTTGACCTGCCTTGTGTCCAACCACAGGACACTGCGCCGCGATCGACCTCTGGCGGCTCGTAGGCGGCGCCGCCTTCTTCGTAGCGTGTGCCCTCGGGCGGATACTCATGGCACGTTCAGGGCGTCGCGTACGGCAGCCGCAGACCGAAGTCGATGCTCCGATCCGCCTCCCGGAGGATGCGAGCGGCTTCGGCGTTCACCTCAGCGGGGACATCGCCGCGTTCCCCGACGAGCTTGTCGTAGATCGGTGCATCGCCCCAGGTGTACCGCATGTGGTCCTGCTGATTCACTGCCGTGTCCCTTCCCCGTGTACACAAACGGCTAGTGAGTCTACGGGCGCACGGCAGGCTCGGTTGTCCACCCTCAGACCCCGGCGTCCCTACCGCCCCGGTGGTCTGCCTGACCTGCCCGCCCCCCCACCCGCGTCTCGTACCGGTGCAGGCGGTGCCCTCGTCATGTCGCCCCGCAAGGCGCTCAGTTGAGCATGACCGAAGGTAACGGTCTACGGTGACGGCGACCACGCGTTCGATACGCGCGCAAGACCAGGGCGGCCCGGCCGCCCAGGGGGAAGCGCCGACCCACGCCGCACGACGCGGCGCTGTGAGGTCTGCGCCCTGAGGAAGAAATGTACCTGCACGCAAAACAACAGATCGTCACGCTCGCGACCGCCTTGTTGCTGACCGTGGGCGCGGGCACCGCCGCGGCGGCCGGACCCGCGCCGAAGCACGAACCCGAGCCCACCCTGCTGGAGATCGCCACCAAGGTGGCGCAGTACTCCGACTGCGGTTCCCAGCCGCTGCTGGAACGGCCCGCCTGCCTCAAGGAGTTCGCCCTCAAGTCCGCCAAACTGGGCCTCGGCGTGGGCGTCTTCCTTTACGTCACCCGTGACGCGATGAAGGACGAGGGCGCCTCTTTCAACGGACTGGAGAAGGAGCTGACCGAGCTGTACAAGCTCAAGCCCCAACTCCTGCTCGATCCGGACAAGGAGCCGGACCCGGAGAAGAAGAAGCAGATCTTCGAGCAGACGCTCAAGGCGCTCAAGGCCGCCAAGCCGCACATGGACAAGCTGCGCACCGACCTCGTGAAGGCGTCCCGCTTGCTCGACGCCCACACCGAGTCGGTCGAGGCCCTGGCCGTGCTCGCCGTGGTGGTGGGGGACTACTACCCGGACCCCAAGCCCGTCGACGACCGGCCGCCGAAGGACACCTGGGACATCGCGGGCTTCTTCAAGGACGTCGGCAAGAGCCTGGACCAGATCAACGCCGGCTTCGACAAGATGAACGGCGCCCTCGATGACATGAACAAGGCCACGGCCGAGGTCAACAAGGGCCTGGACAAGGCCAACAAGGGCATCGAGAAGGCCAACCGGGGGATGGACAAGCTCAACGAGGGGATCAAGGAGGCCAACAAGGGGCTGAACGAGACCAAGAAGGCCGTCGACGGCATCGGTAAGGGTGCGTCGAAGCTCCACCAGGTTCCCGAGTTCGACTTCGACTTCTCGCGCCTCGCCGACCGGATCGGTTCGAAGGACACCACTCCCGAAGAACGGGCCGCGCAGGAGCGGCGGATGTCGCTGCTGCTCAACCTGCTGCCCGGGATCGGCGACGGCAAGGGCGTCCTCGAAGCCATCATCGGCACCGATCTGGCCACCGGCGAGAAGGTGAGCAACACCGACCGCCTGCTGGGCTCGCTCGCGGTCATGCGCTGGCTCAAGTACGGGGGCAGGTTGCTCCCGGAGGACATCCGCCCGCAAGGGCGACAAGCCGCCCCCGTGCAACAGCTTCCCGGCCGGCACACGGGTCCTCATGGGCGACGGCACCACCACCCTGCCTATCGAGGAGATCACGGCCGGCGACAGTGTCCTGGCCGGCGACCCGCAGACGGGGACCACCGGCGCGCGCTCGGTGGAAGACACGATCTACACCCCCGAGGACGAGGACTTCACCGGCGTGCGCCTGGCCGGCGACGCGGGCGACGGAGCGCCCGCGCTCACCGCGACCGACCACCACCCCTTCTGGGTGGAGAACCGCGGACGGTGGACCGACGCCCGCGACCTGAACTCCGGTGATACCCTCCGCGCCCCCGACGGCACCGGTGCACGGATCGACCAGGTCACGCACTGGAAGGAGCCGGAGGGCGCCTACAACCTGACCGTCAACGACCTCCACACCTACTTCGTGCTGGCGGGGACGACTCCCGTACTCGTCCACAACGCGTCGTGTGATTTCATCCGCGGAGAGATCCCCGACGCCGCGGCCATCGACCGCGGCTCACTGGTCAAGATCAAGGAGAAGCAGCTCGAGAAGGCGCTGAAGAGCGTCGGCGAGGACCCGCACGCCTTCAAGGCCGACTGGGTGGGGAAGAACAACGTGTCGCGGTTCGACGCGATGCGCGACGGAGAGGGCAGGGTCGTCCTCGTGAGCAAGGACGGAAAGATCTTGGTTCCGACCAACTACAGGTACCGGCCATGAGCGCCTTCCGGATGTACCTGAGGGTCGTCAGCGAGTCCCTGCAACCGGAGGAGATCTCCGCGCGGCTGGGGACCGGGCCCGACGAAGCGACCGCGATGGGCAGCCGCCGGCGCCCCCAGTCGCCGCCGCGCGCGCACACGACCTGGATCCGGCACGCCTCGGCCACGGACGGACCGGGACGGCCGGAGGATCTCGAACCCGTGATCCTCGGCTGGGGACCGAAGTTCGCCGCGGCCCTGGGACGCCTGGCCGACTCCGGCGACGCCGAGATCTCCCTGGCGATCGTGCAGGAGCTCACCGACCCGGAGGACCCGCAGCAGAAGGGCATCTGGCTGGGCGCGGCCCTGCTGGCCTGGCTCGCGGAGGCTGGAGCGTCGCTGGACATCGACCAGTACGTGTATTTCTGCGACGACCAGTGAGCGGTTCGCTGGTCGGGAAGCGGGCACTGCCCGGGAATTCCTGACGCCTCAGGGCCCGACCGGGCCGAGACCCCGGTGTCCGCGGAACACCGGGCGCACCGGGGTCTCGGCCGCACAGGGAAAGCAGCCTCCGCGCTGCTGAGGCGGCGTCCACGTCGGACCGCTTCTCCGCGGCAAGGAGCGGGCCCCGGCAAAGGGGCGTGCCGACTGAGAGTGCCGCACGGCCATCTGCGCCGTACGCTCGACACATGTCCGACGTCATGTCTTCGGGCGCAACGGCCGACGACCTTCCCGCACCGGCCGAGGGCTTGGTGCTCACGCACTTCCTCACGGTCAGCGACGTCCCCCGCTCACGGGCGTTCTACGCCGAGGTACTGGGTGGGAGGGTGGTACTGGATGAGAACCCCTGCATCGTCAAGGTCGCCAACGGCTGGATCATCATGAACCCGGGCGGCGGGCCCACCGACGACAAACCCGATGTCGTCCTGCGCACTCCGGAGGACCCCCACACCGTCTCCAGCTTTCTGAACGTTCGGGTGGCCGACATCCACGCCTTCTATGCCACGGCGAGCGCCAAGGGAGCCGAGTTCCTCACCCCGCCCATCGACCGCCGCGCCGAGTTGCGCTGCTACATGCGTGATCCGGACGGCTACCTCATCGAGGTGGGCCAGGCCACGGGGCTGCTCAAAGGCATCCTGGCGCGCGTCGACACCGAAACCTGACGAAGGCGCCCCGTCCGGGATACGTCCCTCATGCCGCACGACCAGGCATGAGGCCTCAGTCCGGCCGCCTTCGCAGCGGAGCAGGCTGACGATCAAGCAGCCGGAACCCGACGACGACGATCGCTACCAGGAACTCGTCACCGACGCCACCCCGGTGATCGCCGCGTTCGGGCCGGGCCGTTCGCTGGTCTCCCAGGCGTAGCGGAGACACGTGTGCCAAGGTGGACGTCCTGCCCTACCCAGGCGTCCACGAGCGCCGGCTCATCGCCCGCGGCCAAGGTTGTCACCAGGCTCCCGCCTCGGCGAGACGCCTGGAGGCAGCCGGTGGCGCGTCCGGACGGTGACCCTCCGGGTCGATGGCGGAGTCCCAGCGGCTATCCTTGCTCACCGGCCGGGGCCGACTGCCGCAGCCAGGGTGTCCGGGCCCAGCCCGATGCCGCACATCGCCAGGCGATCTTGGAATGGATTCCTCCGCTCCAGTGCTGCATCCCTATGGGCTCCCCCTCTTCCCAGGGCGCTTCGGGTCATGACGACTGGCGCGACCGGGCGAGGAAACCGCGGACGAGTCCGCACCGCCCCGCCCCTGGTCCCCGGCCCGTCGTCTTTGAAAGGTTCTCCTGCACCATGCCCTTGGCTCTGCTGGCCCTGGCTGTCGTCGCGTTCGGCATCGGCACGACCGAGTTCGCCACCATGGGGCTGCTGCCCCAGATCGCCGACGGAATCGGTGTGTCCGTACCGCACGCCGGCAATGTCGTGTCGGCGTACGCGCTCGGTGTCGTCGTGGGCGCTCCGCTGCTGACGGGCATATGCGCGCGTGTCCCGCACAAGCGGTTGCTGCTGCTCCTGAGCGGACTGTTCGTGATCGGCAACACGGCGTCGGCCCTGGCCCCCGACTTCGGCACGCTCTTCGCCGCCCGCTTCCTGGCGGGTCTGCCGCACGGTGCGCTGTTCGGCGTCGGCGCCGTCGTTGCCTCGCGGCTGGTCGCTGCGGACCGGGCGGCACGCGCCGTGTCGAAGATGTTCCTCGGACTGACCGTCGCCAATATCGTCGGGGTTCCGGCCGCCACGGCCCTCGGCCAGCATCTGGGCTGGCGCTCCGCCTACGGGGCGGTCGCCGTCATCGGACTCGTCGCGCTGGCCGCGCTGGCCGCCTTCGTCCCGCACCAGCCGCGCGGGGAGCAGTCCGGCATCCGGCACGAGCTGCGGGCCATGGGCAACAAGCAGGTCGTCATCGGTCTGGCCACGGCCGTCGTGGGCTTCGGCGGATTCTTCGCCGTGTACAGCTACCTCGTCCCGATGCTCACGCACCTGACCGGAATCTCCGACTCGTCGACGACCTGGGTGCTCGCGCTGTACGGCGTCGGCATGACGCTGGGCACCCTGATCGCCGGACCGCTCACCGACCGCGCACTGCGCCCGACGATGTACTGGGGACTCATCCTGCTGGCCGCGGCCCTGGTGGCGTTCTACTTCGCGGTCCACAGCACCGTCCCTGCCCTGGTGACGATCACCTTCATCGGCGCGATGGGCTCCCTCATCACCACACCCGTCCAGATGCTGCTCATGGCCAAGGCCAAGAACGCCCCGACGATGGCGGCGGCCTCCAATCACTCGGCCTTCAACCTGGCCAACGCGGGTGGTGCCTGGCTCGGCGGCTTGGTCATCTCGGCCGGCTGGGGCTGGGCCGCGCCCAACCTGGTCGGCGCGGCGCTCGCCGTGGCCGGTCTGGGTCTAGCCTTCACGGGCGGTGCCATGGACCGGGGTCAGCGGCGCTCCGAAGTGATCACGCAGGCATCGCCGGCGGCCGAGCGGAAGGCACCGGTCCCCACCGCGGACTGACCGGGCGAACGGGACTCTCTGCGTCCCGGCGGGGCGTCGTGTCCGGCAGCCAGGCGGGGGTACCCGGACCGGCCTGGTCCCGTGGCGGCCGCGGCGGGGTGCGCCGGCCTTGTAGTCCTTGGGGCCGAAGACGCTGCTCATCTCGTGGTCAGGGACGCAACCGGGCGGACCGGGGTTGCCGGCGCCCACAGTGATGGCCAGGACCGAGCGGTCGCCGCCCGGACCAGTGATCTGGCGCTGCACGAGCAGCGCTTTCGCCGTGCTACGCAGGCGAGTTGCTGCTGCGGCCCCGGACCGGCGTCCAGACCTCCTGTGTGCGGGCCCGGCACCCCGCCGCGCCTGCGACATGCTTGGGGTGCGGATAGGGCCGCATGGTCGTCGCCCTTCCCACGGCATGAGGGGTCAGGTGAGAGCGTTGCGCAGGTATGCGGGCAGTGCCTGACAGATGGCCGGGTCCGCTTTCCAGTCAGGGTCCATGAGTTGACCGGGGGTGATGACGCACTGGCCGACGCTGTCGGCGCGGACGACAACGCGGAACGTTTCACCCCGGCTGTCCCGGCCGGCGAGGTATGCGGCGAGGACGGCCCGGCCCAGCTCGGTGGGATCCACGTTGGTGGTCGCACGACCGAAGTCTTTGCAGATCCACACGCCGCTGAACCGTTCGTGCATCAGGATTTCCCACCGCACGCAGCTGGTCATGTCTTCGCCGAACACAACCGCGATCATCCCCCGCGAGTCGGCCACCCGTACCGCTACCTGCGAGTACTGGCCGGAAAGCGCGCCTGCATGTGCTCAGTTCGTGAGATTCGGGAAGCTACCGCGGCGGTGATCAGGGCCCAGCAGGACGCCAGTGTGTACAGGCCGAGGTCCTTGGCGCACTGCACGATGGCCGCCGCTGTCTCGGTCGCGCCGGCGAGCTGTGCGCTGACACCCCAGGTGCCGCTGACAGGAGCGCCGGATCCTGCCATGGCGGTGTGAGATTGATCCAGATCGCCACGGTCGACAGCCAGCGTGGACCCCGAGGATCCACCGCGCACCGCACGCAGACCTCAGTTGCGAACACTCCGGCCGCCCCTCCCGCCGAGACGCCGAAGATCGGTCAGCTTCGATTCGAAGCCACCTGGCCTGCGAGTTCGCCCGTTGAGCCGGCAAACCCCGTCACCGCCGATCCGGCCAATTCGAAGTGCGCCTCATCCGAAAGGCCGTGATGTACGGAAGAGGAGATGAACACGCCGAGCAGTAAGGTCCACGTACCACGAGGAGACGGTATGGCCGATTTTGCCGATTGCGAAGTCGAGTCCGTATGGGACTATCCGCGGCCGCCCGCCGTGCTGCCGGACAACCGCCTTGTCCGAGTGGAGTGCGGTGGCCAGGTGGTGGCCGAGACAAGGCACGCGGTCCGGGTACTGGAGACCAGTCACCCTCCGACCTTCTACATTCCGCCGGAGGACGTCCGGTCGGATCTGCTGTTCCTCACCGAGGGCCGCACCTGGTGCGAGTGGAAGGGCAGCGCTCGTTACTGGGATGTGATCGTCGGTGACGTAGTGCGAAGGCGGGCCGCTTGGAGTTACGCGAACCCCGAGCCCGCCTATTCGGTCCTCGAGGACTACTTCGCCTTCTACGCGAGCCGTGTCGACCGCTGTCTTGTCGGCGGCGAAGAGGTACAGGCTCAGGAGGGGGACTTCTACGGCGGCTGGGTCACCAAAGATGTGCGAGGGCCCTTCAAGGGCGCGCCCGGAACGCGAGGGTGGTAGGCAGATCTCGCAGCAACCACTCAGGTCGGCAACCGCCGTCTTTGGCAGTCTCGTGATGACCGTCCGCAGCCGAGGGCCGAGCTCCGGCGGAAGGGCCCAGGCTGAAGCAGGGGAGTGTGCGGCGGCCAGCAGCAGGTCGCCCGCGGAGAAGCAGAGGTCGAGCAGCTCGGCGACGGCTTCCACAACGCGGTCCAGGCGGTCGCCCGCGTGCACGACCCCGCTCGCGCCGCATCAACACCCTCCGAGATCTTCGCCCCGGTGCTGATGTCGCCTGGCGTCGTGGGCCGCGTGCCGCCGTCGGGGCGGCGGCCATTGCCAGGCCGCGGCTCTGCCAGTCGTCGCCGACCACGTACGGGATCTTAAGACCACGAGCAGCCCGTGGCAGGCTCATGCCGCGTGATCGATGAATTCGCGAAGGACAACCTGCACGGGAGACTGCGGCGGGACCGCACGGCGCTGCTCTGGAAACTCGACGGCTTGTCCGAATACGACGCCCGCCGACCTTTGACGGCGACCGGGACCAACCTCCTCGGCCTGGTCAAACACGTGGCCACCGTCGAGGCCAGGTACTTCGGCGAGGTCTTCGACCGCCCTTCCCCGGAACCGCTGCCCCGGTGGCAGGACTACAACGGCGGCGATCTGTGGGCGACCGAGGACGAGACCCGCGATCAGATCATCGGGTTCTACCGGCGCACGTGGGAACACTCTGACGCGACGATCAACGAGCTTCCCCTCGACGCCCCCGGCCACGTGCCGTGGTGGCCGGAGCCTGATCCCAACACGAACCTGTTCGCCATCATGGTCCATGTCCTCGGCGAGTCCATCCGGCATGCCGGGCACGCCGATATCCTGCGCGAGGGCCTGGACGGCCGGACCGGGGTGCGCGCCGAAAACGAGAAGCAGATCGACGAGGAAGCCCGTGCAGCCCACTGCGCGAAGATCGAGCAGGCCGCCAGGTCGGCCGCACCCATCAAGGCCTAGAGGTCGTCTCACGTGACTTGATGTCGTGCGGGCCGACGTCGCGGCACTCGACGGTGAGGTCCTGGTCTCGATGAAGACCTCCTCGCGTGGCACCCCGGAGTCGCGGACGGCGTAGCCGACCTCGCGCTCGTTACCGGAAATCCGGCTGCGCAGCGCGCCTGGCGACAACATCTTCGCCCCACCCTTCGCGCCGCACCGTGATGAAAACCCCGATCCCGCAGAGGAGGCCGTGGTCGTCGTCGCCCGCGGCACCCAGGAAGCGACCATGGTGAACCTCCCACAGAAAGCCCCTGCCCTCTCAATCAGAGCCACGGCCGGCGCTGGATGAGTGGGCCGACCGGTGGAATGGGTGTGGTAATCCCGCCGGAATGTGTGCAGTGATCGCTTGGATCACTCAGTGCACCGCGTGGATCACTCGGAGCATGGTGATCGGATGCCGGTGTACAGCCAGGAAGGTGATCATGTGACGACTTCCCCAGGGTCCGACCCAGGGACCCGTTCCGGCGCGTACGTGATGGGGCGAAGAGGCCTGAGATGCCCATGCTCGCGGACGGAAATGGTATGGGTCGTGCTGGTCCTGCTCGCGACGGCGGTGCCCGTGGGCTTGTGCGGCTTCAAGGACTTCAGCCAGGCTCTGACTTTCGCGGGTTGCGTCACCGGAGCGGCCCTCATGCTGGCGGCTCTCATCATGCTCGTGGGTATCGGCGCGGTCGTGGACTGCTGGGTCCGCGGGCCGAGTTCCAACTTTCGAGTGGTCGCGCTGATCTCCACCGGCGTGGCGCTGCTGACGAACGTCCTGCTCGCGTTACAGGCATGGAATGACGGCGAGAAAGCCGTCTATCAAGTACTGTCCATTGTGCTCAGCGTAAGTTCGCTATCCACTGTCGTCCTGGTGTGGCGAAGACTGGATGAGATCCCCACTCCGAAGCGGGTAGCTGCGGCACTCATCATCTCCACGCTAGTAGCGGTCGCCAATTTCGGCTACCAGTACCTTTTCCAGCCGTACCGGCGTGAGGTCACCCCTCTCGTGCAACTGAACCCGGGCAAGGCAGCGCTCAGTGCGGACGGCAAGATGTTTTCCGTGCCGGTCGACATCAAGCTCGTGAATCACAGCGATACGGGCTTCTACGTGCTGGGCGCCGAGTTCCATGCCATGGGAGAGGACGTGACGGTGAGCCCGACGGACCGGTCCCCGGCGAAGTGGCGAAAGGACGCCGAGCAATGGGCTCAATACCGGGAGAAGCACCCGCTCACCCGCAGGGAGGTCTACCAGCCGGGCAAGCTGGTGGCGGCGCAGCCGTGGATGCTCCCCGGAAATTGGGTCGAGGAGAACGACGAGTTGCTCACGCGGACCGTTGTTCAGCTTCCCAGCGATACGAATTTCGACAAGTTGACGTTCTACGCCACACTGAACCTGGCGCGCAAAGACCGGCTCAATATGGATTCATTCGGAGGCTCCAGCTACTCCTGGCGGGGCGTTGCGGTGCCCCAATGGATGGACCGAAAAGAGCTCGACACCATTATTCAAACGGCCGAGATGCAAGAAAGTAATGCGATCGATCACATTACGAGAAAGAAGCGCCGCATCACTACCTATTGGCGCTTTGGCGCACATGGTGTAGACGTGGTGCCGGTCATCGCGCCAGTAGGTGAGGAAAACCGTACGCCCTCCGTGCAGGAGGACCGCGAGGTGCGGAGCCGCTACGGCCTGCTCGACGTCTTGGCAGGCCCGGTCGAAGTGACCCTCGACGAGATCAAGGCTCGGCGCTGACCAGCCCCTGCGGTCACATCATGTGATCCCCACGTCGCGCAACGGCGCCCACGATCGCGCGGGTCGCGCCCGGGCACACCAGGCCGCCGCAGCCGGCTCGTGGCACCCAGGCTTTGCCGTCGGCGATTCCCCTGGTCAAGGTTGAGTGCGGCGGGAGTTACTCGGGTGAAGGTGAGTACGGGTACTCATGTGGGCAGTGATCAGCGTCCTGCATCTTTCGTGCATGCGGTCGACATCCCTCTCGAAGCCTGTTCTGGTGGCCGCGCTCGGCTGCGTCGTCCTGTCCGGCTGCGGAACTCAGAACGCCGATCCCTCGGATGCTCCCGAGCCGCCGAAGTCGACCCCTTCCCGTGCCAAGCTCAAGTCGCTCCGGGAAGTGCCGCTGACCGACATCGAGAAGTGCGGCGGCAGAGCACACGCAAAGCGAGTCAGCGAGGCGTTCAAGAACACGAAAACGACCAGCTACCAGGCCATGCATAAGAAGCTGACGGGCCTGGACTACCCGGCATCGCGGATTCACCAGATGCCGAGCCATGCGGGCGCGCCACGGGCAAGGCTCGACCTGCGCTTCATGGGCGACCACTTGGCTTTGGAGGTCACCGGCACCAGCAGCGGGGCGACCGTCGAAGCGTTCGGGGCTCCGGAGGCGGAGGACGTGAAGTTGGCCGACGTGAAACGGAAGCCGAAGCCGGACGCGCCCAGGTTTTGACCCGCACTCGTCGTTCGCCCCGGACGGACGCTGCGCCGCCGCAGACAGTCGCCCCAGGCCGTGACGCTGCCCCTGGCCTTCGCCGGGACCAGCCGATGGAACAAGAGGTGCCGCCTGTCCGAGCCGTCTTCACACGACGACCTGCGCACTGCCGCCTACGGGCTCATGGACGCCGCAGGACTACAGGGGGACGCCTGACCGGGCTCCGACTGCGGCGGAAAGAGCGGCACGACACCGACACCGAGACCGCCCAGCAGATCACCCTCGACCACTCCGGCGAGGCCCGCTTGGTGGCCGAGGCCGCCATCGACCGGGTCTGGGACGAGTTCGGCGCCCAGGCCATCGGTCGCGCCGCAGCGTTCCCAGCCGCTTCCTGACCCGCACGGCCTGACGGAGGCTGCGCAGGGGCGCCCACACCGCAGAGCCGGCACTGCCCATGAGTGCGGGAATCCGGAAGTCTCACGTCAGATTGGCGGCCCAGAGGTCCGACCGAGGCACCTCACGCCTCGCCGAGAAATCCGGGATCTGCCGGCCCCATCTGCCGGGCGAAATCGGCTGCCACCCCGATGACCTCACGGATCGGCACCGCCCGTCGGCTCGTGGCTGCGAGATCCGCTTGGGCTTCTTTCGACCACAGGAACGGAAACACGGTGATTCCCTGGGACGGGGCGAGGGCGGCCGCCTCATGGCGCCAACCGGGCCAGCGCAGGCCGTCATAGAACGTCTCCAGTCGGCCCGAGAGCAGCCAGGAAACCCACTCGGAGAAGCCCATATCCATGGCTTCCCACTCAAGCGTGTCAGGAGCGAAGTAGGTCATCTGCCCGGGAACCCCCGGCCGGCCCGCTGCCGAAGGGTCATGGCCGTTCAGCGCGAAGACCCCGCCCACGACGTCGTGGGCGGCGACGAGACCAGTCGCAGGATGCCACGCGGGATCGAAGACCGCGGGAAACCTGTTGATCCGCCCCAGGCTCGGCACAGTCCCCTCAGCGGCTGAACCACCGCCGAACACTCGAACCCACCCATCGTCCAGGAGCAACCCGCCCGTGTTCAGAACGAGAGCACCGAGTACCGATCGCGCCGTGACCTGCATCTGCAAGAGGCACCGACGTCCCTCACGCCGGTCGGCAGGAAGCACCTCCGCGGGCACGGTTGTCGCCGCAAGCGCCTCCTGAAGCTCAGGCCATGCCGGATCATCCACATCGGCCAACTCGTCGATCTCTCGCATCCGAGGATGATCGCATCGACATGCTCAAGCTTGCCGTGAGGGTGCCACCGCTCGCCGAGGCCAGGGAGCCTTCGCGGGGGTCCGGCGCCGTGCCCCACCCCACCGGCGCCGGCGAGGGCGCCCACCCGTGCCGCGGACTGATCGCCTCCGGCAAGGAAGAAGGCGCGTAGGGCGCTACTGGTTCGCGGCCTGGCGTGAGTCGCCGACGGCCTCGGAGTTGTCGCACCGGCACACACGACGCGATCATTCCGGGACCGTCGCCGTGTCCGGAGGGCAGATCGCAACCGTCACGGGTCTCGCACGGCCCAAAGCCCCGACACGCTTTCAGAGGAAGACGCGCGCCACCTCCAGCCATTTCTGAGCGTCCTCGCCGGTCGCCGTCATGTCGGTCTCGGACCAGGGGCGACGCCGGGTGACACACAGGCAGAAGTCGATGGCGCCGCCCTGTACCCGTTGCGCGGCGGCCTCGGGGCCCCACACCCAGGTCCGTCCGTCAGGTGCCGTCAGCTCGACGCGGAAGGGGTCCGCCGGCTCAGGCAGTCCGACGGCGGCGAAGGACAGCCCCCGTCCCAACACCCCCAGCGACGCCACGTGCTGCAAGTCGATCCGTCGGGCGGTGCGCCACGCCCACCGCATCGAAGACGTCCTGCCCGTGTGCCCAGGTTTCCATCAGACGAAGTGGCGCCATCAGAGCGGGGGTCACCTTCGACATGTACCAGGGGAATGCGTGGTTCCATGGCGTGTCGCGCAGTGCCGCCGCCAGTTCCGCTCGACCGGCCCGCCACTCGTCCAGGAGTACTGACCGCGGTAGGGCCGCTCCCTCGGCGGCGGCCCTGTCTGCGTACCCGCTGCCTTCGGCTTCCGCCCGCCTGAGCTCGGCGTCGAACGCGTCCGGAGTGCGTAAGGCGCTGAGTGCGTTCGCGTCCGCCCAGGCGAGGTGGGCTATCTGGTGGGCGACCGTCCAGCCCGGCGCCGGTGTCGGTATGGACCAGTCGTCCACTGCCTCGACCAGGACATCGAGTTCGTCGCCCTCAGCCACCAGCGCGGACAGGACATCGGCGTCATCTACATCGGGGACGGCGCGGTTGTAGTTCAACATGTGCGCCATGGTCCAACCCCTTCCTGACCACTACCGGCATGATCGCCTGGTCAGGCGCAGTACTCGCGCCACGAGGTTGCGACGGCGGCTGGTGTCGCCTCGGCATGTTCCGCTCCCTGCCTGACGTGCCGTCGGGCAGGGAGCGGATTCGGCGGAGTCGGCTCGGAGTTGCCAGGGGCGGCGCCGAGGCCGAGCACCCGCTGGGTGCCGTCGAGACCGCAGTGGTCGCCGGCAGATGGGCCGCGCCAGTAGCCGTGCCCGGCGGCGTCAGCTCTTCCTCACCCGTGTTCTGCGTCTGGTGCCGGGCGTGCGTGCTGCGTGAGGTGGTCCGGTGCCCTGGCCTCATCGCCTCCGTCTCACCCGCCACCCTCCAGCGCCTACTGGGCAAAGCTCACGGACGGCTCGCAGGGTGCTTCCTGGTCTTCGGCGAGGTCTCGCCCTCAGGCCAGGCAGGTGAGGGGGCGTCCACCGTTGTAGGCGACCATGTCGCCGAGGGCGGCCGCTGCGTCGATGGTCCGGCCGAGCGGGCCGTCCTCCAGCTCCGCGTACGCCCGGTGCAGGTTGCCGACGATGCGCTCGGCGTCGAGCAGCCCGGCGTACTCGCCCAGGTCGGTCTCGCGGGCGGTCTCCAGGGGCGTCAGCCCGGCTTCGCGACCCGCCTGGGCGGTGCGCTGCACGAACCGCAGGTAGCCGAGCACCTCGTCGATCAGCTCGGGACCGGTGACCCCGCCGTGGCCGGGGACGATGGTCGTCGCGCCCAACGGCTTGACCACCTCTTCCAGCACCTTCACGGCACCGGCCACGGAGCCCTGCAACAGGAAGGGCGTGCCGCCGTTGAACAGCAGGTCGCCGCTGAACAGGACCCCCCGTTCGGGCAGCCAGACGATGGAGTCGTTGGTGGTGTGGGCGGCCGTGCCGACGTGGCGCACCTCGCTGCGCAGGTCGTCGGACCACACCGTGACGCCCTCCGTGTAGGTGAGGAAGGGCGGTTCGATCGTGACGTCACCCCACTCGACGTCGGTCCAGAACGCGGCCGCCGCGCCCGGCTCGCCCCATTGCAGGACGCTCGTCCTGGTCGCCTCGTGGCCGACGATGGTGGCGCCGTCGAACAGGTGGTTGCCAAAGGTGTGGTCGCCGTGGTGGTGGGTGTTGATCAGGGTCCGTACCGGCTGGGACGTGACGGTGCCGATCGCGTCCAGGTAGGCCCGCGTGCGCCGCACGGTCGAGCAGGCGTCCACGCTGATCACGCCGCGCCGCCCCACGAGGAATCCGGTGTTGTTGATCCACCAGCTGCCGTCGGGCTGTACGTAGGCGAAGACGTTCTCGCTGACCTCCTCGACTCGGGGCGGAGGAAGGAGGTTGACGTCGTGGTGGACACTGCTCACTGCGAACTCCTGTCAGGAGGAAGGGAATCTCCCCGAGCGGGAAGGTAACTCCCGGCCGGACTCGTCGAACTCCGCGGGGATCATCGCACCGGAGATCCACCAGCCGGTACCCCGACCCGGGGCGACCGGCGGCCGGCGCCTCAGGAGCGCCGGGTGAAGTGGGTGACCGGGCGTTCCAGTCGTTCGCCGTCCACGATGATCTCGACCGCCTCGTTATAGAACGCGAGCAGCCCCCTGACCGCGCCCACCTGGGGCAGCGGATCGGCGTAGCTCCACAGTACGTCGGCCGGGACGTCGTCCCCGCCGCGCCAGGACCAGTACGCGGCGGTGCCCTTGTAGGGGCAGCCGGTGCTGTGGTCGGTGGGCTCGAACAGGTCCAGGCGGACGTCCTCGCGGGGAAGGTAGTAGCGGGTGGGCAGGCCCGTCTCGAAGAGCAGGACCGGGTGGCGGGTGTCGGCGACCGGTGTGCCGCCGATCTCGACCTGGACGTGCCGGCTGCTGGGGAGGGCGTCGACCCGCTTGTGCGGGTCGCGGGGGTGCACGAAGATCTCCTCTTCCTCCTCGTACCAGTGGTCGAGGCCGGTGCCGGTGCGCCAGGCCCACTCGAATGCGATGTGGTCCGCCAGGGCGTCCGAGGGGAAGGTCCAGGCGGCGTTCGCCCGCGACGCGCCGCCGGCCTCCAGATCGTAGAAGACCGTCGACCCGGTGTGGGTCCCGGTGGGCGGGTTCCGCGCCGGACGCAGCAGGTCCTCGCGGACCTCGCCGTGCGGAAAGGCGTACAGCGGCACCGGTACGCCGGGTTCCCACACGAGGACGGGACGGCGGCTGTCGACGACCGTGACCCCGGCCGTACGGCCGCGCACCCAGCGGCCGCTGGGTTCCCAGAGGATGCCCTCGGGAGTGCGGTGCGGCGGCCCCGAGACGCTGTTCGTGGTCATGTCCGGTGCTCCTTCCGGCCCCGCCGGCGGCGCCGCCCGATATCCGGTCGTGCCGTGGCGCGCCTGCTGGAATGATCCCCTTGCGTGGTCACTACTCTGTGACCCTAAGACAACCATTCGGCCGGTGCGTTGGACGCGCGCCGGCCGGGGTCGCCGATGCCGGGGACCGCTCCCCGGGCTGCGGTGATCTTCCTGTCCAGGAGGACCCCCCGCATGTTCCGACGCATAGGCAACGCTGTCGTCCGACATCCCGTCTGGACGATCGTGGCCTGGCTGATCGCCGCGGTGGCGATCGTCGCCACCGCTCCCGGCCTGCCTTCGAACAGTGACGAGAGCAGTTTCCTGCCGAAGAGTTACGAGTCCATCAGAGCGGCGGACCTGCAGCAGAAGGCGTTCCCCAGCGCCTTCACGCCGTCCGCGATCGCGCTGTACCAACGCACCGACGGCGGTCGGCTGACCGACGCCGACAAGCAGGACGTAGCCCGGATCACCGCCGAGTTGGGCAAGAAGCACATCGACCAGGTGCAGAAGGTCGTCCCCGGCCAGCCGTCCAAGGACGGCAGGTACGACCTGACCCTGGTCCAGATGGACAGCAAGAAGGCCGGCCAGCCCGAACAGGCCGACGCGGCCAAGGTGTTGCGCGACGACGTCAAGCAACTCGCCAAGGGCACGCACCTGGAGGTCAAACTGGGCGGCTCCGCGGCCCAGGCACTCGACCAGCAGGACTCGTCCAAACGCGGACAGGCACTGATCGGCATCGGCACCTTCGTCATCATCCTGGTGACGCTGCTGATCATCTTCCGGGCGCCGATCCTCGCCATCCTGCCGCTCATCCTGATCGGCCTGGTGTCCGCCGTCGCCAACGGGCTGATCGCCTATGCCACCAAGCTGTTCGACCTCCAGGCCAACAGTTCGATCTCGTCGATCCTGATCGTCGTACTCTTCGGCGTGGGCACGGACTACTTCCTGTTCCTGATGTTCCGCTACCGCGAACGCCTGCGCGCCGGCGACGAACCCAAGCAGGCCATGGTCAACGCGGTCGACCGGGTCGGTGAGGCCATCGCCTCGGCCGCCGGGGCGGTCATCATCGCCTTCCTCGCGCTGGTGCTGTCCACACTCGGCTTCCTCAAGCAGATGGGACCGGCGCTCGCCATCGCGGTCGCCGCCACGCTGGTCGCGGGCCTGACCCTGATCCCGGCCGTGGTCTCGCTCATCGGACCGAAAGTCTTCTGGCCGTCCAAGTCCTGGCAGCGGGAACCGGAGAACGCCCGCTTCGCCGCCCTCGGCCGCGGGGTGCAGCGCCGCCCGGCGCTGACCGCCGGACTGTCCGGACTCGTCCTGGCCGTGCTGTCGCTGGGCATTCTCAACTTCAACGCCACCTTCGACCTGGCGTCCGGCTCCATGCCCAAGACCAAGGAGTCCATGGTCGCCCAGGACGAGATGCAGAAGGCGTACTCGGCGGGCGCGGCCGCTCCCACCGACGTCTACCTGTCCAGCACCAACGGCAAGCCGCTGGACCGGGCCGCGTTCGACTCCTACGCGCGCAAGCTCCGTGCCGTGGACGGGGTCGCGGACGCCCGGATGACCCAGGTCAACAAGGCGGGCACGACCGCGGACTTCACGGTCACGCTGAAGTACGAGGCGTCGACGGACAAGGCCATCGACGCCGTGGGCCGGGTGCGCGACGTCGCCCACGCCGACGCCTCCGACGGCACCGAGGCCCTGGTCGGCGGCATGTCCTCGATCTACAAGGACATCGACGCCGCGGTCAACCACGACTACCGCACGGTCTTCCCCGTCGCCGCGATCCTCATCATGATCATTCTGGGGCTGCTGCTGCGCAGTGTGGTCGCACCCTGGTACCTGATGGCCTCCGTCGGCCTGGGCTTCGGCGCCACCCTCGGTGCCACCGTGTGGATCTTCCAGAACGGCCAGGGGCATTCGGGCCTGATGTTCATGCTGCCGGTGATCATGTATCTCTTCGTGGTCGCCATCGGCACCGACTACAACATCCTCATGATCGCCCGGCTGCGCGAGGAGGCCCGCGAGGGGCGCGAGCCCCGCGAGGCCGCCGGCATGGCACTCCGGCAC
Source organism: Streptomyces sp. NPDC041129 (assembly GCF_055592265.1). NCBI lineage: Bacteria > Bacillati > Actinomycetota > Actinomycetes > Kitasatosporales > Streptomycetaceae > Streptomyces > Streptomyces sp. NPDC041129. The sequence continues at coordinate 115,293 of NZ_JBVIYV010000012.1, read as the reverse complement.
GCCGGGCCGACCGTCGCCGCGGCCGGCTTCATCCTGGCGGCCACCTTCGCCACGATGATGCTGGCGGGCAACTCGCTGCTCACGGAGATGGGTTTCGCCGTCTCCTTCGGCATCGCGGTCGCCGCCTTCGTGATGTCGATGTTCTTCACGCCCAGTCTCACGGCGCTCATCGGGCACGCGGCCTGGTGGCCGGGGCACGGTGACCGGGCCGCCGGGACCGGGACCGGCTCCGCCGGTGCGGACCCGGCACACGGGGGCGAGGGCCGCGACAGCCTCGCCCACGATTCCGCGGGCCGCGGCAACTAGCGGCAGCGCGACGAGCGGCCCCGCCGGGCGGTGTTCCGGCGGGGCCGCTCCCGTTCGGCCGGGGCCCGAGGGCTTCCGTGAGGTGGCGCCGGGGGCAGCAGGGACGGGGCTGGGGGTTCTGCGGTGAGGGTCTCAAACCGTCCGACGGCACGCCGTCCTCCGCCGTGCTGCCGGCCCGGCCGGCCGCCGCGCACCTGCCGCCCGGTGTCCTCAACGTGGTGTGCGGCGACCGCGACACCGGCGGCCTGCGCGTCGCCCAGCCCTGTGTCCGTCTCTTGGCCGTCACCGCAGGCGTCTGGGCCTGACAGCAGATCGCGCCGCCATGGCGGCCCCCGCCCTCTGGCGCCTGCACCTGGAAACCGGCGGCAACGCGGTCGGTGCTGGTCCACGAGGACGCTGGTCTCGATGACACGGTCGAGCAGTTGTCGTCCCTGGCCTTCTGCACCGCGGGCCAGGACTGCACGGCCGCCACCCGGATCCTCGTGCACCACGGGGCCCACGGAGGTGTTCCTCGAGGCCTTCGCCGACCGGGCAGCGCGGCGGACGCCGGGCGCTCCGGACGACGAGCACGCCGATTTCGGCCCGCTCGCCGGCGCCGCCCAACTCGCCACCTTACGACTCCTGCCGGAGCAGGCTCCCGGACCATGCCGGGGTGGTCCCCAGAGGCCTGGCGCTGCCCGGCCCCGGCTTCTTCCACCAGCCCACGGTGGTGGCCGGTGTCAGGCAGGAGGACGAAATCGTCCGCGGCGAGGTGTTCGGTCCGGTCGTCACGATCCAGCCGTTCACGCGGAAGGCCGAGGATTTCGGATGGCGAACACCGTTCCGCAGACTCTGGCCGCAAGTGTGTGGACCCGCGACCACGACCGGGCCATGCGCGCGAGCCGAGCGTTGCATACGGCATCGTCCGGGTGACCATCCATGGCACGAACGCCTCGGAGATACCCCTCGGTGGAGTGCGTCACTCCGGCTGCGGCAGCGATCCGTCCCTCACCGGACTGCTCGACTACACGCAGGTCAAGCACCTCATGTTGTGAGGGGGCGGCGGGCGCGCCGTACCGCCCCGGTTTCCTGTGGGGGGCATCAGTATTACCGGCGGACTGTGGCCGGATCAGGCATCTGACGGGTGTTCGGATGTCGCGATACTCGGGAGGCCGGGCAGTCCGCCCGAACTCACCCTCCGGAGGCCGTAGATGCCGCAGTCCAGTGTTCACACCGCCGCCGTGCTCGAAGCCTGGCTGTCGGGCGCCGAGAGCGCCCAGGGCCAGATCAACCCTGCCGGCCCGCTGTACGTCGGCGGCGCCGCCACGGAGGCCGCGCTCACCGACCCCAGCGACTCCCTGTACGGCTTCTGTTCCAGCCCGAGCGGGTCGCACGGCAGCTGGTGCTGCTGATCGGGTGAGTGGGGGAGCCGTGCGCGAGGCGGCGCGGCTTCCCCGTCCTGTCGGTGGGGCCCCAGCGGGGCGTGGACGTGGTGTGAGGGAGACGGCGAACGGTGAGCGGACCGGTGGCACAGCGGCAGGAGACGGGCGAGACCGAGTGGTTCGCCCGGCCCGTACGAAACATCGCCCGGCCGTGGCGGGACGAGCTCGCCCGGCGGCTGGCCGCCGTGGACGACCTGAGCCGCGCGGAGCGCGTCACGGTGCTGGAGGCCGGTCACACCGCGCTGCTCCGGTCCCTGCACGCCAAACTGTCCCGCCTGTTCTTGATCGAACTGCACGCGCTGCGCATGACGGCCGGGGGCGGAGCCGTACCCGAGGACGCGGGGGCGGGCACCGACACACGGACCTGGACCGAGTTCATCGAGCAGGCCGGGGAGGACGGCTACCTCGACCGGCTGGCGGGCCGGTACCCGACCGCCGCAGCCCGCGTCGCCTCGGTGGCCCGCCTGTCGGTGGCGGCGACGACCGCTTTCGCGCAACGGCTGGCCGAGGACCGGGTGTTGCTCCGCCGGCTGCTGGGGGAGCAGGCGGGCGAGTTGCGCGCCGTCACGTTCGGGGCGGGGGACAGCCACCGGGGCGGCCTTACGGTCAGCCGGGCCGACTTCGCCGGCGGGACCGTGATGTACAAGCCGCGTCCGCCGGAGACCGACGTGGCGCTCGGCGGGCTGCTGGACGAGATCTACGCCGACTTCCCCGGCGCCCCGGCGCCCCGGGAACGCATCCGGGTGCCGCGCATGCTGGGGCGCGGAGGTTACGGCTGGGCCGAGTTCGTCGGCCACCGCTACTGCGCCGACGACACCGAACTCGCCGCGTTCTACCGCAACATCGGTCACTGGCTGGCCGTCCTGCGCTTCACCGGCGGCACCGACATGCACGCCGAGAACATGATCGCCGCAGGCCCGGTGCCCGTGATCGTGGACGCCGAGACGCTCTTCGACGCCCCCGGTCCCTTCCCGCCCAGCGGCCGGGGCGACGCGGTGGACGTGGCGGCCGCCGCGATCCGCCGCACGGTGCTGCGCACCGGGCTGCTGCCCGTGCGCGGCACCGGCTTCGCGCTCGGCGGGGTGGACATCTCCGGGGTCGGGGCGCTGCCCGGACAGCAGCCGCTGATCCCGAACCCGGTGATCGCGCACGGCGGCACCGCGGCGGCACGCTTCCAGGTGGACCTGGTGGCCATGCCACGTGCGGGCAACCACCCCAGTCCCAACCCCGTGCTGAGCGCGTACTGGGACCGGGTCCTCGCGGGCTTCAAGGAGATGACCGCGCACCTGCGCCGGCCCGGGACCGACCCCTGCCGGCTGTTGCGCCGTTTCGAGGGTGCCCGGGCGCGCCGGATCCTGCGGCCGACGCAGGCGTACGTCGACATCGGCCGGATGCTGTGGCACCCGGCGTCGCTGCACGACGAGCCTGCGGCCGTGGAACGGGCCCGGGACATCCTGCGGCGCAACGCCGAGGTGCTGCCCGGCGCGCCGACGGACCGGGAGACGATCGACGGCGAGATCGCGGATCTCCTGGTCGGCGATGTCCCCATGTTCACCTTCACCGTCGACGCGGCGGCCGTACGGGCCACGCTCGAGGACTGGCGTACGGCGGACCTCGCGCTGGAGGAGTCGGTGATCCAGGACGCGCTGGTGGGTGCCTACCTCAACGAGCGCTCGCTGCCCGCGCGGGTGCAGGAGGCCGCGCGCGATCCGCACGCACGCGACGCGGAGCGGCGGCGCCGGGAGCTGGCCGCGCGGATGGTGCGGCGGTTGTGCGACGGCGCGGTGCGCGGCGAGGACGGCACGGTCACCTGGATCAGTCCGGTCTTCACACCCGCGGGATGGTCCATCCGGGTGCTGCCCGCCGACCTGTACACCGGGCAGGGCGGGGTGGCCCTGACCCTCGCCGAGTACCTTACCGAGGCGCGCGCCGGACGAGCCGACGAGGTGCCGGGCGTCGCCGAGACGTTCGAGGGCGCGCTGCGGGTGCTGGCCCTCACCGAGGAGCGGACGCCGACCCCCTCGGCCGGGGCATTCAGCGGCGCCGCGTCGCAGGTGTGGACCTGGCTGGCGCTGCACCGGGTGCTGGGCGAGGACCGGCTGCTGGGGCGGGCGGCCGGCCGGGCTGAGCTGCTGGAGGGCCCGCTCGTCGACGACGACATCGAGGTTGACCTGCTGAACGGGGCAGCCGGCGGCATCGTCCCGCTGCTCGACCTGGCCGAGGCGACAGGACAGGACCGCTGGCTGGCCGCCGCCGCGCACATAGGGCGAAGGCTGATCGGGCTGGCCGCCGTGGACGCGAGCGGCGCGCGCTGGACGACCCGGCTCAACCCCGAGGGCATCGGGGGCTTCGCCCACGGCGCGACCGGCATCGGCTGGGCGCTGGCCCGGCTCTCCCTTAGCGAGGCGGGGTCAGTGGCCGAGCGGCGTGACTGGAGCCGGCTCGCCGAGCGGGCCTTCGCCTACCAGGAGTCCCTCTGGCGGCCCGGAGCCCGCAACTGGCAGGACGTCCGGGTCGGCGCAGAGGAGGACTTTTTCACGAGCTGGTGCCACGGCAGCGCCGGGATCGGGATCGGCATGCTCGACCTCCACCGGCGCACCGGCGATCCAGCCTGCCTGGACATGGCCCGGCGGGCTGCGGCCGCCTGCGCCGCCGAGGGCTTCGGCTGGAGCCACACACTGTGCCACGGGGACCTGGGGCTGTGGCAGTTCCTCACCGCCATGGAGTTCGGCGAGCGCGCCGAGCTGGACGGCGAGATCCTCACCAGTCTGGAACAACGCGGCCCGGTCGGCGGGCTGGCCCGGGAAGCCTTCTCCCCGAGCCTCATGTCAGGGCTCGCGGGCGTCGTGCACACGCTGCTGCGCATGCACCCGAAGGCTTCCCTGCCCGATCCCCTACTCCTCGACTGACCCGCCGGGGGCCCCGGATCAGCCCGTCGCAGGGCAAACTCAGTGGCCGGGAACCGGCTCGGACGACGGCTGCCACTCCCGCCTGATCAGCCCGTAGACCCACGAGTCAGACACCTCGCCGTTGACGACGCAGTCTTCCCTCAACGTCCCTTCACGAACGAAGCCGAGCTTCTCCAGCACGCGGGCAGAAGCCACGTTGCGCGTATCGGTCTCAGCTTGGACGCGATTCAGGTCCAGCGTGTCGAATGCCCACCGCAGCAGAGCGCGCGCGGTCTCGGTCGCGTAGCCGTGGCCCCACGCTGCCTCGTCGAAGCAATAGCCGAGCGACGCGCTGCGGTAGTCCGGATTCCACCTGGTCAGGCTGCACCAGCCGATGAACGCCCCGTCGGAGACCCGATCTACGGCCAGCCGCGCCCCGGTGCCGTCCTGTGCCATCTGCCGGCATGCTGTGATGAACTTCTCGGCGCGCACGCGTTCGCTCCACGGTGGCGAGTCCCAGTAGCGCAGCACGTACGCGCTGCTGTGCAGTGCGAAGAGGTCGTTCGCATCCGCGTCTTCGAAGGCACGCAGTCGAAGGCGAGCGGTGTGCAACGAGGGGGTGGGCAGCGATGTCCTCATGTTCCCTCCCCTGAGCGGTGGCCGATCAATCAGACATCCGATGCGGGCCACTCACAACGGGTTTTCTCAGGGGCCGGTAGAACGACGCGTCCGCTCATCGGCACGACCGAGCGCCCCGGAGGCAGGCAGCTCCACGACCCTCTCCCGAGCCCCTTCGGCCTGCCCGGTGATCTCCCGCTCCTCCAGCCGCGCCGGCAGTACCCCCGCCGTCAGCTTCCCACCATGCTCCGCGCCAGGGCGGCCGGGGAGGTGCCAGTCAGCATCTTCGGCACCCGGTCGCTCATCGCCCACCCGGGATTCGGCCGAGGGCCCGTGCTCAGAGTTGCGCACCAGCCTGCGGTGGAGAGTTGAGCCTTCTTTGGTCAGAACACCGCCAGACGGGACGGCGTCAACGGTTACGGATTCTCGTGGTCTCGGCGACGGTCAGCATGTACGCGGCGCCTGACACTCCCCAAATCCCGCATGCCGCGCCCATGACCTGACATGGCGCGAGCCGATGCTCGCTGCGGCCGTGAACATTCCGCGCTACGTGTACTGGCTTGAGGAACAACGCCGCTGGAAGGCGGGGTTGGACCCCTACTCCGGCGAGCCACGCCCAGGTGACCAGTTGCCCGCACTCGACCGGGGCGGACGCGTGGCCGATCCGGCCCGGTGCGGGGCATGCGGCCCGGATGCAGCGAATTCCGTCGGTTTCCCCCTGTCCTCCGGTTCGGCAAGCTCGAATGGTGCTGCCACTGAACGTGTCGACCGCAGTCGCGGCGCACCGCATGCTTCCACTCGTCCAGCAGAGGATCGCAGCACTACGGCTGGAAGGCTTTGATCGTCGTCTCGACCATGTTGGCGACCGGCATCAACTCGGGCATCGTGGGATTCCCCGGCACTTTCAGGTTCTGCCAGATCACTGCAAAATCGATGTCGCGGCCTCTGTCATGTGCGATCAGCGCCTCCGAGACCACCCGCTCGATCACGCCGGCGCTGTTCCGCTTAAGCGGACCGATTCCAACCTTCGAGTGCGTTGCGGAAATATCCCCGTTAGGCCAGATAAACAGCTGATGAAACCAACTCCGCCCGCCCGGCGTCAGCATGGGAATCAGGTCGGTGAGGCTGCCGCTCTCCAAGGTTCCGGAGAACATTCGCGTGAGGAGCTTCGCCATGTCCACAGCTGTCGTGGCCTGGGCAACGAGCGCATCATTGACGGATGCGATCGTCACCGGGGTCCATTGCCCGATGTAGTCGCCGGCAAGCCAGATGCCGCGCTGGTTCGCTTCATCAAAGAACCCGTCGTCACCGGCCTTGGCGTTCATGAACCCGAAGGTGACGCCGTGGATGCACTCCGCCGCAGGGGCGTCCTGCTGTTGGATGAGCATTCCTCGGAGCTGGGTCCGGTAGCCGAAAGTGAAGTCGACGCCGACCGGCGTCCCGCTCACGTCGAGCTGCGGTTCGAGAACCGTCTGATATGCAGGAATGATCTTGGCTTCGTCGGACTCGTTCGGGTAGGTCGCCAGGATTTTCGCAGGCGTGGCGCTGCGGATCTCACCGTTGAACTGGCTTGCCAGGGCTGCAAAGAAGTCATCCGATGTGGCGGGTGCCTGGGAAGCGCGCAGGCCTTCAGCGAAGAATCTGAGTGTATGTGCGGCATACATGGCTAAGAGCTTGACCATGCTCGCGGAATAGTGGACCTCATTGTGGCGATGCCCGGCCCATGGCAGTGATTCGTTGCCCGTCAGTGCGACTACGGTGAGACCCACCCGCTCCAGCGCTGTGAGGTCTGAGCCCGACAGTCCGTTCATGAACGAATCGAGTGCGTCCTGCATGCTCCTATTGCGTCCCGGGTCACCCTCCGGCTCAAGGTTGTCCGGATAGGCACCGGTGAACATTTCCATGGTCGTTTGCTCCTTATCTGTGTGTACAGGGCCGACGGAGTCGTCAGTCATGGTGTGCTCCATTCAGCCTGACTCTGTGAAACAGGGTCGGCCTTCGGTGGGCCGCAACGTCGCAACTCAGGACGAGAGTTGCTAATAGGAGTGCCTGTCTCATCAACGCATCGCGCCCGCCGCGCCTGCCGTAAACGGGGATCCTGGGGTCGCTAACCCAGACAATCTTCGCGTTCGCAAGGCCTTCGTCTCCACGATGAAACGGCTCGTCTCATCCCGCAACCGGGTCCGACCGCTGAGGTGGTTCTGGACATGGGATCGGTTGGACGAGCAGGTCAGGGCGATTCCATGACTGTGTGACCCGCAGTCCCAAGCGCGGCTTTCCGATCACCCGATCGGTGGGCTGGTCGTGGGAGATGGGCAGATTCCTGATGCCGCGTGGGCGGTGATCGAGCCGTTGCTGCCGCCGGTGGGTGGGGGCCGGCCAGGGGCAGGTGACGTGATCACCCCATGTCATGGATCTCCACGGCGATCCAGCTCATCATCGATCCGACCGGCGAGGTTCTGTGGATCTCGCCCGCACTGCCAGGCGCGTCATCGCTAAAGCCGTCCTCACCCCGGAGAGGCAACGCTGAAAGCGTTCATTGACTGAAATGTCAGGAAATCACCGAGCGGGAACCCTGAACGTCCGCCCGGGCTCGTCCGAGAGGTCCGCAGCTAGAAGCGGGTGACCCGGATCCTGCACCGCGGATGCGTCAGCGAGGAACATGTAGATCAGCTGGTCGTCTTCGCCCGCAGCAGCCTCTTCAGCCAACAAGGCCTGGACCTCCACGCCAGCAAAGCGAAGCTCGCTGACATACGTGGCATGGGTGTACTCACAAGCTGCGTCGAGTGCGACTCGAACCGCGTCCCAAGCTCCCTCGTCACCGAGGTGGGTACGCAGGACCAGCGAGGTCAGGTCATCGGGCTGAGGCAGAGGCATCTCGCGATCTCTCTCTTCCGCTGATTCCGTCCTAGTCCGTCAGTCTCATGCAGGCCGCCTGATGCGTACGTCCGCCAACCCCATGAAACAAGGGTGACGAGGTGCGTCCGATCGTATGAGGAGGGGGAGACAGGCCTGCATGATCCGCGTCGGATGGGCACACCTGTCTGGTGGGCGGGATGGTCCCGCCTGCGCGACCAGTGAGAGGCGGCTGGACGATGGGGCATGGCGGAAACGTGATCGACGAGCTGATGGCTGATCATCGGGAGGTCGAGGAGATGTTCGACCGGCTCCAGGGGATGACGACCGGCAGCGGGCAGGAACTCCGGAACCTGGTGGACGAGATCACCATCGAGCTGGTTCGGCACTCAGTGGCCGAAGAGCAGCATCTGTATCCGGCGGTGCGCGAGCACATCGAGGGCGGCGACCGGATGGCAGACAAGGAGATTGAGGATCACAGAAAGGTTGAGATGATCCTCAAGGAGCTGGAGAAGACAAGCACGGACGACCTCCCGACGAGCCCGCTGCTGCCGCAGCTCATGGACGAGGTGACCGCCCACGTCCAGGACGAGGAGAACAACCTCTTCCCGATGCTGCGCCAGGCCTGTTCATCCGAGGCACTGAATGATCTCGGAGACAAGATCAGGCGTGCCAAGGCCATGGCCCCCACCCGCCCGCACCCCTCCGCTCCCGACACACCGCCGGCGAACAAACTTCTCGCTCCGGGTGCCGGCCTGGTGGACCGGGCCCGCGACTTCGTCACCGGCCGCGGCAAATCCTGACACCCACAGCCGTCGACAGACGAGGCTGTTCGGGCCCGGCTCGCAGACCTTCGAGCCGGGCCCCGGGCCCCGACCAGCTGTGGTGTGACCTGGGCCCTTTTCCCGGCTTGCACAGTTGCTTACCGTGGTGCGTTCACGAGCGGGGCAGCGCGGCTCCGCGACGCAGCTCGCGGAGCCGATCACCGGCCCCCGGTGAGCACGCTTTCAAGGAACGCCCGCCGTGCCCGACGACCTGACACCTGTCATAGCCGCCTCCACCCGCTGGCTGCTGGCCGCCTACCCGCCCCCGCCGGGCGCTCTCAGCCGGGCACTGGCCGAGGCACAGGCCCGACAGGCCGCCACGCTCGCCGCCGTCCTGCGCTACCCCACCAGCATTGACGTCCAGCTCCTGCACCTGCTCGCCCCGAGCGGATCCCACCGGCTGGACTGGCTCACCGGATGCGACCCGCATCCAGATGACACTGATTGGCGGACCTGGGTCGACGAGACCGTCGTCAGCTGGGCAGCCTGCCTTCTGGCTGATCTCGCCCTGGCCGCCCGCGCCCATCACGCCATCACCGCCCCCGAGCACCACGGGGAAGCCGGCAGCCCACTGCGGCTGACCGACCCCAGCCGCCGGGACACCGAAGCCGCCCCCCTGCTCCGCCACCCCGACCTGCTCGAGAGCATCGCCGGCCTGCACCGGCGCCAGCTCATGGAACTCCTGGAAACCGACCGCGCTGGACTGACGTGATCTCCTTGCCGCGGCGCGACGGCGGAGGCTGAGCAGAGCGAGCAGGTCGTCGCCTGCCGTAAGCGGGCAGGCGGGCGGCTGTGCCCCCCTGCTCGGCTCAGGCGGGCAGGCGGGCGGCTGTCCCCCCTGCTCGGCTCAGGCGGCCGCATCCGGCACCGTGGCTCGAGGCCCAGCTTCGGTTCGGTCCGCAGTGGCTGCCCTGCATGCCGTAGATGACGCCTGCGTGCCCAGCACCAGCTTCGGGGACACCGACGCCGGCGGACTTCTTCGCCTCCGCCTGGACGGCGATACCCCCTGCGGCGGGGCGGCGCACCTCGGCCGCCGCTCCGATCTCCAGCCGGCGCACCCCGACCGTTTCCCGGTGGTGTGTGTGGCAACCCGGGGGCCGTCGAAGTGTCGCTGCCCCGTGTGTCACGGAGCGTTTGCCCGAAAGGGGATTGCATGAGCCAGCATCCCGTGCACAAGTATCCCGAGCCCGACTTCCCTGACCAGGATCAACAGCACCCAGGCTGGACCGGCCCCATGGACCCGCCGCCTGACCACGGCGAGGATACCTACGAGGGCAGCGGACAGCTGGAGAACCGGGCGACGGTGGTGACCGGCGGAGACTCGGGCATCGGCCGTGCTGTGTGCCTCGCTTTCGCCCGCGAAGGAGCTGATGTTCTCTTCTCCCATCTTCCAGAGGAGGAAGAAGACGCTCATGAGACGGCGCGGCTCGTGGAGGAAGCGGGCCGCAAAGCGGTCGCCGTGCCGTGCGACATCCGGAAGGAGGAGCAATGTGACCGGCTGATCGAACGTGCCGTCGGCGAGTTCGGGCGCATCGACGTCCTCGTCAACAACGCCGCCTACCAGATGTCACAGCCGGACGGCATCCAGGCGATCACCACGGATCAGTTCGACCGGGTCCTGCGGACGAACCTCTACGGCATGTTCTGGCTGTGCAAAAAGGCGCTCCCGCACATTCCGGAGGGTGGCTCCATCATCAACACCACCTCGGTGCAGGCCTACAAGCCCAGTCCGCACCTGCTGGACTACGCAACGACCAAGGGGGCGATCGTCACATTCACCCAGGGGCTGGCGCAGATGGTCGCGTCCGACGGCGTCCGGGTCAACGCCGTGGCACCTGGACCCGTGTGGACGCCGCTGATCCCGGCGACGCTTCCCGACACGAAAGAGTTCGGGAAGCAGGCCCCGTTGGGGCGGCCGGCCCAGCCCGCCGAGATGGCGCCCGCGTACGTCTTCCTTGCGTCTGAGCGGGCGAGTTTCATCACGGCGGAGATCTTGAACGCCACCGGTGGAACGCCGCTGCCGTGACGGCTCAACGTGTCGAAGTCGGCCACCCGCAGACGACGCGTATCTGAGATGTCAGCGAGGTCGGGCTTTCCTCCTGGGCTGGTCCGCGAGGCCGGGGTGACTCGCAGTTCGGAGTCTGCGTGACCGCTGAACCCGGAAGAGTGGACAGCATCAACAGCAGTCGACGGGTGGTGAGACCGGAGCTTGATGCTGTCCAACGAGGTCGGCTCGGTGTCGGTTCTCAGTGGGCGACGACGCGCACAGGGTGCAGGTGCTGGTCGGTGGCATCTGGGAGGAACATACCGGCCGCGACTCCTGTGGTTGGTGATCGGACGCCGTGACCGTTTCCGGCCCAGGTCGGCCGATCAGCCATCTGTAGATCACCGCAGCTTTCCAAGCTGAGAGCTTGTCAGCACGGCGGGTCATTCACGCTGGGTAGGGTTGGCTGGATGTGTTACCTGGCAGAAGTGTTCATCATCGGGGCCCTGGAGCGAGGCCGGCCAGTGGAACAGTTCCTCGGTGCGACCGGCGCCTCGGGACGGCTTGGGGTCAGGTACGTCGAGGTCCGTCCAACGAAGGCGTCATATGAGGTCTACGTCCATACCGTCGAGGACGTCGGCCATGAGAGGTTCTTCGACCTGGTCGAGTTCCCACCACTCAATGCCGACGAGGACGAGGAAGGGTTCGGCCGACTCGTGGCCGCGGCAGAGCGCCCATCTACCGCACTGGCGGCTGCCGAGCAGGTAACGGGCGCAGTGCGGTGGAGGTGGGTCAATGAGACTCTGGCCCAGGACGAGTATCGCGACTTCGTTCGAGCAGGCCGACCTGAGGATCGGTCCGCCGACGGACACCCCTGGCCAAGTCGCGTCAGCTAACCGTCCATGAACACAGGTGAACCCCCCTAGACACGGTCCGTCCGCCCGCACCCCATAGATCGGCGGGTTGCAGATGGGGTCGCAGTGTCCGAGGAGCTGGCGTTTGCTGCCGCGCGGAGCAGCTCCGCAGTGTCATCGAGCACGGCCGCCGCCGCATCTGGATCGAGGTCCTCGCTGCGGCCCGCTGAGAGGGGGCCGGCCCGCGGCCGATGGCGGTCCGGCCGGTAGGGCACGGCACTTGAGGTGCGGCCCCATCCTTATCAGGTCGATCACGGGGCACCGTCAGCACTGGGCAACCGCCTTGGCACCTCGACGGATGGTCCGCTTGGACCCGGCGCCGGCCGTCGCTGTCCGCCCTTGTTGGTGTCAGACGCTGGTGTCAGAGTCCTCCGCATGCCCGGTCCTAGCGAGGGGCTTGTGTAGAGGTCACCATGATTCGGCCTGCAAGAACAATCGGATCACCTCCACGAAGATCCATGTGGAGAACCCCAGACAGGCAAGCCACAGGCCCCACAGGATCCAGCGGGCCTCTCGTCGCATATGCATGAGGCGATCATCCTCACTCCTGGCGCTGTCGTCGGCCGGTTTCACAGCCACGCGGCAGCAGTGGGCGTCACCCTGTAGCACTAGTTTGGAAGATCGTGGATGCGGATGGCGGTTGACCTGGTGAGACGGCAGCTCGACGTGGTTCCCCGTTCTTTCCCGCCGTGCGCTGCTAGCAGCAGTACGCCGGCTGGGGAGGGCTCCACATCTGCGACTGCCCCTCCATGCGTTGCCCTTGACCGCGCTCCGGCCGTCAGGCGTCCTGGCGCGGGCCGCCGTATCGGAGCTGCTCCATGAGGGCGAGGAAGAGGAAGAAATTCGGGATCTTCTTGACCGGAATCCTTGCCCAGGGCAGTTTCTTGCCGGCCTTGCGCAGCACCAGCACTCCCTGTGAGAGCTCGGCCTTCTCGATCTGCGGCCACGTCAGGCTGTCCTTTGAGGTGGCCACACCGCCCAGGTTGACCGAGAGCTCCCCGTAGGCCAGGGTCCCGCCCTGCTCCAGCCCGGCGAGTAGTCCGGGGAGCTGTGCCCGGGTGATCTCCTGCTGCAACGCCGGGCCCCAGCGCTCGGGCTGGTCGTAGAAGCCGGTCACCTTGAGCGTCGTACCGTCCGCGCGATAGAGCGTGTAGACGTAGGTGGTGCCGACATATATGCCGTTTGCGTACCGCTCGGTGATCTCCTGAAGCACCGTCATCGTGTCCCAGCGGAAAACGGACACTTCGCCGCTCTTCCCCACCTCGGCCAGGCCATGTTCGAGGAGGTGCAGTCGGCGGCCGGCCTGCTTGCGCGAGAGATTGGGCGTCTGGGCGGCGAGCCAGAGGAAGTAAGCGCCCAGGGGAGGAAGGATCAGGGAAACGGTCCCCATGAGCAGAAGGGCAGCGATCCGCACAGGGCCGACACGCTTGGGCAGGAACGTCTCACGCAGTTGTCCGAGCCCTTCGGTCCCCAGAGGTGCCGTCGGGGGGGCTGATGACTGCCCGGAGTCTTGCTGAGCGGCGGATTTCACCATGAGTTGTGCTCCATACTTGGTGTTTCAGAAATTCAGTGACCATTGTGCGGTCGGACCCGACAGCGGTACGCGTCGGGGGGCTTGGCGGCCACCGGAACCGGCACGCCGGCCGAGGATCCACAGCTTCCGTCTCACCTGCACCCAGCACTCTCCCCAGCTCCCATCCCGTACGCCGTCGACCCACACACCGTGGAGCGGGAGTGGTTCATGGCGTCCAGATGGAGCGCGCCACTGTACGAACGACCTGGACGCCATGGGCCGCGTCTGCTCGGCTCTGCCTGGGTCGATGGTGTGCGGGATGGGAGCCCGCAGTATCCGCCACAACGGATCCGCGGTCGGCGACCGCACCCACCTACCGGACCCAGTCATCCCCGGGCTTGATGAATGCCTGCCGGCTGTACGCAAGCAACTCACGTATCCCGGGACTGTGCGCGCTCTTCCAGATCAGGGCGAGCATTGCGGGTGTATCGACGTCATCGATGGTGTGTGCGGTGAGCCGGTCACGGTAGCGCGCGGCCATGGAGTCGCTGAGGATGGCTACGGCGAGCCCGCGGGCGGCGAGATCGGCAATGGCGTCGGCGGCGCTGGCTTGAAGTGCGATCGTGGGTTGGAGGCTCTGTGCGGCGCAGGCCTGGTCGAATACCGTGCGCATGCCGGTGCCGCGCGGCATGCACACGATCGGGTGTGCAACTAGGTCACGCAAGGCGACCCGTCGCTGTTTCGCCAAGGGGTGACCGGCCGGGACTGCCGCGACGAGCCGCTCGCTGATGAGGGTCAGCGCGTCCAGCCCGTCGGGGGTGGCGGTTGCGGCCCCGATGAGTGCCAGGTCGATGGTGCTGGCGCGCACCTTCTCGATGAGCCGGTCGGAGCTGTCCTCCACCAGTGAGATCTCCACGCCGGGATGCGCTTGGTGAAACGTGGCGAGGGCGTCGAACAGCGGCGTGAGGGTGCAGCCGATGACCATTCCGACGGTGAGCCGACCGCGGATCAGGTCGGTCACCTCGCCCAACGCCTGGCCGACCGCCCCAGCGGCGGCGAGCGCGGAGCGGGCGTGTTCGAGCGCGGCCTTTCCCGCGACCGTGAGGGTGACGGTGCGGGCCGACCGGTCGAACAGCTCGGCGCCGAGTCCCCGTTCCAGCTGGCGGATCTGGGTGACGGGGCTTCGCCGGCATCACACGCGCCCGGATCAAGACCCCGCTCATCGCCGCCGTCGAGGGCTATGCGCTGGGCGGAGGAACCGAGATGGCACTCGCCTGCGTCTCCGAAAGGGCTGTTGGTCATCTCTGCCCGGCGGCCGTTTCGGGCGGCACGATGCCGTAGTGGACCTCGGTCTGGCCGAAGGTGGCGTTCCGCGCAGACCAGTGCGGGACGCCGGCTGGCGGAGATGCGACCGGCGAACGTGCGCAGCCAGTGGCAGCCCACCGAAAATCACGTCATCGGCGGTGAGTCGGAACAGCTCGGCGGCCACGACACGGCAGAGGTCGCCGCGTACAAGTATCCGCGAAAGGTATGGTTCGTGGACGCACTCCCCAAGGGACCGACCGGCAAGATCGTCAAGCGGGAGATCGTCCCGCCCAATGAGCCGGACACGCGATGAGGCGACTGGGCTCGTTCACGCCGGCAGCGTCTCGTCTGCTGGTGGCACAGGCCGTGCCGCCCGAGTGCGCAGGCCAGGCACTGAGTGCAGCAGATCGCAGCAGGCCCGCCCGGAGGTGACCACGGCGGTCCACGAGAACATGCCCTCGGCGCTGGCCGAGCGTCCGCCGTGCCTCGAGGCCGCCGCCCGCTACTGCGCCTGCCCTGTCCCCGAGTGCACGCCCGCCCTGCAGGACAGGGTCGACGAGCTGAGCGCTCGGCGGGACGCGATGCTCACGGCCCTGCCGGCCGTGCGTGCCCGGCACGACCCCTCCGCCCCGCACGGTGCGGCAGCCGGTCCCGATCCCGAGCAGGGACCGTGAGGCGGCGTCAGGGGAGACTGGCAATGCTCGAAGTCAGCTGTGGCGGCCGCCTGTTGTCCGTGAATCTCTACTGGACGAATATGGGTGTTTCCCAGGAGAACGACTGCCCTTCCCCGTAGGAGCCCTGGAGTACGCAGTGCGTACCGGCAGTGGCCTCACTGCCGGCTGGTCAGTACCGGTCACGCTTCCGTGGGACAGCATGACCGCGCCCGCGCTGGCGTCGTTCAAGGGCAAGCTCCACTGCGTGTATGTCCGGCCCGACCAGGCGGTGATGTGGACGGTCATGGACGGAACGACCTGGAGTGAGCCCCAACAGATCCACGGGTGGGCTTCCCTCTACGCGGTCGCGCTTTGCGAGTTCAGCGGCAAGCCCCACCTCGCCCTGACCGGTAGGGACGACGTACTGCGATGGGCGACCACCAGCAACGGCACCTCTTGGACCGAGGTGACGTCGGCACCATCAATGCGTGGCCCAGCCCGCACGGCCCTGCCCTCGCCGTCCATCAGGACGACCTGTGGGTCTTCCACCGCGATACGGAGGGCCCGCTGCGCTTCTGCCGAGAATCCCAACACTGGGGCGCCTTGAATTCTGTCGGCTGGCAAGCGCTGGCGAAGCCCCTGGACGAACCGTCAGCGGCCTCCCACAACAGCAAGCTCTACGTGATGTACCGCAGCTGAGCCCCGCAGTACGTGAACACCGCTGTGCGGCGGCCCCGCCCCCGGTCGGGGCCGCCGCACGCGGTCGTCACCGACTGTGGCTCCGTGCCCTGGACCTTGCTCTACTTGGCTACTGGAGAAGCTTCAGAACGGCGCTCGGAAGCAGGTTTGCCTGCGCGATGACGGATGTACTCGCGCACTGGAGCGTTGGGGACAGTACGAGCACAGGCTGCGCCGGGGAGATGGCCTCCTTGGCTGCCTCAGCGGGAAGGGCATCAACCAGTGGCGGGATCTCCTCGGCGAGGTTGGCCGCGACCTCCGCTTCACTCAGGCCGGCCTGTTCAGCCAGGGCGCTCAGCTCATCCGGTGCGATCTGGGCGGCGATGTCTCGCCACTGATGGGGCTCGTTAGCGCCTTCACCGGCCCACTGGTCGGCCTTCTCCGGGATGACGTGCCGGACTCCTCGTCTGCACGGGTAACGGCGGGTTCGGCGGTTGCTGTAGCCCTTGTAGGCGCTGACACCGCCCGGCTTGGTGCGCGGCCTGCCGCAGGTCAGCCGCGGCACGCGGATCCTGTCCAATACTCCTCATAGTCGTATCAACGACTGACTGATCGTCGGAACGTCGTCCAGCCCCCAGCGATGCTCGGTCCTGACCGCTGAATACGGTGGAGGGGCCCGGTTGAATGAGAGGACGCGAAGACGTGGATGTGTATGAGGCCGTCGACAGCCGCCGGGCCGTACGGGCGTTCAGCGATGAGCCGGTGCCCAAGGAGGTCCTCGAACGAGTGCTGACCGCAGCAACGCGGGCTCCGTCCAGCGGGAACCTCCAGCCGTGGCACATGTATGTCGTGAGCGGCGAACCCTTGGCCGAACTGAAGAGGCGCGCGACGGCCAGGGCACTGGCGGGAGACCCGGGTGATGAGCGGGAGTATCCGATGTACCCGGACGAACTGACCTCGCCGTATCTGGACCGCTTCTCCGCTGCGGCGGCTCAGCGATACGGAGCGCTGGGGATTGAGCGCGACGACGCCGACCGGCCCCGGAAGATCGCTACCTTGAACTCGGAGGCGTTCGGAGCGCCGGTCGTCTTGTTCTGCTACCTCGACCGGACGATGGGGCCCGGACAGTGGGGTGATGCGGGGATGTACTTGCAGACGGTCATGCTGTTGCTGAGGGCGGAAGGGTTGCACAGCTGCCCCCAGGTGATGTGGACCATGTACCGCAAGACCGTCAGCCGAACAGTCGGAGCCGATGACGAGCTTGTGCTGTACTGCGGCATCTCAGTGGGATTTGAGAAGGAAGGCGTGCCAAGGCTGCGTACCGGGCGGGCGGACATGACGGAAACGGTGATCTTCATCGGAGTGTGACCGCTGACGGCCGAACCGACAGGGCAGGCCTAGAGATCGTCTTCAAAGGTGATCAAGTGATGAGGGATCATGCTTGTCGTGGTGCGTCGTCATGAGCTTTCGGATGCCGAGTGGGCGGTGTTGTCGCGGTTCCTGCCGAGTTCGGGGACCGCGGGGCGGCCCCGTTTGGACGACCGGGTGGTACTGCACGGGATCGTGTGGAAGCTGCGGACCGGATCGGCCTGGCGTGACGTGCCGGAGCGTTATGGCTCCTGGCAGACCTTGTACACGCGTTTCCGCAGGTGGACTCTGGACGGCACGTTCTCGCGCATGCTGCGGGCCATCCAGGCGGAGAGAGACGCGGCCGGAGACATCGACTGGCTCGTCTCGGTCGACTCCACCATCGTGCGGGCACACCAGCACGCCGCCGGCGGCAAAAAGTGTGAGCGGGCTGGTGCCCAGGGCAGCGGCAACGTCGAGAGCGAGATGGAATGAGGCCGACGTCCATTCACTCTCGGCCTCATCGTGTCGCGCCGTGTCGTCCCATGCCGGCGACAGCCTCAGCTACTCCCGTCGGGCCCTTTCCAGTGGCAGTGGTTCACCCAGCGTGAAGAGATTGTCTTCGACCTCGCCGGTTGCGCAGCACGTCACCCCTCTCAGCGATGAGCCAGGCCGACCCGTCGCCCTGCGCGCCGTAGTAGTTGGCCTGCGCCCTGCCGTATTGCGTACTCAGTTCGGTGCACAGACGTAGCACTTCGTCGCTGCGCTCACCGTCGCACGGATCGCACCACCAGCCGACGACCCGCGTCCACCCGTAAACTTCGGGGCTCACGTATACCCGAGCAAGGCCGTCGGGATTTCCGCCCGCTTCCCCGTGGCCGTCCTCGTCGATGATCGCTTCGGCCTCCGCGAACGTCAGGATCCTGAGCTGTGACCGGTAACATGGTGTCGTCGTATGGATCGACGCATCCGAGCAGGGGGCGACACCCGCCTGCTCGATCTCCGCTCCTATCCGCATCAGGCGGAGCACAACCTCTTCACCGTGGTCGGCGCGGCCACCTCGCCCTGGCGCATCACCCCTACGGCCGCGGGGGCCCCTCCGTCATTCCTCTCTCCTGCGCGGGGCCCGGTCGTCCTGCCGCTCCCGGCCCTCGCCGCGGGCCTGGTTGAAGGCGTCGGAGATGGTCTCCGCAGCGCCGGAGAGTGCTCCCTTGGCCTCGCCGTGGGTGCCGGACTCGGACAGCTGTCCGCCGTCGGACTGGGTGGGCTTTCCGGTGAGATCCGTGAGTCCGGCCGGCTTGTGGGGCCCGGCTTCCAGGTCGAGGCGGTTGCAGGCCTCGGCGAAGCGGAGGTAGGTGTCGACGCTGGCGACCACGACCCGGATGTCGATCTTGAGTATCTCGACCCCCACCAGGGAGACCCGTACGAACGCGTCGATCACCAGTCCGCGGTCGAGGACGAGTTCCAGGACGTCGTAGAGGCCGCTGGATCCGCCCCCGCCTCCCTGCTGCGTGGTCATGGTCATCGCGCACCATCCCCTTTGTCTTCTGTCTGTGGCCCCGTCGGCCCACACTGCAGCAAGGCCGCCGCCTCGGCGCGTCCCCTGCGGCGGCGCAGGCCTTCGCCTGCGAGTAGCCCCCACCACCCAAGGCGAAACGCCGGTGCGGGACCCACGCCTGGGCTACAGCGGCTGCAGACCGCCCTGAGCAGCCGGGCGCCCGCCCCCGGTGCGGAGGCGGGCGCACTCGCAGCGCTGCTGTCAGCCGGCATTCCTCACCGCGTGCAGGGAGCCGCTGAGGGTGCCTTCCTGCTGCTCGTAGTGGGAGAGGGCGAGGCCGAGGCCGATGAACGTCGGTGCCCATTCGCCGACGAAGATCCCCCACCGGTCGGCGCGTTCGATCCCGGCCTTCTCGGCCTTGAGGCTGGCGCACCAGGAGGCGAAGCTCAGGCCGATCGAGGCCAGGCCGGCGATGTAGGCGTGCTCGCTGCGGATGCCCACGTCGTGCATCTTCTTGATCACCATGGGACGGTCTCCGTTCTGTTGGGGCGCCTGTCCGAGTAACCATTCCCCTTTCACATCATTCGCCCCATAAGTGCACATTCGCATCAGGGGGCCTGTCCCGACCGCCGGCAGCAGCCGGGCCACCGGGGCGGACCGGCGGGAATCTGTGCGCGGACTGACATCCAGGACCGGCTCGCCGGGAATCGGGTGGGTGGGAGGTGCCTGTGCTGGATGGTGAGGGCTTGGGCCTGGATGAGGTGCTGCGCGCGGCGGAGGACGCCGCGCCGGTGGAGTCGGTCGACGTGGTGGCCCGGAACCTGGAGAAGCGGTTCTCGGCGAGCGAGGTGTCGTTCTGGCTGGTGGACGTGGTCGGGCAGGAAGCCGTCCGGCTGCCCAGAGCCGGCACGGCCGCGGAGAGGCGCGGTGAGACCCGAAGACGCGCATTGGCGGGCAGCGTCCACGACCGGGTGCTGCGCTCCCAGCGTCTGCACCAGGAGCCGGACGAAGAGGGGGGCTTCCGGTTGGTGGCCCCGGTGACCAACCGCGGCGACTGCATCGGCGTCCTGGACCTGGTCGTACCCGAAGTGGACGACGCGGTGCGGGACGGGGTGGTGCAGGCCGCGCACGCGCTGGCGTACATCGTGGTCACCGACCGCCGTTTCACCGATCTCTACCACTGGGGCCGGCGCACGACCACGATGAGCCTGGCCGCGGAGATCCAGCACCAGCTGCTGCCCTCGGCGTCCTGCTGCGAGGCCGCCCAGTTCACCCTGGTCGGGGGTCTGGTCCCGGCCGACGAAATCGGCGGCGACACCTACGACTACGCCCTCGACCAGGACGCCCTGCACCTATCGATCACTGATGCGATGGGACACGACACGGCCTCCGCGCTGCTGGCCACCCTGACCGTGAACGCCCTGCGCGGCGCCCGCCGTGCCGGGCGCAGCCTGCTCGAGCAGGCCCACGCCGCCCACCGGGCGATCACACGCCACGGCCGCGGCATAACCACCGGCCAGCTGCTGCGCGTCCAACTGGAGACCGGCACCTGCGAACTGGTCAATGCCGGCCATCCATGGCCGCTGCGCCTGCGCGACAAGAACGTGGAGGAACTGCCCCTCACGGTGAACCTGCCGTTCGGCGTGCCCGCCCCTGTCGCCTACGAGGTGCAGCGCCTCCAGATGAAACCCGGCGACCGTCTGGTCCTGGTTACCGACGGCATGCGGGAACGCGCGGCCGCCGCCGTCGACCTTCCCGCCCTGATCCGCGCCACCCGTGAGGAACACCCCCGTGAAGTGGTCCGGGCCCTGACCTCGGAGGTCCACGAGGCCTGCCGAGGCTCCCTGCCCGACGATGCCACCACCATGGTCCTCGATTGGCACGGCAGCCGTACGGGGCAGCGCCACCTCGGCGGCGGCTGAGAACACCGACCGGATCGAACCGGGATCACCGTCGAACCGGCCCGCGAGGACGCCATAGCTCTCAAGGACCTCCTTCTCGACCCCGTCTGCACCGCGGGGAGGGTTGCTGCTTTGCTGCGGCCCTGGCCCACCGCCACCTGACGCCCGCAGTTCGGCCGACGTACTGGAAGCGGCCTTCGGCGTCCTAACTGCCGAGCAAAAGCGCCGCCGCACACACCCCCGCTGTGCTGGTGTTGCACTGGTTCCGCGAAGGGTCTTACGTGGACTGCCTGGCGCGCGACGCGGGTGTCTCGCAGGCCACCGGCTGCCGCTACCGTCAGTCCTGGGCTGGCATGACTCGGGTTACTTTGCCCTTAAGGTCGGCATTGAGATAGCCGGTGACGTGGTCGTCGGCGAGATAGACGGCCAGTCCCAGCGGGGTGCCGAACGTGTCGTCGGCAGGGCGGACCAGGACGTAACGCATGGTTGGTCGCGTCACGTTCAGGTCTCTATCGGCCCGTTTCAGCAGGGCGGGAAGGACGTCCCAGTTGAAGTCGTTCAGGCTGAAGGGGCGTTCACCGCCGGTGATTGCGCTGCTGATGATGCCCTTCTCGACGCCCTGGCCGGGGCGGTAGGTGTAGCTGTCGTATTTGGTGTTGCTGCCCTTGACCATGATTTCCGCCGACACGTAGTCCGGATAGACGGTGAGGTCGCACGCGCGGTCCGTGCCGGTCGCGGTCTTGAGCTCCTTCACCGCCGTCCGGATGCCGTCCGGGGTGAGCAGACCTGTGTTCCCGTGAGCTTGGGGCGTCGGTGCTGAACGGGACGCTCTTGTCGGTCCGGGAGTCGGGTCTTTCGCACTGGCCGAGGAAGAGCCAGGTGTGTTGCCGGCCTTTCCACCGTCGTTGGCGCCTCCGTCCGGTATTAGGGTCCACACCAGGACTCCTGCCAGCATGGCCCCGATGACGGAGGAGACGATCGCGATCCGGTTCTTCGCGCGGCCGCCTGGTCGTGACGGCGTCGGCCGTGTGGGGCGCACCGGGTAGGGGGTCGACGGCCCGGTGGGGCCGGGCACGGCGTCGTGCGGAGCCGACGATGCGAAGCCAGTCGGCGGCCCGAAGCCCGAAGGCGGTCCGAACCCGGCCGGTGCCAAGGGTGTGGGGGTTGGCCCCGGCGGAGGTGCCAGCCGGTACGAGGTGGACCCGCCCGCGCCGACGGGAGAGCTTTGAGCCGTGTTCCGGTCTTTGGCCGCGTCCGCGAGCATCTGGTCGGCGCTCTCCGCGTCCGCCCGGCCGGCTGGGTCTTTGACAAGCACGGCGTTCAGGAAACTGGTCAGCGCTCCGGCCTGCAGGGGCGGCGGAAGTTCCTCGCTCAAGAGGGCCGCCAGCGTTGCGAGGGTGCTTCCCCTGCGCAGCGGGTGCTGCCCCTCGACGGCGACGTACAGCATCATCGCTAGCGACCACAGGTCGGAGGCCGGGCCGCCCTCGCCGCCGGAGATACGCTCGGGCGCCATGTAGTCGGGCGTTCCGATGATGGACCCGGTCGCAGTCAGGGCGGTCGACTCCCTGATGGCCGCGATGCCGAAGTCGGTGAGGACGGGACGTCCGTCGGGCCTCATCAGGACGTTGGCAGGCTTCACATCCCGGTGCTGGATACCGACATCGTGCGCGGCGCGTAGCGCGGCCAGCACGTCGCGGCCGAGCGTAGCTGCCTCGACGGGCGCCAGCGGCCCCTTCTCAAGCCGGTCCTGGAGCGATCCGCCGGTCACCAACTCCATGACGATCCATGGGTAGGTGTGCTCCCCGTCGTCCACCACGTGGTGGATGGTCACCACATTGGGGTGGTCGACACGGGCGAGCGCCCGTGCCTCGCGCAGTACCCGAGCCCGGAGCATTGCCGCGCCCTGGGGGTCATATTCGGCAAGACCCGGATCGGGGGGCCGTACTTCCTTGAGCGCGACGGCCCGGTCAAGGACCAGATCGCGCGCCCGCCACACCATGCCCATGCCGCCGCCACCGAGCCGCGCCTCCAGCACGAAGCGCCCGTCTATGACCCGTCTGCCGGATTCGCTGTCGCTCATGGCCAGGAGCCTACGAGATTCCGGTGGCGCGGTGCCGCGCAGGTGACCTCACCGTCCCGGGCCGATGCGTCCTGCTCTTACATCCGGTCAGCGGACGACGCCGAAGACCTGCTTCTGCAGACCGTTGGCATAGACCTCGTGCTCGACGAGCTTGAGCTTCTGGGTGTCCTTGTCCGTGGCGCTGAAAAGCCGCTTGCCCGCGCCGAGCAGGAGCGGGAAGACGAGCAGGTGGTAGCGGTCGATCAGGCCGGCGTCCGAGTCCTCGGTGTCTCATGTCCAGCTGGCGGCAGATTCGGTTGGTGTGTGCTTCGACCGCACTCGTGGCCTCGGCACGCCAACCATGATCTATGACTGTGGATCATGGAGAAACTCATCGACTGTCGCCAGTCATTTCCGGCGGCCTTGGCCACCGGATCCGCTCGGGAGCCGCACGCGCTGTGGAGTCGAGGTCGGTGATCCAAACGAAACGGCCTAGTCGTCCCCGCCCCCGCGGGGGTAGCTCCAGCTTGGCGGATTCGGGGAATTCCACCTCGCGTTGGTCCTCGGGCCCGCGGGGATGGTCCCGTCGTGGTCGCGCCTCCGGTCAGCGCTTCGGTTGCACACTGTTTCCTTAACGCCTGCCAGGACTACCGTGCGCGCCAGCCCACCCAACGGAGGAAAGCGCCATGACTCGCAGGCTGTGGAAGGTCGGAACCAACTCCGGGAACAACGGCTGCCCAACCCTGTACACGGACACCGGGAGCGGCGCGTACATCGTCCAGGGCGACCCGGTTACGGACCCGGCCGAGGTGGAGCAACTCGATCTCGCGCCGGGCGAGGCCGCCGTCACCGTGCCCCGGGAGCTGCTCGCCAACTACGGACCGTAAGGGCCCGTGCACGTGGCCCAGTTCATCAGCCTCGACGAGTTCGACGGCATGTTCACTAGGCTGCGCCACTCCGCGTGGCGGCTGGAGACCCGCCGCCGCTACGTCTGGGACGAACGAAAGGACACCTACCGTCAGTTCCTCGCCGATGGCCGGGCGGCGCATCCCGTGCAGGAGGCTGCGTGGTCGAGGTACGCGCGGTAGGCCTGCTGCGATCGGGTGGCCTGAGGGTTGGCGGCAACCCGTTGAACGAAGCCGGCGCGGCTTGCCCGCCTCTGCCGTCCGATCTGGCTCACCGCCGCCACCCACGGGTAGAGATCGCCGCATGGATCGCGTGGCCCAACCGGGTGCCTTCACGCGTGCCGGAGGGTGTCGCCCCGCCGTCGGCCGCGGACGGCTCCTAGCCTCGACGGCATGCTGGGGCTACCTGCGCACGTCCGTGCCTGCCTGTTCGACCTCGACGGAGTGCTCACCCAGACCGCGAAGGTGCACGCGGCCGCCTGGAAGGAGATGTTCGACGACTATCTCCGCGACCGCGCGGCACGCGAAGGCACCGCGTTCGTGCCCTTCGACGCGGTCGAGGACTACGACGAGTACGTGGACGGGCGGCCCCGCGAGGACGGAGTGCGCACGTTCCTCGCCGCACGCGGGGTGCACCTGCCCGAGGGAGCGCCGGACGACCCGCCGAAGGCGGAGACCGTGAATGGGCTGGGCACCCGGAAGAACAACCTGGTGCTGCGCCGGATCCGTGACGAAGGGGTCGAGCCCTACGAGGGTTCGGTCCGCTTCGTGCACGCCGTGCGGGAAGCCGGACTGCGTACCGCGGTGGTGTCCTCCAGCGCGAACTGCCGGGACGTCCTGGTGGCGGCCGGCATCGAGGAATTGTTCGACGAGCGGATCGACGGCGTGGTGGCGCACGAACGCGGGCTGCGCGGCAAACCCGCACCGGACACCTACCTGGAGGGCGCAGGCGCTCTGGCGGTGGAGCCCGGCCGGGCCGCGGTGTTCGAGGACGCGCTCGCCGGGGTCGAAGCGGGGCACGCGGGACGGTTCGGCCTGGTCGTAGGGGTCGACCGGGTCGGCCAGGCGGAGCAGCTACGGGCCCACGGCGCTGACGTGGTGGTCCGTGACCTGGCCGAACTTCTGGAGTCGCGGTGATCACTCATCCCAGCTTCACGGTCGAGCCGTGGTGCCTGCGCGAGACCGAGCTGAACCTGGACGTGCTCGCGCAGAGCGAATCGGTGTTCGCCCTGTCCAACGGGCACATTGGATGGCGCGGAAACCTCGACGAGGGGGAACCGCACGGACTGCCCGGCGCCTACCTCAACGGCGTTCACGAGCGGCATCCGCTGCCGTACGCGGAAGCGGGCTACGGATATCCCGAGGCCGGCCAGACGATGATCAACGTGACCGACGGCAAGATCATCCGGCTGCTGGTCGACGACCACCCGTGCGATCTGCGCTACGGCCGCCTGCTGGCGCACGAGCGGGTCCTGGACTTCCGCTCCGGCATCCTCAGCCGCACCGCGCGGTGGACCTCGCCTGGCGGCCGCACGGTCCGGATCACCTCACAGCGGCTCGTGTCGTTCACCCAGCGCGCGGTGGCCGCCATCGTCTACGAGGTCGAGGCGGTCGACGGACCGATCACGGTCGCCGTGCAGTCCGAACTCGTCGCCAACGAGCAACTGCCCCGCATCGAGGGCGATCCGCGCGTCGCCGCGGCGACCGAGTCCCCGCTGGTGGCCGAGGAGTCCTTCGCGCAGGACACCCGGTTGCGGCTCGTGCACTGCACCGACCAGAGCGTGCTGCGGGTGGGAGCGGCGGCCGACCATCTCGTCGAGGGGCCCGAGAGCGCCCGCTGGACGGCGCAGTGCGAGCCCGACGTCAGCCGTCTGACGGTGACCGCGGACCTGACCCCCGGGCAACCGCTGCGGCTGGTCAAGTTCGTGGCCTACGGCTGGTCGGGACAGCGTTCACTGCCGGCCGTGCACGACCAGGTGGACGGCGCGGTGGCCGCTGCGGTCAGCACTGGCTGGGGCGGCCTGGTCGCGGCTCAACGGGCCTACCTGGACCGGTTCTGGGCCGGCGCGGACGTCGAGGTTGAGGGCGACGCGCAGATCCAGCAGGCGGTGCGGTTCGCCCTGTTCCACGTACTCCAGGCGGCGGCCCGCGGGGAGAACCGGGCTATCCCGGCGAAGGGACTGACCGGAACCGGATACGACGGACACTCCTTCTGGGACACCGAGTCCTACGTCCTGCCGGTGCTGACCTTCACCGCGCCGGAGACAGTCGCCTCGCCGCTGCGATGGCGGCACCGGACGCTGCCGGCGGCCCGGGAACGCGCGCGCCAACTGGGGCTCTCGGGAGCGGTCTTCCCCTGGCGGACGATCGACGGCGCCGAGTGTTCCGCTTACTGGCCGGCAGGCACGGCCGCCTTCCACATCAACGCCGACATCGCCATGAGCGCGGTCCGCTACGTCATGATGACGGGCGACGAGGAGTTCGGACGCCGTGAGGGGCTGGACCTCCTCGTGGACACCGCCCGGCTGTGGCGCTCCCTCGGCCACCACGACGCGGAGGGTGTGTTCCACATCGACGGGGTCACGGGACCCGACGAGTACAGCGCCATCGCTCGGGACAACCTGTACACCAACCTGCTGGCACGGCAGAACCTGCGCGCCGCGGCGGACGCGGCCACGCTCTACCGGGAGCGCGCCGAGGAACTGGGCGTGGACGACGAGGAGGCCGCCGCCTGGCGGGACGCGGCGGCCCACATGGCGATCCCGTACAACGAGACCCTCGGCGTGCACGAACAATCGGCCGGATACACGCACTTCCAGCGCTGGGACTTCGAGGCCACCCCGCCCGAGAACTACCCGCTGATGCTGCACTACCCCTACTTCGACCTGTACCGCAAACAAGTCGTCAAACAGGCCGACGTGGTGCTGGCCATGCTGGCGTGCCCCTACGCGTTCACCGACGAGGAGAAGGCCCGCAACTTCGCCTACTACGAGACACTCACCGTCCGCGACTCCTCCCTCTCGGCGTGCTGCCAGGCGGTGCTCGCCGCCGAGACCGGGCACCTGCGGCTGGCCTACGCCTACCTCGGCGAGGCCGCGCTGATGGACCTGGACGACCTGGAGCACAACACCCGCGACGGGCTGCACATCGCCTCCCTCGCCGGGACGTGGATCGCCCTGGTCGTCGGCTTCGGGGGCCTGCGCCGACACCTCGGTGACGACGGAAAGCCGGACCTGCTGGGGTTCGCACCGCGGCTGCCCGAAGCGCTGTCCAGGGTGGCGTTCACCGTGGCGGTGCGCGGACGCAGACTGAAGGTGGACATCGGTCAGACCCACGCCCGCTACCGACTGGTCGACGGCGCACCGCTGGAGGTGCTTCACCACGGGGAACCACTGACCGTGACCGCCGAGGAACCGGTGGACCGCCCGATGCCGGCCGCCCACGCACTCCCTGAACCTCAGCAGCCACACGGCCGCCGCCCGCCGGGCCGGCCCGGCATGGAGGAAGCCCAGGCGGAAACACAGGAGTGACACTAACGTCCGCACCTGCCGTCCGTCGGGCCCGCTCCGGTTGGCCACGTTCTCGGCGCGCCGGGTGGCTTCTTCCTCACCGACCCGACCAGCAGCCTGGCCGCCGACGACGCCCCGCTGGGCCCGTACTCCGCGGCGGGGCATGACGGTATCTCCTGGTGCGGGGGCTGGGGTGTCGAACGGCCGCGGGCCCTGGGGGACTTCGCCCGGGGCGGTGAACCGATGGTGACAGCGCACGGACCGCGAGCGGGAGCCGATCACGTCGGCCCGGAAACGACGTACCTTCCCCGGTCGACGCATCAACGCGCAGAGTAGACCTCGAGAATGCGCTCCTGCCGCTCCTCCTCTGGGGTTCTGCTGTCGGTGTGTCGGTGGCGTGGTGCGGGTGGGCTGGAAAACACGGGCGTCAGGAGATCTTCAGGTGGTGCTCGCGTGCTTCCTCGTAGAAGGCACGGGTTGCGTCATGGTCGAGGTAGAGCCAGCGCGCGCAGTGATGGCCGCCTTCGCCCTCGCCCGGCTCGGGCCGTCGCGCCGGCCTGCTCGACGGCCACGATGGCCGGGCCGGCATCGGCTCACCCGGCGGCGCCGTCCGGGCCGCGCTGCGCGTCCCCTCTGACACGGGTGGGCCCCCGCGAGGGAAGGCCCACGCGTCAGGAGGCCCGCCCAAGTCCGCGCCAGGTATATCGGTGGTGTCCCGACGCTTCAGGGAAGCGGCGGTCCGATCAGCGCGGCCTCGACCGCTGCACCCGTCATGTCGATCAAGACCGCTTCCCGGCGCATGTCCGCGGGAACGTGCGCATGTGCTTCGGGGCCGCAGAAGCAAGTGCCCCGGCTCGGATCGAGGATCACGGCTGCCAGCCGTGCGGCGAGTTCTGCCACGATGGCGAACACCCCGAGGCCTGAGTGCGGACGCTCCACAAGAATGCCGGTCTGATCAACGAAGATCTCGGCCTCACTGCCGTCATTGGCCCTGACCCAGTACTGCAGGCTCCCGTCCTCCGCCATCGTCCGGTCGGGGTCGCCCACGTCGTAGGGAGTGAGAACAGAGCGCACCACCTCCGTGTCCAAGACAACGGGAGCATCGCTGCCCTCGACGAACTTGTAGATCGACGGGCTGTAGCTCACACAACATCTCTTTCTTCCCTGGGGCTGGCCCCGTGCGACGGCAGGCGCACTCGTCGTGACGCTACGACACCTGCTCCCCTTGAACTGACCTCGTCACAGTGCGCCGGTCTCAGCCGCGACCGGCGCGTCGAGCACGGTCGCGGACTTCACCGGCGCTGTGTCACTCGTTCGAGTTGAGCTCGTCGTACACCAGGTCCACGAGCCTTTCGGCCTCGGGCGTACGGGGGTCGGGGGAGACCTCGTAGTACCCGCCCAAGGTCATGATCACGTCCTTGTGGGAGGCGTCGTGATCGTGCTGACATTCTTCCCGTTCCTTGGAAGTCTTGGGGTCGGCACTCTGCCACCACCAGATCATGCTCCGGATCTCGTCCTTCGTCAGGGGGCCGTTAAGTGTGATGTCCCTGCCTTGGACCTTCGCCGTGATCCTCGCCGAGTCCGCGCCGGTAGCCATGCGTTCTCATCTCCTTCCCGCCAAGCGGACGCCGTCAGCGCCCTGCGTCGATCACAGCAGCGGCTACCCGGCCGAAGGCCATGTCCCACGGTCCGAACCGGACAACAAGCGGAGGAGCTCTCTTGCTGCGGCCGCCCGACGATGCGGTGGCGGACGGGGCTTCTCGTCCTATGCCAGCCCCCTCGGCGTGGACGTGGCCGAAGACGCGGGTCATGTGGACCAGCGTTCGGCGCAGCAGCTCCTGGCGCTCGGCACGCCGCAAGGAGGGCTCGGCGGTGATGACCGCCATCTCCTACCGGGGTACCCGGCTGCTGGGGCCGGTTCGGTGCTCAGCCGCCGCTCGGTCGTGGGCGGGGCCGCCAAGCGTCGTAGGACCGGTCGCCGAACACCGCAGGCAGCGGTTCAGCCGCCGTCTCGCCGACGACGGCGGAGTCCATCACACCGGGAAGCGCGATCATGGCGGCGGCCGTCGTCAACGGACTTGGCAGGTGGGTCCGTCTCTCGTGCGCGCTGGACAGATCTCCACCGCCGGGATACGCGTGCGGTCGTTGCCGGGCTGTGGCCAGGTCCGGGGGCAGTTGGGGTTCAGTCCGTCGGGGGAGCGACCGTGACGAGCAGGGTGTGGGTCACCTCCTCGTGCAGGGCGCCGTCCAGGCCGAGGGACACGGCGGCACGCGGCACCGGCACCGCGGCCCATTTGTCGGCTTGGCTGCATGGGCTCGTGGACATGAACCTGGTCCCGGGGGTTGATCTAGCACTGACGTCACGGTCGCGGCGTCAGCGACGGCGGGTCGAGATCGTGGTCGGGTACCTCTGCGCGTGGAGTGTGCGCAAGGCCCGGCGAGTGGGTGATCGCGCGGACGGGGAGGTCGACCGGGCGCTGGACGCGGGAATGGACCGCCTGCATGACCTGGTCAGCCAAAAGCTCGGAGAAGACCCCGCCCTGCATCGGCTCACGGAGGAAGCAGCTGGCGAGCACGGAGCTCCCAGCGAGCGCACGCGGCAGCGAGTCCACCTCGCCCGGGAAGACGCCGCCGACCATGATCCTGCGTTTGCCGCCGACCTCGAGCACGCCGTCCAGCGCGTGCAGGTTCGGGTTCGGGAGTGGGAACCGCTGTTCCGGCTCCTGTTCCCGCACCCGACGCCGGGGGTCAGCAAGGGCCTCGACGCAAGTCTTGCCCTGCTTGAGCGTTGGATTGTGCGGCCCCGGGACACGACCGTGCCGGCCAGCATCGAAGCGGCCGCCGAGAAGATCAAGACAGCGGTGGCCACGCTCCGAAAGCGGGGCGATCTCGCCGACGCCTGGCCGGTGCGCGTAGCGATCGACACGAACCATGCTGCTCGACGACCCGGACGTGGCGATCTACGAGCACGTCGAACCCAAGGGCGACAGGCTGCCGAATTGGCTCGACTTGGACGTGCCCGACGACCGTTTGGTGGCTTCTACGTTGCTGCTGCAGTCCCGGCACCTCGGCTCCGCCGTCTACGTGGCCACGAGGGACATCAACCTGCGGGCGGCAAGCTTGACCCTCTCGTTCAGCGTCGTCGTGGCTCCATGGTCACGGTGCGGCGGCGCCGTCCGGGAGGGGCACGGCCGCGTTGAGTGCCTTGGCGACCGCGGGGGTCAGGGGGTGTCCGGCGAGGACGTGGCGGACGGCGTCGAGGGGAACGGGCCGTTCGTAGTAGTCCTCGAACCATGCCTGAACGGTCTCAGCGGAGCGGTCGGTGAGGAGGCGAAAGAGGAAGCCCGAGCCGTCCGGGTCCTCGCTGCCCTCTGGGAAGGCGATGGCCGAGCCGGTGCGCCAGACGGTATCGCCGGTCGCCTGACACAGGCAGGCGGTGACCCGAGGGGCGTCGATGCCCTCGTCGTGGAAGGCGGGCTCGTCCAGAAGCGGGCACAACGCCGCGGGCACCTCGTCGACGACACCGGGCCAGACCTGCTCGTCGTCCGTGGCGTACGGACTCATCTGCGACTCGTGGTCGAAGCCGCGTATGAGCACGCCGGCCGGGGTGAAGAGCACGGCGAAGTCGTCTACGGGCGCAACGTGGTGCCACCCGCCGCTCTCTGCGCGGCAGCCGGGGGCGGAGCACCCGAAGGGACCGGCCGCAGGACCGCCAGACCCGGGGCCGCAGTTCGGCCACTGCCGAGTCTGTGTGGGCTCGTCGTCCAGCCGCGCTGCCGACTGCGGTGCGCCCGCCGTCTGCCGTCGCGCAAGGTGCCAGCGCCCCAAGTCTTTAGGCCTGTCCTCAAGGAGTGGCTTAGAACAAGGTGTCGGTGTTCTCGGAGTCCTCGGTGAGTGTCGGGGCCGGCGTGCGGGGGCGGCGGGGACGCGGCGGCTCCGGGTCCTTCCCGAACAGCGCTTGGGTCCCGCAGTCGTCGGGCACGGCGGGCACCGGCCGACACACGGCCGCGTCGACCAGGTTGAGCGGGGCGGAGTCGTCGAAGTCGGCGCGCTTCATACGGGTCCAGTCGCGGCCCTGGGGTATGGCGGTCACATGCGGTCTCCTATCTGTGCGCTCGGGGCCGGGGCGCCGGGCGGCGCGCCCGGCGAGCCACCTCACCCCGGCGGCCGTACGGCGGACAGGCTGAGAGCACCCACAGCCTGTCGCACCCGGCAGCCACGCTGCCCAGGAACCTACCCGGCCTCCCAGAGCGCGAGACCTGGTTGGGTCGCACCGGCTCACCAGGACACCACACGGCGGCCTGCACACGATCAGGAACAGGCTGCCCCCCTTCAGTAGCACCCTGCCCAGGGGCCCAGCCGCACCCCGGTCGGTGTTGTGTGGCCGGGTGCGCCCGCGAGCGGCGCAGGACTCCCCGCGTCCACGCGCACGCCCTATGCTGGGCGAGCGCGTTTCAGGGTGCGGGGAGCGACGAGCTTTCACATGGGGCCGGTCGGGCCGGGTGCGAGGACGCCGTCCGTGGGCGCCCGGGCACCAGGCCGCCCAGGCCTACCGCAGAGAGCGCGCCTCGCGTACGGCATGGGGCCGGCACGTGCTGACCCGCACCGTTGACTGTGGCTGGTGCAGCAGGTGGGAGGGCTCGCCGCGGTCCGCACCGAGGCGGCTCGGTGCCTGCTGTGTGACGGCCCCGTGGACTGCAGGGTCCGCTCGACCGTGCTGCAGCCGCTCTGACCAGCGCCGTGAGGTCGAGCTGCCGCAGGCCGTGACGGGGAAGGGGGAGGCCATGGTGAGTGCCCGGGGCCACTGGAGTGAGTCCGCCGCCTGCCGGAGTTCCTACCCCGACGAGTTGTTGGTGAACGGCAACCCGAGCCAGCGGCGGGCCAAGGAGCTCTGCACAGGCTGTCCGGTGCGCATCGAGTGTCTGGCCGAAGCCCTCGACCACCGCATCTAGTTCGGTGTCTGGGGCGGTATGACCGAGAGGGAGCGCAGAGCACTGCTGCGCCGCAAGCCGAACGTTTCCTCGTGGCGAAAGGCTCTGGAAGGGACCCGCCGCGCATCCGGGCGCCAACAAGCCGGTCAAGGGTGACAGGCTCCCCCTGACGTCATCTCATATGCCATGGTTCTGTTCACGAGAACCGACAGCGGTTGTTCGTCACTTTGGGAGGCGCCCCGAAGTCGGCGTGTTCGATGTTCACGAGAACCGACTGCACCTTGGGTCGGGCATGAGGCCCGCCGGCCGTAGAACTCATGCCCGACCTGAGGCTAGTTGCTGGCGCTCTCGGCGAGGGTGTGGGCGACAAGGGCGTTGGCGTGCCCGTGACCGAGGCCGTGCTCGGCCTTGAGCCATGCGACGAGTTCCATGTGCTTGGTCAGGGGTGAGGTGCGGATCAACGCCTTCCACTCCTCGATCGGGCGGCCGTACTTCTTCTCGATCGACGGGAAGTAGCTGGCGGGGCCTTTCACCGGTGCGGTCATGACGAACCATCCTGTCTGTCTGAGTGCGGTGGTCTCGGGTTGTGGCCGTGTGAGCGGGAGTTGGAGCCGCTACCGCCGTGAAGTGGGCGCGAGGCTGGCCAGCCGGGTGGTGGCTGCGGTGAGCGCGAGCAGGCCGAGGCCGGCTGCGGCGGTGAAGGCCGCCACGGTGGTGGCGGAGGCGGCAAACCCCGCGATGACCACTAGCGGCAGCAGGCGGTAGGCCAGGGCCCAGCCGTGCTGGCCGTGGGCAGCGAAGTATCGGGCCAGCACGAGGAACGCGGCGCACAGCGCGAGGTAGCCCACCGTGCCGCTGAGCATGTGGACCGTTCCGTGCCCGCTCAGCGTGGCCGGACCGTCGGACGTGCCGGCTGGGAAGCCCGCACCGGGGTCCGCTTTGAAGACTCCGGCGAGTAGGAAGGACGCACCGAAGACGCCGACCAGGCGCGGCCCCCAGGTGCCGCCGGTGGTGCGGCCAATCGTCCGCCGCAACCCCACCGCTCCGGCAGTGATCAGCGTACCGGTGACCAGGAAGCTGGTGACCTGGATCCAGCCCAGCGAACCGAGGCTGAGCTGGCTGATGGCATTGCGCCTGAAGTCGAAGCCGGTACGCGTCAGGCCCTCGATCACCCCCACCGACAGGAACAGCGGTCCTGCCGCTGCCCCGCAGGCCAGTAGCGCGCGGGTGGCGAACTGAGCCGAGGCAACACGGTTGGTAGCCGGTATGCGGATTGCCTGAGTCATACGAATCCCCCTAAACCGAGACCACACGAGAACTGGACTGTCCAGTACTACGGAACTAGACGGTACAGTACTAGCATCGGAACTGGACTGTCCAGTACTCTCCTCGGAGGAGGCGACATGGAAACGAACGAACCCGGCGGACGCTCGGCCCGCAAGCACCAGGCGATCATGGAGGCCGCGACAGCGGTGTTCATGGCGAAGGGCTTCGCCGGCACGAGCATGGACGACATCGCCAAGCTGGCCGCCGTGTCCAAGCAGACGGTCTACAAGCACTTCGCCGACAAGGAGAAACTGTTCGCCGAAATCGTCCTGGCCACCACCGATCGGATCGAGTCCGTGATCGATCTGGTGGCCGGCATCCCCATCGACGCGGACGCACTGGAGGAGAACCTGCTTAGGCTGGCTCGCCAGTTCCTGACCACCCTCACCCAGCCCCAGGTGCTCCAACTGCGACGCCTCATCATCGCCAACGCCGACGCTTTCCCCGACCTGGGCGCCACCTGGTACGAGCAGGGATTCGAGCGGGTACTGGCCACCCTGGCCGACACCTTCCACCGCCTGGCCGACCGGGGCCTGCTGCGGATCGACGACCCTCTCCTGGCCGCCAACCACTTCGCCGGCCTGCTGCTGTGGATCCCGGTGAACAAGGCCATGTTCCACGGCAGCCCGCAGCACACCCAGCCCGAACTCGACCACTACGCCGACGAGGGCGTCCGGACCTTCCTCGCCGCATATCGCTGACCCCCGCCGAACCGGACTCTCCCCGACGACGCGCACGCCCCCAAGCCACCGGTCAGGTCGCCGGTGCTGTCCAGCCCGTGAACATTTCGATTCTCAGCGAAAGCCGGCTGCCTCCCAAACCCGCGAACGAGTGCTGCCCGTTCTCGTGAACAGAGCCACGGCCAGGACCGCCAGCACCCAACGGCCCTCATGGAAGCTGGGACGACGTCTTAGCGTGCTGTGCAAGGGTCGTGAGGGGACGCATGCTGGCGGCGCCAACTCCTGGCACCGTGACCGATGTCAGTGGCTCCTGGAACCATGCCTTCGTCCAAGACAGTCGTGTCAGGAGCCACGCATGGGAACGTGGGGAACCGGTCCGTTCGACAGCGACCTCGCCGCAGACTTCGTCGATGGACTTGAGGGGCTCGCCCACCGGCAGGTCATCGACGTGCTGGAGCGGGCGTTCCAGCAAGTCACCGATTCGGGAGAGCGCGTCGATGGCGTAGACGGGGCCGGAGCCGTTGCCGCCGGTGCTCTCGTCGCCAGCACCTTCCCGGACAGCCCCATCGTGTCGCCGAGAACCCGGGCATCTTCCACCTACCCCGCGACGTCACAGGCCCAGCCGGCTTCGGGAAGACGTGGATCCGCACCGCGCTAACAAACGGCCGACAGGCGGCGAGCAGCGACATGGCCGACAGCCCTTGTGGACCGCCTACCTAAACAATCTTGCAAGGTGGCCCGCGGAAACGCCGTACGGGACGTGACGCAGCTGCGCCGTGTTTGCCCCGGGGTGCCGAGTACGGCGCCGACGCACGCCCCGTGCCGGATGAGGGCACGTCTCCTGCACGCGGCAAGTACGCGAGATGTTCGTTTGACGTCGCGGGAGGTTGTCACCGTGCTCCGTGGCCGTGGCCGTGGCCGTCGCCGTCGCCGTCGGGGCTCCCGCGCCGACCTGCAACGGTCAGTGATTAGCTCGGTGGCTTTGTTCACTTGAAGTGGTTCTGGCACGGCTTCCGTGAAGCGGTCACAATCAATGATCAGCGGGTGTTTCGAGTGCTTGGAGGATCTGTCGCACTTCCTGGCGCCACTGATCGGCTTCGGCCCTGTCCACCCAGCCGGTCGCCATCTCTGATCCGTCCCGGAGAACCTGCTCGACGTACGCGGGCTGAAGCCCGAGCAACGCCTGAACTCCAAAACACTGTTTGACCTGGTCAAGCTCTCCTTCGGCGTGGTGGCCGGCGCGGGTGCCCTGGTCGCCTTGGTCGTGGCCTACCGACGAGGACGGCGCCCTGCGTGACGCCGCGCGCCTGCACACCGAACGCCCCGCTTGGCTTGGACTTGGCGACGGTGGGGTCACCTGCGCCGAGTGGACTGATCCTGGCAAGAGGCTGGTAACGGACACCTACGTGAGATCAGGGCAGGGATGCGGCCGGGGTCGAAGAGCCGTTTGCCACCGGTGATTCCCTCTGCGAGCAGCCAGGCTGTCTGCCGGGGATGGGGATCGCGGTCGGGCGCGTGAGTGTGGGACGGTGGGGGGGACACAACGAGACCGGCCGACCGCTCCTCTTGGGAAGGGTCGGCCTTTTGGAGAGCCGGGCGTTGCCCCCACCACGGGCACCCGGCCCCCGCCATCGTCGTTCACCCCCCTGCTTGGGAGGGTGCTTCGCCTTTGGGCTCACCAACCCCCGGAAAGGGGGCGCCCAGCATGAGGATCACCACCACCAGCGACGGCACCACGGCCCGTATCACCCCGCACGGGGACATCGACTTCGACACCCTGCCCCCGCTGCGCGCCGCTGCCGACACGCTCCCGGTACGTGTGACCGACCTGCTGTGGGACCTGAGCCACACGCCGTTCATGGACATCGCCGGCCTGCACCTGCTGCTCACCCCGACCCAGCCCGATGGCCGCGGCCGCCGCACGACCGTCACCGGCCTGCACCCACAACCCCTGCGACTGCTGCTCCTGGCCGCCGACACGAACCCCGCCACCTTCGACCTCGCCCGCCTGCTCTCAGACACGCCGCTCACCGACTTCCGGCAGCCGACGCCCGAGGGTCCCCGATGAGGGTCCTGGATCACCCTGGTGACCGCTCAAAGCGTCCTGCGCGACAGGCCCCAGCGACGGGGAGGTGCTGCGACCGGCGTCTGCCGGCCCCGCGGCCGGGGCCGGAGAAGCACTTTGTTGAGCGCAGCCGCGGGCGTCTTGTTCGGGCTGCGTGGGACTGCTCGCCACGGTACTCGCAAACACCGCCGGAGCCCTGCTCGGGCATAGCGCCGCCCGGCTCCCGGGCAGCGACGCGATCCCCCACTTGCCCGGTCCGGCCACGTTGCGCGCGAACTCCACCAGCCGCTGCGACGCCGGGCCTTGCGGCGGTGAGTGCGACGCGGTTGGGGGACAGAATCAGTCGTGTCACGCCGGCGCGGTCGCTCGCTGGGTGGATGGCCCGGTGCGGTGGGCTTCGTCCTGCGCGAGCAGGGAGAGGAGTGAGGCCACGGTCACGCCGAGGTTGGCTTCGGCGGGATGGCGAAGGATCCTGGTGGGGTCGATTCGGTAGGTGTTGCCGCGTCCCTCGCGGGTGTGCGAGAGGTAACCGTCCTGCTCCAGGTCGGCGATGATCTTCTGCACCGCCCGTTCGGTGAGGCGGCAGTGCGCGGCGATGTCCCTGATCCGAGCGTTCTGGTTGTCCGCGATGGCAGCCAGTACGCGGGCGTGGTTCGTCAGGAAAGTCCATCCATTGTGTGGCTCGGGCGCTCCATCCATGCCGTGAGTTTACCGACTCAGTGTTCACGCACACAAAAACACGTACTACAGTTCATGCATCAGTTGACGTGTCTGGGTCGCGGAGGGCAACGTTGCCCCGGACTTCAATGGCGCATGAGGGAGTGAGCCATGCATGACCAGTGCGAGCAGGGCCTGCCCCTCAGAACGTCGGGTCGGCCCAGTCAGTACACCGAGAACGACGAGCCGCTGCCGCCGGGCCAGGCGGGCATGTCGTGCACCTGGCGCGGCGACCGGATACGGGTGACGGTCCGAGGGGAACTCGACCTCGACTCGAGTAAGGGGCTTCGTGAGGACCTGGGTGAAGTGCTCGCCGGCCCGACAAGTGGAGTGGACCTGGACCTGAGCCGGCTGGACTTCTGCGACTGTGCCGGCCTGAACGTCCTCCTCGACCTCCGGCGCAGCGCCTTGGAGCAGGGCAAGACGGTAGTCATCCGCACGAGCAACCCGGTGATCGACAGGTTGCTCACCCTCCTCGGGGCGCAAGACCTGTTCGACCCCGCGCCACCGCAGTGCGAGGAGCGAGTAACCCCGCGCCTTGCCATCACGGGCCGCAGAGTGGGCGGCAGCCTCAGACCACCGGATTGCTGAACCTGGACCGGGGGCAGCGCTCTCGCGGACTGGCGGACACTCTGCTGGCAGCCCGTGTCAGGGTGCGGTCAGCGGGTCCTGCCACAGTCGGTCCAGTGAACGGAAGCCGGGCAGTACCGGCAGCCGGGATCAGGGAGAGGTGCCCGGAGCGGTTGATCGGGGACCAGCGAGCTCGCCTCACGGTCGGACCCCTTTTCGGGGTCCACGCAGGTTCGAATCCTGCCCTCTCCGCCGGACCAGCCGCGTGGGGACCTGAGCTGCTTTTCCCCCCGCTGAGGGGGGACAATGTGTCCGCTGCCGCCATCGCCTGCGGAGGAAAGTCGTATGCCCAGACCCTTTTGAGCTGTGTTGGCGTAGCGGCGTTGTAGTGGCGTCAGGATTTGAGCGAGGCCTGGGTGGTCGCGGGCGGTCAGCCGCTTTCCATGGCGGTCGGTGGTGACGGGCGTGTCTGACCCTGCGAACGGCTGCAGGGTGTAGCCGCCGCCGCCGTCGGACAGGGCTGGATTGATCACGAAACTGTGCCAGTGGGTCGCCGGCGGCTTTGTCACTCACCACGGACAGCTTAGAGGCGTACTTCCACGTTGCTTCACTACCGAGGTAGGAGAGGTGGGCCGTGGCCGTGAAAGGCACGGTGTCACCGTTAGTGCTCTCGGGCGTCAGCGACGGGGACGTGACACCGGTCGTGTCTCGGAAGGCAGCCAATTCGGTTCGCGCGTGGCGGGGGTTTGTGGTCAGCAGGGCGGCTTTGTCCAGGTCACCGGTCTGCCAGGCGGACAGGGATGCGTGAGCGGTGGCAGTCACCTCGTCTGATGCGGGGGTGTCCTTGGCCACGTCGCACGCGGTTGCACCGGCCATGAGGGCGGCCGAGAGGCCGGCCGGAGCGCCGGTGCCGCCGTCCGCTCATGCCGACGCCGCCCCCGGCGGGGCCGAGAGGCGGCGCAGGTGCGTATTCCCTCGCGGCGGTGCATAGAGTCCGTCCGCGGCCAGGGTGTGCAGGTCAGCCGATGTGCCAGGTGAAGCTGCCGCCGTTATTGGCGGCGATGACGAACATCACGATCATGAGAAGGATGTCGAGCACTCCGAGGCCGATGTCCCACTTCGCCATAACGGAGCCGGTCTGGCGCAGCGCCACGGCTCCGAAGACGACGGCCAGCGGCCCCAGGATGATGGGCAGGATGAACAGGCCGACGATGCCGCAGACCAGTCCCGCGATTGCCAGTCCGCTCGTCCGGCTCGTCTTGTGCGTGCCTGTGCTGTAGGACGACATCGACATCTCCCAACCTGTTGCGATGAGGTTCTTTTCTCTCCTTTTGGTTTCCTTCTGGTTGCCCGAGACCGACGGGTCATGCCTTCGCGGGCGCGAGTAAATCCTGGCGCGCGGAGCACAGTTGGGACCTGGTGCCGCAGCTTTCTTGTGTAGTAGCGGGCGCCTGTGGTGAGCGGGCTTCAGTCGAGGAGGGAGTCGCCGATGCTTCACCGATGCTGACCCGGCCGGTCACTACCGCTTGGTCGTTCGGT
Organism: Streptomyces sp. NPDC041129; assembly: GCF_055592265.1. Classification (NCBI taxonomy): domain Bacteria; kingdom Bacillati; phylum Actinomycetota; class Actinomycetes; order Kitasatosporales; family Streptomycetaceae; genus Streptomyces; species Streptomyces sp. NPDC041129. Next base: position 76,286 of record NZ_JBVIYV010000012.1, on the reverse strand, counting down.
CCAGGTGGACGACGACCAAGGCGATGTCGTCATCGGCGCCACTGGCGACGTCTAGGCGGGCGAGGAGGGCGTCGGCGAGGTGCTCCGCGCTGAAGGCGGTGCAGGTGGCGAGCGTGGAGGTCAGCCGGGACAGGCCGACGTCGATGTCCTCACCGCGGCGTTCGATCAGGCCGTCGGTGTAAAGGATCAAAGTGTCGCCGGGAGCGTAGGTCACGGTGGCCTGGGGGCGGGGGACGTGTTCGGGGCGGGCACCCAGCGGGGGGTCGGTGGCCTGGTCGAGCAGCTCGCAGGTCCCGTCCGGGTGCAGCAGCACGGGAGGGGGGTGGCCGGCGCTGCTGTAGAAGAGCAGGTGGCTGTGGCAGTCCACGAGGACCTCGACCGCGGTCGCGGCCAGTGCTCCCTCGACGGAGCGCGCATACAGTCCCAGGACCTCCAGGGCTTGGGCAGGGCCGTAAACAGCGCGTGTGGCAGCACTCAGCGCGCTGCGGAGCCTGCCCATGACGGTGGCGGCCATCAGCCCGTGGCCGACCACGTCGCCGACTGTGACCGTGAAGCGGTCGATGGGCAGGTCCACCGCGTCGTACCAGTCGCCGCACACGTTCAGTGATCCGGTCGCGGGCAGGTAGCGCACGGCGACATCCGGGTGCCGAGCCAGGTCGGGGGAGTGGAGCATGGCTTCTTGGAGGGCGACGGCGATGTGCCGTTCCCGGGCATGGGCCTGCCGCAGTTCCTCGTTCAGCCGCTGCAGCTGCCGTGCCCGGGAGTACAGCTCGGCTTCCATGGCGGCCTCCCGGCCGGGGCTCACCGACGGCAGGTCCGCTGTGCGGCGGGCGCGGACGACGTCGGTCATATCCTCGGACCGGTGGATGATCCAGGCGACATCTCCGTCCGGGCCGAGGACAGGCACGTTGATCGCGGTCCACCACCGCTCCTTGAAGACCCCGGGATTGCCGGCGACCGGGACGTCGTACTTCTGCAACGCCATGTGATCCGTCTGGCGGGAGGACAGGACACGGTGCAGTGAGTCCTTCAGCGTCGCTACCCCGTCGGCTTCCGGGGTAGCGGGATTGTCGGGGAAGGTGTCGAAGAGATACTGCCCGACCAGCTCATTCCGGGTCCGCCCGGTCACCGCGCAGAAGGCCGCGTTGGCGTCGGCGATCACCAGGTCCGTGCCGAGCACCAGGCACGGGCTCGGAAGGGCGGCGAACACCCCTGGGTAGTCGATCTCGGGTTTCACACGCATTTCCTGCCAGTGGCTCGCTCTTCAATCTACGAAGGGTCCAGCTCCCGCGCCTGCCGAGCTCGCTCGTGGGCAGCGGATCGCAGCCTCTACACCGACGTCCAACACCGCCTCGAACAGATACGGGAGCGCACCACTGCCGACCGCGTCACCCTCCTGCCGCCCACCTCGCCGCTGTTTTGAGCCCTCACTGGCTCGGCGTGCATGAAGCCATGGTGCCGGGCGCCGTAGTCCCCGATCCCGATGAGGTCGCCTGGTATGGCTGGCTGACCGAGCCGGAGCTCGGCCCGGCCCTGCTGGAGTGGCGTTTCACCCCCGACAGCTACGAAGCCTTCAGTCGTTACCTCGTGTTCCGGAGCGCGCAGTCCTGACCTCTCTCGCCTCTCGGGCTGGGATGCATGCTTGCGGGTAATGCGCCTGGTGAGGGGGCATGGAAGGAGCCACCGGCGCCCTCCTGCGCTGCTCGCCAAGGCCGAAGGCTCCGGCGCCTACGCGACCGCGAAGGATGATGATGCCGGGCAGCCGGTTCGCGCTATTCGGCGCGTGGTGCCGGAGAAACTGGTGGTGCGTCCGCAGGGCGCTGGACGTCGGCGTGCCGGCGACCGGGAGTGTCTGGTCGCGATCCTGTTCGTGGCGACGACCGGCTGCACCTGGCGGCAGCTAGCGCTTTGCTAGATCAATCCGACCGCGCCTATGGTGCGACGACGTCGGAGGCGGCGCCCAGCGAACGGCGCCTGGAGTATGGGGGCGGTCGTCGTGGGCGTGTTTGTCCGGATCAGGGGCTGGCTGGAGTGCGATGACCGGCAGCTCGTCCAAGTCAAGGAGATCGTAGGAGCGGACGATCCCGATCGGACATATGGCGGAGGCTGGGGCTTTCCCGCGAGGCAGTACAACTTCACCAATTGGGTCTTCTTCGGGGCCGAGATGCGCGCGCAGTCCGCCGACTGGTTCCTGGAGCAACTGCGCCGTGTGGCGCGGGTCCCGGCTTCCGACGACGACAATGACCTGATCACCGGACTGTTCCTCGTCAGCCACGAGTCCCATGGCATGAGCGAGTGGCAGGTTCGCGACGGCATCGTGTTGATCGGAACCCCGAGCGGGGCGTATCAGTTCCTCGACGAGTAGGGTCGGCGAGAAGCCTCCGGCTCAGGCCGCGTCGGTGTTGCGTTCGATGGCGGCGAGGCGGTTCTTCAGCCGGTAGCTGGGGCCGTTGATGGAGATCACTTCGCAGTCGTGGAGGAGCCGGTCAAGGATGGCGGTGGCCAGGACCGGCGTTGCAGGCACCTGCAGCCAACGAGCCAGGAGAACCGTTCCGGTCGTGATCAGGTGGATATTCGATCCGTTCTTGCCGCGGCCGATCGGATTCGGTCCGGGCAGTGCCCCTTTTTCGCGGCCCAGAGACGGGTGGTCGGAGCTGTCACAGTGGGTCGTGGTCGCCTCTCCGACCGCATTGTGTCCGTGTGTGGAGTCTGTAACCCGCCGGTCAGTCCGCAGAAGGCTGACGGGACATCAGCCAGTCCCGGAGTTCACCGTGGCGGAACTCGTAGGCGGAGCCGGTGATGCGCAATAGGCCTGATTCGTAGGCCCAGTTGAGGAACGCACCAGTGCGCCAAGGCAAACGGCCATGGCGCCGGAGGCGAAAGGTCAAGAACCACACGAACCAGCGGGCAGGCTCCAGGAGGAGGGCGTAGCACAGCAGGATCAAGACGTTCGTGGTGATGCCGGCCCAGCCGGGAAGGTTGAACGCCGCGTGGCCCGTGTAGAGGACGATCAGTGCGCCTGCGGCCACCGCAGCTGTCAGCAGATTGTGGCGCAGCGGCGTGAGAGGCTCCCCGGGCTCCGCGGCATCGGAGTGATGGGCTGTGAGGAGTGGCCGTTTGTCGGTCACGACGACCCAGCCACTCACCATTGTGCTGCCGAGCCGAGAAAGGAGCAGCAGTGCGGGAACAGCCACCCACAGGATGACGATGGCCAAGACCACCTGTTCCGGCCAGAACGGCGCGGTCTCGTCGGTGGTTAATCGGGCTGTGACGGCCGGCCGGGTCTGAAGGGTGATGAAGAAGCTGCCCACTGCAGCAACGTTCCAGTTCACCAACCACAGCAAGGAACGCAGCGCGGCCCTGAATTCGGCAACAGCGTCCGAGTGGCGGCGTACGCGTTCGAAGCGCAGAGTACGGGGACCGTGGGGGTCAAGAGCGGAGAAGATCCCCAGTTGCGCGCTCGCGCCGAGGCAAATGAGGAGGTTCCACAGTGGGGAGCTGGTCAACCAGGGGACCTCCGCTTGTGTGTTGGCGTAGGCACTGGGTGCCAGCGCCAGTGCTCCCAGGAGGGTTCCCACCGCTGCGGCGATCACCTGGGCTGCCCTCCCCCAGGGACTCTGACTCTGCTATCGCTTCGCGGTTGCGCTCGAAGTTTGCCCCGCCGCTCCCTCGGTTTCGCGCGAGCCCTGTCAGCAGGAGGGGCGGTAGTCGAACTGGGGGAAGAGGGTCTTCCACTGGTCCGGCTCGACGCCCAGCGGGTGGGTCGCGCAGAGGCGGTCGTAGACCTTCCGCGGATCGCGGTCGAGGAGGTAGGTGTACTCCGGGCCGCGGTCGCTCAACCGGGCGTCCGCCACCACCGTCATGAACGGCGTTCGCCCGGGCAGCAGGTCCACGCTCCGCACGCCCTGAAGGGTGGCGAAGGCGGGCATGCGCCACCTGCCGTCCGCGGCGACGTCCCAGACACGGTACGGCTCGGCGGTGAGCACGCGGCCGCCGTCGAGGTCGGGCGTGATGGCGGTGACCTCCCGGTCGAGGCGCTGGGCGTGCCGGAGCACCGGGTGGCGCGGGTCGCGGATGTCGTAGAACCGTACGGTGCCGTCCTGGAGGGTCGTCGCGAGCAGACCGCCGCCGACCGGGGTGTAGCCGCCCGAGGCGGCCGGGAGCGTCCCCACGGACTTTGGGTGCCGAATGTGCCGCAGGTCGTACAGCCTGGCGGTCTGGGCGTCGCCGTCGGTGAGCAGGAGCCGTAGGGAGTGGACGTAGGTCGCCCGGGCGATAGCCGCGCCCTTCAGCGGCTCGGGCACACGGAACGGGTGCGCGGGGTCGCTCAGGTCCCACAGGCGTAGGTCGGGGCCCCGGCCGCGGCCCTCGGCCTCCACGGTCGCAAGCGCTCTCGGGCCCATGAAGACCATGCTCTCGGGCTCGGCCGAGGACGTCACCGGGATCACCGCGCGCCGCACCGGCCGGATCGGGTCGCTCAGGTCCCAGATTGCGGCCTTCGGTTCCGATGAGCTCCCGACGACCAGCAGCCGGCCGTCCTCGGAGATGGCGGTGCGCACGTTCGGCGAGCGCACCGGGATCTCGGCGCCCGCCACCGGCGGCCCGTCGCCGCCGAGGTCCCAGATCCGGAAGGCGTGCTCGTCGGTGCCCTCGGTCCAGCGGTGCGCGAGCAGCACCGGCCGGTCGCGGCCGGGCAGGAAGTACTGCGCCTCCCACGGTCTGGGCACGGTGAACCGCAGCTTCGGCGACCGCCCGCGCACGGTGTCCGCCCCGCTCATGTCCCAGACGCGCGGCACGCTCTGCAGGGAGCCGACGACCGTCTCGCGGGTGAGGACGAACCGGCCGTCCCGCGTGTACGGATAGGCCCCCGGGTCTCCGTCGGCGAGGGTCCCCCGGAGGGCGAGTCCGGGCGTGTGCTCGGGCCAGAGGCGTACGTTGCCGCCGACGTCGCCCACCGCGAGGTAGGCCCCGTCGGGGCTCCAGGCCACCGCCTGCGCGGGCTCGCCGCTCGGCACCGAGCCGCGCTCGTTCACCGAGGACAGCAGCTCCGGTCCGTCGCGTTCGGCGACCCTCCGGATGGCGGCCCGGCCCGGCCGGGCGCCATACGCGGCGGCGAGGGCGGAGCCGTCGGGGCTGAAGCCGAGCGAGGGCAGGTTGCTGCCGTAACCCCATCTGTTCTCGAACGAGTCCGTGGGTTTGATCCGGGCGAGCCGCCGTCCGCCGTCCCGGACTGTCCACCAGGCCATCGCGCTCTCGCCGCCGGTCGCCACGAGCGTGTCCCGCTTCGGGTGGAAGGCCACCGCCATCACCGAGTCGGCCGTGGCGGTGGTGAGGAGGGCGGGACGGGCAGGATTGCGGACGTCCCACAGCCGCACCTCGGCCGGGCGCTCCTTGCCGGAGGCGTCCTCGCTCACGCCGTTGCCGGTGGCGAGGAAACGCCCGTCACGGTTGAATGTGACGGCCATCAGGTGGGCCCGGGCGACTTTCCTGTCGTACAGCGGGCGCGGAGCGGACGGCACGGAGACGTCCCACAGCCGCAGCCGCCCGTTCTCCCCGCCCGCAGCCAGGGTCCGCCCGTCCGGGCTGAAGGTAAGGCTGTACGACTGTTCCTTGGCGAGCTTCAGGGCCCCGAGCCGCTTCGGGTGTGCGGGATCAGCCGCGTCCCACAGCGTCAGCGCGTTCGTGCTCAGCGCGGCGAGCAGCGGGGAGCGCGGGGAGAAGGCGAGGGGCGCGGTGCCGTGCAGTTGCTCCAGGGCGGCGCCGCGCACCGGTGCGGTCGGGCGGCTCAGGTCCCAGAGGCGGACGACGCCGGTGCGCTGGCTGGTGGCGAGGACGCGGCCGCCGGGCCCGTACGTCAGAGCGACCACCGGCTGCCGGACGTCACCGCGCAGGTCGACCTGCGGCCGGGAGAGGTAGGCGGCGTAGAGGCTGGAGCGGGTGGTGCTGGTGTCGGCGGTCCTGTACGCGGCGAGGCTCAGGCGCAGCGCGGTCTGCGGGTCGCGATCGCGCATGGTGTCGGCCTGAGCGGCCAGCTGCTCGGCGACGGCGACGCTCTCGCGAGCCTCGGCGTCGCGCTGGGCGCGGTCGGCCCGCACCGCGAGGAAGGAGGCGAGGACGGCGAGCGCGGCCACGACCGCCCCGACGCCGGTGCGGATCCGACGGGTGCGGCGCTCGGCCCGGTCGCTGGCGGCGAGGAAGTCCCGCTCCACGGGCCGGAGTCGGGGGCCCTCGCCCCTGAGTTCCTGGCGCGCCGCCGCCAGCTGGTCGCCGCGGTACAGGGCGCTCTTCTCGCGGTCCGCCTCCGCCCAGCTGTCGGCCGCGTCGCCCACCCGGCGCAGGACGAGCAGCCGCACCCGGTCGTCGCGGATCCAGTCGCGCAGCCGGGGCCAGCCGTGGAGCAGCGAGTCGTGGCACAACTGGGCCTCGCCCCGGTCGAGGACGACCAGGCGGGTGTCGGCGAGCCGGTCGAGCAGCTCGCGGTCCTCCCGCTCGGCCTCGCCCTCCGCCTCCGGGACTGGGAGGCGGCGGCGGGCGGCCCGGCCCTCGGTGTCGACCAACGTCACCATGCGCAGGAGGAGTTCGCGTAGCCGCTCGCGGCCCGCCGGGTCCAGCGCGTCGTGCAGCTCGTCGGCGACCCGGGCGACCGAGCCGCGGATGCCGCCGGCCGCCTCGTACCCGGCGAAGGTGAGCTGGGTGCCGCGGCGCCGGGCCCAGGTCTGCTGGAGGGCGTGGGCGAGGAACGGCAGCGCGACGGAGTCGGCTTCGCCGGCGGGCGCCTCCCGGCGCAGCTCGTGCAGCAGATGGCCGGCGAGCCCGTCCTCCAGGCGCAGGCCGGCGTGCGCGGCGGGCCGTTCGATCGCGGCGAGCAACTCCTCGTCGGACATGGCGGGGACGGTGAACTGTCCGGCCCGCAGCATGCGGGCGAGCCGCGCGTCGCGCATGCAGGGCTCGTAGAAGTCGGCCCGCAGACCGAGAACGATCCGCGGACCGGTCGCCGCTCCCGCGCCGGAGACGGCCCGGACGAACAGCTCCCGCTCCTCCGGGTCCGCGCAGTCGGTGAAGAGTTCCTCCAGCTGGTCGATCACTAGGACCTTGGGCCCGTCGGTCCCGAACCGCCCGGCGCCTAGCTCCCGTTCGACCTCTTCGAAGGGTCGGTCCACCGCCCGCGCCCAGCGCTCGACCAGGGTGCGGAAGGGCCGCGCGCCCGGCCCGTCGACCAGCAGCACCCGTCCCGTGCCCCGCTCCTCGAGGCCGGCGACGAGCCCGGCCCGCAGCAGCGAGGACTTCCCGGCCCCGGAGGCGCCGACGAGCACCACCGGCCCGTCGCCGTGCGTCACCCGGTCGAGCAGCCCGTGGGCCAGCTCCTCGCGCCCGAAGAAGAGATGGCGCTGCTCGGGCAGGAACGGGCGCATGCCGGGGTACGGGCAGGGGCCGCCGCCCGCGGGCACGTCGGCTTCCTCCGGGGGTGCCGGAGAGCCCGCGTTTCGCGCCACGACGAGATCCGCGGCCCGGCCCACGCCGTCCGCGTACGGGCGGGCGGGGCCGCCCTGGAAGCGCCGGTCGAGGATCCGGTAGACGTCGAGCAGGGTGAGCCAGCGCGGCCCGCTCGGATCGCCGTCCGCCAGGAGCCGCACCAGCTCGCCGCCGAAGAGGGTGTACGGCTGGTCCACGGGCGCGAAGGAGGCGGCGTAGCCGGTCGCCGAGGCGAGCAGGAAGCTGCCGGGCGGGCGGGCGGTCGCGTACGGGTCGCGGTGGGCGTCGCTTGGGGCGGCCGCGGCCCGGCCGGAGAAGCAGCAGTCGAGGACGACGACCGCGCGGGCGGGCGCGTCGCCGAGCAGATTGCGCACCTCGGCGTACGGCACGGCGGTGACCGTGTCGTCGGGCCGCACCGTGGCCGCGGTGGCCAGATAGAGCTGACCGCCCGGGCCGAGCAGGCCGTGCCCGGTGAAGCAGAACAGCACCACGCCGCCCGCCGCCGCCTCGACGGCGTCGCGGAGCGCGGCGAGCACCTCCGTCGGGCCGGCCGGGTCGATGAGCTCGGTGACCCGGCCCGCCGCCATCCCGCACCGCTCGCGCAGCACCCGGGCCAGCTCCCGCGCGGTGTGCGCGGCGCTCGGGAGGTCGGCGAGCCGCACGCCGCCGCCCGGGCCGCCGCGCTCGCCCGCGCCCTGCCGTCCGGTGCCGACGACGACGGCGCGGCAGGCAGGTCCGGCGAGATCCCCCCATCTCTCCGTCACGGCTCAGGGGTTCTCGGGATCCGAGGTCTGCCGCGCCGGCTCCTCCAGGGCCCGCGCCACCTCCAGCGCCAGCTCTCCGCTGCTCTCCGGCGTGAGACCGCGCACGCCTTGGGAGGTGACGACGACCTGAGTGCCGTCAGGCTTGGTGATCGTCACGGTCTGGCTGCCGCGCCGGGTCTGCAGCCAGGCCACCACGCCGGCCGCCAGCGTCACGGTCAGGCCGCCGGGCTGGAGCAGCAGCTCGATGACCGCGCCAAGCCCGCCCATCGATCCGGGCGCCGGCGACGCGGGGACGAGCGGGACGACGGCCGGCCGCAGCTCCGGGTCGCCGCGCAGCCACTGCCGCAGCTCGTAGGAGTCTTCGGCGGTACCGCTGACCTCCAGGGCGATTTCCACGTGCGCTGACCTCCGTAGCGCTCCGTCGCGGCGGAGCCGTACGAGGCTACGCCCGTAACTCCCTTACCTCCAGGTCGGTTTCGGTCGCCAGGTGGTTGGAGTCCGGCACCGAGGAGCGCGGAAAGGAATCGCAGACGGGTGAGTCCGCACCGGGCAGGGAAGCCGGTGGCGCGGGTGGGACGGACGTCATCGACCGGGCGGGTGATCCCGGTGCGGTGGCCTTTGGCCAGCATGGGCGGCCAGCCGGGCGCGCCACTCCTGCAGGAGCTTCATGGGCAGGTCGTCGAAGTTCTCCTTGGCGCCGTACACGGCGTCCCGCTCGACGGCGATCTCCTCGTCGAGGAGCTACCTGCCCGCCAGCGAACGCACCGAAATAGGCGGCGACTTCTACGAGGCCGTCACCACCCCCGCCGGACTCGTGGTGGCCGTCGGCGACGTCGCCGGCCCCTCACTCGACGCGGCCATGGTGATGGGGCAGGTCCGCCACGCACTGCGCGGCTACGCTACCGAAGGACACCCCCACCGCGGGCCATCCTGTCCCACCGCGACCACCTGCTGACCTCGGTGAGACCGGGCGCCAGCGTCACCCTCTGCGTCATCCTCATCGAAGCCGACTCCGACATCCTGCACATCGCGAACGCCGGACACCTGCCACCCCCGATCCGCAACCCCGACGGCACCACCCGGTACATCCGCGAACACGGCCCCCCTCCTCGGCCTCGGCCTGACCCACCCGCCCGCCCACCGGGTCACAGTCGAACCCGGATCACTGCTCGTCCTCGTCACGGACGGACTGGTCGAACGCCGCCACGAAGACCTCGAACACTCCCTGCACGCCCTCGCCGAACTGGTCGGCGACATCGGCACCAACCCCGAAGAGGCCTGCACCGAACTCTTCGCCAACTTCCTCCCCAACGGCAGCGACGACGCGGCCCTGGTGGCAGTCCGCGTGAACGCACCCAACCCACGCTGACCCGGCCACCCACCGAAACCCCGGACCGATCCCCGCGTCTTCGCCTGGCCCGGGCGGCTGAGAACGACCGGCCGGCACACCCTCGCGCCGGCCGGACGAGAGGCAGCGACGCTGGTCAACCGCTCTGCGTGTCACACGAGGCCGACACGGCAGCCCTCCACACAAGGAGGCGATGGCACTCGAAAGGACACGACAGAGTCCGGCCCGCCACTGCACCCGCCGCACCGGCCTGACCCCGGACGGCAGCCGAACATGACCGGACAGCACACGCGTGACGAGAGCAGTCGGCACGAGCCTCGGCAGGCGCCGTACGGTGAGGCCCGCTGGCCGATGGCCGCAGCCGTCATCGCCGCCGCGGTACTGACCCTGCTGCTGCCCGACGACCTGCGCCTGGGGCCCCGCTGGGCGCTCCCCCTCGTCGAAGGGCTGCTCCTGGTGGCGCTGATCGCCGGCGCCCGGTGAATTCTCGCTCCCAGCGTTCCCGTTCGGCTTGGCACGGGTCCAGTGGCGGTCCATTCCGAGATCCCGGGGATCTGTTCGTTCCCATACTGGCTGCGCCCCGAGGAAGGCATCTCCTACACGGCGGCTCTGCAACGCCTCCGGGCCGACCACGGGGAGCGGACCGCCAAGCCGGTCCCTCGTTGCGAACCGGGCCGCTGGCACGCTCACGGACCGCTTCGCGATGGCATGCGTTGGCTGCCGCCGCTGGTCACGGCGCAGACGTGCATACACGTGATTCCTGGAGGACCATCAGGCGGTGGAACACACCAGGGCCGTGCAGGACCACGCCCGCGACGCCTGCGTTCCAGACGGTCATATGCTGTTGCCGACCGAGGATGCGTGAGGCCGCCGCCCCGCCCGCCGCACAGCCCCGCACTCCGGTACTCCCGCGGTGCGGGGCCGTCCGCGTCCGGCCGTCTACATCGAGTGGCCGGTGCTGGATGTGGCCGCTTCTGCGGCCCATGCGCGTTGTTCTTCGGCGAGGCGTGCTTCGTCTCCGGCGGTGTCGGTGCCGGCGGCGCGGTTGCCGTAGCCGCGGTGGACGACGAGGAGCTGGTTTTTGTCCCCGTACTTGTCGCGGTAGGCGATCACCGCGGGGCCGGCTCCGCTGGAGTGGGCGGGGAACTGCTTGTCGGTGCTCCAGCCGCCGTTGGTGGTGTAGGTGGCCCACCAGAGTTTCTGGTCGTTGCCGCCGTGGCCGCGATGGATGCAGTACAGCTTGCTGTCGAACACTGCCAGGCCCGGCCCTTCCAAACTGTGATGGGCGTCCAGTTGGCGCTCGGTACCCCATCCGGCGCTGGTGCTGTAGCTGATGTGCTGCAGGGCTGTGGTGTTGTTGCCGCGGTACACGCAGTGGAGCCTGCCGTCGTAGACCGCCAGGGCCGGGTTCGCCGAGGTACCGACGTTCAGCTTGACGTCGCGGGTCCATCCCGTGGATGAGGTCCAGGTGGTGTGCCACAGGTGCGCCGAATCGCTGCCCCGGTGGACGCAGTGAAGCTTGCCGTTGAACACCGCCAGGGCTGGGCCCACGGAGCTGGAGTGGGCGCCGAGACGGGTGTCTGTGCTCCACCTTCCGGTGGCCGGGTCAAAGGTGGTGTGCCACAGGTCCTTGTCGTTGCCGCTGCCCCGGTGCACGCAGTGGAGCCGCCCCTCGAAGGAGGCCAGTGCCGGTCCGCCTTCGCTCGAATGCGCCCCGAACAAAGTGTCCTCGCTCCATCCCTTGTCCGGGTCGTAGACCGTCCACCAGAGCCTGGAGTCGGACGGGGAGCCGCGGTGGGCGCAGTACAGCCTGCCCTGGTGCTCGGCCAGCGCCGGATTCGAGGCGCTGTGGTGGGCGGTGAACTTCTCGTCCTTGCTCCATTCCTCCCGGGTCTCGAAGACCGTCCACCACAGGTTGGTGTCCTCGTTGGGCTTCAGGCTGATCGGAATGAGCATGCCCGGAGCGATCCAGGGAGAGACCAGCTTGCAGCCGTAAGTGCTGCCAACCTCCTTGATCCACAACGCCTTGATCTTGCAGTACGCCTCAACGATCTTGTTCATCGGCGACGGCAGCGCCTCTCCCGCCACGTCACCGATCAGTTCCGCGATGTCGCCCGCCAACGCGGCCGCCTCAGCGTTGAGGTGGATCTCAAAGCCCCACCAGAACGTCTTGACCGAGACGTCGTAGCCCCGCGCGTCGAGCTCCTTGCGGGCCGCCTCCGCCTTGGCGACTTCCTCCTGTGACGGGAGTGTCGCCCGGCTGCCGTCCTCAAGAACGCCGCTCTCTCGCGTCACTTGTTCTTCTGTCGCCACCCTGCGCTCCTGCCTGCTGTCGCAGCAGAGTCACAGCCCGAACCTGCCCCGGCCCGTCGCGGACGGTCCAAGCCCTGCCCACTGCTCGCCAAAATTGGGTTGTGCAGCTCGTCCATCAGCCGGTGCTGTTGGTGCCTGCGCTAGTCCCTCCTTCATCGCCTCGAACCCCTTGGACCGTTGTGGCGGTGGCTGTGTACCTGACCGTCTCGCCCAGCAGGGCCTGGTGGGGGCGCGTGGCCGTGGACGGGCGGACGCCCCCACCGTGTCACGGGCCCATCGGCGCGAGGTGTGACGGCGAGATCATTTCGGGAGCCGCTCCATGATCCACTCGCACAGTTCGGCGGTGATCTCCGTGTGGGCGGTGGTGGTGGAGGAGCACAGGAACTCGTCCAGTTCGCTTTCCTCCGGGTCGAGCCCGCTGATCTTGACGTAGAGGTCGTCCTGGTTGCCGATGTCGCGGATGGCGACGGCGCTGACCGAGGGGACGAAGCAGACGGTGGGGTGCCGCAGGTCGGTCGTGCCGCCCTTTTCCTTCAGGGCCTTGGCGATGATTCCGTAGGAGTCGAGGGTGCCGCCGGGGGCGCCGTCGAACTCGGGGAAGTCGTCGGTCTTGACGGTCTTCGAGGCCGCCGGCAGCAGCCGCTTCAGTTCGGCGACCGTGACGCCGTTCCCGGTGGCCTGGGTGTAGAAGGTGGTACCGGGGAAGACGGTGGCGCCGGTTGACTTCAGGGCCATCTGGCCGGGCGGGACATTGACGCCGGTGCCGTCGCCGGTGCCGTTGGCGACTGCGATCTTGCGAGGACCCTGAGGCCAGCCGCCGATGTCTTCCAGTTTCTGCAGGAAGTCGGTGCGCATCGGGTCCTGCTGGTTGGTGCCGTCCGCGCTGTTGTAGTGCCGGTACAGCATCTGCCGCGAGGCCGGGCTGTTGATCTGCTTGGCGAAGTCGTTCTGCCCCTGACCCGGCAGGGTGGGGATGAAGTGGGCGAACGCCTGGATCCCGATGGGGATCACACCGCCGCGGTGCGGGGTGTCGTAGGAGAAGTACAACGCGGTCTCGTGGGCCACGTGCTCGGACTCGAGCTCGGCCAAGGCGTAGCGGGTGATGAGGCCGCCCATGCTGAAGCCGCCGACGGCCAGCTGGCTGCTGTCCACCCGCTCATCGACGGCGCGCCGGATGGCTGCTTTCGCGGCCTCGGCGTTGGTGAGGATGGAGGCGGTGCGCTCCTGGAAACCGACCAGGATGACGGTTCTGCCCTGCTTGCGCAGCTTGGTGATCAGGGGATAGTCCCGGTTGAGGCCCGCGTAGAGCGCGGTCAGGTCGCTCTTGCCCAGGTTGAACCCGTCGGCCATGATGACCGGCTGGCTGACGCCGCGTGAACCCTCGCCGTAGTAGACCCACGCGAAACCGTGCGGCAGGTCCCACTTCTGGTCCGGATCCGGCACCGGATACGGCAGGGGAGATACGGACGTGATCGGGTCCCCGAGCGTCAGCCGGCCGATCTCCTGCTCGATGTTCTGCTCTGCAGCCAAAGCCATTCCCCTGTTCTTCACGCGCATGCAGCGCCCCCGGCGAAGCGAGGGCGCTGCATGCGGACTGGTGAGGAGATGTATGCCTCATCACCATCCTTCCTCCCGTTTGACGGCAAATAGGAGACTGGCGGCATCTATCACCTATAGGACTGGTACAAGCCTGAGGAGGGTTTATTTCGCTCCGCCCCCAACCAGGTTGCGCCGACGGGGTTCCGACAGCAGGCGATCTTGCCGTTTGCCAGGTGAGTTCGATCGCCTGGTTTCGTCCACTTTGTGCGACAAGGTCGAAGATTCCCAGAATCGTCCCCGCCATACGGAATGATCAGCTCATTGGGCGTCCTGCACGTCCAGTCCGAGTACGTGATTCGAGGGAGTGGATATGGCGGAGCGGCAGTCCGGCACCGTGAAGTGGTTCAACGACGAGAAGGGGTTCGGCTTCATCACGCCTGAGACCGGGCCGGACCTCTTCGTGCACTTCAGAGCGATCAAGGGGAACGGTTTCAAGAGTCTCAAGGAAGGCCAGAAGGTGTCCTTCATCGTGGTGCAGGGCGAGAAGGGTATGCAGGCGGACGAGGTGGTGCCGGAGGCCTGAGCCCCCGGATCAGGGAAGCGTCTGTCGCCGATCCGGGTACCGGCTGGGTGTGGTCGATCCCCGGCCCCGGAGACAGGCCCCGGCCAAGCCCGTGCCTCCTTCTTCTCGCCGTCACCCCTTCCCAGGAGTCGTCACGCCCGCGTCCACGGGTTCGGCATCATTGCCGGTGCCGGCCCGGGTGGGCGAGCAACCAGTTGCGGGTGCAGCCCGCGCGGTGTCGTGGAGCGTGTCTGCCTACGCGCGATCCCTCCGCTGTGGGCGGTGTCGTGCATCGGGGCGGCCCGCAGGGGGAGGGGCCGGCGTCGGATCAGTGGTCTTCGGCCATCGGGTCATCACGATCGGGGTCGCTCGTGCCCAGCCGCACGCAGCATTCTCCTGTCTCGGGAGCCAGGACAGCCTGCACCCCGCTGACCTCGAGGCCGCCCAGGTAGCCGGCGAGGAAAGCCTGGTTCATGCCACACACGAGGTCGGGCGCTTTGGCGGCCAGCGGATGGAAGGGACAGTTACGCAGCCGGAGCCGGGTGGGGGTTTCCCGGACGGGTTCGTAGCCGTATTCGTCCAGCAGGTGCTCGCAGGCGGTCAGCCCGCGCTCGGGGCCCAGGCGGCCCGGGCGGGTCTCAGCCCGCGCGGTCTGGCCCATCCGCCGGCCGCGTTGTTCTGCGGTACGCATGGCTGCCTGCGCAGCGCTTTCGTCTGCGCCCTCGGTCAGGACGGCTTCCAGGAGAAGGTCGGCCAGGAGTTCGTGTCGCCGGTCGGGGATGTTCACGGTGATCTGGGCGTCGGTGGGCTCGTACACCTTGGGCTGCCTGCCGACCTTGCGGATTCCACCCGGGGTTCCGTAACGCGCGCGGAGCAGGCCGGCATCGACGAGCTTGTCGAGGTGGAACGCGGCCAGCTTGCGGGATATGCCGACACTCGCGGCGGCCTCGTCGCGGGTGACAGCGCGGCCGGCACGCCGGATGAAGAGGAACATGCGCCGCCGCGAGTCCTCGCTCAGGACGCTGACGGAGTCGATGGCGCGGTCGGCCGTGTCGGCGCGCGGGGTCGGATCAGAAGCCACACCACCACGGTAACTCCCATCAGCGCGGGCACAAGCATTCTTTCAGTCCGATCACCTGGGCATCTTGACGCCACCCTTGAATAGAACCAAGATTTATTGGTGAAACTATGGGAGGTTGCGATGGCTGATCAGTCACAGATGCAGCAGGCGAAGCGTCCGGTCACCGCCTCGCTCGCCGGCCCGTACGGCCACCCGTTCCACCCGATCCTGGTGACCGTGCCGATCGGTGCCTGGGTGACCAGCCTGGTGTTCGACATCGCCTCTCATGTCGTGCACCGTTCGGGTTTCCTGACCCAGTCCTCCGAGTGGCTGATCGCGGTCGGCGTGGTCGGTGCCCTGCTGGCGGCCACGGTGGGATTCCTCGACCTGTTCGCGATCCCCACCGGCACCCCGGCCTTCCGCACCGCTCTGGTCCACATGGCGCTGAACCTGCTGGTGACCGTCGCCTATGCCGTCAACTTCCTGTGGCGCTACAGCACCTACACCGACGGCGGCAGTGTCGGCATCGGTGTACTGGTGCTGTCGGCGATCAGCGTGGCCGCCCTGGGCGTCTCCGGGTTCCTGGGGGGCAAGCTCGCCTACCGCTACGGCGTACGGGTCGCCGACGAGAACACCCAGGCAGAGGGGTACACGCCTGGCCGCAGCCGAACAGGCGGCCGCTCCGCTGTGTGACCCGGCCCGCTCACCCGCGGCAGCCGGCGCCTCTGGCTGCCTTCGACATCGCATCGCATCACTTGGGGAGTTCCTCATGGACATCGCCGCACTGATCACTTGGATGGTCACCGCCCTCGGCGGCTTCTACATGCTCGGCACCTGGATCCAACGCGGTGGAATCCGCCAGCAGCAGTCCGGCACAAGCCGACTGCCCGCACCGGTGGTCTTCGGGCACTTCGCCCTCGCCGCGCTCGGACTGGTGGTCTGGATCATCTACGTCGTCGCCGACAAGACCGCTCTGGCCTGGACCGCGTTCGGCCTGCTGCTGCCCGTCGCCCTCCTGGGGTTCGTGATGCTGGCCCGCTGGATCCCCGTCTACCGCAGCCGCACTGCGGTCATTGCGGCTCCGGCCGCCAGCGGACCGGGAGCCGAAGCGGCCGTTCCTGCCGAACGGCACTTCCCGCTTGTCGTAGTGGTGGCGCACGGCCTGCTCGCAGTCGTCACCCTGGTCCTGGTCCTGCTCACCGCCCTGGGCATCGGCGGCAGCTGACATGACCGAGCGCACGCCCCCCACCACCGCCCGAATAGACGCCACTGCGGAGGCGACGGCACCCGCACGACCTGCCCTGCGGGTCGTGCATGAGCCTGGCGGCGTCGACCTGGCCGCCGCCGAAGCGGCGGCCGACCCAGTTCCTCACCGCGCTCGGCATCTACACGACATCGGAGAGCCTGCGCGGCACACCGGGCCGGATGGCCCGCGCGTATGCCGAACTGCTCAGCCCCCGCACCTTCGACCTGGCCACCTTCCCCAACGACGAGGGTTATGCCGAACTCGTCCTGGCCCGTCGGATACCGGTCCGGTCAGTATGTGAGCACCATCTGCTGCCGTTCGTCGGCACGGCGCACGTCGGCTACCTGCCCGGCGCTCGCGTCCTCGGGCTGTCCAAGCTGGCTCGCGTCGTCGAGCACTTCGCCTGCCGCCCGCAGGCGGAAGATCAGCAACGCATGGAAAACTGGTTCAACCCAGCCTGCTCCAAGTGCAGCTCAGCGCTGCCCCTGATCGACGCCGAAGGCGCCGAAGGCGCCCAGTACACAGTGCGGCACTCCCTGGAACAGCCACCCACCCCACAGGAACTCGAGCAGGTCCCGGACCGGCTTGGACTGGAGCCTTGGGACATCATCCGGCTCACAGAACCCGCCGCAGCCGAGATGGGCATGGAAACCTGGACGCGGAACGCCGCGAACCGCGACCGCTGGACTGATTGTTCCTGGGGCGAAGGGCTCGCCTATAGTCGCGGCTGCACGTGATGGGGCGGTAAGGGTGGGTTCGTGGTTTTGAGCAAGGCGAGACGGCTGGCAGTACTGGGCGCGGTGG
Source organism: Streptomyces sp. NPDC041129 (assembly GCF_055592265.1). Taxonomy (NCBI): domain Bacteria; kingdom Bacillati; phylum Actinomycetota; class Actinomycetes; order Kitasatosporales; family Streptomycetaceae; genus Streptomyces; species Streptomyces sp. NPDC041129. Next base: position 59,177 of record NZ_JBVIYV010000012.1, on the reverse strand, counting down.
GAGTGGCACTGGGGCTGACTTCTTGCGGGAGCGGGGCAGGGGACGCGGGTAAGGACAGGCAGGGAACCAACGGCGCACTGCTGTCGCAATCGCTTCGACTGTTCGGGGATGCGTCATCGGTGCGTGTGACGGCCAGGGCTGCGGTGGCCATGGGAAGCAGTGTCGAGATCAGTGTCGACCGTGAGGCGAACTGCCGCGTTGATGCGCAGAACGAAGCCTTCCACGTCGCTGTCCAGAGCGGTGGCCGTGCGTGGATGCGCTGGAGTGACGGCCTCCTGGAGCCGAACAGCACCCTTGGTGCAGAGGAGAAGGAGCTGTACGAGGGACTCCATGGCAAATGGCTGGAGCTGGACCGGGCCGGCAGGATCCGCAAGAGCATGGTCGACTTGTGCGCCCTGAATGCCCTGCACACAATCGCCGAGCAGCTGTCGGGACCAGGCCAACGTGCCCACCGTGAGCCCGTGGTCACGGAGAAGGGTGAGCGCCTCGTCCCTCTGCGCCAGGGCGAAGAGGGAAACTCACTGACCGTCTTCGTCAAGGCCGACGGCCAGCCGTATCCGCGCAAGCTTGTGGTGGACATGCCTACATTCGCGCCTGAACCGGTCGACTTCCAGATCGACGCCTACGGTGATCCAGTCTCGGTGAAGCCTCCGGAGACTGCGGAGACCGTGCGCTCGGCGCGCATCGAAGCCCTGGCGGAGCGGCACCTCGCGGCAGGTCTGCCCAGCTGATCAAACGAGGTCGCGCAACTATGCGGTCGGTGGGGTGCGGGTCGGGCCAGCACGACCCATGCGTGTCCGCTCAACTGGGAGCTGACCGACCAGTCGCTGGGCCACGGCCCCTCACAGGAACTCTCGAAGGACACTACCCGGGTGCGGCACTTGGAGCTTGATCAGACGATGAGGGTCAGGCCCTGGGAGCCGGTGTACTGGTGGGTGGCGTGCTCGGCGTAGATCTTGATGTACGCGGGAGCGGTGTTGGACCGCAGGAGGCTGGGCGGTAGTTCTGGGTGAGGGTGTCCGGATCAACGAACCCACCATGTGGCGGCCGAAAATCCTGGTGGACCCATGACCACCAACGGGCCTTCTTCGGAACCGTGTTCGCCTGCGCTCGGCCAGAGAATCCCGCATCCCTTCAGCCCTCGATCGGACGCGAGTACGGCGGCCGCCGTCCGCCGGTGAGTGTAAAGCGTTTGGCCGAAGGCCGACGGGTTCGGGAAGAACGGACCGCAGGCACTGCGTACCGGCTAACGATAATCATCAGGAACCCCCGTCGTGCGTCTATGCGTGGTCGCGTCGGCGCAGACCGTCGATCGCGGCTCTCGGAGCGGCCTAGACACCAGGCCTCCGACGCTCCGGCGCGGCTCCGCGACGGCACCGCCTCCCCGCCGCGTGACCTGCCCGGCATCCACGGGCACCGGTCATACCGATTCCGGCCACCGTCCTCATCCGCTCGGGGGATGCCGCCCGGATCCGCTCACGGGGGTGGCCCCCGGGCTCAGGGCGCGGCGACGTCGGTTGTGCACCGGGCCAGGGGCTGGGAAGGCAGTGGGCTCGGAGACGGGAGCAGAGCCCCGAGCACGCCTTCTCATGCGAGCGATTTCAGCAGGCGGCCGGCGGGACCCTCCCGTGCGAGGGCGGCCGACGGCGGTCATTGGAATCTGGCCGGCCCTCCGGGTGCGGTGGAGCCGGACTCGGGTACCCGGCCGGCGTAGCCCAGTGGGCGCTAGATCTCAACCTGGCAGAGGAGGCGTCATGACCCAGCATGTGCGGGACATCATGACCAGTCGGCTGGTGACCGTGGAGCCGCAGGCCTCGGTGACGGCGGTGGCGCAGAAGATGCGCGACGAGGACATCGGGATCGTGCTGGTCACCGAGGGCGACGATCTGAGGGGCCTGGTCAGCGACCGTGACCTCGTGGTGCGTGCCATCGCCGAGGGCGGCGACCCCGATGAGAAGACGGTGGCCTCCGCCTGCAGCGACGACCTTGTCACCATCACCCCGGACGAGAACCTCGACCACGCGGTCGAGCTCATGCGCGAGCATTCCGTCCGCCGCCTTCCGGTCGTCGAGGAGGGCCATGCCGTCGGCATCGTCTCCATCGGCGACCTGGCGATCGAACGCGATGCACGCTCGGCACTCGGTGACATCAGCGCCGCCAGGCCCAATCAATAGGACACCCGTCACAGCGCGAGGCGCGCAAGGCAGCTGCCTGCGGCACCATCGCTGCACGTGAAGTCAGAGCCCGGTCCAGCTACCGGGCCTGGCTGCGTGAGGGGAGGGGTGCCTGTCCGGCGAAACTGAGTCCCGTCCAGCGGTCACGGCACTTCCTCGCGTGGCGAACCCGGACAGCAACGTCGGGGCCGGCCGGGTGGCGCCCATAGCGCCGAGCGATGAGGCCGGCGGGTGGTCTGATTGAATGATCACTCGTGAGGCACTTGACGCCCACCGCCCTACATCTGACTGGCCGCACAGTGAGCACCGCCCCCCTGCGCCATACCCTGCTCGCTCTGCTCCAGGAGCGTGGGAGTCTTGCCGTCGTTAGCGATCGCTTGCACCGTGAAGTACGGTTCCCGCGCGGTAGAGCAACGCAGCGGCCCCGCATGATGCCGCTTCGCTGCGCCAAGCTCCACGCGAACGGCCGACGCGCCCTCGGCATCGGTGGCCTTCACGCCGGAGGTGGCCAGGCTCATGGCGGGTGCGATGGGCGTGCCCAGGACAATCGCCGGCAGTCAGCAGTCACTGCGCAAACCGGGCGACGGGATGCATTCCTCGTTTCGGAACGGTCCGCCGTTGGGGACATGGTGGGCTATGGGTGATTACAGCGACAGCATTACCGTGCACGTCCCGCCTAACAGGCTCTTCGCCTACCTGTCCGACGTGCAGCACCTGCCCTCCTACATGCCGCGGCTGACCTCGGCGCGCCCTCACAACGGCGACAAGGTGACCGTCACCGCTCACATCGATCCTCCCGACGCCCCGGAACAGGACGTGACCAGTGAGGCATGGGTGCGTGTCCTCGAAGACGGCAAGAGATTGGAATGGGGCGCGCCCGGGCCCCATGACTACCGTGGCCGGCTGCATGTCGACGACGGTGAGGAAGCCGGCACCTGCCGACTGACCGTGGAACTGCACACCGAGCACACGGAGGGCGAGCACATCGATCACGGCATGCGGGAAGCCTTGAACGGGATCAAGCGATCGGTCGAAGCGGCTGAAGGCTAGCCCAGCGTTCGCGCACGCCGCCAGGTCGACCGCCACAACGGCACCATCACCAGCTGGGCTCTGGCCCGAACACGCACCGACGTTACGCCTCCCGCACTGCATCTGGTGGACGGATTCCGCGCCGGTGAGTACCGCCTCTCCACCTGCTGATCCGCGGTGCCCGGGAAGCGAAGAGTGCTGGGGACAGTTGTCGTAGTCGATCGGCACCTGCCGCGTGCAGTGCCTGGCGCCGCGCAGGGCCCGCGGAAGCAGGGAGGTCGTGGGCGTGCGGTGCGCATCCAGTCGACGCCCCTGTCGGGGGCTCGGATGGGTGGGGCGGGGCCGGACTGCTCTGTGCGCTCAACACCGCGACCGTGGCAGTACACGCGGTCAGCTCCGGACGCCTGCCTCCGGCACCCGGCCGTCGCCGAGGAGGCCACCGACCGCCGCGATCCCCTCCGCGATCGCCCGCTCGGGCACGTCACCGAAGCCGAGAACGAGTTGGGACGGCTCCGTGCCGCCCGAGGCACGGCACGCGCTCATCCCGTACAAGCCGACCCGACGGGCGCGCGCCGCCGTGATCACCGTCAATTCGTCTGTTCCGTCCGGCAGATGGGCCACGGCGTGGAACCCCGCCGCGAGGCCGGTCAGGCGCACGTCGGGGGCATGCTCGGTCAGGGCGGCGCGCAGCGTCCGGCAGCGGGCCCCGTACAGGGTGCGCATGCGGCGCAGATGGCGGTCGTAACGGCCCGATTCGATCAGCCGGGCCAGGGCCAGCTGATCGAGGGTGGGTGTGCCCCGGTCCGCGCTGCGCTTCGCCTCGGTGAGCGACGCGGTGAGCGCCGGAGGGCTCAGCAGCCAGCCGATGCGCAGGGCAGGGGCCAGGGACTTGCTGACGGTGCCGATCGAGACCACCCGGTCGGCAGCGAGGCCCTGGAGGGAGCCGACCGGCTCGCGGTCGTAGCGGAACTCGGCGTCGTAATCGTCCTCGATGACATACGCGTCGCGGCGCCGCGCCCAGGCGAGCAGGGCGTGACGGCGTTCCGGGGCGAGGACGACACCGGTGGGCCACTGGTGCGCAGGGGTGACGATCACCGCGCGAGCGCCGCTCGCCTCCAGAGCCGCCACGTCGACGCCGCGCGCGTCGACCGGGACGGGGACCGGGGTGAGGCCCGCCGCACGGACGGCCGCGCTCGTCGATGCGGGACTGCCGGGATCCTCATGTGCGACGGCTCGGACGCCGTCGCGGGCCAGCACCTGGAGGGCGAGGGCCAGCCCCTGGGCGTAGCCGGAGCAGATGAGAGTGCGGTCCGGTTCGGCGGCGGCCGCGCGGATCCGGCGCAGGTAGGCGGCGACGACCCCGCGCAGGTCCAGACTGCCGCGCGGATCTCCGTAGTCGAGGTCGGAGGTCGGCATCCGGCGGGCCGCCTCCCTGACCGCCCACAGCCAGTCGGCACGCGGGAACGAGGCCAGGTCGGGCACGCCGTGCCGGAAGTCGGCTATCAGGCGCGGGGGTTGCGCGGTGCGCTCGGCCGACGGCTCGACGGGGGCGGCGAGGGGTGCGCAGGCGGCGACACGGGTGGCCGAGCCGACCCGGGTGACCAGGTAGCCCTCGGCCTGCAGTTGCGCGTAGCAGTCCTGGACCAGACCGCGGGACAGGCCCAGCGAACGGGCCAGTTCACGAGAGGAGGGGAGGCGTTCGTTCGCGGCGAGGCGGCCACCGCGGATCGCGTCCCGGAGCTGCCGTTCCACCTGGACGCGCAGCTGCTCCCCACTGCTCCGGTCGAGGCCCAGCAGCAGCTCGGGCGACAAACCGGCCCACTGCACAGTCATGGAATTGGAGCTTACCGGCGATCCGGTCACTCCCTAGTGTCGGAGGCATGACTCCTGCCGCCGACCCGACCCCCGTCCCGGAATCCACCGCCGCGACGGCTCCCGCACCGGCGCGACCACCCCTGCTCAGCCGCGCCGTATTGCTGCGGCTCGTGAGCGTGGTGGCCGTGATGGTGAGCTTCTTCCTGCTGTTGTCGGCGGTGCCCACGCACGCCGGCCGCGGTGCGGCGGGCCTCGCGACGAGCGCCCTCATGCTGTCCACGGTGCTCGGCGAGCTGGCCGGTCCCCGCATCCTCGGCCGGTACGGCCCTCGGTGGCCGCTGGCGGCCGGGTTGTTCCTGCTGGGCGCCCCCGCCCTCGCACTGCCCCTCGACGACGGCACGGCGTGGACCGCGTCGATGTGTCTGGTACGCGGCCTGGGATTCGGCCTCACGATGGTGGCCGGCGGCGCCCTGACCGCGGCCCTGATCCCCGCCGAGCGCCGGGGCGAAGGGCTGGCCCTCGTCGGCGTGGTGGGCGGTGTGCCGTCGCTCGTCAGCCTGCCCTTGGGGGTCTGGATGTCCGAACACCTCGGCTACGTCCCGCTCACCACGACCGGGGGCCTGGCGGCCCTGGCGGCGATCCCGACCGTGGCGGCGCTTCGGGAGGTCCAGCCGCCGAGCACGCCCGAGCCCCGAGCCGTGAGCGCCGAGACGCGAGCGCTCGGCATGGTGGCCGCCGTGCGCGCGGTCGGGCTGCGGCGTCCCACGGCGGTCTTCTTCGCCACCGCACTCGCCGCCGGCATCCTGGTGACGTTCCTGCCACTGGCCGTCCCGCGCGCGTCGGCGGGCATCGCCACCACGGCCCTGTTGGTGCAGAGCACCGCGTCCACCGCGGCCCGCTACGCGGCGGGCTGGTACGGCGACCGCCGGGGCGCCACGCGGCTCGTCACCCCCGGTCTGCTCGCGTCGGCGGCAGGGCTGTCGATGCTGGCGGCGGCCACGGCCAATCCGGTCGCCGTACTGACAGGCACGGCCGTCTTCGGCACCGGCTTCGGCGTCGTCCAGAACGCCACCCTCACCCTCATGTACAGCCGCGTCTCCCACCCGTCGTACGGCACCGTCTCCGCACTGTGGAACCTCGCCTACGACGGCGGGATGGGCATCGGAGCCGCGGGCTTCGGCCTGCTCACGGCGCACACGGGGTACGCCTGGGGGTTCGCGCTGACGGCGCTGCTGATGACGACCGCACTGGGCCCGGCGCTGCGTGATCGGCGGGCGGCAGCGTGAACGGCCCGGCTTACGAGGCGCACCCCGCCCACCTCCGGGTGGGGGCCGGGGTCGCGGTCGGACGAGTGCAACAGCCACATCGCGGTCCCCACCCAGGCGGTAGAGGAGTTCCGGTGAGCCGGCACCCGGCCTTCGCGGAGGACGCCATCGACTACGTCGTCGGCTCCGGTGCCCGCCTCCTACGCACCGCGTCGCGCCTCTCCGACACGGCGGTGCGTGAACCGTCGGCGTTGCCGGGGTGGACGCGCGGCCACGTCCTGGCGCATGTCGCACACGCCGTCGACGCGTACGTGTGGCTGCTGGGACTCGCGCACACCGGCTGTGAACCGGGGCCGCGCACGGACGCGGCGGCGCTCGCGTCGGCGGTCGAGCGGGACGCCCTGCTGTCCGCCGACGGCATCGCGACCCGGTTGCGGCACGACCTGGACCGGTTCTCCGTCCGGGCCCGCGCGATGCCCGCCCCCGCCTGGAAGCGGCTGGTGCCGGCGCTGGCCGGCTGGCGGCACCCCGCCTGGTACGTCCTGCTGCGCTGTCTGCGTGAGTTGGAGACCCATCACCTCGACCTGGGCACGGGCCACGGCACCGAGCAGTGGCCCGACGCCTACGTCGCCTGGGCACTGGACGACACCCTCGCGACCCTGCGCGCCCAGGGCTTCCCGCTCGCCTCGGTGGAGGCCGTGGACCTCGGCCGGAGCTGGTCCCTGGCGCCGGAAGGGGCCTCGGTCGCCGGGGCCGGGCACCAGGTGCTCGGCTGGCTCACCGGGCGGACTCCGGCCGGCGCGCTGACGGCCGACCGCCCGGCGCGTCTCCTGTCGCGCCCGCCGGCGTGGCCCCAGCCGCCGCTGCCCGGCTGGGGCCATGCGGGCGACGAGCCGTGAGTTCGGGCGCCGATCTTGCGATCACTCGGTGCGCAGCGGTGTGGCTCCCGACTTCTCCACCGCCCTCGAGCGGGCCGCGTGAAACGCCTCAGCCGGGTCGCCGGCCGGCCGTCCTCGACGCCCCCTGGCTCGGCAGCGAGAGGAGACCACGGCCGCGCAGCGACCTCGTCGGGAGCATGGGCGCTGACCTCGTCCGCGTACAAGGTCATCATTGTCTTGACGTTGCGGGCACTGGCGTGTTCAGGACGCCCCGCTCGACCGCCTCCGAGAGCCCGAACTCGGCCCGGCCTCAGGGATCGCAGGCCCCTGCTCGACCGGTCCGGGGCACCGACGACGCTGCCGCGGCTGCCGGCCCGCTTCGCGGCCGGCAGCCGCGGTACCAGCGCGAGCATGATGGCGATGACCGGCGGGTTGATCAGGGCGGTGAGCCGCTCGCGGCGTGCCGAGGCGTGGCGTCATTCTTCGGGTGGTCTGCCATGGGCGAATCCCCTGTGCTGGCGGTGTTCCTTACTGGTTCGTCGGCGTCAACCACGCCCGTCGGAACTTCGATGGCGGTCCGGCGGCAGCGCGCACAGATACACTGCATCTGTCTGGCAGATGGAATTGTCCAGATATGCTGCAATTCAGGCCTAGGGCGGTGGCCGATGGAACTCAGACAGCTACGTCACTTCCTGGCGTTGGTCGAGGAACGCAGCGTCACTCGCGCCGCCAAGCGCGAACTCATTGTGCAGTCAGGCCTGTCGAACTCGCTCCAGGCCCTCGAACGCGAACTCGGTACGGCCCTCTACGTCCGCGGGACCAGGCCCGTCCGGCTCACTGCGGCCGGCGAGGCTCTGGTGGGCCCGGCCCGCCGGACCGTGACCAGCGCCGCGCAGGCGGAAGAGGCCGTACATCACACCCGTGACGTGCTCATCGGCACACTGTGCCTCGGCGTCTCGCTCTCCGCTCAGCATCTGGTGCCGTTCGCCTCCTATCTCGGCGAGTTCACTCGCGATCATCCCGGCATCGACCTGCGCCTGCACTACGCGCCCGCGCTGACGATGATCTCGATGCTCGAGGCCGGAGAACTGGATTGCGTGATCGGACCCGCGGTCGGCCAGGTCCCGGGCGTCCGGATGACCCGCCTGGCGCGAGAGCCGCTGTACCTCGTCTGCCGCGCCGATCATCGCCTGGCGGAGCGCACCGAGGTCAGCATCGGACAACTGGCCGACGAGCGGTTCGTCGAGGTACCCCCGGGGTGGACGGCACGCCTGTTGAGTGACGCCGCGTTCACCGGCGAGGGAATACAGCGCCGCGTCGTCTGTGAGGTCGGCGACTGGGAACTGTTCCTCGAACTGGTCAGCGCAGGCGTCGGTATCGGCTTCGCTCCAGTCGGCCTGCAGTACCCGGTGCTGACCGCACCGGACAGCGTTCTGCGGCTGATCGCGATCGAGGGCGTGCATCTGGAAAGGCACATCTACCTGATGCTGCCCTCGGCGGGCGAGACCAGCCCGGCAGCCCGGCAGTTCGCCGATCAGCTGCTGCGTATTCACCCCGCGGGCAGCTGACCCGGCGCCTGTTGGCCGACGCAGCCCTGTCGACCCAGAAGTGGCGCGGCCGCCGGTGCGCCCATGCCGCGACCATCTGATCGTCAGATGGGCTCCATCTGAGACAGGTGCGACGCAGGCGACATCAGCGGCGACGAAGGCGCGGTTGTACCGGGTGAAACTTCCACACCGACCGTGGACGCCGGGCCAACGGCAGAACAGAGATACCGCCCCGGAAGATCCACCGCTCGGTCGGCGCCCGCACGGCCGAAGACAAGAAGGAAGTCGCCGACATGAACCTCACTGACCACGCCGGAGTCCGGCTCACACACGGAAAGCCCAAGGTCAACGGTGTGGAGATCCACTACGCGATCGGCGGCGCCGGCGAGCCGGTGTTCCTGGTGCACGGCGTACCGAAGACCATGTCGTACTGGCGCCACGTCGTGCCCCTGCTGACCCCGCACTACACCGTCATCGCGGTCGACAACCGAGGCGCCGGCGGCTCCCAGCGTCCCCTGACCGGCTACGACACCGCCACCATGGCCGGCGACGTCGCCGAACTGGCCACCCACCTGGGCTTCGACCAGTTCCGCGTCGTCGGCGAGGACTGGGGGGCGGCCATCGCCTACGCCGTCGCCGCCTTCCACCGGTCCCGGGTGCAGCAACTGGTCTTCCAGGAAACGCTCCTGCCGGGATTGCCGGCCGGCCCTGGACTGCCGGGCGGCGAGCAAGACCCCTCACTCGCCGCCGACGACGGCCGCACCGGCTGGCACTTCAGCTTCTTCAGCCTGCCGCACGTGCCCGAACTGCTGCTGGCCGGACGGGAACGGCCTTTCTGGACGTACTACGCCAGACGTCAGATGTGGGACCCCAGCGCGCTGACCGAGGAGGACATCGACGACATCGTGCACTCGGCCGAGCAGCCGGGCGGCACCAAGGCCATCCTGGAGATGTACCGAGCCCGCCAGACCGACGCCGAACAGAACCGCCCGCATTACGCCGACCCGATCAGCTGCCCGGTCCTGGCCGTCGGCGCTCAGAACTATCTCGGCGACGAGGTATCCAGACAGCTTGCGCAAGTGGCCCGCGACGTCCGCGGCGTCGTCATCCCCGCATCCGGACACAACATCGCGCTCGAGAACCCGACCACCCTGGCCCAGGCCTACCTCGACTTCTTCGCAGGCGACTGAGGTTCGGCAAGGCCTCGTGCGGCAACCCCGGGCGCGGGCAGGCCCAGGATGACCAGCACCGGTCGATGAGGCCCTGTTCACTGCGCACGTCCAGACCGGTACGCGGACTGCCGCAAGCGGGCAGGAGGCGTGTACGGCAACCGCCAACGCACCCTGAACGAGCGGTCGTCGGATCCTCGCCGGGGCATTGAAGGAGGTACGGAAGGCGCTGGAGAGCGGCCGTCCCGGGATCAGGTGCAGGCCTTCGGGCCTGCAGAACTCCAACCACGATCCTGGCGTCACGGAATGGATGCTGTGGCGGGAAAGCTGATCCGACACCGTCCCTGCTCAGGGGCCGCAGCGGGGATGCGTTCAGGAAGAATGCCGCCGCTGACACGACATCAGGGTCGCCACCAACCCCCTGCACGGTGGACGGATGGCCCCATTCACCGTGGATTCGGGGCGCATACGTGTGGGTCGAATCGCGAACTGGGCCGAGGTACTGCGACTCGCTGCCCGGGCAGGCGATTGGGTGCTCCAACCTGTCGCCGGACGCCGCCCTCCGCGCCCTGCGGGCATGGCCGAGCTACTGTCCGGCATCTACGCCGTCGGCGAGCAGGGCGAAATCTGGATGAAGCGCTGCCTGAGGGGCGAGATGCCACCAGAAGCCGAACTGACAAGAGCCGAGCACTTTATGACCGGGCCAGGATCCATTGAGGATCTTGAGCTCTTCTTCTACGACTGACGCCACTCGTCAACGACGTTTCCCTATGAGGATGGCGGCAAGGTGGAGGGCGGCCTCATAGGCCATGGCAAGCTTGTCTGTGCGCTTGGCGAGGCCCCGCCACTGCTTGAGTCGGGCGATGCACCGGCCGACATCACGAAGAGTTCCTGGAGCTCACGGAGCCGGGCGCGCTGGACGCGGGCCCGGTCCTGACGGCGTCGCGCGCCCGCTGGAGGGCAAGGCGGCCGGAGCCGGTGGCGGTCGACGGGCCTGGTCAGCGTCCCGGAATCGCGGTTGTCGACCAGATCACTCCGTTACGGTCAGGCACTCGGCGAGCAGGTTGACGACGTCGTGCCAGGCTCGCTGCGCGTGCTGTGGGTGGTAGCCGACGCCGGGGACCACGGGGTGGTCGACCGGCGGGTGGTGGAAGGCGTGCAAGGCGCCGCCATAGACCGTGAGGCGCCAGTCGACGCCCGCGGCCTGCATCTCGGCGGTGAACGCGTTTCGTTGCGCGGGCGGCATGATCGGGTCTTCCGATCCGACCCCGGCCCACACCGGGCAGCGGATGCGCGCCGTCTCGCCCGGCCGGCCCGTGGTGGTTGCGTTGACCGTCCCGATCGCGCGCAGGTCGACGCCGTCGCGCCCGAGTTCCAGCGCGATGGCGCCCCCGGTGCCGTAGCCGATGGCGGCGATCTGGTCGGGGTCGGTCCGCGGCTCGGCGCGGAGCACGTCGAGCGCCGCATGACCGATGCCCCGCATCCGGTCGGGATCAGCGAGCAGTGGCATGCAGCGGGCCAGCATCTCCTCGGGGTCACCCAAATAGCGCCCGCCGTGAAGGTCGAAGGCCAGCGCTACGTATCCCAGCTCGGCGAGAGCATCGGCCCGACGGCGCTCGACGTCGCTGAGCCCCATGCCCTCGGGCCCGAGCAGCACCGCGGGCCGGCGATCGACTCCGGCCGGGAGTGCGAGGTGCCCGATCATCGTCAGACCGTCGGCCGGGTACTCGACCGTGCGCGTTGTGATCGTCGTCATGCGACTGGACTGTAGTGATCGTCGAGTCCGGTCGGGCCGCTGTTCTGTCGCTGGCAGAACAGCGGTGCTGCACGCTGGACGAGGCGACGTTGTCGTAGCAGTAGCTGCCGAGGCCCCAGCCCTCGTGTGCGGTGACGTTGTCGCCGACCCTGTAGGCCGCGTAGCCCTTGCCGGAACCGTTCTGGACGGCGGCCCGGTTCGGGGCGTCGTACGGGCGTTGGTCCGCTTCACCTACAACAACTGTTATGTCAGGGTGGGAAGTTGTGTGCCACACGCAGTCACCTCCGGTCATTGCCGGCCGGTGTGTCCGCCTTCGCTCCGCGCTGCCACCCACAGGGCGATCTGCGTGCGCGAGCGGAGCCCCAGTTTGTCGCGGACCTTGTCCAGATGCGTGGCGACCGTATGGACCGACAGCCCGAGCCGGTCCGCGATCTCCCGGTTCGTCAGTCCTTCGCCGACGAGTTCGACCACCATGAACTCCCGTGCCGTGAGCCGGTACGGGCCGCCGGCGACCTGTGCGGAGTCCGCCGTGGGCCGTTGGCCGCCGGTGCCGCTCGTGCGCAGCGCGTACGCGACGAGCCGGTCCCCGCGCAGCCCGCGGGCACCGGCGACGACCGCGTCCCGTGCGGCGGCCGACAGCCGCGTCCTTGCCCGAGCCGCCACCTGCTCCATCTTGCGCCGCCACGGCCCCTCGGGCTCGGTGTCCAGCCGCCGCCGCGCCTGCATGCTCGCCTCGTACAGCCGCAGGGCGCGCCGCATGTCACCGCTCTCGGCGGCCACGAGGGCCAGGCCCTCCACGGGATACAGGGCGTGGAAACTCGCGCCCGGCGCGATTCGCAGCACCTCGGCGAACAACGCCTCGGCGCTTTCCAGCTGTCCCAGTGCCAGCCGTACGGCGCCCGCGGTGTGCAGCGCGGCCGCGCTCCGGGGCCAGGGGGCGTGCTCTCTGAGCACGGGGAGGCACCGGGACATGAGCGCGTCTGCTTCGAGCTCCCCGCCCGCCTGGAGCAGCGCCCAGGCCAGGTGGTGGGTGCACCACGCCGTGTCCTGAGGTGTGCCCGGCGAGGCGACCACCTCCAGGCACTCGCGCAGATCCGCCACGGCCTCGGTAAATTCGCCCCGGCACAGCCGCGCCGCCGCCCGGGCGTCGAGGGCGTTGGCGAGCCCGGCCGGGTCGTGGCGCGTGCGCTCGAGTGCCACGGCCTGTTCGCCGAGGCGTAGCGCCTCTTCCAGGTCGGCCCGCTGGCAGGCGACCCGTGCGCCGAGCGCCGGCACCTCCCCGCCGAGCGCCCGGGCGCCCGTGGTGCGTAAGAGCCCGTTCAGCAGCGCACGGGCTGCCGACGGTTGTTCCTGCTGGTAGTGCACACGGGCCAGTTCCAAGGTCAGCCGCGGCAGTTGCGCGGCGTCGTCATGGCCCGTGGCGCAGGCCAGGACCGAGGCGAGATTGTCCCGTTCCGCCGCAAGCGGGCTGCTGGCCTGGTCGGCGAACACGTCCCCGTGGCCCCGCTCGGCCAACTCGGTCAGCCAGGCGAGCGCCCGTCGCAGGGTGGCACGCAACTCGCCCGACCCGGCCAGACGCTCCATGGCGAAGACGCGGATGGCGTTCAACTGCCTGAAGCGTGCCGGTGCCGCCTCCCCCGGCAGCCGTACGATCAGTGACTTCGCCTCCAGGGCGCACAGGATGCGGAAGACCTGCCCCGGCCCGATGCCGCCGCCGACGCAGACCGTCCGCGCCGCGGACAGATCGAATCCGCCGACGAGGACCGCGAGGCGCCGGAACACCGCCTGTTCCGCCGGATCCAGCAGACGATGGCTCCAGTCGACGGCGGCGGCCAGCCCGCTGTGGCGGCGGGGCCCGGTCCTGCTTCCGCCGGTGAGGACGTCCAGCTGGGACAACCGGTCGTCCAGCCCCGCCAGGATGTCGCCCGGGGCGAGGGCACCGGCGTGGCGGGCCGCGAGTTCGATCGCGAGGCTCAGACCGTCCAGCCGACGGCAGATGTCGGCAACCACCCGCCCGTTGCCGCGATCCAGCGTGAATCCCGGTGAGCGGCTCGAGGCCCGGTCGACGAACAACCGCACGGCATCCGCCCGCAGGAGGGCGGCCACGTCGTCCTCGGCATCGGCGGGTGGCAAGGACAGCTCGCCGACCCGGAACACCGTTTCTCCGGGTACTCGCAGGGCCTCCCGGCCGGTGGCAAGGATCCGCAGCCTCGGGCAGCCGCCCAGCAGGGTCCCGACCAGCCGGGCGCACGGCTCGGCCAGGTGTTCGCAGTTGTCCAGGATCAGCACGCGGGAGGCGTCGCCGATCGCGCGGACCAGAACGTCGACACCGGTCCGGCCCGCTCGTTCGCCCACGCCAAGCGCGGCGGCCACGGACTGGGTGAGCAGAGTGCCGTCCTGGAGCGAATCGAGTTCCACCAGGTCCACTCGTCCGTATCGGCTGGGCAGCGCCCTGGCGAACTCCAGCACCAGCCGCGTCTTGCCCGCACCGCCCGCACCGGTCAGTGTGAGCAGGCGCGAAGTCCTCAGCAGGGTGCGCAGGAGCGACAGTTCTCGCTGCCGGCCGACGAAGGAGTCGAGGGCCAGGGGCAGCGAGGCACCGGTGGCCGTGGCGGACGGGGGAGCGGGCGAGCCCGCCGACGCCCTCTGCTGCCGGTTCCGGGAGGCATCCCGGTCCGCCGTGCGTTGCCGGAGCGCACGTTGCCGGCAGGCGTTGGAACAGTATCGAGCCGGGCGGCCGCCGTGCGGTCTCACGGTCAGCGCAGCGCCGCACACCTCGCACGCTCGACTCCGGCTCATCCCCGATTCCTGGCCGCACATCCCTGGGACGAAACCATCGCCTCTCGCCACTTGTCCAGGGAGGCGCACGACAGCCCGGAGCCCGGGCGCCGGCCGCGGTCGAGCGGCAGCCGGACCCGACGCAGGGGGCCGGGCTGCCGCTGGTGGACGTGCGTCAGGGTGTGGCGGCGGGGTCGATGCCCAGCACGACGGTGCCGGTCACTCCCTTGCCGAGGTCGCTGCCCGCCTGGGTGACGGTCAGCAGGCTCGCCGACCCGCCGTTGCGGTAGATGCCGTCCCTGGAGTTGAGCGTGCGGGCGGCCGTGTTGTTCCGGTACGGAGACAGGGCGGCGACCTTGCTGTTGTACGTCTCCGGGAAGTAGAGCTGGCCCGTGTGGGACACATGGCCTCCGTGGTAGGTCCCGTTGGACACGGTGCCGCCCGCGTGGGTCTTGACGTGGATGTGGAGGGCCCGGCCGACGTACCAGCCCGGGTAGATGGTGGTGAACTCCGCGACGCCGGTGGAGTCGGTCAGCTGCACTCCGCGCAGGAAGGTCGTGTCCGGGGTGGAACCGCCCGCAACGTAACCGGAGTAGACCCCGAGCGCGTCACAGTGCCATATGTCGACCGCCGCGTTGGGCAGCGGGACGCAGCTCGTGGCGTTCACCACGGTCACGCGCAGGGTCAGGGGAACGCCGGCCCTGCCCTCGGTGATGTTCTTCCGGACCGTCTCCAGGTCCAGGTAGTAGGGCCCCTCGGTCTGCTCGGGCGTGAGGACGCAGGCGGTGGCCTGCCGGGCAGCGGTCCGTGGCACGGCGTCGGCCTCTGCGGTGGCGGTCGCCCGCGTGGCGGCGAAACCGAGGGCGGCCACGCCGAGGGTGGCGCCGCCCAGCGAGGCGATGACGTGTCGCCGGGTGGCGCCGGCCGGAGCGCCGGACGCCTCGGGGCCGCGCTGTGGGTCCGCAGCGTTGTGGTGGGGGGTGTCAGTCATGCCGCGACTCTGGCGCCTGCGAGGGTCCCTGGGATCGGTCGGATGGGCGATGAGCCGGAGGCGTTACGAAACCCATGGCTCCGCCGGGCGACCACGAGGCCGCTCGCGCAGTCCGAGAGCGGACCCTGTTCGGCACCTTCCGGGTGACCGTGCACGGGGGGGAAGGTGGTGCGCGCGGCGGGGCTGGACGAGGAGAGCCGGAGCGTGGTTCGGCGCTCGCCCGGGGTCGTACCGACCATCGGCCAACTGTTGAAGGAGTTGGCGCAGGCCCGGCGCGAGGGCGCGGACAAGGCGGCGGCGGACTACTCGGCCGTCGGGCATCCCACGCGGATCACCGTGGACTGGGCGGCGGCGAACGCCGTTGACGACGACGCCGAGTACGTGATCAGCGACTACACGCACGACGGCGGGCCGCGCTGACGGCGGCGTCGCGCGAGCGGCAGGCCGGCCGCGCGACGCCGGCCGCTGGGCGGAGAGGGCAGGATTCGAACCTGCGTGGGCCCCTGGGGGCCCGACCTCGAGGCGTGCTCGCTGGTCCCCGATCAACCACTCCGGGCACCTCTCCCTGTTCCCGGCTCCGGTTCCCCGTGCCGTTCACATGCATCAGAGTGGCAGGGAACGCTGACGCGCCCCTGACACGGCTGAGGGTATGCCTGAGATGTCGCCAGGTCCTGCGCCGATACCTCACTCGAAGTGGACGAGGATGCGCCCGGTGTTGCCGGAGTCGACCTCTCGGCGGACGTAGAGCTTCCTGATGTGCTTCTGGTCGAGGAAGGCGAGGACGCGGGCTCTGAGCCGTCCCGAGCCCTTGCCCGGAATGATCTCCGCTACCGGATCGCCGGAGTGGTTGGCCCGGAAGAGGAACTGACGCAGCGCGAGTTCGATGTCGCGGTTGTTGCGGAAGATCGGATGGAGATCGAGCGACATCATCCGGAACCCCTTCGTGGTGTGCTGCGGGTGTGCGTCGTGCCGCGGCCGGCGGGCGTGCCCGTCGGTGCGCGGCCGCGGGCCGGGCCTGCTTCTTGCGGGCCCGGTAGGCGGCCGCCTTGATCTTGTTGCCGCAGGATTCCATGCCGCACCACTGGTGCCCGGTCTTCGGCCCGGACCAGTCCCACTTCAACGCCGAATACGCGATGCCGACCGAGTTCGACAAGCCGGTGCTCATCGCCACGATGCAGTTCGACGGCGATCCGGCTCTGCTCCTGATCACCGGCGTCCACCGTATGTACGTGGCGATGGTCGAAGGCCGGTCGACGCTGCCCGCATACATGCTGACCGTCGCCGAGACCACAAGAGTTCGTAACCGTTGACGCCGTCCCGTCTGGCGGTGTCCTGACCACCGCCACCCCGGCCCCGTTCCGCGCCTGCCCGCGGGGCGGGGCCTTCCCATGCCCGGGCCGTATCCGGGGATCGTGGCCGTGTTCGTGCAGACGCCGATCTCCACGCCGCCTCATCTGTTGACCCGTCCGCGCTGTGGCAGCACCGGCCGCACGCCACCGTCTGTCGCACCCGTACCGGACGCCGCCGCAAGAAGAGCGCCGCCTGACATCCACCCCCAATCCGCATGGCACGCCCATGACCTGAAATTGCCCGAGTCGACGCTCACTATGCGGCCGTCAACAGCCCTGCCGCAGCGGTGGGCGACCGAGCCGCTGCACGCGGATAACGCCTCACGACTTCGACTACCTGCGCGGATGGCTACGGCGCCAGCAGATCGTTGCCGCGTATCGCCCGGCGAGGCATCGAGCCACCGCGACGGGCGATCGCAGAGACGATCCACCTCCGACATGGCCGCCGACCGCGCCCGTGCATGGACGGACGCCGTGACCCTCGAGCACCGCACCTAGCTCCAGGGTGCATGACGGCGGGGCAAGGAAGAGGTTTCCTGACGCGGCGCTACCGTCATGAGGGTGACAGGAATCAATGCCGATCAGCAATGGTCCGAATCCATGCCGGCGGCCTATGAGCAGTACCTAGTGCCGGTGGTCTTCCGGCCGTTCGCCGAGGACCTGACCGCCCGGGCGGCGGCACTCCACCCTCGGCGAGTCCTCGAACTCGCTGCAGGAACTGGCGTGTTGACAGCGGACCTACTCGCAGCGGCACCCTCGGCCGAGGTGACGGCCACCGACCTGAACGAGGCCATGGTCGCCTTCGGGTCGACTCGGGCTCCGGGCGCGGTGTGGCGGCAGGCCGGCGCGCAGCAACTGCCCTTCCCGGACGGAGGCTTCGACCTGGTGGTCTGCCAGTTCGGTGTGATGTTCTTCCCCGACCGCATCGAGGCCTTCACCGAGATCCACCGGGTGCTGGCCCCGGGCGGCCGATTCCTGTTCAACACCTGGGGCCCGCTCGGGACGCACGCCTTCGAAGTCGCGCTGCAGGCTGGGCTGGAGCGGGCCTTTCCGGTCGACCCGCCACGGTTTTTCCAGACGGTTCCGCACGGCTATGCCGACCCCGCTGTCGTGGCCGCTGATCTGGCGGCCGCCGGGTTCGCCGTCGAGGACGAGCAGGAGCTGACGCTTCAGGGCCAGGCCGCGTCGACCGCCGACCTTGCCACCGGGTACCTCACGGGGACACCGGTGCGCGCGGCCGTTGAGGAGCGCGGCGACGGACCGGCTGTCCGGGCCACCGTCATCGAGGAGATGACGGCACGGCTGGGCCCGGGTCCGGTCACCGCCCCGATGACGGCGTACGTCTTCCGTGCCGCGGCCTGAACACAGGACGTGGCTGCGCAGAGGATGGGCGTGGGTAGGTCCGCGACGACGCCGTGGGCCGGGTGGAGTGGACCGTTTCCATCGACTCCACGATCAACCGGGCCCACCAGCACGCGGTCGGCGCCCGCAAAAAGGGGGCCGCAGACGGGGATGAACTGGAACGCTCGCAGGAGTGTCAGGCCCTCGGCTGGTCCCGGGGCGGGCTGACCACCAAGGTCCACCTAGCCGTCGACCGCCGCGGCCCCCCCCGCTGTCCATCGTTCTCACGCCCGGCAACGTCAACGATGCCACCGCCTTCGGCCAGGCCCTCGACAACATCCGCATTCCGCGCGCCGTTGCGGGCCGACCACGTACGACACCGGCGCGGGTACTGGGCGACCAAGCGTATTCCAGCTGGGCGACACGCCACCTGCTGGGGCGCCGGGGCATCGTTGCCACGATCCCCGAACGCCGCGACCAGATGGCCAAACGCCGGCGACGTGGAACCCACGGCGGTCGCCCACCGGCCTTCGACAAGGACATCTACCGCGCCCGCAATGTGGTCGAACGATGTTTCGCCCGTCTCAAGCAGCTCGCCGATCGCTGCCGGGCCGGAATCGTCGTGGCAGCTCTGATCCTGTGGCTCCGCGAACCCGCCGGTTGATCATTTGTCGGACGCGGGCCCTAGGCGATCGTGCGTCCTCGCGGAAGGAGCTGGACGTACACACCGCCGAAAGCGATCGACCATGGTTGACTTCGCTCCGCAGCCGCGCGCCCCTCATCGAGCATTCGAGCCGCTACGTGATGTGCCGCTTCTCTCAGCTTCTCCCAGGCCGAGGCATCGGTGCCAAACGCCCGACGCGACCGCTCCACGGAGGCGTCCAAGGCCCTGACGGCCGCCGTGACGTCGTCCACCATCTGGCCGGCGCTTCCTACGTCGTCCAGTGTCCACGACATCCACAGCCCCATGTGCCTACAGTGGCACGGCCAATGGGATCCTTCAGCAGCCGCAGCCTGGACGGCGGAGCGGCGCTTCCGCTTGTCACTCGGTCGGCCGACGGAACAGCAGCGGAGCCCTGTCGCAGCCGGGGGCGGCAGTGGCGTGGGTACGGTGGCTCGCAGGAAATGCCGACCATGCAAGATCTTGATCCGGCGCGATGCCGACCGTGGGGGATGAGAACGCCGCGGCCATAACCGGGGGTGAGTGGCGCATGCTCCATGCCAGCGCTACGTGGACAGCCAGTTGGTCCGGCCTACGCCGAACCCCAGCGCGGGGCCGTCCTCGTCGCCGATTTGGAACTGGTGGTACCGCACCGGCACGAGCCCGCGTCCGTACTCGGAATAGTACCATACGCTGTATGGAAACTCGGTAAAACCCCGGCCCCCAGGGCGGCCGCCGTGATCGACGCCCTTTCCGTACGATGTACGAAACTGGTATCGTACGAGGTGTGGAAAAGAAGGTGAGGCGTCCCCCGCGGGGGACCAGAAAGAGGGACGTGCCGCTCACCGAGGCAGGCATCTACGACGCTGCCCTGCGGCTCATCGACGAGGACGGGGTCGAGGCGCTCACCATGCGCAAGCTCGCCACCGTGCTCGACGCGAACCCGATGTCGCTGTACCACCATGTACCGAACAAGGAAGCGGTGCTGCGCGGCGTCGCGAGGATGGTCGGCGCCCAGTTCCGCACCGTGACCCTGGAAGACGCTCCGTGGCAAGAGCGCATCCGTCTGCTCGCCATGGACTTCCGGACGCTGGCGCACCGTCATTCCAACCTGATGGTCTACTCGTTCAGCCACCAGCCCGACTTCATCCAGCCCGACGACCCGTTCTGGACCGCGCTCACCGCGATCGTGGCCGCTGCGGGGGTGCCCAGGGCAGAGGTCTCGGAGGCCGCCGGTCTGATGGTCGCCGTCGTCGTCGGAGTCCTAACCGCCGAACTCAACGGCTCTCTTCATCAGTGGGCGAGCCTCATGGCGCCCGGTCTCGCTGAGGGGGAAGAGGGACCCACGGACGCGGTTCCGCCGGAGCCGGTCCGGGACCGCAGGTTCCGCCTGGTGATGGACACGCTCATCGCCGGCCTGGAAAGCCGGCTCGCCGCCGAACGCGACGGCCGGGGCACCGGCCAGTGAGTCCGCGGTGTCGAGGCGTCGCGGCCGTGGCCGACCGTGAGCGGGCGGGGCCAGTCTGCGAACGCACTCGGAGCAGTCCGTCACGTCCGGGAAGACCGTCCCTGGGCAGCCGCCGCCGGTGCACGGTGTGTGGTTGATCCGGCTGCGCGGGGGCGAAACAGCGGGGGAGGGCCACCTGCCTTCTCCGCACCGGAGGCGGGCCGCGCTCGCGCGGCCGACGCCTCCCCCTCGGCGCAGCTCCAGTCATGTCCGGCTGCCTCCTGGCGGCTGAAAGCCCTAAGCAGCCCCGCTCGCCGCCGATGAGGCTTCCCGGCTTGGGCGGCCGGCGCTGCTCACCCACCGAAGATGGTCCCCAAGGGCCACCGACACCCCGGTCAGCGGCCCTTGGGCGTCAGTGCGTTGGGTGGTCGACAGTTGAGCAGTGATGAGCTGGTCTGCGTGGGGCGGCGTCGAAGGAGGACGGGGCGAGACCGGCCTCGGTCAGGATGTCGGCGGCCGCGCCCCGGCCGAGCCGGACAAGGCCGACCAGCAGGTCGTCACAGTCGATGCGGTCGTGGCCGTCGTGCTCGGATCGCATCTCGGCGAGGGCGATGGCCTTGCGGGCGTAGGGCGTCCAGGCGATGCGCTCATCTGCTTGGGCAACACCCGTGCTCAGCCGGATGTCGACCAACCCGTGGACCGCTGTCGGTGAGACGCCGACGGCCTGCAGGAGCCGCGTGGCGCTGTTGTCCTCGGCCGTGAGACCCCAGAGCAGGTGCTCGGTGGCGATGTGGTCGTTGCGGCGCTGCACCGCCGCCTGTTTGGCGTGCGCAAGCGCCTGACAGAGATCGTCGGTCATCGACTCGGGGCCGTAGACCTTGGGCGGGCCGTTGAAGCGCTGCTGGGCCCCCTGCCGGGTCACGCCCAGTGCGGCACCGATGTCGGCCCACGAGGAGCCGTGTGTTCGGCAATGCTCGACGTGTTCCTCGATCAAGGCATCGGCCAGTGCCTGCAGTCGGCCGGCCAGGTCCGCAGCGACGGTCAGCAGGGCGATTCGGTCGGGTTGTTGCCGTGCCGCTGGACGGTGTGCCGTGTCCCATCTCCGGTGGACTTCCGCAATGAGGTCGTCCAGGTCCGGAAAGGCCGTGAGGACGCCTCCCCTTCGGGGCGCTTCATCCCCCGGAAGCCCACCCGTCATCGCAAGGGCGAGTCGGCGGTGGGCGTCAGCGCGGACTCGTCGAGGTCGACGATCTGGCTGATGTCGAAGCCTTCCATGTCCGCGCGGAATTCGGGACTCGACACATACGCCTCAAGGCGCTCCCGCACGTCGTCGGTGTCTGTGTAGGAGACGAGGGCGTACAGCCGGGGAGCCTCACCGGCTGGCACTGTCCACACGCCGTGTGTGGTGATCCGGTGCTTGGCCATACCGGGAATGTGCTTGGCCCAGATGTTCTCGTAGGCAGCGAGCGCCTCGGAGTTGCGCAAGGTGTAGACGCGAAGCTGGTATTGGGACATGACGTTTCGTTCCCTTCCTTTGGAGTGGGATGGAGGGCGGTCAGCCTTGTGAGAGGAGGAACGCCAGTTCCGCGTCCCAGTTGATGCGTCCGGACTCGGTGCCTCGTGGCACCAGTGCCTCCGTGTTCTCCAGGAAGGACGTGATGTCCCGCACGGGAACCTCCAGCAAGGCGGCGCCTTTGGGAGACCGGAGGACGATGTACATCGCCTCGTCGCCACAGTGGACGGCCGGCCAGATGCGGATGTCTCCGTCACCTACGGAATCCTTCAGGCCATCGCTCAGGAGGTCGCGGCCCAGGACCCATTCGACCGGCTCGTCACCGTGGACGAAGAAGGCGGCACGGACGACATAGGGATCGGCGGGTTTGTAGCACAGGCGCATGCACAGGGGCAGGCAGTAGTCCCGCGAGATGACGAGCTGCACGGCCACCTCCCGCACCACGGTCTTCAAAGACTCCATCGACTTCCACTCCAAGACGCCTCTGCCTCGCCCGCGCCCCGCCACCCGGACGGTGGCGAAGAAGGTTTGGAGGGGGAGGGGCGCTACGGAGCCGGGCGCGCTGCGCGCCGTAGCGGCAGTTGGGGGCATGTGAGCCTGCGAGACCCGATGAGTGTCCGCAGGCGGCGGCGAGGGCACGGCGACCCCGGGTCGGCCTCCAGGCCGCACGGCCAGGTGCTGGTGCCGCTGCGAGGAGTCGGCTTCACCTCACGGCGGGTGCCCGGCAGTGGTTTCGGCCCGCTGACCACAGCGTCCGGCTGCGTATCCTCTCCTCCTCGGCCCGCGGAGCGCGTCAGCCTCAGGCCTCTCGGAGTGGGGCCGGGACGAGTGTCGATCACGGGCGAAGTGGAGCCGGTCCAACCTGCCGCGAGCAGTCGTGCCGGTCCTACCTGCCGGACCAGCCACGCCCCTCGCCCTCCCAGCGGTAGAAGTGGCCGCCGCGGTAGAAGAGGCCGTCGCAGTCGTGCCGGGTCGCATCGGTGCCGTAGTCGTCCTCGTGCCAGCCGCGGGTCTCGTCGCAGGAGTAGCCCTGCTCGAGCAGGTAGCCCACTCCGTGGTCCCAGCGGTGGTCGGTGGCGTCGACGCTGACAAGCGAGCGGTCGGCGTGTCCGGGCGCGGGAGTGGCGGCTGAAGCGGTGCCTCCGGCACCTAGAACGGCGACTCCCACGACCGCCACGGACGATGCGGTCACAGCGATGCGCTTCGTGAGCTTCTTCATGATGTTCCCTTCCCGGCTGGCCGCACCGGCCGGTTGTGCGGCCAGGCGACGTGCAGCGCCTGGCGTGGTCCGAGCAAACTTTCCATACACCGTATGGAACCTTCTTCCCATTAATACCATACGTTGTATGGAAATGTGGAGTGGTGTGGGTCACCCAAATGCCTGCAGGTCGAGGGAGGCGGCAACTGGTACTCGGGACAGGGGAGTTGCCTGCTTCGCCCAGCGGGCCGGTGACGTCTGGTGCTCCGTGGTCGCGATGTGCAGGCCCGCGAATCCCGGCCCATGCTGGAAACGAGGTGGGTGAGACAGCGGAGGAAGTGGTGGAGATGTGCACCGTTGTCGACCTCACGAGCTGCCAGGGCTACGCCCAGTGCGTGTTCCTCGCCCCGGCGGTGTTCGAGCTGCACGGCGAGGAGGGGCTGCTCTATGCCACGTCCGTCCCCGCCGGCCAGGCCGAACGCGTGCGCCAGGCCGCGGCGGCCATCGAGGACAGCGTCCGCCTCAACGTGATCCCGCTCATCCAGGACCGCGTGAACGAGGACCCCAAGTACGCCGACCTGCGCGCCGTCTGCAACGCCCGCGTCGCCGCCGAGTACATCCGCCAGCAGGACGCGAAGTCCCCCAACGACTTCCACAAGATCATCAACTCGAACGACGTGTCCGCGTGGCCGTTGCGAGCCCCGAACCAGAACTGGACCCGCGAGCAGGGTCTGGAACCGGTACATGGACTCGATCAAGAAGGGCATCGAGTGGTTCGAGCTGAAGTGCGGCGGCAAGGTCTACCAGCAGGGCGTCGGTGGCGTCGACTTCTCCAAACAGCCCAAGCAGAACATCACCCGCACCCGCTTCAACGTCGAGAACCGCGACCTGGACAACACCACCCGCAACTCCACCAAGTCGGATGACACGTCCTACCGGGACACCGACACCCTCTACCTCGGCGGCGGCCCGGCCAAGGCCACCGGCAGTGACCCGGGCGGCGACCCCACCCCCACGCCGAAGCCGACCCACACCGGCGGCGGCAAGCCCACCGGCAAGCCGACCGACACCGTCGCCCCGCAGCCGACCCGGAGCGGCGGGGGACAGGCACCGGCCACCTCCGCGCCGAACACGCCCGATCCGGACGGCGACCTCGCCCACACCGGCAACACCGCCCCCATCGGCCTGATCACCGGCATTTCCGCCGCCCTCGTCGCAGCCGGAGGCACCCTGTGGTGGTGGATGCGCCGCCGCACCACCGGCTGAAACCCACCACCAGCGTCCCAGTGCGCCGACCACGCGGAGGGCTCCCTCCGGCTGCACGGGACGCTGCCCATGAATCCGCCCCGCTGGATCTCATCCAGCGGGGCGGATCGCCGTGTTGGGGGAGATGCGCGTTCGCTGCCGAGCGCGAGGCGGAGCAGGGCTCCGACGCAGGTGTGTCGCCCGGCACCTTGAGGACCATCCCTTCGCCGGTGTTGATCTGATGGCCGGGGCGATGAAGGAGACCGCAGGAGTGATCGTGTGCGGCTCCGCTGCGTTTTAAGGTGGCGCCCGCCGGACAGCGGATGATGCGCAAGGCCGGACCCGCGCCGATCCCCGAGTCGGCGCGGGCCTCGTTTCACGGTCTGCACGCCCCTTGCCCTGCCAGGCGTACGCATGCCGCACGGAGGATGGGCGCGATGCCTTTGCTCCGGGTGCGGCAGCAGCCCTCGCCCGCTCCTAGGCCCAAGGCCGTGCCCGCCGCGTCTCTCCGCCGCTCGCCGGTTTGCCCTGACTTCAGGTACGCGTGCTGGACCGGAGATTCGTTCGCGGACTTTCTCCCCCGCGCGGGGGAGAAAGTCCCCCCGCGCGCGGGATCTTGCTACCGCGCCGGAGGGCTGTACTGGAACGGTCAGCAGGGCGAGGAAAAGACCGCTGCGCCGGTCGGGAACCCGGTGCCGTCGCGGCGGCCGCCGCATAGGAGGAATCACATGCACACGTGGACGAGACGGCGTCTTCTGACCTCGGCGGCGGCGACCGCGGGCCTCACAGTGACGGCGGCCGCACCCGCGACTGCCGCGGGGAGGTCCCGCACCCGCCTCGGCGGCGACATCCTGACCGCCCTGCGGGCCCTGCCGGGGCTGAGGGTGATCGAGGAACGCCAAGGCGGCGAGCCGGGGTACCGCTTCTTCGTCCTCGGCCTGTGCCAGCCGGCCGACCACACAAACCCCGCTGCCGGAACCTTCGAGCAACGCTTGACCCTGCTCCACACCTCCGTCGACCGCACCACCGTCCTGTTCAGCACAGGCTATGAGGCATCGCTCACGCCCCGGCGGGCTGAACCGACCGTGCTGCTGGGCGGCAACCAGCTTCAGGTCGAGCACCGTTTCTTCGGGACCTCGCGCCCGGCGAACGCCGACCACTCGCTGCTGACCATCCGTCAGGCAGCCGACGACCACCACCGCGTCGTCCGCCTCTTCCGCCGGCTCTACCGCGGCGCGTGGATCTCGACCGGCAGCAGCAAAGGCGGCATGACCAGCGTCTACCACCGCCGCTTCCACCCCGGCGACGTGGACGGCACGGTGGCCTACTCGGCCCCGAACAACGTCGACGACCGTGACGACACAGCCTATGCGCGGTTCCTGGAGCGAGTGGGCAGCGCGGAGTGCCGCGAAGCCCTGCGGACCGTGCAGCAGCAGGCTCTGCTGCGCCGCTCCGACCTGGTCGCCCGCTATGAGTCCTGGGCCGCCGCGAACAACACCTCGTTCCGCGTCGTCGGCAGCGCCGACAAGGCCCTCGAAATCGCCGTCCTGCGAGCTCCGTTCATGTTCTGGCAGCGCAATACCGCCGCGGACCGCGCCGCCATACCCGGCTCGGACTGTAGTGCCGACGAGCTGTACAGGTGGCTGGACGACATCACGGGCCTGGCCCTCTACGCAGACACGGCGCTGCAGCGCTACATCCCCTACTTCTACCAACTCGGCACCCAGCTGGGGTATGTCAGCTTCCCCACCCGGCACTTGTCCGGGCTCCTGCGCTACCCGGACGCCGGCGAGCCCCGTACGTTCGTCCCGCGCGACATCCCGATGCGTTTCGATCGTGACGCCATGCCGGACATCGACCGCTGGGTCCACCGCCACGGCAGCCGGCTGCTGTTCGTCAACGGCGCCCAGGACCCCTCGGTCGCCGAGTCCTTCCGGCCCGGCGTCAGAGGCTCCCGCCTCCTGTGGGCGCCCGAGGCCAACCACAGCACCGCGATCGCGGAACTGTCCCCCGCCGACCGTGCGGAGGCCATCGGCATGCTGACCCGCTGGGCAGGGGGCACGTCAGCCTCGGCGTGAGAGAAGAAGGGCGCAGGGGTCGTCGACGTTCTCGCGACCGTCATCGCAACGCTTTCGGCTCCGTGACCGCCGACCGGCGCCGCGAGCTACGGCCACCCGCCGCAATGACGTCCTCCTCAACGACCGCGTCGCCGCAGGATGAGCTGGTGCACAGCACGCCCGGCCGCCATGAGCTGCTCGACGGTGGCGCGCGTGGAGCCGCCGGACGCGCTTACGCCGCGGTCGGGGCCTGTGGGGGGGGGTCTGGTGGCCCGTGGGGCGGGAACGCGGGCACGGTCACGGCATGGCGATGACGACCTTGCCGGCTTTCGCGCGGCCCGTCTCGGCGTACTCCATGGCCACGAGGGTCTGGTCGAAGGGGAAGACGCGGTCGACGACGGGGCGGATCTTCCCGGCGTCGACGAGCGCGGTGATTTCGCGTAGCTGGTCGCCGCTTGCCCGCATGAAGAGGAAGGAGTACGTCACGCCGTGGCGCTTGGCGCGGTGCCGGGTCTTGAGGCCAAGTGCGTTCATCGCCTGCCGGAGGACGGGGCCCGCGCCCAGTTCGCGGGCGAAGTCCGCGTCGGGCGGGCCCGCGATGCTGATGACCTTCCCGCCGGGCTTGAGTACCCCGAGGGACTTCTCCAGGGTCTCGCCGCCGAGGGTGTCCAGGACGACGTCGTAGCCCGCCAGGACCTCTGCGAAGTCCTGCGTCCGGTAGTCGATGACCTCGTCCGCGCCGAGTTCCTTGACCAGATCGGCGTTGGCCGCGCTCGCGGTGGTGGCCACGTGCGCGCCCAGGTGCCTGGCCAGCTGTACGGCGATGGTGCCCACCCCGCCGGAGCCCGCGTGGACCAGGACCTTCTGGCCCGGCTTGACCTGTCCCTTGACCGTCAGTGCCTGCCAGGAGGTCAGGGCGACCAGCGGGAGGGAGGCGGCCTCGGCCATGGTGAGCGTGGCGGGCTTCGGGGCGAGGTCGTCCTGGCGTACGGCGATGAGTTCGGCGAACGTGCCGATGCGGTCCTGGCCGGGCCGCGCGTAGACCTCGTCGCCGACCGCGAACCGGGTGACGGACGCCCCCACCCGGACCACCGTCCCAGCGAGGTCGTTGCCCAGGACGAGCGGGAGGCGGTACGGCAGGATCTGCCTGAAGCCGCCGCCGCGGATCTTGAAGTCCAGCGGGTTGACGCTCGCCGCGCCGATCCGGACCAGGACCTCGTCGGCACCCACCTCCGGGTCGGGCAGCTCGGCGGGTTTCACCGCGGACAGGTCGCCGTACTTCTCGATCAGGAAGGTCTTCATCGTCGTCTCTGTTACCTGCCCGCCAGGGGGCGGGCCCTTCGTCCGTCCCGGGTCTCTGCCGGGGCGGGCTGTCGGCGCGGCGTTCGGGTCTCGGCTGCTTGCCGTCACCCTGCCGGTGCGGCAGGGCTCTGCCTCATCCCAGGGGCGGTGCGTCGCCCAGGCTTCGCCTCACCTGCCGGGTGGTGTCGTCGGCGAGGATCTCGGGCAGCCCCGTCTCGATTCCGTGCAGCGCCTGGGCGGCGACGTCGGCCGGGTCGGTCTTCAACTCGGTGGGAGCGCCCGCGGCCATGTCGGTGTCCATGAACCCGACATACAGCCCCGAGACGGTGATACCGCGGGGTGCCAGCTCCTCGCGGGTCGCGTCCGTCAGGGCCCAGGCGGCGGCCTTGGCGGCGGCGTAGGAGCCGAGCTGGGAGGGGTGCAGCCAGGACAGGACGGACAGGACGTTGAGTACCGCGCCGCCGCCGTTGGAGTGGATGACCGGGGCGAAGGCCCGGGTCGCGGTGAGCGGGCCGTAGAAGTTGGTTTCCATCTCCAGGCGTACGGAGTCCAGGTCGCCGGTCATCAGCGATGCGCCGGTGGAGATGCCCGCGTTGTTGATCAGCAGTGATGTGTCCGACGCGATATCGACCGCGGCCCGTATCGACTCCGGGTCCGTCACGTCCAGACGCAGTGGGGTCACGCCCGGCAGGTCCACCGTCTCCGGGCGACGGGCCGCCGCGTACACCTTCGCCCCGCGCTCCACGAGCCGGCCGGCAAGGTGCCGCCCGAGCCCTCGGTTGGCACCGGTTACCACCGCGACCGCGTCCTTCAGCTCCATGCTGCTCTCCTGTTCAGTGGGGCCGTTGAACGGCCCATCCGAGTTAGATGATGCTAATAATCTAAACACGGGTCTACGATAGATGCCACTCGACATCCATAAAGGGAGGTGGCCGATGGGCCGCGTATCGCAGGCACAGGCGCAGGAGAACCGCCGACGGGTCGTGGAAACCGCCTCCCGGCTGTTGCGGGAACAGGGCACCCAGGTCAGCGTCGCCGACCTGATGAAGGCGGCCGGGATGACCCACGGCGGCTTCTACAAGCAGTTCGCCTCCAAGGAGGCCCTGGTCGACGAGGCCACCGCATTCGCCTTCGCCGAACTCGCCCGGCACCACCTCGACGGGCTCGCCCGGCACGCCGGACAGCGCGACGCCACCCGGAAGGCGGCGATCGACACCTATCTCTCCGCGGAACACCGTGACGACGCCGCCGGAGGATGCCCCGCCGCCGCCCTCGCCATCGACATCGCACGCAACCCCGGCAACCATGAGGCCCGCCGCACCTACACCCAGGGCGTGACCGACTTCGCCGAATTCCTCACCTCCGAGGACACAGGGGGTGCCGGAAACGCGGACGGCATCACCCGCCTGTGCACCATGGTCGGCGCCCTCGTCCTGGCCCGCGCCACCAAGGGCTCGCCGCTCTCCGAGGAGATCCTCACCACCGCGCACACAGCACTGACGGCAGCCGACCGAGACAGCGAATCCAACAAGGCGCCATGAGAAAGAGACGAGGCCGCCCTCCAACGGTCAGCGCTGACACCCTCGCCCGCGAGAGCGTGCGCACGCGGCTCGCCCGCTACATCGTCGGCGAGCAAACCGAGTTGGACGTCGCGCTCGCGGCATGCCGATCAAGGAGGCGACGTCGGCGCCCGACGTCGATACCAGGATGAACCGGTAGCCGGCGCCGAACAGATTGGACTCTCCGAACACCTCGACGGGCCCGGCGACGTCCACCAGCCCGACCCCGTCGTAGGCGAGGATCGCCCCCGATGCGTCGCGGAGCTCACAGGTTCATCCTGGGGTGACCGGATTCGAGTGGTTCAGGGCCGGACCGAGACGGCACGGGTGGCCTTGAGGTCGGCACCGTCGGGGACGGGCGCACGGTCTGCTCGTGGCAAGTCGCATCGAGGAGCAACGGACGACATGACCGACATCATTGCAGGGGTGAACATACCCGAGACCTCGACTGCTGCGGAGGCTACGGAATTCCTTCGGAGGAGCACGAACCCCCTGATCTTCCACCACTCTCGGCGTGTATTTCTTTTCGGCTCGCTCCACGCGCGTGAGCTGAACCTCCGGTTGGATCCCGAGTTGCTCTACATCTCGGCGATGTTTCATGACGTGGGTCTTTTCATCCCATTCTCGAACGAGCAGCAGCGTTTCGAGCTGGATGGCGCCGACCACGCGCGGAAGTTCCTGCTCCACCGCGGGTTCACCCAGCTTGCCGCCGAGGTGGTCTGGAGGGCGATCGCCCTGCACACGACACCGGGAATCCCCGGCCGGATGGACCCGGAGGTAGCTGCGACGAACTACGGCGTGCTGACCGACGCGGTCGGTTGGGGATTGGACAGGCTGGCAGGCGACCAGCTCGACGAGATCGTCGCCGCTCATCCGCGCGGCGATTTCAAGAAGGAATTCCTGCAGGAGTTCGTCGACGGCCTCAAGGGCCGCCCGGATACCACCTACGGGACCGTCAATGCGGATATTTTGGAATACTTCGTTCCCGGCTTTCGCCGTAGGTCCATGGTGGAGCGCATCCTGAATGCTCCCTGGTCGCGGTGACCTGCGCAGTACCAGATAGAACTGAGGAAGGAACGCTGGTGCAAGCCATCACTGTCCGGGACCGTCAGGCCGGCGTCACGGGCCCGACCCTCGAGGACCTTCCCCATCCGCACGCTGCCGAGAACGACGTCGTCATGCGCGTACACGCTGCGGGCTTCACCCGAGGAGAGCTCGACTGGCCGGCGACCTGGACCGACCGCGCCGGCCGGGACCGCACCCCGAGCGTGCCCGGCCACGAGGCCTCGGGGGTCGTGACGGAACTCGGATACGGAACGACCGGACTCACCATCGGCCAGCGGGTCTTCGGACTGACCGACTGGACCCGCAACGGCTCCCTGGCCGAGTACGTCGCCGTGGAAGCCCGCAACCTCGCCCCGCTCCCCGCCGATGTCGACCACACGATGGCAGCCGCCCTGCCGATCTCTGGACTGACCGCCTGGCAGGGCCTGTTCGACCACGCCCGTCTCACCACCGGCCAGACCGTCCTGATCCACGGCGCCGCCGGCGCCGTCGGCTCCATCGCCGTCCAGCTCGCTCGCGAGGCGGGAGCACGCGTGGTCGGCTCCGGGCGCTCCGCTGACCAGAGCACCGTTCTAGACCTGGGCGCGCACGCATTCCTGGACCTCGAGGCCGACCCGTGGGCGGACGCCGGCCAGGTCGACGTCGTGTTCGACGTGATCGGCGGCGACATCCTCGACCGCTCGGCCGCCCTGGTGCGCCCCGGCGGCACGCTCGTCACCATCGCCCACCCACCCACGGTGCGCCCCGACGACGGAGGGGCCGTCTTCTTCGTAGTGGAACCCGACCGCGCACGCCTCGCCGGTCTGGCCCAGCGTCTCTGGACGGCCGGCTCCGGGTGCGGGTCGGCGCGGTTCGGCCGCTGGCCGAGGCGGGTGCCGCCTTCGTTCCACGAGAGCGCATCCCCGGCCGCACGATCATTCGCGTCACCGGGGACTTCTTCCCGGTGATGACCGCGCCGGACACGCTCACCCAGGCGCCCGACGCCTTCCTTTCCGGCGAGGACCCGCAGGCCAAGCACATCGTCCGCGAGCTGCTCGTCAGCCTCGGCTGGCGCCCGGAGTGGATCACCGATCTCGGCGGGATCCAGACCGCCCGCGCCACGGAAGCCGCGATCCTGTTCGTACCGCACGTGATCCGGTCCAGCGGATTCGCGCCTTTCGCGCTCTCTATCGCCCGCTGATCCGCGCCGGATCTGCCCACAGGGCGCCGCCACCGGACAGCGCCGATGGCTGCAGGCCGGGAAACCGTCGCAAGCGGCTGCACGCCTACCGGGCAAGCCCTGAGCCGTCGCGGGCCCGGCCGACCCGCCCTGCAACCCGAGGGCCGCCCAGCGCGAGTCCGCCGCCACGGCGACCACCCGCCGGGGGCCGTCGGCCACCACTTACGCGGTGTTCGGCGGGAGCTACACCCTGTCCCAGCTCAGCCAGCACCCGGACTGTGTCGTCAGCTGCAAGACGCTCCTCGACCGCTTCGACGAAGGCTGGGACGTGGAGGAGTCCGCGACCACACCGGGCCTGCGCGGCCGGTCAGCGGTGAGGTAGCCGCCCCAACCGAGGGCGCGGTAACTGCCAGACCCTGTGCGCAGAGTTCAAGCACTGAGGCCCGGTCGCCACCTACGACCGGGCCTCGGTTGCGTTCGGGTGCGGCGAAGCCCTGCTCGGCCTTCGGCTCATTGCGTGCGTGCTACCCCGCCAAGCAACTCGGGGGCAAGACGCCCCCCAAGTCGACGCGGCCGGCTGGGAGTCAGGTAAGGGATACAACCGCACCCACCTGCCGGCCGCCGTGATCGGAGGCTCCAACAAGGACCGCCGCAACTTCGTGACCATGCACTGCTACGCCCCTTCACCCGTCATGCGCCAAGTCGCACTACAGGTGCGCAACGCCGTACGGAACGGCGAGATCATCCAGTACAGCGTCAGACCCCTCTACGCTGACGACAATGCGAAGATCCCACTCGGGGTGACCCGAGGCTCATGGCAACAACGGATTCCAAATGCACCCGCACGGCAGCAACGGCGAGGGAACCAACATCTTTACCATCCGGAACCGCAAGCGGTGACGAAAGGACCCCTCAAGTGACTCCCGACCTGACCCGACTCACGGAATTGCTCATCTCGTCGCCGGGCACCGCCCCTGTTCCGGACTGGGCCGCCGCGGAGACCGCTGTTCGCACCGTCCTGCCCGCGGACTACAAGGAGCTCATCGAGACGTACGGAGGTGGCCTCCTCGACGGCTACCTCCTGTTGCTGGAGCCGAACTGCCCCAACGACGTCTACGACCTCCTCAAGATCTCCGCTGAGCGCGAGGAAGCCAATGACCAGTTGTGGCAGTTCGAAGACAAGCCCGAAGAGATGGAGACCCCAGGCAGCCGCCTGGTCTGCTGGGCCACCACGGACAACGGTGAGTACCTGTACTGGCTCGTGCAGGCGGGCGACGACCCTGACTCCCGCACCATCCTGATCAACAGTGAGCCGGGGGAAGACTGGGAGCGCTACGACATGACGGTGACCCGCTTTCTGGTAGCCGTTCTCACCGGGGAGTTCCGCTCGGAGATCCTGTGGGACAAATTCCCGCTGCCACAGCACCAGTTCCGCCCAGCCCGCGAGATGTAAGCCTAGGTTCTGTCCGGCGGCTCATGGGCGGAGCCAAGCGTGCGTTGTCTTCTCCTTCTTCCGGGAGGGGAGTCAGGGCAGCACACGACGAACAGGGGCGGTTGTGGCCATGCCTGCGGGCGTGGCCGGTTGGCAGGGCCGTAGTGCATGTCCAAGGTGAGCAGGTGTGTCAGGAGGAGTCACGGACATCGTTGTGCGGTGCGGTCGACCCTTCGAGGGTCCTTCCCTTAAATTCCATTCCGCACCTACCTGCAAACTCAGGATCGTCCAAACGATCCCGAACCGGACGACCACCGAAAACACCGCCGCACCCGCGACCGACGAGGACGTCGGCCCCAGCCTTCGACGGTGACACCGACCTTCGCCGCACAACGGTCGAGCGCTGCTTCAACGGGCTCCAGGCCTTCCGCGGCACCGTCACCAGATACGAGAAGACCGCGGTTGCCTACGGAGCGCCGGCCAGTCTGGCTTCGTTCCTGTTCCAGGCAAGTCCGTTCGAAGACGGACGCTAGTGCCGTGACCGGAAAATGTTCGCCGGGTTGCTGCCTTCGGATTCTCATCGTGGGGGTGTGAGTGAGGCCAGTGCGGTGGGTTGTACTGCGCCGGCGGCGGCCGAGCCGATTAGTAGTTCGGTCAGGTTATGGGGCTGTGCCTGTTCGCCGGTTGGAGCCGCTGCTGAGATCCGGTCCAGCCGGAAGCCCCGGCCAGCCCGGCGTGTGCGGCACCAGGCGATGAGGTACCAGCGGCCGTCGGCGGTGAGCAGTCCGGCCGGTTCCACGACGCGGTTGCTTTCGTGTCCTGCCGCGTCGGTGTAGGACAGCCGCAGCACCATGTTGTTGGCGAGGGCGTGCTCCACCGCGGTACGGATCGCGGAGTCGCCGTGCGTCGGCAGGGTAACGATCCGTGCGGCGAGTTCTTGGGCCGCCGCCGAGGCGGGGCCGGCCATCGAGGCCACGATCTTCTGAGCCGCCGTGCGGGCCGCGCCGGCGTACGGGGTGGAGGCGTCGGCCGCGGCGAGCGCGGCGGTCAGTGCCGAGGCTTCATCGGCGGTGAGGTGGATCGGGGGCAGGGTCATCTCCGGGTCGATCGACCAGCCGCCGCCTCGCCCGGGTATGGAGCGCACCGGGACACCGGTCTGCATCAGTGTCTGAAGGTCGCGCTGTACCGTGCGTGTGCTGACCTCGAACCGCGTGGCGAGCGCCGCGACCGTCAGAGGCCGCGGCGCCGCCGCGCGCAACTCTTCCACCAGCGCATACAGCCGGGCAGTGCGGTTCATGTCGCCGACGCTACCGTCACGCGGAGGCCAGGAAGTCCCGCTCTCGTCGTAGTTCCCGCTCGGTGATGGTCATGGGGAACAGAGTGAAGCCGTGCATCGCGCCGGCGACGACGCCGAGCTGCACAGGCGCACCCGCCGCCTGCCACCGTGCGGCCAGGAACAGCGAGTCGTCCAGCAGAGGATCTTCGGTGCCGACGACGATCCGGGCGGGCGGCAGCCCGGCCAGGTCCGCGAACAGGGGCGAGACCTCCGGGCTACGGCGCTGCTCTTCCCCTATCCCCGGTGTGAACAGCTCATAGCCGCCCCGAAGCGTGTCGGTATTGCTCAGCAGCTTTCGGGGGCCAAACCTCCGCTGGCTTGGTGTCATCGACAGGTCGTAGGGGCCGAAGAGCAGGTGAGCTGCCCGGAACGCGCCGGTGATGCCGTGCCGGTCGCGAAGGCGCAGCAGCGTCACGACGCTGAGGTGAGCACCGGCCGATTCACCGCCGATCAGCAGCCGGTCGGTTCCGAACTCGGCCGCGGCGTGTTTCACCAGCCACCGGGCAGCCGCTTCGCAGTCGTCGGGCCCGGCGGGGAACGGGTGTTCCGGCGCGAGGCGGTAGTCCACGCTCACCACGGCCAGCCGTGCCTGCTCGGCGAGCCGCCAAAGCCGCTCGTCCTGTCCGTCCGCGGACCCGAACGCCCAGCCGCCTCCGTGGATGTGCAGGTACACGCCGTCGACGTGGTCCGGCACGAAGACCCGTACCTTCACTGCGCCCTCAACGACGCGGTCTTGGCCGTGCGGCAGTCTTACCGGTGGCGTGTCGCCGCCGAGCCGGTTGCGCCGCAGGAGCGCCAGCGTGGCGGCGCTCGGCGCCTGCCCGCGAGCTGGACGGCTCGCGGCGGCAGTCTCAAATTGCTCGTTGAACCCCAGGGTCTCGGAGAGGCAGTCCTCATCTGTGATCGTCATGCCGTCGACAGTCTCAGCGGCCCGCGACAACGCCCTGTCACCCGTTCTTTGTGAACTGCGTCATGCTCCTGCCGTGCTCCTGGTGTGACCAGGATCGGACCGGATTGGTGCAAGGTGGCCTCACGTCGGCCGTCTGCGGTGACATGTCCGATTAGCACGGGGAGATCTGATGGCAGGGCCGGTCAGGGTGCGCAGGCTGTCCGAACAGGAAGGGCAGACTCTGCAGCGGATCGTGCGGCGGGGCAATACCAGCACAGTGGGGTTCCGCAGGGCGATGATGCTGCTGGCATCGGCGGGCGGCAACAGCGTCCCGGTCATCGCGAGGCTCGTTCAGGCTGACCAGGGCACCGTCCGCGGCGTCATCCACCGCTTCAACCAGATCGGTCTGGCCTGTCTGGACCCCCGGTGGGCGGGTGGCCGTCCCCGCCAACTAAGTCCTGATGACGAGAACTCCGTCGCCCAGACGGCCAAGACCCGCCCAGGCAAGCTCGACCAGCCCTTCACTCGCTGGTCGATCCGCAAGCTCGCCGCCTACCTGCGCAAGGTGCACGGGCGGGGCATCCGCATCGGCCGGGACGCCCTGCGCTGTCTACTGGCCCGCCGCGGGATCACCTTCCAGCGCACCAAGACCTGGAAGGAATCCACCGATCCAGAGCGCGACGTCAAGCTCGACCGCATCGAGCACGTCCTCGCACGCTTCCCCAACCGGGTCTTCGAGTTCGACGAGTTCGGGCCACTTGGGATCCGCCCGACCGGCGGGTCCTGCTGGGCCGAGCGGGGTCGCCCGCACCGGGTGCCGGCGACCTATCACCGCACCCCCGGGGTCACCTACTTCCACGGCTGTTACGCGGTCGGCGACGACACCTTGTGGGGCGTCAACCGCCGCCACAAGGGCAGCAAGATCCGCCGGTGGGCCCGGAAGAACAAGGTCGAGTGGCGCAACACCAACGCCCGACACCCCGACGTCCTGGCCGCCCAACGCCGTGAACGTGCCCGCATCCGCAGCGAGAAAGGCATTCGTTGGGGTGGGCGCCCCCTCACCACGGCGGCCTGACCGCGCCAACCCTGCGAACCTTCCCGGTCACGGCACTAGTCGGCGCGCCCGGTGAGGGCCACCGCTGTGCCGAGCCCGATCATGGCTAGCCCACCGGTGCCACCGATTAGTGCCGTCCGACGTGGGGAACGGCCCAGCCAGACCCGTGCGGTGGAGGCAGCCATCCCCCAGATTCCGTCGGAAAGCAACTGCAACAAGGCGCCGGCCAGGCCCAGGAGAAGCATCTGGCCGCCGACGTGACCGGTCTCGCGGTCGACGAACTGTGGAAGCACTGCGGTGAGGAAGACCACGCTCTTCGGGTTCGTCACCCCGACCACGAACCCCGCCCGAACCGAACTCTTGGCCCTGCCGCCGGGCGACTCCAGGGCCGGGCGCGTCGGTGGTAGCGAAGCGGTGCCGGCCTTGCCGGGTGGCGAAGACCTGATGGTCACCATCAACTCACCATGGCCGCCCGATGTGGCTTGTTGGCGGGTTCTCGCCCGCCAGGCCGCACCCTAGACTGCGACCGCTCCGAAATCTGGCGATCTTTTGGAGGGTGTGCAGGATGAACCGAGCTCTCATAACCGCATTGGCGGCGGCAGCGTTGGTCGTGTCCGGGGGCAGCACCACCGCCTCCGCATCCGATGCTCCGCCACGAACCACGCACGGTCCTTGCCAGTACACCGAGACCCCGGACGAGCCGGCGGCGCGGCCGGTTCCCCTGCCGCCCGATCCGCGACGCACCCCCAGTCACGGCATGGTCGATGTGGCTGTCCGGACCAGCCAGGGCCCGCTCCCGCTACGTCTAGACCGGGCGAAGGCGCCGTGCACGGCCCAGAGCTTCGTGCATCTGGCGCAGCACCGGTTCTACGACCGTACGGTGTGCCATCGGCTGACGGCGTATCCGACGCTGAAGGTCCTGCAGTGTGGCGACCCGACCAGCACGGGCGAAGGTGGGCCGGGGTACAAGTACAAGGACGAGCTGCCGGTGGACCTGCCGCCGGCACCGAGCGATCCGACCGGTGTCCGTCGCCTCTACGGGCGCGGCTTGCTGGCGATGGCCAACGCCGGGCCGAACACAAACGGTTCGCAATTCTTTGTCGTCTACGGCGACTCCGCGCTGCGACCGAACTACACGGTGTTCGGCACGGTCGGTGCCGCCGGCCTGCAGACTCTCGACAAGATCGCTGCTGGCGGTATCGAAGCAACTGCTCAGGACCCGGCGCCTGTCGACGGTACGCCCGTGCTGCGGACCGAGCTGCTCAGCGCCCGGCCGTCCTGCCGGCTCGTCGGTAATCGCCACGACAAGCAGTAGTTGACCTGCACGGTATAGACGTCGAAGCGGTGCCGGACTCCCTGGAGTCCGGCACCGCTTCGACGTGTGGTCTCAGCTTGCGCGGATGATCTGCAGCAGGTGGTGGGTGGCCGTATCTGTTGAGTACAGGCGGGTGGTGTGGGTGCCGCGAATGAGGAGGACGCGGTGGGTGGTCGTGGGCCTGGCCGACAAACGCAGGAACGAAGTGGAGCGGACGATCAACGCGTTGAAGTACTTTCGGGCCGTGGCCACACGCTTCGACAAACGCGCCTGCGTCTTCCACGGACCGTCACCCTCGCCTCGATCCGGCTCTGGCTCCGCCCGTGATCAGCCGGGCAGGCCCTAGGTCTGCCCGGCGAGGGGATGCCTTCACGTCTCGGCGCGACGGAACTTACGGCTTGTGGGTTACCCAGAGCAGTTCCGCCGGCCAGCGGTGTGCCCAGTCGGCTGGGTCGGTGTCGTTGTAGCCGTTGAGTGTTCCGAGTTCGGGCCGCGGCTCGATGAGGTCGTCGATGATGAGACCCGCGCCGCGCAGGACCTTGACCCAGTCGCCGTAGGTGAGCTGATAGCTGGTCGCGCCGTCTCCTTCGGCGATGGTGTTCAGCCCAAAGTAGTCCTGTTGCAGCGTCGTGGTCACGCGGCTGGCGGCTTCGTCGTAGCAAGCTTCGAACCATGGGCTGGCGACGTTGAACACCAGGCGCCCACCTCGGCCCAAGACGCGTGCGGCCTGCGGAACGGCCAGGTGCGGGGGCGCCCAGCTGAGCCCACCGAAGTCGCAGAACACCAGGTCGAAGCTGTCGGCGGCGAAGGGGAGTTGTTCGGCGGCGCCTTGCACCAGCGGATAGCGGGCCGCTCCCATCGCGCGGGCCGCCGCGGCGAGTTGGGCTTCGGACAGGTCGAGCCCGACCACGGTGGCGCCCTCGGCGGCGAGGGCCCTGGACCACTGGCCGGCGCCGCAGCCGAGCTCGAGGACGCGTTTGCCGGTGACGTCGCCCAGGGCGTGCAGGTGTGCGTCGGGGATGGAGTACATGCCCCACAGCCGGGGTGCGGCGCCGATTTGCGGGTCGTGCTCGTGCTGATAGGCGCTGCTGATCTGGTTCCAGAGCCGCCGGTTGGCGGGGATGCTGTCCACGTGCCGACTCCAGCACTGCCCGCCGGGGGCGTCAACACGATTAGGGCACTGGCCGGCCCTCGCCTCGGTCCAGCCCTGGCTCGGCCCATGATCCGCCGGACGAGCCCTAGTCCTGCGGTGCCAAGGTGCGCAGGACGTCGAACTCGTTGCCCTCGGGGTCAGCCAGGACCACCCAGTTCCGGTCCGGTCCCTGGCCCACGTCCACCTTGACGGCGCCGAGACCGAGCAATCGGGTCACCTCGTCCTCAATGCTGCCGTCGATCGGGCTGACGTCGAGGTGAAGCCGGTTCTTGACGGTCTTGCCCTCAGGCACACGGATGAACACCAAGGTGGGTGGCATCTGGCGGGCCCGGACATCCTCGACGGTTGGCACCCAGGAGCCGATCTCGACCTTGCCCTCGCTCCGGTCGACGACCTTGAAGTCCAGGACCTCGCACCAGAAGGCCGCGAGCCTCTCCGGATCACGGCAGTCAACGATCAATTCGGTGAACCTGCTTGTCATGCTTCTCCCAGATAGTGCGGACGGGGCTCAGCGTAGGTCGCCCGCCCGACGGATCCGAGATCCTTTTGACCCAGGGACATCAAGCGGGCTTGATCCTGTGGAAGCCGCCTGGCCAGGCCCGCGAACCCACGGTCTGCCCTTACCGCTGTGCCATCAGGGGCCCTGCCGGCGCAGCGGCTTCTCATTGAGCCTCGGCCAACTTGAAGACGCAGGTCGAATGGCCGGTGTGACCGGTCTCCGGGGTGCTCGTGCTGGTCGTGGGCGGCTGTCCGAGGAGTGGATCGTTTGGCTGCTCTCTTCAGCCCTCCGGACCTGTATCCGACGGCGCCTGGCATTTCAGCGGCTGCTTTCCGGACTTCGACGGCGGTCGCGGGGAGGTCTCAGCGGCTTCGACCGGACAACCCGTCACCCGGCTGTCAACAGGCCGGAGGACAGCCCGGGTTCAGTCCGCCGGGGGAGCGACTGTGACGAGCAGGGTGTGTGTCACCTCCTCGTGCAGGGCGCCGTCCAGGCCGAGGGACACGGACCCGTCCGCCGTGATCGCGAACTCCAGTCGCACCGAGCCTTCTTGGAGGTGGAAGGGATCGTCCCCGGTCCGCGCCGACGCCGTCACGCGGCGGATCATCGCGATCGCGTCGACCAGGACGGCGTGCACCGCGCCGTACCGCAGCTCGTGCTGTTGCGTCAGGTCCGGAGGCACGAGGGTCATCTCGATGACATGGGTGTCCCGGCGGGACACCGTGCGCCCGATCCTGAGTTTCATGCCGATGAAGGGGAGCCGGAAGTTCAGGGAACCGCCGGCCGTCGCAGTGGCGAGGGCGTGCAGGGTGAGCCGCACCGAGGTGACACGCAGATCCCGCCCGGCCGCGGTGGCCGACATGTTCGACTCCGTGACCGCCCGCTTGACAGCGGCTACCAGGTCCTCGACGGGCACGCCGTCGTCGGTCACGTTCACGTTTCCTCGCATCGGACGGGGGTGGGGACGACTCGGGCGGGACTGACGACGGCAGGGGCAGGGGCAGGGGCGGGGACGGGGGTGGAGACGATCGCGGCGGGATCGCCGTAGACCGTGTAAGCCAGCCAGGTGGGGTCGGTCTCGTCGTGTCCGGCGCGGGAGCGGGCCCGGTGCACCGCCGTGCCCAGCGGCTCACCCGCCGAGAGGGAGGCGTAGAAGGCTTCCGCGAACCGCTGGGCGCTGTCGCTGCGCACCGCCCACAGCGTGCCCACGAAGGCACCGGCGCCCGCGCCCATGAACTGCTGCGCCCAGCCGAGCATCCGGGTGTACTGCGGAACGGCTCCGGCCGCCCGGCAGGCGTTGATGAAGATGAGCGGGCGGTCGTCCCGCAGGGCGCCGCGGGCGACGGCGCTGTTCAGCAGAGCGGGGACGAAGGGGCCGTCCGCGAGGAGGATCGACGAACCGCCGCCCGGCTCGAAGGTGTTGTGGCAGGTGAAGTGGAGCGGTCCCGTCGTGCCCGCGTCGATGACGGTGAGGACGCCGTCCAGTGTGTCGACGACGGTTCCGGTGCCGAGAATCCGGCGGATCGACTCGATCTCGCTGTCACCGTTGACCGGGGCCCGCGCGGAGACGACGTAGTGCGGTTCACCGATCGGCAGCGCGGACGAGCGGGGCCGGCCGAGGCTGTTGCGCAGGACCGGGAACTGCTGGACCAGGAACCCCTCGTCACGGCCTGGCGCGACGGGGTAGAGGAGTTCCCACGGGAGGACGTCGTGCTCGGACGCGACGCTGAACGCCGTGATGTGGTCGCGCAGTTGCCAGAACTGCTCCTTGATCGCGTCCGGCACCATCTCCGTCCACAGACCCACCCCCGTCTCCTTCATCCAGCGTCGCGCGTGGGCGCCGGAGTACTCCCCGCGGCCCGCCGCCAGTCTCTGCAGCATGGCGTACGCGCGCTCCGCGGCCGCTTCCGGGGCGGCGGTGAGGGCCTGCGCGAGGACGGCGCCGTAGATGCACTGGTCGGAGATGAGACGGAACGTGTACTGGTCGCCGACCCGGTCCACGAGCAGCGTGACCTCGCCGGGGTGGGCGCGCATCTCGCCCATGTCGGCGACGCTGGGCGGCTCCACCGCGTAGGGGCTGTCGCGCTCCACCGACACCTCCAGGCCGATCTCGGTGAGGAACGTCCCGCCGGCCCAGGCGCTGACCCGGACGCGGTGCAGGCCCGGTTCCCGGGTCAGGAACGCGAACCGCACCGGCGCGGGGGCACCGAAGGGCGGCACCAGCAGGGTGTGCTCCAGCGGGCCCTGGGGGTCCAGTCCGGCGGGCGCCCGCACGATGAGTGTCAACGGGGAGCCGTCGCGCGCCGGCCGGAACCCGGCCAGCGGGGCCGACACGGCGCCATCGTCGTGATCCGCCCCGAACGGAACCCGCACGACCAGGCTGACCGGTTCGGACAGCCCGGCGTGGGAGGGCATCTGGGCCGAAAGGTGGTGCGTGGCGGTCGCGGGAGCGGTGTCGGGTTCCCGTACGGTCCCGGCCGGGGTCTCCTCGGCCGCGGCGTCCGCGGGCGAGGCGTCGGCCGCCATGCCGTCCCCCGACGCGCTGACCGGACCGCCGTGAGTCGTCACCGCGTCCGAGGTGTGGCCAAGGGCGTACTGCGCGAGAGTACCGCCCCAGCGGCGCCGGCTGTCCGCGGCGTCGGCGCGCGTCCACAGTCGCACGGCCTCGACCGTCCTGCCGGTCCGCGCGAGACGACCGGCCAGCACCCGCGACGCCGTCACGTCGTCGGTGGCGGCCATCTCTCGCAACTGCCACTCCACACCGGCGTCCGAGGCCCCGGACGCCGGAGCCGGTCGGGCGGCCAGGCGCGCGGCGGGGGAGGAGAGGACACGGTCGTCGAGCGCGTCCGCCGCCGCCCACCAGCGGACGGCCTCCTCCTGCACACCGAGACGGGCGAGGACGGCCGCGACCCGGCGGATGTGGTCCACGGCGCGCGCCCGAGCGGGCCCGTCCAGCTCCCGTCGGGACA
This sequence comes from Streptomyces sp. NPDC041129, assembly GCF_055592265.1. NCBI lineage: Bacteria > Bacillati > Actinomycetota > Actinomycetes > Kitasatosporales > Streptomycetaceae > Streptomyces > Streptomyces sp. NPDC041129. Next base: position 17,232 of record NZ_JBVIYV010000012.1, on the reverse strand, counting down.
CCTGCGCACGCATGTTCTCGGGGGCGCGCCGCACCAGCGCCGCCACCGCCTCGACGTCATGGCGGTCGGCCAGCCGCCGCAGCCGCGCCTCGGCCTCGTCCGCTCGCCCGGCGCGGTCGAGGACGGCGACGAGGTCCCACTCCCATGGCTCACCGGCTGCGACGCCCCGGGTCAGCCAGACGACCGCTTCGTCGAGCCGCTCGACGTCGTCGCCCTCGCGCAGCCGCCCGACGAGGTCGTGCATGGCATGGAGATCACCGACGGCGGCCATGTGCCGCAGCCGGTCCTCCGCCTCGGCCGACCGTCCGGCGCTGTCGAGGGCCGCGACGAGTTCTCGCTCCAGGGTGGCGCCCGCGTGCACGGCGAGCGTCAGCCAGTGGACGGCTTCGGCGAGCCGTTGGCCGCCGCTGTTGCGTACGAGGCGTTTCGCCAGGTTGCCCATGGCGGTCACGTCACCGCTCTCGGCCCGCCGGCGCAGCTGTCGTTCCACTTTCCTGGCGCCCACGTGGTCCGCGAGTTGGTGCAGCGCGGTCTCGTCCCCGGCCGCGACCGCCTTCTCCCACCAGGCGACGGCCTCTTCGTGACGCCCGTCCTCGGCCAGCGCGGTGGCCAGCACCCGCATGGCGAAGGCGTCGCCCGCCGCGGCCAGCCGCCAGCGCCAGTCCTGTCCCTCTTGACCGGCCTTGCCGCCCGACACCCACCCTCACCCCGCACCGCATCGTTCCAACGGTTGACGGGACATCACAGTAGGGCGATCCGGGGCGAAGCACCGCCGATTCCTCCGGAAGGGCGTCGATCACCGGTGCTTTGCCGTATCCGAGGGGGCGGCCTCGTCGATCTCGGGCGGCAGGTCGAAGAGGGAAGGCTGGGTCTTCGCGGTGGTCATGGGAAATGTCCTGACGGGAGTGGCGGGGCGAGTTGATCAGCGGCCGGTGAAGACTGCGGGGCGGCGTTCGACGAACGACCTCACGCCTTCGGCGCCGTCGGCGGTGGCGATGAGCCGAGCGATCTCGGGGCGCAGTTGGGCGATGGCAGCTGCGTCGCCCAGCTCGCGAGCCCGGTGGGCGGAAGCGAGCGCGGTGCGCACGCCCAGCGGCGCGGACCGCTCGCTGATGACGCGCGCGATCTCTTTGGCCCGCTCGAGCGCGCTCGAACCGTCGGGGAGGACTTCCTGGACGAGGCCGATGCGGTGGGCCTCGGCGGCGTCGAACTCCTCGCCTGTCAGGATCCAGCGCATGGCGTTGCTCCATCCCGCTTCGCGGGGGAAGCGGAACGTGGCACCGCCGAAGGGGTAGATCCCGCGGCAGATCTCGAACTGGCTGAAGCGGGCGTCCTGGGCGGCCACCCGGATGTCGGCGGCCAGCAGCAGCTCGATGCCGAGCGTCATCACCCAGCCCTGAGCGGCCGCGACGACGGGCTTGGACCAGGTTCCGTCCAGCCGCCACGGGTCGCGTCCGCCTTCCGGGGCGGCGAAGTCACCCGAGGCCAGCTCGGCGCCGACGTCGATCATGTCCAGCCCGCCGGTGAAGTGGTCACCGTGCGCGAAGAGCACTCCGCACCACAGGTCGTCGTCGGACTCCAGCAGGCCATAGGCCACCGCCAGCTCGCTGATCATCTGCCGGGTGAAGGCGTTGCGCTTGGCGGGCCGGTTCAGGCCCATCAGCAGCACATGCCCTTCCCGTTCAACGGTGACGGCGGGCGCGTTCGCAGCCGTAGAACCCATCGCTCCTCCTGAGTTGCATGATGAGACTCGATGGACGCTAGTGGGGTCCGACTCTCCCGTGCAAGTCAATCTCATAATGAAACTGATATGGTCTGGGTCATGCGACGGACCTCATTCGACGACTGGCCCTGCTCGATCGCACGCACCGTCGACATCCTGGGCGACGGCTGGACGCTGCTCGTGCTGCGCGAGATCTTCTATGGCGAATCACGTTTCGACGGCTTCATCGACTCGCTCGGCATCGCCCGTAACACCCTCACCGACCGGCTCCGCCGACTGGAAACCGCTGCCCTGCTGCAGCGACGCCCCTACCAGAGCGAACCCGTGCGCCACGAGTACCTGCTCACCGACAAAGGCCGCGACTTCTTCGGCGTACTCGCCGCCATCAACGCCTGGGGCGACCGCTGGCTGACCGGCGAACAGGGCGTCCCGATCGTCATGCACCACATGTCCTGCGGCCACGACACCCACGCCCAGGTGACCTGCTCCTCCTGCAAGCAACCCCTGCAGCACGTGGACGTGACCGTCCACGCCGGCCCCGGCTACCCGGCTCGGCTCCTCGAAGACCCCGACGTGCAAGCCCGCTTCGGTACCGCGCAGAGCACGAAAGGCGCTGTCGGCGGCTGACCGACTTTCTCTCCTGCCGAAGTGTCGAAGTGCCGAAGTGCTGAAGGGCTGGAGGGCACCGGCGGGCACCGACCCCGTGCTCTCGGCGTGGCGCTGTCTCTGCTTGCCGAACTAGCGCGTCTCCTATGCGGCGCGCTCGGTGAGGCAGGTGTTCTCCAGTGAGGACACAGCGGCCGCCGAGCACGCCCGGCCGGGTTCCCCCGCCCCGGCACGCTGCCGTCGTTGATGAGCTACGGACCCGCACCGGGTGAGCCGTGTCTCACCGCGGCAGCGTTGCTATGCAACGAGGTGCATAGGAAGATCGTGCGCATGGCGCTCGAGCACGCGATCCTTGTCTCCCTGCTGGAGAAGCCGGGCTCAGGCTATGAGCTGGCCCGGCGGTTCGAACGGTCCATCGGGTACTTCTGGACCGCCACCCACCAGCAGATCTACCGCGTGCTCAAGCGCATGGAGAGCGACGGCTGGGTCGACGTCCGCGACGTCCCGCAGTACGGGCGTCCGGACAAGAAGGAATACTCCGTCGCCGGGCCCGGACGGGACGCGCTCTCCGCGTGGCTCCACGAACCGACCGAACCCGAGAGCGTGCGGCACGACCTGGCGGTGAAGATCCGAGGTGCCGCCTTCGACGACCCGGCCGCCCTGATCGGCGAGGTCGAGCGGCACCGGCAGGCGCACACGGACCGCCTCGCCCACTACCTCGCGGGCGAGACCCGTGACTTCGGGGACCCCGCTGCGGACGGTCCGCTCGACCCCGAACGGGAACTCCAGCACATCGTGCTGCGCGGCGGCATCGCCTACGAACGCATGATGATCGCCTGGCTCGACGACGTCCTCGCCACACTCACCCGCTTCGACACCGATCACTGACCTGACGAGCGGGCCCTCACCTGGACCGTGACCGTGCCCGGACCCACCCTCATCCATTCCAGCCGAAAGGCGGCACTCGTGACCGACGCGCTGCTGTTCAACCCGCGCACCTACGACCCCGCGCACTTCGACCCGGAGACCCGCAGGCTGCTGCGCGCCACCGTCGACTGGTTCGAGGAGCGGGGCAAACGCCGGCTGATCGAGGACTACCGCAGCCGCGCCTGGCTCGGCGACTTCCTCGCCTTCGCCGCCAAGGAAGGCCTCTTCGCGACCTTCCTCACGCCGGCCTCCGCCGCCACTGAGGACTACAAGCGATGGGACACCGCCCGCATCGCCGCCCTCAACGAGATACTCGGCTTCTACGGCCTCGACTACTGGTACGCGTGGCAGGTCACCATCCTCGGCCTCGGCCCCGTCTGGCAGAGCGACAACCCCGCCGCCCGCGCCCGGGCGGCCGAACTCCTCTCCCAGGGCGAGGTGTTCGCCTTCGGCCTGTCCGAGAAGTCCCACGGCGCCGACATCTACTCCACCGACATGCTCCTGGAGCCCGACGGCAACGGCGGCTTCCGCGCCACCGGCTCCAAGTACTACATCGGCAACGGCAACGCCGCCGGGCTCGTCTCCGTCTTCGGCCGCCGCACCGACGTCGAAGGCCCTGACGGCTACGTCTTCTTCGCCGCCGACAGCCGCCACTCCTCGTATCGCCTGGTGAAGAACGTCGTCGACTCCTCGAAGTACGTCAGCGAGTTCCGCCTCGAGGACTACCCCGTAGCGCCGGAAGACGTGCTGCACACCGGCCGCGCCGCCTTCGACGCCGCCCTCAACACCGTCAACGTCGGCAAGTTCAACCTGTGCACCGCCTCGATCGGCATCTGCGAGCACGCGATGTACGAGGCCGTCACCCACGCGCAGAACCGCATCCTCTACGGCCGCCCGGTCACGGCCTTCCCGCACGTACGGCGCGAGCTGACCGACGCCTACGTCCGTCTCGTCGGCATGAAGCTGTTCAGCGACCGTGCCGTCGACTACTTCCGCGCCGCCGGGCCCGACGACCGCCGCTACCTCCTCTTCAACCCGATGACGAAGATGAAGGTGACCACCGAGGGCGAGAAGGTCATCGACCTGATGTGGGACGTCATCGCCGCCAAGGGCTTCGAGAAGGACAACTACTTCGCCCAGGCCGCCGTCGAGATCCGCAGCCTGCCGAAGCTGGAGGGCACCGTCCACGTCAACCTGGCGCTGATCCTCAAGTTCATGCGCAACCACCTCCTCGACCCCGTCGCCTACGAGCCCGTCCCGACCCGCCTCGACGGGGCCGACGACACTTTTCTCTTCCGCCAGGGGCCGGCCCGCGGCCTGGGCTCGGTGCGCTTCCACGACTGGCGGCCCGCCTTCGACGCGTACGCCCACCTGCCCAACGTCGTCCGATTCCGCGAACAGGCCGACGCACTCTGCGAGTTCGTCCGCACGGCGGCTCCCGACGAGACGCAGAGCCGGGACCTCGACCTTCTCCTCGCCGTCGGGCAGCTCTTCGCGCTCGTCGTCCACGGACAGCTGGTCCTGGAGCAGGCAGTTCTGGCCGGCGTCGAGGCGGACGTCCTCGACGAACTGTTCGCCGTCCTCGTACGTGACTTCTCCGCGCATGCCGTCGAGCTGCACGGCAAGGACTCCGCAACCGAGGAGCAGCAGCTGTGGGCACTCGGTGCCGTTCGGCGTCCGGCCGTTGACGAGGCGCGTTCGGAGCGCGTCTGGCGGCGCGTCGAAGCTCTGTCGGGGGCGTACGAGATGATGCCCTGAGGCCCCGACGAGGCCTCGGACCGCCTCGCGAGTACGGCGGCCGCCGCCGTACTCCGCGAGCTGTCCGCCGGTGAGTGTAGAGCGGTTGGCGGAAGGCCGACGATGACCTACCCGGCGTCCACGGGCACCGGTCGCACCGATTCCCGCCACCGTCGGATACCGCCCGGGTCGGCTCACGGTGTGGCCCCCGGGCCCGGGGGCCACACCCCCGGACGCCCGTGCCCCCGGGCCCGGGGGCACGGTGAAGTCGGTTGTGCACCGGGCCAGAGGCCGGGAAGGCAGTCGGCGCGGAGACGGGAGTTGAACCGAGCCCGCGACACACGCACGATGTCCTCCCACGACACGGCCTCACGCCTCGTGGCCGCGGCACCGAAACTCCGGTTCCAAAGTGCTCTGACCACATTGGTTCGCCGGGTTGGGTGGTCGGGGCGGTTGGATGTTGCGTGACGTCCGATCCGAGTGCTGGGGGTGTGGTGGCTGAGCCTCTCCGCGTGCGCAGGTTGACCGACCAGGAGGGGCAGAAACTGCAGCAGATCGCGCGTCGGGGCAGCACCAGTTCGGTCCGCTTCCGACGCGCAATGATGCTGCTGGCGTCGGCCGGCGGGAACCGGGCCCCGGTAATCGCCCAACTGGTGCAGGCCGACGAGGGCACCGTCCGGGACGTGATCCACCGGTTCAACGAGATCGGCCTGGCCTGTCTGGACCCTCGGCGGGCGGGCGGCCGTCCCCGCCTGCTCAGTCCTGACGACGAGGACTTCGTCATCCAGACGGCCACCACCCGCCCACCAAACTCGGCCAGCCCTTCACCCACTGGTCCCTGCGCAAGCTCGTCGCCTACCTGCGCAAAGCCCACGGCCACAAGATCCGGATCGGCCGCGAGGCGTTACGCCGCCTTCTCGCCCGCCGCGGCGTGACCTTCCAGCGCACCAAGACGTGGAAGGAATCCCCGGACCCCGACCGCGAGGCGAAGCTGGACAGGATCGAGGAGGTCCTCGACCGTTTCCCCGGCCGGGTCTTCGCCTGCGACGAGTTCGGCCCGCTCGGCATCCGCCCCACCGGCGGTGCGGGCTGGGCACCGGCCAGTCACCCCGCGCGGCACCCAGCGACCTACCACCGCACGCATGGCGTCAGGTACTTCCACGGCCGCAATTCGGTCGGCGACGACACCCCAGGTGGTGGTTGTGGGGGCGTTCGAGTACTGGGAGTCACGTGATCAGCTGACTAGTAGTCTGCGGCCATGTCTGATCCCGTCCCCTTCGCCATGCCCACCCGTTTCGACGGAGGCCGAGATCGTGTCGCGGTTGTCGTTCCAGGTGTCGGTTACTCGCCTGCCCGGCCGCTACTTCACTTCGCCCGGAGCGTCCTGCTCCAGCACGGCTGGACGGTCCAGGAGCTGTGGTGGCAGATCCCCGATGGGTTCGCGCAGTTCACGGTGGACGATCGGATCGCATGGGTGGAGCGGCAGGTCGCCGAGGCCATCGAAGCCGAGGCGGGGGCTTGTCGGCTCGTCGTCGGCAAGTCCCTGGGCTCCCTCGCCTGCGGCATCGCAGCTGACAGGAACATCCCGGCAGCCTGGCTCACCCCGGTCCTGACCATCGACCACGTTGCCGCGGCTCTCCGGCGAGCCATGGAGCCGACCCTCCTCATCGGCGGAAGCGCCGACAAGGTCTGGGATTCACGAATTGCTGCGTCCCTGCGACACGACGTCCTGGAAGTGCCCTCGGCGGACCATGGCCTGGAGCTTGCGGACGATGCCGCAGGATCGGTTGACGTCCTGCGGCAAGTCGTCTCTCGGCTGGACCGCTTCGTCGGCTCGCTCGGCCGCTGAGGGCATCTAAGAAGATCGGCTCGGGCGGGTTCCAATTAGCAGCTGGCGGAGGTGTCCGGCTTGCCGGCGGGGCCCTTTGGCCGCTTGCTGGGGCGGTAGCTGGGGCCGTTCATGATGACCTGATGGCTGGAGTTGATCAGCCGGTCCAGCAGGCACTCGGCGACGACCGGGTTGGGGAAGAGGGATACCAGTGGCTGGGCGCCCTGTCGCTGGTGATGATCAGGGACCGGCCCTGTCGTTCGGAGACGAGTTCGGAGAGGCCGTCGGCCTGGAGGCGGACAGCTGGCGCACGGCGAAGTCATCGAGGATGAGCAGGTCGAGGCGGATGAGTTCCCGCAGGCGCTTGTCCCAGGTGCGGTCCGCGTGGCCGCCGGCGAGCTCGGCGAGTATGCGGCTGGTCTTGGCGAAGCGGACGTTGGCGCCCTGGCGGACGGCCTGGTGGCCGAGTGCCTGGGCGACGTGCGTTTCCCGACGCCAACAGGCCGAACAGAATGACGGACTCACCGGAGGGGAGCCGGCGCAGGGCGGCCAGGTCGCGGATCTGGGCGGCTGGCAGCTTGGGGGAGGCGTTGAAATCGAAGCCCTCCAGGGTGGCTGGCTGCTCGAACTTGGCCTTGCGTAGGCGGCGTTCGAGCGCGACGCTCTCGCGTCGGGTGATCTCGTCGTGGCAGAGGACCTGCAGGAAGTCGAGGTGTCCGAGTTCGCCCTTCTGGGCTGGGTGAGGCGGGCGTCGAGGGTTTCGAGCATCCCGGACGGCCGCAAGGTCTTGAGGGAGTCGCGCAGGGCGGTTGTCATCACGCTCATCGAGCGGCCTCCTCGGCGTCATCCTGGCCATGGTCGTCGTGGACGCTGCCGGGGGTCTGGGTGGGGATGGTGGCCGCGAACAGGCCCTCGGGCCCGTGCAGAAAGGCCGAGGCTCCGGTGTCGCCCGTCCCGCGCGCCGCGGTGATGTGCTCGGCGATGTTCCGCGTGGTCACCCGGGCGGTGTCCGGGTCGGCCCACAGCTCGTGGACCTACCGGCGCAGACCCCGCTCCACCTCGGTGACCGGCTCGTCCGCGTCGGCGCTCAGCTCGCGCGCGGCCCGGGCCGCCAGGCTGTCCGGGGGTGGCCCGGGCAGCGGCGGGGTCAGGCGGCAGCGGGCAGGGCCCGCAGCGCCTCCCCGATGAGGGCGATGCCCTCCTCGATCTCGTGGGCGGCGCCCGCCGCGTAGCCGAGGACCAGGCCGGGCGGGCCGGGGGTGAGGCGGTGCCAGGACAGGGGGTGGGCCTTCACACCCCGGGCGAGCGCGGCCGCGGCGAGGTCGGTGTCGCGGACGCGGCTGCCGGGCTCGTCGGCGAAGGTGACCATGAGGTGCAGTCCGGCGGCCGCCCCGTGGACGCGGGCGCCGGGCAGGTGTGCCTCGACGGCCCGCAGCATCACGTCCCGGCGCCTGCGGTGGCGGCGCCGGACGTGGCGCAGGTGCCGTTCGAGCTCGCCCGAGTCCATGAGCCGGGCCAGGACCAATTGGGTGAGGATGCCGTTGCCGAGGTCGGCGTACCGCTTGGCGGTGACCAGGGCGTCGCGCAGGTGCGGCGGGACCAGGAGCCAACCGACCCGCAGTGCCGGGGCGAGCAGCTTGGAGACGCTGCCCGCGTAGCAGACCCCGTCGGGCAGCAGCGAGCGCAGTGCCGGTACGGGGGGCCGGTCGTAGCGGTGCTCGGCGTCGTAGTCGTCCTCGATCACGACGCCGCCCTCGGCCGCCCAGCGCAGCAGCTCGCGCCGGCGTTCCCCGTCGAGGACCACGCCGGTGGGGAACTGGTGCGCCGGGGTCATCAGCACGGCCCTGGCCCCGCAGACCCGCAGCGCGTCGACGTCCAGGCCGCCGGCGTCCACGGGGACGGGGACGGTCGTGTGGCCGCCGTACTCCAGCTGCTGGCGCGCGCCGAGCGAGCCGGGGTCCTCGACGGCGACGCGGTCGACGCCCTCGGCACGCAGCAGTTGCCCGAGCAGCCCCAGGGCCTGCGCCACACCGGCGACCACCACGACCTCGTCCGGGTCGGCGCGGATGCCGCGGTTGCGGGCCAGCCAGCCGACGACGGCCCGCCGCAGCGCGGGCGCGCCCTGGGGGCTGCCGTAGCCGAAGTCGGCCGGGGTGACGGCGCCGAGGACGGCGCGTTCGGCGCGCAGCCAGGCGGTCCGGGGAAAGGCGGCGAGGTCGGGCACGCCCGGGGAGAGGTCGATCCGGCAGGGCAGGCCGCGCAGGGCGTCGACGACGCCGTCGCGGTGGGGGAAGGCGAAGAAGGCGTCGGAAGCGGGGGTGGGGGTGCGAGGGTAGGAGGCCCGATGCTCGGCGGCGGGGGGTGACGAGAGTGAGGGGCGGCCGGATGCCGAGGAGGTTGCGGGCGGTGCTGAGGGAGACGCCGGGGGCGCCGGGGCGGCGACGACCACCGTGCCGCCTCTGCCCCGGCCGGCGATCTGGCCTGACTCGGACAGCCGACGGTAGGCCTCGGTGACCACGCCCCGGGTGACGCGGAGCTCCTCGGCGAGCACGCGGCTGGCGGGGAGCCGCGTCCCGACCGGCAGGCGGCCGTCGGCGATGGCCGACCGCAGCCGGTCGGCGAGCCAGGCGGTCCGCCCGCCCGGGGGCGCGTCGGCGATGTCGAGCTGGAGGAAGTCGGAGCCGAGGGACGCGCCGGGCCGAGACGGACGGCCGTCGGCCGCGCCGCCGGCCCCGGAAGCCGTACCGGCCGATCTCACCGGCGCGTCCGTTGCGACGGTTTTGGACCCCGCAACCGACGACTCTCTGGACCTGTCCATGGCGTCCATTGTGCGGCCAGGGTGGACCCATGGACACCCCTTCCGCATCCTTCGCGCCCCTGGTCCCCGGCATGGTCGGGATGGTGCTGGTCGGCAGCAGCGTCAGCGTGTCGCACGCGCTCGTCCACGCGCCGCTGTTCACAGCCCAGGCCGTGCGCTACGCGGCCGCGACCGCGATCCTGCTGCTCCTCGCCCGGCTCGCCGATACCCGCCCGGTCCGGCCGCGCGGCCGGGAGTGGCTGTGGCTGGCGGGGCTCGCGGTGACCGGGCTGGTGCTGTTCAACGTGGCTGTGGTGCGGGGGGTCGCGCACGCGGAGCCCGCGGTGATCGCGGTCGCGGTGGCGTCGGTGCCGGTGGTCCTCGGGGTCCTGGGCCCGCTGCTGGAACGGCGCGCTCCGAGCCGGCAGGTGCTGCTGGCGGCGCCCGTGGTGGTGGCGGGCGCGGTCCTGGTGGAGGGCACGGGCCGTACGGATGCGGCCGGGGTGGCCTGGGCAGCCCTGGCCCTGGGCTGCGAGGCGGCGTTCACGCTGCTGGCGGTACCGGTGCTCGGCCGGCACACGCCGTGGGGGGTGTCGGTGCACGCGTCGTGGCTGGGCGCGGTGCTGTTGGCCGTCCTCGGCGTGATACGCGAAGGCCCCACGGCGGCGGGGGAGTTGACGGGGGCGCAGTGGGCGGCCGTGGGCTACCTGGCACTGCTGGTCACGGCGGTCGCCTTCGTGCTCTGGTACTCGACCGTACGCACCGTCGGCACCGGCCGCGCCGGCCTCCTCACGGGCATCGCCCCGCTCGCGGCGGCGGCGGTCGGCACGGCGACGGGCGCGGGGGTGCCGGGATCCCCGGTGTGGCTGGGGATCGCGGTGGTGATCGGGGGGCTGATCGGGGGGCTGCGGGCGTCTCGGGCTCACGGCGCAGCCGCCTCAGTGGACGCCGCGCCCCGGACAGCACCCTCGCCCGCGTCGACGCGCTCGAGGTAGGCACAGGTCCGACGGCCGACCGGAACTCTCGTGCCACGGTTGCGCGCCGGCGTCCGGCCGTCGAGCAACGTGTCCGACGTCGGCGACGCCCCGGACAGGCGTCACCGATGGGTGTTGCACCTGTGGCCGGCCGAGCGCACGCTGGCGCGGCGCCGCGGCCTGGGCTTTTCATCGTCGCCGGCGGGTTGGATTCCCTCGATGTCCTGTGCCTGGACTGGTACGGCCCTACTCCGAAAGACGTACCGCGAACGCCGGTGCCTGACCTGGCCATGCTACGGCCGGTCGGCGGGGCGCGGGCGTGCCCGAGTCGAGGATGAAATGGTCACACCCGCTGAGCAACAGTGCCGGGGAGCCGTAACCGTACCGACGATCGCCTTGTTGGTTCCGCGGTCTCCGTGTGGGTACCGGGCCGGCGGGTAGCCGGTGAGCGTGACCGCATCCGCCATCGCCGTCCTCGACATCGACGGGACACTCATCGACTCCAACTACCACCACGCCCTCGCCTGGTACCGGGCACTGCGCTCGGTGGGCGAGATTTATCCGGTGTGGCGGCTGCACCGGCTCATCGGGATGGGCGGGGATCAGGTGGTCACCGCTGTCGGTGGCGAGGAACTGGAGCGCCGGGTAGGCGACCGGGCCAGGGAGCAGCAGGGCAAGGAGGTCGACGAGCTGCTGGAGGAGATGGCGCCGTTGCCCGGTGCTCGCGATCTCCTCGTGGCGGTCAAAGAGCGCGGTCACCGGCTGGTGCTGGCCAGCTCTGCTCAGCCGCGTCACGTGGAGGTCTTTTTGGACATGCTGGACGCCCGTGACATCGTCGACGACTGGACCACCAGCGCCGATGTGGAGTCCTCCAAGCCGGCGCCGGATCTGCTGCAGGTGGCGCTGAAGAAGTCGGGAGCGCCGCCTGACGCGTCGAGTGTGATGGTCGGCGACTCGGTGTGGGACGTTGAGGCGGCCAAGAGAGCGGGGATGCCGGCGATCGTCGTCCGTTCCGGCGGCTTCGGGGACGACGAGCTGCGGAAGGCCGGCGCCATCGCCCTCTATGACACCCCCGGCGACCTCGCGAAGGCACTGGACGACACCCCACTCGCCTGACGCCCCCACCGTCGCCGAGCCCGCCCGGTTGCGGTGCCCGATACCGGCCGCGCGGTGAAAAGCATCTACTGTCCCACCCCCGAGGGAGTACCGCCACCGATGACCGCCAATGAGGCAGACCCCGCCACCGAGGCGAAGAGCACCCGCCCCGAGGCTCCCGCCGAGGCCGCGAGCGGCGCACCCACCGGCAACCCCTTCCAGCCACACCCCACCCTCCCTGAGGGGATGGGCGATCTCGACCGCCGCGCGATCGACACCGTGCGCGTGCTGGCGATGGATGCCGTACAGAAGACCGGCAACGGCCACCCTGGCACCGCGATGAGCATGGCCCCCACCGCCTACCTGCTGTTCCAGAAGTGGCTGCGCCACGACCCGGGCGATCCGAACTGGGTCGGCCGTGACCGCTTCGTGCTGTCGATGGGGCACTCGAGCCTCACCTTGTACATCCAGCTCTTCCTCTCCGGCTACGGCCTGGACCTGGCCGACCTTCAGGCGCTGCGCACCTGGGGCTCTGCGACCCCGGGCCATCCCGAGGTCAACCACACACCGGGGGTGGAGACGACGACCGGCCCGCTCGGCCAGGGCGTCGGCAACGCCGTCGGCATGGCGATGGCCGCCCGCCGCGAGCGCGGTCTGCTGGACCCCGACGCCCCCGAGGGCGAGAGCGTCTTCGACCACACGATTTGGGCGTTCGCCTCCGACGGCGACCTGGAGGAGGGCGTCAGCGGCGAGGCGTCATCGCTGGCCGGCACTCAGGAGCTGGGCAATCTGGTCCTGGTCTACGACGCCAACCGGATCTCGATCGAGGACGACACCGACATCGCGTTCACCGAGGACGTCGGCAAGCGATACGAGGCTTACGGCTGGCACGTGCAGCACGTCGACGACGGCGAGGACCTGGCCGCGGTCGACCGCGCACTGGCCGCTGCCCGAGCCGAGACCGGCCGCCCGTCGCTGATCGTGCTGCACACGATCATCGGCTGGCCCGCGCCGAACAAGCAGAACACCGGCGCGGCCCATGGATCCGCGCTGGGCGAGGACGAGGTCCGGGCGACCAAGGAGATCCTCGGCTTCGACCCCGACAAGACTTTCGAGGTCGACCCGAAGGTGCTCGAGCACGCCCGCCGGGTCGCCGAGCGCGGCACGCAGGCGCACGCGACGTGGCAGCAGCGCTTCGACGCGTGGCGGGCCGGCAACCCCGACGGTGCCGCGCTGCTTGAGCGGCTGTCCACCCGTCGGCTGCCGCAGGGTTGGGCGGACGACCTGCCGGTCTGGGACGCCGATCCGAAGGGCGTGGCGACCCGGAAGGCTTCCGGCGAGGTCCTCGCCGCCCTGTACCCGGTCCTGCCGGAGCTGTGGGGTGGTTCGGCCGACCTGGCGGAGAGCAACAACACCGCGGTCAAGGGGGAGGCTTCGTACCTGCCCGAGAGCCGGCAGACCAAGATGTGGTCGGGCGGCCCGTACGGGCGCACGCTGCACTTCGGCGTCCGCGAGCACGCCATGGGCGCGATCATGAACGGCATCGCGCTGCACGGCGGGACCCGCGTGTACGGCGGCACGTTCCTCACCTTCTCCGACTACATGCGCGCTGCGGTGCGGCTGGCCGCGCTCATGCAGCTCCCGGTCACCTACGTGTGGACGCACGACTCCATCGGGCTGGGCGAGGACGGCCCCACCCACCAGCCCATCGAGCACTACGCGGCGCTGCGGGCCATCCCCGGCCTGGACTTCGTCCGCCCGGCCGACGCCAACGAGACCGCGGTGGCCTGGCGCACGATCCTCGAGCACAACGACCGCCCGGCCGGACTCGCCCTGTCCCGGCAGAACCTGCCCGTCTTCGACCGCACACAGTTCGCGTCGGCCGAGGGCGTCGCCCGGGGCGGCTACGTGCTGGCCGAAGCCTCCAGCGGCAGTCCTGAGGTCATTCTGATGGGCACCGGAAGCGAGGTGCAGATCGCCGTCGCCGCCCGGGAGACGCTGGAGGCCGACGGCATCCCGACGAGGGTCGTGTCACTGCCGTGCTGGGAGTGGTTCGCGGCCCAGGACCGGGCCTACCGCGAGCAGGTGCTGCCGCCTGCGGTGCGCGCCCGGGTGAGCGTCGAGGCTGGCGTGCCCATGGGCTGGCGGGAGTTCGTCGGCGACGCCGGCCGCATCGTCGGACTTAACCACTACGGTGCCAGCGCGGCCTACACCGTGCTGTACGAGCAGTTCGGGCTCACCGCGGACGCGGTCGTCGCCGCGGCCCGGGAAAGCCTTGCCGCCGCCGAGGCACCGCCGCTAGCCCCCGCCGGCCCGGACAGCGCCGGCGTCCTGCAGGCCCCCACCGGCGATCGCTGACCCGCCTGCCCCGCCCACGGCGGGGCGGGGCGGGCGCGGCGCACAGCGCCGACGGGTCGCCGCCGGCGTCGAGCGTGCGCCGCAGCCGGTCGGACCCCCGCAGCAGGTCGCTGAAGCCCCCGGAGCCTGCCCCGGCACCCTCCGTCCGGTGCCGTCCGGTGCGGTCGGCGGTCGCGGGCGTCGGGATGTTCGGCGAGGGCGCGACCCACGCCAGACCGGTGGGCCGGCGTCCATGGCCCGCCGCGACGCCGTGACGGCGGTGGCGTTGTCGGACCCGTCTGCAAGGGTGGTCGGTGTGCGGCAGGGTGCCGTCGGGCTGGGCGCGGGAGGCGACATGGGGACGGGACCGGGGGACGGCTGGGAGGGCGGTGTCGACTGGGAGGGCGGTGTACTCACACCCGGAGCTGCCCGAGGGAGCGGTGGACCGCGACGGGTACGTGGTGTGCGTGCTGGAGCAGCTGTTCCGCGCGCTATACCGGCGCGACGTGTTCGCCTCACCGTCGAACCGGTGGGCGGACCCGCGGGCGCGGCTGCTGGACGGCAAGCAGTGGGAAGCCGTCTGCGAGGACGTACTGCACTTCTCGCCCCGCTTCCGCGACCTGGCCGACCAGAGGTTCTGGCGGGCGGAGCTGCCCGGGGTGGAGACCGGTGGGTACGGGCCGTTGGAGCCGCTGGCCTGCAACAAGGTGAATCTGAACAAGGTGATCACGCACTGGCCGGACATGCTTGGAGTGGTCGGCTCCCTGGTCACCGGGCAGGTTTGCGCGTACGACCTGCTGCGGATGTTCGGCCGCGAGGGACGCCCCACCCCGCTGGGCACCGCGTTCGCCGAGCACGGGCGGATCGCCAAGACCCTGCACCTGCTACGGGTGGTCGACCCGGTCGACGACACCTACCGGCGGCAGATGAACCGGCAGCTCACCGTGCAGGAGTCCCGCCACAAGCTCGCCCGGGACATCTGACACGGCAAGCGCGGGCAGATCATGCAGGCGTACAAGACGGGCCAGGAGGACCAGCTCGGCGCGCTCGGTCTCGTGCTGAATGCCGCCGTACTGTGGACGACCCGCTATCTCGACGCCGCAATCGAGGAGTTGCGGGACCTGCCCGCCGAGGAGCGCGAGCACGATGTCCTGGACGAAGACGTCGCCCGCGTCTCCCCGCTCAAGCACGCCAACCTCAACGTGCTCGGCCGCTACAGCTTCCGCGCCTCCACCCCGGTCGACGGCAAGCTGCGCCCGCTGCGCGACCCAGGGTTCGGCGGCTTTGACGAGGACAACGACGGCGCAGAACAGTGATCGACCGAGCCAGACCGAGGGCGGACGCGATGCCCGTCCGGACGGTGTGCCGCGGTCGAAGTGTCGTCCTTGGCAACTCGGACCTGAGCGGCAGACCATGGTGACGTGCCCTCGATTCAAAGTCTGCCGAGGCGGTCCGGTGAGGTGCCCGGATCAGTACGCTTTACCGGCATAGGGACAGACATGGGGCGGGCAGCCTTGCCAGGGGGATGACCAGGCGTTGGTTGTTCTGGCTTCGGCGTTCGGGGCGGCGGTGGTTTCGGCGGCCGGCACCGAGGTGTCAGCCAGCGCGCGACTCTGTCGAGGGCCTGGGGTCGTTCGGGAAGGCGTGCGACCACCAGATCGCCGGTGCGTGTGAAGACGAACATCCGATGGTGGCGTTAGGTCACAGTGCAGGTAACCGCATAGATCCAGAACCACGCCTGGTGGACGTCTGGCTCTGAGCACGCAGCACCTAGCTGAGGACAGATGGGCACGGTGCTATGTCGACCTTGAGATCCTGTGACACCCGGTCCAGTAGTGCGTGACAGTCGCCTGCCGTTGGGCCCACGACGACCCAGTGCGCAAGACGGTCGTCCGTAGCTGCTTCGGATATCGAAACGACCTTGTGACCGATCCGTTGAGTGACGGCGGCGCGGTTCACCAGCGGATGATGCGCAGGGGAAGTCACGGTCAGCCGTTCGATGCGGCCGCTGGCAGCGGGGTATGCGAAGTGAACTGCGGCTGCTCGCTGGCTAGTCGGGGTCAGCTGTGGGGATCGCCTGAAAACTAGGTCCGCGGCCACCTGCGGGAGGCTGATGCCGGTGGCTCGCTTGATGAGCAGCGGGATGAGATCGCCCGGTAAGTGAGATGTGATGTCGGTAATCCGTGGGCCTCGTGCGGTCAGCTTCATCTCCAGATGAAGCAACCCAGAGGTGACGCCCAGAGCTATGACTGCTCCATCGACCGTCCGTCGCAAGAGGTGATTGTGCAGCAGGCTGTCGTGCGCGTACACGCTGTGGCGTACCGGCTGTCGCACAGGAGGCGGGCCCAAGATGGTTTGCGTGATCGCCACGATCTGCACGTCACCCCTGTCCGAGACGACAACCTCGGCCGCGATCTGTGGACCGTCGTGAAGTTGCTCGAGCAGCACGCCTTCCCATCGACGGTCAGGAACCGGTGCTGGCTCATTGTTCATACGAGCGTAGGTAGTGAGTACTTCAGCGCGACTCT
Source organism: Streptomyces sp. NPDC041129 (assembly GCF_055592265.1). Lineage (NCBI taxonomy): Bacteria > Bacillati > Actinomycetota > Actinomycetes > Kitasatosporales > Streptomycetaceae > Streptomyces > Streptomyces sp. NPDC041129. The sequence goes on along the minus strand of NZ_JBVIYV010000012.1, from coordinate 680 downwards.
CAGCCTGCATCGCGCAGATTTCTCTGGTCCTCGATTTGATGACTACGGGATATCCAAGCAAGTCAGCCTGAGCTGCTGCCTCTTCGGGGCTGCGCGCTTCTGCCCAGCGCGGGACAGGCACACCGTGCTTGCCAAGTGCCGTCCGGATCGCCACCCGGTCACAGCAGACGGCAACGGACTCCGCGGCAGGCCCGCACAACTCTAGATGGTTGGCGACCTCGGCGGCGGTGAGCAGATGTTCGCCCATGTAGGTGAGTACGCCTTTCAGTGAACCGCTCCGGGATCGGTGGAGGCCCTATGCGTTGACTCCAGCCGCCGGTTGGGGCTGGTGATGAGCGTAGTAGTTGGTTTCGTGCTCGTGGGGCGGGATGTCTCCAATCGCGGTGTGGAGCCGTTGGTTGTTGAACCAGTCGACCCATTCTGCGGTGGCGAGTTCGACGTCGGCGAGGCCGTGCCAGGGCCTGCGGGGCTTGATCAGTTCCGTTTTGTAGAGGCCGATCTGGGATTCCATGAGCGCGTTGTCCAGGGCGTCGCCGACGGTGCCGATCGAGGCGTCGATGCCGGCCTCGAGAAGGTGCGCGGTGAGCCCGCATCCGAATGGTGAACCAGTCCCGGTCCGGCGGGAGTTCCGGCGCGATCACGGCGCCACAAGGCCATGTCGAGGGCGTCGAGGACGAGCT
>NZ_JBVIYV010000011.1:0-272239 GCF_055592265.1 Streptomyces sp. NPDC041129 | reverse complement strand
CGTCGCGGCGGACCCGGCACCGCAGGTCGTCCTGGTCTCCGCCCGCACCCCCGAGCTGCTGCGCACGGCCGTGGGCCGCCTGCACGACTTCCTCGAACGCGACGGCACGGCGAGCCTGGCCGACATCGCCTACACCTCCCAGCTCTGCCGGGAGCATCTGCCCGAGCGGCTCGCCCTGGTCGCCGCCGACCGCGAGCAGCTCGCGCGCGCCCTCGAACAGCACCTCGTCGACGGCGTGGCCGCCACGGCGGGCGGCGGCGCGAGCTCGCACCGCGGCAACGCCGACGAGGACGCCGGACCGATGACCGCTGTCCTGGCCGGCGCCCGGGGGGACTCCTTCCTCGCCGGACTCGTCGAGGACCACGTCCTGGAGCAACTGGCCGAGCTGTGGGTGCGTGGTGTGCGGGTACCGTGGCACGGCCTCCACGCCGGGCCGCGCCGCATGGCGCCGCTCCCGCCGACCGCGCTCGAAGCGGGCAGCTACTGGGTCGGCCGGGCGCCCCGGCTGTCCGTGGAGGCCCTCGCGGCCCAGACCGCGCCGTCCACCCCGCCTCGCGAGCTCGCCGCGCCCACCGACACGGGGCGCGCCGTGGCCGGAGCCCGGGCCGGCGTCCCCCTGTCCGGGGATGCGGGCACCCGGGCGCAGGTGATGGACCGGGTACGGCACCATGTCGCGGAACTGCTGGGCTTCGACACCGACCATCTGGACGTCTCGGCCCCGCTCTCCAAGCTCGGTATCGACTCGGTGACGGCCATGCGCACCCGAGGTCTGGTGGAGGCCGACTTCGGGCAGGAACTGCCGGTGGCGACCCTGCTCGGCGGGGCGAGTGTCATGGACGTCGTGGACGCGATCCTGGACGGCCGGACCGGTGCGGAGGCCGGGGCACCGCTCGAGTCCGGGAGGGACACACGCCGGGAAGGCTCGGAGCCGCTCGTCGTACCGGGCGCCGGCGGAACCGTACGGTGGCCGGCGACCCGTGACGTCATACGGATGCTGCGCACGGAGCAGCTGGGCACCCCGGGAGCCACCCACAACATCGGCTCCGCCGTGCGGCTCGCCACTCCGGTCGGCCGGGAACGGCTGATCGACGTACTGGGCAGTCTCGCCGCCCGTCACGCGGCCCTGCGGACGGCGATCGTCGCGGACCCCGAGCACGGCCTCCAACTGGCAGTGGCGAGGAGCCTGCCTGGATCCTTGCTGCGCTGGTCGACCGTCGACGAGGACACGGACCCGGACCGGCGGCTGCGCGAGCTGCTGGAGGCACCGTTCGAGCTTGCCACGGCACCGCTGTGGCGGTTCGAGCTGCTGGACTACCCGTCGGGGAAGCAGGTACTGCTCTACGGTGCGCACCACGCGGTGTCCGATCTGTCCTCGCTCGCGCTGGTGGCGGCGGAGATCGGCGCGGACCTCACGGGTGAGCATCTGTCGTCCGCTTCCTCCTTGGCCGACATCGACGGCCTGATGCGGGCTCAGCCGGCGCGGCAGGAGACGGACGGCCGGGAGGCCTCGGCGGCGCAGCCGCGCGAGTGGTTCTCCGGGATCCGCAGGCTGGATCTGACTCTCGCGAAGGCCCGTCCCGCGGAACGGTCGTACCGTGCGGCGACCGAGCTCGTGGAGGTCCCCGACGGGCTCTCGGAGCGGGTCGGCGTCGAGGCCCGACGGCTCGGGATCACCCCGGCCGCCTTCTGGCTGGGCACGCTGACCATGTTCCTCGCCCGGCTGCGGGAGCGCAGCCGGTTCGTGCTGGCGGTTCCGGTGGACACCCGGATGCACGCGGAAGCGCTCGACGCGGTCGGGTTCTTCGGCGTCCCGATACCGTTCCCCGCCGAGGCCTCCCCGGGCGAACCGGTGGCCGACGTGCTGCGCCGGACCGACGACCGGCTGGGCGTGCATCTCGAAAAGGGCATCTCCTTCTCGGACACCATGTCCACGCTGGTGGCGGAGGGGCTGTACCGCGAGAACGCGCCGCTGGTCGAGGTCTACTTCAACTACCTTCCGCCGCGCGGCCTGAAACTGCCCGGGCTGGAGATGCTCCCCGCGGGCACCGGGCACTCCGACCTCGATCTGATGATCAGTGTGTCACCGGATCTGGGTCATATGCGGCTCGACTACAACCTGGACATCCTCGACAGCTCGAGCTGTGCCCGGTTCGGCCGGGACTTCCTCGCCCTGATCGCCGAGGTGATCGGCCGAGCGGACACGGACACCGTCGGCGCTCTTCCGGTGCTCCGGACAGCGGAGCCAGTGGTCGCGTCGGCGAGGGAAGCCGAAACGGCGGCGCTCACGCCGGAGCCGTTGCCCATCCCCCCGTCGCGCTCGTCGGCACCCCGATCCGTCGCTCTGACAGCCACCTTCGCTCTGGGCGACCTCTCCGCGCTGCTCGGCCTCGCTCTCGAGGAGGCCGGACTCGCCGTCGCCGAAGCTCCGTACCACCAGGTTCTGGCCGCCCTGCACGACCCGTGCGGCGTTCTCTCCGATCCGTCGGCCGCGGCGGCCCTTGTGCTGCTGCGCGCCGCCGACCTGGGGCGTTACGGGGAAATCAGCGACGAGTTGCTGACCGAGCTGGGCGAGGAGTATCCGGCGGCCCTGCGCTCGTTGGCCGAACGCACGGGGAGGCCGGTGATCGTCGGCCTTCTTCCCGCCCACTCGACAGAGGAGAGGCTGCGGAACTGGGAGGAGCAGGTGAGGTCCCGGCTCCGGGATCAGGCCGGCATCGCGGTCCTGGGCCCGGAGAGCTTCAGCGGCGATGGTTTCACCGACCCGTTCGACGCCGAGACGGACGCGCTGGCGCACCTGCCGTTCCGGACGGAGTTCCAGGCCGCGGTGGCCCTGGCCCTCGCCGAACTGGTGCGCGCCTCCCTCCGCACCCCGCCCAAGGTGATCGCGGTGGACGGCGACGAGACTCTCTGGGACGGCATCGCCGGGGAGAACGGGCCGGAGCACGTCGGCCTCTTGGGGGGCCGCGCCCAGCTCGCCCGCCGGCTGCTGCAGTGGCGTGCCGCCGGTGTACTTCTGGTGCTGGTCTCCAACAACGACGAGGCCACCGTACGAGCCGTACTCGACCGGCCCGACAGTCCGCTCCGGGCCGAGCACTTCCAAGTGATCTCCGCCGGCTGGGCCCCGAAGCCCGTACGCCTCAAGGCGGTCGCGGAGGAACTCGGCCTCGGCCTGGACACGTTCATGTTCCTCGACGACAACCCGGCCGAGATCGCCAGGATGAGGGCGGCTCTGCCGGAGGTGCTCTGCGTGACCTGCCCGCCCGGAGAAGGCCTGCCGGACTTCCTGACCAGGATCTGGCCGGTCACCCCGCGCGCGGCGACACAGGAGGACGCCGCGCGGGCGGACTTCTACCGGCAGGACAAGGTGCGCGAGGAAGCACGTTCCCGTACCACCTTCGCCGAGTTCCTGGAGCGGCTGAACCTGGAGATGGACTTCCAGCTGCTCGGCGCCGACACGATGGAACGTTCCGTCCAACTGGCCCGGCGCACCAACCAGTTCAATCTCCGGCCCTCGCCAGTGGACGAGGCGGAGCTGGCACGCCGGCAGCAGGACGGCGAGGTGTGGACCGTGCGGGCGCGGGACAGGTTCGGCGACTACGGGCAGATCGCCGTCCTCGTGATCCGTCCCGACGGCGGGACGCTCGAGGTCCTGGGCTGGATGATGAGCTGCCGGGTGCTCGGCCGCGGTGCCGAGGAACGGGTTCTCGGCTGGCTGGCGGACCGGGCCGAGGCCTTGGGCTGCACGGCCGTACGCATGGTCGCCGAGCACACCCCCCGCAATGTCCCCGTACGGCGGCTGGTGGCCGCCCTGGCCGGCGGGGACCCGGAGGCTCCGCGCCTGGAGGCGCTGGTCCCCGCGGACCGGCTCCGAGACTTCCGCTCGTGGGACACCACAACCGACGACACCGTGGAGGCAACCGCATGACACCCAGCCCAGATGCCGGCGGCGACGCACCGGCCCGCAATCACGAGTTGGACCGGCAGCACGAGGGGGAGCTTCTCGAAGGCGGTGCGCGCGGGTCCGCGGCGATCGCCGGTCTGCTGGCGCGATTTCAGCCGCCCGCCCCGCCGCCACAGCCGACGGACAGCGCGAACGGCCCCGTGGCCCCGGCCGACGGCGCACCGGCCTGGGGTCTCGAACAACTCGCCAAGGCCATCGTCTCGAAGGCGGCCACGCTGCTGGGCGGCAAGGAGATCGACACCGAGACCGATCTCTTCGACGCCGGGGCCACGTCGGTGGACGCCGTTCGACTCGTCGCCGTACTCGACCGTGACCTCAACGTCAGGCTCAGTCTGGACGACGTCTTCGCCGACGCCCGGCCCCGGCGCCTCGCTCAACGCTGGCTGGGCGGTCCGGCGAGACACACACTGCCCGAGGCGCCGGCGACCGCCAAAGCCCTCGAGCTTCCGGTGGCCTCCGCGCCGTCCGCCCCCACGACGGCATCGCCGGGCACCGACCTGGTGCCGGCCGAGCCCGTCGCGCCGGACGAGACGCTCCCCGCGCTCGACGACCGTGCCGAGGACCTCGCCCTCATCACGGCCGACCTCGCGCGTGCTGACCTGCTTCCCTGGTGTGGCGACCCGGAACCGGTCCCGCCCCGCCGCGTCCTGATGACCGGTGCCAACGGCTTCCTGGGTGGCCACATGCTGCTCGACCTGCTGCGGCACAGCGACGCACACGTCGTCTGCCTGGTGCGCGGGGACAGCGTGCAGGACGCGGAACGGCGCCTGGCCGAGGGTCTCGCCAGTTTCTCCCTCCCCTGGTCGGCCGAGATCCGGCGACGGGTCACGGTCCTGCCCGGCGACCTGCGCCGGCCCCGCCTCGGTCTGACGGACGAACAGTGGTACCTGCTGGCCGACGAACTCGACTCGGTCGTCAGCGTGGCAGCGGCCGTGGACTTCCTGCGCGGCTACCCGTCGCTGCGCCGGACCAATGTCCTCGGCGTGCTGTCCCTCGCCGAACTCGCGATGACCGGCCGGCCCAAACCGCTGCACCACATCTCGTCGATCGCCGTGTTCAACGAGATCGGTATCGCCTCGATGGGCGAGGACGATCCGGTGGCACACGTGGACCGGCTGGCGGCGGGCTACGACAAGTCGAAGTGGGCGGCCGAGGCAGCGCTCAGGCGCGCCCGCGACCGCGGGCTGAAGGCGACGTTCCTGCGCCCCGGCGGCATCGTCGGCCACACCCGTACCGGCGCGTACAACCCGCACGACATCAACACGGGTCTGTTCTCCGCCATCTCCCGCTACCGCGTCGCACCCAAGATCAACTATTCGAACTCCGCTCCGGTGGACTGGGTGAGCCGTGTCGCGACCGCGGTGATCTGCGAGCCGAGCGGCTGGGGCCAGAACTACCACCTCACCGGACGGCCGGACACTCTCACCGAGATGGTCCGCGATCAGGAACTCGGTGGGCTGAACGTTCGGGTGATGCCGTGGGATGTCTGGCTCAAGGACTTCCTGGACCGCTGTGAGACCGATCCGGTCCCCGAACTGGAGTTCATGGCACGGGTGCTGCGCAACCCCGCCGGCCAGAAGATCGTCGAGGCGAGCGTCACGGCCCCGATGGCGACAGGGGACCGGACCGAGGCGTTCGTCGCCCGGCACAAACTGCCGCCGCCTGCCCGCGTCGACGCACAGGCCCGGCTGAAGAGCTACGAGCGTATGGCCCGGGACGGCCTGGTGATCCTGCCGAGCCGTGACGACCCGCCGTATCTGTGGTTCCGGGAGACGATGCGCGGCAAGGTGGGCCCGGTCGACGCCAAGCCCGACACTCGCTGCACCTTCGCGCTGACCCTGTCGATCGCCAGCATGTACCAACTGGTGCAGCACCGCACCATCGACGTACGCGGCACGGTTTCCTGTCCCTTGCTGCACGCGGATCCGCTGACCGTGGACGACGGCGAGATCTGGGTGCGCCCCCATGAGGGAGTGCCTCACCGCCACAGCCTGGACCACCCCCTGCTGCGTTACCGCCTGGCCCTGCGCGACGCCGACGGAAACGGCTGGTGGCTGGAGGGCTGGAAGACGGCCCGGGCTCGCTTCGACTACATGCAGCAGGCGCGCACCCTCACCATCCGGGCCGGTCGCGAGGGCGAGCCGGCGAGCCTGGCCGGAACGATGAAGGTGCCCAAGAAGTCCTACAAGCGGGAGCAGATAGACGGTATCCGGGTCAATCCCGAGCTGTCGATGCGGGAGCAGCGGATCGCCAAGTTCACCTGGCTGGGCTGGTTCAGCACGCAGTTGGGCCAGGGCCTGCTGGAGCCCACCCTGCGCGCCGGCGCCGAACTGCTCGACCTGCGCCCGGACGCGATCGACCGCGACAAGGACCGGTACCAGGCCAAACTCACGAAGTGGGAAAAGGACAGGAAGCACCTTCGATGACACCACGACCGCTCTTCGCCCCGATGGATCGCGTCACCGTCGAGCAGATCCCGTTCCACGCGTCCGACGGCACGGAACTCGGCCTGTGCCGGGTGACCGCCAACACCCCCGCAGATCGGCACGGCACCGACCGTCCCGCGGTCCTGCTCCTGCACGGCCTCACGGCTTCGGCCGACATGTTCGTACTGCCCGAGACCCGCAACCTCGTGGACGTCCTGCTCAGTGCGGGCTACGAACCGTGGCTGCTGGACTGGCGGGGCAGTTGCCGCCTGCCGTACAACGAGGGCCGCGTCCGCTACACCTTCGACGACGTGGCGCTCTATGACATCCCGGACGCGGTGTCGTACATCCGCGACCGGATCGGCGGGCGCCAGCTGTTCGTGGTCGCCCACTGTCTCGGAGCGCTGTCACTGTCGTTGAGCATGACGGCCGGCCTGGTGCCGGGCCTCGCCGGAGTGGTGGCGCAGGGCGTCTTCATGACGCCGAAGTATTCCGGGCGGTCCCGGCTGCTCGGCCACCTCGGCGGCGAGTGGGGCCGCTCCCGCTGGACTCACCTCCCGGTCGACTTCACCAAGGTGGGCTTCCGCTCGCGTTACACGCCGATGTTCGCGCTGGCTTCCCTCTCGGCCGGCCACTGTGACGACCCCACCTGCCATATCCTGCACAACTCCGCCTGGGGTACCGGCGCATCACTCTACGTCCACGAGAACCTGCACGAGACGACCCACAGTCGGCTTGCCGAACTGTTCGGTTCCGCGCCCACCTGGATTGGCCCGCACCTGCGGCGCATGGAACTGGCGCACACGGCGATGCCGTGGAACACGGGCGACCGGGGGCACGGCCAACTGCCGGAGAACGCCCTGGACAACGCCGACCGCATCGACTGCCCCCTCCTGCTGCTCTCCGGCAGTGACAACAAGACCTTCCACGATTCGAACGAGCTCTGCTACGACATCCTGTCGAGCCGTTATCCGGACCTCGACCTTCGGTACGTCGAAGTTCCGGGCTACGGCCACGTCGATCCTTTCATCGGCCGCGGGGCCGCCCTGGACGTGTTCGGCCACATCGTCGATTTCCTCGACGAGAGATCCGTCAAGGACGTCATGGATGTCCGTTCGTCTCGTTCCTGACGACCTGTGGGGGCGGGTGGCGGCGCTGCTGTCACCCGCCCGCACACCTTCGGATCACCGTGTTGAATCGGGAACGGCTGACTCCGACCCTCCTCGGTACCGCTGTTCAAAGGGGACTTCGCGATTGTGGCCCAGCATCATTGCCGTGGCCGGCACACTGCTCGGGGGCGCTCTGACCGGGCTGCTCCAGATCAAGAGTGCGCGGATCGCCCAGAGCGCCGCCCGTGCGGACCAGAGGACGGAAGCGCTGCGCAGGGCGCTGGGCGAATTGGTGGCCTCGCTGGGCGACCATCGGCGGGCCATGTGGCGCCGCGAAGTCCTGCGCCTGGACGGGGCGAGCGAGGAAGCCGTCGAGGCGGCCCGCGCGGCCTCCCGTGTCACGCGCTCGGCGGTGACCGGCCCACTGGTCGCGGTGTCCGTCCTCGAACAGTCCCTTGCCGGGCCTGCTCGTCAGGCTGCCCTGGCCGCGTTCGCCCTCCGCGACGCCACCGATCACACCGCACTGGCCGCCCGCCGCGAGTCCGCGATCGCGGCGACCGACGAACTGGTCGCCGCTGCAGGCCGAGCCATGGCCTGACGTCCCGGACGGACGGGTGGCGCAGTCCGGGCACTCCGACAGCTCGTGACGTGATCTTGGTGTTTTGTCACAGGCGGTGGGGGCAACCGCACGTTGAAGCCCGGGAGGCGGCGAAGGTCGGCGTGTCATCGCGTTCGCTGACGGGCTCTGCGGACGAGACCATGCCGAAACCGGACGATGAGGGGTTGGTCGCGATGACCGTGGCGACACAGCAGAGGGGCGGCGGGGGCGGTTCCAGTGGCCTGTACGACGTTCTGGAACTCATTCTCGACCGCGGACTGGTGATCGACGCGTTCGTACGGGTCTCCCTTGTCGGTATCGAGATACTCAAGATCGACATACGGATCGTGGTCGCGAGCGTCGACACCTACCTGCGCTTCGCGGAAGCGTGCAACCGCCTCGACCTGGAATCGGGGCCGCGCAAGCCGGCCGGGCTCACCGAGCTCAAGGGAAAGCTCACGGAGTCCGGCGCCCAGGGCGCGGCCAAGGGAGCCCTCTCCGGCGCCGCGGAAACCATTTCCGATGCCTTCAAGCAGGCACGCGGCGAGCACAGGGGGCGCTAGGGCAGCGCGGCCCGGCCGCCGTCTCGAGGGCGTCCGGGTTCGCCGGTGCTGCTGGGGGTGATCCCTCACCTGCCGACGGCGCGCGGAACGGTCACCCGTGGGGGTCCGTGAGGGCCAGGCGAACGGTCATGCGTTTTCCCACCGATTCCCGCACCGCTTCGACGCTCTGACAGACGGCTTTCACGATCTCGAGGCCGTGCTGCCCCACCCGGCTCGCGTCGGCGGCCCGTACCACCGGCAGCACGGGATCGGAGTCCCACACCTGTACCTCCACCAGACCGTCGTCGATGCGCAGGTCCAGCAGGATCGGCCCGGAGGCGTACTTGCGGGCATTGGTGACCAGCTCGCTCACCACGAGCTGCGTCAGCTCCACGGCCCGCTGGGAGACAGGGGTCCGGTATTCGGCGCGCATCCGGGCCAGGAAGCCGGCGGCCACGCGGCGGGCCTCGGCGATGCAGGGGCTCCGGCCGTCCAGGGCTGCCGCGACCCGTGGAAGGCCGTCGTCGTGGAGCGTCATGCTGTCCTCACCAGACAAGGTCCGTTCCGTCCGCTCGCGGCCAATGCCTCGTACTCAGGCCAGGTACCCGGGTAGGCCGGGACATCACACCGTGCGCTACGCGGCATATGTCGGGGTGGGTCACACGCGGACGCCGCCTCGTAGCTGCCGGGCCGCAATCGGGGGGATATGCCAGGGCCGCCGCCGGGCACTATCCCGGAGAGCCATGTCCGGTCGATCTGATCTCGAGGATGCTGAGGAACGCCGTGGTGGAGACCGACTCCCAGAACCCGCACGAGCCCGAGTTGCTGGAGGTGGTGTCCACCACCACCGACGGCGTCACCGTGGTGACCGCGACCGGCGAGATCGACCACGGCAGCGTCGGCCGCCTCGTCCAGGCCCTGGATCCCGGTGGTCTCGGCGAGCGGCCCCGCGTGATCGTCGACATGGGGCGGGTGACCTTCATCGACTCCAGCGGCATCAACGTCCTGCTCGCCGCCCACCGCGACCTCACCGCGGGGGACGGCTGGCTGCGTCTGGCGAACGCCTCGGCGTACGTGCTGCGCACCTTGCAGATCGTCGGCATCGACACCCTCGTCCCCTGCTGCACCAGCCTCCGCGAAGCCCTCACGGCCTGACCCGGGCGGGCCGCGCCCGGCTCTGCCGGTCCTGAGGACTACGGCACTGTGCGCCACTCGCTGGGAGTGCGGCCGGTGTGGGTGTTGTTCCAGTCCAGGCGCAGGACGGCGAGGTCGTCGGTGTGCCGGTCGGCGTTGAGCGTGCGGCTGCGGGCGATGAGCTGGTCCAGGTGGGAGCCGGGGTCCGGCGTGTGGATGGTGCCGATGATGTCCAGCAGGCCCTCGACGCCGAGCCGGGCGGAGTTGTCGTCGGCGAAGCCTTCGATGAGGCCGTCCGTGTAGGCGACGAGCGCGCCGCGGGCGGGCAGGTCGATGGTGGTGGAGGGCCACTTGCCCAGCCCGGGAACAATCCCCAGGGCGACCCCGTGGGCAGCGGTCACGACCCGTGCCCCCTCGTCGGTGACGAGGAGGGGTTCGTGGTGGCCGGCCAGATGGAGGGTGACGGTGGCCGCCTCCGGATTGAGGGTGATGAGGGTGCAGGTGGTGAACAGGTCGCTGCCGGCACGTTCGGCGATGTGGATCTGCTCCAGCAGATGGAGCAGATGCTGGTCGCGGTGTCCGCCGAGGATGAGGGCCCGCCAGGCGATACGAAGGCAGACACCCAGTGCCGCCGCGTCGGGACCGTGGCCGCTGACGTCTCCGATGACGGCGTGGATGTGTCCGTCGTCGGTCTGGACGACGTCCAGGAAGTCTCCTCCCAGCAGGGCCTGGGCCCGGCCGGGGTAGTAGCGGCTGGAAGCGGTGACGGTGGAGGACGACAGGAGGGGCTCGGGAAGCAGACCGCGTTCGAGGCGTGCGTTCTCCTCGGCGCGCAGGCGGCCGATCTGCAGTGCGGCGTTGGCGCGCTCGGCCTGCTTTCGCTGGACGGCGTAGCGCAGGGCACGCTGCATCAGGTCGGGTTCGACCTTGCCCTTGATCAGGTAGTCCTGGGCGCCGGCGGCGAGGGCGTCGACACCCGCGCGGGGTTCGTCCAGTCCCGTCAGAACGATGATCGCGGCGTGGGTGTTCGACTGGATCGCCTGGACCGACTCCAGTCCGGACGCGTCAGGCAGGTGCAGATCCAGGAGAACGCAGTCCACGGCGTCCGAGGCCAGTGCGGCGCGTGCCTCGGCGGCCGTACGGCAGCGCGTGAGGGAATGCGGCAGGTCGGTGTCGTGGAGGAGTTCCTCGACGAGGAGGGCGTCGCCGTCGTCGTCCTCCACGAGCAGGATGGCGTACCGCACGTCGCGGGCGGCGGCTGGATCGGTCACGGCTGCACCCCTCCCTGCGGGGCCGCGGACGAGGCTGCGGTGGCGGGCAGGGTGAAGACGACGCGGGTACCCGTCGTGTGGTCGGCGTCGATGCTGATGGTGCCGCCGTGGAACTCCACGACCTTCTTGCACATCGCCAGGCCGATGCCGGTGCCCGGGTAGGCGTCCTTGGTGTGCAGGCGCTGGAAGAGGACGAAGACCTTCTCGTGGAACTCGGGCGCGATGCCGATCCCGTTGTCGGTCACCGAGAACGTCCACACGCCCGCCTCGCACACCGCGCCGACCTGGACGCGAGGCGGCCGGTCGGGACTGCGGAACTTGATGGCGTTCGAGAGCAGGTTCCGCCAGAGCATGCCCAATTGGGTGGCGTCCCCGACGACGGTCGGGAGCGGGTCGTGGGTGACCTCGGCGCTCGTCTCCTCGATGGTCACGCTCAGGTCGTCCAGGACCTTGCTCATGACGGATTCCAGATCGACGGTCTGGTGGTCGTTGTGAACCCGGCCGACCCGGGAGAAGGCCAAGAGGTCGTTGATGAGCGTCTGCATACGGTTGGCGCCGTCGACGGCGAAGGCGATGTACTGGTCGGCCTTCGCGTCCAGTTGACCGCCGTAACGACGCTGGAGGAGCTGGGTGAAACTGGACACCTTGCGCAGCGGCTCCTGCAGGTCGTGCGAAGCCACGTAGGCGAACTGCTCCAGTTCCGTGTTGGAACGCTTCAGGTCCTCGGCCTGATCGTCCAGCAGCCTGCGCGCCTCCTCACTGAATTTCAGTTCCTCCACCAGCCGTCGCCGCATCGCCTCCGCGTCGAGGGCCAGCTGCCGCAGGTCGGCGGGTCCGGTGCCGACGAGGGATCGGTCGAATCGGCCCTGCGCCACCTCACGGGCCGCCGAGCCGATCCGGGTGAGCGGACCGGTCACGCCGCGGCGCAGTCCCTCGAATATGAGGACCGTCACCAGGGCGATGACGAGGGCGATGACGGCGAACACCCAGTTCCGCAGCGTCTCCGCTCGCCTCAGCGTCCTCGCGGCCGCCTCCCGCTCGCTCTGCAGATGGTCCTGCTGACGCGCCATGGAACGCCGCAGCGCGTCGAAGTCGGTTTTGCCCCCCGCCACACGCTGCGTGGCGAGTTTCACGGCTTCGCCGGCCGAGGCCTGCGAGATGGGGCGGGCGATGCGCCGTTGCCAGGTGCCGGCGAGCCGCTCGACCTCGGCCAGGTCGGCGGCCGCCCGCTCGTCCTTGGCCAGCGGTCGCAGCCGGCGCAGGGCCGCCTTCTCGGCGGTCACGCCCTGGGCGTAGGGCTGGAGGAAATCGGAACGGCCGGAGAGGCCGTATCCGCGGATCCCGGTCTCCTGGTTGACCAGGGCCTGCTCCAACCTCATGGCCTCGATCAGGGCGGGCGAGCGCCGGTCGACCAGCTCGGAGGTGATCTGCGATGTACGCCACATCGCCCAGCCCCCCAGTGAACCCAGGACCGCCAGGACCGCCAGGGTGGTGGCGACGCCGGTACGCAGCCAGCGCCGCGTCGTCCAGCCGGAGAGCACGCCGCTGTCGGACGACTCGGTTTCTATGGCGGTCTGCATCTTTTCCTCGACGAGTGGGCCGCTGTTGCCTTGTGGCAACCACACTGTACCCAGGCCTCGACAACGCATGTTGTCCCTGTCGGGAACATCACCGTAGAGTGGGCGTCATGCCTGGTCCCGCACCCACTCCGCCCTTGTCCGGGGAGACGGCCGCGCTGGTGGCGCAGGTGGTGGACGAGCTCACTCTGCGACTTGCCCAAGACGTCATCCATCCACCCGCAGATCTCTTGGACACGGCCGGTGACGGCCGTCGGCATGCCCTCGCGCGATTGAGTGTGCTGCGCGGTGTCAAGCAGGCCGTCAGACGTCTGGAGGACCAGGCGGCACATGCGGCGGCGGCGAGCGGGGCGGGCTACCCCGAGATCGGCCAGGCCATGAGCATGAGCCGGCAAGGGGCCCGTCGCCGCTGGCCCGGTCTCATCACCAACAGCACACCCACCCCTTCCTCCCCCGAACCCCGGAGCTTGTGACACATGGCCGCCGCCGCTACCCGCCCCTACGACGTCCTGCTGGTCGAAGACGACGTCGCCGATGCCATGCTCATCCAGGACGCGCTCGCCGAGCGCGGTACCCGCAACCTCACCCAGGTCTCCGACGGTATGGCAGCCCTGGAATACCTGCGCGACCCGGACAACGAACGCCCGGACCTCATCGTCCTCGACCTCAATATGCCGCGGATGAACGGCCGCGAATTCCTCGCCGTGGTGAAGGAGGACGCCGACCTGCGGACCATTCCGGTGGTCGTGCTGACCACGTCCGCGGCTCCCGACGACGTCACCGGTGCTTACCACCACCACGCCAATGCCTACGTGACGAAGCCCGTCAATCTCGAGGAGTTCGAAGCGGCGGTCCGCAGCATCGACGCCTTCTACCTCGACATCACCGTCAAGCCGCCCAGGGACTAGCACCCCGAGCAGCCGCCCTGTCCGTCGTGTGCTGCCCCATGCGCATGACGCTCCACACGTCCAGGAACAGCCATGTGCCGATACGCGGGAAATGGCTGTTCCGGCAGCCGGCGCCTGGTGCGAGGCGCCGGCGAAGCGAGGCGACGGCCACCAGCGGACAGCGGAATGCTCATGAGAATGACGGCAGCGGGTACGCGACACTGCACGACAAAGAGATCACGTGGTCAGAAGGCAAGGACCCCCCACAGGAATACTCATGGTCATCCCGCTTAGGAATCAGGCGCCGGATGGACGAGAACCGGCAGGGTCCCTGCGGTACAGCACCGCCTGGGACAAGGTTCAACCGCCGATAGCCGACGCTCGTCAAGCCGTGCGCACCCTGCTGGCCCAGGCAGGACATTCCCCGGAAGATCGGGCGTGCCAGGACGCCCAGCTGGTGGTCAGCGAGCTCGTCACCAACGCGCACCGTCACGCGCCCGGCCCCGGTGGGCTGGAGCTGGAGGTCGTACCCGACGCCGCCCTGCTGCGGATCACCGTCCGCGACAGCTCCCCCCTCCGGCCCGAGCTGCGAGAGCCTGACGCCCGCCGCATCGGCGGCCATGGCCTGCGCCTGGTGACCCGGCTGTGCGCGCAGTTGCACACGGTCGCACTGGAGACCGGCAAGCAGGTGGTGGCCCACCTCCACCTGGACAGCTCCCCACCCGGTCGGACACAGCGGAATCCCGGCCAGCCACTCCACGCGACAGGGCGCGACCGCCCTCCTCGGCTCGACCAGGCTGAACGGCCGATGACCGGGTAGTCGAACTTCACGGGGCCGGGCCGAAGCCAGGCACCCACGGCGAAAGGAGTGACATGCCAGGCGTTCTCCAGCGACTCAAGCAGTTCGCACAAAGTCCGCAGGGTCGGCGCACCATCGAACAAGCACGCCGCACCGCGGCCGATCCACGCCGCCGAGCCCAGGCCCAGCGTCTCTTCGACAAGTTGCGCACCCGCCGGTCGGCGTCGGGCATGTGACCTGAACCCGGCTCGCGGCCTGCCGGGGCCGCGCCACCGATGGTCGGTCCGGCGGGCGATCAGGCTCGCCGAAGGGCTCCGTCAGGGAGGCGTCAGGTCCATGTCAGGGGCTGCTGTCAGTCTCAGTCATGTGAACGGCAGCGGGGCAGACCGGGGCCGGGAACAGGGAGAGGTGCCCGGAGTGGTTGATCGGGGACCAGCGAGCTCGCCTCACGGTCGGGCCTCCTCGGAGGCCCACGCAGGTTCGAATCCTGCCCTCTCCGCCATGTGGCACGAAGGGGCCCTGCGCGGCGTCGTCGCCGGGCAGGGCCCCTTCGTGCCAGGCGTGCGCGTCAGCCGTCGGACTCCGATGACGGGATGTAGGCGCCCGGTACGTCGTCCGGCTCGAAGATCCTGGCCTCGCCGGGGTACGGCTTCTGCCAGTTGTGCGTCTCGTACCAGGTGAAGTGGTTCATCTGCGCGGGGTTGGCGTAGTCGGGCACCGCGTTGGGTCCGGTCAGGCGCTGCTTCGACTTCCAGCGGTCCCACTTCGCGGCGAGTGACCGCTTGTCCGCGGGGACCTTGGCCGACGGCGCGGGCGCCGCCGCGGGGTCCTGCGGTGCGGGTGTGTCCACGCCGCAGGCGGGCGGGGTCTTCAGGCCGCCGGTCAGCGAGGTCCGGTTGGGCAGCGCGGTGAACGGCGTGAGGTCCGCCTTCTCGGTGAAGGCCCCCCGCATCGGGGTGGCCGCGCTGTCCTTCTGGTTCATCGGGTGGATCCCGAGGATCTGCTCGATGGTCCGGATCACCGTGATCTGGGAGTAGTAGTGGCTGTCGACGGTGCCGTGCCGGGCCCAGGGGCTGATGATCTGCACCGGGGCGCGGTGACCGTCGACGTGGTCGAGGCCGGCCTGGGAGTCGTCCTCGACGACGAAGACGGCCGAGTCCTTCCAGTACCGGCTGTGCGAGATCTCGTCGACGATCCGGCCGGTGGCGAGGTCGTTGTCGGCGACCTGGGCGGCCGCGTTGGCCGGGCCACCGGTGTGGTCGCTGGAGAGCCAGAACATGTTGAGGTTCGCCGGCCCGTTCTTCTCGAAGTCCCGCTTCCAGATCTGGTGCCGGTAGATGTCCGGGACACTGGTGTCGAACTTCGCGAAGCCGTGCACGGACACGTCGTTGAGCGACGGGATCGGCGAGGACGAGTTCAGGGTGTACGCGGTGTCCTGCCCGGTCGTGTCCATGTTCTTGGCGTCGCAGTACAGGTTCTGCCAGCTCGCGTCCGCCGGCTTCGACAGGAACTGCTGGAACTCGCCGAAGTCCCGCACGCTCTTCCCCGCCGCCTGGGCGCCGGACCAGATGAACCCGGTTCGCTGGTGGCCGAGAGCGTCGTCCTCGGTGTCGTAACTGCGCTTGTACGCACCGGCCGAGGACTCCGTGTACTCCGGATTGTCGGCCTGCATCAGCCAGTTGTGGCCCTCGGCGGAGTTCGTGCCGATGTCGTAGGTGTTGTCGTACAGCCCGAACTGCTCGGCGAGAGCGTGCTGGTTCGGGGTCACGTTCTCACCGAACTGTGCCAGCGACGGGTCGCCGTTGCCCTTCGGGACGTCGCCGAAGAGCTGGTCGTAGGTCCGGTTCTCCTTGACTATCAGGAACACGTGCTTGATCGTCGAGGGGTCGCCGAGCCGCTGCGGGACCGGCACCGGCTTCTCGTGGCCCTTGCCCCTGGCGAGCTTCACCGAGCCGCGGCTCCAGCCGTTCTGCTGGAAGACCTTGGGCGTCTGGGACCGGATGACGATGTCGTCGGGCAGCTCGAGCCGCGTCAGGCTCGACGTCGTGTCGTGGGTGGCGTGGCCGGCGGCGCTGGTGGGACGGCGGGCGTCGACACCGCGCGTGTTGGAGACGAGCACCTGGTCGCCGACGGTGGCGATCTCCGCGGGGAAGTAGTCCGTCGGGAGCAGGCCGACGTAGCTGACCGGCTCCTGCGGGGTTCTGTACCGGTAGACGGCGACCGCGTTGGCGCGGCCGAGCGTCACCAGCAGGTGGCCGTCGTCGGTGAGCGTCACCGCGTCGGGCTCGTAGCCCACCGAGGCCTCGGGCCAGGGCTGGGTCGCGATGGTCTGCACGACCTTGTCGCGGCGGGTGTCGATGACCGACACGTCGTTGGTGGCGGTGTTGGTGACGAACAGCGCACCGCGCTTGGCGTACAGGGCGGTGGGGTGCAGGCCGACGTCGATGCTCGTGGGGGCGGCGTCCGGGTGCGCCAGGTCGATGACGCCGACCGTGCCGGTGGTGGTGGCACCCGTCCTGGGGTCGGCCGGTACCTGGGTACCGTAGGAGTTGAGCGTGGGGTCGCCGGGTTCGGCCGGGCGCCCGCCCTCGTTGCTCACGTAGAGCTTGTCGCCGACCCGGACCAGGTCGCGGGGGGCGTTGCCGACGGACCAGCTCCGGCGGACGGCCCCGGTCGCCGCGTCGAGGGCGACGACCCGGTTCTGGCCGTTGACCGCGCAGTACACGGTGGAGCCGTCGGGCGAGAACACCGCCTCCCCCACCAGCGCGTGCTTGGCTCCGTCCGCCGGGAGCTTCACGGTCGTCGGGTCGGCGACGCTGCCGTCCGGGTTCACGGTGAACCTGGTGTAGCCGTCGGTCTGGCCGAGCCACAGATGCGAGCCGTCGGGCGAGTAGGTGGGGCCTTCCTGGCCGACCTCGTTGCTGCTGACGCGCGGGCTGGACGAGGCGGCGGTGCCGACGAGTTGCTGCACCGTCCACTTCTTCAGGTCCACGATCGACAGTGCGGCACCGCCGTCGGTGACGGAGGCGGCGAGGTGGGTGCCGTCCGGGCTCACCGAGGACGACATGATCTTGCCGTTGTCGATGACGAGGCGTTCGCCGTACGGCGCGATGTACTGGTCGCTGGAGACGACCTGGCCCCGGTGGGTGAGCCGGCCGACCTGGTCGGTGCCGAACTGGTGCGTCTGGGCGAACGCGGTGCCCGCGGCGGTGACGGCGACAGCGGTGATGCCGGCGGTCAGCAGGGTCCGGCGGCCGACGCGTCTGCCGAGGAGAGCGACACCGTTCGTCTGGACACGCCTGCGGTGGCGTGTTACCTGCATGGGTTCATCCCTTCGAGGTGGACAGCAGACCGACGTTGCCGTCGAACTGCCAGAGCGGGTTCGGTGCGTCCCCGGCCGGGGTGCGCACCAGGAAGTAGCCGTTCACTTCCTTCGGTCCGTCGCCGTCGGCGACGAACCGCCCGTCCGCGGTGACGTCGAGCTGGTAGACGGCCGAGCCGGTGGCCTCGACGCCGGGCAGATGCCACGAGACGACACAGCGCCAGTCGTTGCCCGGCCCCTCGGCGGCGACCCTGACGCTGCCCTTGTCGCACGTCGCGGTCGCCCTCAGCCGCGCCTCGGTGACGTCGGGACGGTGCAGTTGCCCGGTCTGCAGGCGGTAGAGGTGGGCGAACTCCGTGGCGAGGGAGCGCTGCACCTCTGCCTGGTCGATCCCGGAGCCGGTGGCCGAGGTCGTCGTGGCGACGATCAGCACCGTCGCGGCGGCCAGCCCGGCCAGCGGCAGCACCCCGGCGGTCACGGCACGGCGTCCCGAGCCGTCGTAGGCGGCATTGGTGAAGTCGCGGCGTAGGAAGAGCAGGTAGGCCAGTGCCGTGGCGATCACGGCCCAGACGAGGCTGACCGCGATCCCGATCAGCAGCGGCTCGAGCTCTGCCGGGCTGGTGAACAGGCCGTTCCAGGCGATGAAGGCGTAGCCGGGCAGGGAGAGGCGCACGGCGACGGGCAGCGGCAGCATCTGGGCGAGTTGCGTGGCGAGCGCGAACAGGGCGGGCAGCAGGAGTCCCATCGGGGACCGGCCGAGGGTGACGGAGCCGAGCAGTCCGATCGCGGCGAGGGCCAACGTCGGGGCGAGCACGCAGATCCAGGCGAGCAGGACCTGGCCGGCGGCGTCCGCCGGTGTCAGCAGGTGGCCGTCGAGGCCCACGAGCGGCTGGTTGCCGACGGCCACGGCTCCGCCGGCCGCGCTGGAACAGGCGAGCCCGGCCACCAGCAGCAGGATGACGGTGAGGGCTGCCAGTGCCTTCGCCGCGAAGATCCGTCGCGGGGACCGGACCGCCACGAGCAGGTGGCGCCAGGTGCCCAGGCGGTCCTCGGCGGCGAACACGTCTCCGGCCACCACCGAGGTCAGCAGCGGCAGCGCCCAGGTGCCCGCGAATCCGAGCACCACCAGTGGCCCGGCCCAGCCCGTGGCGTGCATCCAGCGGCCGAAGAGGGTGTCGACGGGGAGCGTGCTCTGCCGGCTCACCGCCGCCACGAAGAGCGCCGGCGTGATCCAGCAGGCGAGGACCAGCAGGCGCGTCCGCCACTGCGAGACCAGTTTGACCAGTTCGAACCGGTATCCGCGCAGCAGCGGCACCGGGCTGGGCCGGACATCGTTGCCAGAGTGGAGAGTCGCGGTCATCGGCCCGGCTCCTGCGGGTGCTGCTCGGTCAGGGCGAGGAACGCCGCTTCGAGCGGCGACACCACGGGGGTGAGCTCGCGCGGCGCGACGCCGGCCCGCACGAGTCCCGCCACCAGTTCGTCGAGGGCCGGCACCAGCGCGCGTACGACCAGGACTTCGGCGCCGTACCGCGTGGTGGCGTCGTCGACGATGTGAATCCCCTCCGTGTCGGCGGCCAGGCGGCGGGCGGCCTCGGGGTCGGAGGTCACCAGCCGGTAGTCGAGTTCGCGTTTCTCGGCGGCCAGTTTGTCCAGCGGTCCGGAGAAGACGAGCCGTCCGGTGGCGATGATCGTCACCTCGGAGCACAGCGCCTCTAGGTCGTCCATACGGTGGCTCGAGAGGACGACGCTGGTTCCGTCCGCCGCGAGCCGGGTGAGGACACCGTGCACATGTCTCTTGCCGGCGGGGTCGAGGCCGTTGGCGGGTTCGTCGAGCACGAGCAGCCGGGGCCGGGTGAGCAGGGCGGCGGCGAGACCGAGCCGCTGCCGCATGCCCAGGGAGAAACCGCGCACTCGGTCGTCGGCGACATCGGTGAGGCCGACCTGGTCGAGCGCGTCATCGATCTCCTTCGTCCGCGCGCCGTTCCCGCGGAGGGCGGCCAGCGTGGCGAGGTTCTGCCGGGCGGTGAGCGAGGGGTAGAGGCCGGGGCCGTCCACGAAGCCGGCGACCCCGTCGGGGGCGGTGAGCGCCCGCCCGACCGGCGTGCCCAGAATCTCGAGGCGGCCGCTGTCGGCGGCGGCCAGCCCCAGCAGGAGGCCCAGCAGAGTCGTCTTGCCGGCGCCGTTCGGTCCTGCCAGGCCGTGGATCTGGCCCTGCGTCACATCCAGGTCGACACCGTCGAGCGCGACCACGTCGCCGAAATACTTGGTGATCCCGCGAGCCCGGACTGCGAGGAGTGCGTCCATGAGTCCCTTCTTCCGCAACGCTCAGGGACCTTACGGACGGCACACAGCTTGGACGGGGTCGGCCGGTTGAACGTCCAGGGAACGAGTTGTCAAAGCATGGACAAGATCGGGGGTACGAACCGGCTGACATGCGACCAGACTTGGGCAGGAACCGGTGCGGTCCAGCCGGGATACCCGATCACCGGTGGATCGTTGCGGTGAGGCGGTCGAGCGCGGTGTGCGCGGGCGGCCCCCAGGTCGGTTTGCCTCCGGGGCGGCCGTGGGCGCCGGCGTGTCCGATGTGGATGCCGGCGAGGGCGCGCAGCACCGCCCAGCCACGGGCGCGGCGCAGGGTCGCGGTGTCAGGGCTCGGCCGGTAGGTCTCGTGGAAGAGGTCGGCGGCGCCGTCCGGCAGCAGGATCCAGGCGGCGGCCAGGTCGCAGGCCGGGTCGCCGGCGAAGAGGTCGCCGAAGTCGATCACGCCGGAGAAATCGCCGTTCGCGGTCACGATGTTGGCAGGGTGCAGGTCGCCGTGGAGCCAGAGGCGTGGGCCCGCCCATTCGGGCGCGGCGGCCGCGTCCTGCCACACCGCGCGGACGGCTTCAGGGTCGCGGATCAGCCCCAGTTCGGTGGCCGAGGCGAGCGCTTGGGTGAACTGTCCGGCGGTGTCGGCCAGCGGGCCACCACGGTCCCGGCCCGCCGGCGCGCCGCCGGGGGCGGGGCGGTGGAGAGCGGTCAGGAAGTCGGCCAGGGTGACGGCCGCCTCCGCGGGGCGCGTCGCGGGGGCGCGGTCGGCGGGCTCACCCGCAACCCAGGTGGTGACGAGCCAGGGCCGCGGGAAGCGTTCGGAGGGCTCACCGAGGCGCTGCGGAACGGGAATCGGGAGAGGGAGGTGCGGGGCGAGGAGGGGTAGCCAGGCGTGTTCCTTGCGCAACAGCGCGTCCGCGGACAGCGTCGCCCAGGGCACGCGGACGGCGAGGTCGTCACCGAGCCGCCACACCTGGTTGTCCCAGCCGAGCGCTCCCAGCTTCAGCGGGCGATCCGCCAGGTCGGGGTGCTGCTCGCGCAGCAGATCCCGGATCAGGTCCTCTGTGATGTCCGTCCCCGTGGCTGTCATGGGGAGCAACGGTAGTTCGAGCGGGGCGCCGGCGCGGCCGTCCACCTGGTGCTGTGGATGACGCTGACCTGGCTGCTGAGCCTCTACCTGGACCTCAGTGGCTCCCTGGACACCATCTACGGCTCGCTGGGCGCCGGCTACGCCGGCCTCCTGGTCACTTCCCGTGAGTGGTGAACTGCGCCAGCTGGTCCTTGACCCAGGGGTCGTAGATCGCGAGCCGCCGGGCGGCCTCGGGGTCGAACTGTGCGATCTGGCCCGCGACCCAGGGGTCGATCTGCCGGTGTCCGGCGGACGGCCGCGACGGGTGATGCTCGGCGGGCACCGCCTGGGCGGATGCAGGCGACGCCTGCGGCGCCCGCGTCGCGCTCGCGGGACCGCCCACGGCGACGAGTGCGCCCACGGCGGCTACAGCGGAAACGCCCGTGACGGCACAACGCCGTATCTGCTTGCTCACGGTCTGTCCTCCAGCATCGTCTGGCTCTGGCAGCGGATCCCCAAAGCGGAATCAGCGACTCCGGTGGGTTCGATTACCCAGCCCCACCAACCGCCACACACCCCATCACCGGCACAAAGCGATCTGATGTGGGCGAAGCGACTCCCGGTGTTATTCAATGAGGTGTGCGATCAGGGATCTCGGGGCCCGTCGCACGGGTCCGCGTACGGCCCCGGCGCCTCGCCGGGGATTGCTGAGAGAGCCGCATGGACTCCACACCGTCCCCTTCGTCCTCTTCGCCGTTCGAACTGGTCAGCAGCGCTCTTGGGCGCTACATCCCGCGCGGCGGACGTGCGGCGCCGACCGGTCCCGCCGACGCGCCGGGTGACCGCGCCGCCGGCCGGCGCGTGCCCGAGGACGCGGCGGAGGGCCCGCAGGATCAGATTCTCGGCGCGATCAACCTGGACAGGGAGCTGAGGATCACCCGCTGCAATCTGGACGCTCCCGTCTTCGCGGGTCTGGAGGCCGCGGCCGGCAGTCCCTTCGTCGATCTCCTGCCCGCCGGGGACGTACCGACCGTCACCCGGCGGTTGCGGCAGGTACTGGAAACCGATGAGGCGCACGTCGCCCGGATCCAGCGCCTGCGGCGCCGTGACGGTTCGGAGCTGGTGGTATCACTGAGCATCCTGCCCGCCGCGGTGCCCCAGGAGGGCCTGACCGTCTCCGTGATCGCCATGGCCACGAGGCTGCACCTCTACGCCGCCGAGACCGCGATCGGCACCTCGCTGGACATCGGCGAGACCGCGCAGTCGCTGGCGGAGTCCCTGCTGGCCTGGGGAGACGTGGCCGCCGTCGACCTCGACTTCGCCGTGTGGACGGGCGAGGGAGTCAGCGAGCAGGCGCGGGGACGCATCCGACTGCGGCGGGCGGCGCTGGTGCCGGACCGGGTATGGCCCGAGGGCTACGTGACTCCGGGCGACGATCTTCCCAGCGACGCGAGTCGCCTGCTGGCGCAGGCGGTACGGCGCGACGACACCCCGCAGGCCATCGTCATGCCCGACCGCGAGGCGGTCGAGCGGGTACTCGGCACTCCGCGGGCGATGCGTGCCCTGGTGCCCGGCGACCGGTCAGCGGGTGTGGCGTGCATACCGCTGGTCCTGGACGGCACGCCGCCCGTCGTGCTGGGCGTGGCGGAGGTCTGGCGGCGGGCGGACTGCCCGTTCCGCGACAGCGAGCTGATCGACCTGCAGGAACTGGTGGCCAGGACCGCCCATCACGTCGACCTGGCCCGTCAGCACCAGCGCGAGCACACCCAGGTGCTGGCACTGCAGCGCAGGCTGCTGCCCCGGACCGGCGGCGACACCATCGAGATCGCCAGCGTCTACCAGCCCGCCACCCCTGACAGCGCGGGTGTGGGCGGCGACTGGGTGAACAGCTTTCCGCTGCCGGACGGCCGTACCGCGCTGGTGGTCGGTGACGTCGTCGGGCACGGCCTGGGAGCCGCGGCGACCATGGGCCAGCTGAGCATGGAGGCCCGCGCGCTGCTGTCCGCGGGGCTGGCGCCCGACGAGGTGCTGGAGCACCTGGACGAGACGGTGACGCTGCTGGACGACTCGGAAGCCGGGCTGGCGGCCGGCTACAGCGCCCTCGGTTCGACCTGCTGCATCGCTCTCTACGACCCGGTCAGCCACCACGTGACGCTGTCCAGCGCCGGTCACCTTCCCCCGATCCTGGTGTCCCCGGACGGGCAGGCGGGCCCGCTCGCGGTCCGCCCCCATCCCGGTCTGGGCGCCGAGTTCGCGCTGCGGGAGCCGTTCCACGTGCACACGTTCGGCGCTCCCCCGGGCTCCCTGCTCGCCCTGTACACCGACGGCCTGGTGGAGGATCCCGCCGTGTCGATCGACGAGGGCATCGCCACGCTGGCGGACGCCGTGTCCACGGTGCACCCGTGGGACACCCTGCAGCAGGCCGCACGGCGCGTCGTCTCCACGCTGGCGCCCGCGCGTCAGCGCGACGACGTGACCCTGCTGCTCGCACGCATGATCGGCTACCGCAAGGAGGACACCGCGACCTGGCGGCTGCCCGCCCGCTACGACGCGCCCGCCCGTGCCCGCGCGCTGGTCTCCGCGCTGCTGCGACGGTGGCATACCCGGGACAACACACGGGACAACGTGCTGCTGCTGGTCAGCGAGCTGGTCACGAACGCGGTGCTCTTCGCCACCGGTCCGGTCACGGTGCGGCTGATCAGGACCGGTCACGGTCTGCTGTGCGAGGTGGGCGACACCGGCAACGGCAGGCCGCGGCTGAGCCGGGGCGGTCTCCTCGACGACGGCGGTCGTGGCCTGCACGTCGTGCACGGGCTGACCAGCCGCTGGGGGGTGCGCTGGACGGACACCGGCAAGGTGGTCTGGGCGAAAGTCGTGCGGTGAGGCGGGTGTGGGGGTGCGGGCGGGCCGTCCGCCGACGGACGCGGGCTCGTACTAGAGCCACTCCCCTTCGAGGGCGGTGGCGGTGAGGCCGGGTGCCGCCGCGTAGAGGACGGCGCGGTTGCCCGACTTCTGCCCGGCGTCGTACGCCCGCCGCATGATGTCGAACACGGCGGCGCCGCCGCGGTTGCCGCTGGTGTAGCTGTCCCGGCTGTAGTCCAGGAGCCCCGGCGGCCACGTGTCGGGCATCGTCTGCTCCATGTACTCCAGCACCCGGGTCCCGCCGGGGTGCGCGAGCAGCACGTCGGGGTGCCACGAGTCGGGGTCGTCCTGATAACGGGTGCGCAGCCACTCCCACATCGCGGTGACCGTCTCCTGTACGGCGCGCGGCCCACGGCGGTCCATCACGAAGTGCGTGCCGTCCGCCCGCGTCTCCAGGCGGTGCAGGTCCTGGGTGCCGGGCAGGGTGTGGTGCCAGTCGGCGTCCAGCCGCAGCACCGACTCGCGCCTCTGCCGGCCGGTGACCACCGTGGCGACCGCGGTGTCCGCGAACAGCAGCCGGACGATCAGGGACTCGAGGGTGTCGTCCGCGGGCTGGTAGGTCGTGCTCAGCGCCTCCGCGATCACGACCAGTACCACCCGGTCGGGGTCGGCGGCGACGAGGTCCGCCGCCAGCGCCAGAGAGCGGGTCCCCGCCACACAGGCCCACTGGGTGGCCGGCAGCAGCATCGTGTCGGGGCGGAGCTCGAGCTTGTTGGCCAGGGAGACGTCCAGACCCGGCAGCGCCGGGGTGGTGGAGTGACTGGTGATCAGGCAGTCGACGTCGGCGGCGTCCAGCCCGGCGATCTGCAGAGCCCCGCGCGCCGCGCGCTCGCCGTAGGACTGCACGGCCTCCCAGGCCGGCGCGGTGCGCTCCTGGACGGTCTGCGGCGCGGGTACCGCCTCCAGGGCGGCGATCACGCGCTCCACGTCCCGCTCGGTGAACCCGTCGCGCGCCAGCGCCTCTTGGGCCCGCCCGGCGCCGATGGCCCGCAGGCCCCCGCCGTTGCCCGGTGCCACGGCCGTCTCCAGCGGCAGCATCCACCCGCGGGTCTCGATGCCCGTACTGGCCGCGATGCCGTCGATCCGCGGCTCCCACGCCGCGTGCGGGTGCCGGTCACGCACCTCCGCCACGATCTGGCTGGTCTTCACTGCGTGCTCGCCGTGTATCACGGCAGGAGGACAGACGTAAGCGGCCATGATGGGCACCTTTCCGGGGGGGATCAGGAGGAACGTCGCGAGTGGTATGCCAGGCGCCATTTCGGAACTTCACGCCCAAGGCAATGCCGGTCAACTCCACTTCGGAGCCGGTAGCCGCTTCGAGAATGGACGCTAAAGGGACATTTGCGCTGTGATGCAGACAACTTGGGCGGTGTTTTGGGTGCGTGACACGGCACACACCGCCGAGCGGCCCCGGAATGGCTCCACGGTTCCGGTCTGACTTTCCGTCAGCCGAAGCGGCCTGAGGGGGACGCCCACGGCGCTCGGACGTGCCAGGCCGCCGGGCAGGCCGCGGCCCTGGCTCCGGCCCTCGCGGCGCACCTCGATGTCACGGCTCCCGCCGCGCCTGCGGACCGCGCCGGCGGCCTACGCCCTCCTCGGTGGTGAGCACGCCGGCGCCACCGTCCGTGCGATGCGGCCGCACGGAGAAGGGATTCGGGTGTGGGTGTGATGCTTCACATCCGCCCGACGCGCAGCACCCCGGTCAGCATCGGCAGGGTGAACTCGCCGTGGGCGGTCTCCGGTCTGCTCGCGAGGAAAGCGCGGACGCGGCTCAGCATGGCCTGTCATTCCTCTTCCGGCATGACCAGCATCCCCGCGCGCGTCGCGAGGGTCGCGACGAGGGAGTCGGCGGTGCGGCGCTGTCCATGGGGGAACACCCTCTGCTCCGGCGAGCCGAACCGGGCGGCGACGCCTGACTTCGGGAGGTGTGCGTCGGCTGTCGCGGCGCGCCAGCTCGTTGGCGTGTCACGCGGGCCGATGGCCGCGCTCCCGCTGACCGGGGCGAGCCGGGCGACCCACTCGACCTGGTCGTCCATGACGTTCCACAGGCCTGCCAGGATGCCGTCGGGTGCGAGGACCCTGGCGATCTCGGGTCCCGCGACAGCCATGTCGAACCAGTGCATGGCGTTGCCGGCCAGCACGGCGTCGACGGAGGCGTCCGGCAGCGGTATCGACTCGGCGCTGCCCGACAGGGCAGGGACAGTGGGCAGCGAGCGTCGCAGCTCGGTCAGCATCGCGGGGTCGGGCTCAACGGCCGTGACCTCGGCGCCCAGCGCGAGCAGCGTGGCGGTCAGCTTTCCGGTTCCGGCACCGAGGTCGAGCACGCGCGGGCCGGGCGCGGGGTCGAGCGCCCAGCGCACCGCGGCCCGCGCGTAGTCCGGACGGTGCTCGGCGTACGCGGCGGCAGCCGGCCCGAACGACGACGCGTGAAGGAGCCGTTCATCCCGATCCACGCGGTCACGCTATCGACGCCGCTGATGGTCGGCCAGACCGCCTCACCACTGCGGCGAGGGCAACTCCGTGATGCCGGGGGCCAGTGACGACTTGCCGTTCGGGCGAGGGCCCTCGCACAGCCGGGGTGTCGGTAGGACCACCTCTGATCCGGGGCCCACGCCCAGCGACGGGGAGCGGCGGGAGCGGCAGCATTCACCTCACCGGCAACCAACCGACGAGGGCCCCGCATCGCGGGCCCAGGGGGACATCCATGAACGAAATCGACGCCAGGCGCCTGACGGGCCTCGCGGGCATCGCCACCGCGGCCGCCCTCATCGTCGAAGTACCCCTGTACTTCATCTACTCCGGCCCGCCACCGGACTCCAACGTCCTGGCCAGGCTGCTGATCGGCATCCTCGCGCTGGCGTTCCTGATCGTGTTCGTCACCGCCTTCCGTGAGCTCGTCAAGAGGGCGAACCCCGCCTGCGAATGGGCCGGCACATTGGCCTTCGCCGCCGGACTCGTCTACGCGACGATCACCCTGGTCTCCAGCGGGCTTGAGGCCGGCGCTGTCATCGCCACCGACCACCCCGTCGACCCGACCATCACGGTCGACGGCACCTACATCCTGTACGGATCGATCGGCCGCCTCATGCTCGCGCTCTTCCTGACCGCCGTGGGCTACGGGATCTCCCGGGCGAACCTGCTGCCGCGGTGGACCGGCCGCTCCGCCTTCGTACTGGCGGGGGTCAACCTGGCCTTCGTGCCGTCCCTGTTCTTCGGCAACGCCCCCGCACACTTCTACGCGGCGAACGGCTGGGGGACCACCGCCCTGATGGGCGCGATCCTCAGCTACTGGATGCTCGCCCTGGGTATCTCCATCCGCCGCAGCGCGGCGCGGCGGCCACCCCGCTGATCGCGCACCGGCTGTGCACGGCCGGATTCAGGCCGTGCCGGCTGGGCACGGCCTATCCACCCGCACCTCCCTCGTGCCACCCGGGTTCCAGGCTGTCGAGAAGAGCGTGGAAGGCCCGGTCGGCACGGTCCCAGTGGCCGTCTGCCAGCGGGGCCAGCAACAGGCCGAAGGAGGCGTCCGTCAGGAGGGTGGCCTGTGTCCGGGCCCGGTCCCGGGTCATGCCCAGGTCCTGGAAGACGGGCGTCAGCAGGTCGGTCCATGAGGTGAGGACGTCGCACATGACCGAGCCGTAGCGGTCGGGGTGCAGGAGACCGACGCTCATGATCTCGAGGTAGAGGGGAAGCGCGGCGCGTACGTCAGGGGTCCTGAACTGCCGCCACACCTCGTTCATGAAGCGGCGCAGGGCTGCGGGGTCCTCGGGCGAGCCGGCCGATTCCAGCAGTTCGCGGGCGCGCAGGAGGGGGCGGCGCTCGTAGTCGGCCAGTGCCTCGGCGACCATCCGCTCCTTGGTGCCGAAGTAGTAGAGGAGCATGCGGTCACTGGTGCCCAGCGCCTGCGCCAGAGGGCGTAGGGAGAGGTTCGCGAGACCGTTGCGCAGCACGTAGTCGCGGACCCGGTCGAGGAGCTCACTTCGTTTGGCCGTGTCCGGTGGGCGGGGCATGACGGCTCCTGGAGTGCGGGGCGATCCCTCGCCTGTCCGATATGAGATCTTTTGTACAGGTCTTTACTGTAGCAGCCATTACGTGTATATTTTTTGATGTAGCAGCCGCTACATGTTTGCGCCTGGCGCGTCCAGCACGCTCTCCGGCAAACCACTCGCTCCCGGAAAGGACTGATTCCCCATGGCCGTCCTGGCCATCGGCCTCCCCGTAGCCGCTCGCCGCAGGAGGCGCTTCTCGCGCGCCGCCGCAAGCGCCTGGGCCGTCAGGCATCGGGCCCTGTGGTCCCGCACGCTGGCACCGTTGCGGCCGCTGGACGCACCCCGTGGACGCGCCACCGCCTGGGACGCCTCCTGGCCCCTGAAGCAGGAACTGGCCTCCGTACGCCGAGCCCGGCACCTGGTCACGGCGCAGCTGGCCGACTGGGCCGTACCCGACCTCGGCGACACCGCCGAGCTCCTGGTCAGTGAAGTCGTCACCAACGCCCTGCGGCACACCCGCGGTCCACTCAGGCTCAACCTGCGCCTGAGTGACTCCCGGTTGCTCTGCGAGGTCGAGGACACCGAGTCCGCCGGCCCCGTGCGCAACATCGCCGGCCCGGACGCGGAGGGCGGCCGTGGAACCGAACTGCTGGACCTGCTCGCCGACCGCTGGGGCAGCGTACGTACGGCCACCGGCAAGAGCGTCTGGTTCCAGCTGCACCGCGCGGACGGCTCCGCCGGGTCAGAGCGAGTGCCGGTGGCACCCTGGTGACGGCGCGCAGCGAAAAGGCCCACCCCGCGCATCGATCAGATGCCGGTGCCGGGCGTCCGCCGCTCGATGGTCGCCCGCGCGTCCGCACGGGCCGCCAGTTCCAGCAGTTCGCCGACCGACCACTGGTCGTAGGCGTGCTCGCCGGCATCCGGCGCGGAACTGCAGGTGGATCAGCCGGTCGGGGTCGGGAACCGCGAAGTGGTCCCCCGAGACGGCATGTGGACACCGGCCTGCCGGACTCCGGCGCGTCGTGGCGCGACCAGGTCGAGGTCATGTCACGGCGCCTGCGCGACGCCGTGGGCGCCCACCGGGAGGTCATCCCCCTCACCGTGGTCCACCGGCACCACTCCCCCACCGGCAGAACTGCTGTACCGGCCTGACCCGAGGCCCGGCCGGCCGCTCTACCGGGGCGGGCGTCCCGAGACCGCACCGCCGGGGTCGTCGATCAGAGCGATGCGCGCCGTGATGCGTTTGCCGCCCGGCTCCCGCTGCGCTTCGAAGCCCTGGGCGACGGCCATGACGATCTCCAGTCCGTGCTGGCCCACCCGGTCGGCGGCCGCGGCCCTGGCCATGGGCAGCTCCGGGGCGGAGTCCCACACCACGACCTCGACCATGTCGCCGACGACGCGCAGGTCCAGCAGTACCGGGCCGGGGGCGTACTTACGGGCGTTGGTGACCAGTTCGCTGACCACGAGTTGGGTGAGGTCCATGGCCCGCTGTGAGACCGGCAGCCCGTCTTCGGTCCGGACCCGGGTGAGGAAGTCGGCGGCCAGGTGGCGGGCCTGAGCTATGTCGGTGCCGTCCCCGTCCAGGGCTACCGTGGTCTGTGCGACCCGTGCGCCCGGCGTGACGCCGTCCTCGCCCACGGGCAATGATTCCATCGCGGCCATCTTCTGTACCCCGTTCGTCCCTCGCGCGTATACCCGCGTCGATAAGGAGTGACGCCGGATACCCCTGTTCCGGATCCGTCTCGCCATGGCATCGGCCGCCGTAGCACCGTGATCGGCCCGGTCGCCGCTCGCGTACGCGGCGACAGAGCGAGATCGGTGTCCTGAACTGGTCCGTTCGGGGTACCCGCGCGCTCAAGGGAGGCGCCGCTGTGCGTTTTCCGCAGGACGGAGTCAGCACGGAGGAGGTGATCGCCTTGTCGACCAGTACGCAGCCGCGTCAGGGCCCGGGCCATGAGACGGCGGGGTCGGAGCCCGTGGGCGAGCTCGTGCAGCGCGCCTCACAGCAGTTGACGGAGCTGGTGCGCGGCGAACTGCGCCTGGCGCAGGCTGAGGTGAAGGAGAAGGGCAGGAAGTACGGCAAGGGCGGCGGGCTGTTCGGCGGCGCCGGCCTGGTCGGGTTCCTGATGCTTCAGGCCCTGGTGGCCACCGCGATCGCCGCCCTGGCGGTGGCGCTGCCGGTGTGGGCCGCAGGGCTCATCGTGACCGCGGTCCTCGCGGTGATCGTGGCGGTGATGGCGCTGACCGGGAAGAAGGAGTTCGCCGAGGCCGCGCCGCCCGCGCCCGAGGCGACGATCGAGAACGTGAAGGCCGACGTGGCCGAGATCAAGGAGAGTGCGCACCGATGACCCAGCCGCCTCACGACGAGCCGACCGCCGAGACCCCCGAAGAGCTGCGCGAGCAGGTGGAGCACACTCGCCAGGAACTCGGAGAGACAGTGGAGGCGCTCGCGGCCAGGACCGACGTCAAAACCCGTACCAAGGAGAAGGCCGCTGAGGTCAGGGACCAAGCGGTCGTCAAGGCGGGTGAGTTGAAGCAGCAGGCGGTGCTCAGGGCCGAGCAGGCCAGGACCGCGGCTGCTCAGGCGGCGTCGCGTGTGCAGGACAAGCTGCCCGACCCGGTCAGGGAACAGGCCGCACAGGTGGCCGGGCAGGCACGGGTGAAGGCGGCGCAGGCCGGCCAGGTCTGGGAGAAGAAGGTGCCCGAGCCGGTGCGGGCCAGTACGGCCCAGGGCGCGCGGATGGCGCGTGACAACCGCGGGCTGGTGCTCGCCGCCGCCGGAGCGGCCGCCGTGCTGTGGCTGATGTGCCGCCGGAAGGGATGACACGGTGAAGCCATCCCCGATCACCTGCAAGCCGGTCGGTCTCTTGCTGGGCGCCGTCGGCGGGATGCCGGCCGGTGGCCTGTTCCTGACCGGCACCTGGCCGGACTGACCTGCGACGAGGAGGCGGGGCCGGTGAGTTGTGCCGGCCCCGCCCGCGAGGCTCAGGAAAACCTGAGGGACCAGCGTTGCGAGGGTCCTCCGGTGCAGGTCGCGGTCGAGACGCGGTCGTTCGCCATCCGCGCGAGGCACTTGCGGCTGACCATGTTCCTGATCAGCGCGGGCTTGGTCTCGTCGATCTGCCACAGCGCCGCATCGTCGGCAGCGGCACAGGGCTTCATGGTCAACTGGTCACTGCGCAGCGTGAGGCACAGTCTGGTCGCCTGCTGCCGCAACGCGGTGTACTCGAAGTCGTCGTTCCAGTACCACCTTTGGTAAGAGGTACCATTGCAGTTGAAGACGTACGGACCGTAGTCGGCCCGGAAGTCCAGGCACGGCTTGTCCGTGGCCTGATTCACGAAGTTGGACAGCACCGGCACGGCGTTCGCCGGTGCACCGCTCAGGCTCACCGCGAGCACCGCGCCCGCTCCCACGGCCGCCAGCCTTGTCAAAAGCATGGGTCCCCCTTTGTGTCGAAGCTCCTCGAGGATGGTAGGCCCCGCCGTGGCCACGGCCCCTCATCCACACGGAATGGGCACTCGATCGGGCGGCGCACCAGACGCACGCGTCGCAACCGCGCCAGAAGGTCACCCGTCCGAGGGAGGGCACCCGTGCGCCCGCCGGGAGGTGCGGCCAGGTCCGCGCCCCGCGATGGTGCAAGCGCTGTGCCCCATCACCGGGACACGACCCGGAGTGTACGCAAGACGAAGGCGTGGCCACGTTCCGGCCCGGCAAGGCGGCTGACGTGCTCGGCGCCTGTTGAGGCAGCGGCGCGGCGTCAGCCGGCTCTTCCGAGCGAGCCCTGCGTGGGGTCGCGCGGCCGGCGTTCCGCGCGGCCGACGGAGTCCCGCGAGGCCCGACGGATGGCGCGGCGCTGGGCGGCCGTCGTCGCACCCCAGATGCCGTCGTCCTCCCCCTTGTCGATCGCCCATGTGCGGCAGGCGATGATCACGGGGCACCGACGGCATATGGCCCGTGCCAGGGACGCTTCGGCACCGGGGGTGGAGAAGTCGGCGAGCGGGAAGAAGACCTCGGGGTCCTCGCCGACGCATGCGGCCTGGTCACGCCAGTCGGAGCGCTCCGGACGCGGGTGAAGAAAGCCGGTCATGGGTCACCTCTGCTCGGCCCGGCTGCGGGCAGTCCGGGTGGTGGCTGCGGCGCGTCAGCTGCGCCGCAGGCCCGGCAGAGGTTCGGTCCAGCGTAATAGTGGATGCCCGGTTTGCGGTAGTAGCTACTGGACACTTGCCACACAACCACTGCGATGAAGCCGGCATGCCCGCCGCCGAACGGATGCATCGGAGCGGACCCGGCCACCTCTACCGGGTATGTGAGCCGGGACGGCGCCATCCGTCTGCGCCTGTGGAAACGAGGGCTGGAATTGCGTGAGATCTTCGCGGCTGCCGGGCACCGCCCAGGTGCCGGCGCACCGCTGCGCGGGCGGGTCGCGGTCGTGACCGGGGCCGCACGGGGCGTGGGCGAGGCCCTGGCGCGGCGCCTGTCCGACGACGGGATGAGCGTGGCCCTGCTCGGGCGCGAGAAGGAGACCCTGTGCCGCGCGGCCGGCTCCTTGCCGAACCGGACCATGTGCGTCGAGGCCGATGTCACCGACCGCGCCGCGCTCGAGAGCGCCGCCAGTCGGGTGGAGAGGGAGCTGGGCCCGGCGAGCGTGGTGGTCGCCAACGCCGGGATCGCGGCCGGTGGCCCGTTCGCCGATACTCCGGCGGACCTGTGGGAGCGGGTCATCGACGTGAACCTCGTCGGCGCCGCCAACACCGCCAGAGTCTTCCTCGCCCAACTGGCGCGCACCCGCGGCTACTTCCTGCAGATCGCCTCCACGGCCGCCTTCGGCTCCGCTCCCATGATGAGCGCCTACTGCGCCTCCAAGGCCGGTGCGGAATCGTTCGCCCTGGCGCTGCGCGGCGAGGTCGAACCCGATCACATCGGCGTGGGTGTCGCCTACCTGCACTGGACCGGAACCGACATGGTCGCCGGCATCGACGATCACCCGGTTCTGAGTGCCCTGCGCCGCAATCAGCCGCACTTCGCGCGCCGCGTCCACACCGCCGAGCAGGTCGCCGAATGGCTCGCCTCCGGCATCGCCCGCCGCGCCCCGTACGTCTACGCGCCACCGTGGCTGCGCTGGTGCCAGCCGCTGCGGCCGTTCTTCCCGGCGGTCGTCGCCCGGATCACCCGACGCGAGCTTCGGCGCCACTCCCCCTCCGAGCTGGCGGCCGATCTCGCCGTCCTGGGCGCCGGTGGCCGCGCCGACTGGAACGCCTACCGGTCCGCCGACCGCCCTCCTGGTCCGCCGTAGGGCTGAACGCAGAGGGCGGACGGTGCGGCCGGACCTCGATGTCGTGACCCTGCCCGGTCGCCGCGCCGCGTTTGCGGGGAACGCACCAGGTGACCCGGAGCAGCGCCGCGTCGAGCGGCGCACGATGGATCGCCGGACGGGACGGGCTCCGCGCCATGACCGATGAAGGACGACGCACGGGCAGACGGTCGACCCGGCGTCTGCGGGAGACGGCAGCCGAGGTGTTCGGCTGGGACGAGCTGCGTCCGGAGCAGCTCACCGCCATGCGGTGGGTGCTGGAAGGGCGGGACGCACTCGTCGTCATGCCGACGGGATCCGGCAAGTCCGCCGTGTACCAGGTTCCCGCTCTGCTGCTGCCCCGGCCGGTGGTGGTCGTCTCACCCCTGCTCGCGCTGCAACGGGACCAGATCGCCGGGCTCCCCGGTGGCGACCGCGGCCCGGGCGCCGTGGCCGTGAACTCCGACCTCAGCGCGGCGCAGACCGATGCCGCCTGGGAAGAGGTCCGCGACGGCGCGGTGCGCTACGTCTATCTGTCGCCCGAGCAACTGGCCAACGACCAGGTGGTGCGGCGGCTGGCCGAGGTGCGCCCCAGCCTCTTCGTGGTGGACGAGGCCCAGTGCGTGTCGTCCTGGGGTCACGACTTCCGGCCCGACTACCTGCGCCTCGGCCAGGCGGCACGGCGTCTGGGCCGGCCGCCCGTGCTGGCGCTCACCGCGACCGCCGCGCCTCCGGTACGGCAGGACATCGTCGAACGGCTGGACATGGACCGGCCGCGGCAGCTCGTCACCGGCTTCGACCGCCCCAACATCAGACTCCAGGCATGCCGCCATCTGGACGACGCCGAGCGGCGGCGCGTGGTCGTCGAGGAGGCCGCCGCCGCCGCGAAGCCGGGCATCGTCTACGCGGCGACACGGAAGGACAGCGAGTCGTACGCCGCGGAACTGGCCTCTCTCGGGTTCGCCGCCGAGGCGTACCACGCGGGTATGCGCGCCGCCGAACGCCGACGTGTCCACGAGGCGTTCCTGGCGGGCGAGACGGACGTCGTGGTGGCCACCTCGGCCTTCGGCATGGGGATCGACAAGGAGAACGTACGGTTCGTGCTGCACGCCTCCCTGCCCGGCTCCCTGGACGCCTACTACCAGGAGATCGGGCGCTGCGGCCGCGACGGGCAGCCCGCCCTGGCCGTGCTGCACTACCGCGCCGAGGACACGGGGATGCAGGCGTACTTCAGCGGCCGTACGGTCGGGCCGGAATCCGTGGGGGCGGTCGCACGGGCGGTCCACGACAGCGCCGGCGACCCCCCGGGCCTGGAGGCCCTGCACCGCGAGGTCGGCATGTCCCGCACCCGGGTCACCACGGCCGTGAACCTGCTGGAGGAGGCCGGTGCCGTGGTCACGGACGGCTCGGGCGCCATCCGGCCGGCCCCGGGCATGGAGCCTTCGAGCGCGGTGCGACGGGCCGCGGACGGCGCGGAGGCGCACAAGCGGATGGACCGCTCAAGGGTGGACATGGCCCGGGCGTACGCCGAGGCGACCGGCTGCCGCCGGCGCTTCCTCCTCGGCTACTTCGGCGAGCAGTCCGAGTCGGCGTGCGGCAACTGCGACGTGTGCGACGAGCAGGCGGCCGGCGGCGATGAGGGGGCACGCGACGAGCGGCCCTCGCACGCCGGCTCGTATCCGGCCGGGGCCCCGGTGCGGCACGCCCGCTGGGGCCGCGGCACCGTGCTGAGCGAGGACGGGGACCGCATCACCGTGCTCTTCGACGAGGTCGGCTATCGAACGCTCTCCCTGGACGCCCTGGCCGGCCGGGAACAGTTGCTCACGGTGGTGAGCGGGCCCGGCGAAAAGTGACCGGCGGCCGGGGGACGATCCGGTGCGTCCGGCTGCGACGCCGTCGTCGGGCAGGAGTGCGCGGTGGTGAACAGTTCCCGGGCCCCGACGAGGTCGAGCAGCCGGTCGACGGCCGGGCCGGCGGCACGGATCGTGATGGTCTTGCCCTGGCGGAGGGCCTGCAGTCGCAGGTCCAACAGGACGGTGAGGCCCGCGCAGTCGCAGAAGCCGAGCCTGCTCAGGTCCAGGTCGAGGCCGCAGGCCGAGTCGGCGAGCGCGGTGTGGAGCTGACTGTGCAGATGCCGGCCGGCGTTGAGGTCGAGTTCGCCACGGACGGTCACCCGGGTGCGGCATCCGCTCGATGCGTAGGTGACGACCACCAGGCCGGGCGGCACCGGGCCACGGCCGTCGTCCGCGCCCGCTGAGGCGCAGCTTCGCACCATGAGGGACTTTCCGCGATGGGCCGGCTCGTACATGGCTCCCTCCGTCATCCGCTCGACGCGTTGCTCGAGAACCAAAGTACGTCAGTCGATGCCGGAAATAAAGTACGTGTTTTTGGATGCGTGAAGCCTTGGCCCGTAAACTTGAAACATGGATGGAGTGCCCGAGCCACACAGCGGATGGACGTTCCTGACGAACCATGCCCGCGTACTGGCGGCCATCGCGGACAACCACAACGCCCGCATCCGCGATATCGCCGCCCACTGCCGCCTCACCGAACGCGCGGTACAGAAGATCATCACCGACCTGGAGCAGGACGGATACCTCTCCCACACCCGGCAGGGGCGCAGCAACACCTACCGGATCGACCCCACCAGGGTCCTGCGCCACCCGGCGGAGGCCGGGATCGGGCTGACCGTGGCCTCGCTGCTCTCGCTGCTCGCCCAGGACGAGGCGGACCGAACGGTGAACACTGACTAGACGGGTTCGCTCGGACCACGCGGGAAGGCCCGAGAGGCCTCGGATCCACTGACGGGCCGCGGACAGGCCACGCCTTTCCGCCAAGTTTCCGGTGACGGCCCCGAAGGCGCGTGTCCGGACGTTAGGTTTCGCGTCTGAGACCGCCCAGTGGGCCGACTCCACCGGAAGGAACGGGACTTGCGCACTCGCTACGCCCTCTTCGTGATGCTCGCCGCGGCCGGGCTCGTCGCGATCGGTCCGGCCGCCATGGCCGTCGGGAAGGGCGCGGATCCTGCGGCCCGTTCATGCGGCGCGCTGCGGCTGACGAGTTCGCTGCCGGAACCGCCCCCGGGCATGGCGGTGCGGCAGGACGTCTCGATCGGTGCGGACTGCGCCCCGCGGTTCGGTGCGGTCCGGCTGGTGCCGGTGGACCGGGCCGACAGGAGCGTCGCGGAGGGACGCCGAACCACGGCCGCCACCGCGGCGGAGGGCTCCCACCGCGTCTCGAGCTGGAACGAGATGTACGACTGCTGCAACATCCGGATGACCGGCCTGTACACGACGTCCGACTGGACCACCGACGGCAGCCGGGTCGTCAGCGCCGCAACGGATGTCACCGAGCAGCACAACCGGGAGCCCTGGAACGCCGGTTGGTCCCCGGCATCGGTGACACACGGCACCGACTGCACCGCCGACTGCGCAAACTCCCGCTCCGAGGCGCACGCGGACTTCAGCTACCGGGGCATCTTCGACGCGACCGGGAACTGGTACGCCAACAGCCACCACTCGTACGTCGGCCTCCGCGCCGACGGCACCGCCTCCTGCCGGTTCGAGGTGGTGCTGCGGCACACCTTCGTCGGCTGGAACTGGCGGCACGGCTGCGCCTGAACCGCACCGAACGCTCACGAACCCGCCGGCTCCGACCCGCCCCGCCCGCTGAGGGCGACGCGCCCCCGCCCGTGATCGAGGGTCACGCGGCGACGAGGAAGCCGCCGAGGGCCTCCGCGACCTCGTGCGGCGCCTCGACCTGCGGATAGTGGCCGGCCGCCGGCGGGCCGCCCAGTTCGGTCACTGCCGCGACCGGCATGCGTTCCCTGATACGGGTCAGCACATGGGCCCCGCTGATCGGGTCGGCCGGCCCCCAGACGAACAACGCCGGACCCTCGTAGCTCTCCAGCGCCCGGATCCAGCGGGCCCCGTGGGTGCGCCGCTCGTCGATGTAGCGCAGCAGCCGCGGCGCCAGCAGGTGTCCGCGGTCGCGGGAGACGCTCTCCCACATGGCACGCAGATCGTGGTCCGGTACGGTGCGGCCCAGCACCCGGCGCATCGAGGCGCGGAACCCGCGCTCGGTGACGGCGCGCGCGAGCACCGGGCCGAACGGGCCGTGGAGCAGCCGCTGGACGACGATCGGACGGTGCAGATCGGGGTAGAGGCCTCCGTTCAGCCAGGCCGCCCGGGTGATGCGCCCGGGATTCCGCGCGAGCAGCTCCTGGGCGACGCTCACCCCGTAGTCGTGAGCGACCAGAGCCGTGTCGCCGATGTCCAGGGCGCGCCAGACGTCCTCCACCAGATCGGCCTGTTCCAGTACGGAGTACCGGTGCCGTCGCGGCTTGTCGCTGTGCCCGAAGCCGAGCAGGTCGAACGTGGTGACGCGATGGCCTCGCGCCGCCAGCTCGGGCACGATCAGCGACCAGTCGTGGGACGAGGTGGGGAAGCCGTGGACGAGCGTCACCGGTGGGCCGGCGGCGGGGCCGTCCTGGCGGACGAAGAGCGTGTGCGCGCCCGTGCGCCCGTGAACGGTCATCCGGTCTCCCCCCGCGGCCCACTGAGCGCTGGAGGGCATGGCGGTCCGGGACACTGGCGGTCCTCCCAGGTGATGGCGATGCCGTCGACGAAGCATCGCAGACCGAAGCCGCACTCGTCACGGTGAGGTAGGGCAGCCGCGCACTCCGCCACCCGCGAGAGACGGCCTGTCGCGCTCTGTCCTGGAGGCCGGTCCCTGAAATGCGTACACGCGATCGGCAGGCCAGCCTCCGGAGTGAGTGAGCGATGGCGATGCGGGCACATCGAGTTGGGAGGGGATAGGGATGGGGTCCCTTGCCCAGCTGTTGCGAGAGAGGTGCCGACCATGGCCGACGAGGCCCTGCTGTTCGTTCTCCCGGAGCGTCATCCGCGTCTGGGTGCGGCCTTGTCCGCGGTCGGCGAGTTGGAGTGCGCCGACAGCCCCGCGGTGCTGGGCTGGCTGCACGCCCACGGGATCCCCGCCTCCTCCGAGCACGTCAGGATCCTGCCGGCCGGAGCCGAGGTGCTCATTCCGGAGGAGGCGGAGCGGCTGCCGGTTCCCCTCAGCGAGGAGGAGACACTGCGGGTCGAGCACGCCTGTGCGCCCCGGTCCGTGACGGACTTGGAGTCGGAGCTGCTGACTTTCCGGGACACCACCCAGGACTGGCAGTCGCTGGTCCAGCGTGCTCTCACCGCGGGTATTCCCGCGCCGCGCATCGCGCAGCTCACCGGCCTGGATCCGCAGGACATCGTCCAGGCCGTCGGCGACTGACCGGACGGCCCGCCGCGGAGCGCGCGATCCCTGGGCGGGCAACCGGACCGCCCAGGCCGGTCATCCGGGGTCCGTGCGACCGAACAGGCCCGCGTGACCCGGCGGCAGCTGGGTGAGGACGCGGCGCAGCAGTGCATGGTCCGCCACCTCGGCCAGTGTGGGCAGTACGGCGTCGATCTCGCGTCTGGCCTCGGTGAGGTCCTCGTGACTGCGGTCGGCCACGGCCTCGACGAACGACGCCGGTGTCAGTGGTTCGCTGGCCGGCTCGCTCGCGGTCAGCAGTGCTCCGCAGCCTCCGGGCAGCAGCGCGGCCAGGTCCGTGCGGTCGTCGCCCACCAAATGTGCGCCGAGCACCTCCAGCACGTTCCGCACGGCCCTGGCCCCCTGTTGCGGCCTGTCATAGCCCGCGCGTTCGGTGACCTGGGTGAGGAAGGTGTCCAGGGTCCAGTTCATGACAGCCTCCTGTCGAGGTTCTCTCCGTCGTGGTGCCCTCAGCAGTGGTTCTCTTCTCCGCGGCGACCGGTGCGGCCCGGTCGCCGGGCCCGCACGGAGCCGACGGGACATCACGCGGGTGCGGCGTCGTGGACCATGCGGTGGACGTTGGCGACACTGCCGCACCGTGCCGTCAGCAACTCCGCCTCCATCCGGGCGAAACCGGCGCCGAGCTCCTCCCGGCACTGCCGACTGAGGCTCTGCCGCACCCGGTTGACCAGGGTGCGCTCCTCCGTGTCCGTGTGTCGGGCGGTGACGGCGGCCAACTGCTGGAGCCTCCAGTCCCATTCGACGGAGCCGATCCGGCGGACCTGGAGGAGTGCGAAGAGAACCTTGACGGCTTCCTGGTGCGCGGCCTCGACGTGCTCGACGGTGTCGGCGTCCTCGAAGGACAGCAGAACGGGGTGGACCGAGGCTCTCTCGGCCTCACCGTGCGCGATCATCAGGTGCGCGAAATCGTGGAGCGCGCCCTGGCGGTCGGCCTCCGTGCTGCGCATCAGGCGGAGCAGATCTTCCATCGTCCGGTGATCCTCGAGGATCATCTCGACGACATCCTGAGTCGGCGTCATGGGATGCGCCTCCTTGTCGGAGTGACTTTCACATCCCGTTACCCGCACCCTCACCCAGGATGCCTTCTATGCCCCGTTTGCCTGATTCCGGCTGACCGGCGCCACCGCCGCCGCCTCGGAAGTCCCGGCGCCCCGGCCGGCGAACGACGCGAGGACCTCGGCCGACCGGTGGCGGTTGGCCCGCAGGCGGCGGAGGTAGGACCGGGCCATGGGACCCGGGGGCACGCCTCGGGCGAAGGCCAGCATGTTGCGCTCACCGGCGTTGTAGCCCAGGGCGAGGAGTTCGTCCCGGCGGTAGCGGCGAACATGCCGCTGCGGCAGCCGCCGGTCGAGGTCCCGCAGGTGGAGGGCCGCCGCCCGCACGGCGAAGGCGGGGTCGTCGCGCAGGTCCTTCCATCGGCCCGTCAGGCCGTGCGCCTGCCGCACCTGCTCGAACGTCGCCCGGTGCATGTTGGCGATCCCGAAGGAGGCTTCGGGCTTCCACCAGTGCCACAGCCGCTCCAGCAGCGGGTGGTGCGGCTTGTACGCCTCGTTGTGCAGCACGCCCATCAGCAGCAGCGCGGACACTCCGGCCTCCTCGGCGCTGCGCACGACGAGCGCTGCGTAGTCGCCCGGGTCGTACCCGCCCGGCCGCAGCGGCGGAGTCGGGATGCCGCCCCGGCCGGCCGGCCCGGACGATTCGTCCGACGCCGCGATCGTTTCCCGCGTCATCCCTGCCCACTCTCCCTGGTCTCCTCGACTAATGCGGCATCACGCCTGCCCTGGCTCCGCCGTCGTGACGTCCGCTTGCCCGCGCGGCGGACCCTCAATCCAGCGCGGCGGGCGGGCATACGACGGCCCCCGGCGCCGCTGGGATGCGGGGCCGGGGGCCGCGAGGTGAGGCGTGAGCCCCGGAGGAGGCGTCGGCCCTACGGGGAGACCGCGGAGGAGGCGGCCGTGGCGCTACCGTCGTCCGCCGATGCGGTCTCACCCTCGTCCAGGGAGACGTCCCTGGTCTCCTCGCCCAGGGAGAGCGCGATCAGCGTCAGTACCGCCATGGCGGAGAGGTAGACCCCGACCAGCCAGGGTGAGCCGTCGCCGGCCTGCCACAGCGCCACCGCGATGAACGGGGCGACGGCCGCACCGAGGATCGAGCTGACGTTGTACGAGATGCCGGATCCGGTGTAACGCACGCTCGTCGGGAAGAGCTCGGGCAGGAGCGCGCCCATCGGGCCGAACGTCATACCCATCAGCGTGAAGCCGAGGACGAGCCACAGGACGACGCCCAGCGTGCCGAGGCCGATCAGAGGCACCCAGACCAGCCCGAAGACCGCGATCGCGGCGGTGATCCACATCAGGGTGGTACGCCGGCCGTACTTGTCGGCGAGCGGGCCGGAGACCAGGGTGAACACGGCGAAGAACACCACGCCGAAGATCATCATCAGGACGAACGTGGTGTAGCTGTAGCCCAGCCCGGGCACGGCGGCGTCCTCGGGGGTGCGGCCGTAGCTGAGGGAGAACGTTGTCATCAGGTAGAAGAGCACGTACGTGGCCAGCATGAAGAAGGTGCCGAGGATGAGCTGCCTCCAGTGGCCGCGGACCACCGTGGCCAGCGGCAGCTTGCGCACCTTCCCCGCCTCGCGGGTCCTGTCGAACACCGCTGACTCGGCGAGCCGCGAGCGCACCCACAGACCGATGGCGACCATCACGGCGGAGAACAGGAACGGGATGCGCCAGCCCCAGCTCAGGAAGGCGTCGGAGGGCTGCGTGGGGTCGGTTCCGGTCGCGGACGGGAGCAGGGCTCCGATGATCAGGAACAGACCGTTGCCGATGATGAAGCCCAGCGGGGCCCCCAGCTGCGGGAAGGTGCCGTACAGGGCGCGCTTGCCGCGGGGCGCGTTCTCGGTCGCGACCAGCGCGGCACCGCTCCACTCGCCGCCGAGCGCGAAGCCCTGCGCGAGCCGCATGAGGACGAGCAGCGCGGTGGCGATCCAGCCGGCCTGGGCGTAGGTGGGGAGCACGCCGATGAGCAGCGTGGCGAGGCCCATCGTCAGCAGCGAGACCACGAGTGTCCGTTTGCGGCCGAGGCGGTCGCCGAGGTGTCCGAAGAAGATGGCGCCGATCGGGCGGGCGACCATCGCGGCGCCGAAGACCGCGAAGGACGACAGCAGCGCCGTGGCCGGGTCGCCGCCCGGGAAGAAGAGGGAGGGGAAGACCAGGACGGCGGCGGTCGCGTAGACGTAGAAGTCGTAGAACTCGATCGTCGTGCCGATGAGGCTGGCGATGAGGACGCGGGACCGCGGATTGACGGGTGTCCTGGCGGAGCCGGTGGCTGGTGCGGGCATTGCTCGGTCTTTCGCGCGCGAGGTGGAGATCGGTTGCCGAAGGCCCGCGTCCCGCACGCATCCCCTCGCCGAAAGACCGTGCGAACTGTACGGGCGATGCAAACGATCTCACTCGTCTTGCTTTCTGAAAAGCAAGTACCACGATGTGAGATCTCATGAAACCCGGCCGTGCCCGCGTGACCTGACGGTTCGGGTCGTGGCAGGGGGGTGGACCCGCACCGTCGGCAGGGCCGATCGTGGGCGGCATGAGTGATCACCACATGCCACCCGCCGCGCCCGGTTCGCGAGAATCCACCGGGAGCGCCGAGGCGGACGAGGCCGGGGAAGTGCGCCGTTTCTGGGTCCGGCTCGGTCTTCCCGGGCTGATCGACGTCCACACGCACTTCATGCCCGAGCGTGTCCTGCACAAGGTCTGGGACTACTTCGACACACAGGGACCGCTGACGGCCGGCCTCGAGTGGCCGATCGCCTACCGGAGGGCGGAGGAGGAACGGACCTCCCTGCTGCGGGAGTTCGGTGTCCGGGCCTTCACGGCCATGCTCTATCCGCACAAGCCCGGCATGGCCCGGTGGCTGAACGCCTGGGCGGCCGACTTCGCCCGCCGCACCCCCGACTGTCTGCACACCGCCACACTCTTTCCCGAGCCGGGCGTCGAGACCTACGTCCGTGAGGCCGTCGAGGCGGGCGCCCGCGTGTTCAAGGCGCATGTACAGGTCGGGGCGTACGACCCGGCCGACGCCCTGCTCCAGCCGGCCTGGGGGGTGCTGGCCGAGGCCGGGGTTCCCGTGGTGATCCACTGCGGTTCCGGACCCGCGCCGGGCGAGTACACCGGTCCCGGGCCGATCGCGCGGGTACTGGCGCGGCATCCCGGGCTCCGGCTGATCGTCGCGCACCTGGGAATGCCCGAGTACGAGGAGTTCCTCGGTCTCGCCGAGCGGTACGAGCAGGTTCGGCTGGACACGACGATGGCGTTCACCGACTTCACCGAGGAGCTCATGCCTTTCCCGCGCCGGGCCCTGCCCCGGCTCGCCCGGCTCGGCGAGCGCGTTCTGCTCGGCTCCGACTTCCCCAACATCCCCTACACGTACACGCACCAGTTGCACGCCCTGGAGCGGCTGGATCTCGGCGAGGAGTGGCTGCGGGCGGTGTGCCACGACAACGCGGCGAAGCTGTTCGGGCTGTGAGCATGATGGATATGCCGTGGTCGCTCCGTGACGCGAGGGCCGTCCCCCGCCTCGGTCCCGGTGGGTGGCGTTCGCCGCCGCACCGTCGGCGGCGCGGTGGAGAGGGCGGCGAGCCTGCTCACGTGCTCTGCTGAACGGGGTGCCTCCGCGGCGAGGGAAGGGAGCGAGGCCGATGAGCCGAGCCGAGCAGCGCCCGCAGTGGGCGACGGACCGCGCGGAGAGTTCCGTCGCGGAGCCGAGCGGGTTGCTGGACCTGCTGGGTGTCGCGGCGGTGCTGGTGGAGGCCGACGGCCGGATCGACATGTGGAGCCCGCAGGCCGAGGAACTGTTCGGCTACACCGGGGAGGAGGCGGTCGGGCAGTACGCGGCCCCGCTGCTCCTGCACCCCGAGCACCGCGACGCGGCGATCACCCTCTTCGCCGAGGTGATGGAGTCCGGACGGGGCTGGGCGGGGGCCTTCCCCGTCCGGCACAAGGACGGCCGTACCCGGATGGTGGAATTCCGCAACATGCGGCTGACGGACAACCTGGGTGATCACTACGCCCTGGGGCTCGCCACCGAC
This sequence comes from Streptomyces sp. NPDC041129, assembly GCF_055592265.1. Lineage (NCBI taxonomy): Bacteria > Bacillati > Actinomycetota > Actinomycetes > Kitasatosporales > Streptomycetaceae > Streptomyces > Streptomyces sp. NPDC041129. The sequence goes on along the minus strand of NZ_JBVIYV010000011.1, from coordinate 228,615 downwards.
CGGGCCACGCTGCGGCAGGTGGAACGCAAGGTGGCCCTGTCCACCCGGCTGGTCACCCAGGCCCCGGTCGGGCTGTCCGTCCTGGACAACGACCTGCGGTACCTGGCGGTCAACCCCGCGATGGCCCAGATGCACGGGCTGCCCGAGGCCGAGCACGTCGGCCGGAGGTTCCGGGACGTCCTGCCCGGTGATCCGTTCCGGAGTGCCGAGTCCGCGATGCGGGAGGTCCTGGCGACCGGCGTGCCCATGGTGGACCGGCAGGTGGTGGGCCGTACCGCGGCCGACCCGGACCACGACCACGCCTGGGCGGTCTCGCTCTACCGGCTGGAGGACACGCACGGGCACGTGCTGGGCATCGCCAACGTGGTCATCGACGTCACCGACCGCTACGAGGCCGCCCGGAGAGCCGACCGGGCGCAGCAGCGGCTGCGGCTGATGGCGAACGGTTCGGCTCGCATCGGCACGACCCTGGAGGTGGAGCGGACGGCGCGGGAACTGGCCGACGTCGTGGTGCCGGGCCTCGCCGACATGGTCGCCGTGGACCTCCTGGACTCGGTCCTGCAGACCGGCCGGGCGGAACTGGGCGAGGGTCCCGCCCAGTTCCGCGCCATGGCGGTCAAGACCGCCTATCCCACGGACGCCGCCGAGGCGATCGTTCCGCCCGGCTGCCTCACCACGTACCACGCCGACCACCCGGCGGCCCACTGCGTCCGCACCCGTAAGCCCCTGCTGATCACCCATGTGGACAGCGGCGGCCACGACCGCATCGCCGCCGACTCCGAGAAGGCCGGCCTGCTGGCCCGGGCCGGTGTGCACACCGACATGGCCATCCCGCTCATCGCACGCGACAACGTCATCGGCGTCATGGGCCTGGCCCGCGCCCGTAACCCCCAGCCGTTCGACGACGACGATCTCGCCCTGGCCTGCGAACTCGCCTCCACCGCCGCGCTGAGCATCGACAACGCCGTCCTGCACGAGCACATCCGCAGCGCCGCCGAGACCCTCCAGCGCAGCCTGCTCCCGCGGCTCCCGTCCCGCCATCCCGGCCTGGAGGTGGCCGCGCGCTACCGGCCCGCCCAGGCCTTCAACCAGGTGGGCGGCGACTGGTACGACGTGATCCCCCTCGACGGCGACCGAACCGTCCTCACGGTGGGCGACGTCATGGGCAGCGGCATCGACGCCGCCACCACCATGGGCCGCCTGCGCACCGCCACCTCCACCCTCGCCGATCTGGACCTCGACCCCGCCCGCGTCCTCACCCACCTCGACAGGATCACCCTGGGGCTCGACCCGTACATCGCGACCTGCCTCTACGCCGTCTACGACCCCCGGCGCACCCGGATCCGCCTGGCCTCCGCCGGACACCTGCCCCCGGTCCTGATCCGGGCCGGGCGGCCGCCCGCACTGCTGGACCTGCCCACCGGACTTCCGCTGGGGGTGGGCGGTGCCCCGTTCGACACCACGACCCTCACCCTGGAGCCCGGCGACCAACTGGTGCTCTACACCGACGGCCTGATCGAGACCCGCGACGACGCCATCGACGAACGTCTCGACGCCCTGCTGCGCCTGCTGGCGGAGCCGGGCCGCACCGTGGAGGAGACCTGCGACCGGCTCCTGCGGCGGCTGCGGCATTCGACCGGCCACGACGACGTGGCCCTGCTCATCGCCCGCGCCCTGCCTCTCACGCCGTAGCCCGGCACCCGGGCGGCGCGGCGCGACCCGGATGCGTCGGGTCGGGGAGCGTCCGGATGCCCGGCCTCCGTGCACCTCCGGGTTCTCGGCCGGTCAGCCCTCGGCCGCGTGCGCCTGCGCAGGCACGGGGGCGTCGCCCGGGTGTGTCACCTCCTCCCGCGCCAGGGCGCCGGCGCCTGTCGGCGCGGTGAGGACGGCGAGGCACAGGATGACGAGCGCGATGCCGGTCCAGCCGGCCACGGGGAGGCGTTCGCCGACGACCAGGACGGCGAGGACGGCGGCGACGGCCGGTTCGAGCAGGGACAGGGTGGTGGCCGTGCTGGCCGGCACATGCGCGAGCCCCCAGCCGAACAGGACGTAGCCGGCGAACATCGGGACCAGTGCCATGTAGACACCGACGGCCGCGTTGGGCCACGAGTCCACGAGCGGGCCGCCGGTCGCCAGCAGGACGGGGACCAGGAGCAGGCCGCCGAGGCCGAACACGGCGCCCATCGCCGCACGCGAGGGGATCCCGCTGGTGATCAGCCGGTGCGCGGCCCAGGAGTACAGGGCGTAGGTCGCGGCGGCGACGAGTCCCAGGCCGACCCCGAGCAGCATGCCGGCCACGGAGTGCCGTCCCGCGCCGTCGGAGGCGTGAGCGGCTTCCGCGACGCACAGCAGGACGGTGCCGAGCAGACCGAGGAAGGCGGCGAGCATCCAGCGGCGCGTGAGACGGCGACGGTCCACGACCCGCTCGATCACCGCCGAGGCCAGCGGGGCGGTGCCGATCGACACCACGGTGCCCACGGCGACGCCGGCCAGCCGCATGGAGCTGTAGAAGGCCAGGGGGTAGACGGACACCGAGACGGCGCCGAGCAGTACGGTCCCGCGCCGGGCGAGCAGGCGCGGCGCGTCACGGACGGTCGGCCGCGCTGCGGCGAGCGCCTGGAGGAGCCCGCCGAGCCCCATCGCGACGGCGCCGATGGCCAGTGGGCCGACCTCCGGAGCGAAGGTGGCGGCCGTTCCCGTCGTGCCCCACAGCACGGAGGCAGCCAGCACGCACAGCGCCCCCGTCCCTGCGGACCGGCCGCGGTCGACGCCCTTCACAGCCGGTCCAGCAGGCCGGCCGCGAGCGCGCGGGCGTGCCGCAGACGCTCGTCGTTCCCCTCCAGGCCGGCGCGGGCCATCGCGCCCTCCAGGAGGAACGACAGGTGCTCTGCCGTCGCGCGCGCCTCGTCGGGGCGGCCGGGGAGCAGCTCGTCCAGGTGCCCGGCGATCAGTCGCTCGACCTCCTCCTTGTGGGCGCGGACCACGGCCCGGCCCTCGTCCCCGGCGGGGAACTCGGCGGCGGCGTTCAGCAGACCGCAGCCGCGGAAGCCCCGCTCGTAGGCGAACGCGGCGTGGTCCGCGTACGCGTCGAACACCGCGAGGACCCCGTCCCGCGGCCCCTGGGCCGCCTCCAGCCGCGCCCGGTAGAGACCGAGCCATTCCTCGTGCCGGGCGTCGAGATAGGCGCGGACCAGCTCGGCCTTGGAGGAGAAGTTGTTGTACAGGCTCATCTTCGCGACGCCGGCCTCGGCGGTGATCGTGTCGATACCGGTCGCCGCCACACCGTCGGCGTAGAAGCGTCGGGCCGCCGCCTCCAGCAGCCGCTCCCGGGCCGGACGCCGCCTTCCGCGGGCTGTCGTACTCATGTCGGTCTCGCCCATCGCCATCCAGACTAGGTAGGTAGGTCTACCTAGAATAGGCGATGTGCTGGGCTTCGGCCGGCCGGGCGGGACGAGGATCGAAAGGTGGACGGGGCCTAGAGCCTGCTGTGCTTGTCGATGTCCTCGGTGAACTCCTCGATCGCCCGTGCGGTGAGCGTCGGCCGGGTGTCGGCGATGGCGGTCAGGTAGTCGTCGGTGGTGGCCGGTCCGCCCTGGCGCTCGGTGACCTCTCGTTCGAATGCCGCCTGGGCGCCCTTGCGTGCCGCGTATTCGATGTCGGCCGGGGTGAACAGCTTGCTGGCCTCCACCAGCCGGGGGAGGTCGACGGAGTCGGTGGCGGAGGCTCTGAGGTAGCGGGCCCAGATCGCCGAACGGGCGGTCGGGTCCGGCGGGCCGATGGGGATGACGTAGTCGAACCTGCCCGGCCGCAGGAACGCCGGATCGAGAGAGCGGACCGAGTTGGTCGCGCAGGCCAGCAGGCGCGCGTCGTGTTCACGGAAGACGGGGATGAGCTTGAGCAGTTCGTTGGTCACTCCGTGCCCGGGATCGACCGCCTTGCCGGACCGCACGGCTGCGATCTCCTCGACTTCGTCGATGAAGAGGACGACCGAGTCCAGTTCCGCCAGTTCGGCGAACACCTCCCGCAGGGCCGCGGCCAGCCCTTCGCTGGTGTCGGCGGCGAGGCGGGAGGGGAAGAGTTCCACGAACGGCCAGCCGAGCCGCGAGGCCACGGCCTTGGCGAAGCTGGTCTTCCCGGTGCCGGGCGGGCCGAACAGCATGACCGCCTTCGGCGGGACGACGCCGTAGCGGTCGGCCAGCACCGGCTCGGTCAGCGGCAGCACGACACGGCGCTCGATGACCTGCTTCTCCCGCTCCATGCCCGCCATCGCGTCCCACAGGCCATCGGGCAGCATGCGTCCGCCCAGGGCCGCGAGGACGTCGGCGTCGGCGGTTCCCGGTGGTTCGAGTTTCTCGTAGTAGGTGAGGTCGTCGCGGCACTGGTACCCGGAGTTGGCCAGGGCCTTCGTCCCCGCGGCGTGGGCGGGCAGCAGTGCGCTGATGTGGCGGACTCCGGCGGCCCGCAGCCGCCGCTCCAGCTCGGCGACGAGCGCGCTGCCGATACCCCGTCCGCGCCAGCGGGCGGCCAGTGCCACCAGGAGGATCCATCCCCGCTTGGCGTAGGACTCCGCCACGGCCATGCCCACGAGCTCTTCGCCGACCACAGCGACGACCGCCGTCTGCCCGGACTTGGCCGCGGCCATGACCTCGGAGACCGGGAACACCCGGTCCTCGTCGGCCCCGCGGCTCTGGTCCCAGATCTGGATGGCCTGGTCGAGATCGTCGTCGTGATAGTCGCGCAGGTGCCATACGGGCATCGTCACCACCACCTCGGTCGGCGCGGAGATCCCATTGTCCGCCGCGGGGGTGCACGGCGACGAATCAAGCCGCGCCGCCCGGGCGGGCGAGGCCGGGCCACCTGGCGTCCGGGGAGCCCTGAGCGACCTGTTCCGTGATCACCTGGACGCCGATAGCCTGCACATCCATGACTCGTAGTTGGACACTGCCGATACTGCTCGGTCTCTGCGGTGCGGTGATCGCGACCGGCCTGTACGTCGGCAGGGGCCCCGGCGCGGCCGCACCGGTCCTGCTGTGGTTCGTGCTGCTGGCGGTCGTGTACTCGCCTGTGATCTTTCCGAGGTCGATCGGTGCGCAGGAGGCGCGGCGTCGCAGCACGGCCGACGGCCGTCCGGTCGTGTACTGGCGGCCCGGCTGCAAGTTCTGTCTGCGGCTGCGAATCAAGTTGGGCCGCGACGCCCAACAGTTGCACTGGGTGAACATCTGGCGTGACCCTGCGGGAGCCGCGGCGGTCAGGGCGGTCAACGGCGGCGACGAGACCGTGCCGACCGTCGTGCTGGCGGGCCGGCCTTACGTCAACCCCGAACCTGACTGGCTGCGCGGTCAGCTCTCCGCGGCCGTCCGAAGCGGCGGAACGGCGGAGGAGTCGGGAGGCCGCCGGTAGCCGGCGGCGAGTCGACGGCGGCCGTCGCCCCAGCTCCGGCAGGGCGACGGCCGGTGTTGCGCGGGCCGTCCGTCAGGTCGTGGTGTGGACGGAGTCGGTCATGTGGTCGTAGCTGGACCAGTCGATGCCGCCGTCCGCGGTGCCCTGCCACTTGCCCAGGAACGCCGTCAGGGCGACGCTGTGGCCCTCGGCGAACGACAGGTCGACGTCGCGCGCCGGAGCGTCCGCGCCCTGCCGGTCCCAGTAGTAGTAGGTGCCGTAGCCCTCCACCTCGAGGCGGGCCACGGCCGACCAGCCGTCCGCCGACAGGTCGTTGACGAGGAGGTGCTCGCCGTACGGCTTGAACGTCGCCATACCGGCCTGGTTGTAGGTGTAGATGCTGACGTTCGAGCCGTCGGCGTGTGCGGACGTGGTCAGACCCACGCTCAGCAGCGCGGCCGCGGAGACGGCGAACGCGGTCTGCAGGAGTCGGCGCATTCCTTACCTTCCTTACCCGTTGTTCGATGGGTCAGTGTAGGTAGCAAGTTACGTGCGTGGCAAAGGAGTTGCGGGCCGTACGGCGTGGCGCCGCGACCGTCGGCGCAGAGCCGGGGCCGTCGGCGCGGCAGCGGGCTCGGGGGTGCGGTGGACGGCGGCACGCAGAGCGCTCGCCCGGCGTCGCCGTGGGCGGCAGGCACACGGCCCGGTCATCCGCGCTCGGTCACGTACAGGCTCTGCGTGCCGCGACCCAGCGGGCCCTTCTCGTCGTGCAGGGCGGACTCGGCGAGACCGATGCCCGCGCCGTCCACCATCGTCCGCGCGTCCAGGCAGACCCACTCGCCCTCGGGGTGGCGGTGCAGGCTCACCGTGAGATCGGCGTTGACGAAGACGTAGCGATGGAAGTCGAGTGCCGAGCTGACGCCGTTGCCGGAGTCGGCGGCGGTCAGCACCCGGCTGAGCGGTGCGATCTCCTCCCCCGCGACCAGGGGCACCCTCATCCGCATCCACGCCGTGGCCGGGCCGGGTTCGAGGAACGATCCCGCGGCGAAGCGCACGTCCATGGCGGTGTGGTAGCCCTGGTCCCAGGGAACGGGGAAGAACGCCTGCGGGGCCACGGCTCCGGGCCCGGGCACCTGCGGGCCCGGCGACACCTCCGGTACCGACTCGGGCGCCGTCCGCATCAGCAGAGCCGTCGCCCGCATCACCTCCGTCCCGCCTTCTGGTGTCAGGGCGGCCTCCACGAGTTCGACGCTGCGGCCGGCGCGGAGTACGCGGGTGGTGACGGTGAGCGGCTGTATGGGGACGGGCCGGGTGATCTCGAACGTGAGCCGGGTGATCCGCATGTCCGGCCGTCCGCCCGGGCGTTGCTCGACGGCGAGCCCGAGCAGCGCGGCCGGCGGCCCGGCGTGCTGGGAGCCGGCGGCCCAGGGACCCCGGGTGTAGCCGGTGGGGAGGAACCGGTCGGCCGCCTCCCGCTCGTAGAAGGCCTCTGCTTGCGACGACGGCATGGTGCGTCCTCCCTGTCCCGCGGACTCCTCAGCACCTTACCAAGCGCTTGCTCACCCCAGGGAGGTCGCGGCCATGATGGACGGTCAGACTCCCTCCGGCAGCGTGAAGACGGCGCATGTGGTGGTGCCGTGCGCGTAGAGCTTCCCGTCTGCCGTGCCGGTGATCCTGGCCTCGGCGGTCGCGGTGGTGCGGCCGGCGTGGACCACCGTGCCCTCGCAGCGCAGCCTCGGAGTGCCCGCGAGGACGGGGCGCACCATGTGCACACCGAGCTGGACGGTGGTGTAGGCGCGCCCCACGGGGAGCGTGGACATCACGGCGCTGCCGAGGGCGGAGTCCAGGAGCGTGGCGAGGAAGCCGCCGTGCACCGTGCCCATGGGATTGAGCAGGTGTTCGGCGGGATCGCCCTCGAAGACGGCCCGGCCCTGCTCCGCCGCCACCAGGCGGAAGCCGAGCGTGCCGCAGATCGGCGCCTGGGGGAGGTGGCCGTCGAGGCACATGCGGAGCACCTCGAGGCCCGAGCGTCCGGCACCGTCGGCGTAGCTGGTCGGCGGCTCCCAGGTGTGGGTGCGGGAACGGGCGGCCGGAGCCGGGTCGTGCGGCGCCTGGGACGCCGGGGCCGGGGCGGGCGTCGTGGGGGTCATGGGCGGTGGGCCTCCTGAGCTGGGGGAACTGCGGGATGCGGGGGCGACGGGGTCGTTCAGGGCAGCTTGACCGCGAGCAGGTCCACGGGCCGGATGTCCGGCGCCGCGGCGAGCATGGTGTCCGCGGCTCCCATGAGGGCGGCGGCTATCCGGCCGCGCAGATGCCCGGTGCGGTCCTCCTCGGTCTCGAAGGTGTCGAAGACGCCGAAGGTGGTGACGTCCTCGCGGAAGGCGAACCAGGTGACGGTCCGCTTCTCCTCCTCGGCGAGGTGCACGGCCTCGGTGAGCATGCGCGCGACGTCGTCGGCGTGCTCCGGCTTGGCCTCGATACGGGCGAGCAGACCGATGTTGTTCATGATGGCGGGCTCCTTGGTTCTGGGTCCGGCGCCTCGGTGACGGGCGCCTGGGCGGGTGTTCCGGAGTGACGGCGCGGCATGCGTGCCGGCGCCGGCCGGTCCCGGGTCCTCCCTGCGGGAACACCATCCACGCTAGGCCGGCGCCGCATCCGGCCCCAGTGTCGGAAACGACACACCTGGCATCGTTTCCGACAGCCTTCGCGGCGCCCGCCCGCAGTACGCGACCGGTGGTCGGCACGCGCACCGAAGGTCAACAGGAATTGGGGCTTCCGTTTCAATCGACGGGCGCGTAGGTTCCGACTACCCCGCGTCGGCGTCCACCGAGGCGTCGGCCCGCCGGTCCCGGGACGGCGGGCCGCGCGGGGGCCAAATACCTGGTCACGGCAGACACTTCGGTCGGCCGGGGCGCGCGACGTGCCGCTGTCGGGCAGCGCCGGTGCGCCCCCTCCTCGTCGATGCCCGCGCTGCCGGCCTCCCTACGGCCCCACGGGACGTGCTGTCGGAAACGACGCGCCTGTTAGCGTTTCCGGCATGGACGTCTCGGTGCTGGTGTACGACGGCGTGTTCGACTCGGGGCTCTGTGCCGTGCTGGACGTCCTGGAGGCGGCCAACGCGATGCGCGGTGAACTCCCCCAGCCGCCACCCGCCTGGAACGTGACGACGATCGGCTTCAGCCGTCAGGTCCGCACGGGCGCCGGACACCTGGTCACGGCCGAGCCGGCCTCCGCCGGGGGCACCGCAGGGCTGCTGCTGGTTCCCGCGCTCGCCGAGCGCCGGCCGGACGCCCTCCTGGAACGGGTGGCGGGCCCGGACCTGGCCGGCGTCCGGGATCTGGTCGCCGACCGCCGGGACCGCGGCAAGCCCCTCGCCTCCGCCTGTACGGGCACCTTCCTGCTCGCCGAGTCCGGCGCCCTCGCCGGCCGCCGGGCGACGACCACCTGGTGGCTGGCGCCCGTCTTCCGCCGCCGCTACCCGGACGTCGCGCTCGACGAGAGCAGCATGGTGATCACGTCGAGGGGGGTGACCACGGCGGGAGCCGCGTTCGGGCACGTCGACCTCGCCCTCGCCGTCGTCCGCGCGGCCAGCCCGGCCCTGGCCGACCTGGTGGCCCGCTATCTCGTCGTAGACGAACGGCCCTCGCAGTCCGCCTACACCATCCCGAGCGCCCTGGCCCAGAGCGACCCGCTCGTCGCCGCCTTCGAGCGGTGGGCTCGCCGGCACCTCGACGCGCCGGACAGCCTGGCCGCCGCGGCGCGCGCCCTCGGTGTCAGCGAGCGCACGCTTCAGCGCACCGTCCGCCGGGTGCTGGACACCACGCCGGTGCGGTTCGTGCAGGATCTGCGCGTCGAGCAGGCCACGCATCTGCTGCGCACGACGGACCTGTCCCTGGAGACCATCGCGCGCAGGGTCGGCTACGAGCACGCCGCCACCCTGCGCGCCCTGCTGCGCGAGCGCACCGGTACCACCACCGCGGGTCTGCGCGGCCGCTGAGCGGCGCCGTCGGGCGCACTCGGCCCGGCCGGACGGCGCACTCAGACCGGGCTCAGTGGGTGCGCCGCCGTGGCGGACCTCGGGGGCCAGGCCTGGGGGGAGAGGATGCCGAGCACGTAGGCGCGGGCCACCAGGGCCGGGCGGGTGGCGGCGTCCAGGAGGTCGCGCAGCCGGCTGAGGTGGTAGTCCACCGTCTGCCGTGAGAGGTGCAGTGTCCTTGCGATCTCCGCGTTGCTGCGCCCGGCGGCGAGCAGGGCGAGTATGCGGACCTGGGCCGCGGTCAGGGGTGGTCGCGCCTCGTGGGGCAGGCCGAGGTGTGTCAGGACGGCCCACACTCCGGCCACCCGCTCCGGGACACGGCACACGGCGCTCAGCTGGATCAGGGCCCGGCGCTGCCGGTTGTCCGCGTCGACGAGTACGGCGCAGGTGCGCGCGCTTCGGCGCCGGCCGCCGACGAGGTCGTTCCAGATCCGGTGCAGGCCGCTACGTTCGGGGGTGTCCGCCAGCAGGGAGTCCGCGGGCCGGCCGATGAGGTCGGAGAGACGGACGCGCAGGAGTTCGGCGACCGCCGTGCCCGCCTCCTCGACGAGTCCGTCCGCGGACAGGCGGACGCAGGGCAGGCCGCTGTGGTCGCGCAGAGCTCGTAAGTCCTCCTCGGCCCGGTGCCGTTGGTCCAGTGCCCGGGTGTGCTCGGTGACGTCGACGTAGATGCCGGCGACGCAACGCGCGGCGCCCCAGCGGACGGGGAAGCGGTATCCGGCGGCGTGCCCCGGTGACCCGTCGGAGCGCCGGTAGGTGAGGGTGTGCCGGACGGGGGTGCCGCAGGACAGGGTCTCCCGGTCCAGGGCGAGGAACCGTTCGACGTCGTCGGGTTCGTCGACATCGGTGAGATGACGGCCGATCACGTCGTCGCGCGTGGTGCCGTACAGGTGGGCGTAGGCGTGGTTGGCCCACAGGTAGCGGCCCCCCGCGTCGCGCACGAAGGCGGCGGCCGGGGTGAGGTCGGCGAACGAGGCGTACGGGTTCCCCTCGGCGCCGCCCACCTCGACCGCCACTCCCCTGCTGCCGTGCCGGTCCGGGCCCACGTCCTCGGCCGGCCAGTTCACGTCGAAGGTCCGGCCCTCGAAGGACGCCTGGTACGAGCCGGTGCCGGAGGGGAGCGGTGTGCCGCAGCGGTCGGCGCAGAGGGCTTCCAGGAAGCGGCGGGCGGTGCGTTGGTCGCCGAACGCGCCGCCCCCGCTGTCGGTGACGGTCAGTCCGCCGTCGGCCTCCCACCAGGACACCGGAAGGGTCTCGAGCAGCGCCTTGAAATCCGCCTCGTCCACGGCCCAACTCCTTCAACCGTCTACTACGTTACTTTGCGTAACACATCATGCGTTTCCCGTAGCGCGGCAGACATGCGGGGGCGGCCGGAAGCGCCGCCTCCGGGGCGGAACCGGCCCGGGGTCTTTCGATCGATCCCAACGAGAGGCCCTAGCGCACCGCCGGCCCCGCACGGGACGGCGAACACCTTCGGCAGTCGGGCATTTGCCTGAGCCGTTCGCGAATCACGGGCCCTCGGCCGGGGGTCGGGGCTGGTTCGCTTGAAGGAGGCGGTGAGACGGCGGGCGCGTTCTGGGCGGCCGCGGTCCCGCCGTACGCGCAGGGCGCGGCACGCGCCTCGACCAACGGCGACATCGAAGGAGTTGGGTATTCGTGAGCAGGGTGCTGTACGTGCATGCCAAGGGCGGTCCCCCGGTGGGACACGCCCTGGCGCGGGTGGCCGCCAGGTCCGCGGTGCACCTGCTGGCACTCAGCGAGCTGCCCGCCGCGGTGGCGGCGGACGCCGGCAGGCTGTGCGAGTCGGTCGTCACGGCCGGGGACCTTCCCGGTTCGGACCTCGTCGGGCTGATCGCCGGGCGGGCGCGTGAGGTCGGCGCGGACGCCGTCGTCACGTTCTCCGAGTACGCGGTGGTCGCGGTCGCCGAGGCGTCCCGGCGGCTCGGGCTGCGTGGGGCGGGGCCCGCCGCGGCGCTGGCCCGTGACAAGCGGCTGATGCGCGCCGCCTGGGAACGCCGCGGGATACCCCAGCCGAGGTTCCGCCCGGTCGCGAACGCCGCCGAACTGGACTGTGCGGCGGCCGAGTTGTCGTACCCCCTGTTGCTGAAGGCCGCCTGGAGCGCCGGTTCGACGGCGCACCAGATCATCGAGGCGCCCGAACTGGCGCGGGAGGCCTGGCAGCGGTCGCGGGCGGTGATGACGGAATCGGCGCTGCTGGGGTTCGCGGAGCTCCATGTGGCGGGCGCCGGTGAGGACTTCATCGTCGAGGAGATCGTCAGCGGCTGTGCCGGTGAGTGGTTCGACGGCTCGGGCTGGGGTGACTACGTCAGTGTCGAGGGCGTGGTCGTGGACGGCGTGTTCCGCCCGGTCTGCGTGAGCGGGCGGATGCCGACGGTGGCGCCGTTCACCGAGCGCGCCGGCATCACCCCGGCGGCGCTCGGCGGCGACGCCCAGGACCGGATCGTGGAGCTGGCCGGGCTGGCCGTCGAGGCCCTGGGGCTGGAGAACTGCGGGACCCACACGGAGATCAAGCTGGGCGCTGACGGCCGGATGTGGGTCATCGAGACGGCCGCGCGGTTCGGCGGCGCGATGACGGTGCCGCAGATCGAGGAGGTCTTCGGGCTCGACCTGGTGGGCATGTTCACCGATCAGTTGCTGGGCCGCTCCCCCGCGTGGCCGGCACGGGCCCTGACCGGCGAGGACGCCGAGGGCGCGGCCGGCTCCCTGGTGGTTCTCGCGGTGGACGGCGACGGCGCCCCGTGGGACCGCCGTCATCTGTGGGACCCGGCGGCGGTCCTGCGCGGCGCGCCGATCGGCGCGGGCAGCTCGCTTTCCGTCGTCCACGAGAACTCGCTGCCCAAGGGCACCCCCGTACCGGTCTACGACCCGGCCGCCGGGGCCAACACCATGGCGGGGCTGTGTCTGTTGTCGGCCGACCGGCCGCAGTCCGTGGTCCGCGACCTCACCGCGCTGGTGGACGCCCTGCCGCGCATCCTGCCCGCACAGGCCGGCGAGGGGGTGCGGGCATGACGCTCACACTCGACGGAACCGGCGTGCCCGACGCGGCCGGTGACCGCACGGTCGTCGGGGCCAACCTCTCGCTGCCGCTGTTCCGCACCCTGTCCGGGGTGCTGGCCGGACACCCCTACCTGAAAGTCGTGGTGGACCGCGCGGAGGACACCTGGCACCTGCTGGACACCCGGGTGCACCCCTTCCACGTCAACTACATCGCGACCCGCGTTCTCGGCCTGTCGCTGGACGAACTCGACGCGGACCTGGACGCGTTCAACGCCTCCGTCTACACGGACCCCGAACGCCGCTTCCTGCTGGGCGTGTTGTCCCTGCACACCGACGAGGAGCCCGACGGCGCCGAACGGCCCTTCCTGGTACTGGAGACGACCGAGGCGGACACCATGCACGGTGCGCTGCTGGAGGAGTTCTACGGCTATGTGCGCGGGCGGGTGGACGGACGCCTGCCGCTGCTGCTGAAGCCCGCGAACCACGGGCAGGAGCACGAACTGGCCCACGTCAGCGAGACGCGGGTACCGCGCATCCTCAGCCACGAGCTGTTCGGCAACCGGACCCGCACCTGCCTCAACCCGGGCGAGGCGCGGGGCCGGCTGCGCTACTTCCGCACCCTGGCGGAGTACGAGAGCGCGGCCCGGGAACTGGGCTGGTCGGACATCGTCGCGATGCCCTGTCCGCCCGACGACGTGCCACGCGTCGCCGGGATCATCAACACGGCCCCCATCACACCGCTCTCCCACACCAACGTCCTCGCCTCGGGCTGGGGCATCCCGAACGCGATCGTCCGCGACCTCGACGACCTCGTACGGCGTGACGGGCTCGACGGCGCGTGGGTGCGCTACCGCGCCCAGGAGGACGCCGTCACCCTGGAACGGCTGTCCCGCGCACCGGCGTTGACCAAGCCCGCCTGGCACCAGCAGCGGATCCGTCTCGAGGCGCCGTTCCTGGAGGAAGCGCCGGTCCTCGCGCTGCACCGGCTGCGGAGCGCCGACCGGGACAGTTACGGCACCAAGGCGGCGAGCCTCGGGGAGCTGCACCACGTCCTGGACAGCCGCACCGCGGACCTGACCGCGTTCTACGCGCGTCCACGTCCGCCTCGGCCGGATCTGCTCGGCCACCTGGCCGCCCGTCTCGGCGAGCCCGGGGCGTCACCCGAGCGGCTGCGGGCCGCGGCGGCGGCACGGGTGGCTCAGACGGTCCGGGCGCCCGAGGGCGTGGCGCTGCCGTTCCGGCTGCACCATCTCTTCCTGACCTCGTCGCCCGCGCTGCAACAGGGCATCGGCAAGCTGAAGATGGCGCTCGAACTGGAGGCGTTCGACGTGATCGACTCCCTCGCGCTCAGCCTCCAGCAGTTGACGCGCACCACGCCGATGCCCGACGAGGTGGAGCGCGCGATCACCGCGTCGGTGGCGCCGCTGTCGGCCGACGGGCGCCGGCTGGTGGTGCGCTCCTCCTCCAACGCCGAGGACCTGCCGGGCTTCTCCGCCGCCGGGATCTACGACTCGGTGACCACGGTGCGCGGCACGGACCAGCTCATGGACGCGGTACGGCAGGTGTGGGCGTCGCTGGTGTCGCCGCGCAGTGTCCGCCTCCGGCACCAGGCCGGTATCCCGCTCGACGACACATACATGGGGGTGATCGTCCAGGAGTACGTGCCGGCCGGGCTCGGAGGTGTGCTGGTGACCTGCAATCCGACCCGTCGCGAGGACTTCCGCAACGTGTACATCAACTGCGCGCCGGGCTCGCCCGAGCGGGTGGTCGACGGCACGGTCCTGCCGCAGCAGTACCTCTACAACACCGTGGAGGGCGGCGGGCGCACGGTCGACGTCGGCTCGTCGGGCGAGGACCTGCCGGCCGCGACGCGCGCCGCGCTGGCCCGACTGGCGCTGGCCGGGCGGCTGTTGCAGTCGCACTTCGGCGCGGACGACCCCGACGGCGCCCTGGACATCGAGTGGCTCATGACCGCCGAGGGGGCGTTCCGCCTGGTCCAGGTCCGCCCCTACTCGCGGTGAGGCCCGGTATGCCGTTGCTGCGGTCCACCCCACCGGCACCGGTCCCGAGTCCGGCCGCGCGGCGCGTCATCCGCCTGAACAACGGGTTCCAGCTCCTGTTCAACCTGCTGTGGTGGATGCCCGTCTTCTACGCCTACCAGCGGGACGCGGGCCTGTCCGACGACCAGATCTTCGGTATCCAGAGCATCTACTACATCGCCTTCTGCCTCTTCGAGATACCGACCGGAGTCGTCGCCGACCGTATCGGCGCCCGCAACTGTCTGTGTGCCGGCGCGGTGGTCATGACCGCGGCGAACATGGCGCCGGTGCTGTCCCCGTCGTACACGGGCTTCCTGGTGCACTTCCTCGCCATCGCCGCCGGGCGTTCGCTGACGTCCGGGGCGGCGAGCGCCTATCTGTACGACGGTCTGCGGGCCGAGGGGGCGCAGGCCCACTATCTGCGGGCCGAGGGTACGGCCCGGGCCCTGGGGCTCGGCGCCAAGGTGGTGTGCTGGCCGCTGGTCGGGCCCCTGATGACACTGGCCCCGCAGACCCCGTACGTGCTCAGTGCCGCGAGCGCGGCCGGTTCCCTCGGCTGCGCGCTCGCCCTGCCACGGCTCGCCGCGCCCGGGGGCGGGCGGGTCCGCCCGAAGGCCCGGGCAGGGCGTGACAGGACCCTGTCGCGCGACATGAGGGCGGCGCTGCGCGCCCTGCGGTCGTCACCGTGGCTGGCCCTGCTCATGGTGCAGGGCGTGGCCGTCTTCACGCTGTCCCGGATCTGCCAGGTGAACCTGTTCCAGCCGGTACTGCTGGAGCACGGCATCCAGGAGAGCGCGCACGGCGGGGTGCTCGCGGCGATGACGGTCGCGGAGGCGGTGACCTCGGCCCGTCCCCAGTGGCTGGGCCGCCGGCTGCCACCGGTGGTGTGGGTGTCCCTGCTGAGCGTTGCGCTCGCCGCGACGCTCGCGGGCACCACCGTCGGCGGGCCCTGGGCCGTGGCGGCGCTGTTGTGCGCCTTCGCCGCGATCACCGGGTTCGTGTATCCGGTGCAGCGCAAGCTCGTCAACGACGCCATCCCTGCGGACGCGCCGCGGGCCACGCTGCTGTCGGTCGAGAGCATCGTGGACCGCGGGGTGTGCGCGCTCGCCGCGGTAGCCGCGGGTGCCTATCTGGCCGCAGGGCGACTCGACGCGCTGCTGTGGCACAGCGCGGCGGTCACCTGCGTGCTGATTCCGGTGCTCCTGCTGGCGCTGCGCCGCACGCGCAGGCGAAGTGGCCTCCGGGACAGGGAACATGCCGTCGACGCCCCGGCGGCACCACCGGCGGAGGAGCCGGTCCCGCTGCCCGTCGACGACGGTGCCGCGCCCCGCCCCTGAGCCGGGCCCGGCACCGGGAGCCGGCCGGACCGCGCGGCCGGCGATGCCTTTACTTCGTTGCCGATCATGTAAGAAAATGGGGCGCCCGTGCCTGTTCGGCCTCGCGAGACGGTGCCCCCACCCCGGCTCCACGTATCCGGTGAAGGACGCCCATGCGACGCTCCACCCTGATCACCCGAGCCCTCGGCGGCGCCGCCCTGGCCTGCGCGGCCGTGGCACTGTCCCTGGTCTTCGTACGCTACGACGCTCCCGCGCCGCGCTGGGACATACTGTCGGCCCTCGGGGCGGCCGCGGTCGCCGCCGCAGGATGGGCGCTCGCCGGGCGTGCGGCGCCGAGGCTGGGCCCGGACGCGCCGCCGACGCCGGAACAGGTTCCGCCGGCGCCCCGCCGGCTCCCCCTCCCCGCGCGTCAGGCGGGCCGCACGACGGGCGCCGTTCTTCTCCTGCTGACTCCGCTGGTGCTCAGCCGGCTGGCCGCTGGTTCGGGCGGGGTGCTCTCCGGAGTGGTGATCATCCTCGTTCTCGTCCTGACGGTGAAGACCCTCCTCTTCGCACGCCGTCAGGTCAGCCAGGCCGCCGTCCGGGCCAAGTTGCGGGTGCTGGTGGACGACGCCGCCCGGGGAGAGCTGCACGCCGTCCGGGTCCGGGCCGGGGAACCCGTGAGGATGCGGTACAGCGAACGCGGTTCCAAGCCGGGCGAGTTGAACGTCACCCAGTACCACTGGCTCGTCCTGCGGGCCGACGGCCGCGAGCTGAAACTCGCCGCCCCTCCCGGGGAGGTGGGCCGGGCGGCGCTGTGTCTCGGCGGGCGGGAGGGCTGGTTGTGCTGGCCGGAGCGGTGGAAGCTGATCGAGGACGAGCTGCCGGCCGCGTTCGTCGCCGACACCGGCGAGGTGCTCATGGGTCTGGCGGACCCGGACGAGGCACGCCCGTACCTCGACGGCTCCCACCGTCCCACCGTCTCCGGGCGCCCGGTCCGGCGCCTGCCCCGCACCACGCGGTTCGCCGCGGCCGTGCACGGCCCCGTCCTCGGCGGAGCCCTGCTCGCGGCCCTGATCGCCACGCCCGTCCTGTACTTCGGCCCGGACGGGATGCCCTGGGCGCTCGACTGGCTCCTGTGCGCGCTGGCGGCGGTCGCGGTCGTCGTGTTCCCGCTGCGCGGAGCCGGTGCCGCCTCCCAGTCCCTTCCCGAGGGCCCCTCCTGGACCGTGCGGGAGGAGTCCGATCCGTCGATCGCGTGACCCGGGCGGCCCGACGCGAAGGCCTTCCCGGTGGGGCGGGTCAGGCGGGCCGGCTCGTCAGATGCCGCTGGATCCAGTCGGCGGCGGTCCTGCGGAAGAGGCGCCGGTTGTCGGCCCGGCGGAAGTCGTGGCCCTCCTGACGCAGCATCAGGATCTCGGCCTCCAGGCCGCGTTCCCTCGCCGCCCGCACGAACTGCCGCGACTCCCCCACCGGCACGTTGGTGTCGTGTTCTCCGTGCACGGCGAGCACCGGTACGCGCAGGGCGTCGACACGGCTCATCGGTGACAGGGACCGCAGGAGTTCGTGGTCGCGTTCGGGATGCCCGTACTTGTGGGCGGCCGACTCGGCGATCCACGGTTCGGTGCCGGCGAAGAACGTGGTGAGGTCGGACATGCCGCAGACCGCCACACCGGTGCGGAAGAGCTCCGGATGCCAGACGAGGGACGCCATCGTCAGATAGCCGCCGTAGGAGCGGCCCATCACCGCCAGACGCCGGGGGTCGGCCAGGCCCGCCACCACGACATGGGCCGCGCAGGCGGCGACGTCCTCGATCGCGGCGAACCGGCTGGTGCCGAGATCCGCGTCCACGAACGAACGGCCGTAGCCGGACGAGCCGCGTACGTCGGGGGCGAAGACGTCCAGTCCACGGCCGAGCAGCTCGTGGTAGAGGGTCTGCAGGACGGGACGCTCCTGTTCCTCGGGGCCGCCGTGCAGATGCAGGACGCAGGGGGCCGCCTCGCCCGGGGAGCGGCCGGGCGCCCTGTAGTACCAGCCGCCGAGGGCGAGTCCGTCCCGGGCGACGGGGCGGACCGGAAAGGGCTGTACGGGTGCGTGGCCGGCGTCGGGAACCGCGTCCTCGTCGCGCGAGGACCAGGGGGTGCGCAGGGCCGAGGCGTGCGGCAGCCACCACACGCCGGGACGCCGCCGCGATCCCGACAGGGCCACGACGGGGCCGTCCGGGTCGGGGGCGGGTGCGAGCCGGGTGACCACCTCGTGGGGCAGCGGGATGCCGCGGGAGGTCCCGGCCGGTGGCACGGCGGAGCCTCGCAGGGCGGCCGGGCCGTCCCCGTCGGGGGCGGTCGCGGGCAGCCTGGTGGTCTCCAGCTCGCTGACCCCGCGCACGTTCCAGGACAGGACGGCGTGCCGCCCGTCCCGGTGCAGGCTCAGCAGTTCCAGGTCGCAGTCCGGGCGGGCGGAGACCGGCCACTGCGCCAGCCGCTGCCCCCGCGGGCCCAGCCGCACCGCGAGGAGTGCCGCGAACTCGCGGTCGCTGTCGCTGCGCAGCCACACGGTGCGGCCGTCCGGGGCGAAGCCCCCGATCCAGGGATCGCCGTCGGCGACCCGGACGGCGCAGGTGACGGCCCGGTCCCGGCGGCGGACCACGAGCGCCTCGCGCCGGCCGCGCGGACCCCGGCGCAGCAGGGCGAGCCTGCCGTCCCGGCTGAGCCCGCAGACGCGCAGGGTCGGTGCGCCCGCCTCGCTCGCCACCAGCACCGGCGCGGTCGCGCCCTCGGGGTCCACGAGATAGGCCGCCAGCGCCCTGGGACCGGGTTCCCGCGACGGCGCCGTGCCGGGCCCCCGGATCACGGTCACGTCCGTTCCCCGCAGGGCACCGAGCGGCGGTCCGCCCAGCAGCACCGCGCGGCCGTCGCGGCCCGCCCAGCCGCCGGTGTGGGCGGGTTCCGGGAGGTCCGTCACCGGCCCCTCGGGGCCGGGCCGGATCTGGCCGGCGGGCGCGGGTTCGGTGAGTGTCACGGCGATCGCCGAGCCGTCGTGCGTCCAGCAGCCCAGGTAGGCGGAGGCACCGGGTTCGCCGCCGGCCAGCAGACGGCGC
The DNA here is from genome assembly GCF_055592265.1 of Streptomyces sp. NPDC041129. Lineage (NCBI taxonomy): Bacteria > Bacillati > Actinomycetota > Actinomycetes > Kitasatosporales > Streptomycetaceae > Streptomyces > Streptomyces sp. NPDC041129. The sequence continues at coordinate 209,730 of NZ_JBVIYV010000011.1, read as the reverse complement.
CCGGTGCCGTCGGGTCGTACGCACAGGACCCGGGTGAGTTCTCCGCCGCCGGGGGCGGTGGTGTAGGCGATCCAGCGGCCGTCCGGCGACCAGGAGACCTCCGTGACCGGGTCGGGGTCGGCGTCCAGCAGGCGCGCCTCCTCGCCGTCGACCGGGCCGGTCCACAGTTGCGGCACCCCCGTCCGGTCGCAGATGAAGGCGACGTTGCGGCCACCGGGGTCCACGGAGGGGTACCAGCAGCCGTGCGCGGTCAGCCGCTGCGGTACGTCGTGCGCGGCGGCGGCGTCGGTGAGGAGCACCGGCTCCGGCGCCGGGCGGGCCGCCGTCGCCGCGGCGCCGCCGGACGGGTCGGCCTCGGTGTCCGCGAGCAGGCTCGCGGAGCCCGCCGGAGGTGCCCCCGCGGGCCGGTGTTCACCGCCGTGGGGCCCGGTCGCCGTGGTGGTGCCCGCGCCCGGCGGCGCCGGCACCCACGTGTCCGGGTCGGTCGCGGTCAGCGGATTCCGTGCGTCTGCAGCCATATCTCCAGCAGCGCTACCTGCCACAGTGTGTTCGCTCCTCGCCTGGTGCGGTGCGCGTCGGGTGCCTCGAGCAGTTCCGCGACGTACTCCTGCCGGAAGACGCCGCGTTCCTTCGCCTCCGGCGCGGTGAGGGCCTCGCGGACCCGTTGCAGCACCGGGCCCGCCATGTGCTTGATCGCCGGGACCGGGAAGTAGCCCTTGGGCCGGTCGACGACCTCCGCCGGGAGCACTCTGCGTCCGGCGGCCTTCAGGATCCCCTTCCCGCCGTCGGCGAGCTTCAGCCCGGGCGGGCAGGCGGCGGCCAGTTCGACCAGCTCGTGGTCGAGGAACGGGACGCGGGCCTCGAGACCCCAGTCCATCGTCATGTTGTCCACGCGTTTGACGGGGTCGTCGACCATCATCACCTGGGTGTCCAGCCGGAGGTCGGCGTCCAGGGCCGTCTCCGCGCCCTCGGCCGACATGTGGGCACGCACGAACTCGGCGGAGACGTCCCGCCCGGTCAGCAGTCCGGGCTCGAGGATGCGGGCGAGCTCGGCGTGGGACCGGTCGAAGTAGGTGTCGATGTACGCCTCGGCGGCCTGCCGTCGGGGCACGCCGGACATCGCCGGGTACCAGTGGTAGCCCGCGAACACCTCGTCGGCGCCCTGGCCGCTCTGGACGACCTTCACCTCCTTGGCGACCTGCTCGGACAGCAGGTGGAAGGCGACCACGTCGTGGCTCATCATCGGTTCGCTCATCGCGAGGACCGCCGACTCCAGCGCGCCCGGGATGCGGTCCGACGCCACCAGGAGCTGGCGGTGGGCGGTGTCGAAGTGGCGCGCGACCAGGTCGGAGTAGTGGAACTCGTCCCCCTCCTCGCCGCCCTCGGCCTCGAACCCGACGCTGAAGGTCGCGAGATCGCGCTGTCCCTGCTCGGCCAGCAGGGCGACGATGAGGCTGGAGTCCAGCCCGCCGGACAGCAGCACGCCGACCGGGACGTCGGCCACCATCCGGCGCCGCACGGCGGTGCGCAGCGCGTCCAGCACGGCGTCCGTCCAGTCCTCCGCGTCCAGGGCGGCGAGCTCGGGCCGGCGGGTGTGGGACGGCTGCCAGTAGCGGTGGTCGTGCTCGGTGCCGTCGGCCTCGATGACGCGCACCGTGGCCGGAGGCAGTTTGCGTACGCCGTTGAGGACGGTGTGGGGCGCGGTCACGGTGGCGTGCCAGCTGAAGTACTGGTGCAGGGCCACCGGGTCGAGGGAGGTGTCGACGTCGCCCCCCGCCAGGAGGGCGGGCAGCGAGGAGGCGAACCGCAGCCGGTCGGCGGTCCGCGTCAGATACAGGGGCTTGACGCCGAGCCGGTCCCGGCCCAGTACGACCCGTCCGCTGTCCAGCTCGACGAGCGCGAAGGCGAACATGCCGTGGAAGTGCCGGACGCAGTCGGTGCCCCACTCCCGGTAGGCCTTGAGCACGACCTCGGTGTCGGAGTCGGAGAAGAACTGGTGGCCGAGCGCCCGCAGTTCGTCGCGCAGCTCGCGGTAGTTGTAGACGCAGCCGTTGAAGACTCCCGCGATCCTGGCGCGCGGGTCCGTCATGGGCTGGGCGCCGTCGTCGGAGAGGTCGATGATCTTCAGCCGGCGGTGACCGAGCGCGACGGCCCCCTGGGACCACACCCCTCGCCCATCGGGGCCGCGCGACGCGAGCCGGTCGGTCATCCGCTCCACCGCGGCGACGTCCGGCCGCTCGCCGTCAAGACGTATCTCTCCGCTGAGTCCGCACATCAGCTGCTCCTCCGTCCCCTGCCGGTGGGCCGAGCGGGCTCCGGCGGGCGTGCGCCGCGCGTGTGCCGGGCCCCGGGCGCGCGCGTGCGCGTCGCACGCCCGGGGCGGTGGTGTTCGGGGGCCGGGGGATGCTGCGAGGTGTGCATGGGGACGTGACTCTCCTAGGTCGGCGGATGGGGCGTCCTGGTCGGCCGGGGCTCCGAATCGGCTCATGAGGCCGTGCGCGTGGGGCCGCCGGTGGACGGGGCGGCTCAGGCGCTCCGGGCCGGGGCGGCGGTGCCGTGGCCGGGGACATGCGCTCCGACGGGGTCCCACCACGCGGTGGGCCGGGCCGGCCGCGCCGACGGCCTCCCCGCCGGCCGCTCGCCGCGGGTCTCGGCCGTCAGCATGTCGACGCCGGCGAGCAGACCGCCGGTCCGGGCGACGCGGCGCAGCCGGTGTGCGGCGCTCCCGAGGGCCAGCGCCTCCTCCAGGAGCGCGTGCACGGTCTCCCAGTCGCCGGACGCCTCCAGCGCCGGGCGCAGCCGGGCCGTCATGCCGGTGAGCACTGTGCCGGCCGGCGCCGCACGGCGGCTGACGGGGTCGACGAGCTGGCCTTCCAGGCCGGATCGCGCGGCCCGCCAGGTGGCGGCCCGCAGCCAGTCGTGGCGGCCGTCGCACAGGGGGCCGTCCGCCTCTGCCAGGCGCTCGCAGGCGTCGCGGACCAGGGCCCGGAAGAGGCCCGCGACGAGCACCACGGTCTCCACCCGCGGGCAGGCGTCGCAGATGCGCAGTTCGAGCGTGCGCTGGTGGGCCGACGGCCTGACGTCGTGGTAGACCATGCCGGCGTCGCTGATGACGTTGGTGCGGATCAGTTCCTCGAGCGACCTGTCGTACTCGGCGGCGTCCCGGTGGCAGCCGGCCGGACCGGCGGTCGGCCACCGCTGCCACAACATGGTCCGCCAGCTGGCGTACCCGGTGTCGGACCCCAGCCAGTACGGGGAGCTGCCCGACAGGGCGAGCAGCGGCGGCAGCCAGGGCGAGACCAGGCACATGGCGCGGACGGCGGTGTCCCGGTCGGGGACGTCGACGTGGATCTGCGCGCTGCAGATGAGCTGTTCGTCGGCGACCATCCGGTAGTCGTCGACCATGCGCTGGTAGCGCGCGTCGGCGGTGACGTCCAGGGGGCGCACACGGGCCAGCGGCACGGTGCCCGCGGCCACGACGGCGAGGCCGAGCCCGGCGGCCGCCGAGTCCAGGCGGACCCGGGTCGAGGAGAGGTCGGTGTACAGCTCCTCGAGCGTGCCGTGTACGCCGCTGTTGCTCTCCACCACCGACCGCTGCAGCTCGGTGGTGAAGCCTGGTCTGCCGACGCGTCCTATCAGTTCGGCGGCGCGTGGAACGAGTCGGCCGCTCTCCACGTCCAGCACATGGAACTCTTCTTCCGCTCCGAGGCGTGGTGTCACGGCTTCTCCCCTGCGAGTGGACCACAGCCGCCGGTGCGCCGAGGTGGCGGTCGGCACCGGCCGGTTGACGCGTCCCGGGTTCCCTGATCAGTCGGTGTCAATCAACTCGTTACGCACACCTGAATCATCCTTATCTCAAACGAGCACAAAGGTGTGTCGCGCGCCCGTCGGACCGGTCGCGGCGCTGAGTTGGCCGGGTTAGGCCGGATGCCGTGTGTGGATGCGTGCCGGGTTCGCCCGCCCCAGGATCCTGATCATGCGGAAATCCACTGTCACCGGGTCCGTCCCGGGGTCCACTGCTCGGCGGCTGCGGCACGGTGGTGCGCGGCACGCCATATGCGCGGCTCTGGCCTGCGGCCTCCTGCTGGCGGCGACGGACGCGTGCGGCACCGGTGAGCCGAGGAGCCCGGGTGGCGCGCCGGGAACGAACAACCCGGCGATGTCGGCCTCTCCCCCGGCGTCCGTGGGCTCTCGCCTCCCGGGGGTCGGGGACCGGATGTGGCAGCAGGTGCCGGCCGCTTCCCGTCAGGTCGTGGTCGTCTACGGTGAGCGCCGGGACTCGCCCGACAGCCTCCTCGTGCTCTACGAGAGGCGGGGCACGGACTGGCAGCGGACGGCGGCCTGGCCCGCGCACAACGGCAGGCTGGGCTGGACCACGGACCACCACATGGACGACGAGCGCACTCCGGTCGGCGTGTTCGGCCTGACCGACGCGGGCGGCACGCTCGGGAACCCGGGCAGCCGGCTGCCGTACTGGCACGACGACCACGCCTTCGCGTCCACGATCACCGATGACGAGGCCCACGCCCACGACTTCGACTACGTCATCGCCATCAACTACAACCGCCTCGTGGGCGCCCCGCCCTACGACTGGTCCCGGCCCGAAGGGGTGGAGAAGGGCGGCGGTATCTGGCTGCACCTGGACCACGGGGACGGTACGTCGGCCTGTGTCACGGTCCCGGAGTCCGGCATGCGGACCCTGCTGCGCACCCTGGATCCCGGCGACCACCCGGTGGTCGTGATGGGGGACCGCGAGCGCCTCATGTCCTGAGCAGGTCACCGCGGACCGTCCTCGTCGAGCCGGGCGAGTCCGTCCCGCCAGCGGCGGCGGCGCTCGGTCCCGGACTGCTCCCACCAGGGTGTGCCGCGTTCGCCCAGCGCCACCTTCGCGTGGTGCACGCGTGCGCGTGCGGACCGTTCGGCATCCGGGTCGCCCGCGGAGGTCGCGGACCGTACCGCGCGGCGATCCGCCATGAGATGACGTCTGAGGCGGGCGGCGGCTTCCTCGGGAAGCGACGGATCGGTCGCCCGCCAGCGCCGCCCGCCGATGACGACGAAGTGTCCGTCGGGCGTCTTCTCCGGTGGCCGCTGCACATCCACACCGTCGATTCTGCCCGCAGTCGGCCCCATCGGCCCGTGGACGGCCGTCGACCTGGCACGGACCCGGTCCGCGCCCGGAGCCGCGGCGCCCTGGTCAGCCGCAGGGGGAGCTGACGCGGTCGGGCCGGATCACGTAGATCACCCGGACCTGGTCCCGGCCGCCGAACCACGGGTAGGGGCCACCGAGGTACTTCCGTGAGAGCGCCTCGATGTGGTCGACCGCGCCCTCGGTGGTCACCCGGACCACCCGGCCGCGGATCTGGACGTAGGAGGCCGGCTCCGAGGGGTCGGACACCGCGACGGCCACCCGTCGGTCACGGGCGATGTTCCGGGTCTTCTGGTGCGACTCCACACTGTTGATCAGTACGTGCTCGCCGTCCGTGTCGACCCAGGTCTGGGTGAGCTGCGGTGAGCCGTCGGGCATCGTCGTGGCGATGTAGCAAGTGCTGGGGCGGCGCAGCAGCGCCACCACGTCCTCACCGAGGGGTACGGGCACCGGTGCTCTCCAGGGTCGTTCGGCGACTGCTGGGACCAACGTAACGTCGGCCCGGGTGCCGGCAGGACATCAGGTGTCCGAAGGCGGGTACCAGGTCTGTGGAGGTTCATGATGTTCGAGGCGGGCGACATCCGTGAGTGGCGTGGGCACGACGTGGTCGACCCGGGCGGGCGCAAGATCGGCGCCCTGGAGTCGGTCTACGTCGACACCGCCACCGACAAGCCGTTCTTCGCCACGGTGACCGTGGGCCTGCCCACCCGCCGCCGGCTGGCGTTCGTGCCGCTCACCGGCGCGACCGTCGGCCCGGGGTATCTGCGGGTCGCCTTCGCGAGGGACACCGTGAAGAAGGCTCCCGCCATCGACACCGACGGTGAGCTGCCGGCATCGGACGAACCCGCGGTCTTCGCGCACTACGAACTCGACTACGCGCCGGGCGCCGGCGGCGAACGCCGCCTCGGGCGCCGCTGAACGCCCGCACCCCCACCGCCGCCGCGTCCCCACCACCGTCGAACCCACCACCGCCGAACCGACCGCCGCCGAGCGGCCGAAGCCACCCGGAGAGCCGATGATTCTGTTTCTGCTCCTGATCCTTGTGGCCCTCGTCCTGGGCATCATCGGGTACGCCGCCCACGGCCTGTTCTATCTGCTGGTCATCGGAGCCGTCGTGCTGCTCGCCGACCTCGTGTACGGCGCCGTGCGCCTGCGCCGAGGAGGCCGGCGGCACCGCATCGTGCGGTAGCGGCGCCGGTGACCCAAGGCCCCGGGCCTGCGCGTCATGGCGGGGAGAGTGGCCCGCCCCGCCACGACGCCGGCCGTACGGCTCCTACCTGCGCCACGGCCCGGTCACCGCGAACGTGGTGCCGGGCGTGTAGCAGTTGACGTACATCGTGCGGCCGTCGGGCGCGAAGGTGACTCCGGCGAACTCGCCCCACTCGGGCTCCTGGGCCGTCCCGATGTTCTGGCGGCCCCGCGCCATCGCGTACACCTCGCCCCCGCGGGTCACGCCGAAGACGTGCTGCGCGCCGTTCCCGTCCTCACAGACCATCAGGCCGCCGCTGGGGGCGAGGCAGATGTTGTCCGGGGACTCGCCGGGCAGTCGCACATCGGTGTCCGGACCGAACACGACGACCAGGGTCAGCCGGCGGCGCGCCGGGTCGTAGCGCCAGATCTGCCCGTAGTGGTCGGCCGCCGAGCCGTCCGCGCTGCGGGCGAAGGACGACACGAAGTACACACAACCGCCGCCCCAGTAGCAGCCCTCCAGCTTCTGCGCGTGGGTGATGCCCCCCGGGCCGTAGTCCTGCAGCCGGGTGGGCGTGGCGGCCGCCGACGGGTCGGGTACGTCGGCCCATTCGATGCCGTCGAACCGTGCGCCGGTCTCCTGGATCGTCGACAGATCGGGTACGCCGGGCACGCGCATCGCCTGGAGCCGGCCCCCCGCCCGCAGGGAACCGACACCGCCCAGCGGCTTCTCCGGCAGGAAGCGGTAGAAGAGGCCGAAGGGTTTGTCGAAGGCGTCCTCGGTCTCGTAGACGACGCCGTGGCGCGGGTCGACGGCGATGGCCTCGTGCTGGAAGCGGCCCATCGCGGTCAGCGGGACGGCGCCGGTGCGACGCGGGTCGGTGGGGTGGACCTCGAAGATGAAGCCGTGGTCCTTGGTGTACCCGTTGGTGCCGGCCCTGTCCTCGGTCTCCTCGCAGGTCAGCCAGGTGCCCCAGGGAGTGCGGCCACCGGCGCAGTTGACGGCCGTGCCGGCGATGGCGACCCGCTCGGACAGCACGCGCTGCTCGGCGTCGAGCGTCAGGGCCGTACAGCCGCCCTTGCCCGCGGGGTCGTAGGTGAGGCCGCCGACCGTCGGGACGGGGATCTTGGCCGTGACCCGGTTCTCGTGGTTGCGGACGAGGTGCGTACGGCTTCCCCGGCCGGCGAAGGCGGCCATGCCGTCGTGGTTGGAGGGCACCGGGCCCTCTCCCGAACGGAGCTGGTCCCCTTCGCGGGAGAGCACGGTGTAGCGGAAACCTTTCGGCAGGTCCAGCAGCCCGTTCGGGTCGGGGACGAGCGGGCCGTAGCCGGTGTCGCCCAGGTTCCCCGCGGCGGCGGTGCCCGCGAAGAGTTCGGACAGAGCCCCGGTGAAGGCGATACCCGCCCCCACCGCACTTGCCTGGGCCAGGATCTGACGACGTGTTGCGGACATGCGGCAGCAACCTTCCTGCTGGCGGACAGGAACTGTGACGCCGCTGTGTCTATCACCTGGTGCGTGCCTCGGGAACCACGCCCATCGCACGTGTCACATCGCCGAGTCGCTCGCGTCGCACCGCCGAGCGGACGCGATCGGCGCGACGGCGGCCCGGTGGTCCCGACGCGCGGTCGCCCGGCACTCAGGCCGCCCGTGCCACCTGCCGTACGGCGCTCCCGCGCGCGGATCGCGCGGGGGCGGATCTGACGCGGTAGGTGACCTTGCCGGGGTCGACGAGCGGGTCGCCGAGGACGATGCGGCCGGCGGCGTGCAGCGCGTCGCACTCGGCCACGGGCAGGGCCACGTACCCTCCGCCCCTGCCCGTGGACGGGTCGAACGGCTGCCAGTAGGCGTACCTGCGGCGTCCCCCCTCGTGCACCGTCAGGAAGACCGTGGTGCCCGGGTCGGCGATGATGCGCAGGAGATCGGCGGCGCCGCGACCGAGCCGGGCACCCTGGGACCTCTGGTGACGCGGGAGCATCATCTGCATCAAGAACGGCCTCCTACCGCAGGAACTGACGACCGATTACCCACTTCGGGCCAAGTCGATCTCGCTGCACCGGAATTAATCAGACGGCACTGACAATCGGCCGTACGGCGATGGCGCCTCGGGGCGGACCGACCCGCCATCGCCGCCCGTGACACGCCTCGGCGTCGTGCCCTGGACACGGATCGGCGGGGCCCGGGACAGGGATCACCGGGCCTGCGCGGCGTCCGCTCCCTTCGGTCCGGCGGGTCGCCGCCCGCACGCGGGCGGGTGCGGGTTCGCGGGTCAGGCGTCCCGCTGGGCCCGCGTGGGCTCGGGCTCCGCCGCGTCCCAGCTCCGTCCGGCGGACATCACGGGCGACCGGGTCAGGCCGATGATGCCCAGCGCCATGAGGAGGACACCGGCGATCTCGGGCAGCATCCGCCAGCCCAGGGCGATGCTCTCCCCGAAGAGCAGTCCGCCGAGGATGACGCTGATCAGGGCGTCGCCCAGGGTCAGGGCCGGCTGGGAGGCGGCCAGCGTGCCCGCCCGCAGCGCCCACTGCAGGAGCAGGACGCTCAGCAGGCCGGTGAGGGCGGCGGCGTAGGTGTGCCAGGTGGTCAGGACCGCGGTGACCCCCTCCGGGAACCGGCCGGTCACCTCCTTGATCAGCGCTGCCGTGACCGCGAAGCAGGCGGCGGTCGCGGTGCCGAGGGTGGCGGCCTGCAGGGGGCCGCGCATACGCCGGGCTGCCGCCAGGAGCACCGCGACACAGCACGTCAACCCGCCTCCGACGGCGAGCCAGTGCCAGTCGGAGGTCCGGTCGCCGCCGGGTGCCGGGGCGGCGCTGAGCAGGAAGAGCGCCAGTCCGCCGGCCAGCATCACGAAGGAGCGCCAGGTGCCCGCCGAGGGGCGGCGGCGGAACACGACCGCGCCGATGAGCAGGGTGAACAGCAGTTCGCTGGCCAGCAGGGGCTGCACCAGTGAGAGCTGCCCGGAGTCGAGGGCGACCACCTGGAAGACCGCGGACGCCACCATGGCCAGTGCTCCTCCCCACCAGTAGGGGTGGCGCAGCAGGCCCGCCAGGCGGGCCGCCGCCGCCCGGGCGCCGTGGCCGGAGACCTCGTCGGGCTCGACCGCGGCCCGCCGCTGCAGGACCGACGCCGCCCCGTTGGACAGCGCGGACAGCAGCGCCGTGATGACGGTGAGCACGTTCATGCGACTGCCTGTCGTTCGCGGGAGCACCCGGCGGGCGGCCACCGCACGCTCGGTGGGCGGACAAAGATAGCCAAAGCGAACAAAGACGTATCCGCCGTGCACAGTGATAAACCTGTTCACACCGCCCGTGCGCGAAGGGTGGAGACCGGTCGGCGCCCCTCGGCGGCCGGTGTCACGGATGCCCGTCGTACCTGTCGTTCACTGTTCCCGCGAGGTGACCATGCCGCACATGTGCCCCCGGCCGTGCCCGTGCCCTCCGGCCCGCCCCGGTCCGCGGGTCCGCCCGGCCGGGCGGACGTCCGCCGCCGCGCCGGTGCGGCGTCTGCCGTGAGCCGGCTGCTGGTCGTCAGCGCGAGCATGGGGGCGGGCCACGACGCGGTGGCCCGTGAGCTGGCCCGGCGGCTGCGCGCCGGCGGGCACGAGGCCGTGCACCGGGACGTGCTGGAGCTGCTGCCCGCCCGTGCCGGGGCCGGGCTCCGCGGCTTCTACCGCGCGACGATCCGGCATGTTCCCGCGCTCTACGGGGGCATCTACGCCGCCTTCTTCAGGGGCGGCGCGGGACCGCGGCCGGGCAGCGCGCCGCTCGCCGCGCTCGCCGGCGACCGGCTGCGGGCGGAGGTGGTGAGCGAGCGTGCCGACGCGGTCGTGGCGGTCTTCCACCTCGCCGCCCAGCTCACCGGCGGGATGCGGGCGCGGGGGCGGCTGGCGGTGCCGAGCGCGGTGGTCATCACCGACTTCGCCGTCCACCGGCAGTGGCTGCACCGGGGCAACGACCTGCATCTGTGCCTCACCCCGGAGATCGCCCGGGAGGTGCGGCACCGTCTGGGGCGCCCCGCCACCGCCTGCGGTCCGCTGCTGGCCGACCGCTTCCGCCCGCACCCGGCCGGTGAGGCGTCCTGGCGCCGACGGCTCACGGAGGGCGACGGCCGCCCGCCCGTGCTGCTGTCCGCGGGCGCGTGGGGGGCGGGGAGCCGGCTCGGCGCGACGGCCCGGCTGCTGGCCGGCGCCGGCTATCTGCCGGTCGTCCTGTGCGGGCGCAACGCGCGCCTGCGCCGCCTGCTGTCGAAGGTGCCCGGAGCCCTCGCGCTGTCCTGGGTGGACGACATGCCGGGCCTGCTCTCGGCGTGCGCGGCGGTGGTCGACAACGCGGCGGGGCAGACTTCGCTGGAAGCGCTGGCCGTCGGCGTGCCGGTGGTCGGATACCGTCCGATCCCCGGTCACGGCGCCGAGGGCGTGCACCGCATGGCGGCGCTCGGCCTGACCGAGCACGCCGCCGACCCCTGGCGGCTCGTGCAGTGCCTGGACCGTCTCACCTCCGGCGATCCGGGACCCGGCCCCCGCGCCTCGGCCGCACGCGGCCTCGTCCGAGGTGACGTCGTGAGCCCGCTGGAACGTCTCTGCTCCTGAAGTCCGGGCGACCGGGTCATCCCGCGCGGGCCGCGCCCGCCGGGGGCGCGACGCCGTGTTCGCCCAGCGGTCCGACGGTCAGGCCCGCCTCGCGGCAGGCGCCCACCAGCCGGGGCAGCGCGGCCAGCGCCGCCCGCCAGCAGTCCGGTGCCGCGTGACGGTCGGTGTCGTGCAGCAGCACCGTGCCGCCGCCCCGCAGGTCCGGCAGGACCGTCGCCGTCACGGAGGCGGCCGTGGCGCCGGCCGCCCAGTCTCGGCCCCAGGCGGTCCACAGGACCGGGCGCAGTCCGGTGCGGCGCGCGGCCAGCAGGCGGTCGCCGGTCAGGATGCCGTACGGGGGCCGGTACCAGACCGGGCTCGCGCCGGACACCTCCGCCACGGCGTCCGCGGCCCGGGCCAGCCGACGGGTCTCCCTGAGCGGCGCGGGCCGCCAGGGGCGGTCGTGCGTCCAGCCGTGCACCGCGAGTTCATGGCCACGCCGGACGATCTCGTGGCTCAGCCGCCGCTGGGCCAGCACCTGCTCGCCCAGCACGAAGAACGTGGCGCGGACCGCCAGCTCGTCCAGCGCGGCGAGGAAGGCGGGGGTGGAACGGGGATCGGGGCCGTCGTCGAAGGTCAGCGCCACGTGGTCGGTGCGGCCGACGCCGGCGAGGGCGGGCAGCCAGGCCCGGCGCGGTCCGGGCAGCCAGGTGGCGGCCGGGAGGATGTGGGCGGCGGCGGCCAGCACGGGCACGGCGGCGACGGCCGCGGTGAGCAGCCGGCCACGGTCGGCACGGCCCCGCATACGCAACTCCCTTCACGTCCGTCCGTGACCCCCGGTCACCGGGCTCGGACGGGTTGGCGTCAGCTCGTCAGCCGAACCGGGCCGCCAGGCGCCGGTACGGCGTGGGCGCCAGGCCGCGCAGCGCGACCGGGAGGCGGAGCCAGCCGGGCACGAACACCTCGTGGCGTCCGCCGCGCACCGCCTCGACCACCGCGGCGGCCACCCGCTCGGGCGGGACCGGACGCGGGCGGCGGCGGGAGTAGGGCACCCCTCTCCGGGCGAAGAAGGGGGTGTTCACCACGCCCGGCACGACATGGGTCACCCCGACGCCGGTGCCGTTCAGCTCGTAGCGCAGCGCGTCGGCGAAGGTGCCGAGGCCCGCCTTCGCCGCGGAGTACACCGCTTCCTCGCGCACCCCGACGCATCCCGCGACGGAGCCGATGAGCACCAGCCGGCCCCGGCCGCGCGCCACCATGTGCGGCAGCACCTGGCGGACCAGGTGCACCACCGAGGCCAGGTCGACGGTGAGCACCCGGTCCACCTCGCTGTCGGGCATCGAGGTGAACGGTCCGGCCCAGCCCACTCCGGCCGCGGCGACGAGGAGATCGACGCCCGGCGCCCGGCGCAGGGCCCGCTCGGCCAGTTGCCGGGCGCCGTCGACGCCGGCCAGGTCGCAGGGGATCGCGACGCCCGACGTCTCGCGCGCCACCGCGTCCAGCCGGGCCGGGTCACGTCCGGAGAGCAGCAGCGTCCACCGCTCCCCCGCCAGGGCCCGCGCGACCGCCGCGCCGATCCCGGAGGACGCGCCCGTCACGAGTGCCACGCCCGTCGTCGGCACGGTGCCCGGCAGGAGGGTGGACGGGGCGGGATACGGATCCGCCGTGGCGCGTCCCAAGCTGAACCTCCTCCAGTGGTGGCCCCGGTGCGGCCTGGGGGTCCGCCGGCCGCTCACGACCGCACTCTCTCCGCCCCGCCCGCCCCCGTGCGTCCGTGCGCCGTACGCCCGTCGGTGCCGGCGACCATCGAGGGATAGCCGGAGCTCACGGCTTTCAAACGTGCGGCGGGGCCGGCTCGCGGGCACGGGAGCCGCTCGGGCACCGCGCGGTCGATTCCGTCCGCGCCGAACCGATGAGGTGACCGCCCATGGGCCGTTCGGCGCCGCGGTGCGTCGGCGGCCGCACGCGGGGGGTACGGCGATGCGCCATGCGGGTGTTCTTTCCGGGACGGTCCCGGCCGGGGTCCCGCCGTCCGGAGCCTTCGCCCGGTCCGGGCGGGAGGATGGCCCGCCGTGGTGTACCTCTTCGGCCTTCCCGCCGCGTGTCTGCTGGGCTTCGGTTTCGTGCTCCAGCAGCACGCGGCCGAACGCGAACCGCTGTCCCTGATGTTGTCCTTCCGGCTGCTGCTGGACCTGATGCGGGTGCCGCTGTGGCTGGCGGGCATCGGCTGCATGGTGCTCGGTCAGGTCCTCGGCGCGCTCGCGCTGACGCAGGGCAGCCTGGCCCAGGTGGAGCCGTTGCTCACCATGAACCTGCTCTTCGCGATGGCCCTGGCGCGGTGGATGGGCGACCAGCCGCTGGGCTGGTCGGGGTGGCTGGGGGCGCTCGCCCTCAGCGGTGGGGTCGCGGCCTTCGTGGTGGCGGGGCGCCCGCACAGCGGTCAGGGCGAGGTCGGCGCGCTGCGGCACTGGATCGTGATCGGCTGCGTGCTGGGGGTGGCCGGGATCCTTGTCGTCATCTCCCAGCGACTGCGGCTGCTGCACCGGCCGCCCCTTCTGGCCGCGGCGGCGGGAACGCTGTACGGCCTGCAGGACGCGCTCACCCGGGTCTGCGGCGGCATCTTCGGCGCCGAGGGGCTGACCGGTCTGCTGGCCTCCTGGCAGCCCTGGGGAGTGGTGGCGCTGGCGGTGATGGGGCTGCTGCTGGTGCAGAGCGCCTTCGAGGCAGGGCCGCTGCGGCTGTCCCTGCCCGCGCTGAGCGCCGCCGAGCCGCTGAGCGGCATCGCCTGTGGCATCGGTTTCCTCAACGACGAGCTGCGTACGACGCCGGGCGCGCTGGCCTGGCAGGCGGCCGGTGTGGTGGCGGCGCTCACCGGGGTCTTCGTGCTCGGCCGGCATCCGGTCATGCCGAGCGGCGAGCGCCGTCCCGAGCCGCCGCCGCACCACCTGATCCACCGGCACTGACGGGCCCTGGGGTGCGCCGTCGAGCCGGGCCGGGGTAGCCCGCAGCAGGGTGTGGAACGGTGGCCCGCGCGAGGGTGCCGCGCGGCCGGCGCCGCGGTACGGGCGCGGGATGCGGGGGCAGTCATGCGGTGTCGCCGGGGTCCGGGCAGAACACCGGTACCCGCTGGACGAGGTTGTTGGCGAAGCCGCCCCGGTTCCAGGACTGTTCCAGCGGCTGACTGTTCCCGGCACCGTCGTGGGCGCGGACACTCAGCACATGGTCGCCGGGTTCGGCGAACCATTCGTGGCTCCACCGGCGCCACGCCCACCGGTGTCCGTGGTCGGGTTCGAGTTCGGCCGGGTGGACGCTCGCACCGCCGTCCGTGCTGACCTCGACCGACGTCACCGGGGCGCGTCCCGACCAGGCCCGCCCCTCGATGCGGACCGGGCCCGGCGCGACGACCCGGGTGCGGGACATGAAGTCGGGGAAGCCGGGCGGTATCAGCAGCGCCCGGGGGGCGATCCGCGTGACGGGCCGCCCCTCCTCCTCGCTGTCCTGTCTGATCCGGTACGCGACGGACTGCTGGAAGCCGGTGAAGGGCTCGTCGACGACGGTGACCGCGCGCAGCCACTTGACCTGGGCCATTCCGTACCAGCCGGGCACCACCAGGCGCAGCGGCCTGCCGTGCTGGGGCGGCAGGGGCGCGCCGTTCATGGCGTAGGCCACCAGCACCCCGGGCTCCGCGCCGGTGGCGACGTCGAGCGGGAGGGCGCGCTCGTAGTCCTGTTCGACACCGCGCTCCACCCCGTGGTCGGCGCCGGTGAAGACGACGTCGACCGCGTCGGAGGCGGCACCGGCCTCGGCAAGGAGGAGGCGCAGCGGGACCCCTGTCCACTCCGCCGTGCCCACCGCTTCCAGCAGCCAGGGCTGGCTCACCGGCCTCGGCGACAGCAGAGCTCTGCCGTTTCCGGCGCACTCCAGGGTCACGCGTGTGGTGACCGCGGGGAAGGCGCGCAGCTCCGCGGGCGAGAGGGTGAGGGCGCGCCGCACGCGTCCGCCCAGCGTCAGCCGCCAGGCGGTGTCGTCCGGCACGTGCGGGATGTCGTAGTGGGTAAGGACGTAATGCAGTCCCGGCGGGGTCAGGTCGTAGCGCAGCGCCTCCAGCGGCAGGCCGTGGTTGCGGGCGGCCAGCGCCAGTTCGTCCTGCCCCAGGCCCTCGCCCGTCGCGGCCAGCCGGGCAGGAGCGCTCACGTCGGTGAGTCGACGCCCCATGCCGTCGATTATTCGCCTCGGCCGGCGCTCACGCACCGGCTGGATCGGCGCGGTCCGCGCTCGCGGGGTTGCGCCCCTCGTCTTGACGTTCCGCGCGGCAGTGGCGATCCTCGGGGCAGATTGTGTCGTACATGACAATAGCTGCATCCGATACCGCGCCATCCCGCCGACCGAGGGACGTGGGCCGTGACCGTACGCAGAAGCCCGTACCGCCACCGCAGGGACGCGGGCGTCCTTTCGGTGCTGCTCCTGGTGCTGGCCGTCGTCCTGAGCCCCACGCCGAGTTCGGCGGCGGCCGGGAACGACTGGTGGACACCCGTGGCACGGCCCGCTCCGGACTCGCGGATCAATGTCACCGGCGAGCCGTTCAAGGGCACCGACGCCCGGGGCCGGGTCCGGGGTTTCGCCGACGCCCACGACCACCTGTTCGCCAACGAGGCCTTCGGCGGCCGGCTCATCTGCGGCAAGGTGTTCTCCGAGGCCGGGATCGCCGACGCGCTCAAGGACTGCCCCGAGCACTACCCCGACGGCTCGCTCGCCGTCTTCGACTTCATCACGAGGGGCGGCGACGGCAGGCACGACCCGGTCGGCTGGCCGACGTTCAGGGACTGGCCCGCCCATGACTCGCTGACCCACCAGCAGAACTACTACGCGTGGGTGGAGCGCGCCTGGCGCGGCGGTCAGCGCGTGCTCGTGAACGACCTGGTCACCAACGGCGTGATCTGCTCGGTCTACTTCTTCAAGGACCGAAGCTGTGACGAGATGACGTCCATCCGCCTGCAGGCGAAGCTGACGTACGACCTCCAGTCCTACATCGACGGGATGTACGGCGGCCCCGGCAAGGGCTGGTTCCGGATCGTCACCGACAGCGCGCAGGCCCGTGAGGTCATCGAGCAGGGCAAACTCGCGGTCGTGCTGGGCGTGGAGACCTCCGAGCCGTTCGGCTGCAAGCAGATCCTGGACGTCCCGCAGTGCGACCGGCACGACATCGACGCGGGCCTGGACGAGCTGTACGCGCTCGGGGTGCGCAGCATGTTCCTCTGCCACAAGTTCGACAACGCGCTGTGCGGGGTGCGCTTCGACTCCGGCGGGCTCGGAACGGCCATCAACGTGGGGCAGTTCCTGTCGACCGGCACGTTCTGGAGGACCGAGAAGTGCGCGGGCCCGCAGCACGACAACCCCATCGGCTCGGCGGCGGCGCCCGGGGCCGAGGCGAAGCTGCCCGCCGGGGTGAGCGTCCCCTCGTACGGCACGGACGCCCAGTGCAATGTCCGCGGTCTCACCGACCTCGGTGAGTACGCCGTGCGCGGCATGATGAAGCGCAAGATGATGCTGGAGATCGACCACATGAGCGTCAAGGCCGCAGGCCGCGCGCTCGACATCCTGGAGGCCGACTCGTACCCCGGTGTGATCTCCTCGCACAGCTGGATGGACATGAACTGGACCGAGCGGGTCTACGGCCTCGGCGGTTTCGTCGCCCAGTACATGAACGGCTCCCAAGGGTTCGTCGCCGAGGCGAACCGCACGAAGGCGCTGCGCGAGAAGTACGGCGTCGGCTACGGCTACGGCACGGACATGAACGGCGTCGGCGGCTGGCCGGGTCCCCGTGGCGCGGACGCCCCCGACAAGGTCGTCTACCCCTTCCGCAGCGTCGACGGCGGCTCGCTGATCGACCGGCAGACCACGGGAGAACGCACCTGGGACCTGAACACCGACGGGGCCGCGCACTACGGCCTGGTGCCGGACTGGATCGAGGACATCCGGCGGGTGGGCGGCCAGGACACGGTGAACGACCTCTTCCGCGGGGCCGAGTCCTACCTCGGCACCTGGGGAGCGGCCGAGCGGCACCAGGCCTCGGTCGACCTCGCCGACGGGGCGCCGGCCACAGCCAGTTCGTCCGAGTGGAACCCGTTCACCAGCTACGCGCCGGGCCGGGCGGTGGACGGCCGGCGGGACACCCGGTGGGCCAGTGACTGGAGCGACGGCCAGTGGCTGCGGATCGACCTGGGCTCGACCCATCTGGTCGGACGAGTCACGCTCGACTGGGAGCGGGCGTACGGCAGGTCGTACCGGATCGAACTCTCGACGGACGGGGTGAACTGGCGGACCGCCTGGTCGACCACGACCGGCGACGGCGGCCTGGACACCGCCCGCTTCACCGCCACACCGGCACGCTACGTCCGCGTCACGGGCACCGGGCGCGGGACCCAGTGGGGCTACTCGCTGTACGAGGTCGGCGTCCACAGCGGCTGACGCCGGCGGCCCCTGCCCGTCAGGGGTGGCCGCTCCCGGACCCCGCCGTCCCGCCCGGCACGCCCGACGGCGGAGGCGGCGGGGGAACCGGACCGGCGGACGACGGGGCGGCCGGCGTGTCGTCGTCCAGGTCGCCGCGCAGGGCCGCCATGGCGAAGGCCACCATGGAGGCCAGCACGAGCAGGGTGAGCGACCCCCAGATCGCCGGGATCGCCCACATCGGCCAGTCGTTGGCCGACTGCGCCCAGAGTATTCGATCACACCGACGCGGGGCCGCCCAGGCCCGGCACCGGCAGCGCACACGCCGGCGGACCGGCCGGGTCCCGGCCACGTGCGGCGGCGGGCCGGTCGCCGGCGCGCACTTCACGCTGCGCCGTCTTGTGGCGAGCCGCCCCAGCCACTTCAATGCTCCCTACCTCCCCACAGGAGAACACCTGTCCCACATACCCAGTGAAGGGGTTCTTCTTGACCGCCATACGCGTCACCGCCGTCACCGCGGCCACCTGCGCCCTCGTCCTCGCCGCCGCGCTGCCGTCCTCCGCGATCAACTCGTACAACGCCACTCCCGCGCCCGAACGCACCGAGGTCGGCGCCCTCGTGGCCACCTGGGACGCCGACGGCGATCCGGCGACCCCGGACCGCACCGACTGGGTGTGCTCCGGCACCATGATCGACGCGAACACCTTCCTGACCGCCGCGCACTGCACCAGCGACTGGCCGGCCGGCGTCAGGTTCTACGTCTCCCTCGACCAGGACGTCCAGGCCGGGCTCGACGCCGCCGCGAAACGGCACCCGGGTGACCCGGCGGCCCAGGCCGAGGCCGTCGCGGTCGAAGGCGTCGCGCACACGCACCCCGACTACCCCGGTCCGTCCTCCGACCCGCACGACATCGCGGTGATCGAACTGCCCGCCGCGAAGGTCGCGTCCCGCTGGTCGTTCACCCCGGCCACCCTGCCGGCCGCGAACCAGTTGGGCACTCTCACGTCGAAGGATCTGAACTCCGCCGACTGGGTCGTCGCCGGGTACGGCACACAGGAGGCGGCTCGGGGTGCGGGCGGCCAGACGCATCCGGGCGGCGGGGTCCGCATGAAGGCGCCCGTGAGCTTCAACGCCCTCGACAAGGCATGGGTCCGCCTCGGCATGACGGCACCCCAGGGCAACGGCGGGGCCTGCTACGGCGACTCCGGCGGCCCCAACTTCGCGCTGCTCGGCGGGAAGAGAATCCTCACCTCCACGACCATCACCGGCGACACCCCCTGCTACGCCACGAACGTCACCTACCGACTCGACACCCCTGGAGCCCGGGCCTTCCTGTCCCCCTTCGTGAATCTGCCGTAACCGCACCGCGCCGCCAGGAGTGCTCACCGCGCTTCCCTTCCGCCGGCTCGCTGACATGATTCACCCTGTGACCAGCGAACTCAGCAGCACCGGGGTACGGAAGTACGTCCTCTTCGACGTCGACGGCACGTTGATCGACGCCGTGACGAACCAGCGCCAGGTCTGGGCCACTTGGGCCGGACGATACGGACTGGATCCCGCCGAGGTCTACCGAGTCGCCCTGCGGACACGGCCGATGGAGACGTTCGCCGTGGTCGCGCCGGGCGAGGACCCTCGGGAGTGCCTGGCGGCGCTGCACGAACTGGAGGACGACGACGTTCGGAACGGCGAGTACTCCTCCTTCGACGGTGCGAGCGAGTTGTTGCCCGCGCTGCCGGCCGGCTGCTGGGGGCTGGTGACCTCCAACTACGAGCACCGGGTGCGGGGGCGGTTCGCCCGCACCGGGCTGCCGGTTCCACATGTGCTCGTGGACGCCGGCTCGGTCGAGGAGGGGAAGCCGTCGCCGGTCCCCTATCTGCTGGCCGCGCGGCGGCTCGGCACCGAGCCGCGGGACTGCCTGGTCGTCGAGGACGCGCCGTCCGGGGTGGAATCCGGACGGCGCGCCGCCATGACCGTATGGGGCGTCAACTCCCCCGCACCGGTGGCCGGTGCGCACCGCCACTTCCGCACCCTGCGCGAGGCGGTCCCGGAGATCCTCGCCTTCGCGGCCGGGGCGCACGGGACGCCGGCCGCGGAGCCGGAACCGGCGGCCTGAGCGGGCGCCGGTTCCGGTTCAGGCCGCCGTCGCCCCTTGGTGGTCCGGACGGTCGCGGTGGATCGGGGTGTCCGTGCCGGTGAGGGGGACGCCCGTGCCGCCCCGCCGGGCGGCGACGATCTCCGCCACGATCGACAGGGCCGTCTCCTCCGGGGTGCGGGCGCCGAGGTCGAGTCCGATCGGGGACCGGAGCCGGGCCAGTTCCGGTGCGCTCACGCCCTCTTCCCGCAGCCGCCGCTCACGGTCCTCGTGGGTCCGGCGCGAGCCGAGGGCTCCGACGAACGCCACCGGCAGCGCGAGCGCCACCTTCAGCAGCGGTACGTCGAACTTCGCGTCGTGGGTGAGGACGCACAGCACCGTACGGGCGTCGGTCTCCGTCCGCCGCAGATAGCGGTGGGGCCAGTCGACGACGACCTCGTCGGCGTCCGGGAAGCGGGCCGGAGTGGCGAAGACGGGCCGGGCGTCGCAGACGGTCACGTGGTAGCCGAGGAACTTGCCCGCCCGGGCCAGGGCGGACGCGAAGTCCACCGCACCGAAGACGATCATGCGTGGGGGCGGCACGTTCGCCTCGACCAGCAGGGTGATGCCGCCGGGGCAGTGCGAGCCGTCCTCGGCGATGTCCACCGTGCCGGTGCGACCCGCCTCCAGCAGCGCCGAGGCCTCCGCCACCGCCGTCCGGTCCAGTTCCCGGTGGCCGCCCAGACCGCCCTCGTGCGTGCCGTCGGGCCGTACCAGCAGGGCGTGGCCGAGGAGTTCGGCCGGACCCCGGACGACCCGGGCGAGGGCGGCCGGCTCGCCGCGGGCGGCCGCCGTCAGGGCCGACGCCAGAGCCGTCCGGGCGGGCTCCGGCGCGCCTACCGGCGTGATCAGCACGTCGATGGTGCCACCGCAGGTCAGGCCGACGGCGAAGGCGTCCTCGTCGCTGTAGCCGAACCGCTGGAGCACGCTCTCACCGGTCTCCAGCGCCTCCTGGCACAGGTCGTACACGGCGCCCTCCACGCACCCGCCGGAGACCGAGCCGATGACGGTGCCCTCGCGGTCGACGGCGAGGGCCGCGCCGGGTCCGCGCGGCGCGCTGCCGGCGACGGCCACCACGGTGGCGACGGCGAACTCCCGGCCCTCCTCGATCCAGTGGTCCAGCTCCTCGGCCAGATCAAGCATCCGGCGCTCCTCCGGCGGCCGTGAGGACGCGGTCGGGCCGGATCGGCAGGTTGCGTTGGCGTACGCCGGTCGCGTGCCAGACCGCGTTGGCGATGGCGGCCGCGGCGCCCACGATGCCGATCTCGCCGATGCCCTTGATCCCGACCGGGTCGTCGGGATCGGTGTCCTCGATCCAGTCGGCCTCGATGTGCGGGACGTCGGCGTGCGTGGCCACGTGGTAACCGGCGAGGTCGGCGCCGACATGACCACCGCTGGCGCGGTCCCGGACGGCCTCCTCGTGCAGGGCCATGGAGATGCCCCAGATCATGCCGCCCAGGAACTGGCCGCGTGCGGTGAGCGGGTTGACGATCCGGCCGGCGGCGAAGATGCCGAGCATGCGGCGCACGCGGACCTCGCCGGTGGCGACGTCCACGGCGACCTCCGCGAACTGGGCGCCGTAGGAGTGCCGTTCGGCGGGTGCGAGGGCGCCGATGGCCGCGGTCGTGTCCGACCGTACGGTGATGCCCTCCGCCGGGATGTCGCCGCTCAGGGCGAGTCGTTCACGCAGTTCGGCGCCGGCTGTGGTGACCGCCCAGGACCAGGAGCGGGTGCCCATGGAGCCACCGGCGATCATGGCCGGGCCGAAGTCGCTGTCGCCGATACGGACCCGGACGCGGTCGGGAGCGACACCCAGCGCGTCCGCGGCCACGAGGGTGAGCGCGGTGCGGGCTCCGGTGCCGATGTCGGCCGCCGCGATGCGGACGGTGAAGGTGCCGTCCGGGTGGGCGGTCGCGGTGGCGGTGGACGGCGCGGCGCCGGCGCCGAAGGAGGCCGCGGCCGTGCCGGTACCGAGCAGCCAGCGGCCGTCGCGGCGCCGCCCGGGGCGCGGGTCGCGGTCCGCCCAGCCGAACCTGCGGGCGCCCTCCTGGAAGCAGGCGGGCAGGTTGCGTCCGGCGAAGGGCAGGCCGGAGACCGGTCCCCGCTCCGGCTCGTTGCGCAGGCGCAGTTCGATCGGGTCGATGCCGCACTTCTCGGCGAGTTCGTCCAGTGCCGCCTCCAGCGCGAACGAGCCGGGTGCCTCGCCCGGGGCGCGCATCCAGGTCGGGGTCGGCAGGTCGCGCCGTACCACGCGGTTGGCGGTGTGGTGGGCGTCGGCGTCGTACATCACCCGTGCCACGCCGGCGCTGGGTTCGACGAACTCGTGCACGGTGGAGGTGACGCTCACCGAGCGGTGCTCGAGGGCGCGCAGCCGGCCGGTGGCGTCGGCGCCCAGCCTGACGTGCTGCGTGGTGGGGCTGCGGTAGCCGGCCAGCGAGAACATCTGACGCCTGGTCAGCACCACGCGCACAGGACGCCGCAGGGCGGTCGCCGCCATCACGGCGGCCACCTGGTGGGCGCGGACGCCCTTGCTGCCGAAGCCGCCGCCGACGTGCTCGGAGCGCACCCGCACCGAGGCCGGGTCGAGCGAGAAGAGGTTGGCGAGTTCACCGACGACCCAGGTGGCGCCCTGGTTGGAGTCGACCACCTCGAGCCGGCCGCCGTCCCAGCGGGCGGTCGCCGCGTGCGGCTCCATCATGCTGTGGTGCTCTTCGGGGGTGGTGTACTCGGCGTCCACGACATGCGCGGACGCGGCCAGTTCGGCGTCGAGGTCGCCCTTCTCCGTCACCGCCGGCATGAAGCCGTCCACCGGGTAGGCGTCCGGGTGCTCGCCGTCGAAGTCGATGTCGTGGGGCTCTTGTTCGTAGTGCACGACGAGCGACTCGGCGGCCTCCCTGGCCTGTTCCGACGTCTCGGCGACGACCAGCGCCACCGGCCAGCCCAGGTGCGGCACCCGGTCGTGCTGGAAGACGGCGCAGGTGGGGTCCGGGGGCGTGCCCAGCATGCCGACGTAGTCGGTGTTGACGCGCGGGGCGTTGCGGTGGTCCAGGACGGCGACGACGCCCGGCATGGCCAGGACCGCGTCGGTGTCGAGGGCGCTGATGCGGCCGCGGGCGACCGTGGAGAGCACCAGCCAGCCGTGCGCCAGGCCCTCGAAGGGGATCTCTCCCGAGTAGCGGGCGGCTCCGGTGACCTTGTCCCTGCCCTCGACGCGGGTGTGCGCGGTGCCGACGGAGGCCGCCTGCGCGGGAGTGCCGGTCGTGACGGTGGTCATCGGGCGGCCTCCTCGGCGAGTTCGGTCAGGACGGCCACCACGAGGTTGCGCATCAGGGTCACCTTGTATCCGTTGTGGGGCAGCGGCCGGGCCGCGGCCAGTTCGGCGTCCGCGGCGGCGGCGAAGGTCTCGGCGCCGGCGGGCGCACCCGTCAGGACGCGTTCGGCCGCACGGGCCCGCCAGGGGCGGGAGGCGACCGCGCCCAGGGCCAGGCGTGCGTCCCGGACGACTCCGTCGTGGATGTCGAGCGCGGCGGCGACCGAGCCGATGGCGAAGGCGTACGAGGCCCGCTCGCGCACCTTGCGGTAGCGGGAGTGGGCGGCGACCGGGGCGGGCGGCAGCGAGACACCGGTGATCAGGGCGCCCGGTGGCAGCGCGGTCTCGCGGTGCGGGGTGTCACCGACGGGCAGGTAGAACTCGGCGAGCGGCGACTCGCCCGGCCCGTCCGCGGTTTCGAAGTGAACGACGGCGTCGAGCGCGGTGAGCGCGACACCCATGTCCGAGGGGTGCACGGCGACGCAGTGGTCGGACGCCCCCAGAATGGCGTGGTTGTGGTGCTCGCCCTGGACGGCGGGGCAACCGCTGCCGGGGACGCGCTTGTTGCAGGGCTTGGTGACGTCGGTGAAGTAGCCGCAGCGGGTGCGCTGCAGCAGGTTGCCGCCGACGGTGGCCATGTTGCGCAGTTGCCCGGACGCCCCGGCCAGCACGGCCTGGGCCAGCACCGGGTAGCGGCGCCGGACGGCGGGGTGGGCGGCGAGGTCGCCGTTGGTGACGGTCGCGCCGATCCGCAGGCCGCCGTCCTCGGTCGGCTCGATCTCGTCCAGCGGCAGTTCACGGATGTCGACGAGCCGGGCCGGCCGCTCGACACCGGTCTTCATCAGGTCGACGAGGTTGGTGCCGCCGCCGAGGAAGCGCGCGTCCGGGTCGGCACCGAGCACGGCGACGGCACCGGCGACGTCGGACGCCCGCTGATAGCCGAACTCCCTCATGCCACAACCTCCTTCGTACCCGCCGCCGTCCTGGTGGAAGCGGTGGCGTCGGCATCGGCCCCGGCCGCGCGGGCCACCGCCCGGACGATGGAGACGTAGGCGCCGCAGCGGCACAGGTTGCCGCTCATCCGTTCCCGGATCTCCTCGGCGGTCAGGGGTGGCGGTCCCGCTTCGGGACTGATGTCGCCGGTGACGGCGCTGGGCCAGCCCGCCGCGTGTTCCTCGATCACTCCGATCGCCGAACAGATCTGACCCGGTGTGCAATAGCCGCACTGGAAGCCGTCCAGGTCGAGGAAGGCCTGCTGCACGGGATGGAGCTGATCGCCGTCGGCCAGGCCCTCGACGGTGGTGATCTCGCGGCCTTCGGCCGCCACGGCCAGTTGCAGGCAGGCCACGGTCCGGCGCCCGTCCACCAGGACGGTGCAGGCACCGCACTGGCCCTGGTCGCAGCCCTTCTTGGTACCGGTGAGATCGAGGCGCTCGCGCAGGGCGTCGAGCAGGGTGGTGCGGTGGTCGACGGGCAGTGTGTACTTCTCGCCGTTGATCTTCAAGGTGATGACACTGGACGTCGATGAGGCCATGAGCAGCTTCTTTCGCATTTCCAGGAAGATGGGGGGTGGCCCGGCGACGGAGTGCCGGACAGTGCGGGGAGTGCCTGGTGCGGGCCGTTGCCGCAGGGGGCGAACCGAGGTGCGGGGCGCTTGGACCGAAAGGACGGACGCGGACTGCCGCGGGTTCCCGGCCCCGGCTATCGTGGACGCAACAACCGGACAGCTGTCCGCTACCTGGAAAACCTAACGGACAGCTGTCCGGTTAGCAAGGGCGAGGTTCGGCCACGGACCTGCGAGGAGGACGAGTGCCACTCAGAGACGACTCACCCCGGCGCTCGGACGCGCAGCGCAACCGTGAGCGCATCCTGGAGGTCGCCCTCGTTGAGCTGACGCGCTGCGCGGACGCCCCGCTGAGCGCGATCGCCAAGAAGGCCGGCGTCGGGCAGGGCACGTTCTACCGGAACTTCCCCAATCGCGAGGCGCTCGTCCTGGAGATCTACCGGCACGAGATACAGCAGGTCGCCGACAGCGCCGCCCAACTCCTGCGGACCCGGCCGCCCGAGGAGGCCCTGCGCGCCTGGATGGACCGGCTGGCCGAGTTCGCCATGGCCAAGGCCGGCCTGGCCGACGCGATCCGCCAGGTCACGGGCACACCGGGCAGTCCGGCGAAGCCGACGCACACTCCGGTGACCTCCGCGGCGGAACTGCTGCTGCGCGCCAACGAGGAGGCCGGCACGATCCGCCCCGGCATCACTGCGGACGACTTCGTTCTGGCCATCGCGGGCCTCTGGCAGCTCGACCCGCACGACGACTGGCGGTCACGCGCCGCCAGGCTCCTCGACCTCGTCATGGACGGCCTGCGCACGGGAGCGCCCGGGGCGCAGGGCCGGCAGGCGCCCCTCGACCCCGACCGGCAGTGACGGCAGTGACGGCAGTGACGGCAGGCGTCAGGGGATCACGGCCCGAGGGCACCGCACCTCCGGCCGCGGCGCGGAGATCACTCGCCGGTACCGTGACGCGGAAGCCCAGGTGGACGACCCGCTCGGCCGGCCGGCGGCTCCGCCGATCCGGGGCGGCCGGACGGGCGGGCCGCCCCGATCCGCGTCCGGGAGGTCACCGCCCATGTCCGAGTCCGCCACCACCACAGCCACAGCCACAGCCACAGCCGAGTCACGCACCGCTCCGGTCCTCGCCGAGGTCGTCCGTTCCGGATTCGTCGAGGGGCGGCACCGGGGCAGCCTGGTGCTGCTCGCGGCGGACGGCTCGGTGGAGCTGGCGCTCGGCGACGTGACGTCCCCTGTGTTCCCTCGCTCCGCCAACAAGCCGATGCAGGCGGCGGGCATGCTGCGGGCGGGACTGCCGCTCGCGGGCGAACGGCTGGCCCTGGCGGCCGGCAGCCACTCGGGCGAGGCCTTTCACCGCGACCTGGTCCGCACGATGCTCGACGAGCACGGGCTGAGCCCCGAGGACCTGCTCTGTCCGCCCGCCCTCCCCCTGGACCAGGAGGAGCAGGAGAGGTACCTGGCGGCGGGCGCCCGCCGTGATCCGGTGGCCATGAACTGCTCCGGCAAGCACACGGCGATGCTCGCGGCGTCCGCCTTGCGGGAGTGGCCGCTGGAGTCGTACCTCGACCCCGGACACCCGCTCCAGCGGCTCATCCGGACGGCGGTGGAGGAGGCGGCCGGGGAGCCGGTGGCGGCGGTCGGCACCGACGGCTGCGGGGCACCGCTCATGGCGATCAGCCTGACCGGCCTCGCCCGCGCCTTCCGTTCCCACGTCCTCGCCGAGCCCGGCACGGCCGAGCGACGGGTCGCCGACGCCATGCGCGCCCACCCCGAGTACGTCGCCGGCACCCGCCGTCACGACACCTGGCTGATGCGGGAGTTGCCGGGCACGCTGGCGAAGGTGGGCGCGGAAGCCGTCCAGGGGCTCGCCCTGCCGGACGGACGCGCCCTGGCCCTCAAGATCGAGGACGGCGGCGGCCGGGCCCTGGGACCGGTCCTGGCTCGCGCCCTGCGCCTGGCCGGTGTCACGGCGCCCGTGGTCGACCGCGTGGGCCGCATGCCCCTGCTGGGCGGCGGCCGGGAGGTGGGAGAGGTGCGGCCGGTCTTCTGAGGCCGAATGCCCGGGGGTGCGCCTGCCGCTCCCGGCTGGGCGGCTTCCTCGGCCTCGGCCCCTCGGCCTCGAACGCCCTCCCCCGCGCACTGCTGGGCTGGGAACCGGGCGAGCCCGGACTCCTCGCCGACCTCGGCAAGGGCCACTACTTCGACGCGCCGGCCCCCGCCGCCTGACGGTCCGACGGCCCACCGGGCTCACGGCCGGTGAAGGGACTTCCGGCCGGCGACGGGATCCCCGGCCGGTTGCCCCGCCTCAGTTCGCCGTGGACGAGGCCCGGCGCGGCAGCTTCCAGCCGGGGCGCGGGAAGTGGCAGGTGTAGCCGTTCGGATAGCGCTCCAGGTAGTCCTGGTGCTCGGGCTCGGCCTCCCAGAAGTCGCCCACGGGCTCGACCTCGGTGACCACCTTCCCCGGCCACAGTCCGCTCGCCTCGACGTCGGCGATCGTGTCCACGGCGACGCGGTGCTGCTCCTCGTCCGCGTAGTAGATCGCGGACCGGTAGCTGCGCCCGATGTCGTTGCCCTGGCGGTCCCGCGTGGTCGGGTCGTGGATCTGGAAGAAGAACTCCAGGATGTCGCGGTAGCTCGTGGCCGCGGGATCGAAGACGATCTCGATGGCCTCGGCGTGGTCGCCGTGATCGCGGTAGGTGGCGTTCGGCGTGTCTCCGCCGGAATAGCCGACGCGCGTGGACACGACGCCGGGCTGCTTGCGGATCAGATCCTGCATGCCCCAGAAACAACCGCCGGCCAGTACGGCTCGCTGGGTTCCCACTGTCATCGGTCGCTCCCTCGCCCTGCAGCTTCTACGTTCGTCCAGCCTAAGGTCACACCCGGCCGGGATATTCCCCGGCCGGTGCCGATGCCGGGTCCGGGACGATCACAAGGGCGAGGGCGGCGCACCGTCACAGCCGTTCGGCGGTGCGTCCGCCCCCCGCCGGGTGTGTCGATTGACAGCCTCGGCACCGTGACGGACGCTCGCCGCATGCCGAGTGAGACCGCCCCCGCCGGACGACCGGCACCTCCGCCCCAGGCCTTCGGCCCCCCGCACGAAGCCTGCTCCGCCGAGCGGCGGGAGGCCCGGTCATGACCGGTGCGCCGCCCGGTGGAGCAGTCGGCGACGGCCACTACGGAGAAACGCTCTTCGAGCCGGGGCACCCTCAGGAGGCCGAGCGCATCGACGCCGCCGCCCTGGCGTACGACCCCGTCACCACCGGGCGGCTCCGGGCGCTCGGCGTGGGCCCCGGAGCCCGCTGTCTGGACGTCGGGGCCGGGACCGGCACGGTGACGCGCTGGCTGCTGGAGGAGACCGGGGCGGCGGAGGTCGTCGCGCTGGACCGGGACACCAGCGGTCTGAGCACCCTGGCGGACCCGCGGCTGCGGGTGCTCACCGCCGATCTCACGGACGAGGGTCTTCGGCCCGGCACCTTCGACCTGATCCACGCCCGGTTCGTGCTCATGCACCTGCCCGAGCGGCGGGGAATCATCTCCCGGCTCGCGGGATGGCTGAACCCCGGCGGCCGGCTGGTGCTCGCCGATGCCTTCGAGGTGCCGGATCCACTGGACACCTCGTCCGCGTACCGGCGGGTCATGGACGCCATGTGGCAGGCGCTGAGGTCGACGATCGGCACCGACACCACCTCCGTCCCGGCGTACCCGCGCTTCCTGCGGGAGGAGGGTCTGAGCGACGTCGCCGCGGAGCTCTGCTGCCCGCCGATGATCGCGGGCAGCCCCCTCACCCTCTTCTGGTCCGAGACGTGGAACCGGATGCGGCCCCGGCTGGAGGAGACCGGGCGGGTGGACGGCGCCGTCATCGACGAGGCACTGGCCTACCTGGCCTCGCCCCGGTTCGCCGAGCTGGGCCCGGGCATGGTGATGGCCTGGGGGCGGCGGCCCTGAGAACGCGGAACGGCCGATGACGGATCGTCACCGGCCGTTCGGCGTCGGGGCTCAGCGTCTGCGGGACCAGGTGGAGCCGATGCCCGCCACGTGCAGCGCCAGCAGGGTCAGGCCCAGCAGCATGACGTTGACCGAGGAGAACGTGTCATTGGTGCTGAGGTCCGCCGCGTTGATCAGGAATGAGATGAAGAACAGTACTGCCGCGCCTATGCCGAGCATGGGTGGATTCCTCTCCTGGGAAGTTCCTTCCCTGCCCCGTCTGCCCCCTGAACGCCGGAGCAGGCGCACGGAACCGCCCCTTCCTCGCCCGTACGGGCCCGGCCCGGCCCACCCGCCGTCGAAGCGGCGGACGGACCGGGCCGGGGACGGTCACGGCAGTGGCCCCGGGCAGCGGTACGGCGGTTCGCGGGGAGGCGACGGCCGCCGCCGCTGCCCCGAGGTCAGGCGCAGCCCGCCACGACCGCCCGTGAGGCGTCGTCGATCAGCGCGTCCTGGGCCGCCTTCAGTCGCCGCACGTCGGGCTTGGTCACCTTGCGGTCGTACGTCATCAGGCCGTTGAGCTCGCCCTCGACGTCCGAGATCTGCGTGTAGACGGCGCCGTTGCCGCCCTTGCAGGCCAGCGCGTGCACCTCACCGAGCTTGTCCAGGTAGTCGTCGGTGTAGGTGCTGGGGTCGACGTCCACGTAGGACTGCTGCACCGACCAGGCGTGCCCCGGCACCGCGAGGCCGAGACCGCCGTACTCGCCCGCGACCAGGGCGCGTCGGCCGTCCGGATGCGGTGGCAGGGCCGGGCTCGGATAGCCGTGCTCGTCCATGACGTCGCCGGCTCCGCCGTCCGCCCCCAGGTTGAGGCCGGACATGTTGTTCACCAGGCGGGTGGGGTCCCAGGCCTTGGCCTGGGAGGCGACGCGGCCGATGTCGTACTGGCCCCAGCCCTCGTTGAAGACCACCCACATGACGACCGACGGGCTGCTGATGTGCTCGTCGATCATCTGCTTCATCTCCCGCTCGTACTCGGCGCGGGCGGCGGTCGACGGGTTCACCCCGGCCGTCATGGCAGGCATGTCCTGCCACACCAGCAGGCCGAGCCGGTCGGCCCAGTAGAACCAGCGGTCGGGTTCGACCTTGATGTGTTTGCGGACGGAGTTGAATCCCATCCGCTTGTGCATCTTCAGGTCGTAGGCCAGTGCCTCGTCGCTGGGCGCGGTGTGCAGGCCGTCGGGCCAGAAGCCCTGGTCGAGGGTGGCCATCATGAAGACCGGCTTGCCGTTGAGGACGGTGCGCGGCACGCCGTTCACCTTCTCCACGGCGATGGAGCGCATCCCGAAGTAGCTGCCCACCCGGTCGTCGCCGACCTTCACCTCGAGGTCGTAGAGGAACGGGTCGTCCGGGGACCACAGACGGGCCTTCGGGATCTTCAGGGTGAGGGCCTGGCCGGTGCTGCCGGTGGCCGTGGCCACCCGGCGCTTGCCGTCGTAGGCGGTCGCGGTGACCGGTACCCCGTCGCGCGCGCCCTGCGGTTCGACGGTGAGCGTGCCGGTGTCGACGTGCGGGGTCAGCTTCAGCTGGTCGACGTGGTCGGCGGCGACGGGTTCCAGCCACACGGTCTGCCAGATACCGGAGGACGGGGTGTACCAGATGCCGCTCGGGTCCAGTCGCTGCTTGCCCATGGGCGGGTTCTCGCCGCCCGAGGCGTCCGTCGGGTCGTAGACCCCGACGATCAGCTCCTGGGTGCGGCCGGGCTTCAGGACGTCGGTGATGTCGGCGCTGAACTTGTCGTAGCCGCCCTTGTGTTCGGCGACCCTGGTGCCGTTGACGTAGACGTCGGCCTGCCAGTCGACGGCGCCGAAGTTCAGCTGGAGCCGCTTGTGGTCGCCGACCTTCCAGCCGGCCGGGACGGTGAAGGTGCGCCGGTACCACATGCGGTCCTCGTGCCGTTCGATGCCCGAGAGCTGGGACTCGACGGGGTACGGGACCAGGATCCGCTCACCCAGGGTGCGGCCCACCGGCGGCTGCTCGCCCTGCTTGGCCGCGGCGAACTGCCAGCTCCCGTTGAGGTTCTGCCAGGCGTCGCGGGTCAGCTGCGGCCTGGGGTACTCGCGGTGGGCGTTGGCCGGGGTGACGTCGTCGGCCCACTTGGTGCGCAGCTCGTAGGTGGAGTGGTTGCCGCCACTGCTCCAGAACGCGCTGACAACGTTGCCGTCCTCGCCGGTGAGTCCGCCCTCGCCGTCGTAGCGGACGTCCGCCAGGCCGGGCGCCGTGCCGGACTTGTTGCCGACGACCGGTTCCTTCAGGGAGACCAGCAGGGATCTGGGGTCGGCGGGGTCCAGCCGGGCGGTGCCGAGCGGCCAGGTGGCGCCGCCGATGACGGCGCCGAGGTGGCTGGTCAGCGCGGCGGTGGGCTTGGCCAGCGCCTGGGCGAAGTCGAGCCGCAGGGTGCGGCCGTCCTTCAGGACGGTGGTGGCGATGGCGCCGTCGTAGGCGTACCCCTCGGGCAGCAGGAACGCCGACTGCGGTACCGCGGTCTTGGTGCCGCCCGGCGGCGTCCAGCGCAGATGGAGGTTGGAGCCTCCGTAGTGCTCGAAGTACTCGACCTTGATGTCGTACGCCTTGCCGGCGGTCAACTCGACCGGGTCGCCGGTCTGTTCGCGGTCCCAGTCGTCGACCCAGTGGTCGATGACGAGTCTGCCGTCGACCCAGAGGCGGAATCCGTTGTCACCGATGATCGAGAAGGTGGTGGCACCGGTCTTCTCGGGCACGATCCGGCCGGTCCAGCGGACGCTGACGTCGTCCGACCGGCCGGTGGCCGAGTTCAGGCGGGACTCCAGGGAGTCGAAGTCGAGTTCCGGGTCGAATCCGGTGGCCTTGAGCTGGTCGAAGTCGAAGGCTCCGGGGGCGGACTGGGTGTAGTACTCGCCCTTGAGGCCGTGGACCTCGACGGGGTCGTCCGCCGCGGTGGCGCTGGGCGCCGCGGTCAGTCCGGCCACGCCGAGGGCGGCTGCCAGGAGGAGTGAGAGTCGATGTCGGAACGATCTGATGCGCACGGATCTCCCTGTGGCTGAGGAAGGGTGGCGGCTCTCTGCTTCAGTCTGTACAACGTTGGAAGCACGGCAGTTGGCATGAGAGCACGGCTCCCGGCCGCTGTCCAGAGTCATGACATGGCTCCGCCCTTCGGAGCTCCCATCGATGCCGAGGAGATCCCCTTGCGGGTCAGCCTGAAGGACGTGGCCGAGCGGGCCGGCGTCTCGATCAAGACCGTGTCCAACGTCGTGAACAACTATCCGCACGTCACACCCGGGATGCGGGCCCGGGTGCAGCAGGCCATCGACGAGCTCGGCTACCGGCCGAACCTGACCGCCCGGCATCTGCGCAAGGGCCGCACGGGCATCATCGCGCTGGCCGTGCCGGAGCTGGGCAACCCGTACTTCGCCGAACTGGCGGGCGCGGTGGTCGACGCGGCGGCGGAGCACGAGTACACCGTGCTGCTGGACCACACCCGCGGCAGGCGCGAGCAGGAGGTGCTGGTCAGTCAGGGCTTCCGGGCCCGGGTGATCGACGGACTCATCCTCAGCCCGCTGGAACTGGAGGCCGAGGACCTGCAGGGGCGGTCCGACGACGTTCCGCTGGTGCTGCTCGGTGAGCGCGAGTACGACGCCCCGCACGACCACATCGCCATCGACAACGTGGCCGCCGCCCGGGCCGCGGTACGCCATCTGCTGGGCCGGGGCCGCACCCGGATCGCCTACCTGGGCGCCCGCACGGACTCCGCGAACCGCCCGGCCCACCTGCGACTCGTCGGCTGGCGGCAGGAGTTGGCGGCGGCCGGGGTGCCGGCGCCGGACGACCTGGTGGTCCCGGTCGGCGGCTGGGACCGGGACGACGGCGCGCGGGCCATGGCCGAGTTGCTCGACTCGGGCGTGCGGCCGGACGCGGTGTTCGCGCTGAACGACCTGATCGCGATCGGTGCGATGCGGGTGCTGCACGAGCGGGGTCTGCGGGTGCCGTGGGACGTCGCCGTGGTGGGCTTCGACGACATCGCCGAAGGCCGTTTCGGCGCGGTGTCGCTCACCACGATCGCGCCGGACAAGCAGGCCATCGCGCGGATGGCGGTGGGCTCTCTGCTGCGCAGTCTGTCGGGACGCGAGGAGCCCGGCGGGCGCGAACTCACCGCCGAATTCCGGCTGGTGGAGCGGGAGAGCACACTCGGGCGACGGTGACGCGGAACCCAGGGCGCCCGGCCGGGATTTCGGACGGGAGGGTTTACAGCGCTCTTCCAACGATGTAAAAACCTCCCCTGAACGACGTGCACGCCGAGTTGACCGCAAGCCGTCCTACCCCCGTGAGCGCCAACGGCGCCCCGGGGCCACGCCGTTTGGGGACTCCCATGAAGCCCACAGCACCACTGCGTCGCGCCTGTGCGCGGACCCTCATCGCCGCCGGACTCGCCACGAGCCTGGCCCTCATGACCGGATGCGCGAAGTCGGAGGACGACTCCGGCGGCGACAAGGCCGCCTCGCAGGACAAGGACGCCGGCCAGGTCGTCGCCTCGCCGAGCGGCGGTTCCGGACCGGCCTGCGCCATCGACGCCTACGGCGGCAAGAAGCTGGACCTGAAGTCCGCCACCGTCGGGTTCTCCCAGTCCGAGAAGGAGGCCAACCCCTTCCGGATCGCGGAGACCGCCTCCATCAAGGCGGAGGCACAGAAGCGGGGCGTCAAACTGCTCACCGCCAACGCCCAGTCGCAGTTCTCCAAGCAGATCAGCGACGTCCAGGACCTCATCGCCAAGGGCGCCGACCTCCTGGTCATCGCCCCGCTCAACTCGGACGGCTGGGAACCCGTGCTGCGCACGGCGGCCGCCAAGCACATCCCGATCGTCACGGTCGACCGCAAGATCAACGCCACCGCCTGCAAGGACTATGTGAGCTTCATCGGCTCCGACTTCGTCGAGCAGGGCAAGCGGGCGGCCGACCAGATGATCGCCGCGACCGGTGGCAAGGGCGAGATCGCGATCCTGCTCGGCGCGGCCGGCAACAACGTCACCACCGAACGCACCAAGGGCTTCGAGGACCGCGTCAAGGAGAAGGCTCCGGGCCTGAAGATCGTGTTCCGGCAGACCGCCGAGTTCGCCCGGGAGAAGGGCCAGTCGGTCACCGAGAACCTGATCCAGTCCAAGCCCGGGATCAAGGGCATATACGCCGAGAACGACGAGATGGGCCTCGGCGCGGTCAACGCCCTCAAGAGCGCGGGCAAGAAGCCCGGTGACGTCAAGATCGTGACCATCGACGGCACGCGCAACGCCGTGCAGGGCATCGTGGACGGCTGGATCTCCGGTGTGATCGAGTCCAACCCGCGCTTCGGGCCGCTGGCCTTCCAGACCCTGGACAGCTTCACCCAGGGCGAGAAGGTCGCCCAGGACATCGTCATCCAGGACAGCTCCTACACCGAGGCCAATGCCAAGTCCGACCTGGGCAAGGCCTTCTGAGATGCTCGACGTCACCGGACTGTGCAAGACCTTCCCCGGCGTACGGGCGTTGTCCGACGTGGACTTCACCGCCCGCGCCGGGGAGGTGCACGCCCTGGTGGGCGAGAACGGCGCGGGCAAGTCGACCCTGATCAAGGTGCTCACCGGCGTGTACCATCCCGACGCCGGCGAGATGTCCTACGACGGCTCCGCGGTCCGTTTCGCCACGCCGCTCCAGGCCCAGCAGGCGGGGATCTCCACGATCTACCAGGAGGTCAACCTCGTCCCGCTGATGAGCGTGGCCCGCAATCTGTTCCTCGGCCGCGAGCCGCGCGGCCGGCTTGGCCTGATCGACTTCCGGCGGATGCACCGGGAGGCGGAGGACACCCTGCGCGGGATGGGCATCCGGGTCGACGTCCGCCGCCCCCTGCGTGAACTGGGCGTCGGCGCCCAGCAGATGGTCGCGCTGGCCCGCGCGGTGGCGATCGACGCCCGGGTCGTGATCATGGACGAGCCCACCTCCTCGCTGGAACCCCGGGAGGTGCGCACACTGTTCCGGGTGATCCGCACCCTGCGTGAGCGGGGCATCGCGGTGATCTACGTCAGTCACCGCATGGACGAGCTGTACGAGATCTGCGACGCGGTCACCGTGCTGCGGGACGGCCGGGTGGTGCACACCGGCCGGCTCGCCGAGCTGGACCGGCTCCGGCTGGTCGCTCTCATGCTCGGGCGGGAGATCGGCGAGGTGCGCGAGGAGGGGCTCACCAAGTTCACCGGCTCCCACGACACCACGACTCAACCGGTCCTCGAAGCTGCGGGATTGAGCATCCGTCATCAGCTCGACGGAGTGTCGGTGTCGCTGCGTCCGGGCGAGGTGGTCGGGCTCGGCGGGCTGCTCGGTTCGGGGCGCAGCGAGACCGCGAAGGCCATCGCGGGCGCCCTGCCCGTCGACGGCGGGAGGGTCGCGGTGGCCGGTCAACCGGTGCGCGGCGGCTCCACCGCGGCGGCGATCCGGGCCGGTATCAGCCTGCTCCCCGAGGACCGCAAGACCGAGGGCATCGTGCCGGGCCTGTCGGTGAGGGAGAACATCGCGCTCGCCGCGCTGCCGGGACTGTCCCGGTTCGGCCTGGTCGACGACGCCCGCGTCGACCGGATCGTCGACACCTTCATGAAGCGGCTGCGCATCAAGGCGGCGGGACCCCACCAGAAGGTGGGCGAACTGTCCGGCGGCAACCAGCAGAAGGTTCTGCTCGCCCGGTGGCTCGCCCTGCACCCCAAGGTGCTGCTGCTGGACGAGCCGACCCGGGGCATCGACGTGGGTGCCAAGGCGGAGGTGCAGGCACTCGTCGACGAACTGGCCGACGACGGCCTGGCGGTGCTGCTGATCTCCTCCGACACCGAGGAACTGATCGAGGGCAGCGACCGCGTGATCGTCCTCAAGGACGGGGCCGTGGTGCGGGAGCTGACCGGCGACGCCGTCACCGAGGACGAGCTGATGCGCGCGATCGCCGCCGTACCGGCCGGAGGGCACGATGACTGAACTGAGCCTCGCCCGGGGCACGGTGGACCGGGACCGGACGCTGCGTCTGCTGCAGGACTACGGCGTCTACGGCGGTGTGGTGGTCCTGCTGCTGTTCAACTTCGCCTTCACCCCGCACTTCGCCTCCGCAGAGAACTTCCGCACCCAGGCCGTGCAGGTCGCGCCCGTGCTGATCGTGGCCCTCGGCATGGCGCTCGCCATCGGCACCGAGGGCGTCGACCTGTCGGTGGGCTCGGTGATGGCGCTGTCCACCTCGCTGCTGTCGCTGTACCTCGGGTACGGGCCCGGGATCGGCGCGCTGATCGCGGTCGTCGGCGGCATGGCGGCCGGCCTCGCGAGCGGGGCGCTGGTCGCCTTCGTCGGTGTGCAGCCGATCGTCGCCACGCTCGCGCTGATGGTCGCCGCCCGGGGGCTCGCCCTGGTACTGCTCCCCCAGCTCAAGGACGTACACGACCCCGGTCTGGCGTCCCTCGGCTCCGGGGACGTGCTGGGCGTCCCCTATCTGGTGCTGATCGCGGCGGCGCTGGCGCTGCTCGTGGCGTTCGCCGTGCGGCGCTCCACGTTCGGCCGGCAGTTGCTGGCCATCGGCGACAGCCGGCCGGCCGCCCGTCTCGCGGGACTGCCCGTGCGCCGGGTGCTGGTCGTGGTGTACGTGTGCTCCGGCGCGCTGGCCGCGATCGCGGGCGTGCTGGCGACCGCCCGGCTCGCCGCGAGCGACCCGACCTCGCTGGGCACCCTGATGGAGCTGTCCGCCATCACCGCGGTGGTCGTGGGCGGCACCCCGCTCAGCGGCGGCCGGGTCCGCATCGGCGGCACGGTCGCGGGCGCGGTACTGATCCAACTGCTCACCACCACGCTCATCAAGCACGACCTGCCCCCGTCGTGGACGCAGATCGCGCAGGCCGTGGTGATCGTCGGTGCCGTCTACGCGGCACGCGAACGGGGGAAGCGATGACCACGGACGCCGGGGAAGCCACCATGCGGAAAGAGACCCCCGCCTCCCGGGCCGGCGCCGAGCCGCCGGGGGCTAGCCGCTCGGAGCGGCTGAGCGCGCTCGCCCAGCAGCACGGCGCGCTGGTCACCCTGGTGCTCGCGATGATCGTCGCCTCGCTGAGCTTCGACACCTTCCTGACCGGTGACAACCTGGAGAACATGGCACTGTCGTCGGCGTTCCTCGCCGTCGTCGCGCTGGGTATGACCTTCGTGATCGTCACCGGCGGCATCGACCTGTCGGTGGGCTCGCTGTTCGCCCTCGGCGGGGTGCTCGCGGCGTGGGGTTCGCAGTACGGCACAGCGGTGGCGCTGCTGCTGCCGCTCGTGGTGTGCGGGCTGGTCGGCCTGCTCAACGGGTTGCTGATCGCGCGCTCCGGGCTGGCCCCGTTCATCGTGACCCTGGCCTCCATGCTCGGTGCGCGCGGTGTCCTGCTGGCGCTGACCGACGAGGGCTCGCGGACGTATCTCGTGGACAAGGGCGCGTTCTTCACCCGGCTCGGGCAGGGGTCGCTGCTCGGCGTCGGCGTGCCGGTGTGGATCACGCTGGCGCTGTTCGTGCTGGGCGCGGTGGTGCTGCGGGGCACACGCTTCGGTCAGTACGTGTACGCGGTCGGCGGCAACGAGGACGCGGCGGCGCTGATGGGCGCTCCGGTGGCCCGCACCAAGGTCGCCGTCTACACGGTGTCCGGGGTGTGCGCGGGCCTCGCGGGCGCGCTGAACGCGGCGTGGCTGCTGTCGGGGGTGACGATCCTCGGTTCCGGTATGGAGCTGGAGGCGATCTCGGCGGTGGTCATCGGCGGCACGCTGCTGACCGGCGGGTTCGGGTTCATCAGCGGCTCGCTCGTCGGGGTGGCGCTGCTGAAGGTCATCCAGAACGTCATCAACCAGATCGGCTCCCTGGACTCGGCCTACCAGCAGGTGGTGAGCGGCGCCTTCCTGGCGGTGGTCGTCATCGCCCAGACATGGCTGGGACGGCGGCGCCGGGTGCTGTGAACCGCCGGCCCGACGCCGCTCGCGGCCCTGTTCCGGTGTGTCGGGCCCTGCCGGATCCCCCGTGGGCCCGCGCGCCCGTGAACACCGACCGGGCCCGCGGGCCTACGGGTCACTCCGGGTTCGCTTGCCCCTGAGCGACGGAGTGCGTGTCCGCGCCCGGCCCCGGGTTCGGCGTACCGCCCGCGGGTGACGAGGGGGTTCACTCCGCGGACCGCCTCAGCCCCCGGTGCTCTCCCGCACGATCACCCGGTGCCCCGCCACCCGGTCCTCGGGGGAGCCGGACTCCGGGTCGTCGATGCGGTCCAGCAGGAGGGACACGGCGCTGCGGGCGATCTCCTCCTTGTCGGGGGCGACGGTCGCAGGGAGGGGACGCTGAAGCGGGAGGCCTCGACGTCGTCGAAGCCCATGACGTCGAGGTCGCCGGGCACCGACCGGCCCGCCTCGTGCAGAGCGCGCAACGCGCCCAGCGCCAGGTGGTCGTTGAGGCAGAGCAGGGCGTCCGGCGGCGCGGGCCGGTCCAGTAGCGCGGTGGCCGCGCGGGCGCCGGGACAGCGGGCTGAGGACGACGCCGTCGGAGAACTGCGCGTCGAAGCGACCGCGCGGCGCGCGCGATGGTGCGGCGCCTGAACACCGATGTTCACCCTGCACCTGGTCGACACCTACGCGGCGGTGATCCTGCCGCAGACGGTGGCGCCGGGCATGGTGTTCATCCTGAAGAAGCACTTCGACTGGCTGCCGCGGGAGCTGGAGGAGGCCGCCCGCATCGACGGCGCGGGCCTCTGGCGCGTCTTCTGGTCCGTGCTGCTGCCGCTGTCGCGGCCCATGCTCGCCGCCGTCGCGATCTTCGTCTTCATCGGGGCCTGGAACAACTTCCTGTGACCCTGCGTCTCGACGTCGGACCCGCGGCTGATGACCCTGCCGGTCGGCATCACCTCGGTGAAGGACGCCTACGGCATCCAGTACGCGCAGACCATGGCGTCCGCCGTGCTCGCGGCGCTCCCGCTCGTCGTGGTCTTCGTCTTCTTCCAGCGCCACATCGTCAAGTCCGTCGCCACGACCGGACTCGGCGGTCAGTGACCCACCGCCGTCACGCGGACGCGCTCGCCGCCCCGGGAGTGCCAGGGGGCGCGGGTGGGGGTTCCGCGCCGGGCGCGGAACCCCCCGAGCCGCCGCGTGCGGTCAGTAGGTGTGCAGGGTCAGACCGTACCGGCCGAGGATCTCGTTGACCGGCTGGAACCAGGTCTCGCCGCCGCTGGAGCAGTTGCCCCAGCCGCCGGAGGTGACACCCTGTGCCTGGTCCCCGGTGATGAAGGAGCCGCCCGAGTCACCGGGTTCGGCGCAGGCGCTGGTCTTGGTGAGCTGGTGCACCGCGCCCTGGCTGTAGTTGACGGTCTCGTTCAGCGCCAGCACCGTGCCGCAGTGCCAGTGCGAGGTGGAACCCGAACGGCAGACCGAGGAGCCGACGGGCGCCACGTTCGAGCCGCGTACGAGCTGGTCCGGCACCGTGCCCCAGCCGAGCACCACCGGCACCGTCCACCAGCCGCTGCCCACGCTGACCCAGGCGTAGTCGTTGTCCGGGAACGAGGAGCCCTGGAAGGTGCCGATGTAGGAGCGGTCCCAGCCGCTGACCGCGGCGCCGGGCTGCCCGCAGTGCCCGGCGGTGACGAAGCCGCCGTACACCGAGAAGCCGATGGAGCAGCGGACGTTGCCGGTGTAGTACGGGTCGCCGCCCACGGTGCCGGCGGCCAGGGTCCTCGGAGCCGCGGTGGCCTCGACGGTGACGGGCCCGGTGCGGCGGGCCTGGGCCAGGAAGCGCTGGACATCGTTGTCGGCCCGCTCGCCGCGCACGACCTCGACGACGACCGTGTCGGCCTTCGGATCGACGTGCCAGCCGCTGATCCCCGAGGGTGCGGTGAGCCGGTCGATGCGTGCCTTGGCCGCGTCCAGTTGCCGGGCGCTGTGCTTCGCGGTGCGGACGATGGCGCCGGATCGCTCGACCGCCCGGCGCGTGGCGGCCGGGGCGTTCCGGGTGAGCGCCACGGTCAGGCGCCCGCTCGGGGCGTCGAACCAGGAGCCCGCGTATGCGGCGCCGGCCGTGCGGCGCATCTTGGGGGCGAGGGTGGCGGCGGTCTTCTCGGCGGCGAGCCGGGCCACCGCCTGGGTGCGGGTCAGGCCGAGGTCGCGCCGCATGGCGGTGACGATCCCCTCGGAGGCGGGCTCGGCGGATCGTGCGGTAGGGGCGGGTCCGGCGGCGGAGCCGGTCGCGGCGGCGGGGAAGGTGCCGGCCGCGCTCAGTCCGCCGAGGACGAGGAGTGCGGCCAGGGCGGCACGCGCAAGTCCGGTGCGTCTCATGGGGGTTGCCCTTCGTCGTTCCAGAAGTGGGGTGGAACAGCCGATGTCTGAGAGCGCTCTCAAGTGTCGCGGGCAGAGCCTAGTCCCGATACGCGCGTCAGGTCCATGCCAATGCACGGTTCGTTTCAACGATGCAAGCGGCGGCCGCTACGCCGCCGGGCGGGTGACGGCTCATCGGGTGAAGTCCGCCGGGGGGGACGGCGCACCACCACGTGCCCGCGTCCGGCCGCAATCCTTCCCGCACGGGGCGTCCCGCCGGCGCCACGGGCGGCGGCATCCGTCAACTGGACCGGGCCGCACGGGGATCCAGCGCGGGCATCCCGGCCCGGGCCGGGATAGAGGAGAGTCATGAGAAAGTCCCGCATAGCCCCCTGGGCGGCCGCCCTCCTCCTCGCGGCCGCCTGCACCCTCGCCGGTCCCGCGGCCACGGCGGCCGCACCCGGCATCGCGGCCACGGGCTACGTGGCCCTCGGTGACTCCTACTCGGCGGGGGTCGGAGCCGGCAGCTACCTCACCGCCTCGCCGCGCTGCCTGCGCAGCAGCCTGTCATTCCCCGCCCTGTGGGCCGCGGCCCACTCCCCCTCGTCGTTCAGCTTCACCGCCTGCGACGGCGCCAGGACCGGCGACGTGCTGAAGAAGCAGCTCGGCCCGCTCGGCCCGCGCACCGGTCTGGTCACCATCACGGCGGGCGGCCGGGACGCGGGCTTCACCAGCGTGATGGCGGCCTGCGTGCTGGGCGGCAGCGGCACCTGCCTGTCCGCCGTGGCCAAGGCCCGCTCCGCCACGGACGAGACGCTGCCGGGCGACCTCGACCGGCTCTACTCGGCCATCCGCGGCAAGGCGCCCGCCGCCCGCGTCGTGGTGTTCGGCTATCCGCGCCTGTACCAGTTGCACGGCAGTTGTTCGGGCGGCCTGCCGGACGCCGAGCGGTCCGCGCTCAACGAGGCCTCGGACCATCTCGACCAGGTGCTCGCCGCGCGCGCCGCCGCCCACGGCTTCACCTTCGTCGACGTGCGGCGCGTGTTCGACGGGCACGGGATCTGCTCGTCCGAACCCTGGCTGCACAGCGTCGACTGGCTGGATCTCGGCGAGTCCTACCACCCGACGGCGACCGGTCACTC
The DNA here is from genome assembly GCF_055592265.1 of Streptomyces sp. NPDC041129. NCBI lineage: Bacteria > Bacillati > Actinomycetota > Actinomycetes > Kitasatosporales > Streptomycetaceae > Streptomyces > Streptomyces sp. NPDC041129. The sequence goes on along the minus strand of NZ_JBVIYV010000011.1, from coordinate 168,969 downwards.
CCTCGGCTATCTCCCCCTGCTCACCGACGCGCTCTGAAACGGGCACGGGTGCCGGTCACATCCCGGCCGTCGCCTTGCGCCGCGCCTGCTCGAACTCGTGGACCGGGTCGCCGCCGGCCTCCCAGGGCCAGGCGGTGACGGTGCCGTCGAGCACCTCGAAGACCGCTCGGGCCTCCACCCGCCGGTCGGCGGCCAGCAACGCGTAGGCGAGGACGTTGAGATCGGCCGCAGCCGCGGCGTGGTTCAGGAACCCCGGCCGCACCCAGGTGTGGACGACACGGTCGAGGGCCTGGGCCGCCATGGCCTGGGACCAGTGGTTTCGCGCCACCAGCGCCTCGAACCCGCCCCGGTCGAGCACGGCTTGGTACTGCTGGACCTGGGCGGTGAGCTCCGTCCCCGCGCAGGGGGCGTTCGCGGGCATACGGGCCCGCAGGGTGTCCACGAACTCCAGGACCTGGATGCGTGATCCGGCCTCCTCGGGGTTCAGATAGCCCAGCATGCTCAGATAGGCCTCACGGTTCCAGCGGTCGCGCGCGAGCACCTCGTTCCACACCCCGAACACCCGGGGCTGCGCCCAGCGTTCCAGACGCGCCACCGCCAGGAGGGCGACCCAGGGGGTGGGATCCTCCGGTACGAGTTCGGCGGCCCGCAGACAGCGGTCCACGGTGCCGGCCGCGTCGTCCAGGCCGCCCCGCGTGCGGGCGTGGGCGACCTCGGTCCAGGCGTGCAGGACGAGTGCGTTCGCGTCGCGCGGCTCACGCGTGGCCCAGGACCGCGCCAGATGCGATCCGGCCAGGAAACCGCCCAGCACACTCATGCGGTGCGTCCGGCGGTCCCAGTCGCCCGGCTCCTGGTCCAGAAGCCGGGACAGTTGGGCGGCGCACAGGTCCGTCGTCGCGATCGTTCCGGTCCTCGTGGTCGCCAGCAGGGACTTCAGCAGCCTGCCCAGGTCCTGGTCGCCGAGCTCCGGCGCCAGGCGTGCCCCTCGGCGGCGACGCGATAGAAAAGCCATGGCCGGAGGCTAGAGGCGCTGGTGGATTACGCAAGGTGTTCGCCGAGATCGTTATCTGTCACCGACCGATTGGCCGCCCCCGCGGAGTGGAACTCTGCCGGCATGGGCAAGACCGCGCTGATCGTCATCGACATGATCAACACCTATGACCACAAGGACGCCGAGCTGCTGATCCCCTCGGTGACCTCCGTCGTGCCCGTGCTGACCGGCCTCCTGGGACGGGCCCGGCGCGAGGACGTGCCGGTGATCTACGTGAACGACAACTTCGGCGAGTGGCGCTCGCACCACGGCGAGCTGCTGGAGCACGCGCTGGCCGGGCCGCATGCCGACCTCGTCGAACCGTTGCGGCCCGACCGGAGCTCCCTGTTCGTGGTCAAGGCCCGCCATTCGATCTTCTTCGACACCCCGCTGACGTACCTGCTCCACCAGCAGGGGATCGAGCGGCTCGTGCTGTCCGGCCAGGTCACCGAGCAGTGCGTGCTCTACTCGTCCCTCGACGCCCACATCCGGCACTTCGACGTCGTGATCCCACGGGACGCGGTGGCGCACATCCACGCGGATCTGGCGGAGGCGGCACTGCGCATGATGGAGCGGAACATGGGGGCCCAGGTGTGCGACAGCCGGGAGCTGTGGGCCTGACCCCGGGCGTACCGCTCAGCGCCCCTCCGGCCGGTCCAGGAGGCCCGACACCTGCTCCCGGACGGCTTTCCAGGCCACCGGCGGAAGGCCGCCCAGGGGCGTCTCACGCAGCGCGCCGAGGGTGTCCCCGGCGCCGGCGCCCCGGTCGACGTCCTCGCTGAGCACGTCGTAGCCGGTGCGCACGGCGACGCGGAGGCGCGGCCCCCGCTCCCCGTCGTGCAGCGCGGAGGCGACGACCAGGGGCGGCGGGCCCCCGTCCGCGCCGGGGAACTTGCGGTACGCGGCGGCGAGCGGCTTCCGCCAGTGCACGCTCAGCAGCACCGCGCGTCCGGCCGCCACCTCGGCGAGACCGGTCTCCCGGACGCCGTCCGGGCCGAGCACCCTGGCGCGGGCGTCCAGGACGAGCGCGGGCGGGAGCAGACAGCGCAGGGTGCTGCCGAGGAGGTTGCCGCCGACCGTGGCCGCCCGGCGCACGGCTCCGGTACCCACCGTGGCGGCGGCGCGGCGCAGCACGTCCGGCACCCGTTCGTCGAGGCGGGCGAGGACCACGGCGGCGCCCAGCGCGTCGCCGCCGATCACATTGGCCTCAGGCAGTTCCCGCAGGGACATGGCCCGGGCGGGGAAGCCGTCCCGCTGCCAGGCGGCCCACACCAGGGTCGCCCCGCCGATCGGCACGGCTCCTTCGGCCAGGCACTCCTGCGCCTCGGACGCGGATGTGGGCAGACGCAGCAGCACGGTGGCCGACCCGCCTTCCTGGTGACGACTGGGCAGCCGGCGTGACGGTGCCGCGGTGTCCCGCGTGCCGGCACGGCGGAGTCTGCCCGCCCGGGCGGGGGCGCGTACAGGGCTCACACGAGCATGGACGCGTCGGCCGCACGAGGCGTGAGCGGCTTCGCGGGGCGCACCGGGGAGGGCCGGTCGGGTGATCCGCCGCGCAGCCCCCGGCCACCGGAGGGCCGGTAAATCCCGGTATCTAGGTCATTCGTAATAAACATGACCAACGCCGCGAAGTGGCAGCCTCACGGTGATCGACCGAAACTGAAGCTGGCGGTTCGTGATCAGGAATGACACGCCAAGAACCTCCGACGGCCCGGTCGGGCCGCATCCCGGTCCACTCGGACCGCGCACCGGCCGTGCCCCGCCGTCGGCTGTCCCAGAAGCCCTGCAGGAGATCGAATGGTGGAACAGTCCTCCGAGGTCCAGATAGCAGGACCGGACGAAGGCACGGTCACCAGTCGGAAGGACGCGGGTCCGGCGGGAGCGGACACCGAGAGGGAACTCGCCGTCGCGCTCGCCGACGTAGTGGGCACCGCGCACGTACCGGTGGACGGGCACTTCTTCACCGATCTCGGCGCCAACTCGCTGGTGATGGCCCAGTTCTGCGCACGGGTCAGGAAGAGGACCGATCTTCCCTCCCCGTCCATGAAGGACATCTACCGGTACCCCACGATCCGGAGCCTGGCGGCCGCTCTCACGGAGACCGCTCCCGAGGCCGCCTCTCCCACCGCCTCGTCACCGGCATCCCCCGCCGCACCGGTTCGTGTACCGCGTACGAGCAGCCGCAATCATGTCCTCTGCGGTTTCCTCCAGTTGCTGATTTTCCTGGTGTACTCCCTGGTCGCCGGATTCGTCATGGACCGCGGGTACCAGTGGATCGCGGCCGGCTCGGGAGCGGCCGACATCTACGTGCGGTCCCTGCTGTTCGGAGGCCTCGGGTTCATCGCACTGTGCGTGTTCCCCATCATCGCCAAATGGGTGCTCGTGGGCCGCTGGCGCCCGGGCGAGTTCCCGCTCTGGGGTCCCCGCTACCTGCGGTTCTGGTTCCTGAAGGTACTGCTGCACGCGAACCCGATGATCCTCTTCGTCGGGAACCCGCTGTACGTGCTGTACCTGCGGGCCCTCGGCGCGCGGATCGGCAAGGGGGTCACGATCCTCTCCCGCTCCGTGCCGGTCTGCACCGACCTGGTGACGATCGGCGCCGGTACGGTGATCCGCAAGGACTCGTTCCTCCTCGGCTACCGGGCTCATTCGGGGCGGATCCAGACAGGCCGCATCACCCTCGGCCAAGGTGTGTTCGTCGGTGAGAAGACCGTTCTGGACATCGACACGACAATGGGCGACGGCGCGCAGCTCGGCCACTCCTCGGCCCTGCACCGCGGCCAGGCGGTCCCGGACGGCGGGCGCTGGCACGGCTCACCGGCGGAGCCCGGCGGGACCGACTACGTGCGCGTCGAGCCGGCCGCGTGCGGGACCGTGCGCCGGGCCTGGTTCGGGTGCGTCACGGTGGCCCAGCTCCTCTTCCTGTACATCCCCCTGACCGTCGGCGGAATGTACATGCTCTTCACCGAGGTCCCGGCGCTCGGCAAGCGGCTGGACCCGCAGACGGCCGCACTGTCACGGCCCGAGCTGATCCCCGACGCGCTGCTGCTGTCCCTCGTGCTGTTCGGAGGCTTCCTGGTGGGCGGACTCCTGGTGCTGTACACAGTGCCGCGCCTGCTGAGGCTGGTGGTCAGGCCCGACCGGGTGTACCCGCTCTACGGATTCCACTACGCGGTGCACCGGGCGACGGCCCGGATGACGAACGTCAGGTTCTTCGCCTGGCTGTTCGGCGACAGTTCCTACATCGTGCACTATCTGCGCGGGCTCGGATACGACCTGTCGCACGTCGAGCAGACGGGTTCGAACTTCGGCACCGAGGTGCAGCACGAAACCCCGTTCCTGGTGTCCGTCGGCAGCGGCACGATGGTGGCCGACGGACTCTCCGTCCTGAACGCGGACTACTCCAGCACGTCGTTCCGGCTCTCCCGGGCGTCGATCGGGGCGCGCAACTTCCTGGGCAACAACATCGCGTATCCCGCCGGTGGCCGGACGGGTGAGAACTGCCTGCTGGCGACGAAGGTCATGGTGCCCCTGGACGGGGAGGTCAGGGAAGGCGTCGGGCTGCTCGGTTCGCCGTGCTTCGAGATTCCCCGGACGGTGGAGCGGGACGCGCGGTTCGACGACCTCAGGACCGGCGAGACACTGCGCCGGCGTCTCGCGGCGAAGAACCGCTACAACCTGCGCTCGATGGCCGTGATGCTGTTCGCCAGGTGGGTGCACGCCTTCGGGCTCACGCTGTTCGCCCTCGTCTCGGTCGACCTGTACGGCGCGACCGGGCAGGCGGTGATCGCCCTCTATCTGGCGGTCACGCTCGTCTTCACCACCGTCTACCACGTCCTGGTGGAACGCGTGATCATGAGGTTCCGCCGGCTGCGCCCGCGGTTGTGCTCCATCTACGACCCCGTCTTCTGGCGGCACGAGCGCCTGTGGAAGGTTCCGGACCGTCACCTCAACATCTTCAACGGCACCCCGTTCAAGAGCCTCGTCTGGCGCCTGATGGGCGTGCGCATCGGACGCAGGGTGTTCGACGACGGCTGCTACCTGACGGAGCGGACCCTCACCGTCATCGGCGACGACTGCACCCTGAACGCCGGGAGCAAGATCCAGTGCCACTCGCAGGAGGACGGCACCTTCAAGTCCGAGGGCACCACCCTCGGGGACGGCTGCACGCTGGGCGTCGGATCCCATGTGCACTACGGCGTCACGCTGGGTGAGGGCGCGGTACTGGAGGCCGACTCCTTCCTGATGAAGGGCGAGGAGGTCCCGCCGCACGCGCGGTGGGGCGGCAACCCCGCCGTGGACATGCCCGAGGCCGCCGGCCGGCCCGGCGACGGCGAACTCGAGGCAGCACCGTGGTCGGCCGGCGCCGCTTCGGTGACGGTGAACGGTGAGTCGAGGAAGGCCATTCGATGAGCGCGCACGTGGATGCGGACCGGGAGTTCTGGAGCCGTGTGCTGACCGCCGGCGGTTCCACCGCGGTGCCGCGGTGGGTCCGGGAACCGGTGCCGGGAACGGCGGAGCACGAGACGGCCGTACCGGACGACGTCGCCGAGGCGGTGCGCGGCCTCGCCGAGCGGTGCGGGGCGCCGGCCGGCGCGCTGCTCCTGGCGGCGCACGCCAAGGTGCTGGCGGCCCTCTCCGGCGAGCGGGACGTGGTGACGGGGTACGCAGCCGGCGCGCGCGGCGAGCCGCTGCCCTGCCGTCTCACCGTCCCCGAGGGATCCTGGCGGGACCTGGTGACCGCCGCCCTGCGGGCCGAGGCGGAGGTACGGGAGCACCGGGAGTTCCCGGTGGCGGAACTGCGGCGGGAACTGGGGCTGACCGAGCCCTCGTACGAGATCGTGCTCGGACCCCCGGACGCCGGGGACGGGTTCGCCGACGAGGGCGTGCTGCAGGTGCGGTGGGCCGACCGGGACGGGCGGCCGGTGCTGCGGCTGCGCCACCGCACGGATGTGCTGGACGCCGCCTGCGCGCGGCGGATCGCCGGTTACCACGTGACGGCGCTGCGGCTGATGACGGCCGACGTGGACGCCGAGCACGCGCGGCAGAGCCTGCTGGGCGACGACGAGGTGCGTGAGCAGCTCGAAGGGTTCGCCGGGCCGCACCGTCCGCTGCCGGACGCGCGGGCGCACGAGCTGTTCGAGCGGCGGGCCCGGGAGCATCCGCGGGCCGTCGCGGCGGTGCAGGGCGACCGGGAGTGGAGCTACGGCGAACTCAACGCGCGGGCCAACCGGCTGGCCCGGGCCCTGCTGGCCCGGGGGGTCGGCCGCGAGGACGTGGTCGCCGTGGTCACCGAGCGCGACCTCGACTGGCTGGCCGCGACCCTGGCGGTGTTCAAGGCGGGGGGCGTGTACCTGCCGATCGAGCCGCACTTCCCCGCCGGCCGGATCGCGGCGACCCTGTCCCGGGCCGGCTGCCGGCTGGTGCTGACCGAGTCCGGCAGCACCGGCACCCTCGACGAGGCGCTGGTCACCCTCACGGACACCGCGAAGCTGCTGGTCGAGGAGGCCTACGCCGAGCCGCACGCCGACGACGACCTCGGGGTGCGGGTCGACCCCGGACAGCTCGCCTACATCTACTTCACCTCCGGCTCCACCGGCGAGCCGAAGGGAGCGATGTGCGAACACGCGGGGATGCTCAACCACCTCTTCGCCAAGATCGACGACCTGGGGATCGGCGAGGGCTCGGTGGTGGCGCAGACGGCTCCGCAGTGCTTCGACATCTCGCTGTGGCAACTGGTGTCCGCGCTGCTGGTGGGCGGGCGGACGCTGCTGGTCCCGCAGGACGTGATCGTGGACGTGGAGCGGTTCGTCGACACGCTGGCCGGGGGCCGGGCCACCGTGGCGCAGGTCGTGCCCTCGTACCTGGAGGTCGTGGTCGCGTATCTGGAGCGGCACCCCCGCGCGCTTCCCGATCTGCGCCGTGTGTCGGTGACCGGTGAGGCGCTGAAACGGGAGCTGGTCCAGCGGTGGTTCGCGAGCCGGCCGGGGATCGGGCTGGTCAACGCGTACGGCCTGACGGAGACCTCGGACGACACCAACCACGAGGTCATGGACCGGGTGCCCGAGCGGGTGCTGCTGGGCCGCGCGGTCAACAACGTCCGCGTCCACGTCGTGGACGAGCGGCTGGCGCTGGTCCCGATGGGCGCCCCGGGCCTGATCGCGTTCTCCGGCGTCTGCGTGGGCCGGGGATACGTCAACGACCCGGAGCGCACCCGGGAGGCGTACCGCGAGGACCCGTACCGGCCGGGTGAGCGGCTCTACCTGGGCGGCGACTGGGGGCGCTGGCACCCGGACGGCAAACTGGAGTTCCTGGGCCGCCGGGACAACCAGGTCAAGATCCGCGGGTTCCGGATCGAGATCGGCGAGATCGAGAACACGCTGCTGCGGGTGTCCGGGGTGCGGGACGCCGCGGTGGTCGTCGCCGAGCAGGGCGGCGGGGGCAAGCACCTGATCGCCTACTACACGGGTGAGCGCCGGCCCGTGGAGACGCTGCGGGAGTCGCTGGGTGGCGTGCTGCCCGGATACATGGTGCCCTCGGCCTTCCACTGGCAGCCGGAACTGCCGCTGACCGCCAACGGCAAGACCGACCGCAAGGCGCTCACCGCGCTGGCCGAGCAGACGCCGGAACCCGCGGCGGGCGACGGAGCCGAGGAGCGTGACGGTGCCCCGCTCACCCCGACCGAGCGGAAACTGGCGGGCGCCTGGGCCGAGTTGCTCGGCGTGCCCGAGCACCGGATCGGCCGGACGGACCACTTCTTCGACTCCGGCGGCACCTCCCTGACGGCGGTCCGGCTCACCATCGCGCTCGACCGCGCGGTGTCCCTGAAGGACATCACCCGGCACCCGGTCCTCGCCGACCTCGCGGCCCTGCTCGACGGCGCGGGCCGGCGGCGCACCGAACTGCTCCAGCCGCTGTCGCGGGCGGCCGGTACCGCGGAGTGCGCGCTGATCTGCTTCCCCTACGCGGGCGGCAACGCCGTCAACTACCAGCCGATGGCGAGTGTGCTGGCGGGCAGCGGCCTGCCGGTCCTCGCGGTCGACCTGCCCGGCCACGACCTGTCCGACCGTCCCGAGCCGTTCGCCTCGATCACGCGGGTGGCGGAGCGGGTCGCCGACGAGATCGCCGCGCGCGGTCTGACCCGGGTCATGATCTGGGGCCACTCGTCGGGCGCCGCGCCGGCCGTGGAGACGGCCAGGCGGCTCGAGGAGCGCGGGGTGGACGTGACCCGGGTGTTCCTCGGCGCACAGTTGCTGGGCACCGCCGACGAGCGGCGGGCCGCAGCCGAGGAGCTGAGCGGCCGGAGCGACGCCGAGATCGCCGCCCGGCTGACCTCGGACAGCGGCTACACCGAACTCGCCGAGCTGAACGACCGGCACGCCGGGCACATCGGTGCCGCCTACCGGCACGACTGCGTGTCCGCGCACCGCTACTTCCGCGACGCGCTGCAGAGCCCGCCGCCGGTGCGGCTGGCCGCTCCGGTCTCGGTGGTCGTCGCCGCCGACGACCCGCACACCGCCGGGCACGCCGACCGCCACCGGGACTGGCTGCTGCTGGCCGACCGCGTGGAGCTGCACGAACTCCCCGACGGGGGCCACTACTTCCCGCGCACACGGCCGGCCGAGGCGGCGCGGGCCGTCCTGACCGCCGTGGCGCCCCTGGCCCCTTCCTGAACCTCGCCGAGCCCGCAGCCGGGCAACGAAAGGATTCCCAGATGTCCTCCTCACCTCTGGCCACCTCGCTCGACGTGGAGCCCCGGCCGGACAGTCCCGCCATCCTGCGCGTCGACTCCCCCGGTGACGCGGCGAGTTGGGCGGCCGAGCACCGAGAGGCGCTGCGCGCGCAGGTCACCGAGCACGGGGCGCTCCTCATCCGCGGCCTGCGACTGCGGGACGCGGACGGGGCCGGAGCCGTCTTCGCGAAGCTGGCCGGCGCCCTCATGACGGAGCGGGAGGCGTTCGCCCCCCGGGAGCCTCTCGGCCCGGGGCTGTACTCCTCGACGGCCTGGCCGGCCAACCAGCCGATGTGTATGCACCACGAGCTGAGTTACACGCTGGAGGTGCCCGGCCTGATGCTGTTCGCGTGCCTGACCGCGCCCGACGAGGGCGGTGCGACGGCGGTGGCCGACGCCGAGGAGGTGCTCAGGGCGCTGCCCGCCGGTCTGACCGAGCGGTTCGAGCGCGAGGGCTGGCTGCTGACCCGCAGCTACAACGACGAGATCGGGGCCTCACTCGCGGAGTCGTTCGGCACCGAGGACCGTGCCGAGATCGAACGCCACTGCCGTTCGCACGCCATCGGCTTCCACTGGCAGCCGGACGGTTCGCTGCGCACCGAGCAGCGCCGCAGCGCCGTGGTGCGGCACCCGCTGACCGGCAGGCGCTGCTGGTTCAACCAGATCGCGTTCCTCAACGAGTGGACACTCGCCCCGGAGGTGCGCGAGTACCTCGTGGACGAGTACGGCGCGGACGGCCTGCCGTTCAACACCCGCTACGGCGACGGCACCCCGATCGGCGAGGACGTCGTCCAGCTGCTCAACGCGACGTACGAGAAGCACACCAGGCGTGCGCCCTGGCAGGCCGGTGACCTGCTGCTCGTGGACAACATCCGCACCGCGCACAGCAGGGAGCCCTTCACCGGTGAGCGGCAGGTGGTGGTCGGCATGGCCGAGCCGCAGCGCCTGGCCGACGGCTGCCCGACCCCGGAGGCGAGTGAGCGATGACCCATCTTCTGTCGACCGGGACCCAGCCGGCCGAGCCCGTCCCGGCCACCGTGCCGACGTTCGCGGTGATCTCCGGCGAACAGGTGCAGCAGGCGCTCGGCGGCCGCGAGAAACAGATCGTGGAGCTGGTCGAGGCCACCTACCGGCTGCACGGCGCCGGGGACTCGGTGAACCCGCCGTCGTACTTCCTGCGCTTCCCCGACCGGCCCACCTCCCGGATCATCGCGCTGCCGGCCTCCATCGGCGGCTCGGTGCACGTGGACGGCGTGAAGTGGATCTCCAGCTTCCCCGAGAACGTGAGTGCCGGGCTGCCCCGGGCCTCCGCGGTGCTCATCCTCAACGACCACGACACGGGCTACCCGTTCGCGTGCATGGAGAGCTCCATCATCAGCGCCACCAGGACCGCGGCGTCCGCCGCGCTGGCGGCCGACTGGCTCAGCCGCACCCGTACCCGGCCCACCCGCGTGGGCTTCTTCGGCACCGGCCTGATCGCCCGGTACATCCACACCTTCCTGGCCGGCGCCGGCTGGGCGTTCGACTCGATCGGCGTGCACGACGTGTCCCCCGACAGCGCGGCCGGCTTCAGCGGCTATCTGCGCGGGACCGGCACCGCGGCGCGGGTCACCGTCCACGACAGCGCCGAGGCGCTCGTCCGCTCCAGCGACCTCGTGGTCTTCGCCACCGTCGCCGGCCGGCCGCACGTCACGTCGCCGGCCTGGTTCGACCACAACCCCGTGGTGCTGCACGTGTCGCTGCGCGACCTCGCGCCCGAGATCCTGCTCGGCGCGGCCAACTTCGTCGACGACGTCGACCACTGCCTCAAGGCCGACACCTCCCCCCACCTGGTCGAGCAGCGCACCGGCAGCCGCGACTTCCTGAACGGCACCCTCTACGACGTGATGCTCGGACGGGCCGCGCCGCCGCCGGACGAGCCGGTGATCTTCTCGCCCTTCGGTCTCGGCGTCCTCGATCTCGCCGTCGGAAAGTACGTCTACGACGAAGTGGCCAGGGCGGGGAACCTCCGCCTCGTCGACGACTTCTTCCACGACCTGCGTCGGTACGGCTGAGGCCAGCCTCAGCCGGGACCAGGAGGCCCGCCGTGCCCGTCATTTCCTCCCCCAACGCCTTCAACGAAGGCGACCTCTTCGTCGACCTGGAGTCGATCTTCGGGTGCCCCCTCTACCTGAAATGCGAGGGCTTCAACTTCGCCGGCTCCATCAAGCTGAAGGCCGCGAACGAGATGGTGGAGAGCGCCGAGCGGGACGGGGTCCTCAAGCCGGACTCCGTCCTCGTGGAGTCCTCGTCGGGGAACCTGGGCGTGGCGCTCAGCATGATCGCCGCGAGCAAGGGTTACCGGTTCCTGTGCGTCACGGACGCCCGCTGCAACCTGTCGACCAGGCTGCTGATGGAGGCCCTGGGCAGCCAGGTGCACGTGGTGGCCGACCTGGACGCCAACGGCGGCTTCCTCGGCACCCGCCTGGAGTACGTCCGGTCGCTGTGCGAGTCCGACGACCGGTATGTGTGGCTGAGCCAGTACACCAACGCGGGCAACTGGCGGGCGCACTACCGGACCACCGGGCCGGAGATCGCCAGTCACTTCCCGCGTCTGGACGTGCTGTTCGTCGGTGCGGGCACCACCGGGACCCTGATGGGCTGCGCGCGCTTCTTCCGGCAGTGGCACCGCCCGGTGCGGATCGTCGCGGTGGACAGCGTGGGCTCGGTGGCCTTCGGCGGGGAGCCGGGCCGCCGGATGATCCCCGGGCTGGGCATGAGCATGCGCCCGCCGCTGCTGGACGAGTCCTATGTGGACGAGGTGATCCGGGTGGAGGAGGCCGACACCATCCGCACCTGTCACCGCATGGCCCGGCGCGGCTTCCTGTTCGGCGGCTCCACCGGCACGGTGGTCAGCGGGGCGACCGACTGGCTGGCCGAGCACGACACCGGCGGCATCACCGCGGTGGCCGTCGCGCCCGACCTCGGCGAGCGCTACCTCGACACCATCTACCAGACCAACTGGCTGCAGGATCTGTACGGCGAGCACATACTCGACCCGGTCCGGGACCCGGTCCAGGTGGACGGCGCCTCTCAGGAGGTCGGCTCCGCCGGCCGCTCGCCGGGGCGCCGCCGGAGGCGTTAGGACGCGCGCCGCGCCCCCGTCGAGGAGTACAGTATTCATCACCCGATGAATTAATGTTCTCCGGAGAGGCGGGGGCGTGATGGAGCGGACCACTTGCTGCGTGGTGGGAGGCGGTCCCGCCGGCATGGTGCTCGCCCTGCTGCTGGCGCGGGCGGGTGTCGACGTCACGGTGCTGGAGAAGCACGGCGACTTCCTCCGTGACTTCCGCGGCGACACCGTGCACCCCTCGACCCTGGCACTGCTGGACGACCTGGGGCTGGCCGAGCGCTTCGCCCGGCTGCCGCAGCGCAGGGTGCGCACCGTCCAGCTGCCCGTGGGCGGCGGGCGTTCGCCGGTCACCGTCGCCGATCTCTCGGTGCTGCGCGGCCCGTACAACTACGTGGCGATGGTCCCCCAGTGGGACCTGCTAGACCTGCTGGCGGCCGAGGCCCGGCGGGAGGCCGGCTTCCACCTGCGGATGAACACCGAGGCGACCGGCCTGCTGACCGAGGGCGGCCGGGTGACCGGGGTGCGCTACCGCACCGCCGACGGCCGCCGCGGCGAACTGCGCGCCGTGCTCACCGTCGCCTGCGACGGCCGCGGCTCCCTGGCGCGCGGCCGGCCGGAACTGGGGCTGCGCCGCTTCGTCTGCCCGATGGACGCCTGGTGGTTCCGGCTGCCGCGCCGGGAGGGCGACCCGAGCGGACTGGTCGGTGGCGCCGGGGACCGTTTCCTCACCGCGATGATCGACCGAGGTCACTACTGGCAGTGCGCGGCGCTCATCCGCAAGGGCACCGACCGCCGGCGCCGGGCGGCCGGCCTGGACCGGTTCCGGGCCGACTTCGGCGCCGCCGTGCCGTGGATCGCGGACCGCACCGGGGCTCTCGGCTCATGGGACGAGGTCAAGCTCCTCGACGTGCGTCTGGACCGGCTGCGCCGCTGGCACCGGCCGGGATTGCTGTGCATCGGCGACGCCGCGCACGCGATGTCCCCGGTCTTCGGCATCGGCATCAACCTCGCCGTCGAGGACGCCGTGGCCGCCGCGCGGTATCTGGCCGCCCCGCTGCGACGCGGGTCCGTGGGGCTCCGCGACGTCCGCAGGGTGCAGCGCCGGCGCCGCCCCACGACGGTCGCCACCCAGGCGCTGCAGCGGGCGGCCCACGCCCGGTTCGTCGCCCCGGTGCTGGAGGGACGGCCGCCGCTCGGCAGCGCGGCGCGCGCCCGGCGCCTCGCCGCACTGGTCACCGGATCGCGGCTCGGCCGGCTCCCGGCGTACTTCATCGGGTACGGCGCGCTGCGGGAGCGCCCGCCGGAGGCGGCGGTACGGTAGCCGCCGTCCGCGGACGGTCCCGCCGCACCGCGGGCCGCCGGACGTCAGATCCGGCCGCCGGTGAAGCGGGTGATCGGCCCCTGGGTGCGGCGGCCCGAGCGGCGGCCCGCCGCGTAGGACGCGACGCCCACCGCGGTCACGCCGGCGCTCACGCCCGCGGCCACGATCTTGCGGTGGGCGAGGACCGTCCACGCGGTCGTCGCCACCGTGGCGACCCGGCCCGAGGCCACGACGGCGGCCCGCCGTCCCGCTTCGACGCCCTTGGCCGCCGCGCTCACCGTGCCGGCCATGCCGTCGGCGGCACGCCCGGTGGCCTTCTTCGCGGCTGACGCTCCGTCACCGGCCGCGGCCTCGGCCTTCTTTGCCGCGCCGGAGGCCGGCGCCGTCGCCTTGGCGGCGGTGCGACGGGCCGCCGAGGCGGCCGCGCGCTTCTTGTCCTGCGTCTGCTGGCTCGTGCCCTTGTTCGGTTCACTCATGGAATGCGGCTTGCCCCTCACGGGGCCCGCAAACGTGGCCGCGTGCCGGGACGGTGCGGGGGTGGGGCCGCTCACCGGGCGGTAGCCTGCTCGTGAGGACAGTCATGGCCGATGAGGTGTGTATCCGGCTCCTCGGCGGTTTCGCCGTGGCGGTCGAGGACCGCCCGGTGGCCACCGGGGCATGGCGGCTGCGCAAGGCCCGGACCCTGCTCAAGCTGCTCTGCCTGGCACCGGGCCACCGGCTGCACCGGGAACGGCTCTACGACCTGCTGTGGCCGGACCTCGACGTCACGGCCGCGTCGAACAATCTCCACCAGGTGCTGCACGCCGTGCGGCGCGCGCTGGCCTCCGCCGGGGCGCGGGCCGAGATCGTCGTGCTGCGCGACGACATGGTGCTGCTCGGGCCGGACGGCGGTGTGCGCGTCGACCTGGACCGGCTCGACGAGGCCATCCGGAGGGCCGCGTCCGGCGGCACGGCGGTGGACTGCCGTGCCGCTCTCGACCTGGCCGACGCCGAGCTGCTGCCCGAGGACCGCTACGAGACCTGGGTGGCCGAGGCCGCCGGGGCGCTGGAGACCCGGCTCACGGCCGTCCGGCTGGGGCTGGCCGAGGCGCTCGAGCGGGATCACCGCACGGCCGAGGCGGTCGAGGTGCTGCGGGCCCTGGTCGCCCGGGACCCCCTGGACGAGCCCGGACTGCGGGCCCTGATGCGGACCCTGGCCGAGTCAGGACAGCGCCGGGAGGCTCTGGCGGCGTACGAGCGTCTGCGCGACACGCTCCACAGGGACACCGGTGCCGACCCCGACCCGCAGACCCGCCGCCTCTACCGGGATCTGCTCGCCGACTCAGTGGACCCCGGCGAGCGGCCCGCGGACGGCCGGCGGGGCCGGCTGCCGACGCCGGCGACCGGACTCGTGGGGCGGGAGCGGGAGATCGCCGAGGTACGGAGGCTGCTCGGGCGCGGCGGGCTGCTCACCCTCACCGGGGCCGGCGGCTGCGGCAAGACCCGGCTGGCCCTCGCCGTGGCGGACCGGAGCGGCGACGGGTTCCGGGACGGGGCGTGGTTCGTGGACCTCTCCGCGCTGACCGAGCCGGACCTGGTCCCCGAGGCCGTCGCCGCCGTGCTCGCGCTGCAGCTCCCTCCGTCCGGCAGGGCCCGGGAGGCCTTGCTGGAACAGCTCGGCAACCGGCGGACGCTGCTGGTCCTGGACAACTGCGAGCACCTGGTCGACGCGTGTGCCGCCCTGGTCTCGCAGATCATCGCCCGCTGCCCGGGTGTCGCCGTGCTCGCCACCAGCCGGGAGCCGCTGCGCAGTTACGGCGAGCGCACCTTCCGGGTGCCGTCGCTCGGGCTGCCGGATCCGCGGCGGCTGCCGCCCGTCGAGGAACTGGCCCGCTTCGCCTCCGTACGGCTGTTCGTGGACCGGGCCGCCGACGCGGCACCGGGGTTCCGGCTGACCGGGCGGAACGCGGCGGCCGTGGCGCAGATCTGCTTCCGGCTCGACGGCATGCCCCTGGCCCTGGAACTGGCGGCGGCCCGGGTGCACTTGCTGGCCCCGGACCAGATCGCCGAACGGCTCGACGACGCGCTCGCCCTGCTCAGCCGGGGCAGCCGGCACGGCGTGACCCGGCAGCAGACGCTGCTGGCCACCCTGGAGTGGAGCCACCGGCTGCTCGACGGCGAGGAGCAGTGCCTGTTCCGCAGGCTCGCGGTCTTCACGGGCGGCTTCTCGCTCGCGGCGGCCGAGGACGTCTGCGCGGACGGCGTTCCGGCCGGCTCGGT
Source organism: Streptomyces sp. NPDC041129 (assembly GCF_055592265.1). Taxonomy (NCBI): domain Bacteria; kingdom Bacillati; phylum Actinomycetota; class Actinomycetes; order Kitasatosporales; family Streptomycetaceae; genus Streptomyces; species Streptomyces sp. NPDC041129. The sequence continues at coordinate 153,515 of NZ_JBVIYV010000011.1, read as the reverse complement.
GCTGGACCTCCTCGGCCGGCTGGCCGACAAGTCCCTGGTGTGCGTGGAACCCGGGCCGCACGAGGCCCGGTACCGGCTGCTGGAGACGATCCGGCAGTACGCCGCCGAACTCCTGCGCGGCAGCGGCGAATCGGCCGGGGTCGAGGACCGGCACCGGCAGTTCTACCTACGGCTCGCCGAGGCGCGGGACCGTGAGCCGGCCACCGGCTCCGCCGGTGCGACCTCACTGGAGCTGGAGGCGGACTACGGCAATCTCCGGGCCGCCCTGCGCTCGTTCCTGCGCCACCGGCCGGAGAGCGGGCTGCGGCTGGCGGTGGCGCTGCGCTCGTTCTGGCCCGAGCGCGGACGGCTCGCCGAGGGCAGGCGCTGGCTGGACGACGCGCTGGCCGCCGCGCCCGAGCCCACCCCGCAGCGGGCGAAGGCCCTGATGGGCCGGGCCGTGCTGGCGATCCGGCTCGGTGACGGCTCGCCGCTGGAGGACATCGCCGCCGAGATCGTCGGCATCCAGCAGCGGCAGCCGGACCGGGCGGCCCTGGCGTACGCCTGCTTCCAGCAGGCGATCCTGCTGTGGATGCGCGGTGCCTGGGACCGGGCCCGCGGCGCGCTCGACCGGGCCCGGTCGCTCGCCCTGGACGCGGACGAGCCGTCGGTCCTCGCCGCCGTCGCGCACCTCGACGCCGTGTGGGCGGTCTGCCGGGGCGAGGGCGCGGCGGCCGGCCGGGCCTGCGCGGAGAGTCTGCGGCTGCTGGACGGGGCCGGGGGCCGAAACGGCCCGTTCTTCCCGGTGATGACGCCGGGTTACACCGTCGAGGGCGACGGTACCGGCCAGGTGTCGGTGTTCTTCGAGGAGACGGTGCTCAGCGGCCGCACGGTCGGCTCGGCCCGGGCCCGGGGCCACGTGCTGACGACCCTCGCCTGGGCCGACCGGCTCGCGGGCGACAAGGACGCCGCCACCAAGGCGGCGGAACGCGGCGCCGAGTGCTTCCGTACGCTCGCCGACGAGCACGGCGAGTCCCTGGCCCTCAACACACTGGGCAACATCCACCGCCGCGGCGGCGACCAGGACACGGCGCGGAAGTACCTGGAGACGGCCCTGGCGATCAGGCGCCGGCTCGGCGACCGCCGGGAGGAGGGCATCACGCTCGGCTGTCTGGGCCTGCTGCACCTGGCCACCGGTGACACCGAGAGCGCGCGGGCCACACTGGCCAGCGCGCTGGCCGGTTTCGAGGAGACCGACGACCTGCCCGGCACCACCAACACCCTGCTCCACCTCGGGCTCGCGGCCCGGGCCGCGGGTGACCCGGTACGGGCCCGTACGCTGCTGACCCGCGCCCGGCGCCTGGAGCGGGTACCCGGTTCGGTGCCCGCCGCGGGATGGGTCGAGCTGATGCTGGCGCGGCTGCTGGAGCAGGCGGGCGAGCGGGAGGCCGCCGCCGCTTCGGCCGCCCGCGCCGCGGCCCACTTCGCCCGCCTCGGTGACCGGCGCGGACCCGATGTGACAGGTGGCCCGGTGCCGCCGCCGACGGCTCAAAGCGGCTGCTGAGTGGTTGCTAAGAGGCGCTGCCTACGGTCATGGATGTCAGCACAAGCACTCGTGACCGAGGAGCCGACCATGTCGATCGACACGGCACGGGGCGTCCTGGGGGACGCCACCATCGCCGAACTTGAGGCAGGCCTGCGCGGCACCGTCGTCCGCCCCGGCGACGCCGCCTACGACGAGGCGCGGGCGGTCTGGAACGCCGCGCACGACAAGCGGCCGGCGCTCGTCGTGCGCTGCGCCGGCACCGCCGACGTGATCCGTGCCGTCGAGTTCGCCCGCAGCCAGGACCTGCTCGTCGCCGTGCGCGGCGGCGCGCACAGCATCGCCGGGTTCTCCACCTGCGACGGCGGCATCGTCATCGACCTGTCGCCGATGAAGGGGGCCGTCGTCGACCCGGTGCGCCGGCGGGTCGTCGCCCAGGCGGGGATGACCTGGGGCGACCTCGACCACGAGACGCAGGCCTTCGGCCTCGCCGTGACCGGCGGGCTGGTCTCCTCCACCGGCATCTCCGGGTTCACGCTCGGCGGCGGGGTGGGCTGGCTGGTGCGCCGCCACGGGCTGGCCTCCGACAACCTGACGGCGGCCGAGGTCGTCACCGCCGAGGGCCGCGTGGTCCGCGCGGACGCCGAGCAGAACTCCGAGCTGTTCTGGGCGCTGCGCGGGGGCGGCGGCAACTTCGGTGTCGTCACCTCGCTGGAGTACCGGCTGCACCCGGTCGGGCCCCAGGTGCTGGGCGGGCTGACCTTCTACCCCCTCGACCAGGCCCGGCAGGTGGTCACCGGCTGGCGCGACCTGAGCCGCGGCATGCCCGACGAGCTGACGACCATGGCCGTCCTGACGACTGCGCCCCCGGTGCCGTTCCTGCCACCGGAGGTGCACGGCACCCGCGTGGTGGCGCTGGCCGGCATGTACGCGGGCGACCCGGCGGCCGGCGAGGCGGCCGTCGGCCCGCTGCGCACCCTGGGGACGCCCATCGCCGACCTCATGGGCCCGATGCCGTACACGGGCATGCAGTCACTGCTCGACCCGATGTGGACGCCCGGAGCGCACAACTACTTCACGTCGGCGTTCATCGAGCCGTCCGACGACGCCCTCGACGCGGTGCTGCGGCACCATCTCACCACCCCCACGCCCTTCAGCGAGATACATCTGCACCAGCTCGGCGGAGCCTTCGCCCGGGTCCCGGCCGAGGCCACGGCGTTCAGCCGGCGCGCGCCGGGCGTGCTGTGCAACGTGATCGCGCGGTCCCCCGACGCGACGGGCTTCGACGCGCACGTCGCCTGGGCCCGCGCGACCCGTGAGGACATCGCACGGCACGGCGACGGCTCGATGTACGTGAACTTCACCGGGGACGCCGCCGAGGACCGGGTGCGGGCCTCGTACCCCGGCGCGGTGCACGAACGGCTGGTGCGGGTGAAGGACGCCTACGACCCGACCAACCTGTTCCGGCTCAACCAGAACATCCGCCCCTCGGCGGCGGCCTGACAAGGCGGGTGGCGAGGCGCCGGGCGGGGTCCCTCACCCGCCCGGCGCCTCGCGTCGCTCCGGCGCGCAGGCCGCCGCCTCGGCGCGCCGCACCCTGGCCATCAGGCGGTCCCGCCTCCTGGGCCACCAGATCAGCTCCAGCGCCACCAGGACGACCACCAGCCACGACACCAGGGCCTCCCGCGCCGTCCCGGCCACGGTGTCGTACCCGGCGAGGGCCAGCGCCACCGCGGCCAACAGCGCCATCACCCATCCCCGGAGCCGGTCCCGCTCAGCGGTGACGCGCAGCACCTCGGCGTAGCGGACGACATCGGGCGCGAGCCGGGGGTCCCGGACGGTCTCGCCGCGCCGGGTGGCCCGTACCACCGCCGCCCGGTCCGCCGGGTCGAGGTCCGCGCCGGCGGGCCAGACCCTGCTCATCCGCCGCGCCACGCGCACGCCGTGCAGCGGGGTCAGCACCAGAAGGACGACGGCGGCGGCCGCCCAGGATCCCGACTCGACGAGGACGAACAGGCCGAAGAGGACACCCGCGGCAAGCCCGGCGCCCAGCGCCCTGCGCACCGGGCCCCCTTGCCACACCCAGCCGGGAACGAGAACCACCCGCCCATGCTGACGATCACCGGTACCCCGGGCAACCACCGCGCCCGCGAGTCGCCCCTCAGGCCCCCGTGTGCGCCTCCGCGATCGCCAGGGCCGCCGCCATGATGCTCAGCTGGGGGTTCACCTGCGGGCAGCTCGGCAGCACCGAGGCGTCGGCGACCAGGACCCCGTGCACTCCGCGGAGCCGGCCCCGCGGGTCCACCGGGAAGATCCGGGGATTCGCGCCCGCCGCGACCGTGCCGGTGGGGTGGTACGCCGACAGGTGGAGCTGCCGTGCCGTCGTACGGGCGAGCACGGCGTCCAGTTCGGCCGGGCGGTGGACGCGGGGTGTGCCGGGGATGCCGGTGAGCACCTCCTCGGCGCCCGCCGCGAACAGCAGCTCCCCCATGGCCCGCACGGCCCGCGTCAGCCGGTCGGCGTCGCGGCGGTCCAGGTCGTAGCGGAGCAGGGTGCGGTCCCGGCCCAGGACCCGGCCGGAGGGACGGTCGGCGATCATCGCGCCGAGCGTGGCGAGCCGGTCGGCGCCCTCGAGTTCGCGGCGCAGCTCGCCGCCCAGTCCGGGGAGGACGAAGGAGCCCATGCCGGGCGGGGTGGCGGTGGCCTCGATGAGGATGCCGTCGGCGTGGTGTTCCTCCACGCCGACGCTCTGCAGCACGCCCTCCCACGCGGTGACCGGTTCGGCGAACCGTCCGGCGACGCTCGTCGCCGGGTGGACGCTGAGGTTGCGGCCGAGGCGGGGGTGCCGGCCGAGTCCGGAGCGGCGCAGCAGCGGCGGGGACTGCAGCGCGCCGGCCGCCACGACGACCAGCGGCGCGAGGATCTCGAACGCACCGTCCGCCCGGCGCACGCGGACGCCGGCCGCGCGGGGGCCGCCGGGGCGGTCGGGGTCGACGAGGACGCGTTCGACCCGGGCGCCGGTGACGATCCGGGCCCCGGCGGCGCAGGCCTCGGGCAGCACGGAGAGCTGCACGCTCTGTTTGGCGCCGGTCGGACAGCCCACCACGCACTGGCAGGAGCCCCGGCAACCGGGCGCGTTGCGGCGCAACGGCGCGGCATGCCAGCCGAGTTCACGCGCACCGGCGAGGGTGAGCCGGCCGTTGTTCCCCAGCACGTCGGTGGGCTGGCCCGCCACCTTCAGGGTGCGCTCGACCTCGTCCAGGTGCCGCTCGAAGCCGTCGGCGAGCGTGAAGCCCAGGTCTTGGCTCCAGTGGGCGAGGACATGGCCCGGAGTGCGGTAGCAGGTGCCGGAGTTGACGACCGTGGTGCCGCCGACGGCCCGGCCCACCGGCAGCAGCAGCGGTGGGCGGCCCACGGCGAGGGTGGCTCCGCCGTCCCGGTAGAGCCGGGTGAACCGGTCGAGGGGCGCGCTCCTGCCGAAGGACGCGGTGGAGTGGTGCCGGCCTTCTTCGAGGACGACGACGTCGAGTCCGGCGCGCGCCAGGGTCCGTGCGGCCATCGCCCCGCCCGCGCCGGAGCCGACGACCACGGCGTCGGCACGGGACCGCGCGGGCCAGTCGGCCGCGGGTGTCAGGTCGAGCGGCGGGTCCTCGCGGGCGGGGCCGCGCGGAGCGGGGCCGTCCTGGAGCATGCGCTCGGTTCCGGCCGCCAGGAGGACGGGCACCTTGAGGACGTCCAGGAGCGGCAGGAGGGCGGGCCGTGCGCCCAGTTCGTCCAGTACGGACTGCCTCTCGGGTACGCCGAGCGTGTCCAGGGTGCGTCCGGTGCGCGCCACGGCGTAGGCGTCGACGGCGCTCGCCGCCGCCCGCAGTCCGGCCCGGGCGGGCAGCGGCATCGTCGAGAGGACCGTGCGTAGCCTGCCGGGGACGCGCCGGGGCCAGTCGGCGGTGCCGTCGTCGGCGATGAGGGCGGACACCAGACCGGTGAGGCTCATCGGGTGCCCACCTCCGCGTGAGCCGTGCCGTCGAGCGTCCACTCCCCCTCGGTGCGCCAGCCACCGGGCCACCACCGCTCCAGCAGCACGTGCGCGTCGGCGCGTTCGCTGTTGCGGCAGGTCGCTCGGCCGCCGTCGGGGTCGGTGTAGTCAAGGGCGAGGGTGCGATCCGGGGGCTGGGTGACCTCGACCCGGATGCGGCGCAGGCCGCTGCGGCCGGTGACCGTCCAGGCGGGCAGGGCGAGGCCGGCCCGGAACCGGCCCGCTCCGGCCCAGCCGACGGCCGCCCGTTCGGGGCGGCGGGGCCAGGTGCGGCCGGACCGGCGCAGCCGCAGGAAGACCAGCGGCGGGAGCCTGCGCAGACCCGGGCGTGTGGAGACGGCGGCGACGATCTCCAGGACGTCCCCGCCGCCGAGGTCGGCGTGCAGCCAGGCCCAGCGGCGGGCGTTGCCGTGACCGTAGATCCGGGCGGAGGCACCGGGGGCCGCGGTGAGCTTCAGGGTCGTGCCGTCGTGGGTGAAGGTGCCGTGGTAGGCGGCGCGGGCGGCGGGGAGCATCTGGGCGGCCGGCAGCAGGGGCCGGCGCCAGGACCAGCGCGGGAAGGTGAACAGCGGCTCGTCCGTGGGGAGTTCGGTGAGGTCCCAGCTCAGTGCTCCGTCCTCGGCCGTACCGGTCAGGCGTCCCGGTGCGGCCGTGACCCCGGCGGCGTCGAAGCCGGATGTTCCGGGTGTCCACGCGGCGGGGCCGAAGCGGGCGTGCCGCACCGGGCCGTCCTTGGGGAACACCGCGGCCCAGCCGTGCGCGTAGGGCTCGGATCCGTCGGCGGGCGCGGTCAGTTCGTGGTGCAGCCACAGTCCGCTGCCGCTGTCCGGGTCGGTGAGGGTGGTGTACCAGACCTCGGTACGGCCGGGCTCGCCGCGCCAGCGGGGCGCGAGGAAGGCACCGGGCTTCTCGGGCCGGGGGAAGCGGAAGCTCGCCAGGAACGGCCGGAGCTGGGTGGCGAGCGGGAAGCGGAGGGTGCCGGTGCCGATCCGCCGTCCGTCCTCGAGGAGGGTGTAGGGCAGCACGGTCATCGAGGCCAGGGGCCTCAGCGCGGTGACCGACTTCCAGCCGTCGAGGGTGAGCCGGCGGCCGCCGGCGCTGAACGCCAGACGGTAGTGGATGCGGCGGCGGGCCACCGGCGAGATCTCCAACTCGCCCTCGGCGTCCGGATCGTCGGCCCAGCCGGCCACCCGCATCCGCCCGGTGGCGCGGGCCTCCGTCGTGCCGAGGGGCCGCAGCAGGCGGTCCGCGCGGACCGTCAGGTCGAGGCGGATCCGGCGGGTGCGGTCCTCGCCGTCGAGCCGCAGCGTGCCGAGCATCGTCTCGGCGAAGGCGGTGCCGCGGGCGGGGGCGCCGAAGCGGCCGCGGTTGCCGTTGCTCATGCGAGGCCCTCCAGCATGATCCGTTCGGTCGCCGTCAGATACCGCTCGGCCGCGCTCCGGGCACCGGCCCGGTCACCGGCCACGACGGCCTCGACCACCGGCGCCAGGCGTTCGCGGGCCACTCGGGCGTCGGTGAACGGGCCGCTGAGCGCGGCGCGGACCGGCAGGTAGGCGTTGAAGAGGGTGTTGGTCAGCAGGACGTAGACGCGGTTGCCGGTGGCCCGGGCGAGAGCCCGGTGGACCTCGATGTCCGCGAGCTGTACGGCGTCGGTGTCCGCCGCCTCCGCCACCGCCGCGAGCAGGTCGCGCAGTTCGGCCCGCTCCCGGCCGCCGGCCCGGGCGGCGGCCCGCTCGGCGATCAACGCCCCGACGCCGCGCCGTACTTCGAAGACCTCGCGGATCCAGTCGGGGCTGTGCCGGACGAGCATCGGCAGCAGGTCGGCGCCGCCGAGGCGCAGGTAGTCCCGCACCCGGGTGCCCACGCCGTGCCGGGTCTCCAGCAGGCCGGCCTGGGTCAGGCGTCCGAAGGCGTGCTTGAGGGTGGTGCGCGTGACGCCGTAGCCGTCGGCGAGGGTGCGTTCGGGCGGCAGGTAACTGCCCGCCGGACGGCGCCCGGTGAGGATGTCCTCCCGCAGCCGGCCCTCCAGCACGTCGACGATGGTCTCCCGGGGCAGTGCCTCCACGCGTCCTCCCAGTGGCTCAGTGGATGAGCCACTCAACCAACGCGAGCGCGCGGCGTCAATGGCTGCGGCACGACGGGCTGGAGTTCCGGCCGCCCCTCAACTCACCTCTCGGAAAGCGGGCGTGGCGTTCGGTCAGGTCACGGGGTCGCGCGCCCCGCCGACGGGCCGACGGCCCCGCGCACGAGGAGGAGCAGGGCGTCGGCGAGGTCGTCCGCGGGGCTGCCGGTGGCCAGTCGGCGCAGTTGCAGGCCCATCACCAGGGCGACGGTGGTGGCCGCCAGGCGTTCGGCCTCCGGGACGCCCAGCGCGGTGAGGATCTGGGTGGCGAGCCGGTCGTAGGCCCGGAACGCCTCCGCCGCCGACTCCCTGAGCCGTTCGTCGCGCCCGGCGTGCAGGTACAGCTCGAACGGGGCGAGATGGGCGCTGTCGAGCGCCGCGCCGCAGGCGACCTGGCCGGCGAGGGAGGCCGCGTCCGCGATGTCGAGGCCGTCCGTCTGGCACTGGTCGGCCAGCTCGGTGAAGTGCCGCGCCTCCTCGCGGACGAAGTGCAGCAGGCTCTCCCGCAGCAGATCGTGCTGGGTCTCGAAGTGGTACGTGACCGAGCCGAGCGAGACTCCCGCCTCCCTGGCGATCCGCCGGTTGGTCACGGCCGCGACCCCGTCCTCGCCGATGATCCGCAGGACGGCGGTGATGATGCGCTGGCGCGTCGGGCCGGAGGGGGCGTCGTTCGGCATGCCCCGCATTGTTCCACCAGTGGACAGGACCTCCCCTCCTGCCTATTGTTCGTTCGAACGAACAAGACCTTGGAGGATGGCCGTGCGCATTGCTGGGGCAACTGTTCTGCTGACCGGGGTCACCGGCGGGATCGGCGGCTCGCTCGCCGCGGAGCTGTCCGCGCGCGGCGCGCGGCTCGTCCTCACCGGCCGGCGGCGCGAGGCGCTGGAGCCCCTGGCTGAGCGGTACGGCGCGCGCATGATCCTGGCCGACCTCGGCGACGCCGACGACGTGGCGCGCCTCGCCGAGGAGGCCGCCGGTACGGACATCCTGCTCGCCAACGCGGCACTTCCCTCCAGCGGCGACCTGCTCGACTACACGCCGGAGCAGATCGACCGGGCGCTCGCGGTGAACCTGCGTGCGCCCGCGATGCTCGCCCGGCTACTCGCCCCCGCCATGGTGACCGGCCGACGCGGCCACATCTGCTTCGTCGGCTCGCTGTCGGGGGTGGCGGCGACCCGGTCGTCGTCGCTGTACAACGCCACGAAGTTCGGGCTGCGCGGCTTCTCCCTCGCCCTGCGCCAGGACCTGCACGGCACGGGTGTAGGCGTCTCGGTCGTGCAGCCCGGTTTCGTACGTGAGCTGGGGATGTTCGCCAACACGGGCTCGCCCACGCCTGGCGGTGTCCGCACGGTGGCGCCGGGGAAGGTCGTCAGGGGCGTGGTCCGGGCGATCGAGCGCGATGTCGCGGAGATCAACGTGGCACCGCTCGAACTGCGCCTCCTGACGAGGGTCGCGTCGCAGTTCCCGGGGTTCGCGGAGCGGGTGCAGCGGCTGGCGGGGGCGGAGCGGACACTGGACACGATCGTGACGGCGCAGCGCGCGAGCCGCTGAGCGGGGCCGGTGGCGGCGGGCGCCGGGGCGTCCGCCGCGGCCCGGGTCTCAGGAGGGGCGGGGTGGTTTGACCCAGCCCAGGGAGCGTTCGACGGCTCGCTGCCAGTCCTCGTACTCCGCGTCGCGCAGCGCGGCGTCCATGTCGGGCAGCCACTGGGCGGCCCGGTGCCAGTTGCGGCGCAGGACTTCCAGGTCCGGCCAGTAGCCGGCGGCGAGTCCGGCGGCGTAGGCGGCGCCGAGGGAGACGGTCTCGGCGACCATGGGCCGCACCACCGGGACGTCGAGCACGTCGGCGACGAACTGCATCAGCAGGTTGTTGGCGGTCATGCCGCCGTCCACCTTCAGTTCCCGCAGCGGCACCGAGGAGTCGGCGTTCATGGCGTCGACGACCTCCCGGGTCTGCCAGCCGGTGGCCTCCAGGACGGCCCGGGCCAGGTGGCCGCTGGTGATGTACGAGGTGAGGCCGACGATGACGCCGCGCGCGTCGCTGCGCCAGCGGGGCGCGAAGAGGCCGGAGAAAGCGGGAACGATGTAGCAGCCGCCGTTGTCCTCCACCGTCCGCGCCAGGGTCTCGATCTCCGGCGCGCTGTTGATCAGCCGCAGCCGGTCGCGGAACCACTGGACCAGTGAGCCGGTGACGGCGATCGAACCCTCCAGGGCGTAGACCGGCGGCCGGTCGCCGATCTGGTAGGCGACGGTGGTGAGCAGCCCGTGCCGGGACCGTACGACCTCGGTGCCGGTGTTGAGCAGCAGGAAGCTGCCCGTTCCGTAGGTGCACTTGGCCTCGCCCGGGGAGAAGCAGGTCTGGCCGAACAGAGCGGCCTGCTGGTCACCGAGGGCGGCCGTGATCCACACCCCGGGCAGCAGCGCGCGGGACTCGGCGTAGGGCGCGGCGGAGGACCTGATCTCCGGCAGCATCGCACGGGGCACGCCGAAGAACGCCAGGAGTTCGTCGTCCCAGGTGAGGGTGCGGATGTTCATCAGCATGGTGCGGCTGGCGTTGGTGGCGTCGGTGATGTGCAGTCCGCCGTCGGTGCCCCCGGTGAGGTTCCAGATCAGCCAGCTCTCCATCGTGCCGAACAGCACCTCGCCGTCCCTTGCGCGCTGCTCCAGGCCCTTGACGTGGTCGAAGAGCCAGCGCAGGCGCAGCGCCGAGAAGTAGGTGGAGGGTGGCAGGCCGCACCGGTCGAGGAAGAACTCCCTGCCGGGATCGCGTCCCAGGGCCTCGACGAGCGGCTCGGTGCGGGTGTCCTGCCAGACGATCGCCCGGTCCAGCGGGGTACCGGTGCGCCGGTCCCAGAGCACGGTCGTCTCCCGCTGGTTGGCCAGTCCGACGGCGGCGATGCGGTCCGGCTCGACTCCGGCGCCGGACAGCGCCTCGGGCACGACACGCCGCAGGTTCTGCCATATCTCGACGGCGTCGTGCTCCACCCAGCCGGGTTTCGGGAAGTGCTGCTCGTGCTCCCGCTGCGCCACGGAAACGAGGCGTCCCCCGTGGTCGAACAGGATGCAGCGGGTGGAATTGGTGCCCTGATCGATGGACATCACATACCGGTCAACCATGATCGGGTTCACCTTCCGATGCGTCGCGTCGGGGGCGGGAGGGGCCTACCAGCGGGCCGCGCCCAGGTCTCTGGAGATGGCCCGTGCTGCCTCCCGGATCAGGGTGATCAGGTTCGGACGGGGTTGGCCGGCGTTGTCACAGATCCTCTCGACCGGCCCGGACAGCCCGATGGCGCCGACCACGAGACCGCCGTGTCCCCGGATCGGCACGGAGATGCCGGCCTCGCCCATGCTCATCTCCTGGATCTCGGCGGCCCATCCGTGGTCGCGCACCTCGGCCAGCGCGCGGTTGAGCCGGTCGGTGCTGACCAGGGTGTGCCGGGTGTACGTCTCCAGACCGGACTCCAGGGCCTGCTCGAAGGGCGCGGTGCCGAAGGCCAGCAGGACCTTGCCCAGTGAGGAGGCGTGCAGCGGCAGCAGCGAGCCGACGTCCAGGGTCTGGAGGGAGTCGTCGGGCCGGAACACGTGGTGGACGACGAGGACCTTGCCCTCCAGCGGGGTGCCCAGGCGCACCGCCTCCCCGCTGCGGGCGGCCAGGGCGTCGGCCCAGTTGATGGAGCGCGACCGCAGTTCGTTGACGTCGAGATAGCTGGTGCCGAGGTGCAGCAGGGCGGCCCCGAGCTGGTACTTGCCGGTCGCCGCGTCCTGTTCGACGAAGTCCACGTGCTGCAGGGTGCGCAGGATGCCGTGGGCGGTTCCCTTGGCCAGCCCGAGCGAGGCGGCCACCTCGCCGAGCCCGAGCCGTCGGGGCCCACCGGCGAGCAGGCGCAGAATCGCCGCCGCCCGTTCGATCGACTGGACCGGACCGGCCATGAAGCGAGCCTATTACCGTTGCGGGAGATTCGCTTCGCGTACGTGGGGACCGTACGGTAACCCCGCTCGGACCGGGTCGTTCGGCAATGCCGACCCCTGTTCATTGACCGGCCCGCCCGACCTCCCTAGCGTGCCTACAAGGCCCGGCACATGCCGGGACCGGGCGCCTGGCCCGCACTGCTTCACCCCCAGGAGACCAACATGGCGGTACAGCTCAACACGCTGGCACGGGAGTCGCGCGAACAGGTCTTCGTGCTGCCGCCCTTCGCCGGGGCCGTCTCGGTCGTACGCCGGCGGGTGGCCGCGATCCTCGCAGGCTGGAAGGTGTCCCCGGCGGTCGTCGAGGACGCGCTGCTGGTGGTGTCGGAGCTGTTGACCAACGCGATCGTGCACGCCCTGCCACCGGCGGCGCTGCGGCTCTCCTGGGTGCGCGGCGACGGGCCCGGGGTGCTGCGGGTGGAGGTCACCGACGCGGGGCCGGCCCGGCCGGTGGGGCAGTCACCCGCGTGGGCCGACCCGGACGAACACGGGCGGGGCGAGGACATCGTGCACGCTCTGGCCGACCGGCACGGCATCCATGTCCATCCCGGCGGGTGCACACGCTGGGCCGACCTCGTGGCGGCCTGATCACCGCTCTCAGCGGCCGCGGCAGGTGACGGCCACCGGCCGGGATTCGGACCGCACCGGCGCGGCCTCGCGCCCCGCGTCCGGCGCACGGCCCGCCTCTTCGGACTCGCCCCCGGGCGTCTCCTCGGCGGACCTCCGGAGCAGAAGGAGGGCCGCGTCGTCGTGCAGCCGGCCGCCCACGTGGTCCAGGAGATCGGCGTGGACCGCGCAGAGGGTGCGGGCCGGGTCTTCGGACACGTGCCGCGCCACGCCTTCGGCAAGCGGGTAGAACTCGCGCGCGTGGTCGCGGGCCTCGGTGACCCCGTCGGTGTACAGCAGGAGCTGGTCGCCGTCCGCGAAGGGCAGCAGGTGCAGCTCCGGGTGTTCGCCGGACAGCGCGCGCAGCCCGAGGGGCGGGGCGGGACGGACGGGGTCCACCGGCTCCACTTCCCCGGCCGCGGATATCAGCAGCGGAGGCGCGTGCCCGCAGTTGACCACTTCCAGTTCACCGGGCCGCGGGCAGCCCACGACCACGGCGGTGACGAAGTCGTCCGGCCCGAGGTTGCGGGCCAGGCTCCGCTCGATCCTGCCGACGACGGCCAGGAGGTCGGGCTCGTCGTAGGCGGCCTCGCGGAAGACGCCGAGGACCAGCGCGGCGGTGCTCACCGCCGGCAGCCCCTTGCCGCGCACGTCGCCGACGATCAGCCGGACCCCGTGCGGGGTGGGCACCAGCGCGTAGAGATCCCCGCCGATACGGGCCTCCGCGGCGGCGGCGCTGTAGCGCACCGCCACCTGGAACGGGCCGACGGTCTCCGGGACCGGCTTGAGCAGGGCGTGCTGGGCGGCCTCCGCGACCGAGCGGACCGCCGCGAGCACCCGCTCCCGCCGGCCGCGCAGATCGCTGGCCAGGCCGCTCGCCGCGGTGACCGCGAGCACGGAGCAGAGCACGGCCGCCGGCTCACGGCCCGGCACGGTGAAGACCGCGCTGAGGGCCGCGCACAGCGCCGCGGCGAGGAGACCGACGCACAGGACGCCACGCGGCCCGTTGGTGGTGGCGGCCAGCGCGGGTCCCGCCGCCAGCATGGGCAGCCAGGGCAGGCCCGCCCCGGTCACTAGGTCGACGAGCACGATGATCACGACGAGCGCCACCGGAAGCGCGGCCACCGCCTGTGAGGCGGCGCGCCGGCGCGTCGGGGCGCCGGGGCCGGCCGCCCCGAGCAGCCGTGTCGCCCAGTGGTCGCCGCCGTGCTCCCGGCGCCGGCTCGAGTTCTGTCCGGAGTCGCTCACCTGTCGCGCTGTCCCTCACCTCTACGGGGATGCTCCCTGCCCTGTCCCTGGCCTTGTTCTCGTATTCAAGGAAAAGGGCTCGGCGGGGGCCGCTTCAAGGAGCGGATTTTCAGATAGTGAGCGAGAGACCTCTGGTCACGCGGCTCGCGGCCGGCATCAGCCGGGCACCGATCTCCGGCAGCCGGGAGAGCCGCTCCACCGGCAGGGACACGCCGAGCGACCCCAGGGTGTCCCCGCTGTACACGGGAACGGCGACGCACACGGTGCCGAGCGAGTACTCCTCGAGGTCCGTGACGGCCGGGGCCAGCGGGGCGGAGTCGAGCCGTCTGAGCAGTTCGGTCAGGCTCGTCACGGTCCGGGGGGTGAGGTCGGCGAGCTGGTGCCGGGAGAGGTAGTCGCGGCGGGATTCGTCGTCCAGTTCGCGCAGCACGGACTTGCCCAGGGCGGTGGCGTGTCCCGCGTCCTCGAAGCCCACCCACAGATCGGCCCGGGGCGCGCGGGGTCCGTCGACGATCTCGGCGACTCTGATCTCGCCGTCCTCGTAGAAGGTGAGGTAGGCGGCGCCGGCGAGCTCGTCGCGCAGCGCGGCGAGGGTCGGCCGGACCCGGCTGAGCAGGGCTTGCGCGCGGCTGGTGGTGTGCAGCGTCCGGAGCCTGTCGCCGAGGACGAAGCCGCCGTCGTCGAGCTTGTGCAGGTATCCGTCGTGCACCAGCGTCCGCAGCAGGTGGTAGGCGGTGGCGAGCGGCAGCCCGGTCTCCCGGGCAAGCTGCTTGGCGGGCGCGCCGTTCTCGTGTGCGCTGACCGCCTCCATCAGGCGGAAGGCGCGCTGTACGGACGTGATCAGCGTGGGGCTGTCGTGCGCGCGCATAGCAACAGCGTGCGCCGCGCGCCCGGCGGGGGCAAGACACGGGCCGGGCGCCGCGGTGCGGCCCCCGGCCCGTGTCCCCGGCGGACGCCGGTCGGTCAGCCCGTGGCCACCCGGATGGAGAGGTCGTTGTCGAGCGTGTAGTAGGGCCGCAGGACGGCACCGGCCGCGTGCGCAGCCGGGTGGACGAACGACGCCTTCCGGTCCGCCACGTCGTCGAGCAGCCGGGCGACCCGGACCGGGGGCGCCTGCGCGGCGGGGTGGACGAAGACGTCCCAGATGCCGCCCTCGGCGGCGGTGCCGGCGGCCAGCTCCTCGTGGTCCACGGTGAAGCGGAAACCCCGTCGGTCGCCGTCGGTCACCGGCCGCAGGTCACGCCCGGGAGCATCGCTCCCCCGCATCCGCAGGCGGACGACGGCACCGTCCTCGAACGTGGCGCCGTGCAGCCGGGCGGTGACCGTGGTCGACCGGTCGCCGACGTCGATCCGGCCGGCCTCCGCGTGGACCGTGCGCAGCCAGGCCCGTACGGCGAGATAGCCCTCCTTGGTCGCGTACGGGATCCGCACCGCCACGGGGGACGGCCGGTCCCTGAGATGTCCGTCGACGAGGGCCCGCAGATCACGCAGGCCGGGCCGGAGCCGCACGGGTGCGGTGTCGTCGGGTCCGTTCAGCAGGAACGCGTCCCAGCGGCCCTCCTCCAGGGCGGGCAGCGGTTCGAGGACGGCACGCTGCGGGCCGTCGCCCACCGCTTCGAGGGGGACGGTCCGCCGGACGGTGACGGGTTCGCCCTTCTTGGGCCGCAGCCGCAGCAGCAGGTGCGGCCGCGCGGCCGCCACCGGCGTCGGCACTTCGAGAGCGATGCGGCCCTCGGCGTCCACGACGCAGTTCACGCGCGCTCCGGCGCCGCTTTCCGTGGTCACCGCTGCCCCCTGCGCAGAGTCCTCAGCACCCGCCCGGTGGCGGTGTGCGCGATGTCGCGGGCCGCGAACCCGTGGCTCACCAGGTTCTGCCGCACGTCGCGCGGGGCCCCCGTGGCCCTTCGCCCCGCGGACCGGGCCGCGACGGCCGCCTCCAGCAGGCGCTCCGCGTGCGCCACGACGCTGCGGGGAGCGAAGCGGCGGGCGTTCTCGGCGGCCGCCCGCCCCATGGCCCGGCGGCGCTCGTCGTCGCGGACCAGATCCAGCAGCGCCGAGCCCAGCCGGTCCCGGTCCCCGACCGGCACCAGCCGGCCGTCCACCCCGTCCTCGATGATCTCGGCGGGGCCGTAGGGGCAGTCGGTGCTCACGACCGGCAGGCCGCAGCGCATGGCCTCGACGATGGTCATGCCGAACGGTTCGAAGGAGGAGGTGGACACGCCGATCGACGCCTTCACCCACTCCGCCTCCATGGGCGCGGCCGGGCCCATCAGGAAAACGTTGTTGCTCAGCCCGAGCCGCTCGATGCGGGCCCGCAGCGCGTCCCGCTGCTCGCCCGCTCCGTAGATGCGCAGGTGCCAGTCGGGGTACTCGCTGGCGACCCGGGCGAACGCCTGGATGAGCAGGTCGTAGCGTTTCACCGGGACGAGCCGGCCGGCCGCCACGATGATCTTGGCGTTGCCGTCGGCGGGCGGCAGCACGGGATCGGGCACGCTGTTCGGCAGGGCCTCCACACGGACGCCGGGCAGGTGCATCCGGCGCCGGTAGTCGCGGGCGTCCGCCTCCGTGACCGTGGTGAGGACGTCGAGGCGCCGGTAGGCCCGGCGCAGCGCGGTGCGCAGCGGTGCGGGGTGGTTGTCCAGCGTGAGGTGCTCCTGGCCGACGCGCAGCACCCGGTCGGGGGCCTGGAGCGCGAGGTGCACGTTGAGTCCCGGCCTGGTGCCGATGACCACGTCGGCGTCGGTGGCCGCCAGGCACTCGGCGATCCGCTCGTCCGTCAGCCTGCTGTACTGGCGGTAGCGGTACTCGGCAGAGGGGAACACCTTCGCCGGTGTCCGGTGCGACGCGTGGTCCTTCTCCTGCCGCAGGTCGACCAGCGGCCGCAGGCTCACCCGTGGGTCGGGGGTGATCTGGGGGCGCTTGCGGTGCCGTAACACGGAGACGATCTCCACGTCGTGCCGCTCGGCCAGTGCCTGGGCCAGGTTGAACGTCGTGGTGATCGTCCCCCCGATGCCGTAGGCGTTGTGGAGCAGGAAAGAGATCTTCATGCCGGTGCAGACCTCGTCGACTCCGGTCCAGTTGTGCGCCGTTACCAGTTCGTGTCTCCGGACGCCGGGCCGGTACGGCCGACGGCGGCCGGTGGAACATGCCGCTGGGTGGAGCAATCACCGGTGCGCCGGGGCCGGGCGCACCAGGGTGGGTCCTGGTCGGGATCGTGTGACGGGAGTGGCGAGTGCGAGGGGTGCAGCACGGACGTACCGGTCACGGGCCGGCGAACGGCACGGTCTCGCGGATCGGGTTACCGGCGGCCCCGGCATGGATGCGCTGGCTGCCGGTCATGTTCGTCGCGGCCGTACTGCTGCTCGAACCCGTCACCCCCGTGCAGTGGCCGGTGAGTTTCGTGCTGATCGCGCTGCCGCTGGTGACCGCGTTCGCCCACCGGCCCGTCGTGGTGGTCGCCGCCGCCGCGTTCGCCGTGCTCCTCGAAGGGGTGCTGGCCGGCACCCCGTGCTGCGCGGGCCGGCAGGTGGGCTACCTGTGGGAGCGCCATTACGTGGCCGCGTACGTGTGCACCGCCCTGGTCGGCGCCCTCGGCACGATCCTGGCCACGCACCGCATCCACCGCGAGCGCACCCTGGCGGACGTGCGCTTCGTGGCCGACATCGCGCAGCGGGTCCTGCTCCGGCCGGTGCCGCACCGGATCGGCGGCCTCCGACTGGAGAGCCTGTACCTCTCGGCGGCGGCGGAGGCCCGCATCGGCGGCGACCTGTACGAGGCCGTGCCGACCCGGTTCGGTGTCCGGCTGCTCATCGGCGACGTCCGCGGCAAGGGGCTGCTCGCGGTGGAGACCGCGGCCGCCCTGCTCGGCGCGTTCCGCGAGGCGGCGCACGACGAGCCCGATCTGGCCGCCCTGGCCGGCCGGGTGGAGACGAGCATGAGCCGCAGGGCGGCGCAGCTCGGCGGCGACGAGGCGGGCGAGCGGTTCGTCACGGCCGTGTTCGCCGAGATCCCCGGCGAGGGCCGGGTCGTCCGCGTCGTCAACTGCGGCCATCCGCCGCCGCTCCTCATCCTTCCCGGCGAGGTGCGCGAGCTGGACCGGGGGCGGTCGGCGCCGCCGCTGAACCTCGGCGTGCTGGTCGGGGACGCGTACCACGTGGACGCCTATCCGTTCCGGCCCGGTGACCAGCTCCTGCTGTACACGGACGGGGTCACCGAGACACGGGACGCGGACGGCTCCTTCTACCCGCTGACCGAGCGCCTGCGCCAGTGGGGTCCGCTGCCGCCCCGGGAACTGCTGGACCGGCTCCACCACGACCTACTGGATCACAGCGACGACCGGCTGCAGGACGACACCGCGGCGCTGGCCGTGTGTCTGGTCACCGGCGAGCCGGGATCCCGCGAGCCGTAGGAACCGGCGTCCGGGTCAGAAGGCGGTGTGGGCGAACCAGTTGTCGAGGGTCGCGGCCTCACCCGACACGTCGAAGACGGGCTCCTGGTGTGACCTGCGGCCGTAGAGCAGGAGCAGCAGGTCCGCCGCAGGACCGCGTACCGCCGCGGTGCACTTCTCGGGCCGGGCGGCACCGTCCGCCGCGGGCGGCAGGACGTGGAAGCCGTCCGGGTCCAGCCGGACCCGCCATTCCTCGCCGGTGTCCGCGCACCGGAAGGCGACGGTCTCGCCGTTGCCCCGCAGCTCCCGCACGCCGGGGGCGAAGAGGCCCGCCTGGGGCAGGTTGACGAGGAACTCGTCCACCCCGTCCGCCGCCAGTGCGCTGTCGATGTCCGGCTCCAGGCCGACGGCGCGCTCCGCGTCCACCCGGTGCACGAGGGTCTCGAAGAGCATGCGGCGGACCCAGAACCGCGCGTGCTGGTCCTCGCCCCAGGCCCACATCGGCGTCCCGGGGTCGGTGTCCCGCAGCACGGCCGCCACCTCGGGCACCCCGGCCGCCACCCAGCCGGGGTACGCGGCCGCGCTGTCCGGCAGCCCCAGCTCCACGTCGCGGGAGCGGGGCGGCTCCTGCACCAGCCGGGTCAGCAGCGTGCAGAACCAGCGCTGCAGCGCACCGACGTGCCGGGTGAGATCGGCCAGGGTCCAGTCGGGGCACGAGGGCACCGCGCTCGTGGGGTCGGCACCGTCGACCGCCTCGGTGAAGCGGAGCGTCTCGCGTGCGATCGCCTCACGGTAGGTGTCGTACGGCAGCGGGTGCCCTGTCCTGCTCGTCGTGTCCATCGGTTGCGCCCGTCCTCGTCCCTGGTTGCGGATTTCCGTCGCGCTCAGTGTGGACGCTGGAGTCCGCTCGAAGGCAAGCCGGGCCGCCCGGCGGTGGGTCAGCTGAGTCCGAGGACGGTCATGGTGCGCTCGGCCATGCGCTGTTCTCCCAGGGCGTTGGGGTGCACGGGGACGATGTTCTGCCCGAACAGCAGCGGTTCGATCCAGCGGGTGCCGGCGGCCTGGCAGGCGTCGTGGCCCGCGGACGCCTGCGCGAAGTCCACGTACGTGGCCCCGCTCTCCTCGGCGGCTCGCCGGACGACGGCGTTGAGATGGGCCTGCATGGCGTGCAGGTAGGGGACGTCGCCGGAGGCGATCGGCAGTCTGGCGAAGCAGGACGGGTCGGCGGTGGCGGGCGTGATCCACGGGTAGCCGAGCACCGCCACGCGGGCCCCCGGCGCCTTGGCCCGGACGCTGCCGAGGGCCTTCTTCAGGGCGGGGTAGGTGTTCGCGTCGATGGCGTCGTCGAAGGAGGTCCCGTACTTGTCCTTGCAGGGGCTGCCCTGGCCGCCGCTGAGGACGCCGGCGGTGCCGCAGGACAGGATGGCGTTGATGAAGGTGCCGTTGTCGTTGCCGCCGATCGTCAGGGTCACCAGGTCGGTGTCCGCGGTGACCGCGTTGACCTGCGGCGCGACGCCGAGGTACTGGGACGCGGTGAAGTCCTTGGTCTGGGCCGCGCCGCAGGTGACGTCTCTCAGGCGGGCGCCGGTGCGGGACGCGAGGACGTGCGGGTAGTTGGCGGTGGAGCGCAGACAGAGCGGGCTGGAGAGGTCGACGGGGAGGACGCCCGAGGCGGCGCTGTAACTGTCGCCGAGGGCCGCGTAGTTCAGCGGCGTCGCGGCCTGGGCGGTGGTACCGGTGAGGCCGAGTGCCAGTGCACCGGCGATGGCTGTCGCGGTCATGACACGACGCAAAGCGGGCATGGGAGTCTGCTCTCTCTTCTCGGTGGGGGCGCGTGGGGAGCGCGCGGGCACAGCGGTGCCCGCGGACCTGTTTCGCGAGAACGGGGCGGCTCGAGCAGGGGGAAGTGCCGGCCGGCGGAGCGTGGGCGGGAAGGCGCACGCCGACGGCCGTGAAGGACCGCACGGGATTACCGGACGGTTCTACTGATAGGTAATGTGCGGGCGCCGCAGCGGCGAGTCAACTATGTTGACCGAACTTCTTGAAACGCTCACGTATCTCGATCTTCCAGCCGGTCAGGGGCGGGTTCACGCCCTGTTCGCGGAGCGGTCCAGGAGAGCTCGCGAAGCCGGGCGGGGAGCCGCATAGGCTGTGCCGCATGCTGCAGACCGGTTCCGGTTCCACCACCCGTGACGCCATCCACGAGGCCGCCGCCCGTCTGTTCCGGGACCAGGGGTTCGCCAGGACCACGGTCCGCCGGATCGCCGCGGCCGCCGGGACCGACCCCGCGCTGGTGATCCGTCACTTCAAGAGCAAGGAACTGCTGTTCCTGGAGACGATGCACCTGGCGATCGACAACGAGCCCCTGTTCGACGTACCGCTGGAGCGTCTCGGCGAGCGGCTGGCCGAGCTCCTCCTCGACCTCGACGGCACCGCCCGGGGAATCTTCCTGGCCCTGGTGCACGGCAGCGGCGAACCGCAGATCCTCGACCGGCTGCGCGAGACCCACGAGAAGGTGCTCATCGCACCCCTGCGCGACCGGCTGCGCGGACCCGACGCCGACCTGCGCGCACGGCTCGCCGCGTCGATGTCCGGCGGCCTGCTCTACGGCCTGTGGGTGGCCCGGGACGAGGGCCTGCTCCGCACCGACCGCGAGGAACTCGTCACCCGCTACGGCGCGCTCCTCCAGGAGGTCCTGACCCCGCGCGCGTGACGGACTCCCTCCCCGGCACGCGCGTTCTCCGCCGGCGGTGCTCAGTCGACGCCGAGTCCGCCACCGGACGTGTAGTCGCTTATCTCGTAACGGACTTCGTCGTCGACGGCGGTGGCCGACCAGTCCACGGTGATACGACGGGGGTACCCGGCGGACGCGTACTCCGCGTCGGCCCGCTCCGCGCCCTCGCGGCGCGCCTGCCCGAGCTCCCGCATCAGGGTGCCGATGGTGGGCACGATCGTGGGCGAGCGCCGGACCACGGCCCGGCTCTCCGCGTCCAGACCGGCCGCGCGCACCACCTTCCCAGCCCGCACACTCACCCGGAACGAGCCGATCAGCGCCCGCTCCCCGCCGGTCGAGCGCAGGGTGTACGTGTAGGCGGACGGCTCCCGCCAGGCGGTGCCGGCGGTCTGCGCCGGACGGGTGGACACGGTCGGTCCCTGGCAGGCGGCGGCCGCGCAGACCAGACCCGCGATCATCGCGAGGCGGGGCAGCGGGGAGCGGGATGTGGAGCGTACGCGGGTCATGGGGGCGCCTCTCAGCTTCGCCGGCAGTCCCTCCTTCGACGCCGGTGGACGGCCGGACGTTCGCCTCCGGACGCGCGGCGCCTGCGTCACCGGCCGGAGGCCCGGGACAGGGTGCGGCTCACCCGTACGCCCACGGCCGCGACGAGCAGGACCGCACACGCCGCGAACACCAGCCCGGCGCCGCGCAGTCCCAGCGCCGACGACAGGGCGCCCACGCCGACGACCGGCAACGAGATCCCCACGTACGCGACGACGAAGAACGCCGAGATGGTGGCGCCCTGATGAGCCTCCGGTGCCGCCGAGCTGACCTCGCTCAGGCCGGCGCGGAACGCCATGCCCTGGCCGGCGCCGCCGGTCAGCGCGCCCGCGATCAGCACCGGGAAGGACGTCAGCAGCAGCGACAACGCGATGAGGAGGAGTCCGGCGACGAGCACCGCGCAGCCCCAGGGCAGGGCCCGGCGCGCGCCGATCCGGCCCATGAGGAGCTGTCCGCAGGTGGAGGCGCAGAACACGCAGAACACGACGGCGCCGGCGACCGCCAGGTTGCGCTCCCCCAGGGTCTGGTCGAGGAAGGCCGGGGCCACCGCCGTGAACAGCCCGAGCATGGAGAAGCCGGCGAAGGCGGCGAGGGCACAGGGCGCGAACACCCCGCGCACCTCCGGCGGCACCGTCATCCCCTGGGGCCGCAGCGACCCCCTGGGATGCGAGCGGTGGACGGTCTCGGGAAGCAGGCAGACGACGAAGGCCGCCACCGCGAGCAGCACGAGATGGACGGCGAACGGCAGCTTCAGCGGCTGCGGCGCGTACTCGGCGAGGATGCCGGACAACAGGGGGCCTAGCCCCAGCCCGCCCATGTTGGCCGCGGTGGCCGCGAACCCGGCCCTGGCGTGCCTGCCGGGCGGGGCCAGTTCGAGGACGGCCGCCGTGCCCGTGCCGCTCAGCAGCCCGGCGGAGAAGCCCGACAGGACCCGGCCCGTGTACAGCAGTGGCAGTCCGCCCTCGGTCAGGAAGCACACCGCGCTGAGCGCCGCGAGACCCAGCGCCGCCAGCAGCACCGGCCGCCGCCCCAGCACGTCGGAGAACCCGCCGGCGATCAGCAGGGCGGTGATGACGCCGACCGCGTAGGCGGCGAACACCACTGTCACGATGAGTTCGGAGAAGCCGAGCTGTTGCCGGTACAGCCCGTACAGCGGAGTGGGCAGGGTGGTGCCGAGCATGCCGACGGCGAAGACGGCCGCCGCGGCCAGGTAACCCGGCCGCCGCCGGTCCGCCCGCCGGTCCTGCCCGCGGTCCTCTGTGGCGCTACTGATCACACTCCACCTTAGGCACCGGTCGCCCGGCCGCCGCGTAGCGGGGATCGCCCGTTCGGGGGCCCGGGCGCGGCCGGAACCGCGCCGGGCTCCGCTCCGGGCGGGTTCCCTAGGCCGAGTCCCGGACCACCAGCTCCGGGTCGAACACGACCGAAGTGGGGGCGGTACGGATGCCGTGGATGTGCTCGTCGAGCAGCCGGGCCATGTCGGCCGCCATCTCCTCCACGGGCTGGCGGACGGTGGTGAGCGGGGGCCGGCAGGTGGCGGCGACGGTGGAGTCGTCGAAGCCGACCACCGCGATGTCCTCGGGCACCCGGCGGCCGTGCTCCCTCAGCACCTGGCAGGCACCCTGGGCCATAAGGTCGTTGGCCGCGAACACCCCGTCCAGATCGGGGTGTTGGGTCAGCAGGTCGGTCATGGCGGCGATGCCGCTGTCCAGGGTGAAGCCGCCCTCGGCGACGGGCACGAACGGGTGGCCGCGGCGGGCGAGGGTGTCGCGGAAGCCGGCCAGCCGCTCCTGGCTCGCGGCGACCGCCAACGGGCCGCAGATCGTGGCCAGTCTGCGCCGGCCGCGGGCGAGCAGGTGTTCCGCGGCGAGCCGGCCGCCGTCCCGGTGGGCCAGGTCGACATAGCTGAGCGGGACCGGGCGGGAGGGGCGGGCGAAGAGCACCGCGGGCAGCCGGGCCTCGGCCAGCAGGGCGGGCAGCGGGTCGTCGGCATGGCTGGAGACGACCAGTGCGCCGTCGGCCCGGCCCTGCCGCAGATAGGTCAGCACCTCCTGGCGGGCCCCGGCGGACTCGGCGAACATCAGCACCGGGTGCACCGAGCGGGGCCGCAGACGGCCCACGATCCCGGCGACCACCCGCCCGAAGAAGGGGTCGGCGAACACCCGGGCGGCGAAGGCCGCCTGGGCGTCGTCGGAAGTCTCCCCGGCGCCCGACACGACCAGGGCGACGGTCTCGGCCCGCCGGGTGACGAGGGAGCGGGCGGCCCGGTTGGGCGCGTACCCGGTCCGCTCGATGGCACGACGGACCACCTCCTGGATCGCCGGGTCCACGTTGCGCACGCCGTTGACGACCCGGGAGACGGTCGCCCGGGAGACACCGGCCTCCCGGGCGACGTCCTCGAGCGTCGGGGCCTGTCTGCTCATGCCCGCACCCTAACGGCCCGGCGGCCGGCGCGGATAGAGCGCTCTCCACACGGCCGCTCCAGATGGTCAGCGCCGGTCGAGCACGTCCACCTCCATGCTCAGGGGCAGGTCTCCCGCAGAGCGTCCAGCGAGTACCCGGCAGGGTCCGGGTTCCGTCCGCCAGGCACCCGCGCGGACGTCCCAGTGGCAGAGGGCGCGCGCCGGGATCCCCACCTGCGCGACGGCGCTCTCCCCGGGCCGGGCCCGTACCGCCGCCCAGCCGGCGAGCCATCGTTCCGGATGGTCGACGGCGGTCGGGCCGGGGCGGGCGAGGTAGATCTGCACGACCTCCCGTCCGGCGCGCGGGCCGGTGTTGCGCAGCCGCACCCGCACGGCCAGGTCCTCCCCGGCCCGTGTCCGCCCGGGGCCCGACAGTTCCTCGTACTCCCAGGTGGTGTAGCCGAGTCCGTGCCCGAACCAGTACGCGGGGGTACGCCGTGCGCGGAGCCAGCCGCGGTGGCCGACGTGGACGCCCTCGTCGTAGGAGAACCGGCCGGCGTCCGGCCGGGTGCGGGTGACGGGGGCGTCGGTGAGCGTCGCGGGCCAGGTGGTGGGCAGCCGCCCGCCGGGCTCGGTCCGGCCGAGCAGCACGTCGGCCAGGCCGCCTCCGGCCTCCTGGCCGGGGAACCAGGCCAGGAGCAGGGCGCCGACCTCGTCCCGCCAGGGCAGTTCCACCGGGCCGCCGCTGTTGACGACGGCCACCGTGCGCGGGTTGGCCCGGGCTACCGCGCGGACCAGGGCGTCCTGTTCCGGGCCGAGCCCGAGGTGCGTGCGGTCGCGCCCCTCGGACTCGTGCTGCTCGCCGGTGCCGACCACCACCACCGCCGCGTCCGCCTCACGCGCCGCCCGGGACGCGGCCGCCAGGGCCTCGGCGGCGCCCGGTGCGGGTGGTTCGGCGCCGACGACGGTGGCCCGGCCGGTGCCGGGGGCGAGTTCCCGGCGCGCGACCAGCAACGGAGCCGTGCCGGCGGTCAGTTGCGCCGTGACGACCTGGGTGGGTGGGGTCACGTGGATCACGGCCGGGTCGCCGGTCGTGGCGGTGAACTCTCCGTCCAGTAGGGGGAGTCCGTCGAGGCGCAGGCTGAGTCGGCCGAAGCCGGCGACGCCGATCCGCCAGGCGCCGGAGGTGCGGGGGTGCAGTCGCGCGCTGATCTCCACGGTGTGCGCGCCGGGTGGCAGCGGCGGCTCCAACTGCCGCCCGCCGCGCCGGTGTCCGGCGTACAGCTCGGCACCGGCGGAGTCCAGGACACGGAGCAGCACGCCGGAGGTGGCGGTGCGCGGGTCGCCGGCGAGGGTCATGTCCAGCGGCGGGGGCGGGCCGTCCGGGGCCGGGCCGGGGACGTGGACGACCCGGGCCCGGCCGCGCAGACCGGCCCGGATACCGTCCAGCAGCGGGACCTGGTCCTGGGGGAAGACGCCGGCGCTGCCGCCGCCCTGGGTGCGGGTGCGGGCCGCGGGATCGCCGATGACGGCGACCGTGCCGAGGCGTCCGGGGTCCAGGGGCAGTACGCCCCGGTTGGTCAGCAGCACGGCTCCGGCCGCGACCGCCCGCCGGGCCAGCACCCGCGCCTGCCGGGACCGCAGCAGCGGCCGGGCCGGGCGGTCCGGGCCGCCGAGGACGCCACACCAGGCGGCCAGCCGCAGCAGCCGGCGCACCTTGCCGGTCACGGCCCGCTCCTCGACCTCGCCCGCCTCCACGGCCCGCGCCAGCGACTCGCCCCACTCCCCCGCCGGGCCGGGCATCTCAAGGTCGAGACCGGCACGGGCGGTGTCCAGGGTGCCGCGTACCGCGCCCCAGTCGGAGACGACGACGCCGTCGAACCCCCACTCGTCCTTCAGTGGCCTGGTCAGGAGTTCGTGTGCGGTCATGGTGGTGCCGTTCACGCGGTTGTACCCGGCCATCACCAGCCGGACGCCCGCCGCCACCGCCGCCTCGAACGGCGCGAGGTGGACCTCGCGCAGCGTCCGCTCGTCGATCGACGCGTCGGCGGTCAGCCGGTCCGTCTCGGCGTCGTTCGCCACGAAGTGCTTGGCCGTGGCGGCGACCGCGTGCGCCTGGATGCCGCGGATCAGGGCGGCCCCCGTCCGGGCGGTCAGCAGCGGGTCCTCCGAGAAGCACTCGAAGTGCCGCCCGGCCAGGGGGCTGCGGTGCAGATTGAGGTTCGGCGCGAGGACGACGTGCACGCCCTTGCGCCGGGCCTCGGAGGCGAGGAGGCCGCCGAGTTCCTCGACCAGCGGTTCGTCCCAGGTGGCGGCGAGCGCGGTGGCCGAGGGCAGCAGGACGGAGGTGTCGCGTTCGTCCCAGCCCTCCCCGCGCACCCCGGCCGGGCCGTCCGACAGCACCAACTGGCCCAGTCCCACCGAGGGTTCGGCCACCGTGCGCCAAGTGGTGGCGCCGGTCAGCAGGCGGACCGCGGTCCGCAGGGTCAGCTTGTCGAGCAGCCGGTCGAGTTCGTCCTCGTCGGCCATCCTCACCCCTTCGCGTAGCCGACCGCCCGGGTCAGCTGTAGACGCCGAACTCGTACAGCGAGTAGCCGTAGCCGGTACCGCGCGCGGTACCGTTGACGCGCACGTAGCGGCCGGTTCCGGTGACGTCGAAGTCGTCCACGCCGCCGTTGCCGTCCGTCACGGTGCGCACGGTGCGCCAGTTCTGCCCGTCGTCCGAGGTCTGCACGGTGTACGCCTTCGCGTACGAGGCCTCCCAGAACAGCTGGACGTGCCGGAACGCGGTGCGGGTGCCGAGGTCGACCTGGACCCATTGCGGATCGCTCCAGTCGCTTGCCCAGCGGGTGTTCTGGTTCCCGTCGACCGCGTTGGCGGCGGTGCACGGGCAGTCGCCGTAACTCGGCTGGTACGAGGAGGCGGTGGCGGGCTTGCCGAGGGCGAGGTTCGTGCCGCCCGGGGCGGGCGGGACGACCCTGACGGACCGGGTCTCGACGCCGACGTTGCCGTGGCCGTCGGTCACCTTGACGTACACCTTCCAGACGCCGGGCCGGTCGGGCGCGGTGACCCTGAGGCGGCCGCCGCCGAGGTCGGTGAGGGGCAGCGGGGTGAGGTCCTTGCTCTTGTCGATGTACATGCTGTTGTCGAGCACCTCGTAGGAGAGCGCGTCCCCGTCCGGGTCGGTGGCCCGGACGGCGAGGGTCAGGTCCCGGCCCGCCTGCACCCGGCCCGCGTCTCCCTCGACGGCCAGGTCGGAGACGACCGGCGGGGTGTTGTCGTGGGAGGTGTCGCCGCCGTAGGCCCTCTTGACCGCGTAGTACGACAGCCGTCGCTGGCCGGCGGGCAGCAGGTTGAACCAGATGCCGCCGAAGTCGTACTCGGTGCCGTAGTGGAACATCGTGGCGCCGAGGGCGACTCCCCGGTGCCCGGTGACACAGCCCCAGGCCCGGGTGTATCCGTCGGCCTTGGCGCGGTCGCCCGGCTCCAGCGGCACCCCGTTGGCGTCGTCGGGCACCTCCCACTCACCGGCCGGACCGGTCTCGGTGATGATGTACGGCTTGGTGTAACCGCCCTGCTCCCAGGCGGACTTCACGTCGCAGACCGCGTTGTAGGAATTGACGGCGTACAGATCGAGGTCGGGGGCGTTCTTCTTGAAGTACGGCCAGGCGCCGACCCAGGCGTCGGTGGAGGTCACCGGGTGGCTGGGGTCGACGGCGTGGATCCGCTTCGCCACGTCGTTCACGAAGGAGGTGTAGGCGTCGCGCTGCCGTTCCAGCTCAGTTCCGCTGTAACAGTTCTGCAGGCCGAGCACCGACTCGTTGCCGACGTCCCACATGAGGACACCGGGGTTGTCCTTGTACGTCTGGACCCACTTGGGGAACTCGTCCAGCATCTGGTTCCTGTAGGCGGTGTCGGTCACGTAGTTCACGCAGCCGCCGCTGCCCGGTCCGCCGCCGGGCTGCAGCCAGAACCCGGCGATGACCTTGACACCGTGCGCGGCGGCCGAGTCGAACAGCGGCTTGCTGGAGGCGTCGGTCCCCCAGGTACGGATCGTGTTGACGCCCATGGACTTCAGGTCGGGCAGGTACCGGTCGGCGTCCGCCATGGACGGGCCCCAGGTCAGGCCCTTGATCTGGTACGGCTTTCCGTCGACGGTCAGCTGCCAGTCGCCCTGGCTGCCGGTCACCTTGACGACGCTGCCGGCCGCCTGGGCCTGCGCGGCCGGCAGGGCGGCGAGGGCGCCGGCGGTCAGCACGCCGGCGGCGAGGGGCGCGGCGAGGCGGCGCGCGCGGGTGCGGGTGCGGGGTGGTGGGGTCATGGTGTGGGGTCTTCCGGTGTGGGTGTGGGGGGAGGGCTAGGGGAGGCGGTAGTCGGCACCGAGGGCCGCGCCCGCTTCCGGGTGCGTCTCGTCGTAGCCGCGGGCGTCGCACTGGAGTCCGCCGACGACGCAGTGGTCGGCCAGCGCCTTGAGCGTGCGGTCGTCCCAGGCGTTGAAGAAGTCGTAGTGGAAGCTGTGGCCGGGTCCGCTGGCCAGCCGCACCTTCGACATGTCGCCGTTGACCGGGAACGCCATCTTGAACTCGATCATCGGCAGCGCCACCGGGTGGTCGGCGGGGCAGACGTTGTCGTTCGTGCCGGGCTTCACCACCGGGTAGGCCATGTGGCTCTTGTGGTCGGGGGTGTCCAGGTACCTGCCGTCCCAGCAACTGGGCGCCTGGAAACGGATGTTGAGCTGGACGTCCGGCCGGGAGGGGCAGCTCGCCGGGAACTCGGTGTTGAAGAAGCTGTCGCCGCACTCCCAGCCCTCGACGAAGCCGGGGTGGTGGCGGAACTCGTCCGCGCTCTGCATGGGGCTGCCGACCACGAACCTCAGCCCCTTGGGGAAGGGCCGGACGCTGGTGTAGTCGGTGACGCCGGCCTTGTAGTAGATGACCTGCGGGCCGACCGGCAGGACCGGCTTGTCTCCGTTGTAGAGGGTGGGCATCCAGTAGCCGGAGAGGTCTCCGGGGGCCCTGCAGGTGGTGCCGCCCGCGCTCAGGGTCGCGGTCGTGCTGGCCGCGTTCGTGGTGGTATTGCCCATGAACGTGTGGTCGTGGGACCTGCCGGGCTGCTGCGGGTAGACGATCGGGTCGTCCGGCCTGGTGTGGCTGACCGAGCAGTTGGCCTGGAACTCGTGGAAGTAGCGGTGCGGAGGGTTCTGCGTCGACGGGGTGACGCCGGTGACCGGGGGGTTCGCGGGGATGTAGCCGTCGCCGTCGGGGTCCTCGGGCGAGGAGGCGGTGGACAGCGCCATGGTGTGGCCGGTGTGCACGACGGCCGCGGACGGCGTGGAGGACGCGGCGACCGAGCCGAGGCCGAGTGGGGTCAGCAGCAGGGCGGAGGTGATGAGCGCGCCCGAGAGGATCTTCGATCTCCGTGACATGCGGACTCCTCGGAGGGAGGTGGGGGATGGAGGTCGTGCGGAACGGGAGAGCGCTCTCCCACCGCTGGAGTGTTGGGGCGGTGACGAGAGGTGTCAAGGGATCCGGCCAAAGGATCAGCGATGGCCTTTCGCTCACTTCTCGAAGGCATGGGTGGGAACGTGACGTTCACTCAGGGGCCCTGCGGGGAAATCCCGTCGTAACTCTTGACGCATCGTTCACGCCAATGAAGCATCCAACGTCGAGAGAGCGCTCCCATGCCCCGCATCGTTCATTTCCTGAACCAGGAGAGCCGCGCATGCCCCCCACCTCCCCCACCTCCCCTTCCTCGCCGTCCGTCGGCCGCCGGACCGTTCTGGGCGCCGCCGCCGCGGCCGTGCCGGTGCTGGCCGGTGCGGCCGCGCCGGCCGGCGCCGCGACCGGGCGCCGCAGGTCCCCGCGCGCGCTCCCCGGAGGCGGCGACCTCGGTCCGAACGTGCTCGTGTTCGACCCGGCGACGCCCGGCATCCAGGCCACACTGGACGAGGTCTTCGCGAAGCAGGAGTCGGCCCAGTTCGGCACCGGCCGCTACGCGCTGCTGTTCAAGCCCGGCACGTACAACGGCCTGAACGCCCAGATCGGCTTCTACACCTCCATCGCGGGCCTCGGTCTGTCCCCCGACGACACGACCATCAACGGTGACGTGACGGTCGACGCGGGCTGGTTCAATGGCAACGCCACGCAGAACTTCTGGCGTTCGGCGGAGAACCTGGCCCTGGTCCCTGTGAACGGCACCAACCGGTGGGCGGTCGCCCAGGCGGCACCGTTCCGCCGGATGCACGTACGGGGCGGGCTCAACCTCGCGCCGTCCGGTTACGGTTGGGCGAGCGGCGGCTACATCGCCGACAGCCGGATCGACGGCCAGGTCGGGCCCTACTCGCAGCAGCAGTGGTACACCCGCGACAGCGTCATCGGCAGCTGGCTCAACGGCGTGTGGAACATGGTCTTCTCCGGCGTCCAGGGCGCCCCGGCGCAGGGCTTCCCGAACCCGGTGTACACCACGCTGGACACCACCCCGGTCTCCCGCGAGAAGCCGTTCCTGTACGTCAGCGGCAGCGAGTTCCGGGTCTTCCTGCCGGAGAAGCGGACGAACGCCCGCGGGGTGACCTGGGGCAACGGCACGCCGAGGGGCACGTCCCTGCCGCTGTCGCGGTTCTACGTCGCCAAGCCGGGCGTCAGCGCGGCCACCCTCAACCAGGCGCTCGCGCAGGGCCTGCACCTGCTGCTCACGCCCGGTGTCTACCACCTGGACCGGCCCATACAGGTCGACCGCGCCAACACCGTCGTCCTCGGCCTGGGTTACGCCACCCTCGTACCCGGCAACGGAACCACCGCACTGAAGGTCGCCGACGTCGACGGCGTGCGGCTGGCCGGGTTCCTCGTCGACGCCGGACCGGTCAACTCCCCGACCCTGCTGGAGGTCGGGCCCGCGGGCGCCGCCAAGGACCACTCGGCCAACCCGACCACGGTGCAGGACGTCTTCGTGCGCATCGGAGGCGCGGGCGCCGGCAGGGCCACCACCAGCATGGTGATCAACAACCGGCACACCATCGTCGACCACACCTGGGTGTGGCGTGCCGACCACGGCACCGGCGTCGGCTGGGAGACCAACCGCGCCGACTACGGAGTGGTCGTCAACGGCGACGACGTGCTCTGCACCGGGCTGTTCGTCGAGCACTTCAACAAGTACGACGTGCAGTGGAACGGCCAGCGGGGCCGCACGATCTTCTTCCAGAACGAGAAGGCGTACGACGCCCCGAACCAGGCCGCCGTGCAGAACGGCAGCGTCAAGGGCTACGCGGCCTACAAGGTCGGCGACAACGTCACCGCGCACGAGGGCTGGGGCCTGGGCAGCTACTGCTACTACAACGTCGACCCGGGCATCGTGCAGCACCACGGCTTCTCCGCGCCGAACCGTCCGGGCGTGAGGTTCCACGACCTGCTGGTGGTCTCACTCGGCGGCAACGGGCAGTACGAGCACGTGATCAACGAGACGGGGGCCCCGACCTCGGGCACGTCGACGACGCCGTCCACGGTGGTGTCGTACCCCTGAGACCCCGGCGCGGGGACGGCGGGCGGGGCTACAGGTCGAACTCCACGTGCTCGAGGTCGGTGAACTCCACCTCGAGGCCGTGGGCGCGGCGGCCGCTGTCGCGGAAGTAGACCTCGCCCAGGGCCTCCGCGGCGATCTCCCGCAGCCGGTCCTCGGTGGCCCCCGCCTCCTGCGCCTCGAACAGGCGGGCCGCGTGCCGCGGGGGCAGGGCGAGGGTGAGGTGGCGCAGCCGGGCGTCGTCCGTCGAGCCGGGGGCCGCCGTGTACCCGAACCGCGCGCGGGTGTCGATGACGATGCCGGTGCTGGTGGCCGCGGTCCGCCTGGCCCGAGCGCGGATCCGCGGCTGCCAGCGCCTGGCGACCTCGCGCTCCATGCGCCGCGCGAGGTCCGGCCTCGGGTGCCTGATCTGGTCCTTCACATATCGTTCGACGGTGCGCTGGGTGACGCCGAGCAGCTCGGCGACCCTTCTGGTGCTGCCCCGGTGCTGTCGGACCAGGTACCGCATCCGCGCCCCCGCGGACCTGGGGAGGGGGCGGGTGAACGCGGCGCGCACCGCCTTGTCGAGCCCGTCGCCGACCGTGTCCATCGGTTCCCCTCCCCTACTCTCCGTCGTCGTGGGCGGTGACCTCGCCCGTCTTGATGTAGCGGGCGAGGTTGAGGTTCGCGCCGTACTTCTCGCGTACTTCCTCCGCCCACAGGGTGGTCCGGGTGCCCTCGTGCTTGACCATGCCCGGGGACACCCCGAGCCGGAAGCCGCCGGGCACCGTCTTCCCTTCGGCGTCGTAGGGCAGGACGTCCAGCGGTGACGGGCCGTCGGCCGCGTACACGGCGCAGTCGGACAGGACCGCCACCGGGTAGCGTCCGGTGGCCGCGGCCAGGGCGAGCATCTTGCGGTGCATGTTGACACGGGCGCGCGAGATGACGGCGGCGCGGATGTCCGGTCGCCAGGTGGGCCGTGCGAGGGCGGGCCACGCCTGTCCCGGTTTCCAGCCGCCGCCGCGCGCCCGCTCGCGCAGCTTGCCGATGCCGCCCTTCACGGTGGACTTGACCGCGTCCAGGACGACGGCCAGCTCCGGGTCGCGTTCCTTGCAGCCCTCCATCGCGGACAGGAACCGCTCCGGGGGCAGCTTCTCGCCCACGCCGAGGTCCGCCATGGTGCCGACGTAGGCGTCGCGGAGCCGCTTGTACCAGGCGTCCAGGAACCTGCCCTTGTCCCTGCGCACCCAGGCCTCGAGCGGAGCGACTTCGTAGCCCAGTTCCACCGCGTACGCCACGGTCGGCGTGGCGTACCAGGCCGGGCCGGCCGGGCGTTCACCGGACGGGGTGAAGGGGCTGGGCAGCAACTCGCCCTCCAGGCGCCGCCATTGCCTGGCCACCAGGACGTGGGAGAGGTCGACGTGCGAGAGGTCGACCAGCCAGGAGCCGGGCAGCGCCGGGTCGAATTCGGGGCTGGTGACGTGCACGGGGGGCGTCGCGAGTCCGACGACCGCGCCGTTGGCGGCGGCGCCGAAGGCGAGGTTGACGTCGATGCCGACCAGGTGGCGCCGCATGCACTCGTCGTCGGTCAGCTCACGGGCCCAGTCGTACGCCTCCTCGAACAGCATCTCGTCGGGGCCGCGCTGGTGGAAGCGGGGCAGGCCGGCGAGCAGCGGATGCCCGTCGGGTGCCTCGCACGGCGCGCAGTCGACGGGGTCCTCGCCCAGCGAGCCCGGCCGGTGCTCCTTGTGGCGTCTGCCGTCCGCGTCGGGTTCACTCGCCCGGGTGGGCGGGTTGAGGGCGGTCATCAGCTCCAGGCCGGTCACGGCGGTGGAGCCGCGCGGTGTCATCACCCGCCGGGCGTAGGTACCGAGGACGCGGGCGAGTTCCGCCGGCTCGAGCTCGGCGGCGTGGCGCCAGGAGCGGGGGTCGAGCGCGCCCCAGGAGGGCAGGCAGAGCTGAACGCACTGCCGGCGGCCGCCCTGGACCGGGCGGTAAATGCGCGCCCAGGGGCCGAAACCCCGTCTGGTGAGCCGCCAGTCGGCGCGGTCGAGCTGCCCGAGCACCTTGTGTCCGTTCGGGAGGCGCCCGGCGAGCCGCTCCTCCTGGGACAGCGTCACGGGCAGGCCGTAGCGCCGGCACGCGGCCCCGGTGAGCACCAGCAGCGGGTCGGCGTCCTTGCCCGAGCCGTGCAGCCGTGCGGCCCCGAGACGGGCCTCCGCCAGCGTCCATTCGACCAGCGCGGGCAGCGACTTGGCGGGCACGTCGACGACGAGGCCCCCGACGCCGTATCCGGTCACCTGCCGGTCCTCACCGGCATCGACCACGAGCAGCGGTCCGTGTGCGTAGGGATCGGCACCGGACGCGGGCCGTACCTGCTTCTTCACCCCGGGCCGTGTCACCGCCCCTGACGCCGGTGCCGGTGCCGGCACCGGGGACCGGGTGGCCCCGGCGGGCCTGGGCACGTCGGGGGCCGGGTCGCCGGGCCGAGGAGGCGTGGCGGCATCGGCCGTCGGCGTGGGGATGGGGGCGGGCTCGGCGGGGGACGCAGGACTGGCGGCGGTCTCGGGCCCGGAGGGGGCGCCGGGCCCGGAGGGCCGCGTGGGCTCGGGGGCCCGCGTGGGCTCGGGGGCGAGCGCCGCGGCCCCGACGGCAGTCCCCGGTCCGGCGCCGACCGCGGAGGCGGCTCGCGGACCGGCCTCCGGCCCAGCGGCGGCCCCGCGCTCGGCGGCACCCTCCGGGCCCCCGGCGTCCGCGGGCCCGGCAGCACGCGCGAGCCCGTCGGCGTCCGCCGTGCCGGCGGGGTACAGCTCGGCGAGCTGCTTCAGCAGGCGGGCGTAGGCGTCGCGTTCCGGGGGGCGGGGTTCGGTCCGGCCCGCTTCCCAGCCGCTGACGGTCGCGCGCCGTACCCGCAGCGCGGTGGCCACCTCGTCCAGCGTGAGGCCGTGGGCCTGGCGGAGTCTCCTGCGTTCGGCCGGCGGTGGCAGCGTGGCCCGGGACGCGACCAGCGCGTCGACGGCGTCGAACAGCTCGGACATGCGGCACCTCCTGCCCCGAACCCTAGCGTCAAGCGCACGTTTCGCGTACGAACCGCGTGCATGGCGCGTTCATCGGGAGGGCGCGGCCGGTCCTGCCGTGCGCCAGACGAAGACCTCGTCACCGGGTACGCGACCGGAGAAGCGGCCGTTGGGAGACCGGGACCACAGCAGCCCTGCAGGTCGGCCTCGAAGGCTCCGAGGCGCTCACCGAAGAGCCCGGGAGCCGAGGACGACATGGAGAAGACCCATGCGACGACGTCGTCCACCTCGCGTTCCAGCGCCTGCCCGCCGGGCACCACATGCCGTTCCGGCCCGAGGAATCCGGCTCTGGCCAGCACCGCCGCCTCGCCGTCGGGCATCCCGTGCGGCAGCACCCCGAGCCCGGCACGGCGGACCGGGCCCAGGTACTCCTTGATCAGCTCGACGATGGCCGGGTGAGGCACCGCCGGATGCGGCAGGCCCTCCACGCCACGCCGTTCGCCCTTCAGGTCCGACACGTGCAGCAGGGCCCCGCCGGGCACGAGCATTCGGTGCACGGTGGCCGCCACCAGGTCAGGGCGGCCGGCCCCGCTCGTAGTGGACCGCCGCGCCGGCGAACAGGGTCTCGTCCCAGGTCCAGCCCTCGGCCACGACCCTCTGTGCCCGACAGCCGTGTGCCGGGCCATCGGCGCTTCCTCGTCTGCGAACCCAGACACTTCGCCGTGCAGTACGCGATCAATCCGTGGATGCATCCCGACAAGCCGGTCGACGTGGACCTGGCCCGGGAGCAGTGGCAGGCCCTGATCGGCGCCTACCGCGGCCACGGCCACACCGTGGACACGGTCGATCCGGACTCCTCTCCCCCGCCGGCTCCGTCCGGGGCGATCATGTCACGGCGCGCGTTCCGGTAGGGTTCCTTGTGGCGCCGGCAGTCCGAGTCGCCTCGGCCGCCGGCTACGACACCGGGCGTCCGGGCGGACCCTGTCGCGCGCCGGGACGCCGCTCGACGGTAGGTTGATCGCCATGAGTGACAACGTGTACTTCGACATCACGATCAACGACGAGCCGGCCGGCCGGATCGTCTTCAAGCTGTTCGACGACGTGGTCCCCAAGACCACCAGGAACTTCCGCGAGCTGGCCACCGGCCAGAACGGCTTCGGCTACGCCGGTTCCTCGTTCCACCGCATCATCCCGCAGTTCATGCTGCAGGGCGGCGACTTCACGCGGGGCAACGGCACCGGCGGCAAGAGCATCTACGGCGAGAAGTTCGAGGACGAGAACTTCGACCTCAAGCACGACCGTCCGTACCTGCTGAGCATGGCGAACGCCGGCCGGAACACCAACGGCTCGCAGTTCTTCGTCACCACGATCGTCACCGACTGGCTCGACGGCAAGCACGTCGTCTTCGGTGAGGTCGTCGAGGGCCAGGACCTGGTGAAGCGCATCGAGTCGCTCGGCAGCCGCAGCGGCACGCCGAGCGCGAAGGTCACGATCGCCGAGAGCGGGACGGTCTAGCACGCCAGGGCGGACCGCCCCATGACGCCGCCCCCGCCCGGCCCGCGCCGGTGAGCCGCCGCGCACTGAACCCGGCCCGGCCCGCTCCGCTGCGCTTCGACGGCTGGATCGCGGGGGTCGGGACGTCGTCCGGCACCCGTCTGGTGGTGGGGCACTGGGTCCGCTCACCGTTCGGCCCGTTCAGCGACGTGATGCTCGAACGGGCCGACGGCCACCGGCTGCTGCTGGCCCCCACCTCGCGGACGGCGCGGTTCATCGGCAGTACCTACACCTTCGACGAGGTACGGGTCGTGCCCGTACGGGTGCGTGACGACGACCGCTGCTGGACCGTCGAGGCCGAGCCGCTGCTCCGGCTGCGTTTCACCGTCGGGCGGCGCGGCGCGACGGGGCTGCTGCTGAGGGCCGTTCCGGGTGCGCTGGCCGCGTCGCCGGCCTGGACCGCCGTGACGGATCCGCTCGCCCGCCTGCTGATGGGCGTACGCACGCGCGGGAGCGCCGGCGGGGGCAGACGCGAGTGGTACGGGGCGCGTGATCTGCGCGCCCTGACCACGGCGACGGCCACGTTCGAGGGCCGGGAGCTGGGCGCGCTCGCGCCGGTCGCACCACCCGTGCGCTTCGGTTTCGGCTCCACACCCCGCCGGCCTTCCCTCGTACGCGTGACCACCACGGTGCGGGAGACACTCAAGACCCTCGGGTGACGAGGTCCGCGGACCGACCGGGGCCAGGGCTCCCGGCCCCGTCCGCCCGGGTGTGCACCCCTCGTCGACGGGGACCCGGCGGCCGGAGCCGAGCGCGCTGCCCACCGGACGGGGACCGAGCGGACCGGCTCCGTTCGTCGGATCATGGCACCAGGGGCTCGACCGGCGCCGCCCGCTCCACGGGGCGGCGTACGGCCGTCGGCTTCGAGCCCGGGTGCGGCGAGCACGGGAGGGACCCGTGAGGCAGTGGCGGCGCGGCCTCCACCGCGCGTGGGAGTGGCTCGGTGTGCGCGTGCTGTTCCGGCGCGGGCGGGATCTGGAACTGATGCACCGGGCGATGGGATTCGCCACGCTGGCCCTGGTGACGCTCGCCCCGCTGCTGATCGTGGTCGCCGCCGGCGATCCGCTGGTCCGGGGAGGCTTCGCGTCCTGGCTCACCGACGGCATGGGCCTGTCCGGCCAGTCGGCCGACGCGCTCACCGGCATCATCAGTCCGCCGCGCAAGGTCATCGGCACCACCAGCGCGCTGAGCCTGGTGCTGCTGGCGGTGTTCGGGGTGTCGTTCGCCGGCAGTGTGCAGAACGGCTACGAGCGCGTCTGGGGTCTCGCGGCCGGCCCATGGCACCGGATCTGGCGGCAGACGACCTGGCTCGTGGTGCTGACCGGCTACCTCTACCAGGAGGTGCAGACCCGCCCGGCGCTGCACGGGACGGCACGGATCGTGGTGTCCGTGGTGAGCGGGGTGCTGTTCTTCTGGTGGGGCCAGCGCTTCCTGCTGGGCGGCCAGGTCAACTGGCGCCGCCTGCTGCCGGGCGCGATCGCCACCGTCGCCGGTCTGGCCGGGCTGCGCGTCTTCTCGTACCTCGTCTTCACCCCGCTCATCGTCACCAACGCGCTGAGCTACGGGGCGGTGGGGACGGTGCTGGTGGTCGAGTCCTGGCTGATCGGGGTGGGCTTCGTCGTGTACGGGGGCGCGCTGTTCGGCCGCTGGTTCTGCGAGCACCACTGGATGCCTTCCCACAGGGAGTGAGGCTCGCGCTCAGGAGGCGTGGGCGGGCGCGGCGAGCAGGGCCGGCCAGTCCTGGGCGGCGGCCCACTCGGCGAAGGTGTGCCAGCCGGTCTCGGGGTGGGCGCGGCGCAGGGCGGTGACGTCGACGTCGAGGCCGGTGGTGCTGAAGTAACCGAACATCGCCGCGAGGTCGTGCGAATGGGTGCGGACCTGGGTCAGGGGCACCTCGTGGTGCTTGACCGGGAGACCCGAGACCGTGGTCAGGACCGCGGCGATCTCGGTGGCGGTGAGTTCGTCGGAGGCGATGTCGATCCGGCGGCCGGTGAACTCGGCGCGGCGCACCAGGGCCAGGGCCGCGAAGGCGCCTATGTCCTCGGCGGGGATGAGCGTCAGGGGGCGGTCGGCCGGCATGGGCCAGGCGAAGGTGTTCTCGCGCAGGCCCTCCAGCGTCCAGCCGGAGGTGAAGTTGTCCATGAAGGCCGCCGGGGCGACGACCGTCCAGGGAACGCCCGTCGCCGTCAGGTGGCGCTCGATCTCGGCCTTGCTGTCGTAGTGCGGTATGCCCGTACGGCGGTCGGCGTGCGCCGCCGAGGTGAACACGATGTGCCCGAGACGGGTGTCCGCCGCCGCGTCCAGCAGGGTCCTGCCCTGGCGCACCTCCGTCGCGGTGTCCGTGCCGAACGGGGTCGTCACCGCGAAGAGGGAGTCGGCGCCCGCGAGGGCCGCGTCCAGGGAGGGCCGGTCGTCGAAGTCGGCACGGCGGACGTCGGCGCCGAGCCGGCGCAGGGCCTCGGCCGCCGGTGCGGCCGGGTCACGGGTGAGGGCGCGGACGCGGTGTCCGGCCGCGAGCAGCGCGCGGGCGGTGGCACCGCCCTGGGCGCCGGTGGCGCCGGTGACAGCGATGGTGAGCATGGCGGGGCTCCTCGGGAAAGGGAGTCGGGTTTCAGGGGTGGGCGCTGGACGGCGCGCCGTGAATACTGCGCGGCGCATTGGTTGCGCCATGCAGCAACATACCCTGATTCTCCTGCGTCGCGCAGGTAATAACCCACCGCGACCGGCTTCCTCCGCCCCGGGGTGCGGACGGTCAGGGCTCGCGGTGCTCCTGTGCCGCCTGCTCCAGGGCCTCCGCCTCGGCCTCGGCGAGGCGGGTCTCGGCCTCCACGTCGACGGACCGCGTCAGCCACCAGTACAGGAGCGCGGAGACCGGCAGCCCGATGAACAGCGAGATGTCGGCTCCGCCGAGCGCCTCGGCGGCGGGGCCGACGAACAGCTTCCCGACGGAGAAGAACGGGACCATGACGGCGAAGCCGACCAGATAGGCGATGATGCCGTGCCACCCCCAACGGCCGTAGATGCCGCGCGGGTTGAAGATCTCGGCGATGGCGTAGTGGCCGCGGCGCACGACGTAGTAGTCCATGAGGTTCACCGCGGTCCACGGGATGAACAGGTAGAGCACCAGCAGCAGGAAGTCGTTGAAGTTCTCGAGGAAGTGGGCGGTGGCGGCGAGCGCGCCGACCAGCGAGAGCGCCGCGGTCAGCCCGATGGTCAGCAGCCGTACGCCCAGGGTGGGCCGCACCCGGCGGAAGGAGTCCATGCCGCTGATGAGGGTCAGTGACCCGCCGTACATGTTCAGCGCGGTGACGGAGATCAGGCCCAGGGAGGCGAAGAGCAGCACGATCGCGCCGAACCCGTTGAACACCTTGTCGCCGGCGGCGTTGATGGACCGGATCGTCTCGAAGTCCTTGCCGGCCCAGGCGGCCAGCAGCGTGCCGAGCACCATCAGCCAGATGCCGCCGAGCGCGGAGCCGAAGTAGGTCCAGTAGAAGGTCTTGCGGACCGTCACGTCCGGCGGCAGGTAGCGCGAGTAGTCCGAGACGTAGATGGCCCAGCTGATCTGGTAGCCGGCGACCACGCCGAACTGGGCGAGGAACGGGGTCCACCGGAAGCCGCCGAGGTCGAAGGAGCCCGCCGGGTAGTGCAGGGTGACCAGGACGCCGACGGTGAAGACGCCGAAGACGACGAGGAAGGCGTAGGTCAGGAAGCGTTCGGCCTTGTGGATGATGTCGTACCCCACCAGCGCGATGACGAGCGCGACCGCGGTGACCACGACCACCCACAGCCTGACGCTCCCGTGCAGCGTGGTGTGCAGGGCGTCGGCGGCGAGGATGCTGTTGAAGACGTTGAATCCCGCGTACTGCACATAGGCGAAGAGCCACACCAGCAGGGCGCCGACGTAGCCGAACTGGGGCCGCGACTGGATCATCTGCGGCAGGCCGAGCTGGGGGCCCTGGGCCGAGTGGAAGGCCATGAAGAAGGTGCCGATGACGGTGCCTGCGACGATGGCCAGCAGCGACCAGATCAGGTTGCCGCCCTCGGTGATGCTGATCAGCCCCACCGCCAGGGTGGCGATCTGCGCGTTGGACATGAACCACAGCGGGCCCAGATGCCAGAGCCTGCCGTGCCGCTCGTTCAGGGGCACGTAGTCGATGGACCGGACCTCCAGCCCGGTCACCCTGGACTCGCCTGATGTGCTCATGACGCCTCCCTGACCTGTCACGCCTCCGTGGTCTCATTCTGCGCCCGCCGGGATCTGTTGCTCTGCTCACATATCGCCCTGAAGGGGCGTTTTCGTGGCAGCGGTCACTTCACTGGGCGGGGGTTCTGGCTACGTTCGCAAGTCCATGTCCCTTTCCCCCGCACCGCCGAGGCCTGCCACCATGCCGTTCCGAACCTCTCCCGTCCCGCGCCCGGGCAAGCGCGCGGCCGTCTGCGGCGCGCTCGCGGCCGCCGCGGCGACGCTGCTGACGTCCGCGGCCTGGGCGGCCCCCACCGCCGCTCCCGTCGCCGGCCCGGCGGACTTCCCCGCGTCGGTGGGGGCGCACGGCAAGGCACGGGTGACCGCCGCGGTCCTCGACCTGGACCGCCCGGGCCACGCGCCCACCGTGTTCGGTGAGGACACCCCCTACGACACGGCCAGCATCATCAAGGTCGACATCCTCGCCGCGCTGCTGCTCCAGGCACAGGACTCGGGGCGCGCCCTGACCGCCCAGGAGCGCGCGCAGACCAAGAAGATGATCGAGCACAGCGACAACGCGGCGGCGAACACCCTGTGGCGGCGCATCGGTCTCGCCCCGGGCCTCAAGGCGGCGAACAAGCGGCTTGGGCTGACCCAGACCAAGGGCGGCCCCGGCGGCAAGTGGGGCCTGACCAGGACCACGTCCGCCGACCAGATACGGCTGCTGCGCGCGGTGTTCGACGCCGGGCAGGCCACGAAGACGACGGGCTCCCGGCCGGCGCTGAGCACCGCGTCCCGCGCCTACGTCCGCACCCTGATGAGCCATGTCGCCGACGACCAGTCCTGGGGCGTCTCGGCGGCCGGCCGCTCCCCAGTGGCCCTGAAGAACGGCTGGCTTCAGCGCGACACGACCGACCTGTGGGACGTCAACAGCGTCGGCCGGATCACGGCGGGCGGACACCACTACCTCGTCGCGGTCCTGTCGGACGGCAGCAAGACGATGAAGGACGGCGTCTCGCTGGTGGAACGGGCGGCCCGGACCGCCGTCTCCACCACGGCGGCCCGCGCCTCCTGACCGCTGCTCCTGACCGGGCCTCCTGACCGCTGCTCCGCCGGATCAGGGCTTCGCCAGGTCCTCGGCCGGCCGGTCGACGGGGATGCCCAGCCGCCCCGCCACGGCGGTCAGGGCTGCTCCCAGGGGCAGCGCGACCCGGGTGCGGGCGTGGCGGTCGCCTCGGGTGGGGTCCTGGTTGATGACCAGCACCGGCCTCCCGGACTGGGCCGCCAGGCGGACGAACCGGAGGCCGGACATCACCGTCAGGGAGGAGCCGAGGACCAGCAGCGAGGAGGCCTCGCGGACCAGGGTGCGGCAGTGCTCGACCCTCTCCGGCGGAACGGCTTCGCCGAAGAACACGACGTCGGGCTTCAGGATGCCGCCGCAGACCGTGCAGGGCAGGACGCGGAAGTCGCCGACCTGCTCGTCGGTCAGGTCGGCGTCTCCGTCCGGGTTGATGCCCGCGGCCACCGGGTCGAAGCCCGGGTTGGCCTCCTCCAGGCGCCGGGCGAGTTCGCGGCGCGGGCTGAAGGTGCCGCAGGAGAGGCAGACGACGCGGTCCAGGCTGCCGTGGAGTTCCACGACGTTCGCGGTGCCGGCGGCCTGGTGCAAGCGGTCGACGTTCTGGGTGATCACGCCCGAGAGCAGGCCGCTCCGTTCGAAGGCGGCCACGGCCCGGTGCCCGGCGTTGGGCCGCGCACGGCCGAAGGTGCGCCAGCCGAGGTGGCTGCGCGCCCAGTACCGTCGCCTGGCCCGGGCCTCGGCGGTGAACTCCTGGTAGGTCATCGGCGTGTGGCGGGTCAGGCTGCCGCCCTCGCCCCGGTAGTCGGGGATGCCCGATTCCGTGGAGATGCCGGCCCCGCTGAGCACCAGCACACCGCCGGTGCTCAGCGCGTCGGCGACCGGCTCCAGGTCCGTGGTGCCCGGCGGCAGGTCCTCCGCGGGGGTCCAGCTCAGGGTGGGACGCATGCGCATGCCGCCAGGGTACGGAACCGGCCGCCGCGACCTGCCTCCACCTCGGTCGCCCCTGTCCTCGGCCGTACCGCGGGGGTCCGGGTCAGACCGGCTTGACGGACACCACCGCGGTCGCCGTGACCGTGTTGTCGCACTCGGCGAACACCCCGTCGTCCAGGGCCACCTGGTGCGCTCCCGCGCCGGGCAGGCCGACCACCAGCGTCGGGTAGGCGGCGGGCTTCGCACCGGACGCGCAGTAGCCGTCGCCCTCGCCCTGCACCTGTACGAAGGTCAGCTTCACCCACGCCTTGCCCCCCGGCGCGAGCCGCACGCTCGACGCGGTGCCCTGCGGGGTGACCGACAGCGGGGTGTTGTGCT
The DNA here is from genome assembly GCF_055592265.1 of Streptomyces sp. NPDC041129. NCBI lineage: Bacteria > Bacillati > Actinomycetota > Actinomycetes > Kitasatosporales > Streptomycetaceae > Streptomyces > Streptomyces sp. NPDC041129. The sequence goes on along the minus strand of NZ_JBVIYV010000011.1, from coordinate 111,318 downwards.
CGGGCGAGCCGTTGCCCGCCCCGGCCACCGAGGGGTGGCCCCGCAGCACGCAGGCCCCGCCGGAGACGTTGGTGAACTCCACGACCGCCGCCCCGGTGCCCGTGCCGTCCGGGCGGTCGGCGGCCTGGTAGGCCCTGGTCTTCAGAGCCGTCGCCGGGCACGGCGGCGCGGGCTTCGCCGAGGTGTGGGACGCCGGTGACGCGGGGGCCGCCGTGGCGGCGGGGGTGCCGCCGCCGGCGGGCCGGGAGGTCACGGGGGCCGGGCTCGTGGGTGCGGAGGCGCTTCCGGCGGACGCGGTGGGGGAAGCGGCGGTGGCCGCAGGTGTCCGGGACGCCCCGGCCGACGGCTCGTCGCCGCCGGACTGGCATGCCGCCAGCGACAGGGCGGCCGCGATCACGGCCGCGGCGGAAGTGGTGACCCGGACGGTGTTGCGGTACGGCATGGGATCCCCCGATGGTTCGAAGTGCTCAGGTCGACCGGCTCGGCGCCGGTGCTCACCCACCCAGACAGAGCCGCCTGACCAGGGGTTCCGCGGCGCCTCAGCTGTGACACGGCGGTGACGGTAACGGGGTCGGATCGGCACGGAACGCGGCGCGGGAGGTGCCCGCCGGGTTTCCCGGCGACGATGGAGTTCTGGGCGAACCGGCTGGGAGGCGGGTATGACGGTGAACCGTGTCGGCCTGGTCGTGCACGGCGGACGGGCGGAGGCCGTGGCCGCCGCGCGTGCGGCGCGCGAGTGGTGCGCGGAGCACACGGTGGCCTGTGCCGACATCGACGTGTGGCAGGAGGGCGAGCGGCACAGCGCCCGTGAGGAGATGGACGCGGCCGGCGATCCGGACCTGATCGTCACCCTGGGCGGCGACGGGACGTTCCTGCGCGGTGCCCGGCTGGCGGCCGCGAACGACGCTCTGGTGCTGGGCGTCGACCTCGGACGGGTGGGCTTCCTGACGGAGGTGCCCGCCCCGGCGGTGCGCGCCGCGCTGGACGCCGTACGGGAGGAGCGGATCACGGTCGAGAGCCGGATGCTGCTCACCCTGCGGGCATCCTGCCGGCTGGAGGTGCCGGAGCACATGGAGGCGCTGGTGCGCTACGGCCGCGGTCCGATGCTGCCGCCGCCCCGGGTGCGCGCGGAGTGCGAGGTCGGTGACGACTGGGGCGTCGCCCTGAACGTCGTCGCGCTGAACGACGTGGTGCTGGAGAAGCTGAGCCGGGACCGGCAGGTCTCGGTGGGCGTCTATCTCGCGGGCCGGCTGCTCGCCGCCTATTCGGCGGACGCGCTGCTGGTGGCCACGCCCACGGGCTCGACGGCGTACAGCTTCGCTGCGGGCGGCCCGGTGGTCTCACCCCGGGCGGAGGGCCTGATCTTCACCCCGGTCGCCCCGCACATGGTGTTCAACCGGTCTGTCGTGGCCGCCCCGGACGAGCCCATCGCGCTGCGCGTGCTGGAACGCTCCGGGCAGGCCGCCGTCAGCATCGACGGCCAGGTGCGCGGCGTGCTGAACCCCGGGGACTGGATCGGTGTGTACGCCGCTCCCCGCCGGCTCAAGGCGGTCCGGCTGGGCCCGATGGACTTCTACGGACGGCTGCGCGAGCGCATGAACCTCACCGACGCTCCCGCCGCACTCGCCGACGGCGATGCCGCTCCCCTGTGGCCGGTGACGACAGCGCCGCCGGGCGACCTCGCGCATCTCGCGCTGCCCACCGCCCCGCACCGGCAACCACCGCTGCCCTGAGCCCCGGGCGGACGCGCGCGGATTTCCCCTCTCCGCATGCAACCATTCGCCATATCCGCATGTCTCATCTCATAACAGCATGGCGTGACCAAGGGGGACATCATGCGGAGAACAGGGGTAATAGCGACAGCTCTCGTCCTGGCGGGTGCCGGACTGGGCGGCGTGGCGACGGCCGCGGACGCGGTTCCGGCGGCCGCCGCGCGGGCCACGGCCTGTCCGACGGGCTGGGGCAGCGGAGCCAAGGGCGGTACGGCCACCGGGGCGGTGCCGCTGAGGAACATCAGGACCGGCCGGCACGACTGCTACGACCGCATGGTGTTCGACGTGCCCGGCGGCGGCCGCGCCGTCGGGTACTACGTCCGGTACGTGGACCGGCTCCGGCAGAGCGCCACCGGGCACACGATCCCGGTCGGCGGCGGGGCGGTGCTCGACGTCCATGTCGGCGCGCCGAGCTACGACCCGGCGACCGGCGCGGTCACGTACCCGGGGCGGGTGGGCCGCACCCTGCCGGGCGTGAACGTCCACGGCTACCGCACGTTCCGGGACACCCGGTTCGCCGGCAGCTTCGAGGGCGAGACGCAGGTGGGTCTCGGCGTACGCGCGCGGCTGCCGTTCCGGGTGCAGCAGGTGTCGGGCCGGCTGGTGGTCGACGTGGCCCACAACTGGACGGGCGGCCGCTGAGCGGATCCGCGGGTCCCGGCCCTCGTCACATCTGGGAGCGGGTGGCGCCGAAGTGCGTCTCGTGGTTCCAGACGTGGCGGCAGGACGGGCACTGCAGGTGCAGCAGGCTGCCGGTGTTGGAGAGCAGGTAGCGCCAGTGCCCGCGGCACGGGCGCCCCTGCTCGCAGGTGGCGCAGCCGCGGCGGTCGTCGCAGTTCGGGCAGGCCACCCAGGCCCGGCGGCCGATGTCGGCCTGCGGATCAAGCGGCAGCATCGCCGCCGCCGCGACGGGGCAGCACGCCGGCCGCGATCAGCTCCTCGTACAGCCGCTGCTGTTCGGCGTCGAGGCCGGAGTACAGCAGGTCGTACGCCGCCTCCTCGCCGTGCAGCGCCGCGACGGGGTCCCAGCCGGCGCCCAGGGCGGCCACGGTGTGCGTACGCCGGAGCATCTCGTGGGAGCTGAGGTCGACGGTGAACTCGACCGGCTCGGCGGCGCCGGGCCGGTCCGCCGGGGACTTGCCCGTCGTGACGGGTTCGTCCGGTTCGCCAGGAACGATGGGGCCATGGGTGGACATGCGTCCGAACGTAGGTACGCCCCGGCCGTCGCGGCAAGAGCAGGTGGGAGAAGTCACAGGGTCAGCGGGCGACGAGTCCGGCGAACCTCTCGGTGTCGATGTTGCCGCCGGAGGCGATGACGCCGATCCGCCGCGGCGGGTTGTCGACGCGCCCGGCCATCAGGGCCGCCAGGGCGCTCGCACCGCTCGGTTCGAGGACGATCTTCAGGCGTTCGAAGGCGAACCGCATGGCGTGGACGATCTCCTCGTCGCTGACGAGGGAGACGGCGTCGACGAGGCGCTGGTTGATCGGGAAGGTGATCTCGCCGGGCGTGGCCAGGGCCTGGCCGTCGGCGATGGTGCGGGGCACGGGGATGGTGACGCGTGCGCCACTGGCCAGGGAGAGCCGGGTGTCGTCACCCGCTTCGGGCTCCACGCCGATCACGCGGATACCGGGGTGCAGCGCCTTGGCCGCGGTGGCGCTGCCCGCGATGAGACCGCCGCCGCCGACCGGCACCAGGAGTGCGTCGAGCTCCCCCGTCTCCTCGAGGAGTTCGAGGGCCGCGGTGCCCTGGCCGGCGATGACGTCCGGGTGGTCGTAGGGCGGGATCAGGGCCAGACCGCGGTCCTCGGCCAGGGCCTCGCCGAGCGCGGTGCGGTCCTGGGCGTAACGGTCGTAGGTGACGACCTCGGCGCCGTATCCGGCGGTGGCCGCCAGCTTGGAGCGCGGGGCGTCCTCGGGCATCAGGATGACGGCGCTTGTACCCAGTTCACGGGCGGCCAGCGCGGTCGCCTGGGCGTGGTTGCCCGAGGAGTAGGCGGCGATGCCCTTGGCGAGTTGTTCGGGCGGGAGCTGGGCGGCGGCGTTGTAGGCGCCGCGGAACTTGAAGGCGCCGACCCGCTGGAAGTTCTCGCACTTGACGAACACCTGGGCGCCGACGGCCGAGTTCAGGGTGCGGGAGGTGAGGACGGGGGTGCGGTGGGCGATGCCGCGCAGGCGTGCGGCGGCTGCCCGGACGTCGTCGAACGATACGGGTGATGCGGCGGCCATGCTGGTTCCTTACGGCGGGAGGGGTTCAGGGGCGCTGGGCGAATGGGCGGGAGACGGTGACGGGGCCGGGTGTGCCGTCGTGCAGGAGCGTGGCCACGTCGAGGCTCTTGGCCGTCTTGGCGTGCGGGCGCGGGGTGACGCCGAGGCGGTCGGCGCGGCGGGCGAGCCGCTCGGCGTTGCGCCGCACCCGGTGCGCGTCGAGGACCGCGAACGGCGTGCCGGGATCGGCCAGGGTCCGGGCGGGGGCGGCGGGCGGGGTGGCGGTCACAAGCTGCTGTCCGTCTTCGAGCGGACGGCGCTCCGCGGCGGTCATGGGCGGCCTCTCACCTGGTGTAGTTGTAGACGGTGGCGCGGGACACGCCGAGCAGGTCGGCGATGCTCCGGGCGGCGTCGCGCGAGTCGAAGTAGCCCTCGGCGTGCAGGTGCCGTACGAGCTCCTTCTTGGCGTCCCGGCTCAGCGAACGCGGTGTCCCGCCGCGCTCGGCGGCGAGCGCCTCGACCGCCCGGCGCAGTTCACGGGCGTTGCGGTCGCGCAGTGCCTCCAGCGGCTGTTCGCGGTGGTCGGTGTCGGTGGCGACGAGGTTGGCCAGGGCGAGCGTGACGGGTGAGAGGACGGAGACGTCGAGGTTCAGGCAGAGGGCGGCGATGTACTCGCCGGCGCCGTTCTTGATGCCGATCGAGGTGCTCTTCGCCGGGCGGCCGTCGGGGAAGCGGTTGGGGTAGTTCTGGACGACGCCGGGGTACTCCGGGTCGGCGATCCGGGCCAGGCCCAGCTCGGTCGCGGAGTCCCCGATCCGGCGGCCCGAGAGGTTGTTCTCGATCGCCCGGATGGCGTGCCGGGGGTCGCGCAGGTCGTGCAGGACCACTTCGCACAGGCCCGGGAACATGCGCCCGAGCGCGACGGCGATCTTCTCCGCCTCACCGATGAGATGGTCGTCCGCCTCGGCGGCCGCGGACGCCGCCGCAGCGGTGCGGCGGTCCGGCCCGGCGTTGTCCATGACGTGGCCCATCGCGATCCGTCCCGGAATCTGGACTGAACATCCAACTCTGGACAGAGAGGCTAACCCGGGACCCCACCGCCGTCCAGAGCCGGATCCGCCCGGCTCAGCGGGCGGGCAGGCGGAGCCCCAGCTCGGCCGCTGCCGACCGCAGCAGGGGGATCAGGGCAACCGGTCCGTACGGAGTGAGCTCGACGCGGGAGCTGGAGCTGCGTGGCGTCGGGGGACCGAGCAGGGGCTGGAGAGGCTGAGGTGACTGACGGGGACCGGCGGCCGGAGACTACTGGTGGACGGACGTTTCCCGTGGTGTGCTGGAGGTAGCGGGAAGGACTCCTTGGAGACGCGGAGAAGCGGCTGGCGGCCGTGCACCGCGCAATCAGGATCCACGAGAAGCGGATGGCGTCCTTCCCGCCCGTCATGCGTCCTTCCCGTCAACCGTCCCTCCCGGCCTGCGCGTCCGGGCCGAAGGGCCCCCGGTTCGGACCCGAGCGGCCCGTGGTGCCTAGGGCCCGGGGGGCCCACGCTGGCAGCAGACGCCATGAAGGGAGCCGGTGCCATGACCTCCGCCACCACCACCTTGAACGCGGCTCTGCCAGCCGAGCACCGCGAACGCCTGTTGCGGGCCGCCCGCGAGGTCTCGTTCGACCTCTACGCCCCCTACGGCAGCGGCGGCCTGGTGTGAGCACCCGGCCCGGCGAGGAGGACACCATGGCAGGCAGCCCGTACCGGGTGAGCGACGTGATGACGCGTGCCGTCGTCGCGGTGGGACGCAAGGCCCTGTTCAAGGACATCGTCGAGCGCATGGATCAGTGGAAGGTAGGCGCGCTGCCCGTGCTGGAGGGCGACGGCCGGGTGATCGGACTGGTCTCCGAGGCCGATCTGCTGCCCAAGGAGGAGTTCCGGGACAGCGATCCGGACCGGCGCACCCAGTTGCGCAGGCTGCCCGACCTGGCCAAGGCGGGGGCGGTGACGGCGGACGAGGTGATGAGCGCCCCGGCCGTCACCGTGCACGCCGACGCCACGCTCGCCGAGGCGGCACGGATCATGGTTCTGCGGCACGTCAAGCGGCTGCCCGTGGTGAACGCCGAGGGCGTGCTCGAAGGCGTCGTCAGCCGCTCGGACCTGCTCAAGGTGTTCCTGCGCCCGGACGACGACCTCGCCGACGAGATCCGGCGGGACGTCGTCGACGTCCTCTTCCCGGCCCCGGTCGAGCCCGTGCACATCACGGTCTCGGACGGCGTCGCCACCCTGACCGGCCGTGTCCCCGACGCGGCCCGCATCCCCCTGGCGGTCGGCATGGTCCGCGCCGTCGAGGGCGTGGTGGGCGTGGACTGCCACCTCACCTCCGCCGACGACTGACGCGCCCGCCCCGGGGCGAGGCATCCGAGGCGGTGAAGGCCGGACTCGGCTCCGCGGCGGCCGGCGGCCCCTGATTCCACGTGGGTGCGCGCCGGCCCGGCGCGCGGCGAGGTCCGAGTCGACCGTCCGGGCCGCCACCAGCCCCGCGACGGCCCCGCCGACCAGGACGAGGAGCCGGATGCCGAGCACGATCCAGGCCTCGAAAACGTCGCTGTGCCTGCGCAACGTGTTGCGGCGCCAACGCCACAGCCGGACGGGGGACTTGTTCACGCGGAGTGTCTTCGCCGGCATCGGGTGGCCTCCTCTCGGCTCCGCCTGCCGTCGGGCCGCCGTCAGGCGGGGGCCGTCCGGCGCGGCTCCGGGAGATCCGGACCGGCGTGCGGGTGGCGGCGCGGGCCGGTCAGGGCACAACGCACGTCGACGACGCCGGGGACCGACCGTGCCAGCAGTGTGGCGAGCGGCACGAGCACGACGTCGTGGACGCGCCCGGTGAGGGTGACCACCCCGTCGCGCACCTCGACCCGCACCGGCGCCTCCGCGGTGCCGAACTACCGCACGACGACCTCTCGGTTGACGTCCTCGGCGATGTCCTCGTCGGAGCGCAGGAACACCTTCAGCAGGTCGGAACGGCTGACGACGCCCTTGAGCGCCGGCCGCGCACGCCGAGGGACCTGTGGCCCCCCATCGGGGCCCATCGGCACTACGGACAGGGCACGGTATGGACGACAGTGGTCGCAGGAGCGGCACCGATCCCCCGCGGTGTCGCTCCGCCGTCGCGCGCCCGGCGAAACAGCGCGTGGTCCGGGCGCCGGGCCGCCTCACACGGTGATCCGGCGTCCGGTGATGGTGAAGGGATCGATGCGCACCCACACGCTCCGGGGACCCCCGGCCCAGGGCGTGCTGTACGCCCGCTCCGCCAGCCGGAGCTGCTCGTGCCGGTCCGTGACCGCCCGGGCGGGACCGCGCACCAGGACGCTCCAGCCCTGGCTGAACGCGTCGTCGATGCGGTCCACCTCGAACGCCACCTGGAGGCCCGCCGCCAGGGAGGGGGTCGCGCCGCGCGCGGTCCGGAAGACGATCGCGCCGTCCACGACGGTGTAGTTGACCGGCACGATCACCGGCCCCGACGCCGTGGGCACCGCGAGCCGCCCCACGCCGTGCATGGCGAGCAGGGTGCGGCACTCGCTGGGGCGCAGTTTGCTGAACTCCGCTGCGGGCCCGGCCCGTCCGGTGCCGGGAGGCAGGTCGACGCCGCCGCCGGTGAGTTCGGTGACGGTGGTCTCCAGCGCCTCGGCCAGATTCATCAGGGCACCGGTGCCCGGCGCGGCGCCGGGGTGCTCCTCCAGGTACCTGAGGTAGCTGGCCGCCATCCCGGCGCGGGTCGCCGCCTGCCGCCGGGTCAGGCCGAGCTGCAGCCGCCGGGCGGCCAGCCGTCGGCCGAGGTCGCCCAGCGCCGTACGGGTGTCCAGCTCCGTGGGCGTGTCCGTCACCGCTCCCGCCGAAGGGCCCGCCGTCGTCCTCGCCCTTGTCCTGCCGGTCATGGTCGTTCGCCTCCTTCCGGCATCCCCGTCAGGCCGCGGGGACGGCCAGTTCCGCGTGCTGCTCCCCGCCGAGTACCACCTTGAGCGCGCCGGTCTCCCCGGCCCGGGAAAAGATGTCGTACGCCTCCTCCATCTGCTGCAACGGGAAGGTGTGGGTGACCAGTTGCCCCGTCGGCAGCCGGCCGGCGGCGGCCATCCGCAACAGCATCGGGGTGGAGTAGGTGTCCACCAGACCGGTGGTGATGGTCACGTTCCTGATCCACAGGTCCTCGAGGTGCAGGGTCGCGGGCCGGCCGTGCACGCCGATGTTGGCGAGGTGCCCGCCGGGGCGCACCATGCGGGTACACAGCTCGAAGCTCTCGGGGACGCCGACCGCCTCGATGACCACGTCCGCGCCCAGCCCGTCCGTGAGGTCGGCCACCAGTTGCCGGGGGGCCTCGTGCACATCGGCCACCGCGTCGGCGCCGAGCCGCCTGGCCGCCTCGAGACGGGCCGGTGCCAGGTCGACGGCGATGATCCGCTCGGGTGAGAACAGGTGTGCCGTGATGATCGCCGCGAGTCCGATGGGGCCGGCGCCGACGACGGCGACGGTGTCACCGGGACGGACCCGCCCGTTGAGGACGCCGACCTCGTAGGAGGTCGGGAAGATGTCCGCCAGCAGTACGGCGTCCTCGCTGCGGACCGCGCCGGGCAGCGGGTGCACGGACAGGTCGGCGAAGGGCACGCGGACGTACTCGGCCTGGGTGCCGTCGATCAGGTGGCCGAGGATCCAGCCCCCGCCGCCGCGGCACTGGCCGTAGGAGCCGTCCCGGCAGTAACGGCACCGGCCGCAGGAGCTGATGCAGGAGATCAGCACCCGGTCGCCGGGCCGCACGGTGTTCACGTCGCCGCCGACCTCGACGACCTCGCCGACCGCCTCGTGGCCGAGCACCGTGCCGGGGCGCACCTCGGGCACGTCGCCCTTGAGGATGTGCAGATCCGTCCCGCAGATGGTCACGGCGCCGACCCGCACGATCGCGTCGGTCGGCTCCTTGATCGCCGGGTCCGGGACGTCCTGCCAGGAGGCCTGCCCGGGACCGTGGAAGACATAGCCCTTCATGACGCCCCTCACCTCTTCGGTCTGCCGCGGGACCAGGGCGTCCGGCAGGCGGGCGGGCGCCGGCCGGACTCCGGCGAGGTGCCGGAAGTGCCCCACATTCAGCTTGTGCGGTGTGCGGGCACCGCGCATGGGGCCGACCGGCCCTCACCACCGGCCGGAGGGCGCCCGTCCGGGCCTTTCGCCCCCGCCGGGCCCCGTCCCAGCCCCCCTGGAACGCCGTGCACGCGCCGCGCAGGCCGCGTTCCGCACCAGGCGGGCCCGGCCGGCCCTGGGATGGGGCCGACCGGCCCTTCCGCGCGCACCCCCGCAGGCGTTTGCCTCGTTGCATGGCCGAGTACCACACGATGCCCAGCACGGCCGCCGCGCTCCGCGAGGCCGACGGCGCGACCGTCGTGGCCCTGAACGGGGAGATAGACCTGCTGGCCGTGGACGCGCTGGCGGAACGGCTCGACACGCTCACCGCGGGCCCGCGCCCCGATCTGGTGCTCGACCTGCGGCCGGCCACCTTCATCGACTGCGCCGGGCTGGGCGTCCTGTGCCGGACCCGGAACCGGACCCTGGCCCGCCGGGGCCGGCTGCGGCTGGTCGCCGACGACAGCACGGGCTTCCTGCGCATGCTGCGCCTCGCGGGCCTGGGGGGTGTCTTCGAGGTGCACTCACGACTGCCCCAGCACCCGGCCCGCCGCCGAAGCCGAGTCCCGAGTCCCCCCTTGGAGTCCCCATGTACGGCACCCCGCACATCGTCAGCGACGTCATGACGCACACAGTCGCCGCCGTCGGCCGCCGGGCCCCGTTCAAGGAGATCGTGGAGATGATGCAGGACTGGCGGGTCAGCGCCCTGCCGGTGATCGAGGGTGAGGGCCGGGTCGTCGGCGTGGTCTCCGAGGCCGACCTGCTGCCCACGGAGGAACTGCGGGACGACCCCGCCGAGGAGTACACGCGGCTGCGCCGCCCCGCCGACCTGGCCAAGGCCGGCGCGCTCAGCGCCGGGGACCTGATGTCCTCGCCCGCCGTGACCGTACGGGCGGACGCCACCCTGGCGGAGGCCGCCCGGGTGATGGCGCGGGCCGCGGTGAAGCGGCTGCCGGTGGTCGACGAAGTCGGGCTGCTGCAGGGCGTGGTGAGCCGCGCCGACCTGCTCAAGGTCTTCCTGCGCGGGGACGAGGACATCGCCGAGCAGGTCCGGCGCGAGATCGTGTCCTACCTCTTCCCGCCGCCGACGTCGTCCCTGCGCGTGGTGGTCGAGGACGGGGTGGTGACGCTCGTCGGCAGGGTGCGCGACACCGCCCTGGTCCCCGTCGCCGCCCGTCTGGTCAGGGCTGTCGAGGGCGTGGTCGACGTGCGGTTCGATCTGCCGCCGGACGGCCTCGACGCGGCGGCCGGGCAGGGCGCCGCCGCCGAGTGACGGCCCCGGCCGGGTCTACTTCGGCTCGGGACGCACCAGCACGACCGGGCAGGTCGCGTGCTGCGTCACGTGCTGGCCGACGGAACCGAGCAGGGCCCGGGCGAAGCCTCCCCTGCCCCGGCTGCCGACGACCAGCGCCTCGGCTCCCTCGGCGGCCCGCAGCAGCACCTCGGCGGGATTGCCGTGCACCACATGGGTCCGCACCGAGCCGACCGCGTCCGCGCCGAGCACCTCGGTGAGTTCCTGCCGCATCCGATCCCGGGCCTCGTCCCGGTCGACGTCCATGTCCACCGCGGGCCCCGACCAGCCGTACAGGCCAGGCAGCTCCCACGCGGTCACGGCGTCCACGGTGGCGCCGACGAGGTCCGCGTAGCGTACGGCCCAGCGCAGCGCCGCGTACGAGGACGGCGAGCCGTCGACACCGACCACGACCTTCGGCCCGGAGACATTGCTGTCCACGTGTCCCACCTCTCTCGCGGCACGTGCGCCCGCCTGGTCCGTCCCCTCACCTCCACGGTGCGCGAGACGGCGCCGCACCGCCAGAAGAGAGCGCCCTACCGGATGGCGGTCGGCGGCAGTTGCGCGGGGCTGACCAGCTCGCCCAGAACCTCGGCCATGAAGTGGACCAGCCAGCGCTGCGAGGGGCTGCGGGAGGCCTCGTGCCGGGCGTAGAGCGCGATCTCGATCGGCTCGGTGTCGAACGGCAGACGGACCAGCCGCAGGCGGTGCGAGGCGGTGAAGACCTCGCCGACGTACTCGGGGACGATGGCGATCAGGTCGGTCCGCTCCAGCAGGTACGGCAGCACCGAGAAGCGGGTGGCGTCCACGGCCACGCGGTCCAGCAGCCCGTGCGTGGCCAGCAGGGACCGTGGGACGACGTGCCCGCTGGGCCCGTACACCGACGCGTGGTGCTCGGCGGCGAGTTCGGCCAGGGTGACGCAGGCGCCGCGGACGCGGGGGTGGTCGGCGGCGACCATGCCGACGTAGCGCTCGTGGAAGAGCGGGATTCTCACGGTGCGGTGGGACGTCAGCACCGGTGTGGCGACGAAGGCGTCGAGTTCGCCGCTGCGGAGCTGGCTCTCGGCGTCGTCCACGTCCAGGGAGCGGACGGCGAAGGACACCCGGGGCGCGCGCTCGCGCGCCGCCGTCACCAGGCGCGGCAGCAGGGTCACCTCGCCCAGGTCGGAGAAGGAGACGGTGAAGCGGCCCCCCATGGTCGCCGGGTCGAAGTCGTCGGACTGGCGGATCGCCCCGTCTATGTCGGCCAGGGCACGCTGCAGCGGCTCGTACAGGCGGCGGGCGCCGGCGGTGGGGGTGAGGCCGCGGCCGGTCCGGCGGAAGAGGTCGTCACCGAAGTGGCGGCGGAGCTTGCCCAGGCTGTAGCTGACCGTGGGCTGGGTGACGTGCAGGGTCTCGGCGGTCGCCGTGACGCTGCCGGTCTCGTAGAGCAGCACGAAGACCCGGGCGAGGTTGAGGTCGAAGCTGCTCATATCGACGGAGTCTATATCGGGGCCGGTCAACATCTATTGGTGACCATGTCGTGGGCTCCCTAGCGTGTGCTGCGTCACTTCCGAAGGGAAAACACCCGTGCCATCCGTGCGTCATGTCTCCCATGAGCTCCTGCGGCGTCAGGGGCTCACCACCGTCTTCGGCAATCCCGGCTCCAACGAGCTGCCCTTCCTCGCCGACCTGCCGGACGGGTTCCGCTACGTCCTCGGTCTGCACGAGGGGGCCGTGGTGGGCATGGCCGACGGCTACGCCCAGGCGACCGGCCGTCCCGTCCTGGTCAACCTGCACGCCGCGTCCGGATCCGGCAACGCCATGGGCGCGCTGACGAACGCGGTGGCCTCGCGCACCCCCCTGGTGGTCGTGGCCGGTCAGCAGGTGCGGCCGGCCATCGGGCCGGAGGCCAACCTCGCCAACGTCGACGCGCCCGCGCTGATGCGGCCGCTGGTCGGCTGGGCCGCCGAGCCGGCGTGCGCGCAGGACGTGCCGCGCGCGCTCGCCCAGGCGCTCTTCGAGGCCCGGTTGCAGCGCCGGCCCACCTACCTCTCCGTGCCGTACGACGACTGGGCGGCCGACGCGGGCGAGAACTCCCAGGCCGTGCTGGAGCGGCGGGTGGAGCTCGCGGGTGTGCCCGGCGCGGAGCAGGGGCGGCGGCTCGCCGGGCTGGTCGCCGCGGCGCGGCGGCCCGCGCTGGTGCTGGGCGGGGACATCGACTCGGCCGGGCTGTTCCACGACGCGGTGCGCCTCGCCGAGCGGCTGGGCGGTCCGGTGTGGGCGGCGCCGTCGCAGTTCCGGCTGCCCTTCCCCAACCGCCATCCGCTGTTCCGCGGTGTGCTGCCGGCCGGTATCGAACCGGTCTCCCGGGCGTTCGAGGGACACGATCTCGTGCTGGTGCTAGGCGCCCCGGTGTTCCGGTACCACGAGTATCTTCCCGGCCGGTACCTGCCGGAGGGCACCCGGCTGATCCAGGTGACCGAGGACGCCCCGGCCGCCGCGCGGGCGCCGATGGGCGAGGCGCTGGTGGCCGACCCGGCGGCGGTGATCGAGCTGCTGCTGAAGGAGCTGGACGCGCCCGCGGCGCCCACGGGATCGTTCCGGCCGGTGCCCGCGCCGGCGTCCGCCGAGGCACCGCGGCTGCACCCCGAGCAGGTCTTCGCCGCCCTGCGGGACGAGCAGCCGGGCGACACCGCCTATGTCGTGGAGTCGACCTCGACGAACTCCGCGTGGTGGCGCCAGATGGACCTGCGCGAGCCGGGCTCCTATTACTTCCCGGCGGCCGGCGGCCTCGGTTTCGGGCTGCCCGGCGCGGTCGGGGTCGCCATGGCCCAGCCCGGCCGGCCGGTCGTCGGCGTGATCGGGGACGGCTCGGCCAACTACGGCATCACCGCGCTGTGGACCGCCGCGCGGCACCGGGTTCCGCTCACCGTGGTGCTGCTGCGCAACGGGACGTACGGGGCGCTGCGCTGGTTCAGCGGTCTCCTCGGCGTGCCGGACGCGCCGGGCCTGGACATCCCGGGTCTGGACTTCACCCGTATCGCGGAGGGCTACGGGGTGCCCGCCCGGCACGTCGGCGGCGTGGACGAGCTGCGGGCCGTGCTGGCCGAGCGCCCGGACGGCCCCCGGCTCGTCCAGGTCGACACCGAGCTCACCACACCGTCCTGACCACCCTCCTGGCCCGCATCCCTCTCGAACCGACTCGCCCCCTCGACGGGTGGCGGAAGGGACACCGATGACACTCCTGGACAGCGCCGTCTGGGGCGAGAAGCTCTTCAGCGACGGCTGGCGGGACGCCTCCCTCGACCAGCCGGTGACCGAACCCGCGACCGGCGACCGGCTCGGCACCGTGGGCCTGGCCACGGCCGAGGACGTCGGCCGGTCCGCGGCCCGCGCGGCCGAAGCACAGCGGGCCTGGGCGGCGACCCCCGCGGCGGAACGGGCGGCCGTGCTGCGCCGCGCGGGCGAGCTGTTCACCGGGCACGCCACCGAGATCGAGGACTGGCTGGTGCGGGAGGCCGGCTCGGTGCGGTCCAAGGCGGCCTTCGAGGTGGGGCTCGCCCTGGGCGAGTGCTTCGAGTGCGCGGCGCTGCCGACGCATCCGCAGGGCGAGGTGCTGGCCTCGGAGGAGGCACGCTGGTCGTTCGCCCGGCGCCGCCCGGCCGGGGTCGTCAGCGTGATCGCGCCGTTCAACTTCCCGCTCATCCTCGGCCTGCGTTCGGTGGCGCCCGCGCTGGCGCTGGGCAACGCGGTCCTGCTGAAGCCGGACCCGCGCACCGCGGTCAGCGGTGGCGTCGTCATCGCCCGCGTCTTCGAGGAGGCCGGGCTGCCCCCCGGTCTGCTGCACCTGCTTCCGGGCGACGGTTCGGTCGGCCAGGCCGTCGTCGAGTCGCCCGAGGTGCGGGTCGTCTCCTTCACCGGATCCACCCCGGTCGGCCGGGCGATCGGCGAGCGTGCGGGCCGGCTGCTCAAACGGGCCCACCTCGAACTCGGCGGAAACAACGCCCTGGTGGTGCTGCCGGGCGCCGACGTCCGCAAGGCGGCCTCCGCCGGCGCGTTCGGCTCCTATCTGCACCAGGGGCAGATCTGCATGACCACCGGCCGCCACATCGTGCACGAGTCGCTGCTGGAGGAGTACTCGGCGGTGCTCGCCGAGAAGGCGGAGGCGCTGGCCGTGGGCGACCCGGCCCGGGAGGACGTGGCGCTGGGCCCGATCATCGACCGGCGGCAGCTCGAGCGGGTGCACGGCATCGTCACCGACAGCGTCGCGGCGGGCGCGAAGCTCGCCGCGGGCGGCGAGATAGTGGGTGCCGGATACCGCGCCACCGTGCTGACCGGCCTCACGCCCGGCATGCCTGCCTGGCGCGAGGAGATCTTCGGTCCCGTGGCGCCCGTCATCGGCTTCGCCACGCCTGAAGAGGCCGCGCGGATCGTCAACGACTGCGAGTACGGGCTGTCCGTCGGCATCCTCGGTGACGTCGGCACGGCGATGAGGCTCGCCGACCTGATCGACTCGGGCAAGATCCACATCAACGAGCAGACCGTCGCCGACGAGCCGCACGCCCCCTTCGGCGGGGTCAAGGCGTCCGGCACCGGGTCGCGGTTCGGCGGAGCCGCCGCCAACATCGAGGCCTTCACCGAGACCCAGTGGGTCACCGTCCGGCCGGACATCGCCGACTACCCGTTCTGATCCCCGCCTTCCCGTTCCGCCGGATCTCCGCGCAAGCGCTCCGGCTTCCGCTCACCCACCTCCGTCTCCCGTAGCCGCTCTGGGGGGAATGTCACCATGGCATCCGTCGTCTCTTCCGACGCGTCCGACGCGTCCAACACCACCGCGGGCACCGGCGCCGCCGGCCGCAACCTCTGGACGGTGGTCCTGTGCTGGATCACCGTCATGCTCGAGGGGTACGACCTCGTCGTCCTCGGCGCGATCATCCCGACCCTGATCAAGACCGAGCACCTCGGCATCACCGCCGGGGACGCCACCACGATCGCCACGCTCTCGCTGGTCGGCGTGGCCATCGGCGCGGTCCTGGTCGGTCCGCTCGCCGACCGGCTCGGGCGGCGCCTGCTGCTCATCGGGTCGGTGGTGCTGTTCTCCGTCTTCACCCTGCTGGTGCCGCTCGCCTCCTCCGTGGCGATGTTCGCCGTGCTGCGGCTGGTCGCCGGTGTCGGCCTCGGCGCCTGCATGCCGGTGTCGCTGACCATGATGGCCGAGCACATGCCCGCCCGGCGCCGGGCACGCGCCAGCACGCTGACGATGACCGGCTACCACACCGGTGCCGTGATCACCTCGCTGCTGGCCCTGCAGGTGACCGACAACTGGGAGGTGCTCTTCTACGTCCTCGGCGCGGCCGGGCTCGTCGTCGCGGTCGTCCAGTGGTTCCGGCTGCCGGAGTCGGAGGCGTTCGTGCGCGCCCGGGAGGCCACCGGGACCCGGCGCGTGCCGTTCACCGAGCTGCTCAAGCCGGCCCACCTGCGGGCGGGCATCGGCATCTGGGTCGCCTCCTTCATGGGCCTGCTGCTGGTCTACGGCCTCAACACCTGGCTGCCGAAGCTGATGAACGAGGCGGGTTATCCCGTCCCCACGGCCGTCACCCAGCTCCTGATCCTCAACGCCGGCGGTGTGGCCGGGCTGGTGCTGGGCGGCTTCGTCGCCGACCGGCGGGGCATCAAGCCGGTCACACTCGGCTGGTTCGCGGTCTCGGTGGTGATGCTGGCCTGCCTGAGCATCCGGATGGACAGCGACCTGCTGCTCGACACCGTGGTCTTCCTGACGGGTGTGTTCGTCTTCTCGGCGCAGGTGCTCGTCTACGCCTACGTGACCAACTTCTACCCGGCCGCCGTGCGCGGCACCGCCCTCGGCTCGGCCTCCGGCATCGGCCGCATCGGGTCGATCGTCGGCCCGTCGATCACCGGCGCCCTGGTCGCCTCCGGGGTCGGTCACCCGTGGGGGTTCTACTTCTTCGCCGCGGTGGCCGTCCTCGGCTTCCTGGCCGTGCTCACGCTGCCGGGCCGTGCCCACGCCGCCGGGCAGGCCGAGCTGGAGGCCGTCCAGCCCGCCGTCTGACGCGCCTCGGCGCACGCACACCCGCACGGCGAGGCCGCGGCGCGGGCCGGACACGGCCCGCGCCGCGGTCGTGTCCGGGCGCCGCTGGAGGAGCGGGACGCGTCCGGCTGGTGCAGCCTGGGTGTGCGGCCCACCAGTGGAACAGGGAGCGGAGGATGCCGGCGGAGGTCGATCACGCGGCGCTGTTCGCCGCCACCCCGAGCCCGTACCTCGTCCTGAGGCCGGACCTGGTGATCGTGGATGTCAACCGGGCGTATCTGGAGGCGACCGGGCGGACCCGCGACGACCTGATCGGGCAGCACGTCTTCCAGGCGTTCCCGGACAACCCGAACGACCCGGAGGCCGACGGGACGCGGAACCTCAACGCCTCCCTGCACCGCGTCCTGTCCACCCGCAAGCAGGACACGATGGCGCTGCAGAAGTACGACATCCCCGTCGTGCGCCGGCCCGGGGAGTTCGAGGAGCGCTGGTGGTCCCCGGTGAACACGCCCGTCATGGGGCCGGACGGGCAGGTGGCGTGGATCATCCACCGGGTCGAGGACGTGACCGCGTTCGTCAAGGCCCACCGGGCCGCCAACCCGGACGGGGTGCGGGTCGGCAAGCGCCTGCAGGCCGCCCAGGCGCTGGAGGCGGAGCTGTACGCCCGGGCGCGGGAGCTGCAGCGGCTGAACGAGGAGCTTCGGCAGGCCAACACCCGGGAACGGGAGGTCGCGGTCACGCTGCAGGAGGCCATGCTGTACGCGCCCGACCTGGCCCACCATCCGCACGACGTGGCGGTGCGCTACCTGCCCGCGATCGGCTCGCTGAACGTGTGCGGCGACTGGTACGACGTGGTCGACATCCCGCCGGATCAGCTCGCCCTCGCGGTCGGCGACGTCATCGGGCACGGCCTGGAGGCCGCCGCCGTGATGGGCATGCTGCGCAGCGCGCTGTCGGCGGCGATCCGGGCCCTGGAGCGGCCGGCGCAGGCCCTGGAGGTCCTGGGGCTGTACGCCCGCTCGATCGAGGGAGCCCTGGGCACGACGGCGGTCAAGGCGATCGTCGACCGGCGCAGCCATCTGATCACCTACAGCTGCGCCGGCCACCCGCCGCCGGTGCTGGCTCACCCGGACGGCCGCATGGAGCTGCTGGACCGGGCGACCGACCCGCCCCTGGGCGCACGGCCGATGCACGTGCCGCGGCCCCAGGCCAGCATCCAGTACTCGCCCGGCGACACCCTGGTGCTGTACACCGACGGGCTCATCGAACGCCGCAAGGAGGACATCGACGCCGGCCTCGACCGGCTGATGCGCGCGCTGGCGGAGTGCGGCGGCCTGGGCGCCGAGCGGCTCGCCGACACACTGCTGACCAAACTCGGTGTCGCCAGCGGCGGCCGCGACGACATCGCCCTGATCGTGGTCCGGCTCTGAGGGAACCCGAGCCAGAGGCAGGCGGGTCACGGCTTGTGCGGCCACCCCAACGTGTGGCAGCATCCGCCGAGTTGATCCAGCGGACTTCTGCACGACGAAGGACTGAAGCCATTGATCGCGGCGTCCCACAGCGGCCGCCGTCGGCACTGACACCGCGCGCCACCACGGCGGCGACCGGTGCCCTCGCGTCTCCTCACGGCGGCCCCACGCATGTCCCGTGTTCCCGGCCCCGGCCGGTCCCGCAGCCCTGCCGGCTGTCCTTCACCGTGAGGTCCACATCATCGTGCACGACAACGTGCAGAACTTCGCCGTCGCCCATCTGCTCCGCCGTCCGGCGCCGGTCGAAGCCGGAGGCTTCGTCGCGGGTTTCGATCCCGCGACGGACAGCCCGTACGTCAACTACGCGACCCCCTTCCCCGGTGCCGAACCGGCCGAACGGGACGTCACCGCACTGATCCGGGAGTTCCGCGAACGCGGTCTGCGGCCCCGTCTGGAGTTCGCCCCGGACGCCGCGCCCGCGGTCGAACCCGCGCTGCGCCGCGCGGGCTTCCGCACCGAGGCGGTCCACGAGTACCTGGTCTGCACCCCCGCGACCCTGGCGGTGCCGGCGGACGGCGGCGGGCCGGACGGGGGCCTCGCCGTCCTGGCGCCGCGCGCCGACGCGGACTACCGGGCGATCGACACCGCGCTGTCCGAGGCGTTCGCGGGCGAGTTCGGCCCCTCCGAGGCGGGCGCGGCCCGGCTGCGGCGCACCGAGGACCAGGGCGGCGCCGTCCGCTTCGTGCGCGCGCCCGACGGCACTTGCGCCGGCGGTGCCCTCTGCTCCGCGCCCGCCGAGGACACCGCGGAACTGGCCGGCGTCGGCACCCGGCCCGCGTACCGGGGGCGGGGCATCGCGGCCGCCGTCACCGCCGCCCTGGCCGGGGCCACGTTCAGCGGTGGCACGTCGTCCGTGTGGCTGGAGTACTCGGGCGAGAGCTCCCGCCGCGTGTACGAACGGGTCGGCTTCCGGCCCCGGGGCACGCGGCTGTACCTGACCCTGTGAACCCGGGGTCCCGCGGGGACCGGGCACCGCGGCTCGGTCCCCGCCGGGCGGCGGGCCCCCGGGTCCGGCCACGTGGGGCCGGTTTCTTAGCGGCGTGTTAGATCTGCGCGCCGGTGCTTGTCCGGGATGCCGGACGCCCTCATGCTCGGGCGCGTTCAGGTCCCGGGGGCACCCGCCCCGCTCCCCCCGGTCCCCACCGCAACTTCCCCACCTGGAGCCGCCATGTCATCCTCCGCCGCCGTGCCCGGAACGCCACCGGGCCACTCCCCCGGCAGCCGCCGCCTCGCCCTCGTCGGCGGGTCCCTGGGCAACCTCGTGGAGTGGTACGACTGGTTCGTCTACGCGAGCTTCGCGATCTACTTCGCCGACTCGTTCTTCCCCGGCGACAACCCGACCACCAAGCTGCTGAACACGGCCGGCATCTTCGCCGTCGGCTTCCTGATGCGCCCGGTCGGCGGGTGGATCCTCGGGCGGGCGGCGGACCGGCACGGCCGCAAGAGCGCGCTCACCCTCACCGTCACCCTGATGTCGGTGGCCGCGCTGCTCATCGCCCTCGCGCCCACCTACGGACGGGCGGGATACCTCGGCGCCGTGGTGCTGCTGCTGGCCCGGCTGCTGCAGGGCCTGAGCATCGGGGGCGAGTACGCCGCCAGCGCCACGTATCTGACCGAGGCGTCGGCCCGGAACCGGCGCGGCCTCGGTTCCTCGTTCCAGTACGTGTCGATGACCTGCGGTCAGCTCCTCGGTCTCGCCGTGCTGATCACGCTGCAGCACACGCTGACCACCGGTCAGCTGGAGAGCTGGGGCTGGCGGATCCCGTTCGTGCTCGGTGCGCTGTTCTCCGTGGTGGTGTACTGGCTGCGGCGGCGGCTGACGGAGACCGAGGCCTTCACCGAGGAGTCCGGCGCGGGCACGGGCCCGGACAGCGCGCGCGGCACGCTCGCCGCGCTGTGGCAGCACCGCCGCGAGGCCGCCCTCGTCATGGCGCTCACGCTGGGCGGCACGGTGGCGTACTACACGTACACCACGTATCTCACCAAGTACCTGATCGGCAGCGCCGGCATGGCCAAGTCGACGGCCACGCTGGTGAGTTTCACCGCGCTCGCCGCCTTCGCGCTGCTCCAGCCGCTCGCCGGGGCGCTGTCCGACCGGATCGGGCGCCGGCCGCTGCTGATCACCTTCGCGGTGGGCTGCACGGTGGGCACGTACCCCATCATGACCGCGCTCGGCTCGGCGTCCTCCTACTGGCCGGCGCTGGGACTCTCCCTGCTCGCCCTGGTCATCGTCACCGGTTACACCTCGATCAACGCGGCCGTGAAGGCGGAGCTGTTCCCCACCCGGGTGCGCGCCCTCGGTGTGGCGCTGCCGTACGCGATCGCCAACGCGCTGTTCGGCGGCACGGCCGAGTACGTGGCCCTGTGGTTCAAGGACGCCGGTCACGAGAAGCTGTTCTTCTGGTACGTGTCGGGCTGTGCGCTCGTCTCGCTGGTCACCTACGTCCTGATGCGGGACACCCGCGACGCCACCCTCAGCCGCGCCGAGGCGGCCACGGACGCGGACACCGGCCCCGACCCCGCCCGGGCGCGGGCCGTCCACTGACCGGGGTGGTGACCCGGTCCGCGCCGTCTGCGTAAGCTGCCGCCCAGGTCACCCCGGCACGAGGACGTTCCCATGCACGCGCTGCTCGTCGAGGACGACGACCGGATGGCCCAGGCGCTGGCCACGGCGCTCGCCCAGCGCGGGCACACCGTGCGCCGGGCCGCCCGGGCCCTGGACGCCCTGCGGCACGTCCACGAGGCCCAGTTCGTGCTGCTCGATCTCGGACTGCCCGACCTGGACGGGCTGGAGCTGCTGCGGCGGCTGCGCACGGTGTGCGACGCGCCGCTGATCGTGGTGACGGCCCGCTGCGAGGAACGCGACATCGTGCAGGGGCTGCGGGCCGGCGCCGACGACTACGTGGTCAAGCCGTTCCGGATGAACGAGCTGATGGCCCGGATCGACACCGTGCGCCGCCGCACCGGGGCGACGCCGTCCCGCGCCCGAACCGCGGGGCGTCCCGTGCGCGCCGGGGACGTGGAGATAGACGTCGCGGGCCGTACGGTCACCGTCGGGGGCGCGGAAGTGCGGCTCACCCGGCGGGAGTTCGACGTGCTCGCCGTCCTCGCGACGCGGCCCGACGAGGCGCACTCGCGGGAGGAGATCCTGGACCGGGTGTGGGGCGACGCCTTCCTCGCCGCCTCCCGGTCCCTGGACGTCCATGTGGCGGGCATCCGCGCGAAGACGGGCCGCGCCGGGCTGGTGCGCACCGTGCGGGGCTTCGGGTACCGGCTGGGGTCGCCGGACGGTACCGCGGCAGGGCCGGAGGGCCGGTGAGGCGCAGGCTGCTCGCCGTTCTGACGGTGCTCATGGGGGCCGCGACGCTGCTGCTGTCCGTGCCGCTGGCCGGCTCGTACGCGAGCGGGCGCACGGAGCACCTGCTGCTGCAACGGCGTTCCGACGCGGTACGGTTCGCCGATCTCGCCGACCGGGTGCGGACCGCGGCCGACCGCGCCGAGCTGTCCACCGAGATCCGCCGGTACGCCGGGCTGTACGGTGCCTCGGTGACCGTGGTGGATTCCGCGGGGCGGACCCTGGCGCGGGCGGGCGGGGGCGTCTCCGCGTCCTCGGCGGACGAGATCCTGGGCCGGGCGCTGACCGGCCGGTCCACCGAGCGGCTGCCCACCGTACGGCCCTGGGGCCCGGACCGGGTGGTGCTCGCCGAGCCGGTGGGGCGGGACGAGCGGGTCAGCGGGGCGGTGCTGCTGGCCGTGCCGACCACGGCCGCCCGGCGGGACGTGACCGTGCGCTGGGCGTTCATCGCCTGCGGGGCGCTCACCGCCTTCGCGGCCGCCGCGCTGGTCGCGGCCGGCATCACCCGGTGGTTGATGCGCCCGGTGCGTGATCTCGACCGGGCCGTTGCGGGTCTGGCCTCCGGAAGCCTGCAGACGCGGGCCGTCTCCGACACCGGCCCGCCCGAACTGCGCAGTCTGCGAAGGCACTTCAACGCGATGGTGGAGGCGGTCGCCGACTCCCTGGGGCGCCAGCGCGCCTTCGTCGCGGACGCCTCGCACCAGTTGCGCAACCCGCTGGCGACGCTGGTCCTGCGGCTGGAGAACGTCGAGCCGCATCTGGTGCCGGGTCCCGGCCGCGACGAGCACGCGCACGCCCTGGACGAGGCGGAGCGTCTGGAGGAACTCCTCGACGGACTGCTCGCGTTGGCGCGTGTGGAGTCCGGTGCGGTGCGGCGGACGGAGCAGGACGTGTCGCGTGCCGTGCGCGAGCGGGTGGCCGCGTGGCAGCCGGTCTTCGAGGCCTCGGGGCTCACGCTGAGTGCCGCTTGCGCACCGGAGGGGCCGCGGGCCCGGGCGGTGGCGGACGCGGTGGGCCGGATCCTGGACGCCGCGCTGGACAACGCGGTCAAGTTCGTCCCGTCCGGCGGGGCCGTAGTGGTGGCGGCCACGGTCGCGGGCGGCGAGGCCGTGGTGCGCGTCACCGACGACGGGCCGGGCGTGCCGGACGACCAGATTCCGTTGCTGACCCGGCGCTTCGCACGGGCTCCCGAGCACCAGAACGTGCCCGGCAGCGGCCTCGGACTGGCCATCGCCGACGAGATCGCCCGGCTCAGCGGCGGGCTGCTCGGTACTGCCCGGAACCATCCGCACGGCCTGGTGGTGGAGTTGCGGCTGCCGGCCGTCTGAGCCGGCGGGCGCGAGCCGCGGGTCGCGCGTCAGCCGTAGACCGACCGGTAGTAGGCCACCGCCCCCGGATGCAGGGGTACGTCACCCGTGGCGACGGCGAACCGGGGTTCGAGCCGGGCTCCCGCGGTCACCTCCCTCAGCAGCACCCGCCACCGGTCGAACACCACCCGGAGCACGTCCTCGGCTGCCTGCCGGGGCACGCGTGGGCGGGCCAGCAGGTAGTTGCCCACGCCGATGGTGGCGACCGGTGCGGTGAGGCCGTACACGCCGGCCGGGAGGGTGACGGTCGTGTAGACGGGGCCGTAGGCGTCGCGCAGGGTTCCGGCGGCGGACTCCAGCGGCAGGAAGCG
Source organism: Streptomyces sp. NPDC041129 (assembly GCF_055592265.1). Classification (NCBI taxonomy): domain Bacteria; kingdom Bacillati; phylum Actinomycetota; class Actinomycetes; order Kitasatosporales; family Streptomycetaceae; genus Streptomyces; species Streptomyces sp. NPDC041129. Next base: position 88,307 of record NZ_JBVIYV010000011.1, on the reverse strand, counting down.
CAGGGGCAGTTCACGGGCCAGAGCGGACAGGGCCGGGGTGGGGACACCGCCGGCCCAGACCAGGGCGTCGACCGTGCCCGTGCGCAGTGCCTCCAGCGAGGCGGCGAGCCCGAACCGCCGCTGGCGCACCGACCGTTCACCGGTCAGCCCCGCGACCCGCAGCAGCCGGCCGGCCAGCACCTGCCCGCCGGAACCCGCCGCCCCCGTGGCGACGGTACGCCCCGCCAGGTCCCGCACCGACCGCACGGGTCCGCCGGCCGGCACGACGAGGTGCGCGTAGTTGACGTAGACACGGGCGAGGGCGGTCACACCCGTCGGGCGCGCGAACGGCGCCCGGCCCCGGACGGCGTCCTCGGCGGCGTCGGCCATGGCGAGGCCGAGGTCGGCCGAACCGTCCGCGAGCATGCGCAGGTTGTCCACGCTCGCCGAGGTGCTGAGCGTGCTGATGCGCAACCGGGTCCCGCTGCGGGCCGCCTCGGCGGCGAGTGCCCGGCCGAAGGCGTGGTACGGACCGCCCGGCGCTCCCGTCGCGAGCCTGAGCCGCAGCCCGGGCCCGGAGTCGCCGGAGCAGCCGGCCACCGCGGCGGCGACCGGACCGAGGCCCGCGGCCCGCAGCAGGCCGCGGCGGCTCATCGCTCGACCGGTCACGCCCGCAGCGTAGCGGCATCCGGGAACGCGGACGACGGGGCTCCGCATGTCCCGACGGCGGACGTGGGACTATCGTTGCGCCCTCTAACACGGCTCGGAGAAAGGATGTCGGTGTGGCGATGAAGGCCTTGCGTGCGGCGTTGGAAGCGGTCTACGTACGGCGCCTGAACCGCAAGCTGGAGGGCCTGCCCCGGCCGCGGCACGTGGCGATCATGCTGGACGGCAACCGGCGCTGGGCCCGGGGCGCGGGACACAGCGACGTCCGCGAGGGCTACCGCGTCGGCGGTGCCAAGGTCACGGACTTCCTGCACTGGTGCACCGACGCCGGGATCAAGCACGTCACGCTGTGGATGCTGTCCGACGACAACCTGCACCGGCCGGCCGACGAACTCGGCCCGCTGCTCGCCATAATCGAGGAGACCGTCCAGCGGATCTGCGCTCCCGGGGAGCCCTGGGAGATCGAGATCATCGGCGCGCTCGACCTGCTGCCCGGGAACACCGCCCGCGTCCTGAAGGAGGCCGCCGCGGGCACCGCCGGCCGGGGCGGGCTCAAGGTCGACGTCGCCGTGGGCTACGGCGGCCGCCGGGAGATCGTCGACGCCGTCAGGACGGCCTTCGACAAGCACATCGGCGCCGGTGGCGATCCGCGGGACCTGGCGGCGGAGTTCGACCTGGAGCACATCAGCGACAACCTGTACTCGCCGGCCGGTCACGACACCGACTTCATCATCCGCACCTCGGGCGAACAGCGGCTGTCCGGCTTCCTGCTGTGGCAGTCGGCCTACGCGGAGGTGCACTTCGTCGACGTCCTGTGGCCCGCCTTCCGTCAGATCGACCTGCTGCGCGCCCTGCGTTCGTACGCCGCCCGGGACCGCCGCTACGGCCGCTGAGGGCATCGCGGCCGCCCAGGACCGGTGTTCGCGCCGGCTTCGAGGCCTGCCGGCCGGTGCCGGGCCGCCGCTTCGGTGAGCTCTGGCCGGCCGCGACGACGCTCGTGTGCGGTCTCGCCGGCCCCCGCATGAAGACCGAGACCGAGGTGTACGCGCGCCGCCCGTCCACGGTCCGACGGAGTCACGGGGTCCGAGTGCGGGCCGAGCCGAGCGGGGCGACCGGGGTGGTGGACGGCCGTTCCCGCCGCGGGGTTTTCTTCGTTGTCCCGGAAGCACCCCGGAATTGTCCTTGATCGGTAACAGCGGGATCCCCGGGCGGTTCCCGCCCGTCCTGTCAGGTGCACGGGGACACCAACACGGCAGGAACGGGGCGGGACATGGCACGGCACGGCGGGCGGGGATGGTACGGCCGGGTGGTCGCGGCGGCGGTCGGGGTGACGGCCGTGGCCGCCGCGACGTCGGTGTGGACCGCGCAGGCGGGCCCCGCGGGCGGGAACCAGGCCGCGGCGAAGCCCGCCGCACCGAAGGTGGCCCCCGTGTCCGCCGGCATCGTCCACGCCTCCGACGGCGGTGACCACGCGGTCAACATCACCATCGACGACGGCCCGGACCCGACCTGGACCCCGCAGGTGCTCCAGGTGCTGCGGGACAACGGCGTGAAGGCGACCTTCTGCATGGTCGGGCCCCAGGCCGAGGCCCACCCGGACCTGGTGAAGCAGGTCGTGGCGGCCGGACACCGGCTGTGCGACCACTCGGTGTCGCACGACACCACCATGGACAAGAAGCCGCGGTCCTACCAGTCGGATCAGATCCTCACCGCCGAACGCCAGATCACCAAGGCGTCCGGCGGTGTGCGCCCGATGTACTACCGTGCCCCCGGCGGTGCCTTCACCCCCTACAGCCGGCAACTCGCGGCCTCCCACGGCATGCGGCCGCTCGGCTGGAACGTCGACTCCAAGGACTTCGAGCGGCCCGGCACCGAGGCCATCGTCGCCACCGTCCAGCGGGAACTGCCCAACGGCCCCACCCTGCTCTTCCACGACGCCGGCGGTGACCGCTCGCAGACGGTGGCGGCCCTGCGGACCGTGCTGCCCTGGCTGAAGCAGCAGGGCTACTCCTTCGGTTTCCCGGTGCGCTGAGACGCCGGCCACGACCGTGCTGCGCGGTACCGACCGGGCGTCAGCTGAGCGTCAGGCCGCGGTCAGGGGGGCCTGGCAACGTAGTGCGTGTGAACGGCACGGGAGACCGGGCCGGGAACAGGGAGAGGTGCCCGGAGTGGTTGATCGGGGACCATGAGCTCGTCTCGGGGTCGGGCCCCTCAAAGGGTCCACGCAGGTTCGAATCCTGCCCTCTCCGCCGCCCCACGGTACGGGAAACCACTGGCCACATGGCATGCGCCGTGCTGGGATGGCCGGATGCGAGATGTTGCGTCACTGACCGTGGACCGGGGCGCCTACCCGGACGCGGTGACCCCCTGGGAGCAGGAGAGCTGGCGGTCCGCGGCCCTCGGCTGGCTGGAGGACGGGCTCACCGCCCACGGGTTGCGGGTGTCCGGCGGTCTGCGGGTACGCCTGCGGCCGTGGTCCGTGCTGGTGCGGGTGCCCGTCGCGGGCCGGGAGACGGTCGCGGGCCGGGAGACCGTCTGGTTCAAGGCGAATCCGCCGGCCAGTGGCTTCGAGGGCGCGCTCACCGCCGCGCTCGCCCACTGGGTGCCGCGGCACGTCCTGGCGCCACTGGCGATCGACGCCGACCGCGGCTGGTCGCTGCTGCCCGACGGGGGCGCGCTCTTCCGGGACGTACTCGACCGGCAGCACGTCGGGCCGGAGGCCTGGGAGGACCTGCTGCGCCAGTACGCGAGCATGCAGGGCGCGCTGATCCCGCACACGCTGGAACTCGAACGGCTGGGCGTGCCGAACGCCCGCACCGCTGAACTGACCCGCGTCTTCGACGAGTTGGTCGCCGACAGCCAGGCGCTGGGGCCGGACGAACGCGCCCGGCTGGCGGAACTGGGCCCCCGGCTGGCGGACTGGTGCGCCGAGCTCGCGGCCCTGGGCGTGCCCGACTCGCTCGACCATGTGGATCTGCACGACGGCCAGTTGTTCAACCCGGAGCCGGGCCGGTTCACCTTCTTCGACTGGGGCGACGCGGCCGTCTCCCACCCGTTCTGCAGCCTTCGGGTCCCGGTCCGCAAGGCGTGCGAACGGTACGGGCCGGGCGTACTGCCGCGGCTGCGCGACGCCTACCTGGAGCCGTGGACGGGAGCCGGCCGCACGACGGCGGAACTCCGGCGCGCGGCACGTCTCGCCTGGCGGCTGAGCGCCCTGGGGCGGTCCCGGGCCTGGGGCGGTCTGTTCCCGTCCGCGACCGAGACCTCTCCCCTGACCGCCGAGAGCGCCCGCTCCCTGCTGGAACTCGCCGAGGAGCCCCCGCTGTAGCCCGGACGCCGGGCGGTGGGTGGGTCAGGCCTCGGCGGCCTGGTGGCCCGAGGTACGCAGCAGTTCCCTGCGGGCGTTGTTGCAGATCCGCAGCAGGTGCTTGGACACCGCGCAGGGCACGGTGTCGGCATGGCACTGGCGGCAGGTCCGCATGTGGTGCTCGTACGTGAGGCGCGCGTGCTCGAAGGCTTCAGAGGACATGGACTTCTCCGGGCGGAGCACGTCCGCCGGACGTGCAAAGTTGACTGACTGGTATAACCACGGAGAAGATCATCACGTTACTTGCGGTAGTGGAAAATCGCCGTCGGCGTGCCGGAGCGGGACGCCGGTGAACGGCGTCCCGCGGCGGGACGGCCGGCCCTACTCGCCGGGCGCGAGGGCCTCGGCCAGGATGGCTGCCGCGTCGCGGATCAGCCGGTTGTCGACGGGCGCGTCCTTGGTGTCCTTCGTGGTCAGCACGGTGAGCAGCAGGGGGGTCCCCCGGGTCGTCCAGGCGACGCCGATGTCGTTCGCGGTCGCGTAGTCGCCGGTGCCCGTCTTGTCGGCGAGGACCCAGTCCTGCGGCAGGCCGGCGCCGAACCGCTCGCCGCTGGTGGTGTTGCCCTTCAGCCAGGTGATGAGCCGCTCGCGGTCGGCGCGGGCCAGGGCCCGCCCGAGGGTCAGCCGCTGCAAGCTGCCGCCGAGGGCTTCCGGCGTGGTGGTGTCCCGCGGGTCGCCTGGGACGGCGGTGTTCAGGTCGGTCTCCCAGCGGTCGAGCCTGCTCACCCGGTCGCCGAGCGACCGGAAGAACCGGGTGAGCCCCTCCGGACCGCCGATCTGACGCAGCAGCAGGTTCCCCGCCGTGTTGTCGCTGTACTGGATCGCGGCGGCACACAGGTCGCCCACCGTCATCCCCGTGGCCAGGTGGTCCTCGGACTGCTGGGAGTTGGCGAGGATGTCGCGCGGCGGATAGTGGATCACCTTGCCCAGCGGTGCGCAGTCACCGTGGTCGCGCAGCACGGCCGCGGCGGCGAACGCCTTGAACGTGGAGCACATCGCGAACGGCTCCCCGGCCCGGTACGCCACGGTCCGGCCGGTACGGGCGTTCCGGGCGTGGACACCGAGCCGCGCGCCGTACCGCTGCTCCAGTTCGCCGAATCGGTCCCCGAGTTCCTCCGGTCGGGCGTCCGGAGCCGCCGAAGCGGGAGTGGAGGTCAGGGCGGGGGCCACCGCGGCGGCGGCGACGAGGGCGGTACCGGCCTTGAACAGGCGGCGGCGCGGCATCGGGCTGGCACTGGTCATGTGCGGAGTTCTCCCTGGTCGTCAGTGATCGGGCGCCGGCTTGGTGGATCTTCGTCGACCCGGACAGCGAAACAGCAGGACTCCACTCATGTCCAAGAGTGAACTTTGAAGGTCCCATACCGAATTGATATGACAGCTGGATGGATCTGCTCGCACACCTCGAGGCCTATGTCGCCACCGTGGACGAGACGAGCTTCTCGCGTGCGGCCGACCGGCTCGGGATCGCCCAGCCTCTCCTCAGCCGTCGCATCAAGACGCTGGAGGCCCACTTCGGCGGACTGCTGTTCGACCGTTCCCGGCGGCAGGTCGCGACAACGGAGCTGGGCATGATGCTGCTCCCCTACGCTCAGGACGTACTGGACCGGGCCCACCGGCTCGAACAGGTCGCCCGGTCCGCCCAGCGGGCCCAGACACGTGCCGTCGGAGTGCCCGCCGACCGTGCGCCGGCGGCGCTGGCACGGGTCATCCGCGCCGGGGCGGAACACGGCATCACGCTCGGGGTGCGCGAACTGCCGCCCCACGAGCGGGCAGGCGGACTGGCGGACGGATCGCTCGCGTACGCGCTGCTGCGTGTCCCGCCCGAGCACGCCGCGTACCGGGTGCCGCTGGGCCTGGCCGGCGCACCGCCCTTCGGCGCTGACCGTCCGTCGCGCGCCGGCCGGGGACGTCCCGTCCACCTGGAGGACCTGCGGCCGCGCCGCGGTGCCGTCACCGGGGAACGGACCGACCCCCTGCCGATCCTGACCCTGTCGGAGGACGAAGTGCCCTATGCGCGGGACAGACTGGGCCGCGCGGCGGCCCGCTCCGGGCTGCCCGAGCGGCTGGTGCGGCCGGCCGGACCGGCGGCCACGGCGCTCGCCGAGACGCTGGCCGGCCGGTCGACGCTGCTGTGCGACGAGCCCTTCGCACGGCGGCACGGGGCCCGCTGGGCGCCGCTGGCCGACACCTCGCTACACCGGGGGTACGACGTGCGGGGCACACCGCGTCAGCGCGGTGGCGACGTGCCGGAGTGGCTGTCCGCGGTACTGGCGGCGGCGGCCGGTGCGGAGACCGCCGTACGCACTGCTGAACGGCCGGAGTCCGCGGACACCACGTCGCGGCTGGCGGCACGCGGATGACCGGGGACACGGCGTACCGTCCGGCGCAGTTCTGCGGTGACGGCCCCCTGCTGGACGTCGCCGAGGAGATCGCCCGGGACTGGGCGGCGCTCGGCGTCCGCGGCTCGTTCCTCGCCCGTGACATCGACACCGGCGACCAGCTCGGCTTCGACACCGAGGAGCCCGTTCCCCTCGCGTCCGTGGTGAAGGTGCCGTTCGCGCTGGTCGTGCTGGACCTGATCGCCGCGGGCGACCTGGACCCGGCCCGGCCGGTGACGGTGGACCCGGCCACCAGCAGTGTCGGTCCCACCGGCGTCGCGGCGTTCCGCCACCCGGTCACGGTGGCCGTCGGCGATCTGCTCCTGCTCATGCTCTCGGTGAGTGACAACGCCGCCGCCGACGCGCTCTTCGACCTGGTGCCGGTGGCCGACGTCGACGCCCGGCTGCGTGCCTGGGACTGCACCGGCATCCGGGTACGGCACCGGATGAACCACATGTACGAGTGCGCCGCCGGGGCCGCGGGCAACGACTTCTCCCTCGCCCTCGAACTGGCCGTCCGCGACGAGCGTGCGGGCCGGCACACCATCGAGACGCTCGATCCCGCGCACGCCAACCTCGGCACCGCCTCGGCGCTGGTCGGCCTGCTGGGGCGGGTGTGGCGCGACGAGGTGGCCCATCCCCGGGCCACGGCCGAACTGAGGCGGCTGATGGGCCATCAGGTCTTCACCCAGCGCCTGGCGAGCGAACTGCGCGCCGACAGCCTGCGGCTGAGCGGCAAGACGGGCACCTTCCTGCATCTGCGGCACGAGATCGGCGTGGTCGAGGCGGACTCCGGGGCGCGGGTGGCCGTGGCCGCGCTCACCCGGGCGGACCGGCGGGCGGCGCAGGCGCCGGACATCGACCTGGCGATCGGCATCGGCGCGCGCCAGGCCTTCGAGGCGCTGCGCGGGTGAGACGCGGACGGGCGAGACGCGGACGAGGCGCGACGCGGACAGCCAGGAGCGGTCGTGTGAGACGCGAACGAGGTGAGACGCGGACCAGCAGGAGCCAACGGAGCGCGACGCCGACGGTCAGGGCGGTCGGATGAGGCGCGGACGCGGCGCGACGCGGCTCAGCAGGAGCGGACGGGACGAGGCGCGGACCAGCGGGAGCGGACGGGTGCTGCGCGGACGGGCAGCAGCGGTCAGCCGCGGCCGCCGCTGAAGTTGCGCCACTCGGGTCCGACGCGCTTCCACTCCTCGTCCCATTCGGCCAGCCTGCGCCGCACCAGCGCGTTGCGGACCAGCCAGCCGCCGGCCCAGACCGTCGTGCCGGTGACCTGGGCGATCAGGGCGCCGGTGAGGACCGTCTGCAGCATGGCCTCGGACGTGGAGGCGGGCGCGGGCACCGCGCGGCCCGCGCGGTCCGTCCACACCGTGACCTGGGTTCCGGCCGGAGCGCCCGGCAGGACCTTCGTCCGGTCCATGTGCACCTTGCCGTCCGGGCCCGTCCAGCGGGCCGTGGCCCAGACCCGGCCGTCGTCGTATCCGCTGCCGGCGGCCGGTGTCTTCACCGCGCCGTCGGTGAGGACCGCGGAGACGGCGTGCACCTCGGCCCGCCGTGCGGTCAGCGTCGAGTCCACGGAGTGAGCCCCCGCCCAGCCGCCGAGGGCCGCGCCCAGCAGGGCGAGGATCCAGGTGGCGAGCACGACCCAGCCCTCGACGATGTCGCTGTGCCTGCGCAACGGGTTGCGCCGCCAGCGCCACAGCCGGTCCCGTGTCACCGTCATGGGAGGTGTCCGAGTCATCGGCCGCCGCCTCCTCTCGCCTGCCGGCGGCCGCGTGCCGGGACGCGCGGGCCCGCTCGGCGTCCGGAGGATCCGGATCGGGATCCGGATCGCCACCTCACCATCGTGCACCCCGACCGCCGCGACCGCAGTACCGGCGACGGTCTTCGTCGCCGGTACGTCCGGGCGGCGCGGGCAGGGCACGGCAGCGCGCAGGTGCACGCGGAGGGCGTCCGGCCCGGCCCGCGCGGGCCGGGCCGGACGCCCTCCGACGGGTCGGTCAGGCCACGTCGAACCGGTCGAGGTTCATGACCTTGTCCCAGGCGGCGACGAAGTCCTTCACGAACTTCTCCTTCGCGTCGTCGCCCGCGTAGACCTCGGCGAGCGCGCGCAGCTCGGAGTTCGAGCCGAAGACCAGGTCGGCGCGGCTGCCGGCCCACTTCACCTCGCCCGTGGCGGCGTCCCTGCCCTCGAAGGTGGTCTGGTCCTCGGTGGTCGCCGACCACGTCGTGCCCAGGTCGAGCAGGTTGACGAAGAAGTCGTTCGTCAGGGATCCGGGCGTGCTGGTGAGGACGCCGAGCTGCGACCCCTCGGGGCCCACGCCCAGCACCCGCAGGCCGCCGACCAGGACGGTCGTCTCCGGGGCGCTCAGCGTCAGCAGGTTGGCCCGGTCCAGCAGCAGGAACTCGGCCGGCAGGCGGTTGCCCTTGCCGAGGTAATTGCGGAAGCCGTCCGCGGTCGGCTCCAGCGCCTCGAAGGACTCGACGTCGGTGTGCTCCTCACCGGCGTCGACCCGGCCCGGCGTGAACGGCACCTCGACCTGGAACCCGCCCTCCTTCGCGGCCTTCTCCACGGCCGCGACACCGCCGAGGACGATCAGGTCGGCGAGGGAGACCCGCTTGGCGCCGGAGGAGGCGTTGAACTCCTGCTGGACGCTCTCCAGGGTGCGCAGCACCAGCGCGAGCTGGTCCGGCTGGTTGACCTCCCAGCCGCGCTGCGGCTCGAGGCGGATGCGGGCGCCGTTGGCCCCGCCGCGCTTGTCGCTGCCGCGGAAGGTGGAGGCGGACGCCCAGGCGGTGGTGACGAGCTGGGAGACGGTCAGGCCCGAGTCGAGCAGCTTGGTCTTGAGGGCCGCGATGTCCGCGTCGTCGATCAGGTCGCCCTCGCGCTCCGGCAGCGGGTCCTGCCAGAGCAGGGTCTCCTCGGGAACCTCCGGGCCGAGGTAGAGCGACTTCGGGCCCATGTCGCGGTGGGTCAGCTTGTACCAGGCGCGGGCGAAGGCGTCCGCGAACTCCTGCGGGTTCTCGTGGAAGCGGCGGGAGATCGGCTCGTAGATCGGGTCGAGGCGCAGCGCCAGGTCGGTGGTGAGCATCGACGGGGCGATCTTCTTCGAGGAGTCGTGGGCGTGCGGGACGGTGCCCTCGCCCGCGCCGTCCTTCGGCTTCCACTGCTTGGCGCCGGCCGGGGACTCGGTGAGCTCCCACTCGTAGCCGAAGAGGTTGTCGAAGAAGCCGTTGCTCCACTGGGTGGGCGTGGTGGTCCAGGTGACCTCGAGGCCGGAGGTGATGGCGTCGGCGCCCTTGCCGGTGCCGTAGGAGCTCCGCCAGCCAAGGCCCTGCTCCTCGAAGCCGGCGGCCTCCGGGTCGGGGCCGACGTGGTCGGCGGGGCCGGCGCCGTGGGTCTTGCCGAAGGTGTGGCCGCCGGCGATCAGGGCGACGGTCTCCTCGTCGTTCATCGCCATGCGGCGGAACGTCTCACGGATGTCGCGGGCCGCGGCGATCGGGTCCGGGTTGCCGTTGGGGCCCTCCGGGTTGACGTAGATCAGGCCCATCTGGACGGCGCCGAGCGGGTTCTCCAGCTCACGGTCACCGGTGTAGCGCTTGTCGTCCAGCCAGGTGGTCTCGGGACCCCAGTAGACGTCCTCCTCCGGCTCCCAGACGTCCTCGCGGCCGCCGGCGAAGCCGAAGGTCTCGAAGCCCATGGACTCCAGGGCGACGTTGCCGGCGAGGACCAGCAGGTCGGCCCAGGACAGGCTCTGCCCGTACTTCTTCTTGACCGGCCACAGCAGCCGGCGGGCCTTGTCCAGGTTGGCGTTGTCCGGCCAGCTGTTCAGCGGGGCGAAGCGCTGCTGGCCGGCGCCGGCGCCGCCACGGCCGTCGCTGATGCGGTAGGTGCCCGCACTGTGCCAGGCCATCCGGATGATGAAGGGGCCGTAGTGGCCGAAGTCGGCCGGCCACCAGTCCTGGGAAGTGGTGAGCACCTCGGCGATGTCCTGCTTCACCGCCGGGAGATCCAGGGACTTGAACGCCTCGGCGTAGTCGAAGTCCGCGCCCAGCGGATTGGCGACGGCCGGGTTCTTGGCAAGGATCTTCAGGTTGAGCCGCTCCGGCCACCATTGACGGTTGCCACCACCCTGGGTCGGGTGCAGGGCTCGCCCGTGCGCGACCGGGCAGCCGCCGCTCGCCTCCTCCGACTTCGCGTCAGTGACGATCGCGTCGTGGTTCTCAGTCATGGCAATCCTTCCGAACGGAACGGAACTCTGTGCTCAGGAACTCAGGAACTCAGGAAATGCGGCCGGTGGAACAGCCGGGGCAGGTGCCCCAGTAGACGACCTCGGCCTCGTCGATGGAGAAGCCGCGGTCGTCGGACGCGGTCAGGCAGGGCGCCTCGCCGACCGCGCAGTCGACGTCGGCGAGGGCACCGCACGACCGGCAGACGATGTGGTGGTGGTTGTCGCCGACACGGCCTTCGAACCGGGCGGGGCTGCCGGCCGGCTCGATCCGCCGTATGAGGCCCGCCGCGGTCAGCGCGTGCAGTGCCTCGTAGACGGCTTGCAGGGAAATGTGGCCCACACGGTCGCGGACCCCGGAAGCGATCGCCTCGACGCCGAGGTGGTCACCGTCCCGGACTGTCTCCAGCAGCGCGACACGGGCCGCCGTCACGCGCAGGCCGGCACCGCGCAGCTCCTCGGCGGTGGTCGGAGTACCGGATGCGGTCATGGGCCGAACCTACCCCTGTAAACACGAACGGTTCAATAAAACGAACGATGCAATTCTGGCCTCTTGCCGATGCCCGGTGTTCGCCTGCGCGTGGCTTCGCCCGGCGTCACCGGAGACCTCGTGTGAACGCATCATGTGGCCGTACGGTCCACCGGGCGGCACGCCGAGCCCGACGGGTCCTCCGGACGGGTGAGCGCGGAGCGATCGCCGTCAGCGGAACGTCAGGGCACGGTCAGCGGCCCCTGCCACTGTGATGCGTGTGAACGGCACGGGAGACCGGGCCGGGAACAGGGAGAGGTGCCCGGAGTGGTTGATCGGGGACCATGAGCACGTCTCGAGGTCGGGCCCCGCCAGGGGTCCACGCAGGTTCGAATCCTGCCCTCTCCGCCGCTGTGAGCCACGGGCCGGTGCGACGCCGGCACCCGCGCCCGGAAGAAACCGGCGCGGAGGACCGCCGTAGCAACCGCACCCGCCACCGCGTCGCCTGCCGCACGGCCTGGACGTCAACTCACGTACCGGCGTTGTTCGTTGCCGTCAGCCGGCCGCGAGTCGCCGGGCGCGCCGGTCACGGTGCCGCCGTCGGACCGGCGGGGGTGGCTTCGCGGGGACACGGGCTTTTCACTCGTAAGGATGCCCGGGGGCGGCTGTCCGTGGCATACGGCGGCCCGATTCGTTCGGCAGCCGTGTGATGTTTGCAACGTGATGTGAATGCAAAGGGGCGAACGGGCAATGTTCCCCTTTATGCCCCACGCAACCCTCCCGCGGCAGGTGATGTGATGACCACGGCGACGACCCGGACGACCCGGACGCCGCCCACACGAACCGGCGAGGCCGGGGCTGGCTCCGCCCCGCCGGCCGCCCGGCCCGCCCTGCCGTCCCTGACCGGCCTGCGCTGGGTAGCGGCACTGCTGGTCTTCGGACTGCACGTGAACAACTTCGGATACTTCGGCGGCGAGGCCGGCCGTATCGTCCTGTGGGGCTTCGGGGCGGGCGCCACGGGCGTGTCGTTCTTCTTCGTGCTGTCCGGTTTCGTACTGACGTGGTCCGCGCGGCCCCACGACCGCGCGACGGCCTTCTGGCGGCGGCGGACCGCGCGCGTCTACCCGGTGCACCTGGTCACCCTGGGCATCGCCCTGCTCATGGCCTACGCGCTGCCCCACCAGACGAGACCGACCCCGGATCAGGCGCTGTCCAACCTGCTGCTGGTGCACTCGTGGTGGCGTCCCTGGTGGCAGACGCTGAACCCGGTGAGCTGGTCGCTGGCCTGCGAGGCGTTCTTCTACGCGGCCTTCCCGCTGCTGTTCCTGCTGCTGCGCCGGCTGGGCGCCCGGGGCACGGCGGTGCTGGGCGTGCTGTCGGTGGTGGCCGTGCTGGTCCTGGCCCGGGCGGACGCCCACCACTGGACGGAGCAGGCCCTGTACTCGCTGCCCGCCGCCCGCCTCCCCGAGTTCGTGCTCGGCGCCGTCACGGCCCGGCTGGTGCTGCTCGGCCGGTGGCGCGGGCCCGGACTCGAGGCCTCGCTCGCGCTGGCCGTCATCGGCTACTTCCTGGTGCCCCAGGTGACGCCCGGCTACTCCACCACCGTGTGCACCCTCGCCGGGTTCACCCTGCTCATCCCGGCGGCGGCCGTCGCGGACCTGCGTGGCCTGCCGTCGCTGTGGCGGCGCCGGCGGCTGGTACGGCTCGGGGAGCTGTCGTTCGCCTTCTACATGATCCACCTGCTGGTCCTGCGCACCGGCACCCAACTGCTGGGCACGAAACCGCACTTCGGCCTGCTCGCGGGCCTGGCGGTGACGGCGGTCGCGTTCACCGTGTCGCTCGCGCTGTCCTGGGTGCTGTACGAGGCGGTGGAACGGCCCGCGAGACGCCTGCTGCTGCGCCGCCGGCGCGCCGGCCGCGAGTCGGGGGAGCGGCGCGAGCCGGTCGCTGGCACCCGGGATGCCCCGGCCCCGGCAGGGGATTGACGGGCGCCGCCCGCCTCCCCGCCGCCCGCCCTCTGTCACTCGTTCGCGGGATCGTGTGCATGACCTGGCGGCAATCAGGAACCCGCTACTCGTACAGCCGACGAGAACGAGAGGTGTTCCTTTATGTCGCAGGTCGAGGAATCCGTGCGGGTCGGCGTCCCGGTGCGCACCGCCTACAACCAGTGGACCCAGTTCGAGACGTTCCCGGAGTTCATGGAGGGGGTGGAGCGCATCGAGCAGCGCACCGACTCCCTCACCCACTGGGTGACCAACGTCGGCGGGGTTCGGCGGGAGTTCGACGCGGCGATCACCGAGCAGCGGCCTGACGAGCGGGTCGCCTGGACCACCGTGGACGGCGAGGCGAAGCAGGCCGGCGTCGTCACCTTCCACCGCATCGACGACTCCACCACGAAGGTCATGCTGCAACTGGAGTTCGAGCCCGAGGGCCTAACCGAGACGGTCGGCGACAAGCTCGGTGTCGTCAAGCGGCGGGTCTCGGGGGATCTGCACCGGTTCAAGGACTTCATCGAGCAGCGCGGCGGCCGGGAGACCGGGGCGTGGCGCGGCGAGATGGGCGGCCCGGGCGGCGGCGGGGCGATCTGATCCGTCGCACGCGCGAGTGACGTGTCTAACAGTGCGGAGATGTCTCCCTGATCGTGGGTAGACGGCCTCCGACACCGGCCCGGCGGCTTCGGCTGCCGGGCCGTCCGGGGTTCGGCCGCTCGTCGGCGCGGGCCCCTGTTGTCTGTCGTATGGAGGCCATCGGCCCGGATCCGGCCGGACGGGGGCGGTCCGGGCCGTGTGGAAGGGAGAGGATGTACGTGCCGGAGCAGGAAGCGGCCGAGTCGGCGTCTCGTGTGGTGAGCGCCTTTCTGGAGCGGCGTCAGGAGCAGATCGCGCAGCGCTGGGCGGACGCCCCCCTGTTCCGCTCGGTGTTCACCGTCTCCCGCGACGAAGCGGTCGAGGCGTGCAAGGCCGTGCTGGACGCGCTCTCGGACGTGGCGATGAGCGGCCGGTTCGAGGACATCGACGCTCCCGGTTTCGGCACGGTGCGCGAGCAGCTGGGACGGATGGCCGCGACCCGGTCCCGTACGGGATCGAGCCCGGCGCAGATCTCCGAGGAGGTGGCCGCGCTGCGCCGCCCGGCGACGGAGCTGCTGCGTGAGGAGTTCCCCGACCCGGCCGGCCCCGAGGCGCGGGAAGGGGTGCTCGCCCTGACCCTGATCATGGGCACCCTGCGTCTGGTGGTGATGGAGACGGCACTGCACGCGGGTGAGGACCTGATCCACCGGCAGCGGCAGCAACTGCTCGAGGTGGCCACGCCCGTGATCCAGTTGTGGGAGGGCACCGTCGCCGTGCCGCTGATCGGCACCCTGGACAGCGCGCGCAGCCAGGTGGTCATGGAGTCCCTGCTGGAGGCGATCGTCGAACAGCGCGCCCGGTACGCCATCCTGGACATCACCGGTGTGCCCACGGTGGACTCGCTGGTCGCGCAGCACCTGATGAAGACGGTGGCCGCCGCACGGCTGATGGGGGCGGAGTGCATCGTCTCCGGCATCCGGCCGGCGATCGCGCAGACCATCGTGCAGCTCGGCATCGACCTTGGGTCGGTGCTCACCCGCGCCTCGCTGGCCGACGCGCTCGCCTACGCGCTCGGCCGGCAGGGCATCGAGGTCTCCACCCGCACGGACGCCGGGACGGCCGCGCGGTGATCCAGCCCTTTTCCGGTCAGGCACAGGTGCCCGTGCTGGCGCTGGGCGACATCCTGCTGGTCTCGCTGCAGGGCGAGTTGCACGACGGCATGGCCGAACGGCTCCAGCACGACATCTCCAGCCGCATCGCCACCAGCAAGGTGACCGGTGTGGTGATCGACATCTCCGGTGTCGACATCGTGGACTCCTTCCTCGGCCGGGTGCTCGCGGAGATCGCGTCGACGGCCCGGCTGCTGGCGGCCCGGACGGTGCTGGCCGGCATGCGCCCGGCGGTGGCGATCACCCTGGTCGAACTGGGGCTCACGCTGCCCGGTCTGACCACCACTCTCGATGTCGACCGCGCCATGGAACTGCTGTCGCCGGAGGAGAAGTGATGCCGGCGTCGTCCGGGCAGGCCTGCCCGACCTGCCTGCCCATCGGCTCGGACGGGGATCTGGCCTACGTCCGGCAGCAGGTGCGGCAGTACGCGGCGCAGCTCGGCTTCGGCCTGGTGCAGCAGACCAAACTGGTGACCGCGGCCAGTGAACTGGCCCGCAACACGCTGGTGCACGGCGGCGGCGGGCAGGCGGAGATCACCCCGCTGGACCGCGGTGGCGTCCCGGGGCTGCGGATGCGCTTCACCGACGAGGGCCCGGGCATCCGGGACCTGGACCTGGCGATGACCGACGGCTACACCTCCGGCGGCGGCCTGGGTCTGGGACTCAGTGGTGCCAAGCGGCTCGTGCAGGAGTTCGCCGTGGACACCGCGCCCGGCCGTGGCACCAAGGTGACGGCCGTAGCCTGGGTGACTCCGGTGCCGCCGTCCAGGACGGGGTTGTGATGGGCCGCGTGTGGGAGATCCCGGTGCACGACTCGACACGGGTCCGGGACGTCCGGGTCGCGGCCGAGGCCGCGAGCGCCGTCGCGGGCCTCGGTCAGGAGCGCACCGCGGCGGCCGCGCTGGTCGCCACCGAGCTGGCGACCAATCTGCTCAAGCACGCCGCCGAAGGCCGCATGGTGCTGAACCTGGTGGACGGCCCGGACGGCGGCGCGCCGTCGGTGCAGTTGTGCTCGCTCGACCAGGGGCCGGGCATCGCTGACGTCGGCACGGCCCTGCGGGACGGTTTCAGCACCGCCGAGGGGTCCCTCGGTGCGGGCCTGGGCAGTTGCCGCCGGCTCGCGAACGCCTTCCACCTGCACAGCGTCCCGGGCCGGGGAACGGTGGCGGCGGCCCGCGTCGACCACGAGGCCGACCGCGCCGACGGGTCCGCGCCGGAGGTCCCGGTGGGCGGGATCAACGTCGCGCTCGACCAGGCGGAGCACTCCGGGGACTCGTGGGGCTGGGCACGCTCCGGCTCCCTGCTGACGCTGCTCCTGGCCGACGGACTCGGGCACGGCGCCAAGGCCGCCCACGCCTCCACCGCGGCGGTGGAGGAGCTGCGCGGCAGTGCGCGTCTGTCACCGGAGGAGATCCTGCGGCGCCTGCACACCGCCCTGCGGCGCACCCGGGGCGTGGCCGCCGTGGTGGCGCAGGTGGACACCGAGCGGCGGGAACTGCGCTTCGCCGGGGTGGGCAACGCCGGCGCCCGGCTGCGCACGGGAGACACCTGGACCTCCCTGATCTCCCATCCGGGCATCGTCGGGGCGTACTTCCCGGCGCGGGTTCCGCTGCGGAAGATGCCGTGGCACGCGGACAGCCTGCTCGTCGTGCACAGCGACGGGCTGCCGAGCCGCTGGTCGCCGCCCGGCGACCCCGGGCTGCTCACCCGTGACCCGTCGGTGGTGGCCGCGACGATCCTGCGCGACGCGAGCAGCCCCGCCCGACCCGTACGCGACGACACCAGTGTGGCCGTACTGGCCCCCGACCGCCGGACCAGCTCCCATGACAGCCGCCCGTGACCTCTGGACCATCGACTCGACCGCCGACGCGGCCCGCGCCCGGGCCGCGCTCGGGCGGCTCACGGCGGAGGCCGGCCTGCCCGCGCTCGACCGCGCCCGGTTCCTGACCGCGTTCACCGCGCGGCTGCGCCGCTGTCTCGGCGAGGGCGGTGCCGAGGTCGCCGTCCGCTCCGACGGCTCCGGGCAGTTGCACATCGCGGTACGGCGGCCCGGCCGGTCCGGCGCGTGGCGGCGCACCCTGAACTGCCCCCGTCCGGTGGCTTCGCCGCTGCCCACGCCCGCCGAGCTGGACGGCACACGGCTCGCCGAGGCACTGCTGGACGCCGACGCGGACGCGGACGCGGTACTGGACAGCCTCACCGAGACGGAGGAGATGGTCCGTTTCCACCGGGACGAGCTGCACCAGACCAACCAGGGGGTGCTGGCGCTGCACGCCGAGCTGGAGGCGGCCGCGCTGGCGCAGCACGAACTGCTGGACGCGGAACGGGCGGCACGCACCACGGCGGAGAACGCCCGGCGGCTGCTGACCTTCCTGGCGAACGCGAGCGCCGCCCTGAACGCCTCCCTGGAGCACGACGACATCCTGCGCAGGCTGCCCGATCTGCTCGTCCCGGAGTACGCCGCCGACGTCGACGTATGGCTCGCCGACGATGAGCGCACACCCAGGGACGACCGGGCGGCCGCCACCCTCACCGCGGCCCGTACGGGCCGCCCGCAGCACGCGGCCCGGCACCCCGGCGAGCTGCCCGGCGTGGACGACCTGCCGCCCTCGGCCCTCTCCCCCGACCGGCCGCTGCTGTGCATCCCGCTCGGCGCGCGCACCGTGCAGGGCGTGCTGACGCTGACCGCGCCGGGCGACCGGTTCGACCCGGACACCACCGTGATGCTGCTGGAGCTTGGCCGGCGGGCGGGCATCGCGCTGGACAACGCCCGTCAGTACGAGCAGCACCGGGACGTGGCCGAGGCGCTGCAGCGCGCCCAGCTCACCGACCTGCCCGACGTCCGGGGCGTGTCACTGGCCGCGCGCTATCTGCCGGCGACCCGCGGCCTGAACATCGGCGGCGACTGGTACGACGCGTTCCCGCAGCCCGACGGCAGCGTCCTCGCGGTGATAGGGGACGTCACGGGGCACGGGCTGCGCGCGGCGGTGATCATGGGGCAGCTGCGCACCGCCCTGCGCGCGTACGCCGTCGAGGGCAACGGCCCCGCCCGCATCCTCACCCTGCTGCACCGGATGCTGGGCCACCAGCAGCCGGAGCTGTACGCGACCTGCGCCATCGCGCGTTTCACCCCGGGCGATCCGGCCGTGGTGTGGGCCGCGGCCGGCCATCCGCCGGCCGTCACCCGGGATCCCGGCGGCAGGGTGAGCGTCCTGGACCTCAAGCCGGGGATCATGCTGGGCGTGCCCATGGCGTACGAGTACGAGGAACACACCGTGCGGCTGCCGGCCGGGTCCACGATGGCGCTCTACACGGACGGCCTCGTGGAGAGGCGGGCGGCCGGGATCGACGCGGGCATCGACCGGCTGGCCCGGGCCATGGAGACGCTCGGCGCCGCGGAGCTGGAGGATCTGGACTCGGCCGCCGAGTCGCTGCTGAAGCCGATGCTGCACGACTCAGAGCACGACGACGACGTCTGTCTGCTGCTCTGCCGCACCTCGGCGTCCTGAACAGCCGTGGGCCGGCCCCCCGCGCGAGGGGGCCGGCGCACGCCACGGTGTCACTGCGCGGTGCAGGTGCTCCCACCGGCCGGGTTCAGCAGCCCGATGACATCGATGCTGTCGCCGCACAGGTTGAGGCCGAGGTCGACCGGAACCTGGGTGACGTTGCCCGAGAGGACGCCCGGGCTGTTGCTGGCGGTGCCGGTCGTGGGGTCCGGGTCGGCCGCGTGGGCGGCCGTCGTGCCGGCCAGCGCGAGGGAGCCCGCGAGAACCGCCGCCGTGGCAAAGCTGCGCATACGCATGTGTGTTGCCTCACTGGTTGACGTAGGGACCCTCTCATCACACCGGCTGCGCGAGGCGGACGCCTGTTGGGATACGCCGTTGGGAGACCGGCGCAGGTCAGGAGGCGGGGAAGCGTTGCGGACCCGGTGGGCGCGCAGCCCGTTGAGCCGCCGCGGGCCCGCGGGTACTGGCGGGGGCCCGGCACACCGAGGTCCCCGGGCCGGGGCGTCCGAAGCCGGGAGCCGTGCGGCTTTTCCCGTGGGGTGAAGTCGGGCCGGGAACGCGGAGTGTCGTCCGCGCGTCCGGCCCTTCGGACGTGCGCCCGGACCCGGGGACCGTCGGCGGGGTCGCCGCCCCCAGCCGAAAGCGGGTTCGGAGGAGGGCCGGTTTCTTGACCCGCGAGCGGGCCGGCACCCGGCCGCCCGCACCCGCCACCCTAGGCGCTGCGCGCGGACCGCGCAGTTCGGCTCGCGTCGGTCAGGGACGCGCCGGTACCGGGAAGGGCCCCGGCCGGGGGATCGGCCGCGTCGGGGACCGGGGATCCGTTCACTCCGGGGAGCCGAACCGCACCGCCCACGCGTCGTACCGCTCGGCGGGAGCGAGGGCCGTCGCGTCGCGCACCCGCTCCACCGCCTCGGCCGGCGCCCGGTCGGTCGGGGCGGGCAGCGGGCGGCGGACGCGCTCCCCACCTGGCGCCGGCCGGGGAATGAGCCCGCTCCCGCGCGCCGGGCGGACGCGCGGGAGCGGGGCGTGTGTCACGGGAACGAGGTCACCTTGGAGGGGACGGTGTCCGTCCCCGAGGTGGGCGCGCCCGTGCTGTTGACGACGTGGGCGTACTGGCCCTTGCCGCCGAGGGAGATCACCTGCAGGTCGTGCATCCTGATCCCCGAGGTGGCCGGGACCTGGAAGCCGTGCGCCTGGACGATCGTGGGATCGGCCGTGTAGTTGCAGTAGCTGCCCAGGCCCCACGCCTCGTGCGTGGTGACCGAGTCGGCGACCCTGTAGGCCGCGTAGCCGACGATGCCGTCGTGGGTGATGGCGGCGGCGTTCGGGGCGTCGTACGCCTTCTCGTTCTGGAAGAAGATCGTGCGGCCGCGCTCTCCGCTCCAGTACACGTCGTACTTGTTGAAGTGCTCGACGAACAGGCCGGTGGCGAGGACGTCGTCACCGGCCACCCGCAGGCCGTAGTCGGCGCGGTTGGTGTCCCAGCCGGTGCCGCTGCCGTGGTCGGCACGCCAGATCCAGGTGTGGTCGACGATGACGTCGTCGCTGTTGACCACGACGGAGTTGGTGGCGAGGCCGGGTCCGGCGCCGCCGATGCGGACGAACACGTCCTGCATGGTGGTGGGGTTGGCGGAGTGGTCGGCGCCGGCACCGGGGTCGCCGATCCGCAGCAGGGTGTCGGAGTTGACCGGGCCCGCGTCGATGAGGAATCCGGCGAGCTTCACGCCGTCCACGTCGGCGACGTGCATGGCGTCGACACCGTTGTCCGGGACCAGGGTGGCGAGGCCGAGGCCGAGGACCACGGTGTCGGCGCGGGTGACGTCGATCGTCCGGTCGAGGTGGTAGACGCCGGGGGTGAAGAGGAGGTTGAGGCCCTGGGCGAGGGCCGCGTTGATGGTCGTGGCGGTGGCGCCCGGCTTGACCACGTAGAACTGGTCGAGCGGCAGGGAGGTGCCCGCGTTGGCCGGCCAGGAGACGCCACGGGCGTTGGTGCGCTTGGCCGGGACGAACACCTTGTAGGCGGAGCCGTCCAGGTAGAGGAACGGCTTCTCGCGTGAGACCGGTGTGGTGTCGAGGGTGGTGTACGGGCCGTTGTCGAAGTTGGTCGCCGGCGCGCCCTGGACTCCGGAGAAGGTCATGTTCCACACGCCGTTGGTCCAGCCGCCGACGGAGCTGTCACGGGTGTACCACTGTTGCTGGGAGTAGGGGCCGACGGTGCCGTCGATCTTCGAGTCGGCGATGTAGCCGCCGGAGGCCCAGCCGTAGCCGTTGGGGGCGAGGTTGAGGCCGCCCTGGACGTGGATGCGGCGGAACGGAGCGGCCTGGGCGACGGCCCAGCGGTCGGTTCCGTTGGACGGCCTGATGGCGAGGTTCTCCGCCGAACGCCAGAAGTTCTGGGTGGCGTTGCCGTTGAACCAGCCCGCGTCCACGGTGACGTCGCCGTTGATCTGGGTGTCGTCGGGGTTCATGCCGAGACCGGAGATCGAGGTGTAGAAGCCGATCTGGGCGTTGATGCCGTTGTAGGTGCCCGGCTTGAGCAGGAACTGGTAGCGGCCGGTGCCGAACTGGTTCGACTCCTGCTGCTTGAAGACGTCGTCGAACTTCTGCTGCAGGTTCGGCGTGGAGGGGTCGACCACGATGACGTTGGGGCCGAGGTCGCCGCCGCCCTGGACGGGCGGTTCGCCGGTGGAGCCGGTGTGCACGGCGACCTCCCACAGCGAGTAGCCGTAGCCGGTGCCGCGGGCGGTGCCTTGGACCCGGACGTAGCGGCCGGTGCCGCTGACGTCGTAGGAGGCGGTGCCGCCGGTCGCGCCGGTGACGCTCTTCAGGGTGGTCCAGGTCTGGCCGTCGGCGGAGGCCTGGAGCTGGAAGTCCTTGCCGTACGCCGCTTCCCAGTCGAGGTCGATCCGGCACAGGTCCTGGACCGAGCCGAGGTCCACACGGAGCCACTGCGGGTCGGTGGCCTGGCTGGACCAGCGGGTGCCGGTGTCGCCGTCGAAGGCGGCGGAGGCGGGGGTGCCGGCGTTCTCGGTGGAGGACGCGGTGGCGGGCCGGCCCTGGGCGGCGTTCGCGGTGCCACAGCCGGTCTGGCTGCCGTTCGCCGTGCCGTAGACCTGGAACTCCCAGAGGGAGTAGCCCCACTGGGTGGCGCGGTGGACGCCGAGCAGGCGGACGTAGCGGCCCTGTCCGGAGACGTCGAGGGTGTCGACGCCGCCGTCTGAGCCGGTGACGGACTTCAGGTCGGTCCAGGTGCTGCCGTCCTTGGACAGCTGGACCTTGTAGTCCTTGCCGTAGGCGGCCTCCCAGTTGAGGACCACCTGGCTGACCGTGGCGGTGGCCCCCAGGTCGACCTGGTACCACTGGTCGTCGGTGGCGGCCGAGGACCAGCGGGTGCCGGTGTCGCCGTCGACGCCCTTGGCGGCGGAGGTGCCGGCGTTCTCCTCGGAGGACGCGGTGGCCGTCTTGCCCTGCGACAGCGGGGTTTCGGCCGCGGCGGCGGGCGGATGGGTGGTGGGCAGGGCGATCAGCGCGGCCGTGGCGGCCAGCGCGATGCCCAGGGATCTCAGTCTCATGTGGTGGCTCCATGCGGCTGCGGAGGTCAGGAAACTGACCCCATGGCTTAGTTCATGTTTTGATTTAAGTGATGAGCCAAGCGGGCGGCAAGCCTTCGGAAGTCAAAACCTGAAATACGCGCGACCTGGCGTGCCCGCGCGCCAACTCCGCTACGGTGTCTGGTTCTTGACCAACTCCAGCAGCGCGGCGTGGGTTTCGTCGTCGGCGGCCGCGATCAGGCCGCCGGCGCCGGTGTGCAGCGGCTGACCCTGGATGCCGGTCACCGTGCAGCCGGCGGCCCGGCACAGGGCGATCCCGGCGGCGAAGTGCACACTGTCGCGCAGGTCGCCGTCCGTGACGTACGCGGCCCTGCGGCCGGCGGCCACCCAGGCGACCGCGAGGGTGGTGGAGACCACCCGGGGCCGGAACCGCCGGCCGAAGCCGGGGTCGGCCAGCAGCCGGACCGCCTGGAAGCCGGGTGCGTTGGGGAACGGCGGGTCGAGGTTGACGTCCACCAGCCGGGACTCCGGCGAGGGCGCCACCTCCTCGTCCAGACCGTCGCGGTGGACCCGGGTGCGGTGTCCGTCGGTCCAGAACACCTCGCCGCCGAACGGGTCGGCCGTCGCGGCCGCGGTGATCCCGTCGCCTTCCCGCAGGGCCACGTTCACCCCCACCAGCATGTTCCGCACGGCGTAGTTGAGGGTGCCGCACAGCGGGTCGACCAGCCAGCGGCGCCGGGTGTCCGCGGCACCGCTGCTGCCGCTCTCCTCGCCCGTGACAGCGTCGCCGGGCCGGGCGGCGCGCAGGACGTCGAGGATAATCTTCTCGGCCGCGAGGTCGGCCGCCGTCGCGAAGTCACCGGCCGACTTCTCGATGCGGTCGAGCCGCCCGCCGTACATCTCGCGGACCACGGCGGCTCCCGCCTGTGCCGCCGTACGGGCGAGGCGGGCGTCCGAGGCCGGGCCGATCATCTCCATGCGGGCAGGATAGCCCGCGCTCCCACCGGCCGAACTTCCGCTTTCGCCGGTCCGGTTGCGCCCGCTCAGCGCTCCGTGGGGGGAACGTCGTCGAGCGGGGTCTCCCAGTCCAGCAGGCGGTTCAGCGTGTCGTCCTCGCGGGGTGCGCCGGGAGCCGCGGCCCCGTCGCGCGCCGGGGTGTGGGTACCGCGCGAGATGGCGCCACTGACGGTGATGTTGTGCTCGGCACGCGGGCGGCGGTGGCGCTCGTACACGGTGAAGGCGGTCCGCCAGTCCGGAAGGTCGCGCAGTGCCTTGGCGAGGACGACGGCGTCCTCCATGGCCATGGAGGCGCCCTGGCCGGTGGCCGGCGAGGCCGCGTGCGCCGCGTCGCCGAGGAGCAGGACGCGGCCCGCGTGCCAGGGGGTGCCCAGCGGCATCTCGGTGGCATCGGTGGCCATGACGGTCTCGCCGCAGGCCGCGACGATGTCCCCGGCGGGCGTGGCGTCCTCGCGCAGCAGCGGCAGCAGCTCGCCGCGCAGACCGGCGGGTGTGGGGCCGGCCGTGTCACCGGCAGGCCGGGGGTCGCGGTTGACCCGGGCGAACCAGTACGTCTCCCCGGCCGGCGAGACCGCGTACCCGAACGCGGCTCCGCTGCCGCGCACCATGGTGATGACGCCGGTCACCCCCGGCGCGGGTGCCGCGTCCGTGTAGCCGTAGTACACGCGCTGGCCCGCGTACCGGGGCCGGGCGGCGGGCGCCACGACCAGCCGGCGCACGGCCGAGTTCAGGCCGTCGGCGCCGATCAGCAGGTCTCCGGTGGCGCTGGTGCCGTCGGAGAAGCGCGCGGTCACACTGTCGGTGCCGTCGTCCACGGACACCAGCCGGGCACCGTGGCGCAGGGGCGTGCCGCGCCGGACCGCCTCGGCCTGCAGCGCCGCGTTCAGCTCGCCGCGGCGCAGGCAGCGGTAGCGCAGCGTGGGGTCGTCGGCACCGGCGAGCGGTGCGCGCGCCACCTCGCCGCCCTCGCTGTCGAGCAGGCGCAGGGAAGTCAGCGGAAAACCGACGGCGGTGACGGCGTCCGTGGCGTCGATCTGGCCCAGGGCGCGCATGCCGCCCGCCGCGAGGGTCAGAAAGGCGCCGATGTCCTCGGCGGTGTCGGGGTGCGCCTCGAAGACGGCGACCTCGTGCCCGGCCCTGCGCAGGCCCAGCGCGGCCGCCGTGCCCGCGATGCCGCCGCCGATCACCAGAATGCGTGCCACCGGTACCACCCACCGCTTCCGTCCGTGTGCCCCGACGGGTGGCAGAGCTACGCCATGGACGGCGGGGCGGGCAAACCGGCACGCCCGCATTCGGTCGCTTCCGGCACGGGGCGGAGGGCCTCAGGGGCGTGGGCCGAGGGTGCGCAGTTCTCCCACCGTTCTCAGCAGCCGGTCGGCGGGCTCGCGCAGCCGGGGATGGGCGAGGACCGTGTTCCGCAGGCCGCGTACCGGCCGGCGCCACAGGCGCCGCGCGGCGGCCACCGGGTGCCGGCGCGCCGCGAAGCCCTCCCCCACCCGCAGTTCCCGGGTCTTGAGCCAGTCCTTGTACTCCTTGTCGCCGCGCCCCAGGTCGACAAGGGTCACCCCGTGCCGGGCGGCCGCCTCCGCGGTCCGCAGGTGCATCATCAACCCGGGTGAGTAGTAGTGCAGTTCGGGGTCGTAGGCGGTGAACCAGGCGGCCAGGACGGTGCTTGAGCGCGGGCCGAAGTGGGCGGCGACAGGGCGGTCGCCGGCGTAGAGGACGGAGAGCACTCCGGTGAAGTGCTCCTCGCGGACGTGGAAGAGGTGGTCGACCAGGTCGACGATCCAGGGCCGCGAGAAGCGGTCCATGCGCCCGGTGCGGCGGTACTGGGCGGACTTCCAGCGCATGAGGGTGCGCAGGACCCGTGGATCGCGCTCGTCGAACTCGAACCGCACCGCGCCGATGTCCCGCCCCAGCCGGCGCTCCTTCTTCAGGGTGGTCTTGGCCAGCCCCGGGTAGGCCCCGCGCAGCCACTCGGCGTACGGGCCGTCGCCGGGCTTCACGTCGATCACCGGAGAGGCGAAGGTTCCCGTGACGTGCGGGGCGAACGGCCGCTGTTCCTGGACGAGATGGTCGAACTCGAGGATGCTGAGCCCGCAGGCGCGCAGCAGGTCTCGGGGGTCCCAGGTGATTCCGGGCCGGTGCACGAGGGCCTGGCAGTCGGACAGTCCGAGCCCGATGGCCCGGCCGGTGCCGAACGGGCCGCGCTCGTACGGGAGGAATCCGACGGGCTGTCCGCCCTCCCGCAGTACCGCGACCCGCGCGCCGCGACGGTGTCGGCCGACAGCGACGGTGAACTCCGGTGCCAGGAAGGGGTTCGCGTACTCGGGTGACTCGTCCATCGCCCGGTGCCAGGCCCCGCGCAGCGCGGAGGTCAGGTCCCCGGGTCTGTGGATGGTGATGTCCACCTCAGCTCGACCGCCCTTCGGCCCGCTCCGCCGGTGGCCCGCCGGGACGGCCCGGGGCCGGTGAGGTGTGTGGATCATGGCTCATGGATCGCATGGGCGACCGCTCCCCCCATGACGCGCCTGGCGCGTCCTGCCATTTGCTGCTGCCGTGTGCGGATCTCCGCCGTGCGCCGATGCTCAAAGTTCGCGAAACCGTACGCACCCTGTCAAGGGTGCCCCAGGCGACGGACGATCCGCCATGGGTGTGCGGAATCGAGCACGAGTCGGGACGGACGGCGCGAAACCCGCCCCGGGCGGCCGCCCGGGCGGCAGGGGGGCCGGCTGGCGTGATGACGACCATGATCCCGGCCCGAGCCGGTCACCGCTGGCACACTGCCTGATCGACGTGCGGAGCAGCACGGCACCCATGAGAGGCGGTACCCCATGTCCCTGTCCGAGCCGGCCGCTCCCCGGCCCGCCGACCTGCTGGCCGCCATGCCGTTCGCGGCCGGCCTGGGCATCGAGCTGCACGAGGCCACGGCCGAACGCACGGCCGGCAGGCTGGCCTGGTCCCCGGAGGTCTGCACGGCCGGCGGCGCGCTGCACGGCGGGGCACTCATGGCGCTGGCGGACAGCGTCGGCGCCGTGTGCGCCCACCTGAACCTGCCGGCCGGGGCCACCGGCACCTCGACGGTGGAGTCCAAGACCAACTTCCTGCGGGCGGTCACCGCCGGGCACGTCCACGCCACGGCCCGCCCGCTGCATCTCGGCGGCACCCTCCTGGTGGTGCAGACCGATCTGCGGGACGACCGGGACCGGCTGGTCGGCCAGACTACGCAGACCCAGATCGTGCTGCGGAAGAGCGGGGCCTGAGCTCGGCCGGCCACGGCCGGGCACCGGACCCCGCGCCTTGAGTAAAGAATTCGTCTGGTCTAGTCCAAAGACCTCTTTGGACTAGACCAACTCATTGACGTGACCGCGACAGCTCCCGGAGGCTGGGGCGACTCCCCGCTGGGCAACTCCCACCCCCACCCCCTGGAGGCACGCAGTGAGACCTCTTCGCGCATGTCTGGGTGCGGCGGCCGCCGTCGGACTGGCCGCCGCGGGCACCACCGCCCTCGTCACCACCAGCGCCTCGGGCGCCACCACCGCGCTGAGCGACCGGTGGTACGCCGCGGCCCCCTATCTGATGCCGCTGCACAACGACCCGCCGGACGCGGCCGCCATCATGGACGCCACCGGTCTCAAGGCGTTCCAGCTCGCCTTCGTGCTCGCCCCGAACGGCGGCGGCTGCTCCCCCACCTGGGGCGGGACCTCCCCCGTCTCCTCCGACACGGCCGTCCAGTCGGTCATCGGCGGCATCCGCGCCAAGGGCGGCGACGTCTCCGTATCCATCGGCGGCTACGGCGGCACCAAGCTCGGCCAGGCGTGCGCGGACCCGGCCGCCACGGCCGCGGCCTATCAGCAGGTGATCACCAAGTACGGCCTGCACGCCATCGACTTCGACCTGGAGGAGCCGGAGTACGAGAACAGCGCCGCGATCAGGAACGAGATCGGCGCCGCGAAGATCCTCCAGCAGAACAACCCGGGACTGTACGTCTCCGTGACCACCGCCGGCACGGCGGACGGCACCGGCTGGTTCGGCAAGCAGATGCTGCTGGAGGCCAAATCGCAGGGGTTCACCCCGAACAACTTCTCCATCATGCCGTTCGACGGCGGCTTCAACGGGGCCGCGAGCCAGACCACGGCGCTGACCAACTTCAACTCGATCCTCCAGTCGACCTTCGGCTGGGACCAGGCGACCGCCTACGCCCACGAGGGCTTCTCCGGCATGAACGGCCGCAGCGACACCGGCGAGTACTTCACGCAGGCCGACTTCCAGACCGTGCTGGACTACGCCACCGGTCACCACATGGACCGCTTCACCTTCTGGTCCCTGAACCGCGACCGCCAGTGCACACCGGCCGACAACGGCGGCCGTACGTCGGGCACTTGCTCGAGCGTCGCGCAGAACTCCTGGGACTTCGCGAAGTACTCGGTGAAGTTCGCGGGCGTCACACCGCCCACCACGACGCCCACCCCGACCCCGACCCCCACGCCGTCCCCGGGTACCTCCTGCAAGGCCGCCTGGAACTCGACGGCGGTGTACACCAAGGACAACGAGGTCTCGTACGGCAAGCACAACTGGAAGGCCAAGTGGTGGACCCAGAACGAGGTGCCCGGCGCCTCGGAGTGGGGTCCCTGGCAGGACGAGGGCGTGTGCTGACGCGCTTGACGTGTTCGGTCCAAACCTGACGCCGAACGACCGTCCGTCCCGCGGACACGCGGCGCGACCTGCGCGATTGGTACATCCGGGCGTACGGTCGTAGCGTCGATGTGCACGCGGTCGGACACGGAACGGCAGTGGGAGCGGCCATGCGCGGATCATTCGTGGGAACGGCAGTCACGCTCGCGGCGGGAGTCATGCTCACGGCGGCCATGACGACGGCCTCCGCGAGTCCGCCGGACACGTCGGCCACGCAGGCCGGGTCGTCACAGCCGGTGCTGGTCGACTGCTCCTTCAAGCTCAATGTCCGCCCGGCCGACTACATCCTGGCCTGCGGCGACGGCAACAGTCGCCTGATGGGCCTGAACTGGACCAAGTGGGGCTCCCAGGCGGCCGTGGCCGAGGGGCTGAACGCGGTCAACGACTGCAAGCCGTACTGCGCGGCCGGCAAGTTCCACTCGTACCGGGTGACGGTGCGGCTGGACAGCCCGGCCCCGTGGAAGAAGCACCCGGGCGTCGATCGGTTCACCCGGATCACCCTCACCTACGAGGGCGCCCGGCCCGAGGGCTTCGACCAGGTCGTGAGCTACCCGCTCCCGAACTGACCGGCACCTCCCGACCGGCACCGAGCCGGTTCGTACGCCCGTTCGCCGCGGCCGGAGACAACCGGCCGCGGCGGACGGGCGCTGCCGTCAGGCGATCTCCACCAGCAGGTCGCCGCCCTCCACCTGCTGGATCCGGTTGATGGCCAGCCGGGACACCCGGCCCGCCTTCGGGGCGGTGATCGTCGCCTCCATCTTCATCGCCTCGATGGTGGCCACGGTGGCACCGGCTGCCACCTCGTCACCCTCGGTCACGGCGAGCGTCACCACACCGGCGAACGGCGCCGCCACGTGTCCCGGGTTGCCCCGGTCCGCCTTCTCCGTCACCGGGACGTCCGAGGCCGCCGCCCGGTCCCGCACCTGGATGGGCCGCAGCTGGCCGTTGAGCGAGGACATCACGGTGCGCATACCGCGCTCGTCGGCCTCACCCACCGCCTGCAGCTCGATCAGCAGCCGGACACCGGGCTCCAGGTCGACGGCGTACTCCTTGGCCGGGCGCAGCCCGTAGAAGAAGGCCTTGCTGTCCAGCACGCTGGTGTCGCCGAAGCTCTGGCGGTGCGTGTCGAACTCGCGGGTCGGGCCGGGGAACAGCAGCCGGTTGAGGGTCGCGCGGCGGTCCTTGGCCAGGCCGTCGCGGTCCTCGGCGGACAGCTCGGGGGCCGGCCTGGCCTCCGCCCGGCCCTTCAGGGCCTTGGTGCGGAAGGGCTCGGGCCAGCCGCCGGGCGGGGTGCCCAGCTCGCCGCGCAGGAAGCCGATCACCGAGTCCGGGATGTCGAACCGGTCCGGGGTCGCCTCGAAGTCCTCCGGCGAGACCCCGGCGCCGACCAGGTGCAGCGCGAGGTCGCCGACCACCTTGGACGACGGGGTCACCTTGACCAGCCGGCCGAGGATCCGGTCGGCGGCCGCGTACATCGCCTCGATGTCCTCGAAGCGGTCGCCGAGGCCGAGGGCGACGGCCTGGGTGCGCAGGTTGGACAGCTGCCCGCCGGGGATCTCGTGGTGGTAGACCCGCCCGGTCGGGGAGGCGAGACCCGCCTCGAACGGGGCGTAGATCTTGCGCACGCCCTCCCAGTACGGCTCCAGGTCGCCGACCGCCCCCAGGTCGAGGCCGGTGGGCCGCTCCGAGTGGTCGGTGGCGGCGACGAGCGCCGACAGCGAGGGCTGCGAGGTCGTACCGGCCATCGAGGCCACCGCGCCGTCGACCGCGTCGGCGCCCGCCTGGATCGCGGCCAGGTAGGTGGCGAGCTGGCCGCCCGCCGTGTCGTGCGTGTGCAGGTGCACGGGCAGGTCGAACTCGCGGCGCAGCGCGGTGACGAGCTTCGCGGCGGCCGGGGCGCGCAGCAGTCCGGCCATGTCCTTGATCGCCAGGACGTGGGCGCCGGCCTCGACGATCTGCTCGGCGAGCCGCAGGTAGTAGTCGAGGGTGTAGAGCCGCTCCGCGGGATCGTTGAGGTCGGCGGTGTAGCAGAGGGCGACCTCCGCGACGGCGGTGCCGGTCTCGCGCACGGCCTCGATGGCGGGCCGCATCTGGCCCACGTCGTTCAGGGCGTCGAAGATGCGGAAGATGTCGATGCCGGTGGCGGCGGCCTCCTGCACGAAGGCGTCGGTCACCTCGGTCGGGTACGGGGTGTAGCCGACGGTGTTGCGGCCGCGCAGCAGCATCTGCAGGCAGATGTTGGGCACGGCCTCCCGCAGGGCGGCCAGCCGCTCCCAGGGGTCCTCGGCCAGGAAGCGCAGCGCGACGTCGTACGTGGCGCCGCCCCAGCACTCCAGGGACAGCAGCTGCGGGAGGGTGCGGGCGACCACCGGGGCGACCGCGAGGAGATCCTTGGTGCGCACCCGGGTGGCCAGCAGCGACTGGTGGGCGTCGCGGAAGGTGGTGTCGGTGACCCCGATGGTCGGCGACTCGCGCAGATGCCGGGCGAAGCCCTCGGGACCGAGATCGACCAGCCGCTGCCGGGAGCCGGCCGCGGGCTCACCGGCCGGGAGCGAGGGCAGCTTGGTGACCGGGTCGAGCAGCTCGGGCCGCTCGCCGTGCGGCTTGTTGACGGTGACGTCGGCGAGGTAGGTGAGCAGCTTGGTGCCGCGGTCGGCGGAGTGCCGGGAGGTCAGCAGGTGGGGGCGCTGCTCGATGAAGGAGGTGGTGACCCGGCCTGCCTGGAAGTCGGGGTCGTCCAGGACCGCCTGCAGGAACGGGATGTTGGTGGCCACACCGCGGATGCGGAACTCGGCCACGGCACGCCGGGCGCGTCCCACGGCGGCCTGGAAGTCCCGGCCCCGGCAGGTGAGTTTGACCAGCATCGAGTCGAAGTGGGCGCTGATCTCCGTACCCGCGTGGGTGGTTCCGCCGTCCAGGCGGATGCCGGAGCCGCCCGGGGAGCGGTAGGCGCTGATCCGGCCGGTGTCCGGGCGGAAGCCGTTGGCCGGGTCCTCGGTGGTGATGCGGCACTGCAGGGCGGCACCGCGCAGGGTGACGGTGTCCTGGGAGAGCCCGAGGTCGGCGAGGGTCTGGCCGGAGGCGATGCGCAGCTGGGCCTGGACCAGGTCGACGTCGGTGACCTCCTCGGTGACCGTGTGCTCGACCTGGATGCGCGGGTTCATCTCGATGAAGACGTGGTTGCCGTCGCGGTCGAGCAGGAACTCCACGGTGCCCGCGTTGCGGTAGCCGATCTCGCGGGCGAAGCGCACCGCGTCGGCGCAGATCCGCTCCCGCAGTGCGGGGTCGAGGTTGGGCGCGGGCGCCAGTTCGATGACCTTCTGGTGGCGGCGCTGGAGCGAGCAGTCGCGTTCGAAGAGGTGGATGACGTTGCCCTCGCCGTCGGCGAGGATCTGCACCTCGATGTGGCGCGGGTCCACGACGGCCTTCTCCAGGAAGACGGTCGGGTCGCCGAACGCGGACGCGGCCTCGCGAGAGGCGGCCTCGATGGACTCGCGCAGCTGGGCGGGGTCCTCCACCCGGCGCATACCGCGCCCGCCACCGCCGGCGACCGCCTTGACGAACACCGGGAAGCCGATCGCCTCGGCGGCCCGCACCAGTTCGTCCACGTCGTTGGAGGGCGCGGAGGAGCCGAGCACGGGTACGCCGGCGGCGCGCGCTGCTGCGACCGCGCGGGCCTTGTTGCCGGTCAACTCGAGCGTCTGCGCGTCCGGGCCGACGAAGGTGATACCCGCCTCCTCGCAGGCGCGGGCCAGTTCGGGGTTCTCGGACAGGAATCCGTACCCGGGGTAGACGGCGTCCGCGCCCGCCCGGCGGGCCGCGCCCACGATCTCCTCGACGGAGAGGTAGGCCCGCACGGGATGCCCCGGTTCCCCGATCTCGTAAGCCTCGTCGGCTTTCAGCCGGTGCAGTGAGTTGCGGTCCTCGTGCGGGAACACGGCGACCGTGCGCGCACCGAGTTCGTAGCCCGCGCGGAACGCGCGAATCGCGATCTCTCCACGGTTGGCGACCAGCACCTTGCGGAACATCCTGGATTCCCTTCAGCTGCCTGGCGGCGACAAACACCATGGTGTCAGCCATGCCCTGCCGTACGTCGCGGCAACATTAGGGGGTACCCGCACATGTCGAAGTGCGAAAAGCGTCACATTGACGCTTGCGGGGTTCCGCCCAGGGCCGTTCGGGGCCGGGTTGACTTCGAGCGCGCTCCAGCTCGTAGCGTCACCGGCGTCCCCGCACACCGGGCCCGCGCCGCCGGGCCCGCCGCACGGGATGCCGGCTGGCCGGATCCGTCGCTAGATGGATGAGGGGCCCCCGGGCGTACGGAACGCATCACCATCGATGGGCACGGAAAGGCTGGGACAGCACATGCGACAGCGCAGTCTGCGGGATCTCCAGGTATCGGCCATCGGCCTCGGCTGCATGGGAATGTCCGCCTTCTACGGCACCGCCGACCAGGACGAGGGCATCGCGACCATCCGCCGCGCCCTCGAGCTGGGCGTCGACTTCCTCGACACCGCGCAGATGTACGGGCCGCTGACCAACGAGTCCCTGGTCGGGGAGGCGATCAGGGGGCACCGGGACGAGTACGTGATCGCCACGAAGTTCAACTACCGGATGGACGACGCGGTGCCGGGCGACATCAGCACGGTGGGCCGGCAGGACGGCTCCGCCGAGCATGTGCGCAGCTCGGTCCACGGCTCGCTGGAGCGCCTCGGCACGGATCACATCGACCTGTACTACCAGCACCGGGTCGATCCCCAGGTACCGATCGAGGAGACGGTGGGTGCCCTGGGGGAACTGGTCGCCGAGGGCAAGGTGCGGTACATCGGGCTCAGCGAGGCGAGCGCGGAGACCATCCGGCGGGCGAACGCCGTCCACCCCGTCACCGCCGTGCAGAGCGAGTACTCGCTGTGGACCAGGGACGTCGAGGCCGAGGTGCTGCCGGCCTGCCGTGAGCTGGGCATCGGCTTCGTGCCGTACTCGCCGCTCGGCCGCGGCTTCCTCGCCGGCCGCTTCTCCTCCCCCGACGAGCTGGACGAGAACGACTGGCGTCGCAGCAGCCCCCGGTTCACCGACGCCCACATCGAGGCGAACCAGCGGCTGGCGGCCAAGGTCAAGGAGATCGCCGCGGAGAAGGACGTGACCCCGGCCCAGCTCGCGATCGCCTGGGTGCTGGCCCAGGGCGAGGACCTGGTCCCGATCCCGGGCACCAAGCGGCGCACCTATCTGGAGCAGAACGCGGCCTCGGTGGACATCGAGCTGACCAAGGAGGAGCTCGCCCGTATCGACGCCGAGCTGCCGCAGGCGTCGGGCGAGCGCTACGACGAGGCCGGGATGCGGTCGGTCAACCGCTGAGGCGGTCAGGCCGACCGCCGGGACCTCTCATCGGGCGCCGGGACCTCTCGCGGGGCGCCGGGTCCTCTCGCCGGGCTCCCGCCGCAGACGGCGGGTCACGACGGCGAGGTCCAGCGCCGCCGCGAGCGCGAGCACCCCGCAGATCACGGCGAGGACGGTCAGCGCGCCGCTGCCGGGGCTGTCGCCCGGGCCCGAGCGCGCGGCCCAGACGGCGAGGACGGCGGTCGCCGCGGCGAAGAGCGGCACGAAGGCCGCGGAGAGCAGCAGCCGCAGCCGGAGGGGGCTGCGGGCGGTGACCGGTTCGGTGCCGGTACGGGACGAGCCGCGGCCGGGCGTCCCGAAGCCCGAGCGGGGCTCCGGCGCCGCCGCGCGCCGGGGACGGCCGCCCCTGGTCTGGTCGTTGTCACGCATGTCACACCTCCGGCGGCCGGTCCACGCGGTCCTGCCGCCCTCCGCGTAGCCCGCGCGGGCGCCGGGCAAACGCCCGCCGCACGGGGGCGTGACGCGGGCCTGTGAGGAAGCCCACCCAGGGCCCAAGTCCGCTGCAGGTGCCGGACTTTGGGGCTCCCCGCGCCGCTCCGGGAGGCGGGGCGGCGGCGGCTCGCCCGTCCTGTCTGCCACCATGGTCGGCGCCCTCCCGACCGGGCGGACCAGCCGTGCAGCGCAGCCGGTTCAGCCGTACCGCCGGTCGCTCTTCCGACTCCCCCGGATGTCGAGTAGCCGCCTTGTCCTCTCCCTCTGTCCTGCCCACGCCCGGAGCCACTCCCGCCGCGCGCCCGAGCGCCTCGCGTTCGCCGTGGCGGTCGCTGCGTCACCGCGGCATGCGCTGGTGGTCGGTCGCGAACCTCGTCTCCAACACCGGCACCTGGATGCAGCTCACCGTGCAGAACCTGCTGGTGCTGCAGATCACGGGGTCCGCCGCGGCGACCGGTCTGTCGATGTCGGTACAGGCGGCGCCCGCACTGTTCGTGAGCCTGCTGGGCGGCGCCGCCGTCGACCGCTGGCCCCGGAAGCTGACGGTCGCGGTCAGCCAGGCCCTGCTCGGCGCGGTCGCCCTCACCACCGCCCTGCTCGTGGCGCTGGACCGGATCGACATGACGTCGCTGCTGGTGCTGGCCGGGGTGACCGGTGTCATCGCCACCGTCGACGGACCCGCCTGCGCGCTGCTCGGCAACGATCTCGTGCCGGTGGAGGACGTGCCCTCCGCGATCGGCGTGGGCGCCCTCGTGCACAGCGCGGGCCGGCTGGCCGGTACGGGGCTGGCCGGAGTGACCGTCGGTTTCCTCGGCACGTCCGCCGCGTACGCCGCCAACGCGCTGTCGTTCCTGTTCGTCGCGGCGGTCGTGCCGTTCCTGCGCCCCGCGCACGGAACGGTCCGGGAGCGGGCGGCCACCGAGCGCCCCGTACCGGACAAGGCGGAAATGGGCATCAGGCAGGGCCTGGCCTTCTTCGCCCGCCGTCCCCGGCTGGTCGCGCTGGCCGCGGTCACCGGTCTCAGCTCGGTCTTCGGCCGCAACTACGGCCTCACCCTCGCCGTCCTGGTCACCGGGCCGCTCGCGGGCGGTGCCGGGGCTTTCGGCACGGTGTCCACGGTGCTGGCCGTCGGCGGCATCCTCGGCGCGGTCCTCGGCGCGCGGCTGCGCAGCCCCTCGGTGCGGACCGTGGGCGTGCTCGCGGCGGCCGGCGGGCTGCTCCAGGTCGCGGCGGGCCTTTCGCCTTCCCTGGCCGTGCTGCTGGTGCTGGTGCTGCCGATGGCCGTGGTGGAGTCGGTCTCCGACACCGCCGGCACCGCGGTGCTGCAGACCGACCCGCCGGCCGGTATGCGGGGCCGGGTGCTCGGCGTGTGGAGCAGTATCGGCACCGTCTGGGGCCTCGGCGGGCCGCCCGTCCTGGGTCTGCTGATGGAGTGGGCGGGAGTGAGGGGCGCCCTGGTCGCGGGCGGGCTGCTGATCGCCGGTGCGATCGGCGCGGGCCTGCTGCGCCGCCGGGTCGCGGTCCCCGCCGTGCTGAAGCTGCCCGCGAAGGACGGGGACGTCACGGGCCGCGAGGCCCTGGGCACGGCGGCCTGAGACCGCGCCGGCCGCCGCCCGCTCAGGCCGCCGCCGGCTCGCGCCCCGGCAGGTTGTAGACGTGGAACGCCTGCCCGATCACCGGCTGCGCCACGTTGCGGACCCGGACGCCCCCGCTGGTCATTCCGTGCTCGGTGCCCGCGTGGGCGTGCCCGTGCACGGCGAGGTCGGGGCAGGCGGTGTCGATCGCCTCGGCGAGGAGGTAGCTGCCGAGGAAGGGGTAGATCTCCGGCGGCTCCCCGGCCAGGGTGTCCGGCACGGGTGAGAAGTGGGTCAGGGCGATTCGTACGTCGCAGTTCCACTCGTCGAGCTGCTTCAGGGCGGCGAGCAGTCCGTCGGCGCGGCGGCGGCTGTAGCGGACGAACTCCTTCATGATCGGCTCGCCGAACTCCCCGGCGCAGCGTCCGACGAACCCCCCGCCGAAGCCCTTCGTCCCCGCGACTCCGATGCGTGCCCCGCCGTGGGTGACGACGGTGGCCTGGCCCTCCAGGACGTGCGCGCCGGCGTCCCGGAGGATCGCGGTGACCTCCTCGGGACGGTCGTCGTGGTGGTCGTGGTTGCCGAGCACGGCGACCACGGGGACGGCGAGGTCCTTGATCTCCCTGGCGACGACCAGCGCCTCCTCGGGCGTGCCGTGCCGGGTGAGGTCCCCGGCGAGCAGCAGGACGTCGGCGCACTCGGGCAGGGTTTCGAAGGCGGGGCGCAGCGTGCCCTGGCTGGCCGGCCCCATGTGGATGTCCCCCACGGCGGCGACGCGGATCATGTGAGGTCCTCCCCGTGATCGGGCGAGGAGGTCCCGGCGACGAGGATGTCGCAGTGGACGGGGTGCCCCGCCAGCACCTCGCGGGCCATGCCGAGGATCTCGTCCCGGCACTCGGTGGAGGGCACGGTGCCCGTCAGCAGTACGGAGTCACCGTGCGGGACCAGGCGTACGCCCAGTTCGCCGAGCGGTCCGGCGGCGATCCGTTCGGCCAGATGGGCGACGCGGTAGTCCAGGTTCTCGGCGGCCGGCGGGTCCGGCGGCCGGTGTGCGTCTCGGTCGGTCATGGCTGCCCCTTCGGGGGTGCGATCACGTTCAGCCGTTCGAGCAGGAAGAGGAAGGCGGCGGGCATGGGCTGGTCCCCGCAGGTCTGCCGCACCTCCTCCCAGTCGACCTTCTCGCGCACGGCGCGGGCCACCGGGAGAACCGCCCCGAAGTCGCAGTAGTGCTCCGAGAAGGCGCTGATCAGGCTGCGGATCAGATCGGTCGGGGACAGGACGGGCATGAGCACGGAATCGACCGGCAGGCAGGTCGACCGGGCGAGCATGTGCTTGGTGACGGGCTCGTGCGCGAGCTGGAAGATGATGTCGACGTCCTGCCCGCGGCAGGCCGTCTTCAGCAGCCAGTCCTCCGGCGGGGTGCGCACGGGAAGACCGGCCTCGCACAGGGTCGCGGCCACCGCGTCGGAGTCCTCGGGCAGCACGGCGAAGTCGGCGTCGTGCTGGAGGTCACGGCTCCCGCCGTGGGCGTAGACCGCCACGCTGCCCGCGAGGGCGAAGGGGTGTCCCTTCCTCTTCAGCAGGGCGCCGATCTGCTTGGCGGCCTCCAGGATCGCCTGGCTGCGGTCGTGTGGCAGGGGCTCCGTGACCGGTACGGCCGGTACCAGCGGCTCCGGCCCGTCGCCGGCGAGGTGGAGCCCGGTGGGCTCCGTCCGCCGGGCGGGGGTGATTCCCTCCCCGTTCTGCGTCATGGTCTCTCCATTCGGCGGCGCCCTGCGCTCCCGGGCGGCCGGGACGGCCCCCGGAGGGCACACCGGGTACCCGGACCGGTACGGCTCAGTCCTGGCCGGTCATCGCCGACGACCGCGCGGGCCCGCCCCGGGTGGGGCGGAGCGGGACCGCGGGCCCGATCGGGGGGTCAGTCCGCCGGCCTCAGACCGGTGATCTTCAGGCTCTTCAGATCGGACTGGACGTCGATCCTGGTGACCTGGGCGTCGCCGCCGTCGCTCCAGGTCAGCGTGACCCTGCTGGTGGAGTGGCCCATGCCGGAGCCGGTGTAGGCGACCTTCCACCTCACCGGCACGTTCTGCGCGAAGAGGACGCCGTCGGCGTGGTTCTTCTTCTCGTAGGCGCCGGCCTTCTTCTGGGCGGCGGCGGACAGGTAGAAGGCGCGCAGCGCCTTGGCGTTGGCGGCGGCCGCCGGGTCGTCGGCGGCCCAGACGGAGTCGATGTAGGCGCCGTAGAAGTCGGCCACGCGCTGGGTGGCGTTGCGCGGGTCGCCCTGGGCGGAGGACACGCCGGCGGCGCGGGTGTGGCTCGCGCCGGTACCGGCGAGGGCGGGCGTGACGGCGGCCAGGGTGAGGCCGGCCGTGACGGCGGCGGCGGTCAGAAGAGTCCTGCGACTGCGGACGGGCATCTTTCTCATTCCCCCGTTTTATTCGCGACCGGGCCGATCCCGGGCGTCGACGGACCGTAAGACCCCGATTCCCTTCCGCCGGTTCCCGTTCCCCATCCTCTCTTTTCCCGCTCTTTCCCGCGGGCCTATGCTCCGTAGGGGCCGTCGCCGGGCGCGGCGTCGGGCAGCACGCGGAAGCCGGACAGCCCCTCGGGCTCCTCGGCGGCGCCCGTGCAGCGCGTCACGGTGGCCGTCGGCGGGCCTTGAGCCGCCCAGCGCGCGAGGTGGGCAACGTCGTCGGGAGGCCCCTCGAACACGGCCTCCACGTCTCCGTCGTGCAGGTTGCGCACCCACCCGGCCACGCCCCGCTCCTCCGCGAGCCGACGGCAGGTGTCGCGGTAGAAGACGCCCTGGACGCGGCCGCTGACGCGCAGGTGCTGCCGGACCGTCATCCTCGCGCGCCCCTGTTCCCGCCCGCGTCCGTCCATGTCACGTCCCGGCCGGTGCGGGCCGGCGATCCGCCCCGTCCGGTGCCGGTGGCCCGCCGGTGTGCGAGCAATGCCCCGGCGGCGGTGCGCAGTCGCCGTGCCGACGCGCGGCAGGCGGCCGCCTGGCGTTCCAGGGCGGGGCGGCTCCATTCGGGGGCCGCGGCGCCGGTCAGTGCCTCGGCGGTGGCGAGCAGTCGCCGGGCGTAGCCGTCCAGCAGGTCGGCGTCGGCACGCAACGCGACAGCCCGGTCGAGGAGTCCGGCGGGTGACGGCATCGTGCGGGGCATCAGCTCGGTGACCACGAGGGCTCCCAACTCAGTGTTCGTTGCGTTCGGTTCAGCGCGGCAGGACGGCGCCGGCGCTGCGGTGGGCCGTGAACCGCGGGTTGTGCAGCACGAAGAGCGGACGGGCCGCGTCGATGCCGAGCCGGCGCAGCTGTCCGGCCATGGGTTCGGCCGCCGCGGTGTCCAGGCGCAGCCTCACCCGGGCGCCGGCGTGCAGCCGTGGCGCACCGTGCGCGCGGACCAGGGTGCGGACCGTGCTCCCGTCGCGCCGGCCGTACAGCACCCAGTCCGCCTCCGGGCAGCGCACACCGGGACCGAGGCGGCCGGCCACGACGAGTCCGGTCTCCATGGTGGCGAACCGGAGGTGATGCCCCGTGAGGTCGGCCACGGCCGAGCTGAGGGTGGCGGGCTGGCCCCAGATCTCCCGGGCGACGGACCGGGCCTCCTCGCTGCTGACGGCGAGGGAGAGGACGTGCCGTCCGGTACGGCGCAGGTCGGCGCGGCGCAGCAGATCGGCGGCGATGTCGTAAGGGCGCGGTCGCCACAGGTCGGCCACCGGCACGGTCAGGGCGACCTCCGTGTAGGGGCCGATGGTCGAGCAGCGGTGCTCGTACAGCGACAGCACCACCAGCGCCCGGCCGCCCAGCCGGCTCGGCACCGTCCGGGTGCCGGCGGGCAGCAGGCCGTGCGCGGCCTCGGCGTCGACGAGGTAGCACAGGTGGGCGGCGGAGGAGTCGTAGTAGCGCACCGGCATGTCCACCGGGCCGGTCGCGGTGGGGACGGAGGC
The DNA here is from genome assembly GCF_055592265.1 of Streptomyces sp. NPDC041129. Lineage (NCBI taxonomy): Bacteria > Bacillati > Actinomycetota > Actinomycetes > Kitasatosporales > Streptomycetaceae > Streptomyces > Streptomyces sp. NPDC041129. The sequence goes on along the minus strand of NZ_JBVIYV010000011.1, from coordinate 49,352 downwards.
GGTCGGCAGGGTGAGGAACGGGTGGCCCTCGGGCGGGTGGGCACGGTTTCGGAGCCGGTAGGCCCGGGTGCGCACGACCGGGCCCCGGTAAGGCGTGAGTGCTTCGTCGACGATCTCGCGGGCCTGGGGGACGACGGTCCGCAGATGTTCGATGTAGTCACGGACCGAGTGGCGCAGCGGGTACGGGCCGGCGGGTCCGGGGTAGTGGAGCTCGTACCCGTTGGGGTGCGCGTCGGGGGCGGGGCCGCCGTCCGGAGCGGGCACCATGTCGTGCTGGTCGGTGATGGCGGCGACCCAGGTGCGCGGGTCGGCGGTCCGCCGCCCGGCGGCCGGGGAGCCGACGGTTATGACGTGGGTGATCCGGTGGGCCCGGCAGAAGTCCGGGTCCCGGGCGAGGTTCAGCAGCGCGGTGCCGCCCTCGGCGTGTCCGATCAGGGCGAGTTCGGCGCCACGCGGTATGCCGTAGTCCGCGAGGGCGAGCCGGATCGAGCGGGTGTGGGGCGAGTCGGTCGCGAAGAGGTCGTGCCAGGCGTCCGCGAAGTCACGCGGGCCGTCGTCGCGGGGCCGGCCGGGCGAGGTGCCGGGGGCCTGGACGACGTAGCGGCCGACGCCGTCGGGTCCGCGCACGTTCTGCACCAGGATCCGCCCGTCGGTGGACAGCGCCCTGATGTTGCGCAGGAAGCCGAGGAAGGACCCCTCGGTGGCGATGGTCTGTCGCTCCCGGTCGGTGAGGTCGACGGCGTCGGCTGCGGCCTCGCCCTCGTCCCGGGCCTCGACCGGAGGCACGGGGCCGGCGGACGGCTGACCGTCCGGTGGTCCGGGTACGAGCGCCCAGCCGGCCCCCTCGCCGGCCCGGGCATCGCCCTCCAGCATCCGCCGTACGGCTATGAGTTCGGCCATCAGGGGGGTGAGGCCGGACAGGGCGCGCTGCGCTCCCGGGTCCCGGAACAGGGTGCGCAGGGAGCGTACGGCCGCCGGGTCGCGGTCGGTCGCGAGGGCGTCCGTGAGCAGCCGCATGCCCGGGTCCCGGGCGAACTCCGGGTGACCGGCCAGCACGGCGGCGACCCTCAGCCGCAGCGCGGTGACCGCCACCCACGCGGGCAGCCCTTCCCGCCCGGGCAGCCGTGCCGGGCTCTTCGGCGGGGTGACCGCCGGGCGCCCGAGGCCCCGCCCGCCGGTCAGGGCGCGCAGCAGCGCCCAGCGGACCGCGAGGGCGGTCCGGGGCCGGCGGTGCGCGGAGCCGGTGAGCCGGGGGTCGAGCAGCGCGGCGCCGGTCCGTGCGGACACCGCGCGGATGCCCCCGGCGACGTCCAGGACGTCCTGTGCGCACCGGCGGAGCAGTTCTCCGGCGTCCTGCTCGTCCGGATGTCCGGGGGCGTGGCCGTCCGCTCGCATCCGACGCTCCCTCGGCTCGACGACGTGCGTGCGCGACCGAGGCCGCGAAGGCCGGTCGCGGTCCCATCCTGGGCGAGGGACCCCACGCCCGCACCTCCACCTGCCGGGCGGCCCCCTCCCCACCAGGCGGAACGGAATACGGCGTGGTGGCCCGGGCACCCGAACGGCCCATCGGCGCACCGGGACGCCCGCACCGGTGCGCCGGCGTCGTCAGGCGTCGTCCATGAGCCCGGCGGCTACCGTGGCGCCCAGCTCCCAGCAGGCCTCGACGTCGGCCTTGCCGGGTGCGCCGGTGACGGTGACCGCATCGGCCGACCGGCGCCAGCCCAGGCCGGTGGTGACCGCCTCGACGGCGCGGACGGCACCCGTGACGTCGTTGCCGCCGTGCACGTAGTAGCCGAAGGGACGGCCCCTGGTCTCGTCCAGGCACGGATAGTAGATCTGGTCGAAGAAATGCTTCAGGGCACCGGACATGTAGCCGAGGTTGGCCGGAGTGCCGAGGAGGTAGCCGTCGGCCTCGAGGACGTCGGTGGCGGTGGCGGACAGCGCCGCCCGCCGTACGACGCGCACGCCCTCGATCTCCGGTGTGGTCGCGCCGGAGACGACGGCCTCGAACAGCGCCTGGCAGTTGGGCGAGGGGGTGTGATGCACGATCAGCAAGGTGGGCACGTCCCGAACCCTGCCCTGCCGGTGCCGTGCCCCGCAAACCGCGCCCGGCGCGCGGCGTTGTGGGGCGCGGGCCGGGAGTGCGACGATGCCCGGCACCCGCAGGGGACGACGGAGGGAGCCGTCTTGGCCGAGGACGATCACCGGGCGCCGGCAGCGGTGCTGTTCGACGCGCTGGGTCTCGACTACGAGAAGGCGTTCGCCGCCTCCGAGGCGCACCGCGACTCCCTGCGCTGGCTGCTGGACCGGCTGGAGCCGGGCAGCAGGGTGCTGGACGTGGGGAGCGGAACGGGACGGCCGACCGCGTGGACACTCAGCGACGCGGGGCACGAGGTGCTCGGCGTCGACGTCTCCCCGGTCATGGTCGACGTGGCCTCCCGGCAGGTGCCCGGGGCCGCCTTCCGGCTCGGCGACATCCGTGAACTGCCGCTCGACGAGGGCTCCTTCGACGCGGTGTGCGTGTACTTCTCGCTGCTGCAGATGTCCCGCGCCGAGCAGTCGGCCGTGGTGGCGCGGCTGGCGCGGGCGCTGCGGCCGGGTGGGTACGCCGTACTGGCCACCGTGCCCCTCGACCTGGAGGCCGTCGAGGGGCTGTTCATGGGGCGGCCGGTACGGGTGACCAGCTTCGCGGCCGGGGACTTCGGGGCGCTGGTGACCGGCGCGGGTCTGACGGTCCTGGCGGAGGAGCACGCCGTGTTCGCCCCGGCCCATCCCGGCGCCGTACCCGAGCCGCACCTGTTCCTGCACTGCCGGCGCGCGTCCGGCTGAGCGCGCCGGCCGCGGTCAGGGCCGGACGGGCAGCGACCAGCAGGTGGAGCTCGCCGGCCTGCCGGAGAGGCGGTCGGTCAGCCAGTCGATGGCGTCGCCCTGGTCGGTGATCAGGGGGGTGAAGTGGTTGATCAGGGAGCGGCCCAACGGGGGTACCACGACGGGCACATAGGTTACGTCGGCGCCCTTGCGGCACCAGTCGACGGCGAGCGTGCGGGCCTGCGCGTGCGGGACGAGGTCGTCGTTGACGCCGGTCGCCACCCGAACCGGGCCGGCCGGCTTCGTCCGGCCGATGCGCTGCCGGTCGAGGAAGTCCTGAAGGGCCGGCTCGGCCTTGATGACGTCGCTGATGGAGGAGCCGTCGGCCGTCCAGGCCGTGCTGTGCGCGGAGTTGTAGGAGAGGATCGCGTCTCCGACGCACATCGTCGACAGGTCGGCCAGGGCGGCCTTGCCCGCGGCGTTGAGGCGCTTGTCCGCGATCGGCCGCAGGGCCGGGTCGGTCTGCAGGAAGCCGTTCACGGCCCAGCCGAGGGCACCGGCCAGGTCGCTGCCGTCGATGGCCTTGGTGACGGCGGTCAGATCGGCGGGCGGCGCGCCCGAGTAGGTGCCGGCCAGGGTGATGTCCGGGGCGTAGGTCGGCTGGAGTTCGGCGGCGGCGGCCGTGGCGCCGCCGCCCTGGCTGTAGCCGTACAGCCCGACGGGCGAGGCGGCCGTCACGGAGGTGCCCGCCAGGTTCCGGGCGGCGCGTACGGCGTCCAGCACGGCGTGTCCGCCGTCGAGACGGTTGACGTAGGTGTGCAGCCGGTCGGTGGCGCCCAGGCCCGCGTAGTCGGTGACGACGACGGCGACGCCCTTGGCGAGCATCCGGTAGATCGCCAGGTCCTCGTAACCGACCGACAGTGTCTGCCCGTTGACGCCGAGCGGGTGTTCCAGGCCGAGCGAGGCGGCGCACTGGTCGCCCTGCCCCATGGTGCCGGGCGCCACGGCGACCAGGGGGCGCGGTCCGCCGTGTCTCCAGGCGGCGGCCGGCTCGATGTAGGCGCCGGTCACGGCGACCGGACTTCCGTTGGAATCCGTCGACTTGTACATCAGCCGGGTGGCCCGGCCCGGCAGGGGGCCGTCGAGGCCGGGCAGGCTGAGGGCGAGCGGGAGGTGCTCGCTGCGGACGAGGGTGCCGTCGACGGCGGGCAGGGCGGCGGGCGGGTCGTAGAAGGCGGGGATGGTGACGCCCCGGGACACGACGGTGTCCGAGGCCGTGGCGGGGAGTGCGGCGGCGGTCTGTGCGCCCAGGCAGGCGGCGACGGCGACGGCGAGCACCGGAAGACGGGTGTGTGCGGGCATGGCGGACCTCCCGAGTGGTGGGGCAGGGGGTACCGAAGCGGGTGGCACGGACCTTACTTTCGAGTAAGTTACCGGCGGTAGCCCGTGGAAGGTCACGGTTGGATAATGAGACGCCCCGTCAGCAAGGGCCCCGCGCCGATATTCCACGAGACGCCCCGAGCCCTCGGCTACAGTGTCCGGCCGGACCATTGGGGAGAAGACGGTGCAGGTCGAGGTGGGGATTGTGCGCGGCGGAGCAGTGGGCCTGACGGCCGGAACGGCACTCCTGGCGGCGGTACTGAGCGGGTGCGCCGAGTCGTCCGGAACGGACGCCAAGAGCCGGTCGGGTTCGTCGGCGAAGGCGGAGGCGACGACCGGGGCGGCGAGCGGAGGCACGATCGGCGCCGCCGGTTCCGCCTGCGAGCTGCCCGTCACCTTCGACATCGCCAAGCACTGGAAGGCCAAGGGCATCGACGCCGAGGCGGAGATGTCGAAGGGCTCGGGCAGCGGCCTGTCGGGCGACCTCGCCGATGCCCTCCTGCGCCAGGGGCCGGTCACCACCGCCTGCGAGATCGACGCCAAGCCGGCCGGCAACATCGGCTTCCTGCGCGTGTGGACCGGCAAGCCGGGCGACACGGACGCGCGCACCGCGCTGCGGGAGTTCGTGGCGGCCGAGGACAACGTCAGCGAGGAGAAGTACCACTCCTTCAAGACGGCCACCGGGGTGTCCGCAGTGGAGGTCGAGTACCTCTACACGAGCAAGCTCCTCGAGGAGACCAAGAAGGAGACCGCATTCGCGGTCGGCACGCCCGAAGGGCCGGTCGTGCTGCACCTCGGCGGCATGGACACCGAGGAGCACGAGGAGATGCGGCCCGCCTACGAACTCGCCAAGCGGACCTTGCGGGTTCGCTGACGGTCCGATGCGACCGGTGGCCCGGTTCAGCCGTCCCCCGTCGCCCGGCCCAGGTAGGTGAGCGGGCCGGGATCGCGGACCGGGATCTCGTGGAAGCCGAGACGGTCGTAGAAGGCGCGGGCGGCCGTGTTGGCCGTGACCATGCCGAGGTGGACGGCCGGAACGCCCTGCTGGTGCAGGGCGTCGAGCAGCGCGCCCATCAACTGGCGGCCGTGTCCGCGCCGCTGTCGTGCCGGCAGCAGGTCGATGTGCAAGTGGGCCGGATACGCGGCGAGTTCGGGGACGAGCATGCGCTCGGGGTGGTGCAGGAGGCCGATCATCTCGTCGATCGGCGTGCGCGGCGCCGCCGCCGGGACCGGGTAGCGGCCGGTCAGACGGGGTATCCAGGTCCGGCGGAAGTCCTTCACGAAGCGCTCGGTGTCCGCCGTCCCGACCACATAGCCCACGGCCCGGCCCGCGCCGTCGTTCAGCACGAAGGCGAGGTCCGGGTCGAAGTGACAGTAGGGCTCGGCGAAGATCTCCGGCAGGAGGCGAGGGTCGGGATACAGGTCCCGGGAATCGCCGCCGTTGTGCGCGGTGCGGACGCAGACGTCGGCCACCGCGTCACGGTCGGCAGGGCCGTAGAGGCGGACGAACGGGCTCGGGGCGTTGGTCGGCATGGAGACATCCTCACCCCTTTGGGAGCGCTCCCACAAGCCGTTCGGCAGCCTGGAGCGAGGGAACGGCGGCCGCACCCACAGGGGTGGGCCGCCGTTCCGTGGATCGGGCTCCGGGGTCGGGGGCAGGGTCGAGCGGGGTGATCAGTGGGTCAGGCGCTTGGCCTTGATCAGCATGAACAGGCCCGCCAGCGCCAGCAGGATCCCGATGCCCGCAGGCCACAGGTCGGCCCCGGTCTCGGCGAGTCCGCCCTGCCCGGCCGCTTGCGGCTCGGTCTGGGCGACCGGCGCCTGGGACTCCGCGTCCGGGGACTGGGCTGCCGGGGACTGGGCGCCGTCCCCGCCGTCGGCCGCAGGTGCGGGGGTGGTCCGAGTGGCGGAACCGACCTCGCCGGTACCGTCCGAGCCTGCCGACGTCGCCTTGTCGTCTTCGCTCTTCTTGCCGTCATCGGCCGACGCGGTCCGCTTGTCGTCCTTGGCGGGCTTGCTGTGCTTGGTGGTGTTCGCCGGTGCGGTCGTCGCGTCGGTCCTCGGCTCCTCGGCCGGGGCGGAGGAGGTCGGTTCGGCCGTGGCCGTGGCACCCGTGCCGGGGTCGTCAGTCGCACCGTCGCCCGGCGCGTCCGTCGCACCGTCGCCGGGGCTCTGGCTCGGGGCCGCGGTGGCACCGGAGTCGTCGCCGCCGCGCGGACCGCAGGTGCGGCCGGAGTTGATGCAGTCGACCATCTCGCGCATCAGGTCCTCGTCGAAGACGTTGATGAAGTCGCCGTGGTCGGTGACCGGCTTGTGCAACTGCTCCGGGAAGGAGTCCACGGCGAACAGCGGCACCGTCCGCCCACCGTCGTTCAGGCTCGGCGCCTTGACGTCGTAGACGATGCGCTGCACCAGTTGCGGGATCGCCTGGAAGCCCGCGGGACACGCGCCGTCGGGCGTCGCGAACGCCACGTGCGTACGGTGGTTGGCGCTGTCGATGTTGCGGCCGTCCCAGCAGCTCTGGAAGCGGAAGGTGCGCACGACGTCGCTGCCGGACGGGCACAGCGGGTACTTGTCCTTGAGCTGCCGGTCCTCGAACCCGGTGCAGCTCCAGGAGGCGTTGGCGTTGGCGGGGCCGTTGACGAAGGCCTTGGCGTCACCGGTGATGATGCGCAGCAGGCGCGGCATGGCGGTCACCTCGCCCTGGGGGCTGCCGACGAAGGTCAGCGTGACGTCCTTCGGCGTGACGATCCGACCCGCGTTGCCCTCCGTGCCGCCGCCGGGCGCACCGGCGTCCCGCTCCTGCGTGCCGTTCTGCAGGCGCACCACCGGCCAGTAGTACGTCGACCTGTCACCCTTGTCCACGCAGCTCGTGTCGGCCTCGGCCAGGTCGTCGTCGCTGGCGAAGGCGGTGTTGGACTGGTTGCCGACGTAGTCGTGGAAGTGGTGGGCGCCGTTGGAGACGCCGGGGGCCACGATGACGTTGTCGGAGTTGAACAGGCCGTTCGCGTTGACGCCGCACTCGGTGGTGAAGGTGCCGCGCGAGGCGCCGTCCCCCTGGGGCGGCTTCGGCGCGTTGGGCTGTACGGCGGTGATGTCCGCGTAGTCCGACGCGACGGGCCCGTTGCCGCCCTGGCCGGTGCCCGCCTGCCCGGCGCCGTTCTGCCCCTGGCCGCCGCCCTGCTGGCCGCCCGCGCTCGGCGAGGCGGTGGCCTGGCCGGCGCCGTCCGAGCCGCCACCCGCGTCTTCCTGGCCGGGGCGCAGGGTGCAGGCCGCCAGGGACTCCAGTCCCTCCGGCCGGTCCCCGACCCGGTCGATGGCGACCGCGATGCGCTCGATCGTCGCCGCCCGCTTCTCCTTCAGCGGGTTCATGATCGAGCCGTCGGCGGCGCTCGGATCCTGGCGGATCTCCCGTGCCGACGCCTGGAGTTGCTGATAGGCACCGGCCGTCTGCTGGTCCAGCTGGGCGAGTTCACGGTCGACCTCGGCGCGGGCGTCGTCCGGGACCGACGTCAGCCGGCTCCCCACGTCCGGGCAGTCGATCGTGGCCATGCCGGCGGACCTGACCTGTCCGGTGGCGTCCTGGCCGGACCCGCCGCCCCAACCGCCCTCCGTGGCCGAGGCGTAGACGTTCGCGGCGACGAGGCCGCCCCCGCCCAGCATCAGGGCGACTGCTGCGAAGGTCGCGCGTCGTGCGCCGGTCGGGCGTCTGCGCCTGTTGCGTACCACGGTGGTCCCCTTGTGTGGAGCGGTCGGTCGGGCATGGAGTTCCCGCGTCCCATACGTGAGGCGGACCCGCAGCGTTCAACCGAATCGATGATTCACCGGGAACTCACAGGAAACCGTGGTCACACCGGCGGCGGCAGCGTACGGCAACGCGAGCCGGGTGGCAGGGCCATGCAAAGAGCGGAAGAGTCTTCCCACCCGAACAGCACCGCGAACATCACAAATACGTATCGGACATTCCGCCCTCCAACCTTCACACCGAGCACACAAGTTGGCTAGGTTGACCGCCAGGCCGCCCGGCTGCCCCCTGCGAACCCGCCGTGGCGTCCGGGGCCGGGGCTCGACCGACCCCGGGATCGGCCCAACTGCCCCCGCGGGGCAAGGAAGGAGCATGTCTTCCATGGTGCCGGAGGGCCGCGACGAGGTTCGGCAGCGGATCGACTTCCTCTACGAACAGGCCGAGAACGCGACCGGGAACTACAACGCGACCCGGGCCATGTCGGCGGCCGGCAGGAACCGGGGGGTCACGCTGTCCAAGAGGTCCGGGTGGCGTCCCGATCCGGATCTCGACGCCGTGGCCCGGCAGTGGTTCGACGTGGCGCGCGCCAAGCTCGGCCCGACGGTTCCGGCCGTGCTCCCCGCCGACCGCCGGCCCGAACCCCCGGCCGCCCCGGCCCGCTCGTGGGACCGCGCGAACGGCGGTGACCGGGACGCCCTGAGCGTCGCGCTGCCCGAACTGGCGCACGGCTCCGCCGGCCGGGCCTCCGACCGCGCGGTGGCCGAGCTGACGGGCGGGCCCTCGGCGACGCCGAACGGCCGCCCCCGGGCCGCCCTGGAAGCCGGCACGCCCGGCCCGCTGGGCGCCCGCCCGGAACTCCCGGCCGCGCGTCCGGCAGAGCTCACGGCCGCGCCCCCTGCCGAGCTTCCGGCCGTGCGCCCCGCCGAACCGTTCTCGATGGCACCGGAGTCGTCAGCTCCGACGGCGCTCCGGCCGGCCGCATGGGGCACGGCGGAACCGGCTCTCTCCGGTGCCCCGGAGGCGAGCGGCCCCGGTCCGGCGGAGACGGCCGTACTGCCGGTCGCCACCCTTCCCGTACCGCAGGCCGCACCGGCACCGATGCCGAGGGAACTGCCCGACGCCGGGACCGCGCCCCGGCACCCCTCCCCCGCCGAGTCCAAGGCGACCCACCGACGCAAGCTGACCGCGGCCCGCGACCTCCTGGCCCGGCACGCCGCCCGACTCGCCTCCTCGTCAACGGCGTTCCAGCCGCTCACCGGGCAGTGGGAGCAGCCCCAGTGGACGGCACCCGGCGCCACGGCGACACCCGGCGCGCCCGCCCCAGCGGTGATTCCTGACCCCTCCGACCCCCTCGGCGGCACGGGCTCCTTCATTCAGCCCTTCACCGAAGCCCTCACGGACACGGGCGCGTTCCCGCTCCTGTCCGTCACCGACAGCGGCTCCTTCACGACGCTCCCCGCCCCCTTCGCCACCGACGCGACACGCGCCGCCAAGGCCATCGCGTTCGCCCGGGCACAGATCGGCAAGCCCTGCGTGTGGGGGGCCACCGGGCCCGAGTCCTACGACTGCTCCAGCCTCACCCGGGCCGCGTGGCAGGCGGCCGGGGTCACCCTGCCGCGTGCCGCGCACGAGCAGGCCCTGGCCGGCACTCCGGTCACCCTCGCCGCACTCGAACCGGGCGACCTCGTCCTGTTCTTCGACGACGACCGGCACGTGGGCCTGCACATCGGCGACGGCATGATGATCCATGCGCCGGGTCCGGGGTCCACCATCCGCGAGGAGTCGGTCTACGGCGCCGGGGAAGCCGCGATCCACCGCGTGATCCGGCCGGCCTGACCCGCTCCGCGGGCGCCCCGGGCTCCGGCCCGGGGGCGGGCATAAGCGGCTCCTTGAACCCTCATAAGATCCGCTTATGAGGTCATAGACCGAACCCGCGTACTAACTTAGGGCTGCCTTAGCTTAGGCTTCCCGATCGAGCGAGTCTCCTTTTCACGGCTCGAACGTTCACGCTCGAAGGGAACTGATCATGCCGCGCCCCCTGCGGGTAGCCATCGTCGGAGCCGGCCCGGCCGGGATCTACGCCGCCGACGCCCTGCTCAAGTCCGAGGTGGCCGCCGAGCCCGGTGTCTCCATCGACCTCTTCGAGCGGATGCCCGCCCCGTTCGGCCTGATCCGCTACGGCGTGGCGCCCGACCACCCGCGCATCAAGGGCATCATCACCGCCCTGCACCAGGTGATCGACAAGCCGCAGATCCGCCTCTTCGGCAACGTCGACTACCCCACCGACATCAGCCTGGACGACCTCCGGGCGTTCTACGACGCGGTGATCTTCTCGACCGGCGCCACGGCCGACCGAGAGCTGTCCATACCCGGCGTCGAACTGGACGGCTCCTACGGCGCCGCGGACTTCGTCTCCTGGTACGACGGCCACCCGGACGTGCCGCGCACCTGGCCGCTCGAGGCCGAGAAGGTCGCCGTGCTCGGCGTCGGCAACGTGGCGCTCGACGTGGCCCGCGTCCTCGCCAAGACGGCCGACGAACTGCTGCCCACCGAGATCCCGCCGAACGTGTACGACGGCCTGAGGGCGAACCGGGCCAAGGAGATCCACGTCTTCGGCCGCCGTGGCCCGGCGCAGGCGAAGTTCAGCCCGATGGAGCTGCGCGAGCTGGACCACTCCCCGAACATCGAGGTCATCGTCGACCCCGAGGACATCGACTACGACGCGGGCTCCATCGAGACCCGACGGGGCAACAAGCAGGCCGACATGGTCGCCAAGACCCTGGAGAACTGGGCGATCCGCGACGCCGGCGACCGGCCGCACAAGCTGTTCCTGCACTTCTTCGAGTCCCCCGCCGAGATCCTCGGCGAGGACGGCAGGGTCGTCGGCCTGCGTACCGAGCGCACCGCCCTCGACGGCACCGGGAACGTGAAGGGCACCGGCGAGTTCAAGGACTGGGACGTCAGCGCCGTGTACCGCGCCGTCGGCTACCTCTCCGACAGGCTGCCCAAGCTGCCCTGGGACCTGGATTCCGGCACGGTCCCGGACCAGGGCGGCCGGGTCCTCGAGGAGAGCGGCGGCCACCTGCAGTCGACGTACGTCACCGGCTGGATCCGGCGCGGCCCCATCGGCCTCATCGGCCACACCAAGGGCGACGCCAACGAGACCGTGGCCAACCTGCTGGACGACCACGCGAACGGCCGCCTGCACACCCCCGCCTCCCCGGCGCCGGAGGCCGTGGACGCCTTCCTCGCCGAGCGCGAGGTCCGTTTCACCACGTGGGAGGGCTGGTACAGGCTGGACGCCGCCGAGCGCGCGCTGGGCGAGCCGCAGGGCCGCGCGCGCGTGAAGCTCGTCGAGCGTGAGGACATGCTGCGGGAGAGCGGGGCGTAGCTCCTGCCGGTGGACGGGGCCCGCCCCAAGCGGATGGGTGGGCGGGCCCCGTCCGACGCACCATTGTGGGCGCCCGGTCACGGCTGCGGGACGTGTGAACGACGGTCGCGTGACGCGCGCGGCGCGCACCCTGGGTGATCGGCGCGTCCTCGTGTGAGCGGCGTACGTCACGGGCGCCCGGAGCCCACCCTGTGCGCGGCGTGCGCATGGGTGACCAGCGCGCGCCGTGTGCGCGGGAGCGCCGGTCGCTCGGATACACCACCGCCGGCCCGCCCGTGACACGCCACGGGCCGGTGTCACCGGTGGCGCGGCGCGCCGCCCGGGGCCCCGTCGACGGGTTCCGGTCCCCCCGCGGTGATACTGGGTAGCGCACCGGCCCCCATCAGCAGATTGGCCCATGTCGAACTCCGCCACCGACCACGCCACCATCCCGCAGACCCTCTGGGCGGCCCGTGGCCGCCACCCCGGCCCCGCCGCCGAGGACGTCGTCCGTCGCACCCTCGGACGGCACAGGGAAAGCGGGGACATCGACGACTTCGCCGAGCCGCCCGTGCCCGACGACTCCCCCGAACGGATCTTCGAGGCCCGCTGGCGGGCCGGCGGCACCGTGACCGTGCGGGCCCGGCTGACCCTCGTACCTCGGGCCGCCCGCCCCGAGGGGCAGGAGTGGACGCTCGTCGCCGAGGCGGAGCGTCCGTGGGACGAGGCGTGGCCCTCCCCGGCGACCCTGTTCTGGCCCGAGGCCGGCCCGGCGGAGGGCGCCGACGGCGACTGGGACCACCACCCGGGTGTCGCGGGCCTGCGCCTGCGCCAGGTCAACCCGTTGCCCGACGACGACAGGGAGACGCGGCGCCGGCTGAAGGACGCGGCCCGCGAGTCCTGGTGCGCGCATGTCGTCGTGCACGAGGCGATGACCCCCGACGAGCAGGGCAGGCTGCCCCTGGCCCGGTTGCTGCCGCCGGGGCTCCGGCACCGCGTGATGGAGCACCGGGCAGCGCCTCAGCAGCTTCGCGCCGTCAACTGGGCGCTGAAGGACCTCGGCGTCGAGGTGCCCCGCGGCGGTGCCGTGCTGCTGCCGCCCGACCCGGCGCCCGCGGACTACGACGGCGGGGAGCACAGCGTGCGCACCGTCTTCCTGGACGGCTCCGAACCGGCCGGACTCGTGGCGGCGCTGCGCCACTTCATGGCCCTCCCGCGGCCCCTGCCGCGTGGCGTGCGCGAGGCGCTGACGGACCTGCGGGAGAACTGGACCCTGACGACGCTCCAGGAGGAGCTGGAGCGGCAACGGGAGCTGGTCGCCATGTACGCCGACGCGCTGGAGGCGATGACGAAGTCCCGGGACCTGTACCGGGAGGCCGCCGAGCAGGCCCACCAGGCGCTGGCCGCCCTCCGCGACGCGCCCGCCCCCGCCGCCCTGCCGCAGCAGCAGCGGTCCGGCGCCCGGACGCCCGCCGCGCTCCAGCAGTTGACGCGGACCTTCGAACGGCTGCGGTTCACCGCCAAGGGCCCGCGCCCGGCACCGGTCCCGGACGGCCCCTCCGAGGTCGCCGAACTCCCCGGTGTTCCCGAAGTCCCGGAAGTCCCCGAAGGTCCCGGCGTCGAGAGCACCGACGGCGCCGGCGCGGCGGAGCGGCACTAGTGCGTCCGCGCGCGAGGCGGTACGGCGGCCGGGACCGGGCAGAGGGAAGAGGAGGGGAACCGAACGGGGCCGCACCGGCCCGCCCCGTCCGTCACGAGGGACTGGAGGCCGCATGGATTCCACCGCGACCTGGCTGGTGACAGGCGCCGTCGTCGCGGCGGTGCTGCTCGCCGTCGCCGTCGCCCTGCTGGTGCGCCTGGTCCGCGCCCGGCGCACGCTGCGGCGCGCCGGGCTGCCGACCGGACCGCGGTGGGTGTTCTGGGGTGCGATCGCGTACCTGGTGCTGCCCACCGACCTGCTGCCGGACCCGGTCTACCTCGACGACATCGCCGTCCTGCTCCTCGCCCTGCGCAGCCTGCGAGCGGGCCGCGTCCTGCCGGAGGGCACCGAGCTGCGGGCCGGGCTGCCGCCGAGGACCAAGGAGTACTGAACCGGCCTCACGTCCCACGCCGGCCCGCCACGCCTCGCGGCGGCGCGGGCCGGCGGCGACGCCGCGCGTCGCCCAGGTGCGGTCCGCCGCCCGGGGGGCGCATTCTTGCTGTGTCATCCACCCGGCGGCGTACGGGAGGTGGGCACCCATGGCTGTGAGCGGCGAGCGCACGGCCGGTACGCGGGCCCGGCTTGCCACGCTGCTGGTCGACGCCTCCACCGGTGCGCTCGGCGCGGCCGGCGGCCACGTGGCCGGTGTCTACCTGCGCTCCGGCACCCCGGGGCTGCTGCGCCTGGCCGTGCTCGTGGGACTGCCCGGGCCGCTGTTCCGGCCCTGGTGGCGGCTGCATCTGGGCCGGCCCTTCCCGGTGGCCGACGCCTACCGTCTCGGCGTCCCGGTGGTGCTGCCCGACGCCACCGAGACGGTGCGCCGGTATCCCCAGTTCGCGGCGGGGCTGCCGTTCCCGTTCGGCTCGGTGCACGTGCCGGTGCCGGGCGGGGCCGAGCCGCTCGGGGTGCTGACGGTGCTGCGTCCGGCGGTCCCGGACACGGTGGACGAGGTGCTCGATCAAGAGCTCCTCGGGCGGCTCGCCGAGGGGCTCGGTGCCGAGCTGCTCGCGCTCGCGGACGGGGAGGAGGCGGCACTCACCTGGGACGGGGACCCGCTGTGCGCACGGCCGCCCGTCACGCGTCCCGCGGAGACCCGGGTGGGCCGCTTCACCTGGGACCCGGCGACCTCCGCGGTGGCCGCCGACGACCGGCTGAGCGCTCTGCTCGGGCTGCGGCCGGGCGAGTTCCCCGGCACCGGCCCGGCGCTCGCGGACGCGGTGTCACGGGACGAGGCCGAACGGATCCTGGCCGCGCTGCACGAGGCCTCCGCCGGGAGGCCACCGCCCGCGCCGCTGAGTGTCAGGTCGGCGGACGGCGTCCTCCGGCTGCTGGACCTGTGGCCGATGGCGGACACGGGTGCGAGCGTGCTGGTGGGCGGCATCGTCTTCGAGCCGGGTCCCGCCGCGGCGGCGGACGGCGCGGCCGACCTGCTCCCGCAGGGGGTGTTCTGCCTGGACCGGATGGGACTGGTCGTGTACGTCAACCCGGCCGCGGCCCGGCTGGCGGGCCGGGAGCGGCCGGAGCTGCTCGGCCGTCCGCTCTGGGAGGCGATGCCGTGGCTGACCGGGCCGCCGTACGACGACCACCTGCGTGGTGTGCTGCTGTCGCACGAACCGGTGCACGTGCACGTCAGGCGCCCGCCACAGGGTGCCGCGGAGCCCGCCGGGGGTGACTGGCTCGCCCTGACGGTCCATCCCGGCCCGGACATCCTCACCTGCACGCTCGTCCCGGCCAGCCATGTGGACGCGTCGGTGGAGCCGGAGACCGCCGGCCGGCCGGACGAGCTGCACGTCCTGGAGGACACGGTGATCGGCGATCACTCGCTGGCCCCGCTGTACCGGCCCATCGCGCTGGCGATCGCGCTGACCGACGCGGTCACCGCCCGGCAGGTGTCCGCGGTGGTGATGCGGGAGCTGCTGCCCGCGTTCGGCGGCCGCCGCCTGGCCATCTACCTGCTCCAGGAGCGCCATCTGTACCTGGCCTGGGAGACCGGCTTCCCGCAGGGCTTCCTGGCCCCGTTCGACGGCGTCGGTCTGGACGCGCACCTGCCGGGCGTGGAGACCCTCACCACCGGGCGCCCGCTGTTCTTCGAGTCCATGCGGCAGCTCGCGGCCACCTACCCGGGCATTCCCATCGACGCCGAGGAGGGCGCCCGCGCCTTCCTGCCGCTGATCGCCTCCGGCCGGCCGGTCGGCTCGTGCATCCTCGGCTTCGACGGCTCGCGCCGCTTCAGCACGCAGGAGCGTTCCGTCCTCAACGCGCTCGCCGGACTGATCGCGCAGGCGATGGAGCGGGCCCAGCGCTACGACAGCGAGGCCGCGCTCGCCCGGGGGCTTCAGCAGGCCCTGCTGCCCAGGAGGCTGTCGGCGCATCCCCGGGTGGAGACGGCCGGCCGCTACCTGCCCGGCACCCAGGGCATGGACGTGGGCGGCGACTGGTACGACGTGGTGGAGGCGGGCACTGGGCTGGCGCTGGTGATCGGCGATGTGCAGGGCCACGGAGTGCAGGCGGCTGCCACCATGGGTCAGCTGCGCAGCGCGGTGCGGGCCTTCGCGCTCGGGGACCGGCCGCCCGACGAGGTGATGAGCGGCACCAACCGGCTGCTGATCGACCTCGACCCCGGCCAGTTCGCGAGCTGCTGCTACGTCCGGCTGGACCCGGCCACCGGACGGGCCCTGGCGGCCCGTGCCGGGCACCCACCGCCGCTGCTGCGCCGCCCCGACGGGCGGACCACGGTGCTGGACATCCCGGGCGGTGTCGTCCTGGGGGTGGATCCGCGGGCCCAGTACCCGGTGACCGGGCTGCGGCTGGAGCCGCGGGCGGTCCTCGCCCTGTACACCGACGGCCTGGTGGAGCGGCCCGGCACCGACATCGACGACGGCATCGCCGCGCTGGCCCTGGCGCTGTCGCGGGCCGGGACGGCCGTCGGACGGCGGGGCGGCTCCCTCGCCGGAGTCGCCGACCGGCTCACCTCGGCCGCCCGCAACGCCACCGCCCGGCCCGACGACGTGGCGCTGCTGCTCGCCACCCGGCGCCCGGCGCCGGGGCGGTGACCGGAGTACGCGGCCGGCGCCGCCTGGGCCGCGTCCGCCCACGCCCTCGCCACCCGGGGCCGCGCAGTGTAGACATGGGCTCATGGTCCGACTGCCCGGCCGGCCCGAGACTCGGCCGCCCCGTTCCTTCGGGCATCCGCGCGCACCGGCGCGGCAGGTGCCGGGCGCGAACGGCGCACCACCGGGTGTGCTGAGGTCGGCGGTGACCGGACGCAGCGTCGCCGGGCAGGTGTTCCTGCTGCAAGTGGTGATCGTGCTGCTGCTGGTCGTGTCGGCCGTGGTGGCCCAGGTGCTCCAGGTGCGGCACGACAGCGACCAGGAGGCGCGCAACCGCTCGCTCGCCGTGGCCGAGTCGTTCGCCAACGCGCCCGGCACTGCCGCCGCGCTGCGCGCTCCGGACCCGACGGCCATCCTGCAGCCGCGCGCCGAGGCCACCCGCAAGGCGACCGGCGTGGACTTCGTCGTCGTGATGTCGACCGACGGCACCCGGTACACCCACCCCAAGCCGGACCGGATCGGCAAGAAGTTCGTCGGGACGATCGCGCCGGCCGTCGCCGGTGGGACGGTCGTCGAGGAGGTCAACGGGACGATCGGCCCGCTGGTGCAGGTCGTGGTGCCGGTCAAGGACAAGTCCGGCAAGGTGGTGGGCCTGGTGTCGTCCGGGATCACCACCGCGCACGTGGGCGGAACCGCCGACCAGCAGCTACCCCTGCTGCTCGCGGCGGCCGCCGCGGCGATGGCGCTGGCCACCGCGGGCACGGCCCTGGTCAGCAGACGGCTGCTGCGCCAGACGCACGGCCTCGGACCGTACGAGATGACCCGGATGTACGAACACCACGACGCCGTGCTGCACGCCGTCCGCGAGGGCGTCCTCATCGTCGGCGGCGGTGGCATGCTGCTGCTCGCCAACGACGAGGCACAGCGACTGCTGGACCTGCCCGAGGACGCCGAGCAGCGGCATGTGCTGGAGCTGGGGCTGGACGACGAGACGGCCGGGCTGCTCGCCTCCGGGCGGGTCGCCACGGACGAGGTGCATCTGGTCAAGGACCGGCTGCTGGCCATCAACCAGCGCCCCACCGACCTGCGCGGCGGGCCGCCGGGCAGCGTCACCACACTCCGCGACTCCACCGAGCTGCGCGCCCTGTCCGGCCGGGCGGAGGTGGCGCGCGAGCGGCTGAACATGCTGTACGACGCCGGGGTGGGCATCGGCACCAGCCTGGACGTGGCCCGTACGGCGGAGGAGCTGGCCGGGCTGGCAGTGCCCCGGTTCGCGGACTTCGTCACCGTGGACCTGTTCGACGCGGTGCTGAAGGGCGAGGAGCCGAAGCCGGGCACCGCGCTGCGCCGGGCGGCCTTCAGCGGCATCCGCAAGGACGCCCCGCTGTATCCGCTGGGTGAGCGCATCCGGTTCGTGTCGACGTCGCCGCAGGCCCGGAGCCTGACGACGGGGCAGGCCGTCGTGGAACCGGTGCTCCGCCAGGCGCCCGGCTGGCTGGCGCAGGACCCGCGGCGCACCGATCAGGTGTTGGAGTACGGGATCCACTCGCTGATCACCGTTCCGCTGCGGGCGGGCAGCCTGGTCCTGGGCCTGGCGAACTTCTGGCGGTCTGAGAAGCCGCAGCCGTTCGACGCCGAGGAGCTGGCCCTCGCCGAGGAGCTGGTGGCGCGGGCCGCCGTGTCCATCGACAACGCCCGGCGCTACACCCGTGAGCACAGCATGGCGGTGGCCCTCCAGCGCAGCCTGCTGCCGCGTTCCCTGCCCGAGCAGGGGGCCCTGGAGATCGCCTACCGCTATCTGCCGGCACAGGCCGGGGTGGGCGGCGACTGGTTCGACGTACTGCCGCTGTCCGGCGCCCGGGTGGCCCTGGTGGTGGGCGACGTCGTGGGGCACGGGCTGCACGCGGCCGCGACGATGGGCCGGCTGCGCACCGCGGTGCACAACTTCTCGGCGCTCGATCTGCCGCCCGACGAACTGCTCGGCCTGCTGGACGAGCTGGTGGGCCGCATCGACCAGGACGAGACCCCGGCCGACGGCGCCGCGGTCACCGGCGCGACCTGTCTGTACGCGGTGTACGACCCGGTGGCCCGGCGCTGCACCGTCGCCCGGGCCGGGCATCCGCCGCCGGTGCTGGTACGCCCGGACGGCGAGGTGGAGTTCCCGGAGGTGCCCGCGGGTCCCCCGCTGGGCCTGGGCGGGCTGCCCTTCGAGACGGTCGATCTGGAGCTGGCGGAGGGCAGCAGTCTGGTGCTCTACACCGACGGTCTGGTGGAGGACCGGGACCGGGACATCGACGTCGGCCTCGAGCTGCTGCGCGACGCGCTGCGCCGGGCGTCCGGCGCCTCGCCCGAGGAGACCTGCCGGACCGTGCTGGACCGCCTCCCGGCCCGGCCCAGCGACGACGTGGCGCTGATCGTGGCGCGCACCCGGGTCCTCGGCGCGGACCGGGTCGCCGAGTGGCAGGTGCCGTCCGACCCGGCGGCCGTCGCCGAGGTGCGGGCTTCGGTGGCGCGGCGGCTCGACGCCTGGGGTCTGGAGGAGCTGTCGTTCACCACGGAGCTGATCCTCAGCGAGCTGGTGACCAACGCGATCCGCTACGGGCGCGGCCCGATCGGGGTACGGCTGCTGCGCGAGCGGACGCTGATCTGCGAGGTCTCCGACGGCAGCACCACCTCCCCGCACCTGAGGTACGCGGCGAGCACCGACGAGGGCGGCCGGGGCCTGTTCCTGGTCGCACAGCTCGCCGAGCGCTGGGGCACCCGGTACACCCCCAATGGAAAGATCATCTGGGCGGAGCAGCCACTGCCCTGACGGCCGGGACCGTCCCGGCCGTCGCCTGCATCGGCGGGCGCCCGGTGGCGGAGGCGGCTCAGCCGAGGGCGCGGTCGAGGTTGAAGGCCGCGCTGATGAGGGACAGATGGGTGAAAGCCTGCGGGAAGTTGCCCTGCTGCTCGCCGGTGCGGCCGATCTCCTCGGCGTACAGGCCGAGGTGGTTGGCGTAGGTGAGCATCTTCTCGAAGGCCAGCCGGGCCTCGTCGAGCCGTCCGGCCCGGACCATGGCCTCGACGTACCAGAACGAGCAGATCGAGAAGGTGCCCTCGTCGCCGCGGAGTCCGTCGGGGCTGGCCTGCGGGTCGTAGCGGTAGACGAGGGAGTCGGAGACCAGGTCCTCGGTGAGGGCGTCCAGCGTCGACAGCCACTTGGGATCGGTGGGGGCGATGAACTTGGCGAGCGGCATCATGAGCACGGCCGCGTCGAGCACCTCGCTGTCCTCATGCTGGACGAAGGCGCTGCGCTGTTCGCACCAGCCGCGGTCCATGATCCGCCGGTAGATGGTGTCGCGGGACTGGCGCCAGCGGGGCAGGTCGGCGGGGAGTCCGCGCCGGTTGGCCAGGCGGATGGCCCGTTCCACGGCGACCCAGCACATCAGCCGCGAGTACAGGAAGTTCCGGCGGCCGCCCCGGGTCTCCCACACGCCCTCGTCGGGCTGGTCCCAGTGGTCGCACACCCAGCCCACGAGGTGGCACACGTCGTCCCACTGGCCGCTGGAGATGGGCTGGGCCCACTTGTCGTAGAGGTAGATGGAGTCGATCAGGGCGCCGTAGATGTCGAGCTGGAGCTGGTCGGCGGCGGCGTTGCCGACCCGGACCGGGGCGGAGCCGAGATGGCCCTCCAGATGGGTGAGTTCGCGTTCGGGCAGCTCGGTGCGGCCGTCGATGCCGTACATGATCTGCAGTGGCCCGCAGTGGTCGCCGCAGCCGGGGCTGATGTGTGTGGTCAGGAACCGCATGAACGCCTCGGCCTCGCCGGTGAAGCCGAGCCGCAGCAGCGCGTAGACGGCGAAGGCGGCGTCGCGCACCCACACGTAGCGGTAGTCCCAGTTGCGCTCGCCGCCGAGCTGCTCGGGCAGGCTGGTGGTGGGCGCGGCGACGATGGCGCCGGTGGGGGCGTAGGTGAGGAGCTTGAGGGTGAGCGCGGAGCGGTGGACCATCTCCCGCCAGCGGCCCCGGTAACGGGACTGGTGCAGCCAGTGCCGCCAGTAGGTGACGGTGGCGTTGAACTCGTGCTCGGCCTCCATGTGGGGGCAGCCGCGCGGTGGCACCTCCTCGCCGGCCAGGTCCAGGGCGAACACCGCGGTCTCGCCCTCGCCCAGCTTGAAGTCGGCCCAGGCGTCCTGTCCGTCGCACTCCATGACGACGGTGGAGGTGAGCGCCAGGGACCGCTCGGGGGACTCGAAGAAGAGCAGGCCGTTCAGCTTGCGCACGGTGTGCGGGTCGGCGCCGTAGTTGAAGCGGGGAGCGACCCTGGCCCGGAAGGGGACGGTGCCGCGCACGCACATCACGCGCCGGATCAGCCGGTGCCGGGCCGACTCGGCGGCCTGCCCGTCCCCGGTGACCGGCATGAAGTCCTGCACCTCGCCGACGCCGTCCTCGGTGAAGAAGCGGGTGATCAGCACATTGGTGTCGGGGAAGTAGAACTGCTTGGTGCGGCCCGGTACGGCGGCGGCCAGCTCGAAGCTGCCGCCGCGTTCGGCGTCCAGGATCGACGCGAAGACGCTGGGGGCGTCGAAGGACGGTGAGCAGTACCAGTCGATCGTGCCGTTGGTGCCGACCAGCGCGACACTGCGCAGGTCGCCGATGAGACCGTGCTCGGCGATCGGCAGGTAGCGGGGGCTTCGGGACGACTCCTGCTGGAAGGGCATGTCGGCCATCGTTGAGGCCTCCCCGGTGCGGGACGCTGCTGTTTTCCAGGGTATGGGCGGATTTCCAGCTTACGGGCGAGTGCTTCGGCGCGGGCTGGGCAGGCGGTCCTCACCCCGCTCTGCGGCCCCTTCCGGATGCAGGGTCCGCCGCGGCGGTGAATGGTGAGAGAGTGCCCCGTTCGGCGGCACCGGCACGGATGCGGTCATCCGGACCGAGGAGGAGGCATCATGTCGACATCCACACCCGAAGGGTCCAGGTCGTCCGACGACCACTGCACCCCGGACGCTCTGCTCCACTCCGCTCCTTCGCGGGGTCTCACCCCGGAGGACCTGGTGATGGCGACGGGCAGGGACGTCACTCCGGCGACCCTTGACTGGGCGCGCCGCAAGCTGGAGACCGAGGGCCCGTCGGCCATCGAGAAGCTGCTGCCCTGACAGGGCGGTCCGGGAAGCAGGCAGGACACCAACGGGGAGGCGCCGGGCGGGCACGCCCTCGTCAGGGGGCGCGCCCGCCCGGCGTCGCGTCGTGCCCGCCTCGCCGAGCCCGACGCGGGCACAGCCGCCGGCCGGCCGCGGCCGGCCGGCGGTCGGGTTCCACTAGGGCGCTCCGCGTTCCGGATCCCCGGTGATGTGCATGGCCGCCTCCTCGGCGCCGGCCGCTCCCCCGTCGATCCCCACGTCGGAGGCGACCTCCTCCTTCGTGGTGTCGGTGTGGGCGCCTTCGTCGGGGGCGACCAGACGGCCCGCTCTGGCCTCGCCCGCCTCCGGGTCGACGGGTTCGCCCTCGCCCCCGGGGAGGTCGCCGGTCGCGTCGCCCGCCGGTGTCTCCACGTCCGGCACCTCCTGGCGGAGCCGCTCGTCGAGGGTCTCGCCCTCATGCTGCTCGGCGGCGGTGGTGCCGTACTTGGTGACGCCCAGGGGCCGCTCGGGCGGGGAGTAGCCCTCGTCGAGGACGTCGTCGTAGCCGCGCTCGTCCAACGTGTCCTGCGGGTCCAGGGCGCCGGCGTCCTCCTGTTCCTCGTTGGTCCCGGTGGGCTGGTAGGCGTCGTCCGCCATCGGGCTTCCGCCTGCCTGCTGATCGCTCATCGTCGCCTCCGTCTCGGCACGCGCTCGGTCCCGGTTCGCGTTTCCCGCGGGCCGCGTACCTAACCTCGCTCGTCGGTCCGGTCGGCTCGTCGCCGCCGGCCCGCTGGGCCCGGAGGTGTCTCGGCACGTCACCCGCCGGGGAGCGGGCGCGGCTCAGGGGTCGGTCCTCGGTACGGCGTAGTAGAGGCGCTGCCCGGTGAGTGCCACGGAGGGCCAGGTGCGGGCGTACCCGGGTGGGCGGGAGCCGGTGGGCACCAGTGCGGCCACAGGGGTGCGGCGGGCGGTGCGGGCGATCGTCCCGGCGGTGGTGTTGGCGTTGTGCCCGGACGTGGCCGCCGAGGAACAGCCGGCGTAGTACGCGACCGGGATGGCCTCGTGCCCGGTGAGCAGACAGGGCGGGCGGACGCCGAGCCGGTGCAGGGTGGCGGCGGTGCGGGACCAGTCGCGGTGGGCGGCGGTCGTGCGGCTGACGACGGCGGTCAGGACGGCCAGTTGAACGGCGAGGTGGGTGGCGAGGCCCAGCGCCACCAGCGTCACCGCCACCGCCCGCCGGGCCCCCGGTCGTGTGGTCAGCGGATGGAGCAGCGCCTCGGCGACGGGGATCGCGAGCAGGGCGTACGCCGGGAGCAGGAAACGGGGCGCGGCGTAGCCGATCAGGAACAGGTAGGGGAAGGCCGACGTGACGCCGCAGGCGAGCGGCAGCAGGGTGGCTGCGGTACGCCGGGCCCGGACCGCGATCGCCAGGCCGAGCCCGGCGGCCAGGGGCAGCGCGAACCACCAGGCGGTGACCAGCGGGTGGGGCAGCGGGCCCGTGCAGGGCCGGCACAGGGCCCGCCCACCGAGGCTGCGGAGCTGGTCGACGACGGCCACGTGCAGGCCGAGTCCGCCCTGGATCGCCGATGCGTCGGCCAGGCGCCGGGCGAGACCTCCGTAGCCGACGTACGCCTCGATCACCCATTCGAGAGTCCCGGCGGCGAGTCCCGTGAGGAGGGCCAGGAGAGGCCGCCGGTGGCGGCGCGGCAGGCCGAGGGCGAGCAGCGGCAGGGCGGCCCAGACCGCGTCCATCGGCCGCATCCAGGCCATCAGCGCACCGCTCGCGGCCAGGCCCCACAGCGCGGCCCGGTCCCGGCGGTCCCTGCGGGCCCGCAGGAAGCAGGCGACGGCGGCGAGGGCGCCGACGGCCACCCAGTGGTTGGGCATGGCCTGCGGGCCGTAGAACAGGGTCACCCACAGGGAGGCGAACAGAGCCCCGGCCAGGGCCAGGACGCGGTCCGGGAACAGGCCGCGCCAGGCCCGCAGGGCCAGGTACAGGGCGAGGCCGGACAGGACGGCGAGGTGGATCCGCAGCAGGACGGTGGACGAGGACCAGGCCGCCACGGGTGCGACGAGCAGGGAGACACCACGGGCGCGGGGCGCGCTGAAGAAGGCCGCGGGAGCGTGTCCGGCGACCTGGCTGACGTACACCGTCTCGTCCCAGCCGAGCCCCATGCCGGGCCGGACGAGCAGCAGTTGGGCCAGGGTGAAGGCCACGGCGACGGCGGCGAGCGGTGGAGCGAGGCGGGTGTGCCGGGTCCTTCGGGTTCCGGCGGGCCCGCGTCGCGTGCGCGCACGCCGGGCCGCCTCGCGTGTCGCGTGTGCGCTTCCGGCCATGGCCACCTCTCCCTCGGGCAAAACACGGCCAAACTAGCGCGAACCATCCCGCCGTGCCCGGTAGACGCGACCGTCCGGCCGACGGCCCTACGCGCTGTAAGGTTGAGGTATGGCTGGCAGAGGGGCCCGCGACCGGGCGGAGCGGCGCAGCGCCGGGGAGCTGGAGCATGAGGTGCTGGCCGCGCTGTGGGCCACCGACCGGCCGCTGACCCCGGTGGAGGTGCAGGCCGGGATCGACGGGGAGCTCGCCTACAACACGGTGCACACGATCCTCAAGCGCCTGTACGACAAGGGGCTGGTACTGCGGGATGCCGGCGGCAGGCGCGGCGCGTACCGGCCGGCGAAGGACGCGGCGCAACTGACCGCCGAGGCGATGCGCGAGGCGCTGGACCGGGGGCCGGACCCGACCGGCGCGCTCCGGCGGTTCGTGGCCGGGCTGAGCGCGGAGCAGAAGCGGGTGCTGCGCGAACTGCTCATCGCGGACGGCGCCTGAGGTCCGGCGGGCACGGCCCGCCGGACCGGCGCTCAGCGGGCGTTCGGCGCCCGGTGCGCGGGCTGCCCCGGCGCGGAGCGCGGGGACACCGGCGGCACCGCGCGGACGGCCGGCTCGTCGGCACTGACCGTCAGCCCCTCCCCGTGGTGGTGGAGCCTGAGCGGAGGCCCGGCGAGGAGCGTGTAGGTGGCCTTGTCGGCGCCGATCTCCACGCGCAGGCGGCGGGTGCGGTACTGCAGATGGAAGGCCACCCGGCGCAGCCGCTCCGGGAGGCGGGGCGCGAACCGCAGGCCCTCGCCGTCCCGGCGCATCCCGCCGAAGCCCGCAACCAGCGCCATCCACGTACCGGCCAGCGAGGCGATGTGCAGCCCGTCACGGGTGTTGTGCTCCAGGTCCGCGAGGTCCATCAGCGCCGCCTCGGCCGTGTAGTCGTAGGCGAGCCCCAGATGGCCGGCCTGGGCGGCGACGACCGCCTGGACGCAGGCGGACAGGGAGGAGTCGCGCACGGTCAGCGGCTCGTAGTAGGCGAAGTTGCGGGCGACCTGCTCGTCGTCGAAGGAGGCACCGCAGGTGTACATCGCCAGCACCAGGTCGGCCTGTTTGACGACCTGTTTGCGGTAGAGGTCGAAGTAGGGGAAGTTCAGCAGCAGCGGGTACTGCTCGGGGCGAGTGCCGGCGAAGTCCCAGCGCTGGTAGCGGGTGAAGCCGGCGTGCTGCTCGTGCACACCGAGTTCGTCGTTGTAGGGGATGTGGATGGCCTCGGCGGCGTCCCGCCAGGCCGCGCTCTCCTCCTCGTCCACACCGAGGCGCTGCGCCTCGCGGGCGTGCCGCTCGACGAAGTCGGCCGCCGCGAGCAGGTTCTGACGTGCCATCAGATTGGTGTACGTGTTGTCGTCGGCGACCGCGCTGTACTCGTCGGGGCCGGTGACGCCGTCGATGTGGAAGACGCCGTGGTGGTCGTGGTGGCCCAGCGAGCGCCACAGCCGGGCCGTCTCCACCAGCAGCTCCACCCCCGCCTCGCGCTCGAAGTCCAGGTCGCCGGTGGCCTCGACGTAGCGCAGGACGGCGTCGGCTATGCCGGCGTTCACATGGAAGGCGGCGGTGCCGGCCGGCCAGTAGGCCGAGCCCTCCGCGCCCTGGATGGTGCGCCAGGGGAACGCGGCGCCGCCGAGCCCGAGTTGGGCGGCGCGCTCGCGGGCCTCGTCCAGCGTGTTGTGCCGCCAGCGCAGCGCCTCGGCGACGGCCTCGGGGGCGGTGTGGGTGAGGACGGGCAGCACGAACATCTCGGTGTCCCAGAAGGCGTGCCCGTCGTAGCCTGAGCCGGTGAGCCCCTTGGCGGGTATCGCCCGCTGCTCGGCGCGGGCCCCGGCCTGCAGCACATGGAAGAGCGCGAACCGTACGGCCTGCTGGATCTCCTCGTCGCCGTCCACCTCGACGTCCGCGCGGTCCCAGAAGTCGTCCAGGTGGGCCCGCTGGTCGTCGAGCAGTCCCTGCCAGCCGTCGTGCGCGGCGGCCGCGAGGGCCGCGTCGACCTGGTCGGCCATCGCGGGCAGCGAGCGGGTGCCGGACCAGCCGTGGGCGACCAGCTTCTCCACGCGCAGCGTCTGGCCGGGCTCCAGGACGGAGGTGACGGTCAGCCGGGCCACGTCGATGTCGGCCTCGCTGCGGGTCGTGGTGCGTTCGGGACCGGTGACCACGTGGTCGGCGGCCACCGCCACCCGCAGGCCGCTGCGCCGGGTGCGGTGCACCAGGCGCAGCCGGTCGCCGGAGGCGAAGCCGTCCTCCTGCTCCAGCGGCGACTGCAGGGCAATCGCCGCGCGCGGGTCGCCGTTCGCCCCGGGCAACTGTTCGTTGGCGACCAGCTCCGACTGGATCACCACCCGGCTGCGGCTGCCGACCGCCTCCACCTCGTACGCCACCGCGGCGACCGCCCGCTGGGTCAGCGACACCAGCCGGGTCGAGCGCACCCGGACCGTGGAGCCGGCAGGGGACGTCCACTCGCAGGTGCGCTCCAGCACCCCGCGGCGCAGGTCCAGCACCCGCTCGTGCCGGACGAGCCGGCCGTAGCGCAGGTCGAACGGCTCGTCGTCGACCAGCAGCCTGATGACCTTGCCGTTGGTGACGTTGATGACCGTCTGCCCGGACTCCGGGTAGCCGTAGCCGGCCTCGGCGTACGGCAGCGGGTGCAGCTCGTGGACCCCGTTGAGGTAGCTGCCCGGCAGGCCGTGCGGTTCGCCCTCGTCCAGGTTGCCGCGCCAGCCGACGTGCCCGTTGGACAGCGCGAACACCGACTCGCTCTGCGCGAGGACGTCGAGGTTCAGGTCCGTCTCGCGCACGGCCCACGGCTCGACCGTGTACGACCGGTGGGTGATCACCGCTTGCCTCCCAGCTCGGCGAGGTCCTTGACGACGACGCTCGCGCCGTGCGCGTACAGCGCGTCTTCCTGTCCGGTCCGGTCGACGCCGACGACGTATCCGAAGCCGCCCGCCCGGCCCGCGTCCATGCCGGCCAGCGCGTCCTCGAAGACGGCCGCCCCGGCCGCCTCGACGCCCAGGTCGCGGGCGGCGGCGAGGAACGTGTCGGGACGGGGCTTGCCCGGCAGTTTCCGCTCGGCGGCTACGACACCGTCGATGCGTACGTCGAAGAAGTGCTCGGCGCCGACGGCCCGCAGCACGTCGCGGCAGTTGGCGCTGGAGGAGACGATCGCGGTGCGCAGACCCGCCGCGCGGACCGCCTCCAGATAGCGCAGGGTGCCCTCGTAGGCCTCCACGCCCCCGGTGCGGATCTTCTCCAGCAGCAGGACGTTCTTGCGGTTGCCGAGGCCGTTCACGGTCTCGGCGTCCGGAGGGTCGTCGGGACCGCCCTCGGGCAGGTGGATGCCGCGGGAATCCAGGAAGGCGCGGACCCCGTCGGCGCGCGGGCGTCCGTCGACGTATTCGTCGTAGTCGGCGACCTCGTCGAACGGCCGTCCCCGCTCGCCCTCGTAGGCGCTGAGGAAGGCGTCGAAGGTCTCCTTCCAGGCGGCCGCGTGCACGACGGCGGTCCTGGTGACGACCCCGTCGAGGTCGAAGAGGCAGGCCTGGATGGTGTCGGGCAGACCGAGCTGAGTCATACTCAGCACTGTTCCCCATGAGGCGCCGTCCAGTGGGTGGCGAGCACCACACGGGCGATACTTTCGCACCTTCGCACCGGGGTCCCACCGTCCGGGCGCGGGTGACAGACTCTGGGTGTGCCGCTGACCTTCGACGATCTCCTGGTCCGCGCCCGCACCCTCACCCGGGACGGGCGGCGCGCCGTCCTCGGTGTCACGGGTGGCCCGGGCGCCGGCAAGACGACGCTGGCCGAGCATCTGGTGCGGGCCCTGAACGCGGGCGGGCCGCCCTGGGTGGCGCATGTGCCGATGGACGGCTTCCATCTGGCCGACGCCGAACTGGACCGGCTGGGCCGCCGGGACCGCAAGGGCGCGCCGGACACGTTCGACGCGGCCGGGTACGCGGCGCTGCTGGGGCGGCTGCGCGAGGAGACCGGCGAGGTGGTGTACGCGCCGGGGTTCGAGCGGGTGCTGGAGCAGCCGATCGCGGGTTCGGTCCCGGTGCCGCCGAGCGCCCGTCTGGTGGTGACGGAGGGCAACTACCTTCTGCTGCGGGAGGGTTCGTGGGCGCGGGTGCGGCCGTGCCTGGACGAGGTGTGGTTCTGCGAGATCGGCGAGGAGGAGCGGATCCGGCGGCTGGTCGCCCGGCACGTGGAGTTCGGCAAGGAGCACGCGGCGGCGGTGGCCTGGGTGCTGGGCACGGACCAGCGCAACGCCGACCTGATCGCGGCGACGCGGGACCGGGCGGACCTGGTGGTGCCGGCCGGCGCGCTGCCCGCGCCGTAGGCGGTGCCGCCTGCGGGTGGCGCGGCTGAACTCCGGCGGTTGAACTCCGGCGGGCCGGGGGCCGTACCCGTGGGCGGGACGGAAGGTCAGCCGGTGCGGCCCGGGCAGCGGTGACGTCCCGGTGGCGGGAGCGGAGCGGATGACGGCGCGCGAACAGCACGGGGCCGGCACGGGCGGTGCGGTCCTGGCACCGGAGGTCCCCGGCGACGGCGTCCCCGAGCGGACCCCCGCGCGGAGGGGCGGGCTCGCCGGGCTGTCGCGTCACCGGCGATGGCTGGTCCCGCTGCTGGCGGCGCTGCTGCTGGCCCAGATGGCGGCCGCGATGGTCACCACGGCCGTCCAGCAGACGCCGACCATCGACGAGCCCGTGTACGTGGCGACGGCCACCGACTACCTGCGCGAGCACCGGGTGCGGTACAACCCCGAGCATCCGCCGCTCGGCAAGCTGCTGATCGCGGCCGGGGTGGCGGTGGCGGACCCGCGCTACGACCCGGCGTACTCCGGCACCCAGGGCGAGGTGGGCCGGCATCTGCTGTACGAGTCGGGCAACGACCCCTGGCGGCTGATGTGGTGGGCGCGGCTGCCGGTGATCGTGCTGACCCTGCTGTTCGGTCCGGTGGTGTTCGCGTTCGCGCGGGACGTGGCGGGCACCAGGGGCGGCTTGGCGGGCCTGGCGCTGTACGCCTTCTCCCCCGATGTGATCGCGCACGGCTCGCTGGCCACGCTGGACGTGCCGGCCGCGGGTTTCGTGCTGACGTCGGCGTGGCTGGTGTGGCGGGCGCGGCGCAGGCCCCGGCTGTGTCTGCCGCTGTCCGGCGCGGCGCTGGGGGCGGCGGTGGCGACGAAGATGAGCGCGCTGCCGGCCGTCCCGGTGGTGATGCTGCTGGCGGTGCTGTCGGTGTGGGGCGCCGGCCGCCGCGGGCGGCTGCTCCGGGGGGCGGCGGCCGCCGCGGCCGTGCCGGTGGCGGCGGTCGCCGTGGTCTGGGCGGCGTATCTGGCGGTCGATCCGCGGCTGCGGTTCGACCCGGCCGAGCCGGTGCCGGCCGTGCGCGGGCTGCGCGGGCGGGTCACGGACCTGCTGCCGCTGCCGCCCGCGTACCGGGCCGGGATGCGGGTGCAGTTCGGTTTCGAGGACCAGCACTGGCAGGGCTTTCTGTTCGGGCACCTGTACACGGGCTCGCGCTGGTACTACCTGCCGGCCGCGCTGCTCGTGAAGACGCCGCTCGGGCTGCTGGCGCTGGGCGCGGCCGGCGCGGTCCTGGCCGTGGCGGTGCGGCGGCTGCGGCCCGTGGCGCCGTATCTGCTGCTGCCGCCCGCGGTGCTGCTGACGGCGGCGATGACGGGTTCCCGCGACCTCGGCACCCGGTACGCGGTGTTCGTGCCGGTGTTCCTCGCCGTGACGGCGGCGGGCGTGCTCACGGTGCGCCGGCACCGGACCGGTGTACCGGTGGGGCTGCTGGTGCTGCTGGTGGCGGTGAGTTCGCTGCGGACCTTCCCGTACTACCTGCCGTACGCCAACGAGGCGTTCGGCGGTCCGGCGCACACGCACAGGCTGCTGCACGACTCCAACGTGGACTGGGGCCAGGACCTGGGCCGGCTCGCCGACCGGCTGCGGCAGCGGTACCCGGGCGAGCGGGTGTGGCTGGTCTACAAGGGCAGCGGGGTGCCGTCGTACTACGGGATCGACGCCGCCGATCCGCGCGGGGTGGCGCCGGAGCGGGTGCACGGGCTGCTGGCCGTGTCCGACTCGGCGGCCGCCAAGGCGCGCGGCCCACTGGCGGAACTGATCGGCTCCAGCCGTCCGGTCGGCGAGGTCGGGCATTCGGTCACGCTGTACCGGCGGTGAGCCCGCCGCCCCGTAAACGCCCTGCTCATGACGGCCGGTGAGCTATGTTGAGTGGTCGTGGGAGACAATGGAGGCGGGCAGGCGCCCTCGCCGCAGCAGGCACGCGCCCAGGCATCAGCGATCACCTCGGGCAAGACCGTGCCGGAGGCCGAGGCGGCACCGACCTCCCAGCTCAGGGAACTCTTCGACGGACCGCAGCTCTCGCCGGGGCAGCGCCGCGTCGCCCAGTACCTGATCGAGCACATCACCGAGGCCGCGTTCCTGTCGATCACCGAACTGGCGGACCGCGTCGGCGTCAGCCAGCCCTCCGTCACCCGCTTCGCGGCCGCCGTCGGCTTCAGCGGCTACCCGGCGCTACGGGAGAAGCTCCAGTCGATCGCGCTCAGCAGCCTGGCCGGCGGGCCCGGTGAGGAGAACCGGGCCAACGAACTGCAGGCCGCGGTGGACGCCGAACTCCAGAACCTGGAGAACCTGCGCCGCGACGTCGCCGACCCCGACCGGGTGATCCGCGTCGGCCGGGAGCTGTCCCGCTCCAGCCCGCTGACCGTCCTGGGCCTGCGCATCTCCGTCTCGCTGGCCGAGTACTTCGGCTACGCCGCCCGTCGCATCCACCCCGACGTGCGGCTGGTGACGCGGGGCGGCAGCGTGGCCTACGACACCCTGCTGCAGGCCCGGGAGGCGGGCGGCACCTGGGTGCTGGCGTTCTCCATGCCGCGGCACGCGCAGGAGACGCTCACCGCGCTCCGGGTGGCCCGGGAGGCGGGGCTGAAGGTCGCGCTGATCACCGACCTGGCGCTCGGGCCGCTGGCCGAGGAGGCCGACATCGTCTTCGCCACCGGCACCGGTTCCCGGCTGGTGTTCGACTCCTACGCCGCGCCCGGCGTGCTGGCCGCGGCGATCCTCCAGGCCATGACCGACGCCGATCCCGAGCGCACCCAGGCCCGGCTGGAGAAGTACGAACACGGCGCCGACCAGCACCACTTCTTCCTGAAGGACTGAACCTTCCGCCGGGTGGTCCGGTGCGCACCAGATCTTCCCGCCGCGCGCAGCCGGCACGGAAATCCTTCGCCGTACGGGGATCATTCACCGCATACCGCGCATGAATGTTTTCATACGTCTTGCCAAGCCGACGGCATATATAAATACTGCTCACGGATCGCACCCGGCGCACTCCGGGACGGTCCGCCCCCGCGGGCCCACCGCCTGCGGCACCGCCCCGAGAAGGACGACGTACCGCATGCGCATGCAAGCCCGCCCGACGCGCCGGTTCCCGTCGTCCGGGGCTCCCGCTCGGACATCCCAAGCCGCCGTTCCCTACCCACGTCGGCGCCAGGGATGTCCGGTGGCGCACCGCCGAGGCGGTGCGCCAGTGGCGGCCCCGGTCATCCCCTAGGCCGGGGCCGCCCCAACCGGCGGACCACCCTCAAGACGCCGCACACCGGAAGCGAAGAACCATGCCCCTGACCACCACGCGCATCAGCCCCGACTGGCCCTGTCAGGTCAAGATGCCGGGCACCTACGACTGGGAACGCTCGGCGGCCAAGTGGCTGCGCGAGCTGATCCCGGCGCGCTACGGCAGCTACCCGGCCATGATCCGGCACCCCGTCCTGCTCGCCCGGCACGCGCAGATCCAGGTGCAGCAGGAGATCCGGGTGGCGCGGACCGCCCTGCAGACGGCCCGCGCCGAACTGCCCGTCCTCGGCCTGCCGGAGTCGGTCATCGAGCACACGATCAAGCTGTACGCCGCCGAGATCATGCAGCTCCAGCACATCGCGCGCAGCGTCCGCGCGGTCAGCGAGGCACTGGCCGGACGCGGCACCGGCCGCTGACCGGGTACCGCCCGGCGCACCGGCCGCCCCTCGCCGGACCACCTGTTTCCAGCCGTTACGTCCGCCCCGTCGAGCGGGAGAAGCGGATGCGGCAGACGAGTGATCGAACGGGCCCGGATGTGCGATGCTCATCGCGTGACGAGCGAGCCCGCGCCCCCCGTGGACCCCGGCCCGCGCGCCGATGTGGCGGCGCTGGCCAGAGTCGTGGCCCGGCAGCGCGCGGAACTGGAGCGGCTGCGGGAGCAGGCCGCGACGTCGGCCCTGCTGGAGCGGGCCACGGGCGCGGTGATGGCGTCGACCGGCTGCTCCCCCGACGCCGCGCACGACGCACTGCTGCGGGGCGCCAGGACCGGCAACCGCACGCTCCTCGAGGAGTGCTGGCTCACCCTGGGTGCCCTCCGGCCGGCCGAGCGGGCCACCCCGAGCGTGGTCCAGCCGCCTGCCGCCGGCCGCTGGGACCCCCCGCTCCCCGGCACCGGCGACTTCGCCGACGTACTGGGCCGCGTCGGCCGGGCCCTGGTCCGGGTCGGCTCCCCACAGGAGCTGGCCGGATGCCTGCTGGAACACCTGGCGCCGGAGGTGGGCGCCGACGCCGTGATGCTCTACGAACGGCTGCCCGGGGGCGGACTCGAACTGCTCGGGCACGCGGGCATCGAGCCGACCCTCGCCACACAGTGGCACCGTGTACCGCCCGTGTCCGGTGTCGCCCCGCTCGACGCCCTGCGGTCCGGCGAGCCGCGTTGGCTGGAGGATCCGGCCGCGGACCGGGAGCGGTACCTGCTGATCGGCGAACCGCCCGAGCGCTGGCCGTCGCGGGCCTGGCTGCCGGTGCCGGCCGGGAACACGGCCGGCGCCGCCCTCGGCGTGCTGCGCCGGCAGGACGGCCCCTTCGAGGCACGCGAGCGGGAACTGCTGCGGGCCGTGGCCCGGCTGTGCGCGGGCCGGCTGCGGTCCTTCGACGCCGCGCCGGACAGCCCCGACGACGCCGCCACCCGGACCGTGCAGACGGTGCTCGGCGCCCTGCCCGGGGCGGCGATCCTGCTGACCCCGCTGCGCGCCGCCTCCGGCGAGGTGGAGGACTACCGCATCGACGCCGCCACCCCCGACGCGGTCGACGTGTTCGGCCGGACGGGCCGGGAGATGGTCGGCAGGCACATCCTGGAGAGCTATCCGTCCGTCGCGGCCGAGCCGCTGTGGCACGGCTACCTGGACGCGCTCACCACCGGGGCGGCGTTCGAGAGCGAGCCGTTCGCCTACCAGGACATCACCGACGCGGTGCCCGTGACCGGCACCTACTCGGTACGGGCGGCGCCCCTGGGCGACGGGCTCCTGGTGTCCTGGCTGCGGCACGACCCGGCGGAGCTCCAGGAGCAGCGGCTGTCGGACGTCCAGCGGCTCGGCAACCTCGGCTGGGCGAACTGGAACCTGGTCACCGAGGAGATCGCCTGGTCCGCGCAGGCCTTCGCGGTGCTGGGCCGCGACCGCACGCGCGGACCGGTCGCCCTGGAGGGGCTGCCCGCCCTCGCGCTGCCCGAGGACGCGCCCGTTCTGGAGCACGCGATCACCGAACTCGCCCGGCGGGCGCAGCGGTTCGACGTGCCGTTCCGGATCCAGGGGCCGCTGGGGGTACGGCACCTGAGGATGGTCGCGGAGGCCGTGACGGAACCGGACGGCACCCTCGCCGAGGTGCACGGCTTCGTCCAGGACCTCACCGCGCAGCGCAGCGCCGAACTCGCACTCGCCGAGAGCGAACGCGCGATGCTGCTGCAGCGCGGGGTCCTGCAGGCCGAGCGGGCACTGGCCACCCGGCTGCAGCACGCGCTGCTCCCGCTGCCCAGCAAGCCGGTCCGACTGGCCGGACTGCGCATAGAGGTCGCCTACCTGCCCGCCCAGTCCGGTGTCCACGTCGGCGGTGACTGGTTCAGCGCCATAGAACTCCCGGAGGACGCCGCGCTGCTCGTGGTCGGTGACGTGGCCGGTCACGGGGTCGGCGCGGTGGCCACGATGGCGCAGCTCCGGTTCACCGCCAAGGGCATGGTCAGCACGGGCTCCTCGCTGACCGGCGCGCTCGCGCGGCTCAACCAGCTGCTGCTGCAGTCCCGGGACACCCGGAACACGGCCACCATGGTGCTCGCCCGCTACGACCGGGCGACCCGGATCCTCTCCTGGACCCAGGCCGGCCACCCGCCGCCGCTGCTGGTGCGCGACGGCGGGATCCGCTACCTCGACCGCCCCCGCGGCATGCTGCTCGGCGCCGGCGCGTCCCCCGTCTACGAGTCGGCCGAGATCCGCCTGGAGCCCGGGGACCGGCTGCTGCTGTACACCGACGGCCTGGTGGAGCGCCCCGGTGAGGGGATCGACGCGGGCCTCGCCCGGATGGCCGAGGCAGTGCTCGCGCACGAGTGCGGCGCCGACGGATCGCTGGAGGCGCTGCTCGCGGCGATGCTGCCGGGCGAGCGGCGGGACGACGTGTGCGTGCTGGACATCCGGCTGCCGCTGGAGGAGGAGTAGCGGGGTCCGCCCTTCCCGGCCGTCCCCGCGTGCCGCCGGTTCAGTCCACCGGGTGTCCGGGCTCGATCCGTGTCGCGTCGGACAGCCGGAGCAGGGGCCCGCCAGGGCCCTCGCCCCCCTGCAGGGGATCGAGGACGAAGCCGACGTGATCGCCGCCGTCGGTGCGGTGCAGGATGGTGCCGACGAACCAGGCCGCCGCGTCCCGCAGCACGACGGCACCGTCGGGTCCCTCCCGCCAGGACACCCGCGCGAACCTGTCGACCTCGTCACCGGTCCCGCCGCCGAAGGTCTCCAGGAGTTCCCCCTGGTCGCCGGTGAGCAGATGCACGGCGAGGCAGCGTGCGGCCCGGGCCACCTCATAGGTGCGGTCGGCCTTGGACAGCCACACCGCGAACCGCGGCGGCCGCTTGGAGCACTGCGAGGCGAAGCCCACCAGACAGCCGGCCCGCTCACCGCCCACCGCGGCCGTCACCAGGCACAGGTCCGGATCCAGCCGCCGGAAGAAGCCCCTCACGTCCGTCATGCCGCCCAGCTCTCGTCCGCACCGTCGCCCTGCCCGCCTTCGTCGCGGACGCCCGCCGGAGGTCTCGGGTGTGGTGAGCGTGCCCCGGGCGCGCGGAGCCGAACCACGGGCGGGTGCGAACGGGTCCCGGCGCCGCCGGGTCAGCCGCCGGTGCCCGAGACCGTCCGGGACTCCAGCGACCGGCGGGTGTCGTCGCCGTAGACGCCGGTCTCGTCGCCCCTGATGCCGTACCAGAGCTGGAAGCGGGCCACGGCGGCGGTGAGCACGGCGTCGTAGGTGCCGCTGGTCGAGCCGTCGCGGTAGACGTCGGGGACGCCCAGCAGACGCCGCTGCAGTTCGGTGACCTCGGGGCCGGTGTCGCCCTGCCGGAGGGTGCCGGGGCCGTCCGGGTCGGTGGAGGGCGTGCCCACGGGGGCGGCCGGGGCCGGGGAGGCCGGGGCCGATGCGGCGGGGCGGGAGGGCTCCGGGGCGGCGGTGGCGCCCTGCCGGGCGGGGAGCAGCAGGGCGCAGCCGAAGCCGACGAGCGCGGCCGCTCCGACCGCCAGGGCGACGGCGGCACGGCCTCGTCCGGCGCCGGGGCCACCGGGTCGGGGTGCGGCCGGGACGGGCGACAGCTCCTGCGTCTCGTCCTCGGCGCTGCGGAAAGCCCAGGGCACGGTGCGGCCCGGCCCGGGTGCCGTCCCGAAGGACTCGTACGCCGCATGCCCGGACGGTGCCGGCGAGGCTGGTCCCGGCCCGTTCGGCTGCGGCCCGCTCGGCTCGGGCCCGTTCGGCCCCGGTTCCGGGTACATCTCCCGCATCAGTTCCGCGAGGGCGTCGAAGCGGCGCGGGCGCAGGACGCGGACCGGCTCCAGAACCGGTCCGCGGTGCGGCTGTTCAGGGTCGGGCGGTGTCGGCACTCTGCTCTCCCTCCGTCCCGTGCGTACGCACGTCCGCGGTCCCGGCGTGAGATACGGCGGGGACGGCGGCCCCGTTCAGGCGGGGACGGGCGCCTGCTGGACGAACCGGCCCAGGGACGAGGTCAGCGCGCCGACGAAGGCGTCCCGGGCCGCCTCCGGCAGCGCGTCCAGGGACAGGTAGGGGTTGAGGTCCTCCAGTTCGACCAGCAGCAGCTCGCCGTCCGGGGCCCGGCAGGCGTCGACGCGCTGGATGCCCTGGCCGAGGCCGTTCCAGTCGATGAAGCGCCGGGCGAACTCCAGGTCGGCGGCGGTGGCCGGGTACGGGGTGAGCTCCCAGCGGCGCTCCGGGTCGGGGGCGTAGAGGGCGTACTGGAAGTCGTCGTCCACGAAGTAGAAGGACACCTCGTACGCGAAGTCGACGCACGGCTGGATGAGGACCGTGCCGTCGGCGAACCCGGTGAGCCGGCCGGCGGGCAGGATCCGCAGGCCCAGGGAGTCCGCGCCGAGCTTGGGCTTGACGACGTAGCGCTCGGCGGCGGGGAGCCGGTGCAGGTCCGCGACGCGGTCGACGGTCGGTATGACCGGGAAGCCCGCGGCGCTCAGGTCGAGCAGGTACTGCTTGCCCACCATGTCAGCCTGGCCGGTGAGCGGGTTGTACACGCGGGCCCCGGCGGCGAGTGCCCGCTCGCGGAAGGCCTCGTACTC
The DNA here is from genome assembly GCF_055592265.1 of Streptomyces sp. NPDC041129. NCBI lineage: Bacteria > Bacillati > Actinomycetota > Actinomycetes > Kitasatosporales > Streptomycetaceae > Streptomyces > Streptomyces sp. NPDC041129. The sequence continues at coordinate 13,178 of NZ_JBVIYV010000011.1, read as the reverse complement.
CCTCTGGTAGCCGAGGACGGGCCCGCTGTTGCGGACGACGACGGCATCGTAGCCGTCCATGAGCGCCGCCGCGTCCAGCGGGTGGCACAGGGCGAGGTCGAAGTGCTCGCGCAGCCGGGAGGTGAGGAGGATGTCCTCGTCGCAGTAGCGGCGCCCGCGGGCCGGATACGCCAGATCGGTGACGTAGAGAATGCGGGGGCGGGCGGCGGGCATGGGGTCTCCTGGCGGAACGGGACGCGGAACGGGGTCCGGCGGCGGCTGCGGAAAGGTTACGCCCTGCCCCGACCGACTTAGTACAGCACTCAGTTCCCTCATTCAGGGCTGTTGGCTGCACTGAGTGTCATCGATCCGTGTCTGGTGCTACGTTCCCGTTCATGAGCTCCAGCAGCGCGGCGGCGGCCGCGAAGCCGCCGATGCGGGACGCCCTGGTCGCGGCGGCCTTCCAGCTCTTCCTGGAACGCGGGTACGAACAGACCACCGTGGACGACATCGTGGCGCTGGCCGGGGTCGGCCGCCGCTCGTTCTTCCGCTACTTCCCCTCCAAGGAGGACGTGGTCTTCCCCGACCACGAGCGCTGCCTCGCCGACATGACCGCGTTCCTCGCCGCGAGCGCGGCGGACGCCGAACCGGTGCGGCGGGTGTGCGACGCGGCCCGGCTGGTGCTGGGGATGTACGCGGAGAACCCGACCTTCTCCGTGCAGCGTTACCGGCTCACCAAGCAGGTGCCGGGCCTGCGCGCCTACGAGCTCTCGGTGGTGTGGCGCTACGAGCGCGCGCTCGCCGAGTACCTGCGGCGCCGTTTCGCCGGACGGCCGGACGGAACGCTGCGCGCCGACGTGGTCGCGGCCGCCGTGGTCGCCGCGCACAACAACGCCCTGCGCTCCTGGCTGCGTTCGGACGGCAGGGGCGACGCGGGCGCGGAGGTGGACCACGCCCTGGGGTACGTGCAGGCCGCGTTCGACCAGCAGGTGCGCGTGAGCCCCGCGGAACAGCCGGACGACGGACAGCCCGACGACGTGGTCGTGCTGGTGACCCGCCGGGCCACCCCGCTGTGGCGCGTGGTGCAGGAGTTCGAAGCGCTGACCGGCCGGGCCTGACCCTCCCCTCCCGTGCACGCCCGCGCCGCACACCGGACCTCCACAGAATTGGGGTACGGAGTGCCTTTACGAGTGACACTGAGTGCCATAATCTGTGGGCGTGCACGGTGGCACCGCGGCCGTGCACAGACGTGCGCGGCCTCAGGCCGGGCATGCGGGATTCCGGCCGAGCGCAGGGAGTTGACCAGCGTGTACCACCACTCAGCAAGCACCTCCATTCCGGCGGCCGGCTCAGCGACGGGCCTCCTCGAGCCCGTCGCCGCGGACTCGAGGGACGCCATCACCTTCCAGCGCTGCACCTGGTGCGGCACCGCCATGTACCACCGGCTGCTGTGTCCGGTGTGCCAGGGCAGCGAACTGCGCACCGAGCGCAGCGAGGGCACCGGGACGGTGCGCCACTCCACCGTGGTGCACCGCAACACACCCGCGGCGCGGAATGTGTCGCTGATCGAGATGAGCGAGGGCTTCGTCGTACGGGGCCGGGTCATGGGCCCGCCGATCGGTATACACAGCGGGGACCGGGTGCGGCTGTCCACGGCCAAGGACCCCGTGCGCGGTGAGCCGGTCTTCCAGTTGGTCGACGAGCCCTACCGCGCCTGGAGCTGACGCCCGGCCACTTCCCGCCCGCCTGCCGGCCACCGGGGCCGCCGGGGCGGCGGCCCGCTCAGGGCCCGAAGGTCACCCGGATGCCGACCGTGCCGTCCGTGCCGCGCCGCAGCCGGCTGCCCAGCAGGGTGAGCCGGCCGAGGATGCCGTACTTGCGGGCGATGAGCGCGCGGTAGCGGGCGGTAGTGGCCGCGTCGGTGATCTCGGCGGTGGCCGGGACCTGGCCGCCGGTGGGACGGCCCCGCACGTCACAGGGGCCGACGAGGACGTCGGCGCGCCGGCGGATCCGCTTGACCTTCCAGCTGTCGGCGGTGGTCCACACGCCGAGGCCGTCCCCGTCCCGGACCACCCAGACGGGGGTGGCGACCGGGGTGCCGTCCTTGCGGTAACTGGTGACCAGCAGGTACTTGCCGGCGGCGAGGCGGTCCGGCCGTGTGTCGTCCATGCCCGGCAGTCTAGGAGTTCGCGGGCCGTTCGGGCGCGTGTGCGGGCCGCCGGGGGACTCAGGCCGCAGCGGCGGCCATCCGGCGCACCCCCTCGGTGAGGATCTCCGGCGAGGTCGCCAGGTTGAGCCGGGCGTGCCCCGCGCCGCCGGTCCCGAACAGCAGGCCGGGGCTGAGCGCGACCCGGCCGCGCTCCAGGAACACCGCGGCGGGATCGTCGCCGAGGCCCAGGGCGCGGCAGTCGAGCCAGGCCAGAAAGGTGGCCTCGGCCGGCTCGTAGCGGATCGCCGGGAGGTGCTCGGCCAGCAGCCCGGCGAGCAGGCGGCGGTTGGTGTCGAGCCCGGCGAGCAGGGCGTCCAGCCAGCCGGTGCCGTCGTTCAGGGCGGCGGTGTGGGCGATCACCCCGAGATGGCTGGGACCGTGGCTCACCTCCTCGGGCATGCGGGCCAGGTCCTCGGCGGCACCGGGTCCGGCGAGGGCGAGCGCGGCCTTCAGGCCGGCCAGGTTCCAGCCCTTGGACGCCGACATCAGCGACAGCCCGCGCTCGGCACCGGGCACGCTCAGGTACGGCACGAAGCCCGTACCCGGGGCGACGAGCGGCGCGTGGATCTCGTCCGCGACGACCCGGACGCCGTACCGCTCGGCGAGCTCCGCGACGGCGGCGAGTTCGGCGGCGGTGTGCACCGTGCCGGTGGGGTTGTGCGGGCTGCACAGCAGGAAGGCGGCCCTGCGGCCGTCCGCGGCCGTCTCCTGGAAGGTCCGCGCCAGCCGGTCGAGGTCGATGCGCCCGCCGCGGTCCAGCGGGGACTCCACCACCCGGCGGTCCAGGTGGGTGACGAACTGGTAGAACGGCGGGTACACCGGCGAGTTGACGACGACCGGGTCACCGGGCCCCGTGACCAGCTTCAGCATCTCGACCACGCCGAGCATCACGTCCGGGACGATCGCGGTGCGCCCGGTGTCGATCCCGTCCCAGTTCCAGCGCTCGGCGGCGAAGCGGGCCAGCGCCTCGGCGTACGCGGTGCCCACGGGGTAGCCGGTGTCCCCCAGGGCGAGCGCGTCGGTGAGGGCGCGGACGACGGGCCCGGCGAGCGGCACGTCCATCTCGGCCACCCACAGCGGCAGCACGTCCTCCGGGTAGGTGCGCCACTTCATGCTCGTACGACGGCGCAGCCGCTCGAGACCGAGGGCGCGCAGCGGGTCGGGTTCGCCTGGTGTGCCGTGCGGGATGCTGGTCATGGGGCTCAAGATAGGCGGCCGCCGTCGGCGCGGAAACGGGGCATGCCGGACAGGTGGGGCGCGTGGCGCGGGCGAGACCGCGGGCCGGGCCCCGGGGCGCCCGCGGATTGCCCGGGTCGCGCCGCGTGGATCAACTCGGGCGTCTAGATTGCGTCTTGACCGGTGCACCTCACACATCAGGCGACCAGGAGCTGACCCACGTGACCGACAACCCGGCAGCCACCAACGACGTGGCCGTGTCGCTGCGCGCCCGTATCAACACGGGCCAGCCGCACACGGCCCGGATATGGAACTACTGGCTCGGCGGCAAGGACAACTACGAGGTCGACCGCGCGGCCGGCGACCAGATCCGCGGGCTCCACCCGGGCATCGGGGACTACGCGCGCGCCGACCGCCTGTTCCTGGGCCGGGCGGTGCGGCACCTGGTCGGCGAGGTGGGCATCCGGCAGTTCCTGGACATCGGCACGGGGCTGCCCACCGCCGACAACACGCACGAGGTCGCCCAGCGGGTCGCACCGGACGCGCGGATCGTGTACGTCGACAACGACCCGCTCGTGCTCGCGCACGCCCGGGCGCTGCTCACCAGCACGCCGGAGGGCCGTACCGACTACCTGGACGAGGATCTGCGCAACGTCGACGCGATCCTGGAACACGCCTCCAAGACACTGGACTTCAGCAAGCCGGTGGCACTGATGCTGCTCGGCGTGGTCATCTTCATCGGCGACGAGGAGGACCCGTACGGGCTGGTGCGGCAGTTGACCGACCGGTTGCCGGCCGGCAGCCATCTGGTGCTGTCGCACACCATCACCAGCCCGGCGATGCCGGACGTGGACGAGGCCGTCAGGTTCTGGAACGAGCACGGCACTCCGAAGCTGACCCAGCGCAGGCCTGAGGACGTGGTCCGGTTCTTCGACGGTCTGGAGCTGCTGGAGCCCGGCGTGGTGTCGTGCTCGCGCTGGCGCCCGGACGACGACGCCGGTCCGGAGCCGGAGGAGGTCGCCATGTTCGGCGGGGTGGCGCGCAAGGGCTGAGCGGGCGCGGAACCCCGGGGCCGGATGGATCGCCGCCGCCGGTGAACGCCGCCGGGCCGGGACACGTACTGAACGCCGGGCGCCCGACGCCGGTCGGGGCCCCCGCGGTGCCGGTACGGGCATCGCGCGTCCGGTGTTCGGGAGCCATGCATGAGGCACGCACGACGACGGGTCGTGAGGCGGGTGACACGGCTGGCGGCGGTCGGCGGACTCCTGCTGGGGGGCGCGATGGTCGCACAGGCCGCCATGGCGAGCGAGACACCCCCGGCGTCCGCCCGGCCGCTCCGCTCGGCGGGGACGGCCGGTGACCCCGGTGCCGCGCTCGTGGCGCGGCTCGGCACGGAGCGGACGGCGGGGAACTGGATCGGAGCCGACGGCCGTCCGGTCGTGGCGGTGACCGACGCGGACGCGGCACGGACGGTACGCCGGGCGGGGGCCGAGGCGAAGGTCGTGCCGCACAGCATGGACGAGCTCAGGTCGGCCACCGGCACGCTGCGTTCGGCACCCCGGGTCAGCGGCACCGCGTGGGCGGTGGACTACCGCACCAACCGGGTCGTGGTGCGGGCCGACCGCACGGTGTCGGCGGGCGACTGGTCCCGGATGAGTCAAGTGGCCTCCGGGATCGGGGACTTCGTGCACATGGAGCGCACACAGGGCACCTTCACCGCGCGGCTGAACGGGGCGCAGCCCATCCTGTCCACCGGCGGCCGCTGCTCGGCGGGGTTCAACGTCACCGACGGGCAGCGCGACTTCATCCTGACCGCCGGCCACTGCGGACCCTCCGGGTCCACCTGGTTCGCCGACAACCAGGGCGACCGGCAGCTCGGCAGGACGGTGAGCAGCAACTTCCCCGGCAGCGACTTCTCACTCGTCCAGTACGACTCGGGCCGGGCCGGTCCCGGCGCCGACGTGGTCGCGGTCGGCGGCGGCAAGGGCGTGCGGATCACCGGGGCCGCCGATCCGTCGGTGGGTCAGCGGGTGTTCCGCAGCGGCAGCACCAGCGGGCTGCGCGACGGGCAGGTGACCGCCCTGAACGCGACCGTGAACTATCCGGAGGGCACCGTCACCGGGCTCATCGAGACCAATGTGTGTGCCGAGCCCGGCGACAGCGGCGGTCCGATGTTCTCCGAGGGCGTCGCGCTGGGCGTCACCTCGGGCGGCAGCGGCGACTGCACCACGGGCGGTACGACCTTCTTCCAGCCGGTGACCAAGGCGCTGACCGCGCTGAACGTCAAGCTCCTGGTGTCGGCCGGGAACGGCGGCGCGGGGCAGGGCGCGGCGTCCTCCCCCGCGCCGTCCGCCCCGGCCTCACGGGGCGCCGCCGCACCGAGTGCCGCCTCGCCGGGCTCCTCGGCGCCGGTCACGGGCGGCGCCGAGGGCCGGACGCTGCTGGCCCGGCTCACGGACACCCGGAACGTCGGCCCCGGGCTGCTGGTGGTCGCGGGCAGCCTGATCGCCCTCGTCGCGACCCGGTACATCCGGTCCGAGCAGGACCGCAAGGCGTACCAGCGGCACTACTCGGCGACGTGGGGCTGAGCGGGCGGGGGCGGACGGGAGCCGTTCGGCTCCGGGAGGTACGACGAGAAGGGCACCCGTGCGCTCACGGGTGCCCTCGGCGGTACGGCCGGGAAGGCCGCCGGTCGGTTCAGGCAGCCCGGTCGGACTGGGGGGCCGCCAGGGCCCACTCCATCACGAGGCGCTGGTACTCCGCGCGCTGCTCGGTGGTCAGTGTCCCGCCCGACCGGCGCCACAGGGCCCTGATCTCCTCGTTGACCTCCGCGGCCGATCGCTCGGAGGCGGCTGCAACAGTGGTGGACATGTTGTGAAGCATATGCCGGTCGGAGTGAAGGCGCTGTGAGTAAGCGCACTGGATGCGGACATATCGGACCGTGTTACTCATCACGTCAATGAGCTGGGCGAGCAAGCCAGTTGACATCCCCGGGTGTCGGGGCGCGACAGCCCGGCAGCCGGCGGCGCCGTGATCGGGATCACAGCGCCGTCCAGCCCTCCGTGGCTCAGGTGCCCGGCTTACGGCCGTACACGTAGACGTCGTCACCGTTCTTCAGCAGCGACCAGTACTTCTTCGCGGTGGCGGTGGTCATGTTGACGCAACCGTGGGAGCCGGGCGGGTTCCACATGCTCAGGCCCACCGAGTGGAAGGCCTGACCGCCGTCGAAGAACTGGCTGTAGGGCATCGCCACGTTGTAGATGGTGGAGACGTGGTCGATGTCCCGCCAGTAGATCTTCTTCAGACCGGTGCGGGTCTCGTAGCCGTCACGGCCGGTGCGTACCGGCACCGGTCCGTAGACCAGCCTGCTTCCGTCCTGGATCCAGCTGAGCTGGAGCGTGAGGTTCACGCAGGCGATCCGGCCCTTGTTCACCGGGCACTTGCCGTCCCTGTTCGGGTTGCTCCCGACGGCCTTCTGCTTGTTCATGAGATCCATCACGCCCCAGGTGACGGGACCGGCGTAGCCGATGTTGGGCGTGATGCCGTGCTTGTTCTGGAAGGCCTGGATGGCCTTGCAGTCGGTGGAGGACTGCTTGCCGTCGACCGGCCGGCCGAGGAACTTCTCCACCTGCTTCTGGTACGGGCCCGCCTGTGTGGTGCAGCTCGCGGCCTGGGCCGGCGCCGCGGTGAAGGCGAGCGTGAGCGGCGCCACCAGTCCGGTGACGCCCAGTGCGACGACACCGCGTCTGCGTATGTCCCCCATGTCGGCCTCTTCCCCTTGTCCCCTTGCGCCCGGGGCGTGCCCGGGTGGTTCCCTTCGCGATTCCCGCGGTTCCGGACTACTAGACCTGCCGGGGCGCCGGAGGGTTGTGGTTCCGGCCACGCTGTGACGAAACGGTGAACTTGGCGGCTTCGGGGAGGCGGGGGATGCGGGGGCCGCGTGCTCGGCCGAGGGCGGTGCGGGCCCCGGGCTCAGCGGTATCCGGTGGTGTCGGCCGGCCGTCCCGGATCCTGCACCTCGGCCAGGTACCGCCAGGCGTCGGGGCGGCTGCCGTCCAGGTCGGTGAAGCCGTACACCCGGGCGAGCCCGCCGCTGGACAGGGACTGCCCGTTGAAGCGGGACACCTCGGGGTCGGCGGCCAGGGCGGCGACGGCGCGGCCGGTGAAGCGCGGGGTCTCGGAGATGGCGAAGTGCGGTTGGCGGGCGAGGGCGTCGCGCCAGTTTTCCTCCCGTACGCCGTAGGCCTCCAGCATGATCTCCGAGCGCATCCAGCCGGGGGTGAGCGCCACCGCGCTCGCGCCGCGCGGGCCCAGCTCGTGGCCCAGGGCGAAGGCCATGCGCAGCACGGAGGCCTTGGCGAGGTCGTAGAAGAGGTTCACACGGTAGGTGTCGCGGTTGTAGTCGGCGGTGCCGTCGGTGACCTCGACCACCAGGCCGCCGGGGTGGCGCAGCAGCAGCGGCAGCGCGAAGTGGCTGGTGATCGCGTGCGTCTCGACGGCGAGGCGGAGCAGCCGGAGCCCGTTGTCCAGGTCGTGCTCCCAGACCGGCGTGTCCCACTCGAAGAGCTTCTCGCCGCCCCAGATGTCGTTCACCAGCAGGTCGAGGCGGCCCCGCTCGTCGGCGATGCGGTCCACCAGGGCCCGTACCGCGGCCGGGTCGAGGTGGTCGACGGGCACGGCGACACCGTGGCCGCCGGCCTCGGTGACCAGGTCGGCGGTGTCCTCGATGGTCTCGGGGCGGTCGTACTCGGAGCGGCGGGCGCGGGTGCTGCGTCCGGTGACGTAGACGGTCGCGCCGGCCGCCCCGAGTTCCGTGGCGATGCCCCGTCCCGCGCCCCTGGTCGCCCCTGCCACCAGTGCGACCCTGCCCCGCAGCGGACCTGGCATGTCCGGCCTCCTGTACGTGTACGACTGCTGTCGTCGTCCACTCTCGCGGGGAAGCCGGACATCTCCTGTCACCTTATTACCGCGTTTCGGCGGTGCCGGGGTCAGTGCCCGCGCTTGATCCACTCCTCGAGGTGGGGTGCCTCGGCCCCGATGGTCGTGGACTCGCCGTGTCCGGTGAGGACCTTGGTGTCCGGCGGGAGGGTGAGGAGCCGGTCCCGGATGGAGTCGATGATCGTCGGGAAGTGGGAGTACGAGCGCCCGGTGGCGCCGGGACCGCCCTGGAAGAGGGTGTCACCGGTGAACACGGCCCCGAGTCCGGGGTCGTACAGGCAGACCGCCCCCGGCGCGTGACCGGGGGTGTGCAGGACGGTCAGATCGGCGCCGGCGGTCTCGATGACCTGTCCGTCGACCAGGTACCGGTCGGGCTCGCGGTCCGGGTGGGTGAGCCGCCACAGTGGCATGTCGTCGGCGTGCAGCCAGATGGTGGCGCCGGTCAGGTCGGCGAGCGCGGGCGCGGCGTCGATGTGGTCGTTGTGGGCGTGGGTGCACACGATGGCGGCCAGGCGCCGGTCGTCGACGGCGCGGGCGATCGCCTCGGCGTCGTGGGCGGCGTCGATGACGATCACCTCCCGCTCGTCGCCGACGATCCACACGTTGTTCTCGACGTCCCAGGTGCCGCCGTCGAGGCTGAACTGGCCGGAGGTCACCAGGCGTTCGATGCGCACGGTCATCAGAGGACCACCACCGAGCGCAGCACGTCGCCGTGGTGCATCCGCTCGAACGCCTGCTCCACCTGGTCGAGTTGGATGGTCTCGGTGACGAACGCGTCCAGCGGCAGCCGGCCCTGCAGATGCAGGTCGACCAGCATGGGGAAGTCCCGGGAGGGCAGGCAGTCGCCGTACCAGGAGGACTTCAGGGAGCCGCCGCGTCCGAAGACGTCCAGCAGGGGCAGTTCGAGCTTCATCTCCGGGGTGGGCACGCCGACGAGGACGACGGTGCCGGCCAGGTCACGGGCGTAGAAGGCCTGCTGGTAGGTCTCGGGGCGGCCGACCGCCTCGATGACGACGTCGGCGCCGAAGCCCCCGGTCAGCTCGCGGATCGCCTCGACCGGGTCGTTCTCCTTGGAGTTGACGGTGTGGGTGGCGCCCAGCGTGCGGGCCCTCTCCAGCTTGCGGTCGTCGATGTCGACGGCGATGACCCTCGCCGCCCCGGCGAGGTTCGCCCCGGCGATCGCCGCGCCCCCGACGCCGCCGCAGCCGATGACGGCGACGGAGTCGCCGCGGCCCACGTTGCCGGTGTTGATCGCGGCGCCGATACCGGCCATGACACCGCAGCCGAGCAGTCCGGCCACGGCCGGTGAGACGGCCGGGTCCACCTTGGTGCACTGTCCGGCCGCGACAAGGGTCTTCTCGGCGAACGCACCGATTCCCAGCGCCGGGGAGAGCTCCTGCCCGGTGCCGGCCAGGGTCATCCTCTGCTTCGCGTTGTGGGTGTTGAAGCAGTACCAGGGCCGGCCGCGCAGACAGGCCCGGCAGTTCCCGCACACGGCACGCCAGTTGAGGATCACGAAGTCACCGGGGGCCACGTCCGTGACGCCCTCGCCGACCGACTCCACGACACCGGCGGCCTCATGGCCGAGCAGGAAGGGGAAGTCGTCCGAAATGCCACCCTGTTTGTAGTGCAGATCGGTGTGGCAGACGCCGCAGCCCTGGACGCGTACGACGGCTTCGCCGGGCCCGGGGTCCGGGACCACGATCGTCTCGATCCGTACGGGCTCGTCCTTCCCCGGTGCGATCACGCCGCGTACTTCCTGCGCCATGGTCCGGCCCCTTCCTCGTAGTGCGTTCGGTGCGACCCTACGCGCGAACCGCGGGTGGCGGCACGGAGCACGACCGGAAGAGTGGATCTTTCGGCCCGGCGATACGCCGGGCCGGTCCGGGGGCCGTTCCCGAGCGGGACGACCCCCGGACCGCGGGGGTCGGGTTCAGAGGCCGGGGAGCAGACCGGTCACGGGCGCGACCAGATCCGTGAGCTGGCTCAGTTGACCCACTCCGTCCGGTGCGCCGATCTGGTTCAGACCACCCAACTGCTCGGAGACCTTCGGGATCTGGCCCTGCTGGTCGGCGGGAAGTCCGGTGGTGGCGAGCGAGTCCAGGGTGGCCATCGGGCTGATCCGCCCGGTGTCCGGTGCGCCGTTGTCGGCCGCACTTGCCATGGGTGCGGCGAGGCCCGCGAACCCGGCGGCGAGACCGACGGCGGCGACGATGCGTCGTGTTGAGATCATGCCCTCAGCAACGGTGCCGGGCCCCGGCCGGACACGGGCACCGGGCGGTGCTCACTCGTCAGGCGGACCGGGCCGTCTGCGTTTGCCGAGCCCGCCGGGGCGGAGGAGTCTCGGAGATGGGGCTCGCGCCGCCCTCTTCCCGCCGGGCCGCGGGCGCCTGAAGGAGGTCACACCATGGGCACCGCGACAGGCTCCAGCTTCGACACCGAGACACTGCGCCGGGGCATAGAGGGGACCACGGGGAACACCCTGCTGTCCCTCTACGCGGACGACGCGCAGATCCGCATCATCGACCGCAACACCCAGCCGAGCCATCCCAAGATCCTGCGCGGCCGCGGCGAGATCGCCGCGATGCTCGACGACGTCTACAGCCGCGACATGACGCACAGGCTGGACCGGTGCGTCGTCCAGGGCGATCAGGCCGCCTACTGCGAGTCCTGCGAGTACGGAGACGGTACCCGGGTCCTCGCCGAGTCGATGATCACCCTGCGCGATGGAAAGATCGCCGAGCAGATTCTGATCCAGGCATGGGACGAGTAGGGAGGAAGACCGCGAGGGTCCAGGTCGGCGCGCGGCTGACCTGGACTTTCTCGGCCCGGGCGGCACGGGGGCGGGCCCGCCCGCGGCGGTCCGCGCCGGTGTCCGCCGCGGGTGTGCACCTGTCCGCCGCCGTCGTCCGGTCGGTTCTGCGGGCCGTGCGTCCGCGTCCGCGCCCCGCGCTGCCGCGCCCGTCCCGGACCCGGCGGATCCGGTCCAGGTGAGCCGGGCGGCAGGCGGCCGGGGTGTGATCAGCGCATCCAGGCGCTGTAGCCCATGACGGCCCCGGCCTTCACGCCGTACTCGGGGGCGTCCTCGGTGAAGGTGTCCTCCATGCCGAGGACGGCCCCGGTGCGCGGTTCCAGGATCAGCATGTGCCGGATGCCTCCGGTGTCGTGCACGTACGCGTGTCCGGGGCGGCCCAGGCGGTCGGTCACCTCGCCGGCCGGCCTGAGGCCCCCGGTCCCCGCGAACAGCCGGACGACGGCCGCCGACTCACGGGCGCCGAGGGTCCAGTGGTCCAGCAGTTCCGCTACCGCGTCGAGCAGTTCGGCGGTGCTCAGCGCGGCCGTGCCGCGGTCGGTCCGGGGGCGGGCGATCTCGGTGAGGTAGGCGCGCAGGCGCGCCGCGGTGTGCGGCGGGGGCGCCTCGGGCGGGGCGTCGCTCCACATCGGCGGGTACGTGGTCCGGCTGATCACATGGCCGTCGGCCACCAGGTGCGGCTCGCCGCCCTCGTCGGTGAGGACAGGGCGGCCCGGCCGGCGCGGGTCGGTCGCCACGACCAGTTCGGTGTGGCTCGCGTCCGCCCGCCAGCGCACCACCCGCTCCTCGGGGAGGGTGACGGGGGGCCCGCCGTCGCTCATGCCGAGGCTCCACGACTGCACGTGCGTGCCCTTGCGCAGGTCCGGGGAGCCTGCCGCGGCGGCCGCGTCGGCCAGGGCGACCATGTCCCGCAGTGGTACGGGCGCGGAGCCGGACCGAACCGCCAGCGGCCGCGGCGCGGCCACGGCCCGCGAGGTGCCCGGATCACCGAGCACGGCGTTGACGGCGATCACCAGGACGACGGCGGTGGCGGCGAGCCCCCAGGCCAGCCTGGCGCGCCCGCCGCGGCCGGGGAACACCGGGAGCTGCCGGACACGGTGCCGTGGGCTGGGTTCGTGCAGCAGCCGCTGGAGCCGGTGCTCCGCGCGCGCGTCCAGGGGGCCGTCCGCGAAGTGGGGGCCGTCGTCCGGCACCGGGTTGGCGCGGCGCAGGAGTTCGAGTTCGTCAGCCATGTCGGTCGTCCTCGCGGGTGGTCGCGTCGGCGGGGGCGGTCGCGGCCGCGACCGGGGGGCGCAGCCGGTCGATCTCGGTCCTCAGCCGGTTCCTGGCCCGGTGCAGCCGCATGGCCGCCGCCCGGCTGCCGCAGCCGAGGGCGACCGCGATCTCGTCGGCGCCGAGTTCCTCCCACGCCGCGAGGCGCAGCACCTCCTGGTCCGCCGGGGACAGCCGGCCCAGCGCCTCGTGCACCCAGGCGCCGGGGGCCTCCGCGTCGGGGCCGGCCGCGACGTGCCGGGCGTGTGCGGCCTCATCGTTGCCGAGCCGGTCCACCAGCCGGCGCCGGCGCCCCTGACCGCGTACCGCGTTCGCCAGGCAGTGGCGGGCCACCCCGTACAGCCAGGGCAGCGGCGTCGCGGGCAGGTCGGCCCGGCGGCGCCAGGCGACCGTGAACACCTCCGCCACCACTTCCTCCACCTCGTCGGCCCGCCCCCGCAGCCGCCTCGCGACATAGCGGCTGACCGCCCAGTAGTGCTCGCGATAGGCAGCGGCGAAGATCTCGTCGTTGCTCATGCTCGGTTCGTGTCCGGCACCGACCGGATCGTCACACCCTTCTTCCGTGATCCTTCTCGCGCCGTCCGAGTGTGACCGATGGGCCGGGTGCCGACAGAGGCGGGACGTGAAGAGGATCAGAGACATCAGGGCCGTGCGGTGGCTGACGACCACCGACCACAAGACGATCGGGACGCTGTACCTGGTCACCTCGTTCGCGTTCTTCCTGATCGGCGGCGTGATGGCGCTGCTGATGCGCGCCGAGCTGGCCCGTCCGGGCCTGCAGATCATGTCGAA
>NZ_JBVIYV010000010.1:330763-334838 GCF_055592265.1 Streptomyces sp. NPDC041129 | reverse complement strand
TCCCGCTCCACCAGCAGCGGCATCGCCTCCGACGCGGTCACCAACTCCCGCAGCGGATAACGGGACAGCACCCCCTCCACCTCAGGAGACAGCGCGGGCTTCAGGCGGTGGTGGACCGACCGTGTGTCGTCGCCGAGGGCGTGCGCGGCCTCCAGGACCAGGACCCGCTCGGGTCCCTTGGGCACCCCGGCGGCGGCACGTTCGTAGAGCTCGGCGCCCTCCTCCAGGACCAGGCCGGTGTCGATGCCCGCCGGGATCTTGACGGAGGCGGTGTGCCGCCAGGTCGTCAGCGGATCGCTCCACGCCTCCACCCGGAAGGTCCAGCGGCCGGTGGCGTCCGGCGTGATGTCGGCGCCCCACACGTCGCTGCCGGGGGACAGCTCCCGCATCGGCGTCCAGGGGCCACGACGGCCCTTCGGATCCCGCAGGACCACATTCGCACCGACCGCGTCGTGCCCCTCCCGGAACACGGTGGCCGTGACCTGGAACGTCTCCCCGGTCACCGCCTTCGCCGGGCGCCTGCCGCACTCCACGGCCGGCCGGACGTCACGTACCGGTACGCGGCCGATGGCCGGGGTCCTGCGCATGGTTCTCACCTCCGCCGTGCGCGAAGCCGGGCCCAGGGCCCGGCTTCGCGATCCGATGCACGTCCGGCTGCTGCCGGTCCGTGGGGAACGCCATGTACGGTGCCAGGTCATGGGCTTGGCGCCGTGGAACGCCGCTCCGAAGGCGGCGCGCGCCGCGCCGCCCGGCCCGGCTGGGGCCGGCCGTCCTGCTCGCGCAGGTAGCCGGCCAGAGTGGAGCGCAGATAGCGCTCGGCCGCGTCCGCTGCCTCCCGGGCGCAGCGTTTTCCCATCAGCACGCACAAGGTGTAGCCCGAGTCCTCGAAGGTTGCCCGGACCGTGCGGTCGTGGGGCGAGGCGAGCATCACGCGCTCCCAGGCCCGGTAACGCCGCAACTGCCTGGCCACTTCGGCCTTGGCGGGTAGCAGCATGACCCTCTTCACCTTCCACGCTCTCGACTGGGCGCGTTCCCGACGGTCGGGTGGTTTCCGCGCAGGGGTGGGCACGGAACCGTTACGGCGATCGAGGCTTTCACTCATGGTGCACGTACAGACACGCACCGTCCTGTTGGACGTTCAACGACTAGGGCCGTTCGGGACGCTCGTGTTGCACGAATGGCGTAGCGACCCCACTGTGGGAGGTGACTCAGAAGCGATTACTGCTCACGCTCGGTGTCCGGGATCCCTCCCGGACGGGGTGAGGGAGCGAGAGCCTCGCCGGTGAGGAGCAAGCGACGATGAAGACCGCAGTGCCCTGCTACTACCACATCGACGTGGAAGTCAGCCCGGAACGGGTGGGACAGGTCAGCCGCATCCTGGGCGCCCACCTCCGCTACTGGGACCTCGACAACCTCGTGGCCCCCGTCCGCCGCGGCGCCGAACTGCTGCTGCGGGCGATCGACCAGCACGCCACGGAAAAGACCATGTCGATCGAGATGTGGTGGAACGGCCAGCATCTGATCACGGCGGTCGGTGGCGACGACCGCGATCTGCGTCCGGGCCAGGACCTGCGGGCCTGCCTGGCGGACATCGCCGCCATGAGCGACGGATGGGGCTGCTGCGCCTCGGAGACCGGAGGCGTCATCATCTGGTTCTCGCAGCGCGCCCGCACCGGCGAGCGCGTCCCGCTGGTCCCGACCGCCCCGGCGCCGAGCCTCACCGAGGGCCTGCAGGTGCCGCGCGAGCTGAGGGTGGCCGCGCTGGCCGCACCGGCGACCGCCGCGGACGGCGTCCTGGAGGGCGCCCGGTGACGGCACGGAAGTCCCGGAAAGGGGTGTCCGTGTGGAGCGGGCACCCCTATCCGCTGGGGGCCGTGTTCGACGGCGAGGGCACCAACTTCGCCCTGTTCAGCGAGGTCGCCGAGCGTGTCGAGCTGATCCTGGTCGACGACGCGGGCGCCGAGACGCCCGTCCCGCTGCACGAGGTCGACGGCTTCGTCTGGCACGCCTACCTGCCCGGCGTCGGCCCCGGCCGGCGCTACGGCTACCGCGTGCACGGCCCCTGGCAGCCGTCCCTCGGTCACCGCTGCAACCCGGCGAAGCTGCTGCTCGACCCGTACGCCCGCGCCGTGGACGGCCAGATCGACAACCACGCCTCCCTGTACGAGCGTTCGCCCGACGGCCCGTCCCCGGACGACAGCGCCGGGCACTCGATGCTGGGCGTGGTCACCGACCCGTACTTCGACTGGGGCGACGACCGCCCGCCGCGCCGCTCGTACGCGGACTCCGTCATCTACGAGGCCCATGTGCGCGGCATGACCCGCGCCCACCCCGAGATCCCCGAGCGGTTGCGCGGCACCTACGCCGGTCTCGCGCACCCCGCGGTCATCGAGCACCTGACCTCGCTCGGCGTCACCGCGGTGGAGCTGATGCCGGTCCACCAGTTCATCCACGACGGCGTCCTGCAGGACCGCGGCCTTGCCAACTACTGGGGCTACAACACCATCGGCTTCTTCGCCCCGCACAACGCCTACGCCGCGTTCGGCAGTTCGGGCCAGCAGGTCAACGAGTTCAAGGCGATGGTGAAGGCGCTGCACGCGGCCGGCCTCGAGGTCATCCTCGACGTGGTCTACAACCACACCGCCGAGGGCAACGAGTTCGGCCCCTCGCTGTCCTTCCGGGGCATCGACAACGCCTCCTACTACCGGCTGGTCGACGGCGACTGGGCGCACTACTACGACACCACCGGCACCGGCAACAGCCTGCTGATGCGCCACCCCTTCGTGCTCCAGCTCATCATGGACTCGCTGCGGTACTGGGTGACCGAGATGCACGTCGACGGCTTCCGCTTCGACCTCGCGGCCACGCTGGCCCGGCAGTTCCACGAGGTCGACCGGCTGTCCGCGTTCTTCGACCTGATCCAGCAGGACCCGGTGATCAGCCGCGTCAAGCTGATCGCCGAACCCTGGGACGTGGGCGAGGGCGGCTACCAGGTGGGCAACTTCCCGCCGCTGTGGTCGGAGTGGAACGGCCGCTACCGGGACGCCGTACGGGACTTCTGGCGCGGGGAGCCCGGCTCGCTGGGCGAGTTCGCCTCCCGGCTGACCGGATCGTCGGACCTCTACCAGCACAGCCGCCGCGCACCGCGCGCGAGCGTCAACTTCGTCACCGCGCACGACGGTTTCACCCTGCGTGACCTGGTGTCCTACAACGACAAGCACAACGAGGCCAACGGCGAGGGCAACCGGGACGGCGAGAGCCACAACCGGTCCTGGAACTGCGGGGCGGAGGGCGACACCGACGACCCGGCCGTGCTGGAGCTGCGTGCCCGCCAGCAGCGCAACCTGCTGGCCACACTGCTGCTGTCGCAGGGCATCCCGATGCTCTGCCACGGTGACGAACTCGGCCGGACCCAGCGCGGCAACAACAACGCGTACTGCCAGGACAACGAGGTCTCCTGGGTCGACTGGGAGACCACGGACGAGCAGCGCTCGCTCGCCGACTTCACCCGCTATGTGATCGGCCTGCGCGCCCGGCACCCCGTGCTGCGCAGACGCCGCTTCTTCCGCGGCGAGACCCCGACCAACCCCGGACAGCCGCTGCCCGACGTGATGTGGCTGCGGCCCGACGCCCGGGAGATGACCGAGCGGGACTGGCACCGCGAGGACGCGCACTCGATGGGCGTGTTCCTCAACGGCGACGCCATCGCCGAACGCGACCCGCACGGCCGCCGGGTGGTCGACGACTCGTTCCTGCTGCTGCTCAACGGCTACTGGGAACCGGTCGTCTTCCGCCTGCCAGACGACTCCTTCGGCGAGCGATGGACCACCCTGATCGACACCGCCGACCCGGACGGCATCCCCGACGAGCGGGAACGCAAGGCCGGCACCCGGCTGCGGGTGGAGCCGCGCAGCATGGTCGTCCTCTCCCGCCCGGCCCGCGACGCCCGTCCGGCCCGCGGCACCCGTCCGGCACGCCGCACCCGCTGATCCGCCCGAGGGTCCGCCCGGCGTGGGGGGGGGGGGGGCGGGAAAGGGGGGGGGTACGGGGGGCGTAGGGGGGGGTGTTGTTCGTC